>NZ_FRCD01000014.1 GCF_900142785.1 Chryseobacterium carnipullorum | reverse complement strand
CCTCAAAACTATAGGGAAACAACTCCAACTGATTCTGATTATAATACTTGAAATTCATAAACAAATATCTGATTATCAAATATAAAAATATAAAAACCTAAAATAATAACCAAAAAAAACCGCCTCAGTTGTGAGACGGCCTCTTCTATTTACAAACCACTTACTTTAATAATATATGAGCGCTTTATCAAGCGATATTATTCTTTAATCTTTTATAGAATGATCAACTGATCTGATTTTGGAAACTTGTTAATGATATCGTCAGTAAAACAGAAATTACTTTTCAGAATATCTTTTGGGTTTCCACTGATCCAGCTATCAGATCTATTTTTGAGATAATTTTCGGCCCCATTGAAATATATCCTAACATCACCTTTTTCAAAGGTCATCTTTTATAAATTAGCCTTCAGCCGGAAAATCACCCATTTCTAAATGTCCATGGATATAATAGTGCTGTTCGTTGGCATTATCATTTTAAATTGGGACGTGCTATCCATAGATTTAGATGTTTGTCTTAACAAGATAAATATAAGAAGAAGAATTGGGTTTAATTTTTTATAGTCATTAAAAAAAAATTAAAAAATCCATCTTTCGATGGATTCCGATCTATTGAGGATTGTTGTCAGTTGTTTTTTTATTTTTCTTCTTATAAAAATAATAAGCTATACCTCCGATGAGAAGTAGGGGCCAGAGTGGGAGTATGAAAAGAAAGACAGAAGTAATGACACCCCAGCCGGATGAAATGGCTGCGAGTGATTTTCCACCGAAAGTTTTAGGTTCTTTTTCAATATCTGATTGATCGGTAAGGGTCACTGTTATAGTACATAGTGTATTATCCGTATAATGATTGCCGGAAACCTGAATGTTTTTATTGTCTACCTCCCCAATTCTGCTCAGATCATTCATTAAATCATCAAAATTCCGGATAGGAACCCTGATATCCATATAGTAGACTTTCTGGTTTGTTTCGGAATAGGCAGACTCGTGTCTTACGGGCTCTGCAGAAACATAAGAAAGCTCTTCACTTTTTACGTATCCGTTGTTTTTTATCGTTTCCTCTTTTACGAGTTCTTTTACGGTTTCTGCATTGTCTGCTTTTACAGACAGCAATCCGGTTTTTACCATTATGTTTTTAGGAGCATTCAACTCATAGCTGTCATTTTTTGATTGATTTCTATAAATGATCTTGGTTTCTTTGATCACCTTTGGAGCCGGGACGTTAACAACTACCTTTTCAGTTTTTTTATTCGTTGAATCTTTTTTCTCGATTTTTGATTCCAGTTTTGTGGATGCAATTTTATCAGATAAGGAATCTACTATTTTGGCAGTATTTTCAATCTTCTGCTGAATTTCTCCTTTGGTATCTTCAAAATCTTTTATTTTGACATGAGCCGAATCCATCATTTTGTCTGCCGTTTGATTGATAGAATTCACGGTTTCATGAAATTCGGTTGCCGCACTGTCCGCAGCATGTAAAGTATCTTCAATCTGAGAGTGTGCTGCTTCACTCTTTTTACACATGATAAAAGTGCTTGATATAGCAACCAGTAATACGAACTTTTTCATAACATTATTTTTTTGATGAAGTAAAATTAGGAGTGGTGGCCAGAAATTAATTGTAAATAGAATGTATTATGCCAGTAAAATTTTATTCAGTTGAAAATCAATTGACTGAACTCATTTTACAAAAGATTTACAAAACAGGATGTATAAAATTATTGATTTTTATATTCTTTTCTATAGTCATGCCTATCAGAAATAGAGAGCTCATTCAAAGTAAATATCTCATGTTACCTGAATCAACTGAGGATAAGAATATTTTTGTAAATAAACTCTGATAACTTTACAGGACCTGATGCATAATAAGTTGCTTATAGTTTCGTTTTTATAAAGGTAAATGTTTGGATAACTGCTTTTGTCTGTTAATTGATCATTTATTTTAACAATTATGTAATTTTAACGACTCATTACAAGGTTTTGGGGTAGATTTGTGTTTATTGAATAATTTTTTTTGAAAAAATATTCAAAATGCTAAATATGAATATTTACATTTGCATATTAATATTTTCATAATGAAAAGAGTATTTTTGTTAATCTTTCTTTTGCTTTTGTTTGGATTTGGAGGTGGAGCAGGTTGCACAAACGTTTCTGCTACAAAAAATGTCGTTAAAACAGAGTCAGGAATGAGTAGAAATAATAATGAGATAAAATTTTCGGAAGTACGAAGGCTGAATAAGAGTATACTTTTAAAAGAGTATACCTTAGTACAATCTTTTGAGGAAACAGTAAAATTATACAGCGTAATGGAAGATAAAAGATTTTCCCGGTCGCAGCCAATTCCTACATTGTCTGAAAATGAATTTCTTCTTGTACTGAAACCTCAATTGAAAACAAAGGAATATGGAGATATTGAAATAGAGAAGATAGAAGAGGAGAAATCTTTTCTAAAGGTCTATTATAAAGAAATTGATAACGAAGAATATTTATTGAATAAAGAAAAGAATCCCATATTGATTCTTAAAATAGAAGGGAAAGTTCCTTCAGGTGTTAAACTAATAGCCTTTTAATTTATAAAAAAAAGTAGATGAAGAAAAAATTACTGGTTTTGGGGACCTTGCTCATGTTTTCGGCAGTAGGGTTTGCTCAAAAAAATCATTGGAAAAAACCTGACTCAAAAATCAACAGTGAAATTCGTGAAACTAATGTAAGGATTACTGATTTCACTTTGTTTAAACTTAATGTCAGTGACATTCAAAATCAACTCAAAAATTTACCTGACAGTGATCTGCATTTGTCTAAAAAAGGAGTACTGATGGATTTTCCAAACCTTGAAGGAGGCTTTGATACCTACGAGGTTTTTGAATCTTCAACCATGCATCCGGACCTTCAGAACAGATATTCTGAGATCCGTTCTTTTACCGGCTTCAAAAAAGGGGACCAATCAGCCACTTTAAAGTTTACGATAGATCCTTACTTTGGATTTAACGGGATGATCAGAAATAATCAGGGAATTTATTATATCGATTCTTATACAAAAGATAATAAGATTTATAAACTGTATGATCGGAAAAATGCCTCATCTCTCAGTCAGTTTGAATGTCTTTTTAATGGAAATAATGAGCTGGATGAATCCGCTTTAAGTGCCCAGAAAACAGTTATTGACGGATTAAACAGAAAGTACAGGCTCGCGATTACAACGACGACAGAATACACTGCTTATATCGCAGGTCAGGCTGGTGTGGGATCAGGAACGGATATTCAGAAAAGAGCGGCAGTTCTTGCGGCTGTTAACCTTGCTGTAACAAGATTAAATGAAGTATTTGAAAGAGATATTTCAGTAAGATTACAGCTTATTCCGAATACAGATTCTTTATTCTTCATCAGTACAGATACTTTTAATACCCTGGATGCAGGACAGATGTTAGGTGAAAATATTACGGTTACCAACACTATTATCGGTGCTGCCAATTATGATATTGGACACTTGTTCTTTCAGGCCAATGCCGGGAACGATAATGGCTTAGCGGCTACTCCTGCCATTTGTGGAAGTAGCAAGGCGGGTGGAGTTACCGGGTCTGCAATTCCGGTGGGTGATCCTTTTGTAATAGATTATGTAGCTCATGAAATGGGACATCAGTTTGGGGCCAATCATACGCAAAATAATAACTGTAACAGAAATACGCCTACATCCATAGAGCCGGGAAGTGCCAGCTCTATTATGGGATATGCAGGTATTTGTGCTCCCAATGTACAACCCCACAGTGATGCATATTTCCATGCGGTAAGTATTGCTGAAATGTATACCAGGCTAACTTCAGGTTCTACCTCCAACTGTGGGGTTAAAACCCCGATTGCCAACACAGAGCCAATTGCCAACGCAGGACCGGACAGAAGCATCCCGAAGAGTACTCCATTTATGCTCACAGCCACTGCAACGGATGCAGATAATGATGCTCTTACTTATACCTGGGAACAAACTGATTTTGGGGTTGCGGCTATGCCACCTCAACCGGTTAATGCAGTAGGACCTCTTTTCAGGTCTGTAATGCCTACAGCATCACCTTCAAGATATTTTCCCAGACTGTCTACGATTGTTTCCGGTTATGATCCTGCCATTGTAGCTCCTGCAGATGTGAAAGCATGGGAGAAGCTCGCTTCAAGAGGAAGAGATCTTAATTTTTCAGTTCTTGTAAGAGATAATAATCCTCTGGGAGGCCAGACTGGACGTGATAATGTGAAACTTACCGTTGTAGATGGTGCAGGGCCTTTCTTGGTTACTTCACAAAATACAGCAGGAGTTGTCTGGAGTGAAGGTCAGTCCTATGCCATTACCTGGGATGTGGCCAATACAACAGCTGCCCCTGTAAGCACGCCTAATGTAACAATCCTTTTGTCAAAAGACGGCGGTCTTACTTTCCCAACCGTTTTGGTTGCAAGTACACCTAATAATGGTTCTTATAATTATACGGTTCCGGGTGGTCTGGGAACGATTTCAAACAGTGCCAGAATTATGGTGAAAGCTGTGGAGAATGTATTTTTAAATGTCAATTCACAAAACTTTACAATTAATTCTTCAGCAGTAGTAGTTCCGGGTCCAAATCCTGGAAATCCGGTAACAACCCCTACAAGAATATACCAGGGTCTGATGATCTATCCTGTGCCTTCCAATGATGGGTATGTTTACATTAAAGCCGATTTCCCTAGACAAATTCCGTTGCGTCCTTACGTTATTACTTACGAAATATTTTCAATGGACGGAAAACTGATTGTGCCTAAAAAGACCAAATATATTTTTGATCAGGATCTGCAACAGATCAATTTAAAACATTTACCTACTGAATCCTATATGATTCATGTTACCGTAGATGGAGAAAAAATTGTTAAGAAACTAATGATGATTCCTAAGTAGATCATCCCAGTAGATTCAACAAAAAAAACCGTTCAGATGAACGGTTTTTTTGTACTATAAAGTAATGATTAATCATTATTAAATTCACTGATAAAATGCAGTTTTACATTCGGAAATTTTTCCTGGGTCATATGAATTGTGAATGATGAGTCTGCAAGGAATACAAGCTGGTTGTATTTATCTCTTGCAAGGAATCGCTGCTTCAGCCTTGCAAATTCTTTAAATTCTTCAGATTTTTCATCAGCTTCTATCCAGCATGCCTTATGCATCGAAAGGGGTTCGTAGGTACACTTTGCACCATATTCATGCTCCAGACGGTATTGGATGACCTCATACTGAAGCGCCCCCACAGTTCCGATGATCTTTCTGTTATTCATTTCCATGGTAAAGAGCTGCGCAACCCCTTCATCCATCAGCTGATCAATACCTTTTGCCAATTGCTTGGCTTTAAGCGGATCACTGTTGTTGATATAACGGAAATGCTCAGGAGAGAAACTAGGAACTCCTTTGAAGCTTAATTTCTCACCACCGGTCAATGTATCTCCGATTCTGAAACTTCCCGTGTCATGAAGACCTACGATATCTCCGGGGAAACTTTCATCTACCACCTCTTTTTTATCAGCAAAGAATGCATTGGGAGAAGAGAATTTCATCTTTTTGTTTTCTCTTACCAACAGATAATTTTCATTTCTTTTGAATGTTCCTGAAACAATTTTCACGAACGCAAGCCGGTCTCTGTGTTTAGGATCCATATTCGCGTGGATCTTGAAAACGAATCCCGTAAAATTATTTTCTTCAGGTTTTACAAGACGGGTATCGCTTTCTTTAGGCTGAGGCATCGGTGCAATTTCGATGAACGCATCCAGTAACTCACGGACTCCAAAATTATTTAAAGCCGAACCAAAGAAAACGGGTTGTAGATCACCCGCCATATATTCTTCACGGCTGAATTCAGGATATACAGACTGTACAAGTTCAAGCTCGTCTCTAAGATTTTGAGCCGCTTTTTCCCCGATCACCTCATCTATTGAAGGATCATTGATGTCGTCAAACTTAACGGTTTCACCTACTTTCTGCTTCTTTTCTTCCAGGAAAAGCTGAATATTGTTTTCCCAGATATTATAGATTCCCTGGAAGTCACTTCCCATACCGATAGGAATAGACAAAGGAACTACTCTTAATCCCAATTTCTGTTCTACCTCATCCAAAAGGTCAAAAGCATCTTTACCTTCACGGTCAAGTTTATTGATGAAAACCAGCATAGGAATGTTTCTCATTCTGCAGACCTTCACCAGTTTTTCAGTCTGTTCCTCAACCCCTTTTGCAACGTCAATTACCACGATTACAGAGTCTACAGCAGTCAAAGTTCTATAGGTATCTTCAGCAAAATCTTTGTGACCCGGTGTATCAAGGATGTTAATTTTGTGATCTTTATATTCAAAAGCCAATACAGAAGTCGCTACAGAGATTCCTCTCTGTCTTTCGATTTCCATAAAGTCGGAGGTAGCTCCTTTTTTTATTTTATTGGACTTTACCGCACCGGCTTCCTGAATCGCACCCCCGAAAAGAAGTAATTTTTCTGTAAGGGTTGTTTTTCCGGCATCCGGGTGGGAAATAATCCCGAAAGTCTTTCTTTTTTGTATTTCTTTGATTAAGTCTGACATAGTGTATTTTGAAGTTGCAAAAATCGGGATTTTTTATGAGGTTTCAAATAATTTACAGGAATAAATGGTTGAGAGTTTTGAATAAAAGCTGCAAGATTATGGATAAGGGGATTCTTCGGTAAAAGGATTGGAGTTTTAAAAGAAGTACTTATCGTATGAATAAAGAAATTTTGGTAATTTAAGAATGTGGTTTAGAAACAATAAGTGTGAAGCTTATTAATACAAACGTTCATGGTCTAACCTCTAATTTCTAACCTCTAAATTCTATTTCAAAAAAAGCACCAACAGATATAATAACCCAAAAAGAACAGCCATGAAAAGAAGGGTGGCAAGCCATTCAAAGCCTTTCCGTTTTTTAACATAACTTGTTTCGTCTGTCAGATTATATTCTTCAAGGGTATATTGTTTAATGGTAATGTCCGGTCTGAATATTTGTATTCCCTGCAGAAAATGTCTGTAGAGTTCAGGCTTGTTTTTAAATTGGTAATAGCTGTAATTAAAATCAATAAAAGTTGTGTCAATTTGATTTGACTTATTCTTCCTGAAGATTCTTAATGATTTGGTAAAGGAGGGCTGTGTACTGGTGTTGTCACTGACATCAGGGAGAAAAGGATCATCAGATTTACATAAATCGGAATATAATGTGTTGTCAATGAGTTCTTTTTTATAATTGTAAGTGTGAGCTCCTTTTGCATCAACCACAATTCTTTTGAAATATTTATTCTTTGCATCAATGATATGGATGATCAGAAACAGACAACAGGAAATAAGGATAGCTTCGGCAATAAGAATAACAAAAAAATGACCGCGATCAGACGAAAAATCATTGAAGCCATGATCAAAAAGTTTATAAAAAAGCAAAACGATGACAGCGATTATGATGGTGATCGTCAGCCATACCAAACCAAGCGCAACATAAGTTAGAGGCCAGTTGATCTCCGATTCCATTATTTTAAATTTCTCCTTCATATCTGTTATTTAACCAAAAGAAAATACCAACCAAACAATAAGCCCGCAGAGAAGGAGCGCGGCTAAAAGGATGATTAAAAATAAATATTTTCCCCCTTTTTTATTCACTTGCCAGGTTTCAGGATCAATAAAATAATTATTAAAAACCTGTGGGGCGATTTTCAGGTCCGGTCGGAAAACACTGATTCCTCTCAAAAGATGGGCATATAA
Organism: Chryseobacterium carnipullorum; assembly: GCF_900142785.1. Classification (GTDB taxonomy): domain Bacteria; phylum Bacteroidota; class Bacteroidia; order Flavobacteriales; family Weeksellaceae; genus Chryseobacterium; species Chryseobacterium carnipullorum. Next base: position 170,164 of record NZ_FRCD01000014.1, on the reverse strand, counting down.
TGTATAACGGTCTTTGACCACATGCAACGGAAGATTCATTTCGATACGCAAAGGTTTCGCGGCTTCTTTTTCAGATCCGGTAAAGACTTCAAGCAGAGGCATAATTCCGCTGCTTCCGGTACTTACTGATAAAACATCATACTCTTTGCCGGAAAAAACAAGATCACTGTAAAGAATTTGATGGACAACTTCACGTTTTGAATTACAATACAGGATTCCGGTTTCATCAACGATGATTGTGCTTGCGATAAGATTCCTTTTGAGTATATATTCTTTTACTGTAGGAATCAGAATACCCAATCCTACGGGAAAACAGATTAATGCAGGAAAAAGCATGACTTCAATACCTCTCTTGTAAATTCCATAAGCAGGAAGAGCAATAAGAAAGGCAAAGCCTAAAAGTAACATACCGTAAACCAATGTCTGAAGCATGAATGTAGGAAACAGACTGATTTTAGATTCTATCCTCGGAAAAGGCTTTTCGGGGTTCATTTTTTAATGTGATTGGGATGAGTAGGCGAAAATAAGTATTTCCTTTTTTAGTTGCTTAAGGCTTTCAAAAAAATTATCTTTGTTTTTACAAAATTTTACAGAAAAAGCATGGAAAATAGCAGATATCCGAAGTTTACTTTCACATGGATCGGAGGTCTTGTCTTGTTGGCGGGATTATTCATAGGAACAATGGCTGTATCTTTTTTCGGCAGTTTCTGGAAAATAGCTTTCAGAGAAAATCTCGAACTTAAAGACTGGTTTTTAATGTTGACCAATGCAGCCGGATTTTTGACTGCGATCGCCTTTTTTGATTTTTTTATCGTGAGGCCTTCAACAGGAAAAAAACTGAATTTTAATTTTTCTCCAACGAATTTTTATACCTATCTCCTTATATTTCCTATGATGATCGGGATGATGTTTATTTCAGAATTCATCACCTCTCTTATTCCCATCACAGGACCATTCTGGGGGAAATACTATGAATATTTCTCACAGCTGATGGAGCAGCTGACCTTTGAACCAGTCATTATGATCATCATGACCGTGATCATGGCGCCTATTTTCGAGGAAATTATTTTCAGAGGAATTATTCAGAAAGGACTGGTGAATAAAGGCGTAGATCCCCGAAGAGCGATTTTGTATGCATCCATCATCTTCGGACTGGTTCATGGAAATCCATGGCAGTTTGTAGGCGCGGTATTGCTGGGTTGCGTGCTGGGACTAGTGTATCAGAAAACAAAGTCTCTGTTGCTGCCGATGTTGCTTCACGGATTTAACAACCTGTGTTCTTCAATGCTCGTCACTTATACGAAAAGCGAAAGTTTCGCAGACGCTTTCAAAATTTCCGAATGGATTATTCTGGTAATAGGAATTGTACTTTTTTCTTTATTCTATTATTTGTTTATGAAAAAGTATAAAGTACATTATTCTGAAATTTAGGACAAAGAAGAAATAAAATTAACCGTAATATGAAATACGGACAAAAATGAATTGAGCAAAAATGAATATAGATATGGAATTATTAGTTGCCACTCACAACATACACAAGAAAGAAGAGATCCAGCAGATCCTTGGAAATGATTTTACAGTAAAAAGCCTCACAGATTATAATATTCATGAAGAAATTGTAGAGGATGGTGATTCTTTTAATGCCAATGCTCTGATCAAAGCGAAATATTGCTTTGAGAAAACGGGAATTCCAAGTTTGGGAGATGACAGCGGCCTTGCTGTAGAAGCTTTGGATGGCAGACCCGGAATTTTTTCGGCACGTTATGCAGGAGACCATGATTTTGCGAAAAACATGGAAAAGGTTTTAGGTGAATTGGAAGGGGAAGACAACAGAAAAGCTTATTTCATTACAGTTTTATGTTATTATGACGAAAATGGAGCCCGATATTTCGAAGGAAGAGTTCATGGAAATATATTAACAGAAAATAAGGGACATAAAGGTTTTGGCTATGATCCTATATTCGTTCCTCAAGGGTATGACAGAACTTTCGCAGAAATGAATCCGGATGATAAAAACAAAATAAGTCACCGCAAGCAGGCGTTGGATCTGTTTCTGGACTTCCTGAAAGTAAAAGATTAATCAATCGAACGCAAAACCGTAGATTTTTATCCAACTTAAGCTATTCTTTGCAGTTTTATACGCGCTTTAATGCTTGCAGTATTCAAACTCTTCTACAGCTTATGTATTTTTAGAAATCCTATGCTTTTTAGTATTTAAAATTAAATCTAAAATATATGTTTAGATTTTCTGTCGTACATTTGTTATAATAAACTATTGATTTGAGTACTTATTTAACGATATTAGGCTTTAATTCAGCTATTCCGACAATTAATTCTTCGCCCACGGCCCAGTTGCTGGAAATAGAAGAAAGACACTTTCTGATCGACTGTGGAGAAGGAACACAGGTACAGCTGAGAAAAGCAAAAGCAAGATTTTCAAAGATCAATCATATCTTTATTTCTCATCTTCACGGGGATCATTGTTTTGGTCTTCCGGGGCTTATTGCCTCTTTCCGTCTTCTTGGAAGAGATATCCCCCTGCACGTTTACGGTCCCAAGGGAATCAAAAAAATGCTGGAAACCATTTTTCAGATCACAGAAACACACCGCGGCTTTGAAGTGGTTTATCATGAGCTGGATAAGGATTATTCTGAAAAGATCTATGAAGACAGCAGGGTAGAGGTGTATACCATTCCATTGGATCACAGAATATACTGTAACGGTTATCTTTTTAAAGAAAAACCAAAAGACAGGCATCTGAATATGAAGGAAATTGCCAAATACAGTGAAATAGAATCCTGTGATTACCACAATATAAAAGCAGGAAAAGATTTCGTATTAAGCGATGGTTATGTTCTTAAAAATGACGTGCTGACTCTCGATCCGACACCTCCTGTTTCATATGCTTTCTGCAGTGATACCCGCTACCTCGAAAGTGTACTTCCGATCATTAAAAATGTAACGGTTCTTTATCATGAATCAACATTTCTGCATGACCTGAAAGAGATGGCAGATTATACCGGGCATTCAACGGCTTTGGAAGCTGCAACAATTGCCCAGAAAGCTGGAGTAGGAAAACTGATCCTCGGGCATTTTTCCAACAGGTACGCAGACCTTACCGTATTCACCGATGAAGCGCGAAATGTTTTTCCCAATAGCTACCTCCCAAAAGCTCTGGAAAGCGTAAAAATTTAAAACCTGTATGCTTAATTTTGAAGAATTAAAAAGCTTTTTGAACGAAAAGGCAGATCAATACAACAGTCCCGATTTCATTGAAGATGATCCCATACAGATTCCACACCGATTTACTTTAAAACAGGATATAGAAATTGCCGGTTTTCTGGCCGCTACGATTTCATGGGGAAACCGAAAATCAATTATTAAATCTGCGGATAAAATGCTTGAGGTCATGGGGAATTCACCTTATGATTTTGTGTTAAACCATTCAGAAAAAGATTTGGAAATCCTTCACAACCAAAGTATCCACAGAACCTTTAACGGCGAGGATTTTGCTTATTTCATCAGACAATTCAGTAAGATCTATAAAGACAATGAAAGTCTTGAAAATTTATTTATCGTCAATCACCCGGAGACCAATTTTCTTCATGCTATTGAAAGATTCAGAAAAAGCTTTCTCGAAACAGAAAAACACAGAAGTCATAAACACGTCAGCTCACCTTACAAAAACTCGTCTTCCAAAAGAATTATTATGTTTCTCCGCTGGATGGTCCGAAAAGATAAACATGGCGTAGATTTTGGTATTTGGGAAAACATAGATCAGAAACACCTGTCGATTCCTTTGGATGTACATACAGGAAATATTTCAAGGAAACTTGGTCTTGTTTCCAGAACCCAGAACGACTGGAAAACAGTGGAAGAACTGGATGCAGCCATCAGACAATTTGATGAGACCGATCCTGCCAAGTATGATTTTGCCCTATTTGGACTCGGAGTGACGAAAGAACTTTTATAACATAGGAAGGATGAAAAAAGAAACAGAAAAAAAAGAAGTGTTAGAAAAAATAGCGAATGGGATTACCTGGTGGGTAGGTTCTATACCCTCACTCATCGTTCATACTTTATTCTTTATCACTTCATTTCTCTTGCCGGTGCTCAATCTTGTTGAGTTCGACAAAATGCTTTTGATCCTTACCACCGTGGTCTCCCTGGAAGCAATATATCTCGCCATTTTTATTCAGATGTCTGTTAATAAAAGCCATGAGAAAATTGAAGATATCCAGGAAGATATTGAGGAAATTAGTGAAGATATTGAAGATATTCAGGAAGATATTGAAGAGATCAGTGAAGACATTGAGGAGATCAGCGAAGATATTGAAGAGATCAATGAAGATATTGAAGATATCCAGGAGGATATAGAGGAGATCAATGAGGATGAAGATGATGAAGATCACAACGAAAGAGCCAAAAATGTTATACTTAAAAGCAATGTGAATTCCAATAAGAATGAAATCAAAGCTTTAAAGGATGTCATCAGCCAGCTTCAAAATGAAATTGATCAGTTGAAGAAATAGCAAGCAATAAAATAAGATATTAGGATAGTGAAAATATAAAAAAGCAGACTGGTTCATGTACAGTCTGCTTTTTTTAGGGTATTTTTTAGTTAAAATTGAACTCTACCATTTTTGTGGATTATATAAGTATAAAATGTATTTATTGTGAATATGTGTGGTGAATTATTTGAAAATGCTTAATTAGAATGGTTTTTAATGATATTTTTGCTACATTTGAACAAACAATAATAAAATGTTCAATTATAGACTGAATAATTACTTTTTAATTACAATGTTTCTATTGGCTTCTGTTTCTGCTTTTTCACAGAGAATGGAAAGAAAATCAAAGCCTGAAAAGTTTAGTGCGCAGAGTAAAAAGGCAGGTGCATTTATAGATGTCAATGTGCCCACTTATGTACCATCAAGCTATACTATAGAACAGCTTGTAAAAAATGTACTGATCTCGGGTGGATCTGTCTGCGCGGCTCCTAATGTCAGCAATGTGACCATATCTCCGAATCAACTGCCAACAGATACAGATAGAGCCTGGGGGTATTTTCATAAAGGAACTACCAATTTTCCTTTTAATGACGGATTGCTTCTTGTGACCGGTAAGGCCAGAAGAGCGGGAAATGCTCTAGAGGGACCGGCTGCATTAGGAGATGTTGTCCCCGGAGCCGGAATGAATGATCCGGATCTGGTAGCAGCGATCAACCCTCCGGGTAATCTGAAAGACGTGGTCTCCTTAGAGTTCGATTTCGTCCCGAACAGCAACCAGGTGAAATTTAATTACTTATTTGCTTCAGAAGAATACACAAGTGGGTATCCATGTGGTGATTTTGCGGACGGTTTTGCGCTCCTTCTTAAAAAAGTTGGTGATCCAACTTATACCAATTTAGCAATTCTACCCAACGGAGATGGACCGGTAAGTGTTCTTAATATTGTACCTCCCGGCGTAGGATGTGATGGAGAAACGATTAATGAACAGTACTTCGGAGGACTGAATACTTTGAATGTCGAAACTAATTTTATAGGAAGAACCATTCCTCTTAAAGCCACTGCCACTGTAATTCCCGGCCAGACCTATCATTTTAAAATGGTTCTGGCAGATGCAATTGATAATGGCTATGATTCTGCGGTATTTCTGCAGGGAGGATCTTTTGATATCGGGATGACGATCGTCGACGGCAACGGAAATCCTCTCGGAGACACTTTGAATATGTGTGATAACACCCCACAGACTTTAAAAGCTCAGGTGTCTGCCGTTCCCGGAATGACCTATAAATGGTATAAAGATGGGGTACTTATTCCTTTTGCAACCAATGCAGTGTATGTAGCCAATTCACCGGGAGTATACGAAGTGAAAACTTTTGTAGGTGGGACAGAATGTCAGAAAGCCACCATTACCATTATAGGCGGAACTTCTCCTGCTGCTCAAAATGCAACGCTGAAGCTCTGTGCAACTCCAACGCTCAGTACTTTTAATTTAGACTCTGCAAAGCCACAGATCAGCACAACACCGGGAGCTGTATTCCGATTTTATGCTACTCAGGCTGATGCACAGGCACAGAATAACAGTTTCATTACCAATACCACAAATTATAATGGTACAGACGGACAAGTGATCTACGTATTGGTTTCAAATGGCGCTTTCTGTAGTAAGATCGTCACATTAACCTTAAGAAGAGAAGAGACTCCTGTCGCTACGCTTAACGCACCGAGATTGAGAATCTGTGAAGGAGAATCTCTCATTATAACGGCTTCCGGCGGAGTAACCTATCAGTGGGGAGATACATCCAGTACAGGAGGAGTAAGAACAGTAAGTCCAACTCAGACGACTACCTATACCGTATATGCTATTGGTGCACAGGGATGTAAATCTCTGCAACCGGCAACCATTACCATTGACGTAGTGCCGGCTATTGTATCTTCTCTGAAAGGAGGACAAATTTGTGAAGGAGATATGATCCTTTTAGATGCAGGATCAGGACCTGGATATATTTATGAATGGAATACAGGTGAAACGACTCAGGCTATTACTGTGGGAACTCCGGGAGAATATACCGTCAAAATCAGCAATGGTGTTTGTTCAAAAGAGTTTAAAACCCAGGTGATCCGTGCAGTAGTTCCCCAAATCATAAAAGTGGATTATAATGTTAATGGAACGATGGTTCTCACGGCAAGCAATCCCAGCAACGGTACACTGGAATATTCAGTAGACAATGGTTATACATGGCAGGCTTCCAATGTATTCTCCAATGTTCCTAAAAATACGGTGATATCCATCCGTGTTAAAGTGAAGAATACCAGTTGTGAAGGATTCTTAGAATACTTTACGTTCGTGATGAAGAATGTGATCACGCCAAACGGAGACAACGTTAATGATATCATTGATTTTAGTGGAGTAAGCAGCTATAAAGACTTTAAAGGTTTTGTTTTCGACCGTTACGGAAGAGAAGTGTTCAAGGCTGGTAAAACCAGACCATATTGGGATGGATTTTTCCAGGGGAAACGTTTACCTACTGCCTCTTACTGGTATCAGGTGACCTATCAGGATCCAGCAAGTAAAGAGACCGCCGTGAAAACCGGATGGATTCTTCTTAAAAATTTAGAATAATCACCTAAGTAATATACGGAAGGGCTGGCATAATCGCCAGCCTTTTTTATTATTTTTAAATAAAGTGAATTTATATTGTAGAATAAATAAACTTGTATAGATGACAATGTAAATTGTGTTAAATTAAGTTTCAATCAAAAAAAATAGTATTTTTGTTTAAAATACTATAAAATGTTAAATAGGAGGATTGGAAATTTATTTTTGATGTTATTTTTTGCATTCATCGGCAGTTTTGTTTTTGCTCAAAGCATAGACAGAGCCACGATTCCTGCGAAAAAAGCTAACGCAAATTCTATGAAAGCAGGTCTTTTCATAGATGTAAATACCCCCAATTATCCCGAATCTAACTACAGCGTTACGCAATTGGTCAAAGATGTGCTGATATCCGGAGGAGCCTGCTCTACATCGAATGTAACCAATGTCAACGTTTCCCCTAATTTAGCCGTCAATGATGCCGGAAGAAGCTGGGGTTTTTTTAATAAAGGAACTACTGGTTTTCCATTCGAAAAAGGAATCGTTCTTTCAACGGGCTATGCTGCAAAAGCAGGAAATAACTATCAGGGACTTTTAAATGATGGTTTGAATACCCCGGGAGATGTAGATCTGGCCACTGCTTTAGGCATTAATAATTTAGAATTGAGAGATGCGACCTATATTGAATTTGATTTTGTACCAGCTTCTACAGAAGTTTCATTCAGATACTTATTTGCCTCCAAAGAATATGCACCGGGATTCCAGTTTGCCTGTACCAAATCAGACGGATTTGCATTGCTGTTAAAAAAGGCAAGTGATCCTACTTACACCAATCTCGCAGTGCTTCCCGGAAATGCAGGACCTGTAAGTGTGACCAATATCCACCCGGCAATTCCCGGAGGTTGTGGCGCGGTAAACCCAACTTATTTCGCAGGAATAAATAATCCGTTGGTTGAAACTAATTTTGATGGCCGAACGGTACCTTTAACAGCAAAAGCTACTGTCATTCCAGGTCAGACCTATCACTTCAAAATGGTTTTAGCTGACTTCAGCGATAGAAATTACGACTCAGCCGTATTTCTGGAAGCAGGTTCATTTGATATCGGAGTGAAAATTTTAGATCCTGCCGGAGTGCAGCTTCCTGCTTCTGTCAATATGTGCGACAATGCTCCTCAAACCTTTACCGCTTCAGTACAGGTTCCTAATGTTACATATCAGTGGTTTTTAAATAACAATCCTATTCAGGGCCAGACCGGACCAAGCTACACAGCGACACAGCCCGGAGTATACAGTGTTCAGGTATTCATTCAGGGAAATACATGTCCGGGAACGGGAACCATTACCGTAGTGGGAGGAACTTCTCCTACCGTCCAGAATGCAACCCTTACAGCTTGCTATTCCGCGGGAAATGCTACTTTTAATCTCCCTTCAGCGCAGGCTTCTATAAGTACAACTCCAGGGGCAACATTTGCGTATTATCTTACCCAGGCAGATGCCCTTGCAGGAAATACCAACACCATTCCCAGCCCTGCGACCTACTCAAGTCCGGGAGGACAGACCATATATGTTCTTGTCAAAAATGGCTTCTGTTCCAAAGTTGCTCAGTTACAGCTGGTAAAAGCTCCTCAAATGACTGCTTCGATTTTGCCTCCGCCGGTATTAACCTGCGTAAGCTCACAGGCAACATTAAATGCGTCAGCTTCAGTTTATCCTGCAGGATCTGTTTTTAGCTGGACCACCACAGGAGGGAATATCGTTTCAGGCGCCAATACATTAAATCCGGTGATCAATGCTCCGGGAACTTATACCTTAACCATATCAAATACCTATCAGCCGGGAAGTGTAATCTGTACTGCTGTTGCTAACGTAACAGTTACAGGAGACAGTGCTCCCCCTGTTACAGGACTTACAGCCAGTAAAATACAGATTTGTAACGGTGAATCGGTTGTTTTAACGGCATCAGGAGGTGCTACCTACAACTGGACAGCCCTTCCTGGAACAGGAAATACACAGACAGTATCACCTACTACAACCACTACCTATACCGTAACTGCTGTAGGAGCTAACGGATGTGTATCACAGAATCCGGCAACGATAACTATTGAAGTTTCGCAGCCCATCACAGTACAGAATGCGATATTGCATAAATGCTATGCTCCGGGATTGACCTATGATCTTACAACTGCCCAAAGTCAGATCACTTCTGCCGGGCCTGGTGTTACCTTTACGTACTATATTCTTCAGGCTGATGCGCTTGCAGAAAATAATAATTTTATCATAACACCTACTTCATATGCTCCACCCGCCAATCAGACCATCTATGTTTTGGTGAAAAACGGAGGATGTCACTATGTGGTTTCACTTCAATTGCTGAGAACAGCTGAAACAACGCTTACCATAGCTGCACCGCAGCAAATTACCTGTACAGCACCTCAAACTACATTAAATGCATCCGCTTCCGTAGTACCTGCTGGATCCACCATTGCCTGGACAGCAGCAGGAGGGGGGAATATCGTATCAGGTGCCAATACACTGAATCCTGTCGTTAACGCAGGAGGAGTTTATACCCTTACGGTTTCCAATGTATCGCAGCCAGGAAATTTAACATGTACCTACACCGCTACCGTTACAGTAACTCAAAATACAGCACTGCCAACTGCGACCCTGGTATCATCACAACCTAGAATATGTTTAGGGGAATCAGTAACATTAACAGCTTCAGGAGGGGTAACCTATAACTGGACAGGACTTGCCGGAAATGGTGATACCCAGATCGTTTCTCCAACGACAAACACAGTATACACGGTATATGCAGTAGGTGCCAACGGATGTATTTCTGCAACACCTGCCACCGTTACTGTTTTGGTGGGACCACCTACCGCGGGAATAGCGGCATCAAAAACAAAAATATGTGCAGGAGAATCCGTTACTCTTACGGCTACCGGAGGATTTACCTATAATTGGGTAGGTCTTCCTGGAAATGGAAATACACAGGTAGTTTCGCCTACCGTTACAACAGAATACTCTGTATTTGCATTGGGAGGGAATGGCTGTAGCTCTCTGCAGGCTGCAAAAGTAACCATCGAGGTGGTACCAGCCATTGTATCTACACTACAGGATGTATATGTATGTGCAGGTGATAAAGGTATTCTAGATGCAGGTGCGGGCCCGAGTTATACCTACCTATGGAGTACGGGGGCAACGACACAGACGATATCGACGAGTGTTCTTGGAACCTATACCGTGACCATCAGCAATGGGGTTTGTTCTAAGGTTTTCACCGCAAAATTATTGAATCCTGATCTGCCTCAGTTTACGAATGTAGTATATGATAATCATGTGCTTACCCTCACGACGAGTAATCCTACAGGAGGTGTTTTGGAATACTCTATAGACGGTGGTGTCGTTTGGCAGAGTTCTAATATGTTTTATAATGTTTTAAATAATACGAACTACCATTTGATGGTAAGGGTAAAAGATGCAAACTGCAGTACATCATTAGATTACTTTACATTTGTTATCAGCAACGCCATCACACCTAATATGGATGGAGTCAATGATACAGTAGATTTCTCAGGACTTAGAGGATATAATAATTTTGCAGCATCAGTCTTTGACCGGTACGGAGCAGAGCTCTTCAGAGCAACCAAAACAGACGCTGTCTGGAGAGGATCTTTAAAGGGGATGAATCTGCCTACAGGCACCTACTGGTATAAAGTACAGTGGGAAAACCCGGCCAGTAAAAAACTGGAGCAACGTTCAGGCTGGATATTGCTAAAAAATAGGAACTAACAAACAAACCTTCCATATTTGGAAGGTTTGTTTTTTTTATCTTAAAAAAAAATTAAAAAATGAAGGATTTATTTGAAAATAAATTAAATTTGTTAAAACAAAAGTATTATGCGAAGAAATCTCTTATTTTTTTTATTTTTCTTAGTCATCTCGACTTTTTCATATTCTCAAACTGACGGGCCTAGAAAGCCCCCAAAAAATAAACCTTCAGGGTCCGCTGTTCAAAAAGCAGGTAATTTTATTGATGTCAATACACCGGGCTATACGCAATCTTCATATTCTATAACGCAGCTGGTGAAAGATGTACTCATCTCATCAGGAACAAATACTTGTGTGACTCCTACTGTATCCAATGTAAAGATAACACCCAATCACGCTGTTACAGATGCTGACAGGTCCTGGGGATACTTTAATCAGGGAACCACCAATTTTCCTTTCAAAGATGGTATTGTACTTTCTACCGGAAAAGCCAGAAGAGCGGGAAACAGCCAGGAAGGCAACCTGAGTGATAACAATGGAGGAGGAACAGATTCTGATCTTGCACAGGCAATAGGAGCAACCGGAACATTAACGGATGCCGTTCTTTTGGAATTTGATTTTGTCCCTACCACTTCCCAAATTAAATTTAACTATCTGTTGGCATCAGAAGAATATTATGGGTCATATCCTTGCTCATATGCGGATGCCTTCGCCATTCTCCTCAGACCCACTTCAGGAGGACCTTACCAGAATATGGCGGTATTGCCATCGGGAGCAGGACCTGTAAGTATCACGAATATTCACCCCGCTATTTCAGGATTTCCAGGATGTGCTGCTATTAACGAACAATATTTTGGCGGTTATAATACAAACCATGCCAGTCAGATCAATTTTGAAGGAAGAACAATTCCCCTTACTGCAACCGCAACCGTAGTGGCAGGTCAGGAATATCATTTTAAAATGGTGGTAGCTGATTATTCTCCGGGTAGCTTCGAAGACCACGCCTATGATTCTGCCGTGTTTTTGGAAGGAGGATCGTTTAATATAGGGGTGGAACTTTTAGGGCCTAATGGGATTAAATTACCCTCTGATATTAATGTATGTGATAACGTACCCCAGGTGATCACCGCATCAGTAAGTGATCCTAATTTATTATACCAATGGTTCCTCAATGGAACGCCAATTTCAGGGGCAACCACTAATAGCATTACAGCCGTACAGCCAGGAATATATACTATTGAAGTAAGTGTTCCCGGAAATCCTTGTCCGGGAAAAGCAACCATAGAAATTCATGGGGGAACTACTCCTCTGGCACAGGATGCAACATTGCTTCTTTGTACTACACCAGACATTACCACTTATGATCTGACCAATGCTATGCCGTCTATAAGCCCTACACCCGGAGCTGTATTCAGATTCTATGTCAATCAGGCCGATGCAGTGGCTCAAAACGGGAACTATATTCAGAATGTTTTAAATTATAACGGGACAGATGGCCAGATTCTATACACCGTGGTTTCCAATGGAGGCTTCTGTAGCAAAATGATAGAATTAAAACTTCTGAAAGAAGCAACTCCTGTAGCAGGTATAAAATCTTCAAGGATAAAAATTTGTCCGGGAGAAACCGTGACTCTTACTGCTGAAGGAGGGGTAACTTACCAGTGGGTAAACTTCCCGGGTACAGGCAATACGCAGACAGTGACCCTTCATCAGACCACCACATTCACGGTGTATGCGGTAGGAGCGAAAGGATGCCGTTCATTAAACCCTGCGACCATCAAAGTAGAGGTAACCCCGGAAATCACGTCCCCTTTAAAAGACGTGGAAATGTGTCTGGGGGACCGTATTACACTTGATGCAGGGGCAGGTCCCAATTATAAATATTTATGGAGTACGGGCGCTACAACACAGACTATAACTGCAGACAGCTGGGGCGTTTACACTGTGGAAATAGATAATGGGTTCTGTAAAAAGATCTTTACTGCGAAAGTTGGAGGAGCAGCAACCCCTTATGTGATCGGCATCAATTATGAAAGTGCAAAAAAAACAGTCACGATCATTGCCGAGAATCCTCCGATGAACAATACCCCAAGTACGTTAGAGTATTCAATAGATAATGGAATCACATGGCAACTGTCCAATGTCTTTACAAGTCTTTTAGATAATACCAATTATACGGTATTGATAAGAAGGGTAGGAACCCATTGCGTAGGAACATTTGACTTCTATACACTGCAGATCAATAATATCATTACCCCTAATGATGACGGTATTAATGATGTTCTGGATCTTAAAGCACTTGCAGAATTCAAAAACTTCACAGGATCTGTTTATGACAGATATGGAGTGGAAATGTTCAGATTCTCTAAAGAAAAACCGGTATGGGATGGAACAGTAGGAGGTAAAAGACTCTCTACCGCTACCTATTGGTATAAATTTAATTTTGAATATCCTAAATCAAAAGTTCAAATGAACTGGTCCGGATGGATCATGCTGAAGAACAGGGAATAAAAATAAAGCATACACAAAAAAGCCTTTCAAGAAAATTTGAAAGGCTTTTTTATTTTTAAGATTGTTTCTATTGGTTTTGTTTCCAGAGATTGGCAAAGCCGATAAAATCGAGAACACTAAGCTCTTCCGCTCTTTTGTCTAAAAATTCATGAGTCTTTAAAGCTTCAGGAATGTTGAGTACTTTCAGTGAGTTTGAAAGTTTCTTTCTCCTCTGATTGAACCCTGCTTTCACAATCTGTTTAAAAAGCACTTCATTTCCGGCTAAACCTTCCTTTGGGTTTCTGGTCAGTCTGATCACTCCGGATTTTACTTTTGGAGGCGGATTGAAAACGTTTTCATGAACAGTGAACAGATAGGTCACATCATAATACGCCTGAATCAAAACTGATAGAATACCGTAATCTTTAGTTCTCGGTACAGCAGCTGTTCTCTCGGCAACTTCCTTTTGAAACATTCCGACCATTTCAGGGACCTGCTGATAATAATCAACAATCTTAAACAGAATCTGGGAAGAAATATTGTACGGGAAATTACCAATAATGGCGATCTCCTCTCCATTGATAAAGTTAAAGTCCTGTTTCAGAAAATCTCCCACAAAGGCATTTTCGATGATCTTTGAATAATTCTTTTTCAGGTATTCAATAGATTCGGTATCGATCTCTGCAAGGTAGATAGTCTGATCCTTGTCGAGAAGATATTTGGTAAGGACCCCCATTCCGGGACCTACTTCCATGACATTTTTATAGTCTTCATAGCTAAGACCTTCCACGATTTTTCTCGCGATATTTTCATCTGTCAGGAAGTGCTGTCCAAGATGCTTTTTTGCTTTTACACTCAACGTTTTTTATGATTTTATTAACAATGATTTTCTTTATTTCGTCCCAAATTTCGGAAGTTTTTTTCTAATTTAGCCAAAAATTTTAATATTAATGGCTAAATCTGTAGATGAGTTTAATAAGAAAAGGCTTCGGTCCAGCAATATTACTGTAGTAATAAGTATCGCATTAGTGTTATTTTTGTTAGGATTAATGGGGCTTATTTTAATCAATGCCCAAAAGTATTCTGACTATATCAAAGAGCAATTGGTAGTCAATGCGTATTTTGATGAAAACTATGATGCAAAAGATTCTGTAAAAATTGCAAAACTAGAGGAAGAAACTTTTAAAAAGGTACAGACGTTAGCTCCTGTAAAAAAAGCGACCTATATCACGAGAGACATGGCTGCGAAAGAAGCCAAGAAAACGATGGGGATAGACAGTGATGCGCTTTTTGAAGAAAACATTTTCCCTTCATCGATCGAAGTGGCATTAAAACCTGAGTACGTAGACCCTGCAAAGATTGACGGAGCCATTAAGATTATAAAATCGGTTCCTGGTATTGTAGATGTCAAAAATGACAGTACTTTGATGGTGGATGTTTACAACAACCTGAGCAGAATTTTGAAATGGATCCTCGGATTCTCTATTCTCTTTCTGATCCTGGCGGTGGTACTGATCAACAACTCCATCAGACTGAAAATCTTCTCCAAAAGATTTATCATCAAAACGATGCAGCTGGTAGGAGCAAAAAGAAGGTTTATCCTTAAACCATTCATCGTAGAGGCGATCATCCTGGGTGCTATCGGATCTGCGATTGGCCTGATGGCGCTGGGTGGAGTATGGTATTATTTTACAAGCCAGATTGGTTCAGCTTTCGTACAGGACAATAACCAGTATTTCTGGCTGATTGTTTTAGTACTTGGAGTCGGAGTCTTTATTTCTGTCTTAAGTACTATTTTCGCTACATGGAGATTCTTAAAATCAAACGTTGACGATCTATATTATTCTTAATAATGAGCAAAAAAACAAATAAATTGGCCGCTTCAGAATTTGGCAAAGAAACCGAAGTAGTACAGGAAAATACCTTTTATTTCGGACAGCAGAACTTCAAGTGGATGCTGATAGGTCTGGCGTTTATCGTTGTAGGATTTCTACTGATGATGGGCCCGGATGCGAATACAGTAGACGGTAAATTTGATCCCAATGTATGGAATGACGATATTTTTTCCATTCGCAGGATCAGAATTGCACCACTGTTTATAGTGATAGGCTTTGTGATAGAAGTGTATGCTATTTTAAAAAGAAAATAAATTTAAACCTTATTTAAAGATTAAGAGATTGAGAGATTTAGGATATTCTAAATGTCAAAGTCTCTTAATCTTTTAATTTTAACAATATTATGGATCTAATTAAAGCGATCATTATTGCTATTATTGAAGGACTTACAGAGTATCTTCCTATTTCTTCTACCGCTCACATGGGATTTGCCGCCAACCTTATGGGACTTCAGGAGGATGAATTTCTAAAAATGTTTCAGGTATCTATCCAGTTCGGTGCTATTTTATCCGTTGTGGTGGCTTATTGGAAAAAGTTCTTTGACCTCAAAAATATCCGGTTTTATTATAAACTTGCTTTTGCGGTAATTCCTGCATTGGTTTTAGGGTATCTTTTTGATGATAAAATTGAAGCTATTCTTGGAAACCAGATCGCGATCTCTTCTGTATTGGTACTGGGAGGTGTGGTATTGCTTTTCGCAGACAAATGGTTTAAAAATCCCAGAATCGATGATGAAAAAGGAGTTTCCATAAAAAGCGCTGTTACCATAGGCTTCTGGCAATGTCTGGCGATGATGCCGGGAACCAGCCGTAGTGCAGCCTCTATTATTGGAGGAATGTCACAGGGTCTTACCAGAAAAGCTGCTGCAGAGTTTTCATTCTTTCTTGCAGTTCCTACCATGCTGGCTGTTACCGTATACTCTGTTTTCCTTAAAACATGGGGAAAAGAAACCGCACATCCTCAGAAAGGCTATGAAATGATTATGGCATCGAATGATCATATTATGATCTTTATCATCGGAAATATTGTTGCCTTTATTGTCGCATTGATTGCCATCAAGGCATTCATCGGAGTGTTGAATAAGTATGGCTTCAAACCTTGGGGCTGGTACCGTATCTTTGTGGGGATTGCATTACTCATCTATTTCTATTTTTTTAAATAAGCGTATGAAAACTAATATTTTAAAGATACTGGCGTTTTCAGTGGTCATCGTTTCTTGCTCACCGGCACATACGCTGTTGGTAAAAAATAATAGTGGAGAAAGGATCGAGTTTTTTGTTGAGCTCAAAGAGAAATACCCAACCGAAGATTTATTGATCTGTAAAGAACTGGTACCGGACGAAAAACTGGAACACAAATCTTTTATTGAATACAGAAAGGAAGGAAAATGTTACAGCCAGAAAGTGACAGCAGTAAGTAAAACCAGCTATAAATTTAATTTGCCTGAAGAATATACTGTAAATATTGTTCCGAATAACTCTGTATACCCATTTAAAAACATCTATTATTTCATCGGAGATAAAAAATGTTTTGTCAATGTTGAAAACGGCCCGGAATGCAGGCAGAAGGTTAATAAGCTGCTAAGCTTAGTAAGTATCACCGAAATTTTAAAATAATGACAGCTGAAGAACTGCAATCAGGATATGTGTTTTTATTGGATAAACCATTGGACTGGACTTCTTTTCAGGCTGTCAATAAAATGAAATATAAACTCAAAAGAGAGTTTAATCTTCCTAAAAAATTTAAAATTGGACATGCCGGAACTTTAGACCCCAGAGCAACAGGGCTTCTTATTGTTTGCTGTGGAAAATTTACCAAGAAAATCCCCGAAATTCAGGATGCTCCCAAAGAATACTGGACCGAGATTAAAATAGGAGTCCAGACAGAATCCTATGATACGGAAAAACCTGAAATCCTTCAGACGGATATTACCCATATTTCAGAAGACAAGATTCATGAAGTTTTGGAGAAGTTTGTTGGAGAAATAGAGCAGAAACCTCCAGTATATTCAGCGATTAAAATAGACGGACAGAGGGCGTATAATCTGGCGAGAGCAGGAGAAGAAGTAGAAATGAAATCCAGAAAAACTACTATTTTCTATATTAAAGATATTACAATTGATCTTCCACTGGTAAGCTTTACCGTGGGGTGTTCGAAAGGGACTTACATCAGAAGCTTAGCTCATGATATTGGTCAGGAACTTGGAGTTGGCGCTTATCTGACACAGCTGAGACGTACAAAAATTGGGGAGTATACAATTGAAAATGCTACGACTGACTTTCTGGAGAATGAATACAGATTTGAAAGTTTACAATAAAGAAAAGTATTTTTACTCACAACAGGCAACAAAAAATTATACAGGTTACGGAGAAGACTAATGGAAAAAACGCGTATTAATAAATATTTATCAGAAGTAGGGTACTGTTCGAGAAGAGCAGCAGATAAACTTCTGGAAGAAGGAAGAATAACAATTAACGGGAAGATCCCAGAAATGGGGACAAAAGTTTCAGATGAAGATGTTGTAGAGGTAGATGGGAAACCTATCCGTGAGCCGCAGGATAAGCCTGTTTATATCGCTTTTAATAAGCCTGTGGGGATTGTCTGTACTACAGATACCAAACGCGAAAAAAACAATATCGTTGACTATATCAACTACCCGAAAAGAATTTTTCCAATAGGCAGACTCGATAAACCCAGTGAAGGATTGATTCTGTTGACCAGCGATGGTGATATTGTCAACAAAATTCTCCGGGCAAGAAACAACCACGAAAAAGAATATATCGTCCGCGTAGACAAGCCACTTTCACCCAGATTTCTTGAAAAGATGAGAAATGGGGTCCCGATTCTGGATACAGTCACCAAAAAGTGCGAAGTAGAAAGAATCGATGATATGACCTTCCGTATTGTCCTTACTCAGGGACTGAACAGGCAGATCCGTAGAATGTGTGAATATCTTGGCTACGAAGTAAAAAAACTGAAACGTATCCGTATCATGAACATTAAACTGGATCTTCCGGTGGGGAAATGGCGTGACCTTACAGAGGCGGAATTTACTACGCTTAACAGCTTGCTTTCTGATTCTATCAAAACAATCGATTAAGATTATATCATTAATAATAAAAAATTAAGCAGGAAATATTTTCCTGCTTAATTTTTTATATCTATTATATTGTTAAATAAGTGAGAACTTCTATTTCCGAGTAATCTATCTGAAGAAAAATAAAAAATACTTAAAATGTTACCATTTAGTAATATTCACACATTGGTGTAATATTATTGGTTTGTTAGTTAAAATATATTATATTTATATAGTAACTACTAAAACTAAAAACCATGAAATTAAAATTTAACTTACTTTCTGTTATTATTTTAATGACATTTTCTAATTGTCAAAATGATAACCATAATCCGGATCTTCCGCACGATTCTTCATTTTACATTGATTATAGAAGCTTGAAAGGATTATCAGATGGAATAGCTGTAATTGAACTTGATCCTGAAGCCCCAAATTTTGGGCATATTAGTAACAAACTTGAATTAGGTATTGGTGTCCTGCCTCATCATCTTTATTATAATCAGAATGCGGACAAATTATTTACCACTGCTTTAGGGGGGAATTATCTCTACCAGATAAAAACGGAAAAAGACAAAAACGGACAGCCAAAATTAGTTAGTGCAACACCTATTGATACAGGGGAGAATACAGTAGGGGAAAATTTGTTTTTTACCAACGATGGAAGATATTTTATGACTTTTATGGGAGGGGCAGGAGGACCAAAAGATGGTAGCATAGGTGTTTTTAATGCAAATAACAACCAGCTTATTAAAACTATTAAAGCGCCGGTTCAAACCAATCCAAATCAATTTATTATGTATCCGCATGGTATTTCTGTTAATGAGGAGAAAGGAATAATGATGGTGACCTCAACCATTCACCCGGATCTTACTACTGGAATGGGAAATACTTGTACTTTATTAGATCTAAATACCTATGAATTAAAAGAAACTTACCTGGTCGCAGACTCACAAACGGATATGTCCAGCCCTGTTGAGGTTCTATTGCTGCGTGGAAAATTTCCACAGTATGCCCTTGCAACGACAATGCTAGGTGGCGATATCTGGATTGCTCCATACAATGCTATAACCAAGAAGTATGATACTTTTAGTAAAATATTTGATGGAAGTACACAAGGATTAGGCTGGGCACTCGAAATGTACATCGATGATAACAGCAAGCTTTACGTAAGTTTTGCTGATCCCGGAAAAGTTTTGGTCTTTGATATAAGTAATCTTCCCCAGCTAAAGCTCTTAAAAACCCTTACGGCAGATAAAGGAGCACATCATATGGTTTTCTTTAAAACTAAAAAAGGAAAAGAAGTTGTAGCAGTACAAAATAACCTTTTAGATATTCCAAACTTAAATTCCGGGACTATTAGTGTTATTGAAATCCAGACCGGGAAAACATTAGGTACCATTGATTTACGAACCAAATATGGAATACTACCTGAATCTATTGAAGGAACCAATGGTCCCAGCAACTATATGCATCACTAAAACTTAAAATAGTACGCAGAGTAGAAACGATCCAAAATAGCACCTATTATTTGGGGGAGTTTTTATATGGTTCCAGTTATTTTAAATATAATTTCATTCTTTCTTCATACTCAGGCTTTAATTTTAAAAGCTTCAGAATTTTTCTATCATCCGTGTAGGTAGTCCGGTAGAATATGATCTTATCCGCAGAATATTTGAAGTAGGGATGGTCTTTCAGCCATTCTTCAGGAGCTTCTGTTAAAGTATATTTAGGAACATTTGAAATATCTAGTGGAGCAATAGAAATTAATTTTTGAACCAAATTTTTATCAATATTGTAGGTATCTAAAATTTGTTGTTTATTGACAAAACCTCTCAGTTTTTTTCTGAATCCGATCATCGATCCGGCACTTTTTTCATCTAAACCAAATTCCAGCAACTGCTTGAATGTGATGATATTTAAATCAACTTTTGAAAAATCGGTTTCCTGTTTTTGGATAGGGTTTGTATTCGTATTGAGTTTAATATAAGGACTTAGTTCATCGAATTTTTCCTGAGAAATAACAAAACATTTCTTTATATCTTCAAGTGATTTAAAACTTCCTCTGAGATTTCTGTCACGGTAATTAACAATCGTATTCGCCTGCTTTTCTGAAAATCCTAAAGCTTGCCAATCTTCTGAATTCAAAGAATTAGGATCAAAATTACGGTAGTGAATTTTTGACTGTACAGTATAATTTTTACCATAACTTTTAAAACCCTCAGGAGTTTTTGACGGAAGGATTAAATAAGATTCAAGCTTAGTATAGCTTGCTGGAGAAATAATAAAACATTCTTTGAATTTTTCTTTACTGATGAAACTTCCACCCAAATAGTTTTTATACTTTAAAATAGCTTCAGCCTGTTTTTCACTGAAACCCATTCTGATCCATTCAGCAGCAGAAAGTCTATCCGGATTGAATCTTCCGGAAATACGGATCTCTTTCTTTTCATATTTATCAATTTTTTCAAAATGGTGGTCTTTACCGGCTTCGGGAAGCATAATATAGGATTCCAGTTCACTGAATTTTTCAGCAGAAATAGCATAGCATTTTTTTAGCTGATCTTTTGATCTAAACTGACCTCCTACCATTTTTTTATAATTGAGAATGGTAGAAACCTGTTTTTCGGAAAATCCTAAATGCTCCCATTGCATGGCATCGAGATCATTCGGATTAAAGTCCGTTAGATTCCATGACGCGGAGCGGGTGGTAATAAATTTTACTTCAGGAAAACTTTCTTTTTCCCTACCTGTGTAGTTTTGAAAGGCCAAAAGCACGATCAGAAGCATCCCCATAAATGCCAGTTTCTGGTAATATTTTTTTCTCATCATACAGTAAACTTATAAATAAAAATAAACCGAAGCAATGGTGAAAAGCAGAAGGAATTGTTTTGTACAACAAATTCTTTCAAATGATTTTTAAATTACATTTGAATACTTTTTTTTAAGAATTATTTGAAGGAATACAGGCCAAGGATTTGAACCAAAACAAAAGCATCACTTAAAGATGCTTTTTATGATTGGGTACTATTTATTCTGAATCTTTGTCTGCTAGAGAAGCTTTCAGTTTCTGAAGTTCAGCTTTTATAAATTCAAGACGGTCAATAATGGTAACGGTTTCTGAAATTTTACTGTTGGTGGTCAAAGCAATTCTTGCTCCATCAAGGGTATATCCTTTTTCTTTTACCAAATGGTAAATCATTTGCAGGTTCTTGATGTCTTCAGGAGTAAAGTAGCGGTTACCCTTTTTGTTCTTTTTAGGCTTGATGATAGGGAACTCTTGCTCCCAGTAACGTATTAATGAGGTGTTTACATCAAAAGCTTTGGCAACTTCTCCTATTGAATAATACAGTTTATCAGCTAAGTTTATCTTCATTCTATGAATCCTAAAAGCCAAAGATAAAAATTTTTTAAATTCTAACACAAATATGCGCTGGTAATTAGTCCTGAATAAAATTCTTTTTTAAAATTAAAATAGATGAAGTTGAATAATTGAAGTATTAAATACTTTAATTATATACATATGATGTATTTTTTTTTATGAAATTTAAATATGTAGTGAATGCCCGCAATTTATTTCGATAGGTGGTGGGTAATTGCCATAAAATGAGTGTTTTGTGTGGTTGTTTTTTATTAATTTAGCAAAGATCAAAATACTTTTTTATGAAAAATTATTTCTTTCTTTCCATGCTGCTGATTCCTTTTTTAGGATATTCGCAATGGACCAAAACAACAGTGAGGTCGCAAAAAGTAAAGCCGTCTCAGGAAAAGCTGGAGTATGCAGCTCTTTATTCATTGGATGCAGCTCAACTTAAACTTACACTGAAAAATGCACCTGAGCGTTTTTCAGGATCAAAAGGAGTGATCATGTCTCTTCCAACAGCCGGAGGTAAAATTGAGAAGTTTCAGGTTTGGGAATCTTCCAATATGGATCCGGCCCTTCAGGAAAAATACCCGGACATCAAATCATATGTAGGCACCGGAGTCAATGATCCTTCTGTTTATTTAAGATTCAGTATGTCACCAATAGGATTTTCATCCATGATCACCAGATCCGGTATTTCCGAATTCATTGAGCCTTACACCGAAGACAGAGCAGTCTATGCTGTTTTCGATTCCAATGCGAGGAGAGGTCACGACAAAGAATCTTTTGAATGTGCTACACCAGAAAAGGTAGGAGCGAAAGATTCTGAAAAAAAAAATAGTGCTGTAAATAAAAAATTAGCAGGTTTTAATGTGTTCAGACTTGCTATAACATGTACTGGCGAATATGCACAATACCACCTCACGGCCACCGGAACTCCGGCCACGGCCACAGAAGCTCAAAAAAAAGCAGTAGTCCTTGCAGCTATGAATGCCTCCGTAACCCGTATGAACAGTGTTTTTGAAAAAGATCTTTCACTACATTTCAATCTGGTAGCCAATAATGACGCGATTATCTATGTAAATCCCGCAACAGATCCCTATGCTGCTTCAGGTGAGCAAAATCCACAGGCTCAAACAACAATAACCAGTATTATCGGTTCTGAGAATTATGATATGGGCCATATTTTTGATAAAGAAGACGGAAATGGATATGCACCCGGGGATATTTGTGATAACGGTACAAAAGCTCAGGGATGGACAGCCAGCAATTTTCCTGAAGGAGATACTTTCGATATTGATTATGTAGCTCATGAAATGGGACATCAATTGGGCGCAAACCATACATTTAGTTACAATACAGCGTCAGGTAATATCGCATCACTAGTGGAACCCGGCAGTGGATCCACAATTATGGCTTATACAGGAATAACGGTTAATTATGATGTTCAATTCAATTCTGACGATTATTTTCACGGCTTCAGCGTTGACGAAATTAGAACCAGAATAAACAGCGTCACATGCGGGACCAATACTCCTTTTGCCGATCCAGCACCCAATGTAAATGCTGGCACAGACTACATTATTCCTAAATCTACAGCATTTGTATTAAAAGGGACTTCTACAGATTCTAATACTGCTTCTTACACCTATACGTGGGAGGAAATGGATTCAGGTTCTGCTCAGACAGGCGCTAATTCAATCCCTTATATGAACAAGCCTACCGGTCCTATATTCAGATCTTTGAATCCGGTAAATACTCCTGTGAGATATTTTCCTGATTTTAATAAAGTGTTAGCTGGTGTACTTACTACACGTTGGGAGACTGTTTCAGGTGTTGGAAGAAATCTAAATTTTATGCTGACCGCTAGAAACAATAATATTGCAGCACCACAGACCGGTAAAGATGCAATGGCTATAACGGTAAATTCAGCATCAGGTCCGTTTAAAGTTACTGCACCAACTTTTGGACAGGCAGCAGTTTCAGGAGCAGCACTAAATGTAACATGGGATGTTGCCAATACAAATCAGGCGCCTGTGAGTACTGCCAATGTAAATATTAAATTATCTACAGACGGAGGACAGACCTTTACAACGGTGGCAGCTAATACTCCCAATGACGGTAGCGAGCAGATTACCATTCCTTCCGGATCTACTGCTGCCAATGCCTATATTCTTGTGGAGGCCGTTGGGAATATCTATTATACAGTGAGTCCAAGCTTTGTCATTGATTATACCGTAGCAGGAGAAACCTGTACAACTTACAATTATCAAGGTCCGGCAGTCGCTATTAAAGACGGTCCGGGCGGAAATGCTGGTATTGCATCCCAAAAAGTTTTGGCTCCTTTAATGGTGACCAATTCCGGAATTATTACTAAAATTAAAGTCATTCCTTCCATTACTCATACGTATGTTAAAGATTTATCAGTAGGAATAGAGGGACCTATGGGTACATCAGCTCTTGTTTGGAACAGACAATGCACCAATCAGGATAATATCACCGCGACATTCAGTGATGCGGGATCTGCTGCTGTATGTGTTACTCCAATTCAGGGAGAAGTAAAGTCTAATGAATCACTAGGAATTTTTGTGGGACATCAGGCTCAGGGACAATGGAAATTATTTGCCTCAGATAATTACACCGGCGATGTTGGAAGTATTAATGGATGGTCCCTTCAGGTATGTACCCGCCAGACACAGGCTTTAGGCGTACAGGATGCCGTTTCTCCGCTGGCAGATGATATCAAAATTTATCCTAATCCAAGTGACGGTAACTTCTTCATTAAGTCCAGAAACTTAAAAGGAGAAGTAAAAGTAGGCATGTTTGATGCCAGTGGAAGATTGGTGTTTTCATCGGCTTATCAAAGTGAAGGAAACAATACAAAAGAGTTCAATGTTAACGTTCCAAAAGGAGTGTATGTCATCAGCATTAACTCTTCAAAAGGAGCTTATAACACGAAGCTTGTAATTAAATAAAAGCTTGTAATTTCTGAATACAGGACCTGTGAAAGCAGGTCCTTTTTTTATGCAGATTTGCGTTATGATTCTTTTTACAGTACTTTTATACATTAACTAAGATCTGTTTTATTATCAGTAATGAATTCTATCTCTGTCCTTCATATTGAGCTTTTCCAGTCCGGCAGGAATACCTCAGATTTTTATTTCAATAATATGAAAGAACATCTTGTTGTAGGACACCGGCATATTGAAAAGCCACACCGGCATGATTTCTATGCAGCTGTTCTTTTTACAAAAGGAAAAGGAACTCATGAAATAGATTTTCAGAAATATGATGTTTCTAAGGGAAGTCTTTTCTTTCTGTCTCCGGGGCAGATTCATAGCTGGGAACTTTCTGACGATATTGACGGGTATATTTTTTTCTGCTCACAGGAGTTTTATGAGATGCATTATGTGAGCCAGAAACTGCGGAATTTTCCTTTTTTCGGTTCAGTCTCTTTTCCCAGAAAATTGCAGCTTGATGCTGATGAGCTGGAAAAAAACAACACGATATTTCAGGAATTGGGAAAAGAACATCAGTCTCAGAATGCGATGAAAGAAGGACTGATCCTTTCTTTTATGTCTCAGATTTTCATTAATGCTACCAGACTGTTTTCAAAAGATATTGATCTACGTTCTTCCTCTGCGAGTCTCTCTTATTTTAAACATTATCAGGAGTTTGAAAACCTTATAGAACAATATTTTAATGAGCAAAAATCCATTTCTTATTATGCGTCTTTACTCGGTATTACTCCAAAGCATCTGAACAGAATCGCTCAGACAGTTGTTCAAAAAACAGCGACCGATGTCATTACCGAAAGAGTAGTGCTGGAAGCTAAAAGAATGCTGATGTATCTGGATGAAAGTCTCGTGGAGATTGCTTTCAGACTTGGATACGAAGAATATTCCTACTTTGTAAGAGTATTCCGGAAAAGTTCCGGAATGACTCCTACTCAGTTTATGAGAAAATACAAGGTTTAAAATTATTTAAAAAAGATGGGAGAGGAAAGGCTGAAGATGGAAGTTACCGGAGTCTCTTATCTCATGTCTCAAATCTGACATCTCCAAATCTTGTCTCTTGCCTACAGCGTCAGTTTAAACGGTCCTTCAAATGTGGTGTCAAACGAGTCCAGCATTTCACCCTTCTCATCAAAAACGCCAATCACCATATTTTGCTTCGAAAACTTAATATCTTCTTCAGGGAAGCTGATATTGATATTTCCTTTCAGAATTTCATCACCTTTTAATATGATTTTCTCTGAACCAAAATACGTGATTTCTGCATTGGTTGGTGTCATTACTTTAATGGTCAATATCTTTTTCTCGTTGGATTTGTTTAAAAGGGTATAAATAAAAGTATTCGTTATCTTACCGTCTTTGACAAAAAAGGTAGAGCCTGCTGGTTTGATAAATTTTGCTTCCATAGATCCGCGGTCATACATTAAGAATCCTAAAAATCCGATCAGTAAAGCAAGAAATACAGTGGTAGCTTTCATTCTGGAGGTAAATTTGAAAGTTTCCTGATTTTCAATTTCGGCTTCCGTAGCATAGCGCACCAATCCTTTTGGAAGTCCCACTTTTTCCATTACCTCATCACAGGCATCAATACAGGCTGTACAGTTGACACATTCCAGCTGCTGTCCGTTTCTGATATCAATACCGGTAGGGCAGACTACAACACACTGATGACAGTCGATGCAGTCTCCTTTTCCTGCTGCTTTACGGTCTTCATTATTTCTCCATTTTGAGCGGCCTTCTCCTCTTTTGAAATCATAATATACATTAATGGTCTGTTTATCAATCAGTACTCCCTGAAGTCTTCCATATGGACACACCAATGTGCAGACCTGTTCGCGGAGCCATGCAAAAACAAAGTAGAAGGTCATCGTGAAAAATATCATGACTAGAAATTTCATGGAATGATGTTCAGGACCTTCAGCCATGATCCGGAATACTTCCTTGTAACCAACAATGTACATGAACATGAAATGGGCAATCGTTAATGAAATGAATGCAAAGGCAGACCATTTTAATAACCTTTTTCTGATTTTTTCGGCATCCCATTCCTGTCTGTCCAGTTTCATTTGTTTATTCCGGTCACCTTCAATCCAGTATTCAATTTTTCGGAATACCATTTCCATAAAAAGCGTTTGCGGACAAAGCCATCCGCAGAATATTCTTCCGAAAACTACCGTGAACAGCATCACAAAGATTACAGAGGTTACTGCTCCCAGCGCCAGGATAAAGAAATCCTGAAGATAAAAAGGTTGTCCGAGAATAAAGAATCTCCTGTCGATCACATTAATTAGCAGAAACGGATTACCGTTGATCTTTACAAATGGCAGTCCGAAAAATATAGCCAGCATAAGATAACTCGCGTAATTCCTGTAGTTGGTATATTTTCCTTTAGGTTTTCGGGGAAAGACCCATTTTCTTTTCCCCGTTTCATCCATTGTTCCCACTGAATTCCTAAACGTGTCGTTTTCTATTTCTACAAATTTGCTGCTGCCGGATTCTGCACTCATTGCGGTACTTTTGTTAAGTTAAAAAAAGTATTAAGGTGATATTTGAGGGCGGATCAAACTGTTTTTTCAGTCAGTTTTAAAAAGGAAAAAGGAGTATTGATCTTACCATGGCAAAGGTCAGGATAAAACCGTTTTTTAACTAATACCATCTGCTTCAAAAATAGGACAATTGAGACATTGGTTGTTTTTGCTTTTAATACATCAAAGTGAGAAAATATATTTGATTCTTAGAGGTGATGTTGTAACTTGCCATCATTAAAAGGTGAAGAATGAAAAATATATGCAGAATAAGCATGGTTGGTTTGGTTTTCGCATTGCTAAACTGTCAATCAGTAAATTACAACAAAATGTTTTATGAAGATGCACAGCCGAAGAAGATTTCGGACCGATTCACTTTTACAGAAGGACCGTCTTCGGATAAACAAGGGAATGTTTATTTTACTGACCAGCCTAACGACAAGATCTACTACTGGGACTGGAAAACCAATAAGGTGATAGAGTTTTTAGGAAAAACAGGCAGGGCAAACGGTACCCACTTCGATAAAGATGGAAATCTGATTACCTGCTCCGATGATCAGGGCGAGATCTGGAAAATTTCAAAAGATAAAAAAATAGAAGTTATTCTGAAAGGTTTTGAAGGAAAAAGACTCAACGGGCCCAATGATGTATGGAATGATTCATCCGGTGGAATGTATTTTACAGATCCTTTGTATGAAAGAGATTATTGGGTAGATTTTAAACAGGAAATTGCCCATAAAGGCCTTTATTACAGAACCAAAGAAGGAAAGACTGTTAGACTGGAAACCTTTACACAGCCGAACGGCATAGTAGGAAGTGAAATATTTAAGAAACTCTATATTTCAGATATTGATGCAGGAAAAACCTACGTATACGATATCCTTGGCGAAGGAAAACTTTCTGAAAGAAGACTGTTCTGTGAAATGGGTTCAGACGGTATGACTCTGGATAAACACGGAAACCTTTATTTAACAGGCAAGGGTGTGCATATTTTCAATCGTAAAGGAAAAAAGATGTATCATATTCCGATAGAGGAAGAATGGACCTCCAATGTGACTTTTGGAGGTGAAAATAATGATGTATTATTCATTACAGCCTCAAAATCTGTTTATATGTTACGAACCAAAGTAAGAGGAGTGAAATAGGGTTGCTGAAATCATGATTGAATTGAATCACTATTTGATCATGGCTTTATTTCAGAATTTTAATAGATGACGTATATGTTTGATATAAAAAAATAAGCCCGCTTTGGGCTTATTTGTATTTTTAACGGTTTGCTTATTATTAATAGGCAACTTCCATTTTTACTTTTTTACCTTTCAGTTTTTCAGTGCTTAATTTCTTCAAAACAAAACTCACTTTATTTCTGGAAACCGCAACGTATGAAGTAGTATCTTTCACTTCAATAATTCCGATATCTTCTTTTTGTAATTCTCCTTTTTTGATAAGGTAGCCTACAATATCCACTTTATTGACTTTATCCTTTTTTCCCGCACTGATATAGATGGTCTGGAAAGGTGTTTTCTCAGGAACTGTATTAAAATCAGCAACACTTTCTTCCGGTGTATTGCTTTTAATGAATGGAAAATTTTCGTCTTCAGTCATGATCAGGTAGGCGAAACCTTTTGCATTCATTCTTGCTGTACGGCCATTTCTGTGAATAAAGGCATCTTCTTTTGAGGGAAGTTGATAATGGACGATAGATTCCACTTCAGGAACGTCAAGTCCACGTGAAGCCAGATCGGTAGTAATCAAAATTCTTGCAGAGTCATTTCTGAATTTCAGTAAGGCACGCTCTCTTTCGTCCTGTTCCATTCCCCCATGGAAAGTTTCTCTGTCGATTCCTTTGTCAGCCAGAAGGTCAGAAATACGGTCTACCGCTTCACGGTGGTTACAGAAAATCAGTGTTCTTTTATTTCCTATTTTACAGATCAAATGAAACAAAGTATCTAATTTTTCTTCAGAAATCGTCATTACTTTTCGCAATTGAATATCCGGTTTTGCGTCTCCTAACTTTAAGAAATCAATGATCTTCTCATTTTTCAATCCTGTGAACGTAGGAATTTCGTCCATAGCAGTTGCAGAAGTCAGAATCCTTTGGGACAGACCTCTTAAAGAACCGGTAATGAATTCCATATCTTCATGAAAACCTAATTCCAAAGCTTTATCAAATTCATCTAAAACTAAAGTCTTGATCGTTTTAGGATCAAAATTGTCATTTCTTAAATGATAGGCAACTCTTCCGGGAGTTCCGATCAAAACCGCTGGAGCCTCAATTAAATTATTGACTTCAATTTTTTTATCATGTCCGCCATAACAAACAGAAACTTTAAAATCTGTCCCCATAGATTTGAAAACCTGCTCAATCTGTAATGCCAACTCTCTTGCAGGAACTAAAATAAGTGCCTGAATTCCTGAACTCTCTTTTTTCAGATTTCTAAGAACCGGAAATAAAAAAGCAAGGGTCTTCCCTGAACCCGTAGGAGACAGCAAAACAACATCGGTATTGTTCTCCGTAGTTTTATATGTAGATTTCTGCATCTGATTCATATCCTGAATCTGCAGTTTTTGATAAATTGATTCTAATTCCATTTTGCAAAGGTAGTAAATTTAGGTGGCAGGTTGTAGATGACAGGTGGCAGAAAATAAGGGATGAGGATTGGGAACTTAGATTTTATTTGCTCTTTATTAATATGATAGTTGTGTTCAAAATGATTTTATGAGAAGAACGATGAACGGAGTATTAGAAAGGTCATGCTGAGCATAAACTGAAGGTTTACGAACGAAGTTCACGAGACCGATTTTGTTTTGATAATTTTACCATTTGATCTTTTTAATAATTGACACTGAAAATCAGTTGTTTACTGAAGTGTATTTGACAAGTAAAGCTGTTGTTTGTTTTAAATAAATTTCATATCTTTGCACCCACTTTTGTGTGAAAGGTTTGATAAGGTAAATTATTAAAAATTAATTACTTCCGTATTTTTTAGATCCACATTCATTCAGACCATTAAAAAAGAAGGAATACAAATTTTATTAGAAAATGTCAAAAGAGACAAATTCAGCAGAGGTTTTATTAAACCAAAACGTAGCACCAGAACAATTTGATTGGGATTCTTTCGAATCAGGTCTTGATGCAGACGCAAGAAAAGAAAAAAGCGATTTAGAAGAAATTTACAACGGATCTCTTAGCAGTTTAAATGATAACGACGTTATCACTGGTAAAGTTGTAAGATTAACTGATAAAGAAGCTATCGTTGACATCGACTTCAAATCAGAAGGTGTTATTTCTCTTAACGAATTCCGTTACAACCCAGGCCTGAAAGTAGGTGATGATGTGGAAGTAATGGTAGACAGAAGAGAAGACAAAACCGGACAATTACAGTTATCTCACAGAAAAGCTAGAACGCTTAAAGCTTGGGATAGAGTAAACGAACTTCACGAAACTGGAGAAATCGTTAACGGTTTTGTTAAGTCTAGAACTAAAGGTGGTATGATCGTTGACGTTCACGGAATCGAAGCATTCTTACCAGGTTCTCAAATTGACGTTAAGCCAATTAAAGATTACGATCAGTTCGTAGGTAAAACTATGGAGTTCAAAGTTGTGAAAATCAACCCTGAGTTCAAAAACGTAGTAGTATCTCACAAAGCATTGATCGAAGCAGATATCGAAGGTCAGAAAAAAGAAATCATCGCTCAGCTTGAAAAAGGTCAGGTTCTTGAAGGTACTGTTAAGAATATTACTTCTTACGGGGTATTCATTGATTTAGGAGGTGTTGATGGATTGATCCACATTACAGACCTTTCTTGGTCTAGAGTGAACCACCCATCTGAAATCCTTGAGGACGGACAGACTGTAAAAGTTGTTATCCTTGATTTTGATGACGAGAAAACAAGAATCCAGTTAGGTATGAAGCAATTAGAAGCTCATCCTTGGGATGCTCTTTCTGCTGACATGAAAGTTGGAGATAAAGTAAAAGGAAAAGTAGTAGTTCTTGCTGACTATGGTGCATTCGTAGAAATCGCTCCAGGGGTAGAAGGATTAATCCACGTTTCTGAAATGTCTTGGTCTACTCACTTAAGATCTGCAGGTGATTTCGTGAAAGTAGGGGATGAAGTTGAAGCTGAAGTACTTACTTTAGACAGAGAAGACAGAAAAATCTCTTTAGGTATGAAACAATTATCTAAAGATCCATGGGAAAATATTGAAGCTAAGTATCCTGTAGGATCTCAGCATGTAGGAACGGTAAGAAACTTCACTAACTTTGGTGTATTCGTAGAGTTAGAAGAAGGTATCGACGGTTTGATCTACATCTCTGATCTTTCTTGGACTAAGAAAAT
This sequence comes from Chryseobacterium carnipullorum, assembly GCF_900142785.1. Taxonomy (GTDB): domain Bacteria; phylum Bacteroidota; class Bacteroidia; order Flavobacteriales; family Weeksellaceae; genus Chryseobacterium; species Chryseobacterium carnipullorum. Next base: position 138,590 of record NZ_FRCD01000014.1, on the reverse strand, counting down.
CAAGCACCCATCTGAATTCTGTGCAGTAGGTGATAAATTAGATGTTATTGTTCTTGAATTAGATATTCAGGCTAGAAGATTATCTTTAGGTCACAAGCAATTAACTGAAAACCCTTGGGATAAATTCGAAACTAAATATGCTGAAGGTACAATCCACGCTGGTAAAGCTGTAGAAGTTCACGATAAAGGAGCTTCTGTACAGTTTGAAGACGTTGAAGTAGAAGCTTTCTGCCCATCAAGATTATTAGAGAAAGAAGATGGATCTAAAATCAAGAAAGGGGAAGATGCTCAGTTCAAAGTAATCGAATTCAACAAGGAATTCAAGAGAGTAGTAGTTTCTCATACTGGAATCTTCAGAGACGAAGAAAAGAAAAATATGAAAGACTCTTCTTCTAGAAACGTATCTTCTTCTTCAAACAACGAAGAAAGATCAACTCTTGGAGATATCGATGCATTAGCAGAATTGAAAAGAAAAATGGAAGAAGGTAAATAATCTTTAACCCATTTGAATATAGGAAGCCGCTCGGAAGAGCGGCTTTTTTTGTTTCTGGGAAAAAGGGGATTTTGAGCGTAATCCTCTGATGGTATGTGGGTTGAGTTTACTTCGTTTGTTAATGTTTTTATTTCTCATATAGTTTTATTGTGAATTGTTTTAATTTACTTGATTATTCTTAAATTATTTCATCAAATAGAGAAAAAATATTATTTTTAGCCAACTAAATTTAAATAATAACCATGAAAAAAACATTCTTATTTTTCGTCGTGGCATTTATCATGTCATGGAATAATTTTAATGCCCAGCAATCCTCAGATTATATTATTATGCTCGATAATGGAGGATCTACGACTAATGATAGCTACGCTCACATGAAACGCGGCGCAGTTAAACTGATAGAGCAACTTTTAGCCTGTAATCCCAGAAACAGAGTGGCTGTTGTACAATACGGGGCAGGAATATACGGAGATCCCGCCGGAGCAAATAAAGCCTTGATTTACATTGAAAGTGATTTTACCAATGATGGTTTCACCGCACAAAACTTTAAAAGACGTCTGGATTTTGGGGATTATTTTAATGAATCCTTGGATCTGATTGGAACTGCTTTCAACGGAGCTTTTACGCCTGATATTGTAAGCAGTCAGAATACCTTAAATCTTAGTCAGCCTCTAAAGATTGTCGTATTTACTGATGCAGAAAGGAATTCAGGAACCCCTCACGATTCATATCTTGTCAATTATAATAATACTGGCTTAAATAGCCCTTTGGCATTTGAGGATGTGGTGAAGTTTAAAGTTGACTATCAGACACAGTTTACAATGATTCATGCCAATACAGATACTCAGGCATTACAGGCGGCTGCATCTATTTCCAGTGCAGGAGGCTTATATAGTGGACCATTGGAAACCAATATTGCAGATCCTGATAACGGAGCTTTGTCAAGACTCTATTATAACAGACCCAATGGCTTTTCTGTAGGGCATACTGAAGTAGATTACTGGAAGGAGTTGGCAACCAATATCTGTGACCCAGGTAGCTTAGCGACTGTGAATTTCAGATATGAACCGGGAGAATGTATAGAGAGTACATCTGGTATTGGTGGGTATTACAACCTTCCTGCCGGAGCTACTTTGGTGAATTTTAAACTGGAGATAGTAAGTGTAGAGGATGGAAACGTGTTTCCAGTAACATTTAATCCTTCCTTTGGAGCCGGTAATTTTTTCAATTATTATTTTCAGCCGTCTGATTTTAATTATCCGGTAAATAATGGAGCAACAGGCGAGCAGAAGTTCAGATTGAGTATGGTGTATCTTCAAAACGGGTCATATAAGATTGCGTACAGCTGGAATAACTATCCTTATTTTGATTACGATATCACGATGAAATGTCCTCCTGTGCCGAGAGCTGCGAAGCCATTGGCAGGAGAAAAGATCTTCAAACTGACACCCAATCCTACTACCGGACTGTTTAAAGTTATTTTGAAAAATAAACTTGAATCAGCAAGATTGGAAATCAGAGACTTGAGTGGAAATGCAGTGTACAATAAAATACTGCGTAATGAAAAAGAAATAGACATCGATATCAGTTCCCGAAAAGAAGGTGTTTATATTGTTAATGTTATAAATAATAAAAACGAAATCTATTCAGAAAAGATCATCAAAAAATAGAAAGGTTAAGCTGTCTTTTAAGGCAGCTTTTTTTATGAGACGATGTGGTAAGGCCTGTTTGCATAAATGATAAAAATCCCAGTAATGAGATTTCTTTTGTGTAATTATTTTATTTTTCTAAATAATTTACCGAAAAAACGAATTAATTGTGAATTATTTGTACATTAGCGCCTTTATTAGTAAAAATGAAAAAGATAACTCTACCTCTTTTATTTGCTGCATTCGCAGTGTTTCCTTCTAGTTTATTTGCACAAGATAACGAGAAGCTAGTTAAAGATTATATTACTCAAAACAAGACAAGAGAATATAAGAAGAATGATCTTACCAATTTCGTCATTGATAATATTGATGCTTCAAAATCAATGAACGGAAATGTTGTAAAGTTTCAGCAGACTTATAATGGACTGCCTGTTTATGGTTCTGCAGGAACGGCCTTGATTCAGGATAGTAAAATTACGTATTATTCAGATAACTTTCTCAAGGACTATAAAGGGTCAACTTCCAATACTGTAGGAATAACAAAAGAGTCAGCGTTGCAGAAAATAGCTGCTGATTTAGGAACTGATGCTATTTCTGATCTTCCGATTCTTGCTTTTTTTGAAAAAGGATCTAATAAATTAACTGTTGCTAAACAGAGACTGGTATATACTACGGATGAAAGTCAAAACCTGAGATTGGCATATGAATTCTTATTACACGAGCCTAAAACAACAAATCACTGGAATATCCTGGTCGATGCGAATACAGGGAAGATTCTAAGTAAGCTTAATTTAAACCTTTCATGTAATTTCCACGATGAAGCGTATGCTCATGACGAAAATACAATGGCTTCATTACCTCAGGCTGAAAGTGCTTATCGTATGAATACTGGCAATTTGGTTACTTTAGCACCAGACAATGCATCTTACAACGTTTTTCCTTTACCGGTAGAAGCACCTACCTTTGGATCCAGAGCTATTGTAAATAATCCTTGGATTCTTTCCTCCTCTCCGGAAGGTTGGCACTCCAATGTCACAACACATTATACTATCACACGAGGAAACAACGTATATGCTTATGAGGATAAAGATGCCAATGAGCTAACTTTTGGGATCTCTCCGGATGGAGGAGCAGCCAGAAATTTCAATTTTCCTTATGACCCGAATGCTTTAACCTACAATAACTTATCTGCAGCTACGACGAATTTATTTTATATAAATAATATGATGCATGATGTTTTCTATAAATTCGGATTTACAGAATCAGCCAGAAACTTCCAGAGCAATAATTTTGGAAACGGTGGTCTGGATGATGATGAGGTTTTTGCACAGTCACAAGATGGAGGAGGTTTTAATAATGCCAATTTTGCATCTTATCAGGACAATTATAACCCGGTTATGCAAATGTATCTGTGGTTAGGTTCAAATCGTAAATTATTTTATAAAGCTCCATCTGATGCAGTTGGCCGTGTTGTAAATGCAGGGGTTGCTCAGTTTGGACCTGCCTTAAATGATGTTGGAATAACAGGAGATGTAAAGCTGGCAAGTATTATTGACGGATGTACAGCCTTACCGGCAGGTGAAATGGCAGGCAAAATAGGACTGATCGAAAGAGGGGGCGGAACCAATTGTGGTTTTACGGTGAAAGTGAAAAATGCACAGAATGCAGGAGCTATTGGTGCAATCATTTATAATAATACAGCCAATGGCGCTACCATTGGAAATATGGGAGGTACTGATGCTACAATAACAATACCTTCAATATTGATTACCAATGCTGAAGGAGAATTTATTAAAACAAAACTGGCTGCAGCTACCACGGTAAATGTAGACCTGAGAGCTGATACAAAATATGACGGAAGTTTCGATAACGGAATTGTTGCACACGAATATGGTCACGGAATCTCCAACAGAATGACAGGAACTGGTTATAACTGCTTAAATTCAAATGCAGATAAAGAACAGATGGGCGAAGGATGGTCTGATTTCTTTGCATTAATGCTGACCAACAGGCCTGGAGATAATGCGACGGTAGCCAGAGGAATTGGGACATATGCTAGCGGACAGACAACTACAGCCCTTGGAATCAGACCTGCCAAATATTCACCTGATTTTGCTGTGAACAACTATACCTATGGAAGAACCAATGGAATGGAGTACACCAATCAGAATGGAGTTTTGGTCCCGGATGTTCACTCTATCGGATTTGTATGGGCAACAATGCTTTGGGATCTGAACTGGAAATATGTTGAAAAATATGGCTATGCATCTGATGTAACTGCTAATGCGAATAGTGGAAGCGCAAGAGTGCTTCAGCTGGTAACAGACGCATTAAAACTGCAGACTTGTAATCCAACTTTCATTGATGGAAGAAATGCAATACTTCAGGCAGAATTGGCAACAACGGGAGGAGTAGATAAATGTATGATCTGGAGAGTTTTTGCTAAAAGAGGTTTGGGATCAGGTGCTACTGCAGGATCGATGACGAACATCAATGACCAGACAGAAAGCTTTACCCTTCCTGAAGGATGCTCTGCATTATCAACAGAAGAAGTAAAAACGGCTAAAAATAGTATTTCTATCTATCCGAATCCTGCTAGAGATGAGTTCTATATCAACTTCCCAAGCAGTACCATAGGAAAGGTAAGCCTTGAAATCTATGATATGTCAGGAAAGCTCGTTTCTTCAGAAGATAAAATTTCTCCTGCAGAGAAGAAAGCTGTTTCTACAAATAACTTAGTGAACGGAACCTATATGGTAAAAATAAAAGGCCTTGGTTTCGAAGCTTCATCTAAAGTAATCGTTAAGAAATAATTATTGACATCAACAATTTTTGAGAATCGCCGCAAGCAAGCTTGCGGCGATTTTATTTATCTATCATATTGACGTCTCCGGGTATTTCCATTATTATGTCGTAACTTTGCGGGCTGTAAAAAAAATTATGAAGAAGAAAAATATACTCAAGGGAGTGTTATTCGTAGGGATCGGGGCCAGTATATACGGAATGCTGGCTACATTTGTAAAAATGGCTTATCATGATGGTTATACCACCTCAGAAGTTACTACTTCTCAGTTTTTACTGGGCATTGTGGGACTTCTGATCCTGAATTTTATTCAGACGATCACATCAAAACAGAAACTTTCATCACCGAGTTCCAAAGAAGTGAAGATGCTGATGATCGCAGGAACCTCTTTAGGCTGTACCAGTCTCTTTTATTATATTGCAGTTCAGTATATCAATGTTTCTATTGCCATTGTTCTGCTGATGCAGTCTGTCTGGTTTAGTGTAGTGGTCGAAAGTTTTATAGCAAAGAAATTACCAAATGCCAGAAAAGTGGTTTCTGTGATTATTGTATTGGTAGGTACTGTATTGGCTACCAATCTCATCAATATGGATATAGAATTAGACTGGCACGGAATTTTTTGGGGCCTGATGGCTGCCGCTTCATATACCATGACCATGTTTACCTCCAATACGTTGGCTACTCATCTTCCGGTATTCAGGAAAAGTATTGTCATGCTTTGTGGTGGATCAGTCGTGGTCTTTGCATTTTTGTTTTTTGCTCAGATCGGGCCTATGTATTTTGACAGTTTAAAATCATTATACCTTAATTTTACAGAAAATACAGAGCACATTCATTCCTTTAACTATTCCATATTCTGGACCTATGGATTTGTATTAGCTTTGTTTGGAACCATTGTTCCTCCGATCCTATTCAATATCGGTTTCCCGAATGCGGGACTGGGTTTGGGAAGTATTGTTTCATCATTGGAACTTCCGGTTTCAGTAACGATGGCTTTCGTTTTATTAGGGGAAAAAGTACTGCTCATCCAGTGGGGAGGAATTATTCTTATCCTTTTTGCTATTGTTCTGATGAATCTGCCTTCAAAAAAAGAATTGAAAGTAGTAGAAGCTGCTTAAAAAATAATCCATAAAATAATAGTAAAAACCGTTCCTTTTGGATCGGTTTTTTTAATTTTAGTCTTTAAATAAAGTTTCACATGAAATATTTCAGAAAGGCAATTGTCGTGAGCATGCTGTCAGCTGCCCCGGGGTTCGTATTTTCACAGATAAAGCCATTGGATGCCATGCTGTCCAACTATCAGTATCCTTACGAAGTGCATTTTATTGATCTTAAGTCTCAAAATAACAATCTGAAGATGGCTTATATGGATGTGCAACCCCAAAAGCCCAATGGAAAAACAATTATGCTTCTCCACGGGAAGAATTTTAACGGGGCTTATTGGGAAAAAACGGCAAAAGACCTTTCGGCAAAAGGATTCAGAGTCATTATTCCTGATCAGATAGGATTTGGAAAATCTTCAAAACCTCAAAGCTATCAGTTTTCTTTTTCCCAGCTGGCTGAAAATACAAAAGCTATATTGGATCAGTTGCAAATAGAAAAAACAATAGTTCTCGGGCATTCTATGGGCGGAATGGTGGCAACAAGATTTACCCTCCTGTTTCCCGAAAAAGTACAGAAACTTATTCTTGAAAATCCTATAGGTCTGGAAGATTATAAAGCTTTTGCGGGCTATCAAACTATAGATCAGGCCTATCAGTCGGAACTCAAAAATACGGCTGAAACCTATAAAAATTATCAGATGAAATTCTATTATGACAACAAATGGAAAGCTGAATATCAGCCCTGGCTTGACCTTATTGCCGGATGGACTTTACATAAAGAATATCCTCAGGTAGCATGGGATGCCGCCCTCACTTCAGATATGATCTATAACCAGCCTGTCTGTTATGAATTTAAAAATATAAAAACACCCACATTGCTTATCATCGGAACAAGAGACAGAACAGCAATAGGAAAAGACAGAGCGCCCAGAGCGCTTCAGCCTAAGATGGGGCAGTATCAGGAATTGGGTAAAAAAACGCAACGTGAAATTGCAGGTTCAAAATTAGTGGAACTTGAAAATGTAGGGCATCTTCCCCATATAGAGGTGTATCCAAAGTTTTTTAGTACGCTGTATGATTTTATTAAGTAATACCGTCATTTTATCAAAATAAAAAGAGACTACCTGAATTAGATAGTCTCTTTTTGTATGTATTGTTGTCTGAATTACTTTTTCTTGTAAGCAGCATCCTTGATTCTAGCTTTTTTACCTCTAAGGTCTCTGAAGTAATAAATTCTAGATCTTCTAACTCTACCTCTTCTGTCAACTTCAATTTTCTGAAGTGCAGGCATGTTGATAGGGAATACTCTTTCTACACCTACATCACCACTCATTTTTCTGATAGTAAATGTTTTGGTAGCTCCAGTACCTCTCAATTGGATAACGGTACCTTTGAAGAACTGAGTTCTTGTCTTTTGTCCTTCTTTAATTTCGTAATACACAGTAATTGTGTCTCCTGCTTTGAATTCAGGGAAATCTTTTTTAGTAATGTACTGATCTTGTACGTACTTTAATAAATCCATTTTTAATAAAATAAAATGTTAAAGCTAAGCAACTTACACGTTCTTCGTCAGAGGTTGAATAACAGGTCGCAAAGATACAAAATACTTTTTAATTCCACCAAATAATTACTGTACTAAAAACTATAATTTTTTTACCCCGAATCCGGCTTAAAGTTAACAGTTCCTTTAAATTCCCGACAGGCACAGTTTATATACGAAGTCTACTTTTGCCCGAAATTAAAAAATCAGCCTATTTCTTTTTTAATAGCCTGATTTACAAATCAAAATAAATCTATACAAAAGTAAACTATTATGAAACATTATTTCTTCTTTTTCTGTTTTGCCGTCCAGATGGCATTCGGGCAGGCCTTGTTTCCCTACCTGCAGAATCCGACGCCGAACTCGATGATTGTCAACTGGAAAACAGCTTCAGACAATGAAACAACCGTTATCTACGGAACATCTCCAACCAGTCTGAATGTAACGGTGACCGGAACAACCAATATTTTTTCCGATACCGGTTATAATAACAACTATTACTATCATACAGCAAAAGTGGCAGGACTGCAGCCAAACACCAAATACTATTATAAGATAAAGACCGGGACCACAGAGTCATCAATTTATAACTTCAGAACACTTCCTCTGCCGGGACAACCTGCTACTGCAGATGGAAAAATACGTTTCCTGATCATGGGAGACAACCAGATCAAGGCAGAACCCAGGTATGATTCCCTTACTTTGAATGCTTTTAAAAAATTAAAGCAAAAGTTTGGAGCCGGCTCAGATCCTTCAGATAATATTGCCCTTACTTTTATGGTTGGAGATCAGGTGGATGTCGGTACGCTCGATCATTATGAGAACGTCCATTTTAAAAAGAACATCAAATTATCCCCTTATCTTCCTATTCAGACAACGGTAGGAAACCATGAGACCTACGGAACTCTTGGAATGAATTCCTACTATGCCCATTTCTATATTGATGAAATTAAATACAAAAACATAGCATCAGGAAATGAAAACTATTATGCACAGCAAGCAGGAAACGTTTTGTTTGTAAGCTTAAGTTCTGAACATACCGGTACTGCACAACAGACCTGGCTTTCTCAGATCCTGAACGAAGCCAACGGAGATCCTACTGTAGACTGGATCATTTCTTTAAGCCACAGACCGTATCAGGCAGAGCAGTATGTAGGCGATATTTCGACTTGGGTAAGAAACAATGCAGTGCCGTTGCTGACGACTTCCAATAAATATTTAATGCACGTTGGAGCTCACCATCACCTGTATCACAGAGGCCAGTTGAAAGAAACCCCGAATTACCAGATTATTTCCGGAGGAACGGCATGGGACCAGTATTGGGGAATGTCTAACGAAAAGGATTTTGATGATGTACAGAAAACCCTTACAGACTGGACTTACCAGATCGTGGAAGTCGATGTACAGACCGGAAAGGTAGATATAGAATGCTATTCGATAGGAGGAGTCTATAATAGAAAATACAATGAGCTGGTAGATACATTCCATAGGTATAAAAATCAGCCAAAACCCTCAAAACCTAGTATTGCCAATACTTTTTCAGCTCCGGTAACATTACCTTTAACCCTGAACGGAAGTGCTTTTGCATCATCCAACGGAGAGCTCCTGAACACCACCCAGTTTCAGATCAGTAAAGCAGCTAATTTTTCAGTCATTGAAAAAGAATTCTACCGTGATTATGAAAACTGGTTCGGAAAAGACGGAAACGGAACTCCGGATCATACGAAAAACTTAAATGCAGGAATTGATATTACCAAGGCTACCATTGCGGCAAACTCTATTTCAAACGGAAATTATTATGTAAAAGTCCGCTACAGAGACAGAAACCTGGAATGGAGTGACTGGAGCGAGGTAAAACAGTTTGAGGTGACCGGAAGTGTAGTTTCAAACCCCACATTTACATTAGATAAAACAGAATACACACAAGCTGAACCCATCACGGCCACTTATACCGGAGGTCCCGGAAATCAGCAGGATTGGGTAGGAATCTATAAAAAAGGACAGACCCCTGCTACAACGACTTCCCAGGGATTTATTTATACGAATGGACAATCTGCAGGAACAGCCGTTTTCACCAATGGCCTGGCCAGTAAAGGCCAGTATTTTGCAGGTTTCTTCGCGAATAATGGGTATACTGAAATTACGGGTAGAAAAAACTTCTATGTAGGCCCGAAAGTACAGCTGCAGGCTACCGCAGACACTTATCCGGTAGGAGGAACAGTAGTCATCAATTACAGCAACGGACCGAATCTGGTGAAAGACTGGATCGGGGTTTATAAAATGGGACAGACTCCAGGAACCAATACGGCTATTCAATGGAGCTATGTAACAACGCCTTCAGGAACACTGAATTTTACAGGCCTTCCGAAAGGATATTATTATGCCCAGTATCTGCTTGAAGACGGGTATACAGGAATTGGAGATAAAGTATTCTTTAAAGTAGGGGATATTGTAACAGACCTATGGATCAACAAACCGGTCTATACATTAGGTGAAAATATTACCGCTTCATGGACGGATTCTCCTGGAATTATCAAAGACTGGCTGGGAATTTACCCTCAGAATATTCAGACTCCTGATGATAATTTTGTTTCTTATACGTATTTCGATGGAGTTACGCAGGGAACAAAAACAATCCAGGGAACAGCGCTTCCCGCCACTCCGGGGAACTACTATATGGTGATGTTTACCAATGACTCTTACACTGAAGTTTCAAACAGAAAACAATTCCAGGTGACCTCAGGATCACTGGGAACGGATGAAGTGAAGAGTACAGAAAAAAATGTGGTTTTATATCCGAATCCTACAAAACCGGGGGAACCTACCTTCATTAAGAGTGATTACCCGATTGAGAAAATAGAACTCGTTTCAGCATCAGGGCAGTTGTTGTATGAATCAAAAAATATCAACAACCAACGCTTTTCTCTGGTCAATGAAAACCTTCCGAAAGGCATATACTTCGTGAAAGTTCACACAAGAAAATTATTTACTTTAAAACTGGTAATACAGTAATATTGTAAAAACATATTTGGAAAAGCGGGAAAATTACTTCCCGCTTTTTCTATTGAAAGGACAGAAAAAGTAAAATCGCAATGATCATCTTTTTACTTTTTAATGTTGGATGATTAAGTCCATTATAGCTCCTAGAATTGCTATCGAAATTCCAAATGTGATCATTCCCAATATATAGGAAACAAGAGCTTTAAAATAACTGGCGATCCTTGACTTATCGAAGAATTGTCCTACCGCCCAGGAAAAATAAACAAATACAATCACTGCAGCAATCTGCATTAAAGGATATTTCGTTACCCCTTCAAAAATGGCAAAAACAGAAAACATCAGCATTTCCATTCCCAGGATAAAACACAGGAGGATTAATATTTCAAAAAAATTGTAATCATATTTTTTGAAAAATATTTTTAACCAAAAAGCAATAAATCCGCCCATAATTATATTGGAATACCCATAATGACTTTGAACCCAATGATTGATGGTGTTGAGCTGCATCCCTTTTGCAGCATCTATTTTTATATAACCTTCTTCAATATGAAAAAAATGACTGATAATCGTATAAATAAGGGATGTGACAATAATAAATAGTACAGGCTTGACAAGCCTGCTCCTGTTCTCACTGATAAAATTTCTGATGTTTTCTCCAGGTCTGATCAGCAATTCTCTTATGGTATATAAAATACCTCTGTCGAAATGTAAAACATGTTCAATTTCATGGAGGATATAATGTCCGTCGATCCGCTTAGGTTTGATATTTTGTTTACAGTTTGAGCAAAATTCTTCATTCATAGTAGTATAAGTTTTAAATGCAAAAAACGATAAATGATTTGAAATATGCTTTACACTTTTGTTTAGTTTTTGGTACTGAAAATGTCACAAAGCAAAAATCGGCCATGACAAACAACCGATTTTCTGCTAATATTTAGGTGATATATTTTTTAAAACTCGTAAAGAAGATCATCTTCCTGTAAAGTCGTACTCGAAGCATTATAAGGATCCTGTGGTTCGGTATCTGCAAGAATTTTTGAATCCTGAATAAGCTTTCCTTCTGCAGTATACACTTTTAAAAGAATCCATTTTCCGCTACGTTCCATTTCCTTTAAACCTGATTCTGTTTTATACTTTATTTTTCCACTCTGAAGGATTCCTTCTTTTACAACGGATTTATTCCCGGGCTTTCCTTTCACATACTGTACAATCTGCGCAGTGAAACCTTCTCCTTCTTCCAAAGGTTGGGTGTAGGTATAAGCAATTCCTCCTTTTTCATCATAAACAGTAGAATCATATCCCGTCTGCTTGGCATTAAGTTTTTTCTCGGATTTTATTTTTTCGTCTTCTCTGAAAGATTTTGAAAGGACTAAAATACCCTCTTTATACTGCTGTTCATTAAGTTCTTCAAACAAAGTTCCGGTGTAAGGCATATCATCTTTGTACGTTAGGGCTCCTTTAAGTCTTCCGTCTGGATGATAATATTTGACCTCTTGGATCATATCATCTTTTAATACTTTTTCAGAAGATAGTTTTCCGTCTTCATCAAAATATTTATTCAGTACAACCGAACCGTTTTTGTACACGTCAATCACACTGTAGCCGGAAAGATCATAGTTAAACTGATAATCTTCACCATCCTGAGGCTTGTAATAGTTGGATTCCTTCTCATAAACATAGGTTAAATTTCCTATTTTCTTACCTGTTTCATCATAGGTTGTCTTGTAGCCGTCTTTTTTGTTTTTCTTTTCTTCCTGGAGTATTTTACCGTTTTTTGAATAGATGATGCTCTCCTTTATTGTTCCGTCACTTTTCTGTTTCTCGATTTTGGATACCCTCATCGGATGATAATAATACTCAACGAGCAGATTGTCATCCGAACTGTTCGCATTGCTGGTACCAATATGTTTTCCCTTATCGCCGTAATATTTAGTTTCATACTTTCCTTTACTGTCTGTCGTGATCTCGTACCGTATTCCTTTAATATCCTCATCATAAGCTATTGTTTTGAAAGTATCAGAATTCTCATAAATCGTAACGCTGTTATAAAAAGAGGATAACTCCGGATCTTTATAGACGTACATTTTTCCCTTAAAGGTACCATCCGCTTTATACACAAGATCCTCCACAGGTCTTCCTTTCTCATCAAACGTCTGAGCCGGTCCTATTTGCTTTCCTCCGGAAAAGGTTGCGGTGCTTAAGATTTTACCTTCAGGACTGTACCAGATCACTTTACCTTCATAGACTTCGCTGCCAGGAATTGTATTGGATGCGAGACCCTCCATCTGAAGTTTGCCGTTTTTATAAAAATCTCTGATTAAAGTGAGTTTGCCTTTATTCTCTGTTTCACGGTAGAATTCCATTTTATCCTGAGTGGTTTTTTCCCAGTTTTCGTCAAAATAGACTTTTTCCTGTGCACCGACACTGATGCTGAGAATCAGGACCAAAATGGCTGACGTAAATAATTTTTTCATGTTTTATTAAAGTTTAAATGATTCGGTAATTAAAAATATAAAATAGGATTGGAAATACAGAAACGGTCGTAGAATACAGTCAGATTTTACAGGATCAAATATAAATCAATTTACTGAGAAATAGAAAGCGTTGACAGTATTTTGGATCCGTAAAAACCCGGAATTTTTCATGATTTGTCTTGTTGATTGTTCTTATGAAAACAGGACGAATTCCGTTCTTAGGATATTTGATAAAATTTATTAAATTTAACGGACAGAAAAATCTAATATTTCATGATAGATAAAAGAGTAAAAAATGCGAAGGAAGCCATCGAAGGAATTCAGGATGGAATGACTTTAATGCTGGGCGGATTTGGTCTGTGCGGTATTCCTGAAAACTCAATCAATGCTTTGGTAGAGAGCGATGTGAAAGATGTAACGTGTATTTCAAACAATGCAGGGGTTGATGATTTCGGATTAGGATTACTGCTTCAGAAAAGACAGATCAAAAAAATGATCTCTTCGTATGTAGGAGAAAATGCAGAATTCGAAAGACAGATGTTGTCAGGAGAACTTGAAGTGGAACTTACCCCACAGGGAACTTTAGCGGAAAAATGCAGAGCGGCACAAGCTGGAATTCCTGCGTTTTATACACCTGCAGGCTACGGAACTGAAATTGCAGAAGGGAAAGAAGTGAAAGATTTTGACGGAAAGCCTCATATTCTGGAACATGCTTATAAAGCAGATTATTCTATTGTAAAAGCCTGGAAAGGAGATCATGTAGGAAACCTTATTTTTAAAGGTTCAGCAAGAAATTTCAACCATCCAATGGCCGGTGCTGCAAAAATTACCATCGCTGAAGTAGAAGAGCTCGTAGAACCGGGAGAATTAGACCCTAACGAAATCCATATTCCGGGAATCATGATCCAGAGAATTTTCCAGGGGGAGAATTTTGAAAAGAGAATTGAGCAGAGAACAGTGAGAACAAAAGAATAAAATTCCTGTTTTTAACCACAAAATTCACAAGAAATTGATCAGGTTTACTCCAATGAAAATCTTAAATTTTCTAACAAGGGTAAGTGTGCTTGATCCTTACTCTTAATTGAATGTTTTAGGGTTAAAATTTGAATAAAAACAAAAGCGCTGAACGAAAGTTCAGCGCTTTATTTGTATTATGCTTCCGGTGAAATGAGCATTTTTCTTTCCCCGATCTGCTGTCGCCACATGGCGTAGTACAAGCCTTTTTCAGCAATCAGATTATCGTGAGATCCCATTTCTATTACTTGTCCGCGTTCAAGCACATAAATCCGGTCTGCATGCATGATTGTACTGAGACGATGCGCAATAAGAACCGTGATCTGTTCCTTTTCTTTTGAAATATTTTTAATCGTAGACGTGATTTCTTCCTCGGTAATACTGTCCAAAGCTGAGGTAGCTTCGTCAAAAATCAATAAATGAGGTTTTCTTAAAAGGGCTCTTGCGATGGCGATTCTTTGTTTTTCTCCGCCACTCAATTTCAGTCCGCCCTCACCAATCACCGTGTCTATGCCTTTTTCAGCTCTTTGTAACAATGCAGTACAGCTCGATTTTTGTAATGCAATTTCCAAATCCGATTCTGTAGCCTCCGGATTCACAAAAAGAAGATTTTCCTTAATAGTTCCTGCAAAAAGTTGGGTATCCTGAGTGACAAAACCAATTTGATTTCTCAGTTCATCAAAATCAAACTCTTTTCCATTAATGGTATTGAAGAAAACATTGCCTTCCTGAGGTCTGTACAGCCCAACCAGCAATTTAACCATTGTACTTTTCCCCGATCCGCTTGGTCCCACAAAAGCAATGGTTTCTCCGTTTTTAACATCAAAGGAGATATTATTCAGGGCTTTATATTGAGCAGACTGGTGTTTAAAAGAAACATGTCTAAACTCCAATTCTTCAATAGCCCCAATTTGTTTGGGATGAAGAGGCTTTTCTTCCACCTCTTTTTTCATTAACTGATCGAAATTCTGAAGAGAAGCTTCAGCCTCGCGATAAGAAATAATAATGTTTCCTATTTCCTGCATTGGTCCGAAAATAAAGAAACCATAAAACATCAGAGACAGATACTGACCCGGAGTGACAATATTTTTAAAAATCAGGAATAACAAGGTCATGGTAATGGTCTGTTGAAGAAAATTGACCATCGTTCCCTGAATAAAGCTTAATGAACGGATACTTTTGACTTTTCTCAGTTCAAGCCCCAGAATCTTATACGTATTATTATTTAGACGGATCACCTCTTGATTCGTTAACCCCAAACTTTTGACAATTTCTATATTTCTTAAACTTTCTGTAGTACTTCCCGCTAAAGCCGTCGTTTCTGAAACAATATTTTTCTGAATGCCTTTTATCCTTTTACTTAATAAATTAGTGATGAAGGCAACAAGAAAAATTCCGCAGATATAGACAGGCATGATTGACCAATGCAACCGAATGGCATATACAGACACGAAAATAATACTGACCAGGATTCCGAAGAAAATATTAATGAAACTGGTGATGAATTTTACAGTATCTTCTCTCACTTTTGTTAAAATTGATAAAGTTTCTCCACTTCTCTGATCCTCAAATTCCTGATAAGGCAGTGCCATTGAATGCTTTAACCCGTCTGTGAAAATTTTTGCACCAAACTTTTGTGTGATAACGCTTACCGCATAATCCTGAAAAGCCTTGGCAATTCTGCTTACCATTGCTGTTCCGATAAGTAATCCCAGAAAGTAAAAAACACCGTGATAAATTCCGCTTCCGTATAAATATTCATTCAGATTTCGGGGTAAAAGTTTTTCCTTATCAAAAAAATTAGGATGCGTAACCAGCTGATCCAGAATATTCCCTGTAATAGCCGGAGCAAATAAAGAAAAAACCTGATTAACGGTTGCCAGTAGTAAAGAAAGAGCAATGAGCCATTGGTAGGGCTTAAGGTATCTTAAAAGTATTTTCATTCTAATAAATAATGATGCAAAATTAGAGATATTATTTTGACTTACAGTATTAACCTGAGCTCTGGTTAAAAAAAATAATATAATGACGATAAAAGCTGATAGAAACGAGCGAAAGACGATATCCCTGGCAAGATCTTAAACCTTGTCAGAGATACTTCCTGTATGCTTTGCTTCGGTACATCATTACATTGTCCCGAAATCAGGGAAATCTTAATAATTTTCAGTAACAAAGGCCTTTTGTATTCAAGTGAAAAGATTTAAATTGCAGTTTAAGTTTTTATTATGCTTACAAAAGAACAAATTGCTAAAAGGATTTCAAAAGAACTGAAAGACCGTTATTATGTAAACCTGGGAATCGGAATCCCAACTTTGGTCGCTAACTACGTTCCAGAAGGTATTTCCGTAGAATTCCAGAGTGAAAACGGAGTTCTCGGGATGGGACCTTTCCCTTTCGAAGGTGAGGAAGATGCCGATATCATCAATGCCGGAAAACAGACCATTACTATTCTGCCTGGGGGGTCATTTTTCGACTCAGCCTTCAGTTTTGGGATGATCCGCGGTCAGAAAGTAGATCTTACCATTCTGGGAGCGATGGAAGTTTCAGAAAACGGAGATATTGCCAACTGGAAAATTCCCGGTAAAATGGTCAAAGGAATGGGCGGGGCGATGGACCTTGTAGCTTCTGCTGAAAATATCATCGTAGCCATGATGCACGTAAATAAAGCCGGAGAAAGCAAAATACTGAAAAAATGCAGCCTTCCGCTTACAGGGGTTAACTGCGTGAAAAGAGTAGTGACCGAACTGGCAGTGTTAGATGTAACTCCTGAAGGATTTAAACTAATAGAAAGAGCACCGGGGGTTTCAGTAGAACATATTGTAAAATCAACCGAAGCAGATCTCATCATCGATGGTGAAATTCCTGAAATGCAATTTTAATATAATTGAAGACGCTTCGTGAATTTCATTCATAAACCTTCAATCTATAAATCAGAATAACACTGCTGAAAACTGACTGTTAACGATGACAGATCGTACCGGAAATATCATGCTGAGCATAGTCGAAGCATATAAAATAATTTTCGTTTCAGAGCAAAAGAAAAGGCTGTTTCAGAAATTGAAACAGCCTTTTTTATATTTTAATGTCTGATAAATTTTAAACCTCCAATGAGAAGTCTCATATCCGACATCTATTTCGCATCCTGAGCGCCAAAAACCTTCTGTAAAATAGAAGTTGTTCTCATAGCCGGAGTATTTCTGATTCCGCTTTCTTTGTCCGCTACCATTTTGAAAACACCGTTGATGGTTTCTGTCGTCACATACTCATTAAGATCCGTTGTGACAGACTGTCCTGTAAACGTGTTGTATTTGGTGATCAGGTTTTTCCAGACGGTATCAGCACCTACTTTTCCCAACGAAGCTTTCACTTTAGGCTGGAAAGCTGTAAACAACTGGCTTTGCGTTTTGGTCTGTAGATAATTCGTAGCCGCATTGTCATTGCTTAATAATATATTTTTAGCATCAGTGATGGTCATGGAGGTGATCGCTTTTGTGAAAATAGGAGCAGCTTCGGTTACAGCATCCTCAGCAGCTCTGTTCAATAACTTTACCCCTTCATCCGCCAGGCTTCCCATTCCCAGAGAACGCAATGTCGTATCAATCTTTCTTAATTTTTCAGGCATTAAAATTTTAACCGCTTCATTTTTAAAGAACCCATCTGTTAGTGCCAGTTTTTTTACCCCATCAGTAACTCCAAGACTTAAAGCTTCCTTTAATCCTGAAGAGATCTGTGTGGAAGTAAGATTTCCAAGGTTCACCGGAGATGTTTTGGCTGGAGTTGTGGTCGTACTGGTTGTCGTTGCAGAACTATTAGTTTTTGACGGATTGTCAAGATCAACCCCTGTTTTAGTTTTAACAGTAGATTTAATGATATCTAAGAGCTGTGCCTGCGAAGAAACTGAAAATAATAATCCTGCGGCCAGTAAAATGCTTTTTCTCATTGTATTTTTTTGCAAATTTAGATGTTTTATTATTTAATAGGTTAAATACGTAAAAGAGTTTTGGAAAATAATTATATTAGCTAACACCTTAATTATACTCAAATGCGACGTTTTCTTTTTGTATTTTCTGTTCTTTTTTTCAGTGTTTTTTCCGCTCAGACAAAACCAAATTTAATTCCTTATCCCCAAAGTGTTGAGTTTTCAAAAGGAGAATTTATTTTAAGTAATACAACAGCTGTAAAAGGCAATGAGAAGTCTTTTGAGTATCAGTTTTTTCTTAAATCTTTAAATAAAAACTATCAGTTGGATCTGTCAAAAAATGAAAGAACTCATGGAACAGATGTCATTTTTGTATCTGTAGATAAGGACAAAAAAGAAGATTATGAAATTAATGTAGCAGAAAACTTTATGTCTGTGATTGGAAAGGATGATGCAGGGCTTTTTCACGGTATTCAAACGATGCTTCAACTTATTCAGAATTCTAAAGACGGTAAAATTCCTGCTGTAAAGATCAAGGATTATCCAAAATTTGCCTGGCGCGGAATGCATTTGGATGTCTGCCGCCATTTCTTTAACGTTGACGAAGTGAAGCAATACATCGATTATCTGGCCATGTACAAGCTGAATACTTTTCACTGGCACCTTACAGATGATCAGGGCTGGAGAATTGAAATTAAAAAATATCCAAAACTTACAGAGATCGGTTCAAAACGTAAAGAATCAATGGTGGGTGCGTATGTTGACAATACTTTTGACGGAAAACCTTACGGACCCTATTTCTACACTCAGGAGCAGATCAGGGATGTCGTTAAATATGCCCAGCAAAGACATATCACCGTCGTTCCGGAAATTGAAATGCCGGGACATGCTTTAGCCGCTTTATCAGCATATCCGGAACTGGCCTGTACAAAAGGGCCATTTGAATCCGCTACAAAATGGGGTGTTTTTGACGATGTTTTTTGCCCGAAAGAAGAAACATTCACCTTTCTCGAAAATGTTCTCGATGAAGTCATGAAACTTTTCCCTTCCCAGTACATCCACATCGGCGGCGATGAATGTCCGAAAACAAGATGGAAAGAATGCGCCCACTGTCAGAAATTGATTAAGAAGAATAATCTGAAAGACGAACATGGCCTGCAAAGCTATTTCATTCACAGAATTGAAAAATATGTAAACAGTAAAGGCAGAAAGATCATCGGCTGGGACGAAATCCTTGAGGGAGGTCTTGCTCCAAACGCCGCTGTCATGAGCTGGACGGGTATAAATGGAGGAATAGAAGCCGCAAAATCAGGACATTTCGCAGTGATGACGCCTGGTGCGTATTGCTATTTCGATCATTATCAGGGAGATCCACAGTCGGAACCTAATGCTTTCGGAGGTTTTACACCTTTGGATAAAGTCTATTCGTATAATCCCGTTCCCTCAGAATTGAATCCGGAACAGGCAAAATACATTCTGGGGGTTCAGGCCAATTTATGGACGGAATATATTACAGATTTTAAGCAGGTACAGTACATGATATTCCCAAGACTCATGGCACTTTCCGAAGTAGGATGGGGAACAGCAGATCCTGAAAATTATAAAGAATTTGAAAGCAGGGTCATTGGCCAGTTCAAAATTTTGGATGGAATGAAGGTTAATTATGCAAAAAGCATTTACAATATCTCCGTAAAAGTAGTTCCTGCCAATGAAGGTATTGCTTATGAGCTCACCGTATCACAGGATCCGGCAGGGATAAGATATACCACTGACGGAACAGAACCTTCGCTGGATTCACAGGTCTATCAGAATCCTGTCAGAGTTAAAAAGTCGATAACGGTGAAATCCGCCTATTTTGAAGATGGAAAACTGAAAAGCGCAGTTTCTTCACAGGAATTTACAGTTTCCAAAACCACAGGAAAAAAAATTACATTAGAACAGCCACCAAGTGAAAACTACTCTTTCGGAGGTGCTTTTACTTTAGTAGACGGAATAATCGGGAATACAAGGCAGTTGGGTAAAACATGGCTGGGCTTTCAGGGTAAAGATGTTGTGGCAACTATTGATCTTGGTCAGAAAACAAGCTTCTCGGAAGTGTATTTTAATACCCTGGAAAATAAAGGAAGCTGGATTCATCTGGCGAAATCTGCAAAGATTTTTGTTTCCGATGATGGCAGGAATTTTAAAATGATTAAGGAGATCGGAACACAAGAAATTCAGGATTCAAAAGGAAAAATAACACTGAACGTAGGAAACCAGACCTCAAAATACATCAAGCTGATCATTGAAAATGCAGGCATTATTCCTGCCGGAAATCCCGGAGCCGACTCAAAAGCCTGGCTTTTTGTAGATGAAATTGGTGTAAATTAAACTTTATGTAGACCAGGCATCATGCAGAACGATATCCTTTCCTCAGAATTTGCCAATTCACCCGAACTTGTTGAAAAGCTCTACCAATATGGCATAGCCAAAACCTACCGTGAAGGAGACCATATTCTAAATGAAAACGCTTCAATACGCTCTATCCCGATCATTATGAAAGGAATGATCAAAGTCATCAGAACCGATGAAGCCGGACGGGAGATCTTGCTGTATTACATTAAAGCCGGAGAAAGCTGTATCATGTCATTTTTAGGCGGAATGCACAATGAAAAAAGCATCGTAAAAGCAGAAGTGGAAGAAGATACAGAAATCCTTTTCCTTCCGGTAGATAAAGCCTCATTATTGATCACACAATATCCGGAATGGCTGGATTACATCTTTAAACTCTATCATAAACGTTTCGAAGAATTACTTGACATTATTAATGCCATTGCTTTTAAAAAAGTAGACGAAAGACTTTTGGATCTTCTGAATAAAAAGTCTGAACTTACCCATTCTTCAATTATTGTAATCACCCACGAACAGCTAGCCAACGAACTCGGTACTGTAAGAGTCGTAGTATCCAGACTACTCAAACAATTAGAGGAATCCGGAAAACTAAAACTCAGCAGAAACAAAATCGCTCTTCTATAAGACACCATCACAATTCTCATTCCGACTGCAATCATTCCCCTCCAATGGAGGGGTGGCGAAAATTCAAAGAATTTTTGACGGGGTGGTTCAAAAGAAAATAATCTTTAAAACTCAAGCACAATCATCAGAAAATCTCTGATTTTCAAAAACCTTAGCCACCCTTCTTTACAGTACTCCTTTTACTTTTAAAACTTTTGTAAAAAAAATCACCAAAAACACCTTATGTAACAAAAGTAGCTGTAAGTCTCCCCAGTTATTTCCATTTTTACTCAGAATTAAATTAAGACAAAATAAATGATTGACATTATAAAAGAACCATGGCCGTGGTATATAGCCGGACCATTAATAGGACTTACCGTTCCTGCTTTGTTGATTCTGGGGAACAAATCCTTTGGAATCAGTTCTTCTTTAAGACATATTTGTGCTGCATGCATTCCAGCTGGGATCAGCTTTTTCAAATATGACTGGAAAAAGGAAGCTTGGAACCTGTTTTTTGTACTGGGAATTTTCTTAGGAGGAATGATTGCCTCCCATTTTCTGCTCAATACCGCTGAAATTACCGTTAATCCCCAACTTAAAACCGAATTGGCAGGCTATGGAATTACTGATTACACCAATCTGGTGCCTGTACAGCTGATGAATTTTGAAAGTCTGCTGACCTTACGAGGATTTATAATGTTGATCGTGGGAGGATTTATGGTAGGCTTTGCAACAAGATACGCAGGCGGATGTACCAGTGGCCATGCCATTATGGGACTTTCCAATCTGCAATGGCCGTCACTGGTGGCAACAGTATGTTTTATGATTGGTGGTTTTATAATGGCGAATTTTATTTTGCCTATCATTCTTTCCCTTTAGTTCAATTTTTAACAGAATAATAATGACAGACCTTAAAGAAACCGATATTCATCAGAATACAGCCTGTACCAATGAAAGCAGTCTGAATCGTCCATGGTATTATTATATCAGATACCTTATGACCGGAATTATCTTCGGAATTGTTTTTGTGAAAGCTGAGGTCATCAGCTGGTTCAGAATACAGGAAATGTTTAGACTCCAGTCTTTCCATATGTACGGAATTATTGGGAGTGCCGTTTTCGTTGGAATGATTTCAGTATGGATAATTAAAAAATTCAGGATTAAAACATTAGATGGTGAATCTATCAATGTACCCTTTAAAAAATTTAGTAAAGGCCAGATTTACGGTGGCTTGATCTTTGGTTTTGGTTGGGCAATGACAGGAGCGTGCCCCGGACCACTTTTTGCACAGATCGGAACTGGTGCATTGGCAGTGAGCATGACCCTTCTCAGTGCCATTGCAGGAACGTGGGTATATGGTTATGTAAGAGATAAGCTCCCTCATTGATGATAAGAAAATAATATAAATACCATAGACCGCTTACCGTGGTCTTTTTTCTTTTCTGCTAGCGGGAAATTTGCTAATTTGGGAGGCAAATACATCTTACATGCAAAGTAGACGAAACTTCATCAAAAAAACGGCCGCTGCTTCTCTGGCACTTGCCGTAAACCCACTGGATCTCATCGCGAAAGATCTGCCTGATAATCATAATAGAGTAGGTAAGCCCATCGTTCTTTCCACCTGGAATTTTGGACTGAAAGCCAATGAAGAAGCATGGACTATTCTTGGAAAAGGCGGAAAAGCTCTTGATGCAGTAGAAAAAGGAGTTCGTCTTGTAGAGCTGGACCCAACTGAAAGAAGTGTAGGATACGGAGGGCGTCCGGACAGAGACGGAAGGGTGACTCTGGATGCCTGTATTATGGATGACAACTATAATATTGGTTCAGTGGCATGCTTGGAGCATATTAAAAACCCTATTTCCGTAGCAAGATCTGTTATGGAAAAAACGCCGCATGTGATGTTGGTAGGAGATGGGGCGCTTCAGTTTGCTTTATCACAGGGATTCAAAAAAGAAAACCTTCTTACTCCGGAATCAGAAAAAGAATGGAAAGAGTGGCTGAAAACCAGCGAATATAAACCTATTGCCAATATTGAAAATCATGATACTATAGGAATGATTGCTCTGGACGCCCAGGGAAATCTTTCCGGAGCCTGTACCACCAGTGGAATGGCGTTTAAAATGCATGGTAGAGTGGGGGATTCCCCGATCATTGGTGCAGGTTTATTTGTTGATAATGAAGTAGGAGCAGCCACAGCGACCGGACATGGTGAAGAAGTCATCCGTACCGTGGGGACCCATCTTGTGGTTGAATTGATGAGACAGGGTAGAAATCCTCAACAGGCCTGTAAAGAAGCCGTAGAAAGAATTGTCAATATTACTAAGAGAAGAAATAAAAATTTAAAAGATATCCAGGTTGGCTTTATCGCTTTGAATAAAAAAGGGGAGTACGGTTCTTACTGTATTCAGGACGGATTTAATTTTGCCGTTCATGATCAGAAGGGAAACCGTCTTGAAAAGCCGGAATTTGCCTTGAAATAAAAATATTTTTCTTACCATTCAATAAACAATAAATGTCAAAAATAGAAATAGCGTGTTTCAATCCTGAATCTGCAATCATAGCTTTTGAAAACGGAGCAGACCGAATAGAATTATGTGACGGATTAAGCGAAGGCGGAACAACTCCGGATTTTGAAACCTTAAAAGATCTCAGAGCAAAAATTAATATCCCAATTTTTGTAATGATAAGACCCAGAGGCGGTGATTTTACTTATTCAGATGCTGAGTTTGAACAAATGAAAACGGATTTGATCTATTTAAAATCGTTAGGGATTGACGGTTTCGTTTTTGGTATTCTCGACGGAAATGATGAGGTAAACCTTGTGCAGAATAAAACATTAGTAGAATTGGCAAATCCTCTTCCATGTACCTTTCACCGGGCTTTTGACAGAGCTAAGGATCTTGAAAACGCTCTGGAAAAGGTAATCGGATGTGGTTTTAAAACCATTCTTACTTCAGGTCAGAAACCCAATGTTTCAGAAGGTAAAGAAAACCTGAAAAAACTCGTTGAACTTTCTGCGGGAAGGATCGGGATTCTGGTTGGAGGCGGACTTCGTTCATCCAATATTAAAGAGATCCGCGAATTCACCAATGCAGACTATTTTCATTCATCAGCGATTACAGATGGTGGCGCTTTTGCGAGCGCGGATGAGGTGGTTGCCTTGAAAAATAAATAAATTCGTTTTTTAAACGCAAAGTTTTTACGTAGATAACGGTGAGTTTTAAGGAAGACAAAGAATGCGACTTGGTCGCTGATGAAGTTGAATGGAGCGTCCTCTTAATCGAATCAATGCTAATTGATTCTTTCTTGGCAGGCTTAAAGTATGCCGTTTTAAAATTAATCTTTGTTATATTTTAAACGCAAAGTTTTTACGTAGATAACGGTGAATTTTAAGGAAGGCAAAGAATGCGACTTTGTCGCTGATGAAGTTGAATGGAGCGTTCGCTTAATCGAATCAATGCTAATTGATTCTTTCTTTGCAGGTTTAAAGTATGCCGTTTTAAAATTAATCTTTGTTATATTTTAAACGCAAAGTTTTTACGTAGATAACGGTGAATTTTAAGGAAGGCAAAGAATGCGACTCTGTCGCTGATGAAGTTGAATGCATGAGCGTCCGCTTAATCGAATCAATGCTAATTGATTCTTTCTTGGCAGGCTTAAAGTATGCAGTAGTAAAATAAGCCTTTGCGTCAAAAAATAATAAGAAACAAAATATAAAAACACAAATGAATGATAGAAAACGAATTGTCCTACAAGATAATAGGAGCCGCTATAGAAGTCCATAGAAATCTTGGTGTCGGATTATTGGAAAATGCCTATGAAGCAGCTCTTGCGTACGAATTGAAACAACAAGGAATGGATGTACAGCAACAGAAAGCTTTGTCTTTAAAGTATAAAGAAATTACAGTAGAAAATGCCTGTAAAATTGATTTAATCGTGGAAAATAAGGTGATCATTGAAGTAAAAGCTGTTCTTGAACTGAATCCTGTTTTTTACTCACAGGTTTTGACCTATCTTAAACTGACTAATATCAGACTGGGACTTCTTATCAATTTCAACAGTGAACTTATCAAATACGGTATTCACAGAATTGTAAATAAACTTATTAATGAATAAATCGATCCTGCTAGCTTTCCTTTTGATCCAAACCATGATAACTGCACAAATGACAGAAAGAAGTTTGTCTTCAGAGAAATGGCAGTTCAAAAATACAAAAGAGCAGAAATGGTTGCCTGCAAAAATTCCGGGTACCGTTCATCTTGATCTGATGGACAATAAAATCATTC
The DNA here is from genome assembly GCF_900142785.1 of Chryseobacterium carnipullorum. Taxonomy (GTDB): domain Bacteria; phylum Bacteroidota; class Bacteroidia; order Flavobacteriales; family Weeksellaceae; genus Chryseobacterium; species Chryseobacterium carnipullorum. Next base: position 113,315 of record NZ_FRCD01000014.1, on the reverse strand, counting down.
CCGATCCTTTCAAAGATGAAAACGAAAAAAAAGTACAGTGGATAGAAAATGAAGACTGGGAATATCAAACAACCTTTAAAGTTTCAGCAAATGAACTAAAAAATGATCATATTGATTTGATTTTTAATGGTCTCGATACCTTTTCCGAGATCTACCTGAACGGAAAACTGTTGAAGAAAACAGACAATATGTTCAGGAAATGGAATGTTCCTGTGAAAGAATTCCTGAAACAAGGGGACAATGACTTACAGATTAAATTCAAATCGGCCGTGAAACAAGGCAAGGAATTGGCGAAAAAAGTTCCGTTTGCTATACCGGAATCACCCCGCAGCTTTGTAAGAAAGGCCCAATATCAGTTTGGTTGGGATTGGGGACCCAGACTGGTGACCGCAGGAATCTGGAAAGAGATACAATTGGAACTCTGGAATTTCGCGAAAATTGAGAACGTTAAATACCATCAGAACTTTTCAAATGAAGTTTTGGATTTTAATTTTGAAATTGAAATTAATGCCCAGGAAGCCGGGGATTATCGTTTGAATATTAATCAATTGAACAAAACCATTGCTCTCAAAAAAGGAATCAATACAATTCGTGTTCCTTATAATGTGAGCGGTTTCAAACTCTGGCAACCCAACGGATGGGGAGAAGCCAATCTTCATGATTTTAAAATTGAACTTTCCAAAAATAGTAAAGCGTTAGATCAAAAGAATATAAAAGTTGGTCTTAGAACGGTAGAACTCGTTCAGGAAAAGGATGCTGCTGGAAAATCCTTCTACTTTAAAGTCAATGGCCAGCCATTGTATGCTAAAGGAACCAACTGGATTCCTGCTGATAGTTTTTCACCCAGAATAACCAAAGAAAAATACCGGAAGCTCATCAAAGATGCCAAAGACGCCCATATGAATATGATCCGTATCTGGGGCGGTGGAATCTATGAAGATGATGAATTTTATAAAGCCTGTGACGAAAACGGCATTTTAGTCTGGCAGGATTTCATGTTTGCCGGAAGCTTTTATCCGGCTGATGAAGCTTTTTTAAACAACGTAAAAGAAGAAGTAAAAGATCAGGTTAACCGACTGCAGAATCATCCCTCGATTGCTTTGTGGTGTGGAAATAATGAAATTGATGAAGCGATTGTCAACTGGGGATATCAGAAGCAGTTCAAATACTCAAAAGATGACTCCCTTCAGGTCTGGAAAGACTATAAAAAATTGTTCCATGAAGTGATTCCCAATGCATTGAAGGAGAATCTTACTCCCGATAAAAATAGATACTGGCCGAGTTCGCCATCCATTGGATGGGGACATAAAGAAAGCCTTACAGAAGGAGACTCCCATTATTGGGGCGTTTGGTGGGGAGAACAGCCATTTGAGATCTATAACGAAAAGGTGGGCCGCTTCATGTCCGAATATGGTTTTCAGGGGATGCCAGGTCTTGAAGCTGTAAAATCCATGTTTTCGGGAACTCCTGATCTGAATCTTCAAAATCCAACGATTAAAGCTCATGAAAAACATAGCAGAGGCTGGGAGATCATCAATGAATATATCAAAAGAGATTATCCGCTTCCCATAGATTTTGTAAAATACAATTACATTTCCCAATTGCTTCAGGCAAGAGGGATGAGAATCGCTGTAGAGGCCCATCGTCGTGCAAAACCTTATAATATGGGAACTTTATACTGGCAGCTGAACGACTGCTGGCCTGTTGTTTCATGGTCTTCCATTGATTATTCAGGAAACTGGAAGGCGCTTCAATATCAGATGAAGAGAAGTTTTGAACAGCAGGTTATTCTGACGGAAGAAAAAGAAGGAATGTTAAACTTTTATGCGGTTAATGATGGACTGAATGATCTCAGTGGGGTCAGTTTGGAAATCGAAGTTTTAAATTTTGAGGGAAAGGTTTTAAAAGAAATCATAGGCGTTTCAAGAGAGCAAACATTGGGAAGTATTCTGAAATTTGATCCGGTTGAAATTAAAAATTTACTGAATGAATCCGATAGAAATACAATCTTTTTACAACTTACCCTGAAAGATAACGGTGGAAAAGTCATTGCGGCCAATCAGCATTTCTTTGTCAGGCCTAAAGATTTACAACTTTCAAAACCTGCCATTAAGATGAAAAGAGTGGCAGCAGATGAGATTGAAATTTCTACAGATGTTTTGGCAAAAGAGGTCTATCTGATGGGAGATACGCATTATAGTGATAACTTCTTCGACCTCCTTCCCAATACGTCAAAAAAGATCAAACTTTCAAAACCTTTACAAAACATTGAAGTCATGAGTCTTTGGGATACGATGCAACATCAATAATGCGTCTGAAAAAGAAAAGCCTTCCACAACTATGGAAGGCTTCTTTTATATAAAATAATGTGGTGCTGTATGATTATTGAACATAGGCTACATAACTCTCATTAATGGCTCCATTAGAGGTTTTTGCAAAGAATGAATAGTCGATCCAGAAATGTCCGCTGCTTCCCCATGACAGCCCCCATGAATTCTGAACCTTAAACGCCTGCTTGCTGTCGTCATACCCGACAACACAAATGGCATGTCCGCCATAATTCTGTCCCGAATGGGCTTTCCAGATCCATCCTGTACTTCCCATATTGTAAAAACTGTCATCCACGCTTACTGCAATAATGACAGGAAGATTCATGCTTAGTAAATTTTTTACCCCTGTGATATCCGTTTTATTGACGGTTCCCCAGCTCGTAAACTTATGCGTACTTGCTGCAGCCTTCTGTGTTGCATTAGGTTGTGTGGAACATCCGGCATCCGTATAAGGCATTTCATTCCAGCTGCAGACTCCCTGATTTTTTATCAGATTAAGTCCCGCAGTAACATAGGCCCCCTGAGCACATGTTCCCACTTTGATCTGGTTGTAAACATACTCAGGACTTCTGCTTTGAGTAACCCCTTTAAAGTTGCGTTCAATTGAACTTGCCGCCGCGTACGCTGTGGCCCATGCAACGCAAGAACCTTCGGAGCCCTGATTTCCCACTGCTGAACTGGGAATCGTGTAGCTGCCTGGAAGAGCAACTTTAGCAGCATCCAGACTTTTTCCTTTAAATTTCAGTGTCAATGCCTCTATATCTGCTTTTTGATAAGAGTTAAACGTCTGCTCATCTACAAGTTTTGCTCCCAATGCATATTGCTTTTGGGGAGTAGGCTCAGGATTTGAAGTGGTGATGTCCTCATTGGAATTGCAGGAGGACAGGAATAGCACGCTTAGTGCTAAAGACATTAATTTACTTTTCATATTAAATATATTTTGTGGTTAGTAAATGTAATAATTTATTCAATATTTTGTGATTTATTTAGTAAAAAATATTAAAATTTAACATAAGTTCTTTAGTTTATTTCGTGATTAAAGGAGAATTAAATAGTATTAAAGTATTATGTTTATTGAATTATATGGATGATATTCTCTCTGAAATTATTTTAAATAAAAATTGTTTTTTGAGTCTGTAAATAAAAAATCAACCGTAACTTCGTATGATATTTTAAAATAACATGGTCAATTTTGTTCTGATTGCAGTATGCATTATAGCCGGAATGGTATTCAAAGCAACAAAATCTATCCATCCCGATGCTCATAAAGGCATCAATACCTGGATTCTCTATCTTGCGCTGCCCGCAGTGTCATTTAAATACCTGCCCAAAGTAAAATGGACCACAGAAATGCTGTTTCCGATTGCAGCTACCTTCCTGATTTCCGTTTTCTGTTTCTTCTTTATGCTATTTTACAGTAAAAGCAAAGGCTATTCGAGGCGTTCAAGAAGTACATTGGAATTAACAAGTGGTTATAGTAACACTTCCTTTATAGGATTTCCGCTGATCAGTGCTTTTTACGGAGAAAGCCTTTTAAGTATTGCTATTATTTGTGATCAGACCATGTTTTTTGCCCTTTCTACCTTAGGAATCATTGCCGCAGTAAAAGGAGGAAGCAGATCCGGAAAAGTAAGTGCTCTGTTTATTCTTAAAAGACTGATTACCTTTCCGCCACTGGTAGGCTGTATCGCAGCACTGACATTATCTCAGTTTATTGATTTTACAGCGGCTGAACCTTTTTTTGATAAACTGGCTGCCACGGTAAGTCCATTGGCATTATTCTCTGTAGGACTTCAGTTGAAATTCAACGGATGGAAAAAACTGATCCCGCAGATGTCTGCTTCCATGTTGTATAAATTGATCTTAGCTCCGGCAATCGTTTTAGGATTGGCACTGCTTCTCAATATAAAAGGAGATGTAGCGAAAATTACCGTGTTTGAAGCCGCTATGCCTACCGTGGTCACCTCAAGCATTATTGCAGAACAGTTCAGACTCAATACCAAGCTTACCAATCTCATCATTGGTTTCAGCATTATAGTGGGATTCCTCACTTCAGCAGGTTGGTATCACATCACCGAATGGCTTTTCTAAAATCAAAATTTAGCCATATACTTGTCATTCAGAGCAAAGCGAAAGAATCTCAAAAGGAAAATTGCTTTTTCGATGCCAGGATTAATTTTAAGACCTTGTTTTTAGTTAAACAAAGAGTCAAACTAATGAGCCCTGATTTGATTAAGCCAACGTTTTATCAATAAAGCTTCATCAACAGTGCAGCCGGACGCATTGCTTTCCTTAAAATTAAAAGCTTTCAACATCATACTTTGCGTTTGAAAAACTACATCGTATTACATTTTGAAATAACCTCCCGCAGATTGCATAGATCTTGCAGAGATACACATTATTTTTAATCTGCTTAATTTGCTAAATCTGCGAGAAACAGAAAGCCTTCTGGTGCCATTTAAAATACGAGAAAAAGATTTTTTACTTTATTTAAGTTAACCTCACTACACCTCCTTACAATGACAGCATACAATCTCAATAAAAAATTGCAGTTCTCTAAAGAAAAATCTAATTTTACACTTTAAAAATTTCCCTTGCAGTACGCTCAAATCGTTTTACCACTTAATTTAAAAGGATCTTTCACGTATAAAGTTCCGGAAGAACTAATAACTGATATCCAGCCGGGAATGCGGGTATTGGTACCGTTTGGAGGGAAGAAAATCTATACAGGAATTGTTTTTGAACTTCACGACAACACACCTGAGAATTTTGTGGCTAAAGAAGTGATCAGTATTTTGGATGATCAACCCATCGTGCCTGAAGAGCAAATCAATTTCTGGAACTGGCTTTCAGATTACTATCTGTGCAAATTGGGTGAGATCTACCGTTTTGCCTTTCCCTCCTCTTTAAAACTGGAAAGTGAAACCTATCTGAAGTTAAAGCCCGGGATTACGGTTGATTTTGAAAATCTAGATGTCAATGAAATGTATTTGATCCAGGCGTTGGAAGTACGCCAGTTGATCAACCTTACCGATATCGAAGCCTTTGTTCCTAAAAAAGATATTATTAAAACCATCAATTCACTGATCGATTTGCAGTATATTGAAATTGATGAAAAAATTGATGAAAAATATAAAGCAAAAGAAGTAGCCTACGTAAAAATCAAAGATGAGGTTTTAGTCAACCAGAACCTTACTGAAATTCTTCTGAAACTGAACAAGGCACCCAAGCAGAAAGACCTTTTTCTGGCGATTTTGGAAAAGCAGACGGAACATCCTGATATTCCTATAAAAAAGGCTGAACTTTTTGAGGATGGATATTTCGGCAGCTCCCATTTTAAACCGCTTACCGATAAAAATCTTGTCGAGGAATATTACATGCAGAAAGACAGGATCGAAAGTTACGAAGGTGAAATTGAAGCGCTGGAAGAACTTTCCGAACAACAGAAGGAGGCCAAAGTTGAAATCGATGAAGCCTTTGAGGAAGGTAAAAATGTATTGTTGCATGGCGTGACTTCCTCTGGAAAAACCCATATTTATTTAGAAAAAATAGAAGAATGTATTGAAGAAGGGAAAAATGTTCTCTTCCTGCTTCCTGAAATTTCGCTTACCAAACAGATTACCCAAAGATTAGAAAAGAAATATGGAAGACAGCTTGGTTTCTATCACCAGAAACTCACCGATTTTGAACGCGTAGAAGTCTGGAGGAGAATTAAGCAGAATGATATCAAAATCCTTATCGGAACACGGAATGCGTTGTTTCTGCCTTATCACAATCTCGGATTGATCGTGGTGGATGAGGAACATGATTCCGCTTACAGACCCAGAGAAGCTTCACCCAATTTTAGCGCAAAAGATGCAGCCCTGGTTTTGGGAAATCTTTACGGTGCCGGAGTCATTCTGGGATCAGCCACTCCCTCTGTAGAAAGTTATTATAACGCCAGAAAAGACAAAATAAAATATATTTTCCTCAATGAAAGATTCGGGAATGTAGATCTACCTGAATACGAACTGATCAATTTTAAAGAAGCCCAGGAATCTAAAAAAGTTTCCGGTAATTTTTCTTTACAACTTATTGATGAAATCAAAAAAACACTTGATGAAAAAAATCAGGCCATCGTACTTCACAACCGTCGTGGCTATGCCAATGTAATCGAGTGTGAAAGTTGTGGCTACGTTAATTACTGTTCGAACTGCGATGTCGTGATGACCTATCACAAAGCGGCCAATGAAATGAAATGCCACTATTGCGGGCAGAGAGCATCAAAGCCCAAAAGCTGCCCGAAATGTCAGTCGGAAAAGCTGAATGAAAGAGGAGTAGGCGTAGAACAGATTCACGAGGAAGTTTCCAAACTTTTCCCCGACAATGAAGTAGACCGGATGGATGTAGATTCCATGCGTAAGAAGTTTGCCTACGAAAAGCTCTACGAAAAGATAGAAGAAGGCGAAACAGATATTATCGTGGGAACACAGATGATTTCTAAGGGCCTTGATTTTGACCATATCGAACTGGTTACCATTCCCAAAGCTGATTCCTTACTGTACGTACAGGATTTCAGGGCTGAAGAAAGAGCGTACCAGCTCATCACTCAGGTTTCTGGACGAGCGGGAAGGGTTTCGGGAAAAGGGAAAATTTTAATTCAAACCTATAATCCTGAGCATTCTGTTTTTCAGCTGATCAAGATGAATAATCCTGCCAAAATCTATAAATATATTCTTACGGAACGTCAGAAATTCCATTATCCGCCATTCACAAAACTTATCATGATCGAGCTTAAGCACAGAAAAGAGGATAAGGTGAACCGTGCTTCCCAGTTTTTGGGGTCTATTTTAAGAAAATATCTGCCGGAAGAATGTGTTTTGGGACCGGAAAGGGCTCAGATTGCAAGGCTTAATAATCTCTACCAGTTTCAGATTATGCTCAAACTTCCGCGGGGGAAAAACTATGATCCGTTCAAGAAAATGGTTTTGTTAAGTTTGAATGAATTTGATGAAATTACTGCTTATCAAAGTATTAAAAAAGATGTTATTGTAGATTTTTAACAATTTTTAACAAACTTTACGGTCTTTTATAAGACCTCGGTACCCCTTTATATGACAATAATTTCTACTTTTGGTCGTTGATTAAGTGTTTGGCTCTTTAATTGGATGATTTAACTTATCCTTTTTTACGGTGTCAAACTATTGAAACAAAAAAAAGATCGATGGTAAATTACAGAAAATATATTTCAAGTGTAGCGGTATTGGCTTCTGGTTTTTTCCTTGCTCAATCTACCGTTTCTACAGTTCTTTACTCACATGCCTACGACAATCAAAGGAGTACTTTGAATTTGCCTTCTCCCGTTACTTCGGTAGCAGAGAAAACATTTTTGTCGGCCAAAGAGCTTGTAGACATTAATGTAAACACAATGATGACGGATCCTGTGCTGAAAAATGCAACCTGGGGATTCGTAGTGTATGATCCCAAAACGAAGAAGATCATCTCTTCGTACAACGAAAATACTCCTTTAGTTCCGGCTTCTACCACCAAATTATTAACAACAGAAACAGCGATGAACCTTTTAGGGGAGAACTACCGTTGGATGACGCAGCTGGAATATTCAGGGACTATTGATGAAAATGGAGTTTTAAATGGAAATCTGTATCTGATCGGCAGTGGTGATCCTTCCTTAGGAACCAATAAAGCCGGAGCATGGTCTTACAGAGACATTATTTCAGACTTCATGGGCGGACTTTCCCGCGAAGGTATCAAAAAGGTAAATGGTGATATTATCATTCAGACAGCGCTTTTCAAAGGCAATATTGCAATGCTTCCGGAAAATGTTGTATGGCTTGAAAACAATAATTACTATCTGCCCGTAGGAACTACCCGCGAGATCAATCCAGCCAACGAAAAACTGATCGTCAAAAAATCAGGTTTTACTTCTGATAAAAAGTATTTCTATGTTTCTCCTTACGTAAAACAGATGGTATATGCTGAAAAGTATGAAGGAAACGGAACTTTAACAACCAAACTTCCAGATGCTCCGGCATATCTTGCCAATACTTTAAGAACGACACTGGTAAAGAGCGGAATTGGAGTGACAGGAAAAGTAACCCCTAAAATGACGGATGCTACCCCTGAAACCAGAAAACTTGTTTCAGCATATAAATCTCCAACATTAGGTGATATTATATTTTATACCAACCAGCACAGTGACAACTCTTTGGCAGAAGCGCTCCTGAAAACGGTAGGCTTCCAGAAAATGGGAGATCAGACTTCAGAATCAGGAAGAGTAGTGGTAACAGAGCATCTTAAGAATGAAAGTTTCGACATGATCGGGCTGAATTATATGGATGGTAGCGGACTTTCAAGAAGTAATAATGTGACCCCGATTTCTCAAGTGAAGTTTTTGACCTCATTAATGGATGAGAAATATTATAAAACGTATTTAACATCACTTCCTGTAGGAGGGCAATCCGGAACATTGAAAAGAATGTTCATCGGAACCGGAAACGGACAGGTTTTTGCTAAAACAGGAACTTTAAATAAAGTAAAAACATTAGCAGGATATCTGAAAACCAATTCAGGAAAGACACTGGTGTTTTCTTTAATGGTCAACAACTACGCAGGATCTGTAGACATGGTAAAGAAAAGAATGGAAAAAATTCTTGAGCCGGCTCTGGATCTTTAAAAAATAATAATTTCAACAGTATAAAAACCTTTTAATCCATGATTAGAAGGTTTTTTTTATCTTTGATTAAATCTAATATCCTGAATATGAGAAAATTTTATCTTTTAATTCTGGGGCTTTTCCTTTCCCAGCAGTTCTCCGGCCAGATACAGGAAAATATTGAAATGAAAGGACTCATTGCGAAAGAAATGAATACTTTTTCGAAGAAAATGATTGCCTACAACATCAATCCCAACACCTTAAACTATGATCTTCAGTATCAGAGAATGAATCTGAATCTTGATCCTGCAGTATATTATGTTTCAGGTTCAGTGACTTCTCATTTTAAACCCAATCAGAATATGAGCAGCATTTACTTTGATCTGTCCAATGTTCTGGTAGTTTCACAGGTGCAGTATCATGGAGTTGATCTTACATTCCAACAGCTGGCGACCAAAGAAATCAAAATAGATTTTCCGGCCTCGATTCCTGCCAATACACTGGATTCATTAACGATCCATTACTCAGGAGCTCCTGTAACTGGAAATGGCTTCAATACGACCACCCAAAGCGGAATTCCTATCCTCTGTACTTTGAATGAGCCTTACTGGGCACAGGACTGGTTTCCCACCAAACAGAGTATGAATGACAAAATTGAAAGATTTGATTTCAAGATCACCACTCCTTCACAATATAATGTGGCAGCCAACGGAAAGCTGATGTCTGAAACTGCTCTTCCCGGCAGTCAGAAACTTACGTTCTGGAGAACAGCGTATCCTACCACAGCCTATCTGATCGCACTCTCCATTACCAACTTTGTTAAGCTAAATGACACCATAGGCAATCCGCCATTTCCCTTTGTCAATTATGTATATCCCTCCACCAATGCCAATGCAACAAGCATGGCGAATATAGAATGGACCAAACAGGTCATGAATACTTTCGAGACCTATTTTGGTCCGTATCCTTTCCGTAATGAAAAATACGGGCATATGGAATTCAAATTCGGAGGTGGTATGGAGCATCAGACCATGTCGTCCATGGGAAGCTGGAGCAAAGGTCTTATTGCTCATGAGCTGGCCCATCAGTGGTTCGGCGATAAAGTGACATGCGGGGCATGGAATGATATCTGGCTGAATGAGGGGTTTGCCACGTTCGGAGCTACCCTCGCAAATGAAAAATTACTCATGACCAGTGCTGAATTTAAGAATTTTCTGCTGGGAGAGATCAATAATATCACTTCTGCTCCGGATGGACCTACCTACGTTCCGGATACTGAACTTTCCAATGTAAGCAGGATATTCAGCAACAGACTGACGTATGCAAAAGGGGCTTATATTTTAAGGATGATCAAGTGGATTCTTGGTGATACCGCTTTCTACCAGGCTTTAAAAGACTATCATGGCAGACCCGCTTTAGCCTATAACTATGTAAGAACGGTAGATTTCAATGCGTCACTGCTGCAGTCTACAGGAAAAGATTTTACAGGATTTTTTAATGATTGGCTGTATGGAGAAGGTTATCCGACTTATGCGACAAGATGGAGACAGACAGGAAATCAGATCCTTTTTAAGGTTTCACAGACGCAGAGCAGTCCTTCCGTAAGCTTTTTTGAAATGCCATTACCGATCAAGGTGAACGGAACGGGAGGACAGACTGCCAGTTTTGTGTTGAATCATACCGCTAATAATCAGAGTTTCGTGGAAACGGTTTCTTTCCCGGTCGCCAGTATTGAATTCAATGATGAATACCAGATCCTGGAGAAAAACTCTACGGTTGTTCAGGATAATACATTAAGTGTGTCCTCTGTGGAAAAAGAAGGCTTTGCGTTGTATCCGAATCCTGCAAAAAATGAATTATATCTGAAGGGAGTTTTGAAATCTGCTGAGTATTCAATTCATGCTCTGGACGGCCAATTAGTAATGAAAAATAAGTACCAGCCCGGGAAAGCCATAAGCATTTCAGAACTTGTTCCGGGAACTTATATTTTGAGTATTCAAGATCAGCAGATCAAATTTATAAAATATTAAAAAATTACAATAATATAGGAATTATGTTTAATAATATCTAACTTACTGTTATTATTTGTTAATTTAAATGTAGAGTTTCTGTAATTTTTGATTTAAAAAATTATGTATTATTGATAATATGATGAAATAAATATTATTATCATTATAAACTTTCATTGTTTTTTATATAAATATCTATATTTGCGAAAAATTAACCTTTTAATCATTGATTGAAAGGTTTTTATCTATATTTAGCGCATAATTTTATCGGATATGAAAACACTTTATCTTTTGATTCTGAGCCTCTTGCTTCCGCAGTTATTCTACAGCCAGAATAAACATGATCACAATATTGAAAAAAAAGGATTGGTTGCCAGGGAAATGAAATCCTTTTCTCAAAAAATGACGACCTATAATATAAGCCCCAATACTTTAAATTATGATCTTCAGTATCAGAGAATGGATATTGCGTTGGATCCTGCAGTGTATAATATTTCGGGTTCCGTAACCTCTCACTTTAAGCCCAATCAGAATATGAGCAGCATCTATTTTGATCTTACGGATGCTCTTACGGTTTCTCAGGTGAAATACCACGGCGCTAATTTAACGTTTCAGCAGCTTCCAACAGATGAAGTGAAAATAGATTTTCCTGCTTCTATTCCTGCCAATACACTTGATTCTCTGACGATTACTTATGCAGGAGCTCCTCCTACCGGGTACAATGCTTTTTTTAATGGCACTCAGGGCGGATCGGCTGTTCTTTCTACGTTAAGTGAACCTTACGGCGCACAGGACTGGTTTCCTACCAAGCAAAGTCTTAATGATAAAATTGAAAGATTCGATTTTAAAATCACAACACCTTCACAATATAACGTTGCAGCGAATGGTAAACTGATGTCTGAAACGATACTTCCCGGTTCAAAGAAACTTACTTTCTGGAGAACGGCTTATCCTACAGCAGCTTATCTGATTACCCTTTCCGTTACCAATTATACAAAAATCACCAGCACCATCGGAAATCCTCCTTTTCCGTTTGTGAATTATGTATTCCCGTCCACCAATTCCAATACAACAAGAATGGCTAATATTGAATGGACTAAACAAATCATGAATACGTTTGAAACCTATTTTGGACCCTACCCATTCCGTAATGAAAAATACGGACATCTGGAATTTCAGTGGGGTGGTGGCATGGAACACCAGACGATGTCTTCTATGGGGAGCTGGAGTAAGGATATTATTGCTCATGAGCTTGCTCATCAGTGGTTTGGCGACAAAGTTACCTGTGCCACGTGGAATGACATCTGGCTGAATGAAGGTTTTGCGACTTTCGGGGAACATGTAGCCAACGAAAAACTTCTGATGACGAATGCTGACTTTATGAATTATCTTGTGGGTCAGAAAAACTTAATTACAAGCAGTACAGGTGGTAGTACCTATGTTTCAGATGGAGAACTTTCCAATTCCAACCGTATCTTCAGCAGCAGGCTTTCCTATGCGAAGGGTGGATATATCGTAAGAATGATCAAATGGATATTGGGAGACGACGCTTTCTACCAGGCAGTGAAAGACTATCATGCAAGACCGAATTTAGCGTACGGCTATGCCAGTACTGCGGATTTTAAAGCTTCATTTCTTCAGTCTACCGGAAAAGATTTTACAGAGTTTTTTAATGACTGGTTATATGGACAAGGGTATCCTACGTATTCCATTAAATGGAGACAGACCGGAAATCAGATTTTGTTCAAAGCAGGACAGACTCAGAGCAATGCTTCTGTAAGCTTTTTTGAAATGCCGCTTCCGATCAAAGTAAACGGAACAGGAGGACAAACCGCTTATTTTGTTTTAAATCATACTTCTAATAATCAGGGATTCCTGGAAACAGTACCTTTTACGGTTGCCAGCGTTCAGTTTAATTATGAAAATCAGATTCTGGATAAAAACTCTACCGTGGTTCAGGATAATACATTGAGTGTCTCTTCTGTAGAGAAGGAAGACTTTGCCCTCTATCCAAACCCTGCAAAGAATGAAATGTACCTGAAAGGACTTGACAAGCCGGCTGATTATTCCATTCACTCTATCGATGGAAGACTGATCAGAAAAGAGGCATATCAACCTGGAAAAGCAATTGGAATTGCAGAGCTTGTTCCGGGCACTTACATCTTTACCGTTCAGGAGAAAAATATAAAGTTTATCAAACATTAAAAATACTTCCACTTAAACAGCAAAAACGGACCTAAGGACCGTTTTTGCTGTTTTCGGGCAAGAGCCGGATAAAAATTTGATTGGTAAAAACCAAATTGGATGAAGATGCTCACAAGCCAGAACAAGGCAAAAAAATTGGATAACAGAAATAGTGAGAACGTTCAGAGCATGTTATGGCATACAATAATTCCATCGTTAAAATAATTTATTGATTAAACATCTATTGAGGACGCTTTCAGATGATAAAGCTTTTTTGTTTTCTGGTAGCCCGTACAGCTCTTTTTCTGGCGGTTTTTACTTTGTACCTGAACCATTTTTCCTTAAAGATTTTGCGCATGATGTTGTCAAAATTCCTTGTCACCACCATGTTTTTGAAACCACGCCACTTCTCCAGAAGACTGGAAGGAAGAGCTCTTACAGAAACTGAATAGCCTTCGGTTTCGTATTGAATGTAATGCCACCATCCGGAAGGAATATAAAGAGTTTCGCCCGGATTCAGGACTGTTTCATAGCCGTCTAAATAAAGCAGTGCGGGAAATTCTCTGTAATCGGGATCTTTGATATTAGGCAAACTGTGGAAATTATAGGGAAGTTTGTACATCAGATCCGACTGCTCCCATGGGAAAAGCCAGATTCTTTTAATACCGTGAAACTGGGTAATAAACACATGGGACATATCGATATCAATATGATTTCTGGTGATCGAACCTTCACCACCAAAGAACATAAAAGGCAACCATTTGATGAGTTTGCCGTTGGTGACATCGTTGTAGTGAAGATCATCTTTAAGCTCGGGTCTGATATTGAGGAGATTAAATAAAAAAAGCCTGTGTTCTGTAGGGGTCGTACTGATCAGATCAAGATATTCTGAAAATGTCGTCTGTCCGATAGGGCTGCTGGCCACTCTGTCCAGAGATTCCAGTTCACTTCCATAGATATTAACCTTGTGATCACCAGCGATTTCTTTGAAATATTCATAACTCCATTTTTTAAAAGCAGGACTTTCCGGATCGATAAAATCTTCCATGACTACAGGTAAGCGCGGCTTCATGTAATGGGTGTTAAAGTTTCTCGTACTTATTTTGCTTAGTTTTTCTATCGGAGTCAGTCTCATATTCCTGAAATTTAAAGGACAAATATAAATATTATCCTACTAAATTAGTAGACTAATAGTGTTAAAACTGAATTTGTATTCTATTTTTAGAATAAAACTCATAAAAGCTGATATTTTACCGCCTTTTTATTAAATTAGCGCATCTAAAAATTTACTAAAAAATGATCTCTGAAAAATATCTTCAACATTTACAGAACGAACTGCAAAACATTGAAAATGACGGTCTTTATAAAAGAGAAAGAATCATCACTTCCCAGCAGAGTGCGGAAATAGAAGCTAACGGAAAAAAGCTTTTGAACTTTTGTGCCAATAATTATCTGGGGTTGTCCAACAATCCGGAGGTGATGAAGGCTTCTCAGGACATGATAGAATCTCACGGTTACGGAATGTCATCTGTACGTTTCATCTGCGGAACCCAGGATATTCACAAACAACTGGAGAAAAAGATTGCTGATTTCTTAGGTCTTGAAGACACCATTTTATATGCTGCATGTTTTGATGCGAACGGAGGGGTTTTTGAACCTTTGTTTACTGAAGAAGATGCAATTATTTCAGATGAGCTGAATCACGCTTCAATCATTGACGGAGTGCGTCTTTGTAAGTCAGCGAGATACCGATATAAAAACAATAATATGGCTGATCTGGAAGCACAGTTGATCGCTGCTTCTGAAAAAGATCACCGTTTCAAAATCATCGTTACAGACGGCGTTTTCTCTATGGATGGAATTGTAGCTGACCTGAAAGGTGTATGTGACCTTGCGGATAAATACAATGCTTTGGTGATGGTAGATGATTCTCACGCGACAGGTTTTATCGGAAAAACAGGCCGTGGAACCCATGAAGCCAATGAAGTAATGGGCAGAGTAGATATCATCACTTCAACTTTAGGGAAAGCGTTAGGAGGTGCTCTGGGAGGATTTACTTCCGGTAAAAAAGAGATCATCGATATGCTGAGACAGCGTTCACGTCCGTATTTATTCTCCAATTCACTGGCGCCGGGTATCGTAGGAGCTGCCCTTAAAGTTTTGGATATGATCTCCGATGATACTTCACTTCGTGACCAGGTTATGGAAAATGCGGAATATTTCAGAACACAAATGGTGGCGAAAGGATTTGATATTCCTGAAGGCGATGCCGCAATCGTTCCCGTGATGTTATATGACGCTCCTCTTGCTCAGAAAATGGCTGAAAAGCTTATGGATGAAGGGATTTATGTCATCGGATTCTTTTATCCTGTCGTACCTAAAGGAAAAGCGAGAATCAGAGTACAGCTTTCTGCAGCGCACACAAGAGCACACCTTGACAAAGCGATTGTTGCTTTTGAAAAAGTAGGAAAAGAACTTGGTGTTATTTCTTAATTGAATATCTAATCATTTAAAACAGGTTTTATGAAAAAATTACTCTTGATCATCGGTTTTGTATGTTTTCAGAGTTTCTCTGCACAGAGCATTATGGATTTCGATCTTAAAAATGTAGAACTGCAGGGGATGAAACCTGCGAGAATAGATAAAGAAATGAAAGATATCGGGATTACAAAGATTCCTTTTGTGACGAGTGATCCCGATATTATTTCAAAAATAGAAGGCCCTGAAACGGCAGCGACCATCAAAAATTTCTACACTTTCACCTATAATAACCCAAAAGGAGATGACGGTGGCGTGATGGTGTATGAGTTTAAAACAAAACCCGATCTGGAGGTCTTTCTTGCCAAAAATTTTGAACAGTCCAACGCCCGGATTTTAGTGAAAGGATTGTTTTGCATTAACATCTGGAGCGACTACAGCCTGTATGTAAAAGGAAAGGAGAGCAGCGAAGATCATCTGAATAAACTGGAGAAATACTACGTCAATCTGGGCGCGAAAAGAGTAAAACTACAGGAAATGCAGCCCATCGACGCTACAGATCAATAATTTTTATATTCACTCATGCTTTATACCATAATCAAAGCACTGCATATCATCTTCATGGTAAGCTATTTTGCGGGAATTTTTTATCTCGTAAGAATTTTCGTTTACTATAAAGATACGGACGAGTTTGCAGAAGAAAAAAAGAAAATCCTCAGAGAGCAGTATACTTTCATGGCCAGAAGGCTGTGGAATATCATTACAGTTCCTGCAGGGATCATTATGGCAGTCTGCGGAATTGTCATGATTTTTCTGAATACAGGGTTGATGAAAATGCCGTGGTTTCATTTGAAGCTGACTTTCCTGCTTGGTCTGGCTGCCTATCACTACTGGTGCTGGAAAAAAGTGCTTCAACTGAAGGAGCTGAACGGAGCAACAATCGAAACACCCAACATCAAACTTAGGCAGGCGAACGAAATCGCTACTTTCATTCTGTTTCTGGTGGTTTTCACAGTGATCCTGAAATCTTCCGTGATTGAATACTGGTGGCAATTAATTACCGGATTTTTCGTTCTTGTATTTCTGATCATGATGACAGTAAAACTCGTTAATAAAAATAAAAAAAACAAATAACTGTTGAAAGTAGAATGGGTACATGAATGCATTTTACTTTTTACATTGTACAGAAAAACTATGATTGCAATTTTAAAAAAGGAACTCTGGAGTTACTTTGGCAACTGGAGCGCGTGGGTCATTATCGGCGCATTCAGTTTGATAACGGCTCTTTTCCTGTTTTTTTTCGAGAATGATTCTAATATTTTCGATATCGGAATGGCTTCTCTGCAAAGCTATTTCGTACTGGTTCCATGGCTGCTGATGTTTATTATCCCAGCACTATCTATGAAAACTTTTGCGGAAGAGCAGCAGACGGGAACGCTGAACTGGCTTTTTTCACAGCCTTTAAAGGTTTCAGATCTGGTAGCAGGAAAATTTCTTTCGGTGTGGATCGTTGGGTTTTTATGTCTTATTCCCTCACTCATTTATCTTTATACCGTCTATGTTTTAGGGGTTCCGGCCGGAAATATTGACCTTGGAATGACCTTCGGAAGCTATATTGGTCTGATTGTTTTAATTGCTGCTTTTTCAGGAGTCGGGATTTTAGCTTCTTCAATTTCGCAGAACCAGATCATGGCTTACCTTTTAGGCGTTTTCATGTGTTTTATCATGTACTTCGGAATAGAGCAGCTGGCGAGCTATAAATTGTTGGGAGGGGCAGATTTTATTCTTCAGAATGTAGGATTTTATCAGCATTTTCTGGGCTTTACCAGAGGGCTTATCGATCTTACGGATGTGGCTTATTTTATTCTGATCATCGGTGCTACACTCTTATTGTCCAACCATTTTATCACAAAAAAGAAGTAGCATTATGAAGAAGTTCAATATCAAATCTCCATTAGGAATTTTCCTTATTGCAGTGGTTCCTTTGGTTATTCTGCTTGCCTATTCGGGAATCAGATTAGACTTAACAAAAGAAAAAAGATACACGCTTTCGGACAGTACGGTAAAAGTACTGGAGTCGGTGAAAAAGCCGCTTACCGTAGATGTTTATCTTGAAGGTGACTTCCCGGCAAGCTTCAAGCAGCTTCAGAGCGAAACCAGATTTATGCTGGAAGAGTTCAGGAAGATCAATCCGAAGATCGATTTCAAATTCATCGATCCTATAAAAACAAAAATGTCTCAGGATACCCTGATGGCGATGGGGATGCAGCCTTCTGTTCTTCCGGATATCAAAGACGGGAAGATTTCACAGATCACGCTTTTCCCTTATGCCGTTATAAAATATGACAAAAGAGGCGTTTCTATTCCGTTGGTGGTACAGCAGGCAGGAATAGATGCAGATCAGCAGCTGACGAGATCTATAGAAGGTCTGGAGTACAGTCTGGTTTCCAATATCAAAAATATCGCAGCAGATAAAAGAAAGAAAGTAGGAATCCTGGTGAATCAGGATGAGCTTGGTCCTGAAGAGTTCCATGGTTTTATGCAATTGGCAATGGAAAATTATGATGCAGGTCCCGTGGTCCCAAAAAATCAGACAGAACTTACACTGGAGGATCTTCCTTTGCTAAAACAGATGAGCGCTCTGGTGATTGCAAAACCCAGAAAAGCATTTACAGATAATGAAAAGGTTATTCTTGACCAGTTTATTATGAATGGCGGGAAAACGCTTTGGATGATTGATGCAGTGAATGCTGAAATGGATACGCTGACAAGATATCAGAAGGTAATGCCTTTCCCGGTAGATATCAATATGACGGATTTCTTTTTCAATTACGGTATCAGGATCAATCCGGCTTTGGTGAAAGATGTAAAGAAATTTGCACTATTGAAACTGGTTACCGGTGAAGTAGGAGGGAACCCTCAGTATACCAGCCTTCCGTGGCCGTATTTCCCACTGGGAATTGCGGAGAATGATAATCCGATCACGAAAAACATCAATCCTGTAAAATTTGAATTCCCGACTTCTATTGATACTTTGGGAGGAAGAAAAAATATTAAAACAAAGGTTCTTTTTGAATCCAGTGAACGAACGCTTCTTAAGCAGGTTCCCAATTATGTGGATCTTAAAGAAATTGCAAGCGTAGACAGCCTTGGCCAGATGGAAAAACCAAGTACGCCTAAAATTTTCGCTGTTGCGCTGGAAGGAAAATTTACTTCCGCCTATGCATCAAGAATTGAAAGAAAAGGATATCCGGGCTTCAAAAGCCAGAGTCCTGAAAATAAAATGATCGTGATTGCTGACGGAGATGTCGGAAGAAATAAAATGCATAAAGGTGAGCCGCTTCCGATGGGAATTGACCGTCTCACGAATCAGGAGTTCGGAAACGAGCAGTTCCTGAGAAATGCTTTAGATTATCTTCTGGACGACAGTAATCTGATGGCGCTCCGAAACAGAAATATTGAAGAAAGGCTTCTGGACAGAAACCGTATCACGGAAGAAAAAGCAAACTGGCAATGGCTGAATTTACTGCTGCCTTTAGTAGTGATTGGCCTGCTGGGAGGCCTGTTCTTCTGGATGAGGAAGAGAAAGTTTGGATAAAAATAAAAAAAGAGAAGCCGTAAGGTTTCTCTTTTTTGTTTATCGGGGAATATCAAATAAGGGTTGAATTTGATACTGATTTTTTACGTATTTGGATATTTAAACGGAAGATGGACGATGTCAATTACTTTTTCGCCACGGTTATTTTTCCCGGCTTCCCATTTAATATTGTACGTGGCTTTTTCAGCTGCTTTTTTTACTTCTGTATTGAATGCTTCATTCCCTCCGTAGGTGGAAACATTCACTACATTGCCTTCTGAATTTACCTTCAGGATGATTTTTGTTTTTAAATCCTTACCAAGAGTTTTTAGAGCGCTGGCATCCAAATTCTTTTTGACATTGTCAATAAATGCCTTGTTACCTTTAGGATACTGAGCGGGAAAAGCGACCATTGGAGGCGGAGGAACAGACAGGTCCTGAGGCTGCCGCGATTCAAATTTATCTTTTACCTTTTCTTCTTTTTTTACTTTTTGCGCATACCCAATTCCGAAGATCAGCATCAGGATGAGTAAGATAATTTTTTTCATAATAATTGTGATTGTTGTGGAAATGACAGAACTCAATAGGGCATTAAAAATAAGAGAAGAATGAATAGCCTTCTGAAAAACTATTCATTCTCATGCTTTTAATTAGCACCAAAATCCACCTCCGCAGGCGTAATTATGGCAGCTTGTTCCTCCTGTTGACGCAGGACACATTCCCCAGCCATAACTGCCGTCATCGTTGGCATGGCATAATTTCCATCCGTCACAAGGTGCTTCGATTGCTGCTGCTACTGCCCCGGATAATGATCTCATTTGGTCTCTTGAAAGTTTTTTTAAGTTTTTCATGGTATTTAGTTTTTTGGTTTTCCTACTCTTTTAAAGCTTTTCGGATTCCGCTTATCTAAATCCTAAGGTAGTGAATTTATGATTCCCTTTTTATTTTTTTACATAATCCATTAAATAAATTCTTATGTAAGGTGTTGTTGTGTAGTGTTTTATCGTGTTGATGGTGTTTTAGGTAGGTAATGATTAATTTGAAAAAAATAAATGAGGCAGCGGAATTTGCTGCTCGTTTTGTAATGATTTTTTGGCAGGAAAAGGTGCAGTTTTTATTGATGAACAGGAGTTTTGTATAGCCTGTAAAAAGAAAAACCACTGCGAAAAAGCAGTGGTTTATTATATATTCTGGTCAAGAGAATTATTTTACCTTTTAGACTTCAATTTCTTATTTTCTTCCTTTAAAGCTTCTATCTGCGCTTTTAAGACCTTGATATAATCCTGCAGATTTTCTACAATATCACCTGGAATATTATTATAGTGATTAAAGTTTCCGGAGTTATCATTATAAATTGGATTTTCATTATTTACAATGCCGGATTTTCTTTCTTCTTTGATCTCCTGTACCGGAACATCAAGTGCTTTGGCCAGCTTTTCCCATTCGTCATCATATATTCTGACATCACCGCTTTCCTTTCTGCAGTAGTTGGAAACATCGGTTGAGATGATTTTAGACATATAATCCTGAGTATATCCTCTTTGTTTTCTTAGATTTCGTAGCTTTTCCATAATGATATTTTATCTGTGTTTTGTACAAATATAAATAAAATGAGTCGAAATTTTTAAGGTTAGGAAATAATAAATTTAGCTTAGCTGAAATGGTTTTCTCAATTAAATAGCTTCCTGAATTCCACGGGCGACTGATTGGTCTTTTGCTTAAATAACTTACTGAAGGATTGCGGATGCTCAAAACCCAGTTCATAAGCAATTTCACTTACCGAGAGGTGGGTGGTGCTGAGGCGTTATTTGGCTCTTCAGATCGTGGATTGGGCATGAAAAAAGAGAAACCGAAGTTTCCCTTTATATACTATCACGCTCCCAATTAAAGAATGGCTAACCTTCTAAAACAGGAATAATATGTTCCCAATTCAGCTGTTTTGCATAATCCAATGCTGTTTTTCCCATTTGAGATTTTATATTTCTGTCGGCTCCGGCATCCAGTATAAGTTTTACAGAGGTCAGGTTTCCGGCAATGGTTTCTTTGTGAAGGAGAGTAAGGCCCTTTTCATCTGCATGCGTAATTTCATCAGGATAGTCCTTAAGAAATTTAATAAATTCCCCTTCCATATTTTTGCTCATCGGATGTTCCACCAGATTTTCCGGTTTCTCTTCTTGGTCATTCACGACAGGGATCTTATTGAAATCTCCGAAATCAAGATGCCATGCATCATCATGCTCTTTTCTTTCATCCTCAGACATGTCAGCACGCATTTTATGAATGGTAAATCCACCATAAGCTCTTGGTATTACCTGTTCGGGAGATGAAAACAGTTTAGATAATCCTTTCGGTTTCTGTACCGCAGGAGTGATGGCAAAAAGCCAGTCACTGATTTCGTTCAGTGGAATTTCAAAATAATCTCCGGGCTGTATATTGGTGAGATTGTTCGGTTCATTCATCAGGAATCCACTCACGGTATCACCATCAAAATCAATTTCATTGATCCACATGTGCTCTACCGTATTCTCTCCTGTTTCAGGATCTTCCTGACTGAATGAGGCTTTTACACAGGCAAGATCCAGCGCAGGTATAATCCTCCTGTTTTCCCAGGACTGCTCCCGCCAGAAATATTTGAACGTTTCTCTTGCTTTTTCATACGCTTCGATCATTTTAGGGTCTGTCCCATCAGTAAATATAAACGAATTCTCTTCCATTGTGATTGGGTTTGGTAAAGTTAGAATTTGATGTTGATAATGATGCCGGATTTAAAAGTGTTCTGTAACGCTTTTAAACCCGGCATTTTTTTTATTTTGACTAAAATACAAAAAAAATATAAACGGACGTTTGGTTTTTTTGGGAAATTTTCAATGTTTTCTATTCTTTATCGACCGTTTTGGGGAGTAGTGCTGCTGTTTTATAATAGCTTATATCGGTGTCTATATGATTCTGAAGATTCTTAAAAGTAGAATATTCATAATGTTCCCATTCAAGGTCATTACCCGGATTGGGAGTTTTGTCTACAGCAAGTTCAAGCTTTCCGTCTTCCTGATAACTAAATTCAATGGCTGCATATTTTTCTCCGTTTTCATCAAGCGTATACCAGCATTTTGTGGTTCTTTCCGGTATGGGTTGTAATGTTTCATTATCAAGAATTTGCGAGCAGATAAAGTTTTCAGGATCATCGTGATAGAAAACAGTTTTTGAAATCAAAGGCTGCTCATCTACCGATAAAGAGTACATCTTGTTGGTGGCAATAATAAAGTCTCCCGCAGATTCTCTTATTTCAATATCGAAAAGGTCAGATTTTTCTTTAAGATAATTGACGATCTGTTCTTCATCTTCATCCGGGCTCATAAAATAATTAATGCTGTATATCTCATCTTCGGTAAGAAATTCGATTTCTTTAAGTACCTCAGAATCTTTGTCATAATAGTATAAATGATAGTCGTCCAATTTCTCAGCTTTCGCTTTTGAAATCACTTCTCCAAAAATGTTTTTATATACTTTTTTCATGTTTAGTGGTTTAATGTAAGGTTGTGTTATCATAGTGTTTGTACCAAAGTAAACTTGGGATGATCTTACCTATACTGAATTCCGCAGTCTTTAGATAAAATTATCATCCTTTGGTTAAAGTTGACTTCAGAAAAATATGCACAGTTTAATGCAGTATTTTTTCAGGATTATTTTCCTGAAGTTGAAAGCCGTTGATATGTACAGTTGTGAGAGAAATTCTTTGATAGTGGATACAATACCTCTATCTTTAGCGAAATCTTCATCCGCTGAAGGTATGATTAACGTTTTATTCTGGTAGTCTGTATAACATACCATTTGTACTTTTTCCCATAAGTATGGATGCTGTCCATCAGTTTAAAATTTTTACCTCTGTAATCAGTTTTCATGGGGTTGTTTTTTTGTGAGTTCAAATATATTTAAAATCAGAGAATTAAGGAATTATATCTGAATTTTTATAATAAGGATTTTTTGCTAAGAAGCCGGGACATAGTAAATCCATCTCAGAAGCATAAATATAGGGAATCTCCGGGTTACGATTTTCAATAGCGGAAAATTCACCTTTTTCATTATATAAAAGGTCAAAATGGTAGGAGATCTGTTCATCAAAATAATACTTCCGTACCACAACGTCGGATCCTCCTTTAAAGTAATTTTCCTCCTTTTCATAGATCATCATTCCATTTTTGTCATAAAGGCAGGTAATATAGAATTCATCAGACTTTCCCTTTGTGTAGCCTGCACTAAACTCTTTTCTGTATTCTCCGATATTCTCACCTCTGATCAGCGTAAAGTCTATTTCGCTGAATGTTTTTACAAGAGACAAAGCTATTTCCTGTTCAGATTCGTATTCTTTCAGATGATAGCAGAACTCCGCTCGGTCATCTAAAATGGTCCGGTCAAAAGGGGGTGAATGTATAAAATCTTTCCATAGTAAAAGGATTTCTGTGAATTCTGAAAAATGAATTTCCTGAAGATAAGATCTATTCATATCCGTATCTTCAAACACGACAGAAGTATCCGTGTACCTCATGGTAAGAAAATGAAGATAGATTTCTTCGCAGGATCCAGGATCATAGAAACCTTCTGAAATAATACAATCGATCTGGGTAATGATTTCATCGATAGCTTCTTCATCAGGGAAAGAGTTCAGAAAATATCCCAGAAAATCATTTTCAATACGGTGTATCGCTATTTTTTTATTAACCGTTTTGTCACCGGGAAAAGTGAACGGGCGGTTGACAAATAAAAGCTTATATTTCTCTAAAATATTGACATATTGAGTGGTCATACCTTAAAAACATTTAAAATGTATTCTAATTTTCAGTGATCATACAAAGGTAAAAACGGATTAAACGTCCTTGATAAAATCTTCATATTCATAATAAAACCGCTCAAAACCATCCATTTTTTCCCAGAAAAATTCGAAAATTTCCTGCCACGAATTTTTATTGAATATTGAAACATCATGTTTTTCAATCCAGATTTTACTGATTACTTTTCCATTGTCCAGCGTAAAATATTCATCTTTATGAAAATCTCCGATGAAATCCTGAAGAATATCTTCCAGAGACCAGATCTTTTCATAATAAGCATTCCGGAAAATTTCATCCTTCATTTCTATATCCAATGACACTTCCGCCTTTTTATTATCGGCATTAAATTTAAATGAAAAATCCTTGATCTTGGTATCATACAGGAGCCATTTTCTTGGAAAAGACTTTCCAAATGCCGTCCAAAACTCCTTTTTTAACTGCTGTGCTTCTTGTTTACTGAACATATGAACAAACTTAAGGATTTAATGGGAAAAGGGCAAAAAGGCACATACCATACCTGTGAATTTTACTGTTTTTATTTCTTTACCTTCTTTGCCGGTGAAACTACATTGATCTAATTCAAAGTATTTTCTTATTTTTGCTATAATGCTTTCAAAAAAATCTCAATATGCTTTTAAAGCGCTTTCGTACCTTGTAGAGAAAAGGAATGATGGCCCGGTCCTTATTTCCGAAATTGCGGAACATAAGAAGATCCCTTTAAAGTTTTTAGAAAATATTCTGCTGGAATTAAAAAAGGCGGATATCCTTGACAGTAAAAAAGGAAAGGGAGGAGGATACTTTCTTAGGGAAAATCCTGAAAATGTGAAACTTGCAAAAATTATCCGTTTGGTGAACGGGCCTATTGCCATGCTTCCATGCGTAAGCTTAAACTTCTATGAAAAATGCGATGACTGTAATGAAGACCATTGCGGGCTGCATGATGTACTGATAGAAGTCCGGGATGCATCGCTGAATATTCTGGAGAGTAAAACTTTAATGGATCTGGTCGACTGACCTGATCCTTTTTTTTGAATAATTAGTCTACTCATTTGGTAGGATAATATTTTTATTTGATATTTGCAGTGCACCAAATGAAACAATCCCATGAAAAGCTCTTCTCCTGAAGGCTTTTAAAAGGCTCCGACCAACAGATACAGGAAATTATATTATCTGGGAACCGGAATTGTAGCGTAAGGACTGTAATGATATTGTAATATGATAATTTCAAGAAAAATCCAGATAAGACTCAATGTATTCTTTATTACAGCGGCAATACTGCTGATTGCAGTGGTATCCATGTATGAACTAGGTTATATGGATGAGCTGCTGAATATTTTAGCCAAAGACCATTATATTTTTTACTGGATGCTCCTGGTCGGTGTATTTGCAGAAATCGTAGCCGGATCCATGGGAATGGGATATGGGGTGATCTGTACGACCACTCTTTTATTTCTGAATATTCCGCCTCATATCGTCAGTGCCAGTATCCATTCTGCAGAAAGTTTTACCACAGCTGCCGGAAGTTTGAGCCACATCAAACTGAAAAATGTAAGTAAAAGTCTGGTTAAAAAACTGGCCATTCCTGCCGTGATTGGAGCGGTCATCGGGGCATTAAGCCTTACGTATCTGGGAGAGTACTATGCGAAAATCACGAAAACACTTATTGCGTTCTACACTCTTTATCTGGGAATTCAGATCCTTTCCAACGCGTTTAAAAAGAAACAAAACAGGGCCATGAAAAGAAAGACTCATCTGACAAGGCTTGGTTTAATTGGTGGATTTATAGATTCATTTGCCGGAGGAGGCTGGGGACCACTGGTTACCGGAACCCTTATTAAAAATGCATTTACCCCAAGATTTGCAGTCGGCAGTTCTACTGTAGCCAAATTCATACTGACCATAACAGCGGCTGTTACTTTCTTCCTTACTTTGGGAATCCAGCACTGGAACATTATTCTTGGTCTTCTGATAGGCGGGATTATCACCGCTCCATTTTCTGCGATGCTCACGGCAAAGCTTCCTGTGAAGAAAATGTTTCTGGTCATCGGGATCCTTGTTATTGTCATGAGTTCTATAACTATTTATAAATCAGTTTTTAATTAAAACAAATGAAATTCGTGAAAAAATAAAAGCTTCAAAAACATTTTTAGCTTCGAAAATATTTACATTTACATCATTAAATAATAGACAATGAATTTACATGTAATAGCGCTTTTTAAGTTTAACGAAAACTATCTGATGGACGCTGTAGAATTGTTTCAAAATCTTGTAAAAGAGACGAGAAAAGAAGAAGGATGCCTTCAGTACGACCTGATCGAAGACAAAGACAATAAAGGAACTTTTTTTATGGTTGAACTTTGGGAAAGCGTTGAGCATCACAACAGACACAATGGACAGGATCATCTTCTGGATTTCCGTAAAGATGCTTCAAAAATCATGGAAAGTGCTGTAGAAGTGTATAAAGGGTTTAAAATTTATTAATTTTAAAGAGGTAAGCATTTAAAAATTTAAAGAGGCAGGGGTTACAAAAATTGTTATCTTTTAATTCTCTAATCTTTCAATCTTTGAATTAAAAATACCATATAAAAGGCGGTTTCAGAATTCTGAAACCGCCTTTTGATTAGAAAAAATAGAAAGTATTAAAATTTTGAGTTTATTTTACGATAAGTTTCTTTGTTTCCGTACTGCCGCCAAAAGTGATTTTTACCAGATAATTTCCTGCAGTAAGGTGGGATAAGTTAAGATCCTGCTTGTAGAAACCAGCCTGATTGGTCAGTTCTGCAGTATAGACTTTTTTTCCTGTAAGATCATAGACTTCTATGCTTCCTTTGTTGTTGGCTTTTTCTTTAACATCAAAAAGAACAGTTACTTTTTTGTCTGCCGTCGTTGGGTTGGGATAGATCCCGAAAGAAGCTTTTTTGCTTACTTCTGTAATTCCCAAAGTGGCGGTGATCTTTTTGTATTTGAAATACATGTCTCCTGTAGTAGCGCCTCCATTGGTTGTGAAGTACATTCTGTAATAGTCATTCCCTTTTTTCACGTAATACACTACATTGTTGTAAACGTTTCCAATCCCTTTCCATGAATGACCTATCGTGGTAAGATTTGATGAGAAATTGGTGTCAGCAGGAGTCGTAAAAGTCGCTGTTTCCTGGGTTTCAGACTGCACTTTGGCTACTTTTACACTGGGTCCCTGAATAGCCCCGGTAAGAGGGTACATCATCATGTTGTTATAGAAAGTATAATATTTGGTAAACATAAAATCCCAGCCGCTTTTAGAAGGTTCCATGTTAGGAACTTTTGCTCCTGTCGTGAAGGAGAAGTAGTTAAAGTAAGCATCATCCGATCCGTTGGCAAGGGTTCTGGTTTCAGTAGGGCCCCATGCTGTTCCGTTCCATTTTGAATATTTAAAAGTGTATCCTGCAAAAGCATCTTCAATAGCAAATTTTACGTAGGTATTGGAGGTAGTATATTTCAAAACAAAAATTGCTTTCCCTTCAATGTGGTGATTCAAGCTGTTATATACTCCCCAGCCTGTTGATGGAAGAGTAGGATGGGTAACAGGCCCTTGTTCAAAAGCTCCCTGGCTTATATCTGTCGCCTGATCGGGATTGTATAAAGGCTCACCCCAGCTTCCTATATTGCTGATGTTGATATTATCCCAATCTGCCATGTTGGTAGAAGCAGTATATACCTCGATACTCATCGCATCATTCACTCTTGAACCAAATGCAAAGTTGGAATTTCTGTAAAAAGCAACATCCCACGTATTGGCTGGCTGAGAAACCATATTACCGTTGGCAAGGTTAAAAAACACACGATTCTGGTAGGAAGGTCCCATCGTCATATTTGCCTGCGTATATCCTAATGCATCAGTTTGTGCTAAAACAGTCTGTTGAACAGAAAGAGCAAGAACTGAAGCCAATAATAGTTTTGTTTTCATAACTGATTTTTTAAATTCTTATTTAGAATGATTCTACAAAATTATATAATTATTTTTAATCAGTCTAAATAAAAACATGACATTTGTCTTGTTTCATAATAATCGATCGAAAAAATAATTGTGTTCAGTACAAAAAAAGCCGGCTGGAAATCTTCCGGCCGGCTTTGTAAAGGGATATACAGTCTGATAAATCTTATTTTTTAATGAACTTAGATTGAACTGCCGATCCTTCAGCGGTTTCCACAAGCATATAATAAACTCCTTTCTGAAGAGTACTGATGTCAAATTTCTGTCCTTTTAATTTTCCTTCAGCTACTTTTTGTCCTGCTGCAGAGTAAATCTCAATATTTTTAGGTTCTGTTCTGGCGATAAATTCTAAAGCAGTATTGTCAGAATTTACAGCAAATTTAAAGTTCTCTTTTATTTTAGAAGTATCATTGACTGCCAATGAGGTACTTGGCTTATAGGCTACATCATCAATCTGGATAGCGACGTGCGTAGCCGTTGGAGTAAATTTAAAAACAATATAAGAACCTGTAGTCGAAGGAATATTAACACTGATGTTCTGAATAACTCCAATGGTCGTTACATTGATAGGAGTTCCTACCCCCACAAAAGTAGACATATCGCTAGGGCTTGTTGCTAATCCTATCTGAATCGTTCCGGGCCCTGGAGATGGAGATACCAACGTAGCGGTAAATGTCAAAACCTTATTTCCTGTTAGATTTTCAATCAGAGGAGTAACAAGATAAGAAGGAGTGGTCGCGTTATTACCCGCATAAGATTGGATAAATCTCTGTGTATTATCATTTTCCAGAGCAGCTACAATCATTCTTGGGGGTGCCGGTGGAAATGCACCTGTAATAGGAGCTACTACTGCGGACCAGCCTCCCTGAGGAAAAGTAGTCGTTCCGGTAGTAAAGTTGTTGAAATTTTCATTAAGCGTCGCTACTTGTGCATTCGCTGTAAAAGCCGTCAGCATTAATGTTCCTAAAAGTAGTTTTAATTTCATAACGTTATTTTTATTTAGAATTATTCTACAAAAATAAGTATTTATTTTTAACTATTCTAAATAAAGCATTATATTTGCCAAAATTTTTACTCTATGAAGAAGAAGGTGCTTTCCGTTCTGTCACTATCCATTGCCTTTTGGATGAACGCACAAGAAAAAGATTCTCTTACTAAAAATAAAATAGAGGAAGTTGTCATTACCGGGCAGTATACCCAGCAGTCCATCAACAAATCAATATATAAAGTTGATGTCATCGATGCCCAACAGATCAAAAATATGGCGGCAACCAATGTGGCAGATGTTCTTAATCAAAGTCTTAATATCCAGATTACGCCAGACACCCGTTCGGGTAATTCTACAGCCAATATGATGGGACTTGATGGAAATTATGTAAAAATATTAATTGATAATATTCCGGTAGTTGGAGATACAGGACTTGGAAGTAACATCGACCTTACCAAACTCTCTCTGAACAATATAGAAAGGATTGAGATTGTCAAGGGAAGCATGGGAGTGGAGTACGGGAATGGAGCAGTAGCAGGAGTAATCAATATTATTACAAGAAAAACAAGTGCAAAAAAGGTTGCAGTAAAAGCATCTCTTCAGGAAGAAACGGTAAGAAATAACTACGACCTTAAGAAAAAAGGAAACGGTAGACATATTCAGAACTTTAACGTAGATTATAATATAGATTCCAATTGGTTTGCGAATATCAGTTTCAACCATAATCAATTCATGGGATATGAAGGTGAGAGCAGAGGGTATAAATATTTCGGAACAGATCCTGAAATAAAAAGAGGCTATGAATGGAATCCGAAGGATCAATATGATGCTTCAGCATTGGTAAGATACACCAAAAACAAAACTTCATTCTACTATAAGCTTTCTTATCTGAACGAAAAATTTAATTTTTACAATCCGGAAATGAGTAGAATTCCTCTGAACGACGGGCTGGGAGGCGTGGTGTATCAGAGCAGGGATAGAGAATACAATACCAACCGATGGATTCATCAGTTCAACATCCAGGCAAATTTAGGAAACATCCGCTATATGGGAGACTTTTCTTACCAGACGCAGGATAGAAAATACTTTGATTACAACTACGATATTCCTAACAGATCGGTTACAAGTAAGGATGAAAAAAGATCTTATTATCAAACCGATATCGTCTATTCAAGAGGAATGTTCAGTAATTTCCTGAACAATAAAACCTTTGATTTTCAGCTTGGTTATGAATTAGATTATACGAACGGTCAGGCAGCCCTTATTGCAGGACAGTTTTTTGGGGATTCTGTGAAAAGAAATATCTTCACTTACTCCACATTCGTTTCAGGAGAATGGAACATTTCAGATCAATTCTCAGTAAGACCGGGAGCCCGACTTTCGGTCAGTGATAGGTTTGATAATCAATTTAATTACGCTCTTTCTGCAAGACTTAAAACCTCTGAGAATTCAAATCTGAGAGCTGTTGCCGGTACGGCCAACCGTTTTCCTACCTACGACGAGCTGTTTACCTACTTTGTGAATATTAATCATGACCTTCAGGGAAATCCTGATCTGAATCCTGAAAAAGGTTTTTCAGCGGGTCTTTTCTGGGATCAGAATTTTTCGGCGGGTAACGATTGGAAAATAGCGTATGGCGTTAATGCACTTTACCTTGACGTACAGGACAGAATAGAAATGGTGATGGTGAAAAAACCTTCCACCTATAAATATATGAACCTCAATACTTATAGAAACATGCTTCTATCTGCTAACGTAGATTTTAGAAAAGACCAGTTAGCATTTTCTTTAAGAGGTTCGGTTAATGGGACTTCAGTATCAATGAATGAATTGGAGCACACTTCTCCTACAGATTTCCAATATCTTGTACAGGCAGGAGCATCGGCCAACTACAAACTGAAAAATTCAGGGACAGGCTTTTCATTGTATTATAAATATACAGGGCCTGGAAGAAATTATGTGCTGGAAAGTGATTCCGAAGGCTTCAGACTGGGTAAAACAGATGGTTTTCATATGATGGACTTCATTGTCAGTCAGCCTTTCTGGAAAGATCACATGGAAGTTTCGGTGGGGGTTAAAAACATCTTTGATGTTACCAGTCTGAATTCTACAGCCAATGCAGGATCGGCTCACACTGCCGGGGCAGACCGTATTAATTTATATTACGGAAGAAGCTATTTTGCAAGATTAATCTATCAATTTTAAAACATAAGCGATCATTATG
Source organism: Chryseobacterium carnipullorum (assembly GCF_900142785.1). Taxonomy (GTDB): domain Bacteria; phylum Bacteroidota; class Bacteroidia; order Flavobacteriales; family Weeksellaceae; genus Chryseobacterium; species Chryseobacterium carnipullorum. The sequence goes on along the minus strand of NZ_FRCD01000014.1, from coordinate 82,077 downwards.
AACTATTTAAAAATTCTATCCCTTCTTTCTATTGTTGCTTTGCAGTCATGCCTTGCAGCAGATGAAGATCCGGTGCCGGTGGCTCCCCTTACAGGATCAATAGTAGATGTTGCCGTTGGAGGACCTACAGAACCTAATCAGGTGTGGATTGATTTAAGTGATTACCAGAATGCTGCCACCAATACCAGAACCAGCTGGGATCTTGGGTTTTACACAGGAGATGCATTCCGTGTAGTGATCAATGGATCTATAGCGATGACCGTTGCCAAAATTCCGAATGCTACAGATATCAATCTCGTAAAGGAATCAGACGTTACTGCATTGAAAGCAGAAGCTCAGGTTGGAACATTCAGTGTAGCCAATATGCAGTATGTTGATAATCCAATTGGAAATTTCCTGACCCAAACCACAGGAATTGATGCCATTAAAGAAAATGATACAGAGAACCCAATCTATCTCGTCAACTTAGGAAGAGATATTCCACCTTCAAGTAACATCGGAGCCGGATCTGTCAGTTTATCCGGAGCTTCAAGAGGCTGGAAGAAAATTCAGATTTTACGTGCCCTGAACGGCTATAAAATAAGGTATGCTGATGTATCAGCAACGACTTATCAGGAATATGTTATTCCAAAAGATACCGAATATAATTTTAGCTATTTCAATCTTAAAACAGGTACTCCTGCTAAGGTACAGCCGAAAAAGAAAAAATGGGATCTGGCCTTTACAACGTTTACCAACGAAGTATTCTCTGCCCCCACTACAAGCGCTGGAAGCTATTTCTACGCTGATTTTATTATCACCAATACTTTAGACGGAGTTGGAGTATATCAGATCAATGCAGGAGGTAATCTTGAACAGGCTTATAATGCATTCAAATTAAGCGATGTAGATCAGTCTAAATTTATTTTTAATGATCAGCGTGCGCTTGGAGATAAATGGAGAACCACTACAGGAACGCCCGATATACCACAACCCTTTGTATACTCAGACCGTTTCTTTGTCTTAAAAGATGCAGAAGGATTTTATTTCAAACTGAGATTCAATGCCATGAAAGACAAAAATGGAAACAGAGGTTCTTCCAATTTCGAATTTGACCCTTTATAATCAATCTAATAATAGTATATCATGAAAAAAATTATCCTTGCAGCTTCCATTCTGATGGCAGTCTATTCATGCAAAAAAGAAGAAGGTGCTAAAAAAGAAAATACAACAGAAACATCTGCTAAAGCTCCGAAAAGCAACAACAAGATCGTTACATTGAGCGGTGGAGTTACAGAAATTGTAAGTGCACTGGGCCATGAAAAAGAAATTGTTGGAACAGATGTTACCAGTACGTATCCTGAAACATTAAAAACTACAGCCAAAGATCTTGGTCATGTAAGATCTATGACGATCGAGCCGATCATGGCGGTGAGTCCCACTTTAATTTTAGCCTCAGAAAAAGATATCAATCCTGAATTAATGGCTAAAATCAAGTCTTCAGGGATTAAAACTGAGGTTTTCAAGCAGGAATTTACGGTAGAAGGAACCAAAAAGCTTATTGCCGATGTAGCCAAAGCAGTGGGAAATACAGATTATCAGAAATTGAATGATAAAATCGATGCAGATTTAAAACAGGTTCAGCCCATTGCTAAAAAACCAAAAGTATTGTTCATCTACGCAAGAGGAAACATGCTGATGGTTTCAGGAACAAAAACTCCAATGGACGCTCTCATCACTCTTGCGGGTGGACAAAATGCTGTAACTGATTTCGAAGATTTCAAACCTTTGACACCGGAAGCAGTAGTAAAAGCTAATCCTGATGTTTTATTCTTCTTCTCAACAGGACTTCAGGGTGCCGGTGGAAATGAAGGAGCCCTTAAAATGCCGGGGGTAGCTCAGACGAACGCAGGTAAAAATAAGAAGATCATCGCAATGGACGGAGGATTGGTTTCAGGTTTCGGACCCAGACTAGGAGAAGCAGCAGTAGGATTAAACAAACTTTTAATTGAGAACACAAAGTAAATTATACTTTTATCTGACTATAGGTGCCGTACTGCTTGCGATCATAGCAGTACTGGCACTTAATACGGGAGTCTACGACTTTGGAGGAACATCACCCTTCAAAGTTTTATGGCAATACATAAAAGGTGATCCGGGCTTATCTTTAAGCGATCAATATGTAATTTGGGAGGTAAGAGCATCCAGAATTGTCATGGCTATTTTAATAGGAAGCATGCTCGCAGTTTCAGGGACGAGTCTGCAGGGATTATTTAAAAATCCTTTGGCAACCGGTGAGGCAATAGGTCTAACTTCCGGGGCAACATTACTTGCGGCAATTGCCATTGTTTTAGGAGGACATTTCAAACAATATCTTCCTGAAGTAGTACAGTTTTCACTCGTAGGTATATCTGCTTTTGCAGGCGCCTTACTAGCCATGATGCTGGTATACAGGATTTCTACAAGCGCAGGGAAAACCAATGTTGTCATGATGCTGTTAAGCGGTGTCGCCATCACATCCATCGGCTTTTCGATTACAGGCTTTTTGATTTATATTTCAAAAGATGAACAGTTAAGAGACCTTACGTTCTGGAATATGGGAAGTCTTGCTGCAGCTACCTGGACAAAAAATATAATTTTGGCGGTAGTGATCGTTATTTCTTATGCGATCTTACTTCCGAAAGGAAAGGCACTGAACGCTATGATGTTAGGAGAAAGAGATGCTCAGCATTTAGGAATAAACGTTGAGAAACTGAAAAGGCAGATTGTGATTATCACCTCTTTGATGGTAGGAACCTGTGTGGCATTTTCAGGAACGATTGGTTTTGTTGGTCTTATTGTTCCTTATATTTTAAGGCTTTTATTTAAATCAAATTATGTGTTTATTTTACCATTATCCGCAGTTTTAGGAAGTATTTTACTGTTGATCGCCGATACCTTCAGCCGAAGTATTGTGGCACCATCAGAATTGCCGATCGGTATTTTGACTTCATTAATCGGAGGACCTGTTTTTATTGCTATTTTAATTAAATTTAAAAAATCACTCTAATGATAAAAGCACATCAGATCAATTATCTTCACAAGGATTTCCATATTCTTGAGGGCGTTGATGTCTCTTTATGCTATGGAGAATTTTTAGCGATTGTTGGACCCAACGGAGCCGGAAAGTCAAGTCTGCTCAGTATTTTGGCTAATGAAATAAAACAGGGAAAACAGGAAATTTTATTCAAAGACCAGTTGATTGCAGAATGGGATGTGAAAGAATTATCTAAGCATAAGTCTAAATTTTCCCAGCACAATTCCAACGAGATTCCTCTCGACGTAAAAGACGTAGTCATGATGGGGCGTTATCCGTACTTTGATTCACAGCCCCGTAAAGAAGATTTTGAGGCGATGAATACAATGATGAACGAAACAGATGTTGAGCATCTTAAAAACAGAGAATACAATACACTGTCCGGCGGTGAAAAACAACGGGTTCATCTTTCAAGAGTAATGGCCCAGCTGGAAAATAAAATCGCCCATAAACTGGTATTTCTGGATGAACCTCTGAATAATTTAGATGTAAAACATCAGTATAAAGCTTTGGAGATTATTAAAAACTTCACCAGGAAAGGCAACAGCGCGATCGTTGTGCTTCATGATCTTAATCTTGCAGCGCAGTTTGCAGATAAAATTTTATTAATGAAATCAGGAAAGGTATCTGCTTACGGAACACCGCAGGAAGTCTTTACCGCTGAAACAATCAGTGAGGCGTACAATTTTCCCTGCACCATTTGCGGACACCCTATTACCAATAACCCAATGATCATTTTTGGATAACCATGGAAAAAGATGAATTAAAAATCCTCGCGCAGAATCTCGCCAATCCACAGGGAGAAAAAGGAATAGAGATCGGTGAGATGATGAATGCCACCAACATCAGCATGACCTTAGAAAGCATCAAAACGCTTTTGATAGAAGATGATGAGTACATCCTTGAAATAGGACACGGAAATGTCGGACACCTTAAAAATATTTTAAGCAGAGCTCAAAATCTGAAATATACAGGCGTTGATATTTCTCAAACCATGCATGATGAAGCTAAAAGGCTGAATGAAGATTTTAAAAGCCAAGCTGATTTTGTATTGTATGAAGGAAAAGAACTTCCCTTTGAAGACCAAACTTTTGACAAAATATTTACGGTCAACACAGTCTATTTCTGGGAAAATCCGGTTGAGTTTCTCAATGAAATCCATAGAGTTTTAAAGAAGGACGGCATCTTCGTTCTTACTTTCGGACAGAGACAATTCATGGAAACACTACCGTTTACGGAATACAATTTCACTCTATACAGCAACTCTGAAATGGAAGAGCTGGTTTCTGAAAGCCACTTCAAGAGAATGAAAATTTCCGAGAAAGAAGAAGATATACAAAGCAAGTCAGGAAAAGAAACCATCCATAGAATTTATACAGTTTTAACCATAAAAAAATAAAATAATGAGCACGTTAGTGAATGATCTAAAGGAAAAATGGGAGGCTCTGAAGGCAGAAAATCCACATATCAGAATACGAAATGCAGCAGTACAGTTAGGCGTAAGCGAAGCTGAATTATTAGCCACCAGCATAGGAGAAGGCGTAACCGTTTTAAACCCTGAATTTCCGGCTATCCTTACCGAGGCAGAGAAACTAGGAAAGGTGATGGCGCTTACCCGTAATGACGAATGCGTGCACGAAAGAAAAGGAATTTATCAGAATGGAGACTTCAGCAGCCCGCATGCACAGCTTTTTGTAGGCGAAGATATTGACCTCAGAATATTCCTGAACCACTGGAAATCTGCATTCGCAGTAGTGGAAGGAGACAAAAAAAGCCTTCAGTTTTTCGGAAAAGACGGTCTGGCGCTTCATAAGATCTATCTGACAAAAAACAGTAACGAAGCCGCTTTTGATGCGATTGTAGAACAATTCAAAGCAGAAAATCAAAACGATGCTCTAGCAGTTGAGGTAGTAGCTCCAAAAGCACCGGAAGAGGCAGACTCTGAAATTGATGCTGAAGGATTCAAAAAAGCATGGACAGAATTAAAAGATACCCACGATTTCTTTATGATGACAAGAAAATTCGGGGTGAGCAGAACTCAGGCTTTAAGATTAGCACCGGAAGGATTTGCTCAAAAGATCGACAATGCCAAAGTGGTGAATGTTCTTGAAGATGCTTCAGAAAAGAATATTCCGATCATGGTATTCGTTGGAAACAGAGGAATTATCCAGATTCACACAGGAAACGTAAAAAAAACACTTTGGCACCAGCAGTGGTTCAATGTCATGGATCCTGACTTCAACTTACATTTAGATGTTACCAAAATTGCTGAAGCATGGATCGTAAAGAAACCTACTGAAGACGGAGAAGTTACAGCTATTGAAGTTTTCAACAAAGAAGGAGATTTTATCGTTCAGTTCTTTGGGAAGAGAAAACCGGGAATTCCTGAGCTGCAGGAGTGGAAAGATCTTGTAGCAGAATTAGAAAAGTAATAATTAGATGATTTTGAATGGGCCGTTTTGTTTTTTTTATTCAAGGCGGTCTTTTTGTTTTGATGCAGATCGCTGGATTTGCTGAAGAATAAATCAATTGTAATTTTTTTAAACCACTAAAGTCACAAAAGCTAATTAAACACTTTAGTTATTTTTAAAGGTAATACATTGCGCATACGAAGTACACTTAAGTTCTGTGAAAATCTTTGATTTTCAGCTTATGTGCTCTTATTATTTTCAGGATGGTAAAACTTTTAAAACTAAAGTGTTCTAAAGTGTTCAAATAAAAAAAAATCGTGACTTTTGTGGTTTAGAATCAACATAAAAATTGGTGATATTTGTAAAAAATCATTTGTGTAATTTGTGTTTAAATAAAATAAAAATGAAAAATATTTTCATAGCCGTTTTACTGGCTGGATTCTGTTCATTAAGCGGACAGGATTTTAAAGCTTACCAGTTTTATGACAAAAAAGGAAAAGGAGTAAAAACAGACCAGCTGATTAAAGAACTGGCGGAATACGATGTCGTTTTCTTTGGTGAAAATCACAACAGCTCTATCAATCACTGGCTTCAGCTGAAACTGACAGAAGGTTTGTTTGAAAAGAAAAACGGACAGATCATTCTGGGGGCGGAAATGTTTGAGAGAGACAATCAGGATCAGCTGAATCAATATTTAGAAGGAAAATTGGATGCTAAGACATTCAAAGATTCAGCCCGTTTATGGAATAATTATGCGACGGATTATAAACCATTGGTAGATTTCGCTAAAGACAAAAAAGTGAAATTCATTGCCACCAATATTCCAAGGAGATATGCTTCCCAAACCGCAAAAGAGGGGCTGCAATCTCTGAATGCATTAAGCGATAAAGAGAAAACCTATATTGCTCAGCTTCCTATTAAAGTAACTTTGGAAACTCCGGGTTATCAGGAAATGAAAGCGATGATGGGAGACCATGCGGAAGGAACAAAAGTGATGAATTTCATTTCAGCACAGGCTACAAAAGACGCTACCATGGCCGAATCTATCCTGAAGAGTATACAAACAGGAAAAACATTTATTCACTATAACGGAAACTATCACAGCAAAGAATTTGGTGGAATCTATTGGTATATTAAGCAGCAGAATCCGAATCTGAAAATGGCGGTGATCTCTGTTTTTGAATCTGAAGATCCGGAACTGAAAGTACCGGCTAAAGACTATATCCCTACAGATTTCAATCTAATCATTCCGACTGATATGACGAAAACATTTTAAAATTCAATAGAAACGGGCTTAGGTCCGTTTTTTTGTTTAAAATATCCTGGCGAGTTGTATAAAACTTCTATTCCACTTATCTGTTTAAAGGGACATTATCTATCTTTGTAACTCCAAATAATAAAAATGAAAAAAATACCTTTTCTGTTCATCCTTTTTATCGGTTTTATCAATGCGCAGAAACTGACTTCCCATGAGATTTCTCTGATCAACAACGGAGATGTCAATACGGCACTTCCTATTTATCAGACTACAGACGCCAATCAGCATAACACATTATTAAGCTTATCTTCAGAGATTAATCCTGTTGATCCGAATACCGCAGTTTTAGTGAAAAGAATGAAAGAATCCCTTTTGTCTACAGACGGTGGAGTAGGCATTGCAGCCCCTCAGGTAGGAATCAACCGCAAAATCATCTGGGTACAGCGTTTTGATAAAGAGGGAAATCCTCTGGAATACTTCATCAATCCTGTCATTGTCTGGAGATCAGAATTGCAGAATCTTGGCCCTGAAGGAGACTTATCCATTCCCGAGTTCAGAGATCAGTTTTACAGAAGTAAAGTGATTCAGTTAGAATATGTGGATCTGAAAGGGCAGAAGTACTCCGAGCTTGTAGAAGGCTTTACGGCAGTGATCTTTCAGCATGAGATAGACCATCTTTTCGGAATCTTAATTTCAGATAAAAAGGAAAAAGAGAAAAATGATTCTTATAAAAAAGTGGATGCTTTTAAAAGGAGTGATTCTGCAACGAGATAATGGTTTTGTCTGAATATCACTTCAATCTTTCGTTGCGTTTTTTATCCTGCTTTTTGAGTAGATTGGTTACTTTTTATTTCTTGTATACTTACATCTTGGAAAATTTATACATCCCAAGAAAACGCCATACTGACCTCTTCTCTCCATAAGATGTCCACCACAGTTGGGGCATGAAATATTTTTATTCGTGTTGGAATTAGCTCGTAGTGCTTTATCTTTATTTCGACGGTTTATTTTTGCAGCCAGAATTTTTGCGACAATTTCTTGCTTAGTGTATTCGTTAATGTGATCGTGATCATACTTTTTAATTGTTTTGACCAACTTATTGATATAAACAACATCTGTATAGGTTTTGGTTTTAAGCGTTGCTCTTTTTGTAAAGGTAATGATGGAATAATACCTCAGATATTGATAATTTTTCAATACGTGTTTTAAAGCATAAATATGCCCTTGATTCTGTAAAATAGGGTTATAAAACTTACGTCTGTATTGATAAATAGCCTGAATCCAGGATTTATCTTTTTCATACCCTAAAATCCAACCTTTGTAATTCTTGGTTTCAATAACAAATATTCCATAATTTGAAACAATAATATGATCGATCTGTGAAGAGGAACCTTTAATCTTCAACTCAATATTATTCAGAACAGTATATTTTTCAGTATTCAGCCTTTTGAGAGCCTTTGAAGCTTTATTCTCACCAATATATCCTTTTATTTTTGGACTATAGTATTTAATTGCCAAGAATACAATCACTAAAAGACAAATAAGTAAAAAACTATGATCCATGATATTCATATCCTATTTCTGTTGATGTTTTTTGGTTTTATACTTGGATGAATGGAAAGTTGTTAGATGGATGTCATTAAGTTGATCAGGAAATTTCAGTCCTGTTTGCTCCGGTTATGATTTATAATATAAAATAAGGCCTGTTTTTTTGTTTTCCATAAGTAAAGAAAAAATCTGTCTCCAAAGAAACAGATTTTTTATTAAAAAGCAATTGATCTTAGTTATTCGTTACTGCAAGCTTCACTTCAATATTACCTCTTGTTGCATTAGAATAAGGGCAGATCTGGTGAGCCTGGTCTGTTAATGCCTGCGCTTCTTCAATAGATACGCCCGGAATATTAACATCCAATTCTACGGCTAATCCGAAACCTCCGTTGTCAAGTTGTCCGATGCTTACCTGAGCAATGACCGTTGTTTCTCCTGTTTTTGCTTTAGATAAACTGATTACTCGGTTAAGAGCACTGTCAAAACAAGCTGAATATCCTGCTGCAAAAAGCATTTCAGGATTCGCAAAGTCATCATTACCACCACCAAGGGCTTTAGGCATTCTTACTTCAACATCCAAAACTCCGTTTTCACTTTTTACGTGTCCGTTTCTTCCTCCTTGTGCTGTTACTTTTGTTGTGTATAACGTTTTCATTTATTTTTCTATTTTGTTTAATATTTTTAAGATGGTTTCTTTAAGGTGTAGCAGATCTTCTGTTTCTATACCTATTTTAGTTTGAATTTTTCCCGGAATTTCACAGGCTTTCTGTTGAAGTTGTCTTCCTGACTCCGTTAGAAATACTTCGACCACTCTTTCGTCCTCTTTTTTTCTTTTTCTGTCGATGATTCCTTTAGCCTCAAGCCTTTTCAGAAGAGGCGTTAAAGTTCCACTGTCCAGAAAAAGCTTTTCACCAATATGGTTCACTGCAAGACCGTCATTTTCCCATAACACCATCATCACAAGATATTGTGGATAGGTAATATCAATTTCATCCAGGAACGGACGGTAAAGTCCGGTAATCTCTTTCGCAATCACATAAAGCGGAAAGCAGATCTGGTTTGATAATTGTAACGATTTTGAATTTTCCATAAGATTGAAGATGAAAGAATAGAATGAGTATATTATTTTTTAATGATGAATTCCTCCATAGGAACTCTTACTTTCTTCATGGTAGAAAGCCAGTCATTCGCTGCATCTCTGTAACCAAGATATAACAGGCTTACACTTTTTAATCCTAAGTCTTTAAGATTAAGAATTTCGTCAACTACTGCATTGCTGAAACCTTCTGCCGGTGTACTGTCGATTTTTAATTCTGCAGCCTGAGCCATTGCTAAACCTAATGCGATATAAGTCTGACGGGCCGTGTGAGCAAAATGCTCTTCAGGAGTCTGAGCACCATACATTTCCTTGATCTTATCAGTATAACTGCTGAAACGTCCTCTCGGTAAGTCTCTTACATCGGTATGATGATCATATACTTTATCAATTTTTTCATTAGAATAACTGTCCCATGCAGCAAATACCAAAACATGTGAACTGTCTCTCATCACTTCGGGATTAAGGGCTCCCTGTACCATTTTTTCTTTTAATTCCTGGTTTTCTACCACCACAACTCTGAATGGCTGAAGCCCGGACGAAGTGGGAGCAAGTCTTGCAGCTTCCAGAATAGTGTTAAGATCTTGTTCTGATACTTTTTTTGAAGGATCATATGCTTTTACAGCATGTCTCCATTGTAGGTCTTCTATTAATGACATTTCTTTTATTTTAGATTATATTTATCTGTGTTTATCATTTCCGAAATTAAGTTCGCTCTAAATGACAACACAAATGTAGACTTATTTATATTGTGCACAATTTAATTTTGATAGATTTAATTGATGGCAATAGTAGAGATTAACTAAATAATAAATATATAACTGATAATCAGTGTGTTGTTTACATTTTCTTTTTCTTTTACAGAGCTGAATTAAAAATCCCCATTATAAAAGCATAATGGGGATTTTAATGAGGTTCATCTGATTATTTTAGTCAGTTTTTTTCAGTGCAGTATTTTTGAGCAAAAAAGAAACTATTTAGTTGAAGGAATTTCATTAATTTGCTTAATAATATTGGTGTTTTTTTCAATACCTATATGGTATGCTTTTCCTTTTTTATGGCTCTGACTTGTTTTTTCAAGAAGAGTTTTATAATCATCTGCTTTTTTAGACAGATAAAAAATCTGAGGACTTATGCCAATAGATACCCGAGTGAATTCTTCCGGTTTTTCCGGATCTTCTGCTACATTGGTGATAACTGAATGATTATACCAGGTCAGGTTCTGAGAACTTGAACTGCCGGAACAGGATGTGATCATAAATAAGATTAATAGGAGATAAGTCCAGACTTTCATAGAAAAAATATTTGATAAACAGTCCCTGCAGCTTTTGATGATAAAAAAATACAGGAGCTGTATAAGTTAGTTAGAATCCGCAGCCTCCAACGTTTGGAGCTGGTGAAGGAGAGCATCCTGAAAGTGATGAGAAGATATTCAGTACACAATTGGTGTTCACTAAATTGTTATCATACAGATAAGAGGCAGTAGGGCTTCTGTAATAGACATTTCCTGCTGTATTGGCATAAGAGGATACAGAGGCAGATCCGCAGCTTGTATTGATGCATGCATTTCTCCATGCGGTATCTGTAACAGGTCCGCTAGGGAAGAGTGAAGGATCAATAATTCTTTTTTCAGTAACTCCTGATGCATTTTTGTAGCTTACCAGAATCGCAACGTGATAGCTCCAGGCTACACAGCAAGTTCCTGTGGATGCTTTCAGGTTTCCGTAGACAAACTGTTTCTCACAGTCGTAGCCATTGTTGATCAGGATTTGTCTCATTTTGTGAGCTCTTGCATAGCATCCGTCTACAGGATATCTGAAGGTGATGCATGGTGAAGACGCCGTTGAAGTACCGCAAGCCTGGTTTTTAATCAGCGTAAACATGCTGTTGAGGGTAGCGATGTTAGGAAGAACGCTTGTTAATTTATTGGCTTCATTTTTAGCTTCTTTTGTAAAAGTAGATTTGAAATACCGGATATCATCCTCGCTTCCTTTTTCTACTTTTGCAATTTCATGCGTGTTAGGCTTGATAAAAACCTGGATAGGAGATTCGTTTTTCAGCGCTTCTCTGATCAGGCTGATGTACTTTTCATTCTCTTTGGTAGGGGTAATTGTATAAAACTGTGCAGTAACAATAAATGATACTTTCAAAGTTCCATTTTCATCTTCTATCCCTACCGGAACTGTTTTCCCAAGATCCGTAAGATTTTTGCTGATGGTTTCATTCTGACTCATTTGCTGTTCCGCGTTTGAATCATTACAGGCATTAAATGACAGGGCTGCCACAAATACCATCATTGATAACAGAAATTTTCTCATAATTTTCATAGTTTGGTGGTTAATAATAAAATATATTAAGTTTTTGGTGTGTTTTGCATTATTTTCACTGAAATACAGGGTGAAATAGTTCACTTTAATGTGATATTAAAAGTAAACAAAAATAAAATACCAACAAATTATTTTATGATAAAAAAATAAAAATTTTAACATATACTTAAACAAAACCAATGTTTTAGGGCTTTACAGTATGGGTTCGTTACCGATAGGTTAATAAAATTTCAGTAATGATAAAAAAAAATACCGCCATTTATTTGTGACAGAATATTTTTATAGTAGGAGCAAACTATCGATCAGTCTTTGCCCAATCGCTTCTTAAAATGAATTCTTTGATCAGAGTTTCATAATAATAGAATAGACGGCTGTCTTCACTCATCTGATTTTCAAGAACAATAACACTTACATCCGAACCGGGAATGTACATGTTCAAAGAAGCGAAACCATCACCCAAACCGGTGTGTCCCAGATAAGAAATACCCTGGTCTTTAACGATCCGAATATTGTAACCATATCCCATCTTATCTTTTCCAAATACATCATGTTGTGACAGGATAGAAGAAGTCGTCATGAGCTGGTACGTTGTAGAATTTAAAATTTTTCCTTTATGAAGAAGGGAATTCCATAATGCCATATCTTCAGCGGTCGAAATTACACCGTCAGCAGGCATATTTTCATCATTGATAAATGAATTTTCTACGGGAGTGAAAACATGATCTTTATTCATATGGCCGGAAACCAGGTTTCTCCGTTTATTTTTTGAATAGCAGAAAGTATTGTTCAAATGAAGTTCTTTAAACAGATCGGTTGCCAATTGGATATAAGATTTACCTGAAACCTGTTCAATGATCTTTCCTAAAAGGATATTTGATAAATTACCATACTTAAATTCTGTACCGGGTTTAAAGAGCAATGGTTTTTCTGTATCCACAATTCCGTGGCTATGATTGAGTAGCTGGTGAACCGTGACGGAATCTGCCCATGACTGTGTCAGAGAAGAAAGATATTTTTTGATTGGAGCCTGAAGATTCACATTGCCTTTCTCAAACTGTTTTAGCAATAATACAGAAGTGATCTGTTTGGTATTGGACATGATTTCAAACTGATCCTTCATTTTTAAAGGGACTTTTGTTCTGCTGTCTTCAAAACCATAGGCTTTGGAGTATTTTATTTTTCCGTTTTGGGTAATCAGAACCACTCCGTTGAAAGGTCTTGGAGACGCAGGAGATTCTATTAAACTGTCGATCCGGCTTTTATAATCGTTTTTACTTTGGGCGCATGATTGAGTTGCCGTGAAAAGCATTCCCGCAGTGAAGAGAATTCTGATAAATGATTTCATTTGGTTTTTTAACTTAAAAATTACAGGTGATATAAAAAATTATAGAAGCATCAAAAATAAGTTTTAAAATAATACATTGAATGAAAATTTTGAATTTTAAGCGGTCACTTATAACTCGTCTATTGTTACAAATGAAAAAGACCGGCTGTAGAATCACGGCCGGTCTTTATTTCTATTGTGGAGGTACTTATTTCTGAATAAGCTCAGCTCCGAAAACATCTGCAAAATGCCTTCTGATATTTGCTTTAAGATCTTCCACTTCCCCGGTGGTCAGTTCTCTTTCAAGTTCTCTTTTTACAGAAGTCACCTGTTTGTCTTTGATCCCGCAAGGAATAATGTATTCAAAATATCGCATATCGGTATTCACATTCAAAGCGAAACCGTGAAGAGTTACCCATCGTGAAGCTTTTACCCCCATCGCACAGATTTTTCTGGCGTAAGGTTTTCCCACATCCAGCCATACTCCGGTTTCTCCCGGTGAACGTTCCCCTTTAAGACCAAAATCACCAATCGCTCTGATGATCACTTCTTCCAGATTTCTCATATACAAATGAATATCCGTAAAAAAGTTTTCAAGGTCTAGAATAGGGTAGCCCACAATCTGTCCGAAACCATGATACGTGATATCACCACCACGGTTAACTTTCACGAAAGTAGCATCAATCTCTTTCAGTTTGTCGATCCCGGCAAGCATATTTTCTTCGTGACCGCTTTTTCCTAAGGTATAAACATGAGGATGTTCTACTAATAAAAAATGATTAGGCGTTGTGATATGCTCTTCTGCAGGTAAATCACGGTTTTTTATTTTAGTATCAATGATATTTTTCATCAGACTCTCCTGATAATCCCAGGCGGGCTGATATTCTTTGATACCCAGATCTTCAAATTCTACCGATTTATTTTGATTTGTATTCATACGTTGCTGTCTGTTTTCTTAATGGACCAATGGAATTGCCATTTCCTGCCATTTTTTGGACATACAAATTTAGTGAATTTTAAGCTTTTATAGAATGGATAAAATCTATGGCAGCATTCTTCCAGTCTTTATGGTTTAACAGCGTATGAACGAAGGCTGTTCCTATAATTCCTCCGTCTGCTTTTTCGGTAACATTCTCAAAATCTTCTTTTGATTTAATTCCAAAACCAATCATCACAGGATTCTTAACAGGAAGGGAAGCAAGTCTTGAAAGGTAGTTTTCATTTTTAAGAACGGCATTTTCATTTCCTGTGGTGGATGAAGAACTTACCGCATACAAAAACCCGGAACTTAAAGAATCCAGATACAGAATTCTTTCATCTGAAGTTTCAGGGGTCACCAGAAACGTAAAATTAAGGTTATACTTTTTTAAAATCGGCTGATAATTGCTTTCAAATTCAATTGGAGGAAGATCCGGAATGATCAGTCCTGAAACTCCACTTTCCGAACATTCACGACAAAATTCTTCAAATCCGAAACTGAGCACAGGATTGATATATCCCATCAGAATTATGGGAATCTGTATTTTGTCTTTAACGGTTTTCAGCTGGGAAAAAAGTTTTTCAATCGTCATTCCGTTTTGTAAAGCCTGTTCATGAGCCTGCTGGATCACCGGACCATCTGCTACGGGATCTGAATAAGGCATTCCGATTTCCATCATATCGGCACCGGATTGCTGGATCAGTTGTATAATATCAGCGGTATCTTCCAGTTGCGGAATTCCTGCTGTGAAGTATATGTTGAGTTTTTTCATTTTTTATTGTATTAATGTATAGAGTCAAAAGTACAAAGTATAATGTACAAAGTAATAGGTAGAGATACATGGTACATTTTACATCCGACATTTTACAGATTCTTTAAATACGTTTCCATATCCTTATCTCCACGTCCGCTCAGGCAGATCACGACAATATCATTTTCATTGAATTTCTTTTTATCTAAAACTGCCAGGGCGTGAGAACTTTCCAGCGCTGGAATAATTCCTTCCAGTTTCGTTAATTCAAAAGCAGATTGTAAGGCTTCCTCATCATTAATACTGAAAAATTCAGCTCTTTTTTCCTTAAATAAATGCGCATGAAATGGCCCGATTCCAGGATAATCAAGTCCTGCCGAAATAGAGTGGGGTTCAATCACCTGTCCGTCTCCGGTTTGCATCACAAGACTTTTGCTTCCATGCAGAACGCCTAAAGTACCAAGGAAGGTTGTAGCTGCGGATTTTCCGGAATTAACCCCCAGTCCACCGGCTTCTGCTGCAATTATTTTCACGTCTTTTTCTTCTACGAAATGGTAAAAAGTTCCTGCAGCATTACTTCCTCCTCCCACACAGGCAATAACATAATCAGGATTTTCTCTCCCGATTTTCTCTTTCAATTGTTCTCTGATCTCCTTTGAGATGATGCTTTGAAATCTGGCTACCAAATCAGGAAAAGGATGAGGCCCCACCACACTTCCGATGACGTAATGCGTCGTTACAGGATTATTGATCCAGTCTCTAAGCGCTTCGTTTACTGCATCTTTTAAAGTTTTGGAACCTGAGGTAGCAGGAATCACTTCTGCGCCAAGCATTTTCATTCTTGCTACATTCGGCGCCTGTCGCTGAATGTCTATTTCACCCATGTAAACAATGCATTCCAGCCCCAGTAATGCGCAGGCTGTAGCAGTGGCTACACCATGTTGTCCGGCTCCTGTTTCTGCAATAATTCTTGTCTTGCCGAGGCGTTTGGCCAACAGCACCTGCCCTAAAGCGTTATTGATTTTATGGGCTCCGGTATGGTTGAGGTCTTCTCTTTTTAAATAAATCTGAGTATTGTACTTTTGACTTAAATTCCTTGCAAAGTAAAGCGGGGTAGCACGTCCTACATAGTTTTTAAGCAGGTCCTGATACTCATTCTGAAACTCTTCAGATTCTATGATCTGAAGATAGTTTTTCTGCAGTTCATCTACATTGGGATAAAGCATTTCAGGGATAAAAGCGCCTCCGAATTCACCGTAATATCCGTGTTCATCAGGGTTTTTATAATTCATTTTTTATTCTTTATTAATTAAATAAGCTTTTTTTTCAAAAAATGGGAAGGGTTCTTTGTACTTCCCAAAGGTTTAGAGTATGTTCTGTTTCGTGATCTGTCAGTTCATCTGGTTTTTTAATTTGATATTTCATCGGTCAGACTGCTGATAAATTGAATATTATAATTTCGTTGCTGTCTTGTGATCAGTTTTTTATGATGCATGAATTCAATTTTACTGATCAGATCAATTAATGTCGCCGTATCTATTTTCGAGTCATACATGGTAACAGCAATTTCCAGATTGTCAATTAAAAAATAAGGATCTGAAACTTCATAAAGCAAAAATATCTTAGCATAAATCTTTCCAAGATCATATTTAACATGCTCTCGCACATGACTGTCCAAAAATTTGTCAGAAATAATGACCAGATAATAGCTGTTCCAGAGATTGATCCTTTCAAAGAAATACTGAATATCATTTTCATCAAAGCTTTTGATGATTCTAATGAATTCCTTTAGCGGTCCGTCCAGAGTCCAGTATTCCGTATCACTGTCATTTTGAGAAACAAAATTATACAGCGACTGGATTTTTTTATTTCCAAACTTGGGCGGAAATAAGGTTTTATAAAATGTTTTTTTTAACAGATGGATGTTCATCATCTTTATATGTGTAATTTTTTTTAAGAGAGTCCCAAAGGGACGATCTAACCTTCAGTAAAGGATTTTATCCTTATTCTTATCATTCTGCATCAAATTCAGTCCCAGATCTATTTTTCATTATATTCAACATCATGTTTTTTTGTGTTTTTGTTTTTAATGAGACTTGTTTCAATTTTTTGTTAAATCGTCCCTTTGGGATTCTTTCGAAATGAATTTTTTTATTTTTTCAAGGTCTTTATCTCCTGGTTTCAGTTCAAATTTTGAGTTGATATCGATAGCAAATGGCTGTTGGTTCAAAAGACAGATATTGTCAATGTTTTCCTCTGAAATTCCACCGCTCAGAAAATAGGGAAGTGGGATTTTGAATTCATTCAATAAGGTCCAGTCGAACTGTTTTCCGGTTCCTCCAAATGCTTTTCCGTCTGTGTCGAAGAGGAAATAATTGACCAATGAACGGTAAGAATTGAGCGTGCATTTTATTTTCTCCCGGGTTTCATCGTCATTGTTCCCAATTCTGATCACCTTTATAAGAGTAACGTCCGGCTGCAGTTTTTGTTTTAATTCAATCAGAAAATCTTCACTTTCATCGCCATGTAACTGAATGAATTTCAATCCCGCCTTTTCTGTGATATCCGTAATCTTCTCAATTCCTTCATTGACAAAAACCCCTGTTTTTCCCGGATGACCGATCTTCAAAATTTCCTCTAAACTCAATCTGTCCAGAACGTATCTTGGTGATTTTTCATAGAAGATGAAACCAAGAAAATCTGCTTTCATGGAGATCAGTTCCTGGATTTGGTCTGGTTTTGTCAAACCGCAGACCTTGAGTTTAGGTGGCAGATTGTAGTTTACTGGTTGCAGGTTCATGTTGATAAGGGTATTTACTGATTGGCACTTGTCCATTTACTTTCGTCTTTTTACAAATGATGGCTTCACTATTTCATTTTTGAATTTGTAAAGTAAATTCTTCAAATGCTTTCGTGGGGTTCTGATCTCTCATGAAATATTCTCCCATCAGAAATCCGTCAAATCCTTTTTCCTTTAAATATTTAAAATCATCGATATGATAAATGCCGCTTTCTGCTACAGATAAAACCTCTTTTGGAAGCTGGTCTTTTAAAAGAACCGAATGCTGAAGATCAACTTTGAAATCTTTTAAATTTCTATTATTAATCCCTACAAGGTCAATTCTAGTATTGAAATGCTTCAGTTCTTCTTCTGTATGGATTTCCAGCAGAACCTCCATATCCAAATCATGCGCCAATTCTGTGAATTCCTGAACCTGATCAGGAGAAAGGCAGGCTGCAATCAGTAAAACAGCATCTGCACCTATACTTTTAGCTTCATAAAACTGGTATTCATCTACCATAAAATCTTTTCTAAGAATCGGAATATTGATGTGCTTTCTTACATTCAGAATATCATCAAAACTTCCTCCAAAAAAATCACGGTCGGTAAGGATTGAAATTCCTGATGCCCCAAAATTTTCGTAGGCAGAAGCCACTTCCAAAGGCTGAACCCGATCATTGATAATCCCTTTTGAAGGAGATTGTCTTTTAAACTCAGCAATAATTCCGCTTTTATTTTTTAGAGATTCTTTCAGAGAAAAACTTTTTCTTCCAAAAAACTCAGAATTTTTTAGATTTTCAATTGAAATTTCTGCTTTTGAAATTGCAATCTCTTCTCTTTTTCTTTTAATAATTGTATCAAGTATTGTCATTTTTTTAAACTAGAAGTTAGATTGTAGACGTTAGAAATCAGAGGTGTTGGGAAATAGTTTAAATATCACAATATCAATTGTTTATCAATAATTCAAGGCTTCTTAATGCTTTTCCACTCTCAAGACTTTCTTTGGCTGCTAAAACACAATCTTCGTAGCTTCCGAATTTTTTGGTATGGAACAGAGCTGTTGAGGCATTGGCAAGAACTACAGAATTTTGCTGTAATGAGCCATTTCCTTCGAGAATATTTCTGAATATTTTTGCAGACTCCTGCGGGGTTTCGCCTCCTAGTATACTTTCCGGATTTACCGAGTCAAATCCAAGATCTTCTGCTGAATAAATCTCTTCCCCGATTTTCGTAATGATCTTGCTGTCCTGAGTAAGGCTTATTTCATCATATCCGTCCAAACCATGAACCAGAATAAACTCCCGTTCTTCTTTTTGCAGAAGGTATTGATAGATCCTTGCAATTTCCATGTTATAGACTCCTATGACCGAATATTTTGGTTTGGCAGGATTTACCAATGGGCCCAGAAGATTGAAAAATGTTCTCAACCCCAAAGCCTTCCTTAAGGCACCCACAGACTGAAGGGCAGGATGAAAATAGGGAGCATGCAGAAAACAGATGTTGGCTTTCTCAAGATCCTCATTCAATTGGTCTGAATTATTTTTGAACTGATACCCCAGTTCTTCCATGACATTTGATGATCCTGTAGTAGCAGATGCTCCGTAATTTCCGTGTTTGGCAACTTTCTGACCAGCTCCGGCAACTACAAAGCTTGCCAGTGTTGAGATATTGATGGTGTTTTTCCCATCCCCTCCGGTACCAACAATATCCAAGGTATCTTCAGAGTTAAGATGTACAGGAACCGCCATCTGTAATAGAGCTTCCCTGAAGCCTTCCAATTCTTTTAAAGTAATATTCCGCATCAGAAAGACACTGATGAAAGCAGTAACCTCGGCAGTATTAAATTTATTCTGAGCAATCTCGATCATCGTTGCTTTTGCCTCAGATTTGGACAAAGTGTGGTGATTGAACAGGTATTGTAGTATTTCTTTCATTTGTGGCGTTTTTATGGTTGTCGGGTAATCGTTTTCTATTGGTTTCATAACTGATGGTCAACAAATTGAATTAAAGCTTCGGTGCTCAACTGAAATTGAGTTTCTCTTAATCTTTCGCTTGCCAGCTTTATTTTAATTAAGCAAAAAATTTCTGATAATCACTTCTCCATCAGGAGTTAAAATGCTTTCCGGGTGAAACTGAACTCCGTGTACATCATAAGTTTTGTGTTGCAGGGCCATGATCATTCCGTCCTTATCCACCGCTGTGATTTCAAGCTCTTCCGGGAAACCTTCCGGATTAACTGCCCAGCTGTGATATCTTCCTACTTGCATTCCTGAAGTCAGATTTTTGAAAATTTTAGTGTTTTCTTTAACCAATTCAGCAGAAGTGGCTACACCATGGAAAATTTCTGAAAGATTGATCAGGTTTCCTCCGAAAGCTTCTGCAATAGCCTGTTGTCCGAGACATACGCCCAGAATACTTTTAGTAGGAGCATATTCTTTGATCAGTTCCAGTAATATTCCAGCTTCTTCTGGAATTCCAGGACCTGGAGAAAGGATAATTTTGTCATATTTCCCGATCTCTTCCAACGTGATCTGATCATTTCTTACGACATCTACTTTTTGATTTAAAATTCTTTCAATGATTTGAACCAGATTATATGTAAAGCTGTCGTAGTTATCAAAGACCAGAACTTTAAGTTGAATAGATGTTGATGGTTGGTTTATATTGTTGCTCATTTTTTGTTTTTTTAATTGTTGGATAGTAATTGTTAATTGATCAGTTATTACTTTTAACTCATCACTATTTTGCCTGCTTTGTCTACCGCTTTTTTCAGTGCATTCAATTTGTTATTCACTTCCTGTAATTCATTTTCAGGGATAGATTTTGCCACTAATCCTGCTCCCGCCTGATAATAAAGGGTATTGTTTCTGCTTAGAAAGGTACGGATCATAATCGCCTGGTTGCACGTTCCGTTTAATCCGATCATCCCGATACATCCGCCATAATACCCGCGGGAATCTTTTTCATATTGATCGATAAGTTGAAGAGCTTTGTGCTTAGGTGCACCGCTTAGAGTTCCCTGAGGAAAAGTTGCAGACACCATGTCAAGAGGATTGATGTTTTCCGGAAGGTCAGCGGTCACTTCACTTACCATATGAATGACGTGGGAAAAGAGTTGGATCTCTTTAAGTTTGGTAACGGTTACATTTTTGCCTAATTTTCCAAGATCATTTCTGGCAAGGTCTACCAACATCGTGTGTTCCGCATTTTCTTTTGGATCATTTTTTAATGCTTCAATCGATTCAAGGTCAGTTTCCAGATGCCCGGTTCTTTTGAATGTTCCTGCAATAGGGTGGATGATTGCTTTATGATCTTTAATAATTAACTGGCTTTCAGGACTTGATCCGAATAATTTGTAGTTCCCATAATCAAAAAAGAAAAGATAAGGGGAAGGATTGATATTTCTAAGCGCGCGGTACACATTGAATTCGTCTCCTTTGAATTTCTGTTCAAATCGTCTGCTTAGGACCAGTTGGAAAACATCACCCCGCATACAGTGTTTCTGAGCAGTTTTTACCAGCTCAATATATTCTTCATCTGTAAGATTAGAAGTTTCATCGCCTGTTTTCTCGAAAGGGTAGACCGGAGTGTTTTGATTTCTGATCAGATTTTCAAGCAGATAAAGTTCGGACTTTAAACCGGGGATTTGATTTTCAATAATATGCATTTCATCATTGTAATGATTAATAGCAATAACATATTGGTATAATCTGTAACGGAGAATAGGAATTTCTACTTCAGGACTCTGTGGTTTTAAATGGATGTTTTCAAAGAACTGTACCGCTTCAAAACTAGTGTATCCAAAAAGGCTCTGAGCCGTCTGTTCAATAGGATCGTGAGTAGTTTCACATTCGAAAACACTTTGGAAATCATCAAAAATATCAGCAATATTACGTTCTCCGATCAGTTGTTTCACAGGATCTGAACCCGGGAGCTTGATTTCAAACTCGCTAAGGTTCTTCACTTCAATTCCTGCAACGGCATTCACGGCAATAAATGAAAAGTTATTGTCAATATTTTTAGAATCTGAACTTTCCAAAAGAATCGTATCCCGGAATCTGTCTCTGATCTGAAGATAGATATTCATCGGAGTATAAAGGTCTCCCAATGTTTTTTTAGAATCTGTCTTTATTTTAATTTTTTGAATGGACATCTTACTTGTATTTTTTTGTTTTGGATTAAATAAAAAAAAGGCTTCAACGGAATCCGTCAAAGCCTATATATTGTGTATTTTAATTATTCTGCTCTATCTTTAGCAACATGAAAATACCTCCAGACCCGACGAAGAGTTTGAAAGCCACCACCAAATATTGTTGCTCATATTAAACATGGGACAAATGTAGAAATTTTTTTATTATTAAAACAAGAAAAATATAGAAAATTAAAAAACTTAAAACGAAAATCCGTTATTTAAGGTGTTTCAGCTCTGCTTTTAATTCTTTAATTTTTACTTTGTACTGTTCATTGTCATATTTTTTTACATAATCTTTAAGGGCGGCAATATATTCTTCAATAAATTCTTTATTCTTGAGATCTGCTTCATACTTAATTTTTGCAGAATTCACTGGAGCTAGTTTTTCATATTCTAATAAAATTTTCCCCTCTATAGATTGGTCATAAAGCATGACTATGTTTTTTTCATATCCGGGAATATATTTTACAGGAAGATCCTTTTGACTAGGGATTCTGATTGAATTTCTGATAGGGTAAATCGTCGCAGTAGTAGTGGAAAAAAAAGTTGTCGTGTATTTTCCATCCTGTTTCTTTACAATGGCTTCATAATCATGAATATACATGTTATTCAATGTGGAATTTGTTTCTACATCAGAAGTGATAATAGCGGTACTTTCAACGCCGTATTTGTTTAAAAACCAAGCGTTAAGGTATTGTCCTGCAAAACCATTCAGAATAGCTAAAGGGATGATAGGAGCAAGAAACCATGCTTTTTTGGTGACAAAAGAAAGCAGCCCGAAAAATATAAACAATAAGATCACCGTGTAAAAACCGTGATGGCTGGTGAAAAACAGAATTTTAGAGATGAAAATCATGGGAATCCGTAATTGTTTTTTACTAAATTAAACAATTTCAGCGGATAAAAACAGATTGAGCAAATGTAATCTGCTTATCGAAAATTTGTATTATAGTATTTTACTCCTTTTATTCCTACAAACAGCATCAACAGTCCGAATCCACCAAAAAATACAATCGCTAAATAATTATTGTCCCGATGTTCTTTATTGTAATTATTTAAAGATAAATATTCAGTGTTTTTGTTATGGATTTCTACAATGCCTATATTATCTTTGTATAAATAGTTTTCTGGGAACGGAATTTTTTCAGACTTTAATATCTTCCTTTTATACTCCTTATTTTCAATAAAAAGAACAATTGAATCACCTGATTTATTTTCATTCATGAATTCTTGGAGGTATGTTTGTTTTATGGCTATAGTGCCAATCATAAAATTGATTTCAGGATACTCATTTAATTTAATTGTTAAGCTTTTACTTCCTCTTCTTCCTTTATTGATTTCAGTTTCCTTTAAAATACCTTTGATTTCAGTTATGCTCTTTGTGCTTGGCAGTTTAAATAATGAATATTTAACTGAAAGAAACAGGAGTATAAAACTTAAAATGAACAAAACCAAAATAAGCCGCCTGTTTGATCGTTCGTCTATACTATTATTATTCATTTGTGAGCTGTTGAATAAACTAATTTAAAAAAAATGATGGGAAAATAAGTCTGTTTTTTAATTCAGATTTAAATTTTACAATATAGTCTCAACAGGAATATTACCAGTGCAGGAAAAATTTCTATTTGCACTATACTGTTTTAGATTAGTATGTTAGGATTATTAAGATATTGTTATTCAATTGTTTATTTGGTATTTTGTAAGGCCGGTATCTGAAAATAATATCTTTTATCGATAGTCCCGATGAGCTTTGGATGATTTTAATGTAGGGAAATATAATGAAGTGGGGAAATATCATTAATTCCAAAGTTTATTTTTTATATTTTTGTCTAAATTTTATAGAAAAAATAATGAGAAAAGTATTAGCAATTGCATTCATTGGAAGTTTATTAGTCGTAAACTGTTCTAAGAAACCAGATCATACATTACAGGATAGCAACACGATGCTTGAAGAGCCTGAAACTACCACTGTAGTAGACTCAACAGCGAAGAAAGCTGCTCCGGCTGCTGCAACAACTCCTGCACCAGCTACTCCTGAAGCGGCTAAAACAGATTCTACTGCAGCAAAAAAATAATGAAAAAACTCCTTTTGGCAGGAGCTGTGGGATTGTTAATCCTTTCCTGTTCTAAAAAAGAAAATACGGAGGCACAAGATGTACCCTCTGAAACATCCGCTGTTTCGGAACCGGTAAAGACTAATCTTTCAGGTGATCAGATCATTGAAACATTAGACTGTTCAGGGTGCCATGCCGTCAATGAGAGAATGATAGGACCTTCTTACAAAGAGATTGCAGAAAAATATTCTGATAAGGATATTGAAATGCTGGCCTCGAAGATTATAGAAGGCGGAAGCGGAGTTTGGGGAGGCGTTCCGATGGCTCCTCATCCACAGGTGTCTAAAGAAGATGCTAAAAAAATGGTAGAATATATTTTGAGTCAGAAAAAATAAATATGACTACTGAAAAATCAAGTCTGCACACAAGAAATCTGCATCGCAATCCCTATGATTTTGATCAGCTTATTTCTTGTGTGCCAGAACTGAAACACTATGTTTTTGTTAATGCTTACCAAACGGCTACCATTAATTTTAGCCTTCCGAAAGCGGTTAAGCTTCTTAATCAGGCATTACTCTTACATTTTTATAACATTAAAAACTGGGATATCCCCGAAGCCAATCTTTGTCCTCCTATTCCGGGACGCGCAGATTATGTGCACTATATTGCAGATCTTTTAACAGAACATCAGAATAAAATCCCTACCGGAGCTTCTATATCAGGTTTGGATATCGGAACAGGGGCAAATCTTGTATATCCTTTACTGGCTCAAAGATCTTATGGCTGGAAAATGCTGGGAACAGATATCAATCAGTCTTCTTTGGAAAATGCACAACGTATTTTAGATCACAATACGGATTTATTGCCTTTTATTCAATTAAAACAGCAGCCTGATCCCAATCATATCTTCAAAAATATTATTGAGGATGGAGACCGTTTTGCCTTTTCAATGTGTAATCCTCCTTTCCATGATTCCGAAGAATCTGCTCTGAAAGGAAACCTTAGAAAGACAAAGAATATTAATAAATCAAAGGCTAAAAAGCCTTTACTTAATTTTGGCGGGCAACGGTCTGAATTGTGGTGTGAAGGCGGTGAAATTGCTTTTATCACAAAAATGATTCAGGAAAGCGCACAGTACTCCTCACAGGTCCTTTGGTTTACCTGTTTAGTATCTAAAAAAGATAGCCTATACAAACTCACCACACTTTTAAAGAAAGTCAAAGCCTTAGAGATCAAAACCATTGATATGGCTCAGGGCCAAAAAGTAAGCAGAATGCTGGCATGGTCGTTTATTCCTCAACGGGACCTGAAAGATTGGCTTTAAAATTCAATGATGAATTAAAAAAAAATCACGGCGAAGCATATTCACAATTGACCATTCACTTTTAACCTGCTAAGAAATAGACCGCATAGCAAATTCCCAATTCACGTTTCATCCGGTAGTAATATCCGCTAAACCATTCACTGCGAAGCAAATTCACAAATCATCATTGACAAATCACCAAAAATGCCTAAATTTGTACGCTTTTAGAAAAATAAGAAATGCAATTATCAGAACAAGAAATCATTAGAAGAGAAAAGCTGAATAAGCTTACTGAAATGGGAATTAACGCATTCCCTGCGGAAGAGTATACCATTACAGATACTACAGAATCTATAAAACAGGATTTTTCTGAGAATAAACAGGTGAAGATCGCTGGTAGATTGATGTCCCGCAGAATTCAGGGAAAGGCTTCTTTTGCTGAATTGCAGGACTCTAAGGGTAAGATCCAGGTTTATTTCAATAGAGACGAGATCTGTCCTGGTGATGATAAAGAATTGTACAATGAAGTGTATAAGCACCTTTTGGACATCGGGGATATTATTGGTATTGAAGGAACTTTATTCACTACTCAGGTAGGAGAAATGACGATTTTAGTAAAGAACTTTACGCTTCTTACTAAAGCGCTTCGTCCGCTTCCTCAGGCTAAAACTGATGAAAATGGAGTAGTACACGACGGATTTACAGATCCTGAACTGAGATACAGACAGCGATATGTAGATTTAACGGTGAATCCGCAGGTGAAAGAGATCTTCGTAAAAAGAACAAAAATGTTCAATGCGATGAGAACTTTCTTCAATGATGCGGGATATTTTGAGGTAGAAACCCCTATTTTGCAATCGATTCCAGGAGGAGCGGCAGCAAAACCGTTTATCACACACCATAATGCTTTAGATATTCCATTATATTTAAGAATCGCTAACGAACTATATCTGAAAAGACTGATCGTTGGAGGTTTTGACGGAGTTTATGAGTTCTCTAAAAACTTCAGAAATGAAGGGATGGACAGAACCCACAATCCTGAATTTACAGCGATGGAGATTTATGTAGCGTACAAAGACTACAACTGGATGATGGATTTCACGGAAAAACTTCTTGAATTCTGTGCGAATCAGGTGAATGGAAGTTCAGAATCTACTTTTGGAGAACATACCATCAACTGGAAAGCGCCTTATCCAAGAGTTTCCATGACAGAAGCCATTCAAAAATATACAGGTTTCGATATCACCAGGAAAACTGAACAGGAACTGTTTGATTTTGCTAAATCTATCGGAATTGACGTGAACGAAACAATGGGGAAAGGAAAATTAATTGATGAGATCTTCGGTGAAAAGTGTGAAGGAAACTTCATCCAGCCGACATTCATTACAGATTATCCGATCGAAATGTCTCCATTGACAAAGAAACACAGGAGCAAGGAAGGCTTAACAGAGCGTTTTGAATTAATGGTTTGCGGAAAGGAGATTGCCAACGCATATTCCGAGTTAAATGACCCTATTGATCAGAGAGAACGTTTTGAATCCCAAATGGCTTTATCTGAAAGAGGAGATGACGAAGCAATGTTCATCGACCAGGATTTCTTAAGAGCATTGGAATACGGTATGCCTCCAACTTCCGGATTAGGAATCGGGATGGACAGACTGATCATGTTCCTTACAAACAATGCATCGATCCAGGAAGTTTTATTCTTCCCTCAGATGAGACCGGAAAAAACGGTTCCTCAGATTGAATTGGGTGAAGATGAAAAAGTAATCCTTGAGATCCTTAATTCTCAGGAAGAGCCATTTACATTAGCTGAAGTAAAAGAAAGAAGCCAGTTATCCGGTAAAAAATGGGATAAAGCATCAAAGACTTTGACTAAAAATAATTTGGTAAAAGTGGATAAGATTGAGGATGTCCTTATGATTAAACTGGCTTAAAATAAAAAATATTTTAAGTTTAGAAAAGTGAACGTAAGTTCGCTTTTTTTTGTTCCCAACATAAAGAATTAATCTATATTTGCATTCAAAAAAAAACACAAATTTTGATGAAAAAAATTACTACAACAGGCTTCGCCTTTTTTTGTGCATTATGTTCCGCACAAATTACTCTTACAAAAGATGTAAGTTTCGGGAATAACGGGACTGTACAATTAGGAACAACCGATATTTCCAGTTACCATTTGTCTCATTACAATGCGCCTATATTTCAAGGTAATAAACTGTTTGTTAATCAACCAATTTATGATGCTTCTGGAAGTTTGGTTGGTCGAAAATTTTACAGACTTAACCATAATGGGAGCTTAGATGCAACATTTGGAACTAACGGAGAGGTTACCGTCCCAACAACAAATTATAATTCTAATAACTTCTATGCAGACACGAATAAATTTTACTTAGATTCCGGAGAAAAATATTTTTCTAACGGATTGCAAGATACAGGATTTGGAAATGTTAATACTCCTTTAGCTAACAATGATTTATCGCACTATAAAATAGTTCTTCCAGATGGTAAAATAATTGCAAGAAATCCGCAAAATATAAAAAAATATTTATCAACAGGAGCTCCAGATACAACTTATGGAAATAATGGAGTTGTAGCTCTTGATTCATCATTAGAGTTCACTTTAAACAATCCTGGTGGTCTTAAATATTTTGATCAAAATTTTTTGTATGAAGTTGTGTTAGATGTTGATAATCTACCTGCATACATTAGAAAAATAAATATCACGACAGGTAATTTAGACTTGTCTTATGGGCAAAATGGGAATTCATATTTTTATGGCACTTTAACCTCTCCTATTTATTCTCTTGGAAGTGCATACGTGCCTCAAAGTAATGCCTTATTTATACATAATACCGACGGTACAATGAGTGGAGTTGGAATGGCTGGACAGCTTACTCGTACCAACGCTGCTGGTATTTTGGATACTAGTTTTGGTGTAAATGGAGTAATAAATTATCCTTCTTTTCATACATTTAATGGAGACGATTATATAGTTACAGTAAATGATCCTATATTATATCAAAATTATATTTTTATACTTTTTTCTAGTTTTGATAATGCAACTGGAGATCAAAAATTTGAACTTATGAGTTACGATTATTCAGGGAATCCAACTACAATTAATAATAATCTTCACCATATATTTCAAATTTTTTATAATACTAATAATTTTTATAAAAATTTGGTTTTAAAAGTTAAAGATAATTATTTATATGCCTTTGCTGAGAACAAGATTTCTAGATATATCATTTCCAATGCAACGCTTTCTACTTCAGAAAATATAGAAACAAAAGAATCGCTTCAGTTTATCAACCCTTTCCAAAACGAACTTAATTTCAACTCGAAAGAAAAAATAAAATCTATAGAGATTTACGACGAAACTGGACGTCTGGTTTTGGAAGGTAAAAATTCTACATTAGATACTTCTGCTTTAGAAAGGGGTGTTTACATGATTAAAATTACCATGCAATCCAACAAAGTAGTTTCTAAAAAAGGAATTAAAAATTAGGCAATAGGACATAGCTGTAAAAAATAAACCAATACAGAATCATTCTGTATTGGTTTATTTTTTATAATTGGATCGTTTATATCTTACGGTATCAAATACTCATTTTCTCTGCCTGCTAAACGAAGCCATCAGATAAAACAAAAACGGCAGAATAAACAGAGAACCAAGCATTAATGCCCATCCTAATGCATCAATTGTTTTTGGTGGCGCCCTATGTTCTAGTAATGAAAGATGTTGTCCATTTCCTAATAAAATAATATCAGGATTATGTTGATAGGTAGCTGCAACCAGGATCATTACCATCTGAAAGCCGGCCAGTGCTCTTACAGGAAGCAGTTTTCGCTGATGGAGGGCACGGAGAATCAATGCTAAAGCTACTGTCGCAAAGGAAATTGCCATGACCCCTAATGGTTTGGAAAATACCCACATCACAAGAGGAATGTCGGAGATATAAGCTGTAAAAAATACCAGCACCCCTGTGATCACTACAAAAACCATTGTCTGTCTCGATTTTTTGATCATCAATGTAAGGTCAGCTTTGTCACGGGTTTCTCTTAATGAAAAGATAGAGGCAAGGTAAGCGCATAGCGCCACAGTAAACAGTCCAACCGAAACACCAAACCAGTTTAACCAGCTGAAAATATATAAGTCTACAAATCCTACAGCATCAGGATTGATGGAATGAGAAACCGTAGCGGCTGCAATCAATCCTAAGAAAAATGGAGTAAGCAGGCTTGCGTAGTAAAATATCTGTGTGTACACGACCTGCATATTATCTTTTACGGCATCATAATGCCTAAATGTAAATGCGGTTCCTCTGGCAATAATGCCTAAAAGCATCAACACCAGGGGAATATGAAGGTAGGTGGACATTGTTGTGTAGATCTCCGGAAATCCCACAAAAAGAATTACGATCGCAATAATCAGCCACATATGATTAGCTTCCCATACAGGCGCTATCGATTCATACATAAGCTCCTGGGTTTTGTGACGCGCTTTTTTATGCGTGAAAAGTTCTACTATTCCGGCTCCGAAATCAGCGCCGCCCAGAATAATATACAGGCAGATAGAAAGCCATAGAAAACCTATAACAACGTAGATCATGATTTTTTGTTTTTATCGTTAAACTGAGCGTCTGTAGGATCGTAAAGTTTCGGTACCATCTGAATCTGTCTCCTTAGAAGAAAGATAATAATCAGTGATAATGACACGAAAATAGCGGTGAAAAAGTAAAAAGAGTACTGAATTCCTGGCATAGGCGTCACCGCATCAATTGTTCTCATGACTCCATAGATGATCCATGGTTGTCTTCCCACCTCGGTCACCGTCCATCCTGCTTCCAGGGCAATATATCCAAAAGGCGTTGCAATCAGAAAGGTTTTTAAAAGCCAGTTTTTATTCAGCCATTCCTTTTTGAAGAAGAAAGAATAGAGATAGATACTTCCAATACAGATCATCACAACCCCGAAGAAGATCATGATCTGGAAAGCATAATGAACAACCGCTACCGGAGGCCATTCGTCTCTTGGGAAATCATTTAATCCCTTGACTTCATGATTGAAATCGTTGCTCACTAAAAAGCTTAATACTTTTGGAATTTTAATGGCATATTTCACTTCTCCTTTTTCCTCATCAGGAATCCCTCCGATAATAAAAGGTGCTCCTTTCTCCGTTTCAAAGTGGGCTTCCATTGCGGCAAGTTTAATCGGCTGTCTCTCTGCAACAGATTTTGCAGCAACATCACCACTTAATGGTGCTCCAAACGCCCCGATTAAGGCAAATCCGGCCGCAATCCTGAACGCTTTCGTATGGAATTCCACATTCTTTTTCTTCATGATTAAAAAAGCGTGAACCCCTGCAACAACAAATCCTGTAGCGCAGAATGCCGCCACCGTCATATGAAGCGCCTGAGGAAACCAAGCATCGTTGAACATTGCTTTAATAGGATCTATATTGACATATTGTCCGTTGATATAATCAAATCCTGCAGGTGAATTCATCCACGCATTGGCAGCTACCACGAGAATACCCGAAGCCAGGCCGCTTAATCCCACAAGAAATCCGCAGAACCAATGGAACCATTTATTAAATTTATCCCAACCGTATAAAAAGAACCCGATGGCAATCGCTTCAATAAAAAATGCAGTTCCCTCTAAAGAAAACGGCATTCCGAAGATCGGTCCTGCATGTTTCATAAATCCCGGCCACAGAAGCCCAAGTTCGAACGAAAGCATCGTTCCTGAAACCGCACCGGTAGCAAAGAGGATCGCTACGCCTTTACTCCATGCCTTAGTAAGGCCTTTATATACTTCATTATTGGTTTTAAGATATTTCCAGTGGGCAAAGGCCATTAAGAAGGGCATTACCATTCCCACACAGGCGAAAATGATATGAAAGCCCAGCGACAGGGCCATCTGCGCGCGGGCTGCAATAAAATCATCCATATTATCAACTTTTGAGTAAATAAATTTAAGCATAAAATACGGATGTATAATATGATTTAATACAGTTGACGTTTAAGAAATAGATCATAACTTTAAACCTTTTTGTGTGTTAGAAGTTCTTTATTTCTACTTTGAAATGGATTATTTTTAATGTCTTGCTGCAAAGGATATTTTACTTAAAATAAAGGATGTTTTAGAATATAATTTATTTTGAAGAGGAGTTTTATTTTTCTGCCCTAAAACTTTATATTTGTTATTATGATTGACACAGATATGCAAAATAAAAAAATACATCAGGGACGAAATATCAAGCGTTTCAGAGAAATGCTCGGCATTAAGCAGGAAGCACTGGCTTTTGAACTTGGGGAGGACTGGAACCAGAAGAAGATTTCACTCCTTGAGCAGAAGGAAACTGTAGAAGCCGATATTGTAGCAAAAGTTGCGGGTATTCTCAAAGTTCCTGCTGAAGCTATTGAGAATTTTGATGAAGAGCAAGCAATCAGTATAATTTCAAATACAGCCTCTTTTGATAATTGTCAGCAACCAGCTTTTTTTAATTTTCAGCCTACATTCAATCCTATTGATAAAATTGTGGAATTATATGATGAAAAAATTGCTTTGTACGAAAGAATGCTGAAGGAGAAGGATGATATGTTCGGGAGACTTGAAAAATTGATCGAAAAGAAGTAAAGGTCACGATGATCATTTAAAATGATAAAAAATTGATCCTGAAAAACATAAAGTTCGTTGGTACAGGAACCATCAAAAATAGAGCAGGCCAAGGTCTGCTTTTTTATATTGAAAACAATCCTTTTTTGACATATTTTAACTTTCATAAGTCGAAAAAAATCACGATATTTGTAGGTCTTTGCATTAGGCAAAATTTATTAATTTTATATGAGTCAAAAACAATATACAGCTAGTAGTATCCAAGCCTTAGAAGGGATGGAACACGTTCGACTAAGACCATCAATGTACATTGGAGATGTAGGAGTAAGAGGTCTTCATCATTTGGTTTATGAAGTAGTAGATAACTCTATTGATGAGGCTTTGGCAGGGTATTGCGATACCATTCTGGTAACCATCCACGAAGGAGAAAGCATCTCTGTAAAAGATAACGGTAGAGGGATTCCTGTAGATTTTCACGAAAAAGAACAAAAATCGGCTCTAGAGGTTGTCATGACTAAAATTGGAGCAGGAGGAAAATTTGATAAAGATTCTTACAAAGTATCCGGAGGTCTTCACGGAGTGGGGGTATCGTGTGTGAACGCGCTTTCCACTTTATTGGTGGCTACAGTAAGCCTTAACGGTAAATTATATCAACAAAAATATTCAGAAGGTAAAGCCCTTGCAGATGTTGCGGAAATTGGAACTACCGACGAAAGAGGAACAGAAGTTTTCTTTCAGCCGGATGCTACCATTTTTCAGGAAACGGTTTATAACTATGATACGCTTGCCACCAGATTACGTGAACTGGCTTTCCTTAACAAAGGAATTACGATTACGCTAATTGATGAAAGAACGCCTAACGATGACGGATCATTCCCAACGGAAGTTTTCCATTCTGAAGGTGGTTTGAAGGAATTTGTTGAATTTATCGACGGAAACAGAGAATCGATCATGGAGAATGTAATCTTCATGGAAGCAGAAAGAGATGATATTCCGGTAGAAGTTGCCATGCGTTACAACACGTCATTCAGCGAGAACCTTCACTCTTATGTAAACAATATCAACACGCATGAAGGGGGAACTCACCTTGCGGGTTTCAGACGTGCTTTGACAAGAACATTGAAAAAGTATGCTGATGATTTAGGAATTCCACAAAAAGAAAAGGTAGAAATTACAGGAGATGACTTCCGTGAAGGATTAACAGCTGTGATTTCTGTAAAAGTAATGGAGCCTCAGTTTGAAGGACAGACCAAGACCAAATTAGGAAACTCTGAAGTTTCAGGGGCTGTAGATAAAATTGTAGGGGAAATGCTTTCTAATTTCTTAGAAGAAAACCCTAATGAAGCGAAAATTATTGTTCAAAAAGTAGTTTTAGCAGCAAAAGCAAGACAGGCAGCGAAGAAAGCCCGTGAAATGGTTCAGAGAAAATCTCCAATGGGAGGTTCCGGACTTCCGGGGAAACTATCTGACTGTTCATCCAAAGATCCGGCAGAATCTGAATTGTTCTTGGTAGAGGGAGATTCCGCAGGTGGTACGGCTAAGCAGGGTAGAGACAGACATTTCCAGGCTATTTTACCATTGAGAGGTAAAATTCTGAACGTTGAAAAATCAATGCTTCATAAAGTATATGACAACGAGGAAATTAAAAATATCTACACCGCTCTTGGAGTTTCTGTAGGAACTGAAGAAGACAGTAAGGCCCTGAATATGGCTAAACTGAGATATCATAAAGTAGTGATCATGACCGATGCCGATATTGACGGATCTCACATTTCGACTCTGATTCTTACGTTCTTCTTCAGATTTATGAAAGAACTTATTGAGAACGGATATATCTATATTGCTCAACCTCCTTTATATCTATTGAAGAAAGGAAACAAAAAAGTATATGCTTATAACGAAAAAGAGCGTGAAGAATTTACTTTAGAAATGGCTCCGGACGGAAAAGGAGTAGAGGTTCAGCGTTATAAGGGTCTTGGGGAAATGAATCCTGAACAGCTTTGGGAAACAACTCTAAATCCTGAACACAGAATCCTGAAACAGGTAACGATTGACAATGCCGTAGAGGCGGACAGTATATTCTCAATGTTGATGGGAGATGAGGTTCCACCAAGGAGAGAGTTTATCGAGAAAAATGCAAAATATGCTAAGATTGATGCATAATTGTTATTAAAAATATATTGAGAAAAGCTTCTATTTATTAGAAGCTTTTTTTTATATTTGGTGCAAACCAATAAAAAATAATACAAACAATCCCTTATGAAGGGGTTGATGCAATGTCTGGTGCCGCTGCTGCAAGACTGGGAATGGGCTCTATGATCTTCGGATTGCTCATCTATTTATTTTATGGATACTGTATGTATAAAATATTTCAGAAAGCGGGAAGAGAAGATGCATGGGCAGCTTTTGTTCCGATCTATCATATCATTGTACTGCTGGATATTGTTAAAAAGCCGATCTGGTGGTTCATCTTATTCCTAATCCCTTTCGTTAACCTTTATGCCTCATGGGTGGTTAATGACAGATTAGCAAAAGCTTTTGGAAAAGATACCCCGGTTTATACCATTCTTTTGTTTTTCTTCGGCTTTATTTTCGTCCCGGTTCTTGGTTTCAGTAACGATAAATACGATAGTAGCAGAATCCCAAATGATCAGTAAGTAATAAAAATAATACAAGACTTCAGCAATGGAGTCTTTTTTTTGTGTTTTACTCTGTAGTTGAAAATAATTAATATCGTAATTCTGAAAAATGAATTTTGCGAAAAAATTACAAAAAATCCTTATTTAGAGAGATATTATAGTAAAAATGTATTTAAAAATATTGTATTGGTGAAGCTTTTTCTGTGTCATAAGTATTTATATTAAAATAAAAAATTAACATTTATTAAGATTTTATTATTTTTGCTCAATTTTAATAACCATGATGAAAATTTTAGTTATAGGTGCTCTGTCTACTGCCTCTATATATTTCGCACAAACCTATCCGGTTTCTGCCATCCCAGAAAACTTAAAGAAAAATGCTGATGTTGTGGTCAGAAAGGACTTTACAACAGTTCTAATCAATAAAATCGATGAAATTAAATACCAATACAATACAGTAACGACAGTTTTAAATAAAGATGGTGATTCTAAAGCACTCATTTATATCCCCTACAAAAAAGGAGATAACATTTCTGATGTGAAAGTTACTGTTTATGATGAATCCGGGAAAAAAGTAAAAAGTTTTTCAAAATCTGATTTTGGAGACTTTGCTAATAATGCTCAAGGCGTTTTTTATTCAGATAACAGGATTTTAGCATTGTCTTATACTTCCGCCTATTATCCGTACACCGTTGATTTTTCTTACCAAAGAACAGATGAGAATACCATTTTCATTCCTGATTTTGTGCCTTTTTCTTCTCCAAACGAATCTTTGGAAGAAGCCCAGTTTAAAATAATCAATAAATCCGGGATTGACCTCAGAACCAAAACCTATCCGTCAAAATATAATTACACCTCAGTTTCTATTGCAGATAATGGGAATGAAAAGACCTATTCCTACAAGAATGTTCCGGCTATTGATGATGTCCTTATGCTACCTAAGCCTGAAAAAATATTACCGAAAGTAAGTTTTGCTCTGTCTAAATTCAATCTGGAAGGTAAGCAGGGAACTCTGAACAACTGGACAGATTTTGGAACCTGGTATTATACTAATCTTGTGGAGCCGGTTTCTGCATCTACTCCTGCAATTAAAGCTGAGGTAGCTGCCTTGAAACTCGCAGGGTCAACAGAGGATAAAGTAAAGAAACTATATCAGTATATGCAGTCGAAAACCAGGTATATATTTGTAGGGCTGGGAATAGGAGGGTGGCTTCCTATGTTTCCTGAGGAAGTACAAAAAAAAGGGTATGGAGACTGTAAAGGACTGACCAATTATATGAAAACCTTGCTGAATGAGGCAGGAATTCCATCGCATTATTGTGTCATCAATTCAAGCTCATCCCAGATTTCCTTTGATCCGGACTTTCCATCGATGGGAGGAAATCATGCGATTCTGATGGTGCCCACTGAAAAAGGAAATATCTGGCTGGAAAATACGTCACAGCAGACTGCCTTTAACCATTTAGATTACTCGACTACGGATAGAAATGTTCTTGCTGTAACCAAAAAAGGAATTGAACTTATCAATACTCCAACATACACAGCCGAGCAAAATAGAGAAAAACAGATCTTAAAAATTAATCTTACGGAAGACAACAGCATCAATGGAGAAATTCAGTTTGCTTACACCGGAAGCCAGTACGATAATAATCTGCCTTATACTTATCTGTCGCCAAAAGAAAGAATTGAAGCAATGAAAAAGAGGTTTGATGTCCTGAATTTTGAAAAAGTGGAAATGAAAGACTTTGTCAACGATAAAGACCATGCAGTAGTAAAATTCACTATGGATTTTAAAGCAAATAATTATTCTAAAACAACAGGGGAGAATTTGATTTTTAGAGCAGTTCCCATTTTTACCAATAATTATTATAAATCAGATGAGAACAGGGAGTTGCCTTTTGAAGTGGGGCAATCCTTTGAAGATGAATATGAAATCGACTTTATCATTCCTAAGAACTATAAAATTGATGAGGTTCCGGAAAATGTGACCGTCAATTCTGAATTTGGAACCTATAAGCTTAGTGTTTTGAAAAACGGAGAATCATTAAAAGTAACCCGATTCATTAAAGTAAACAAAGGAATATTTCCAAAAGAAAAGTATAACGACTATGTCAGCTTCAGAAAAAAGACCTTAAACGGTGATAACTCTAAAATCTTATTGACTAAAATTTAAGCATAATTATGAAAAAAATATTTTTAACAGCCTTCTTTTCAGGAGTTTTGATTGGTGTCAACGGTCAGAAACATGAATTTTTGGATCCTCCCAAATTTGACAATGCTGATTTGACGAAAACAAAGTCCTCTCTTGATGAGAATGCACCTGCAGAAATCATTTATAAATCTGTACATTTTGCGATTGATAATTCAACGGGAGATCTTCGCAAAAATGTTTTTTACAGAGTAAAGATTTATGATAAAGATAAAGCAGAAGACTGGTTGAATCTTGAGATTCCATTGCATAAAAACTCCGCTGGTGATGAAGAGCTTCTGAATAAGATGAAGGCTTTTGTATATAATCTTGAAAATGGTGCTGCAGCAGCAACAAAGGTTGATAAAAGCTCAAAATATAAGAGTAAAGAAAGCAAATATACAACCATAACGAAATTTGCTTTTCCTAATGTAAAAAACGGTTCCGTCATAGAATATCAATATGAAGTTTTATCTCCGTTTTTATATTCAATACCGCAGATTGTCATAGAATCTGATACCCCTTCAAAATATGTGGAATATATTCTGGATTCCCCTTCCTACGTGGCTTACAATGTAAATTATACAGGTTCATTAACTCCAAAATACAGGATGGTAGAGGACAAGACAATGTATGGAACCTTGTTTAAAACGTATAGATTCGCCTACGAAAACCTGAAAGGATTCAAAACGGAAAAATTTGTAAAGAATGACAGGAATTACCGTACAAAAATAAGTGCAGAACTTCATTCTTCCAATTTTGGACAGTTGAAGATGCATTCTTCTTCATGGGAGGAAATCAAAGAAAAACTCTATAAAGACGAAGATTTTGGCGACGAACTCAAAAAAACAAAACTGGCTAAAGAAAATATGCCTGCGACAGTTTCTGGGTTGAAATCTGACGCAGAAAAAGCAGACGCTATCTTTAATTATGTGAAAAATACATTCACCTGGAACAAAGACCGGGGAATCTATACCGAAAACGGAATCAAAAAACTATTAGAAACCAAAACAGGAAATGCTGCTGAAATCAACCTTTTCCTCATCATGATGCTCAGAGAAGCCGGATTGAAAGCAGAGCCGCTTCTTATTTCTACAACAGACAACGGTTTGATCAACCTGGTTTCTCCAAGTATTGTAGGAATGAATTTTGTGATTGCAGCCGTTAAAATAAAGGAAGGATTCAACCTCTATGATGCCACCTCAAAACAGTCTTCTATGAATAATCTTCCCCCTAGAGACTGGAATCAGTACGGTGTGCTCGTCGCTAAAGATAAAGCATTGTTAATGCAGATGGGAAATGCCACAACCAGTTTCAATTACCTTACCACAGAAGCAAAGATCAACGATGACGGCAGTATT
This sequence comes from Chryseobacterium carnipullorum, assembly GCF_900142785.1. Taxonomy (GTDB): domain Bacteria; phylum Bacteroidota; class Bacteroidia; order Flavobacteriales; family Weeksellaceae; genus Chryseobacterium; species Chryseobacterium carnipullorum. Next base: position 44,185 of record NZ_FRCD01000014.1, on the reverse strand, counting down.
TCCGGAACCTATTCAGATAAAGATACCGGTTCATACGCAATGGCTGTCAAAGAAAGTTATGATGAAAATGCTGAAAAATATAAGAAACAGTACAAAGAAAATTATTCAATAGATTTTACAGGAATTGATTCTAAAATTTTGGAAAACGGAGATTTTGAAAGCACCATGAAATTTTCCTCAGACAATCTGATTGATAAAGTAGGAAAGAAAATGATCATCAATCCTATGCTGTTTTTAAGCAAAAGTTCCAACGAATTTGATCAGGCAGATGAAAGAAAATATCCCATCGATTTTATTTCTTCATTTACTAAAGTGAAAAAAGTAATTTTGGAAATACCGGAAGGCTATGTGATAGAAACGATGCCTAAAAATAAAAAAATTGTTACAGATGATAAAGAAATTGAATACAGTTATGTTGCTGAGCAGAAAGGCAACAAACTTGAAGTCATCTCCACTATAAAAACGGCTAGTCCGGATTATCCTAAAGAATATTATCCTGCATTCAAACAGATTTGGGGAACCGCTTCAAAAAGTGAAAATCAGGTCATAAGTCTGGTTAGAAAATCATAAAAATCATTTAGAATTTCATATTAAAAAGAAAATTTGCAAAACCATTCATTTTTTGAATGGTTTTTGCATTACTATCAAAAATTAAAATTATGAAAAATACAATTGCCGTTCTGGCAGTTTCTTCTCTTATTGCTTTATCAGCATGTAAAAAAGGTGAAAATACTGCTGCTGCTGATAAAACAGAAGCCTTGCAGCCTGAAAAACTTGTGGTAGATTCCGTTAAAGTCAATGACTCTGTAAAAATAGCAGATTCTCTCACTGTACGTTTCACTTCCAGAATGCTCGTTTTTCCAACCCTTAAGGACAAGACTCTGCTCGACAGTATTTATTTTCATCATCAGGGAATCAAAGATTTTTCTAAAAAAGGAATCGAAGCTTATCTTGATAAGGATAAAAACGAATATTTCAAGTCCGTTAAAACAGACAGTAAAGACTGGCTTTCAGATATTTCATATGCCCAGAGCTGGTATGCAAATTCTCAAATGAATCTGGTCTCCACTGATCATGATTTTATGCACATCGAATATGTATCCAGTGCCTATCAAGGTGGAGCACATGATAATTTTGGATTTTCAGAAAGGGTTTTTGACCTTAAAAATAATAGAAAACTGGAGCTCAAAGACATCACTTCAATGCCAAAAGACAAACTTGAAGCTTTGTTGATGAAGAATCTCAATAAAGAAAATAGCGGAACAACAGACAGTGACGGGGATGTAAACAATTCTGAAATGCTTTTGGTAGACGTCATTCCGGCCACAAATAATTTTTATTTTGATCAGAAAAACCTGTATTTCCATTACAGTCCTTATGAGATCGCTGCTTTTGCTGCCGGAGATATTGTGATTCCGGTTTCGTGGGACGAACTGAAGGGCACACTGAAAGAAGAATTTAAAGAAAGAATGAAAATAAAGTAAATTAATGCTTCCGGATCAGGAAGCATTTTCTATTTTTGCGGTAATGGAAAAAGCAGCTTTTATCATTAATCCCTTTTCGGCCAAAAAAAATTATCAGCCGTTTCTTGACGAACTTAAAAAAAAGGTTGACAATCCTTTGTATTATATCTCTGAATCTATTCCGGGGACAGATGATTTTATTAAGGAACATTTTGACAAGGTAGATATCTTTGTGGCCATCGGTGGTGACGGAACGATCTCTACCGTAGCCAGGAAACTGATTAATACCGATAAAATTCTGGCCATATTTCCTGCGGGATCAGGGAATGGTTTTTCCAATGAAACTAAATTTAATAAGAATTTAGATGAGCTTCTGGAAAAGATTAAAGCCAAAGCATACAGAAAGATTGATACTTTTACCGTTAATGGGAGACTGTCGATCAACGTTTCAGGAACCGGATTTGATGGAAAAGTAGTCAAAGAGTTTGAAAAAACGAGCCGCGGATTCAAAAATTACATCAAAGTGTCCTTAAAGACATTCTTTAATTATAAACCCATCAAAGTTCAGTTTTTAGATGAAGCTTACCAGCAGTATAACGGAAGATATCTGATGTTGAATATTGCCAATACACGCCAGTTTGGAAATAATGCCTACATTGCTCCCAATGCAAGTAAAAGCGACGGGCTGGTAGATATGGTTCTGGTGAAAAAATTTCCGCTGACCTATTCAGCGCTTTTTGCTTTCAGGATGTTCACCAAAAGATTGAAGGATGATGAATATGTGACCTATCTTCCCGTTTCAGAAATTTCTTTTAAAGTAACCACCAAAAACTGGCATCTTGACGGTGAGTTTAATACAATAGAATCACCTGTGCATGTGAAAGTCTTGCCTGCCAGTCTGAATATTTTAGTGTAGACTAAGGTCATTGCGAGGAGCAAAGCTCCGAAGCAATCTCAAAAAAAGGGAATCATTTTTATTAAAATAACAATTCCCATTCGGTTTTCTTTTGCCTTAAAATAAACTCTTTTTACGAGAAAACTTGAGCCTTTACGCTTAACCAAAGCTAAAATCAACCTTTAGATTTTCGGGAGAATTCTTCCAAAAGTATCAGACCTCCAGTTTCTTCTCAATTTCAGCAGGATGATCAAGACAATACTGTAACTGCTTTTTATCCAGTTGTTTTTCCCAGTTCGCTACGACTACCGTCGCTACAGAATTCCCGATCACATTGGTTAAAGCTCTGCATTCACTCATGAATTTATCGATTCCCAGAATCAAAGTCATCCCCGCGATCGGGATTTCAGGAACAACGGCTAATGTTGCTGCCAATGTCACGAATCCTGCTCCTGTAACTCCTGCGGCACCTTTTGAACTTAACATGGCGACCAAAAGCAGCATCAATTGTTTATCAAGAGGCAAATGGATATTCAGAGCCTGAGCGATAAATAAAGAAGCCAGAGTCATATAAATATTGGTACCGTCCAGATTAAATGAGTATCCGGTAGGAACTACAAGCCCTACAATAGCTCTTGAACAACCCGCTTTTTCAAGCTTTTCCATAATTCCCGGAAGTGCTGATTCTGATGAGCTTGTTCCTAAAACCAATAAAAGTTCCTCTTTCAGATAAAACATCAGCTTAAAAATACTGAATCCATTATACCAAGCTACCGATCCTAAAACGATGACCACAAACAGAATAGAAGTAATATAAAATGTTCCTACCAAAAAGATAAGATTCAATACCGAATGCAGACCATATTTACCGATAGTGAATGCCATCGCACCAAATGCGCCGATCGGTGCCAGCTTCATCAGCATATGAACAATTTTAAAAATCGGTGTAGAAAGATCCTGCAGGAAATCAGTTACTTTCTGGCTTTTTTCTTTGGTTAAAACCAGAGCAACACCCATAAGTATCGCAACCAGAAGAACCTGAAGTATATTTTCACCCACTAGTGGACTGAATAACGTTTCAGGAATGATATTCATGATAAAACCTGTCAGGGTAGTATCATGAGCTTTTTGCTGGTATTGCGAAACATCGCCGGATAGGGTAGCAGGGTCTACATTCAAGCCATGTCCGGGCTGTAAAAGGTTTCCTACAATCAATCCGATAATCAGAGCCAGAGTGGAAAACGTAAAGAAATAAATCATTGCCTTTACTGCGATACGACCTACTTTTTTAAGGTCAGTCATATGAGCAATTCCTAAGGTTAGGGTAATAAAGATCACCGGAGCAATGATCATTTTCACCAATTTAATGAATCCGTCGCCCAGTGGCTTCATTTTTTCACCCAGTTCAGGATAAAACCGTCCTAATAATATACCCGCTGTTATCGCAATAATCACCTGAAAATAAAGCTGCTGGTAGATTGTTTTCGTTTTCAATTTTTTTTAATTTTAAAGACAGGAAATTAAGAATTTTTATCTTAACTCATGGTGAATGTCAGTTTAATTGAAGATTTTAGCAAAGAAAATGATAATAGTAAAAAGAGTTGTTAAAGTAGATTTTGTTATTTTTTAAGGTGTATAATTGATATTTATAGTTTTTATGGGTGATGTGTAGAAATTTTTCCTGTAAAAATTAATTTTAGCTTAATTAATGAAAAATGCTTCGACTTGGCTCAACATGGCAACTTTGATAGTAAGGTGTATTATGATGAGCGAAGTCGAAGCGCAGGTGTTAGAGTTTTATATCTCAATTACTCGACTGCAACAGAATCATCGCCACGGCCATCGGCCACCGCATGGATATTTCCATTGTCGTCCATCAGGATCAGTTCTGTTTTTCCGATGTATTTTATTTTTTCAATCACATAGTTTTTATTTTTAAGCGCTGTGATCGTACTTTCAGGAAAATTATTTTCTACCGTAATCTTTTCCGGAAGCCACTGATGGTGAAATTTTGGTGCATTGACGGAGATATTCGCATTCAGTTTAAAATCTACCACATTGACGATAGACTGGTAAACAGAAGTTGGAATCGTGGTTCCACCCGGTGTTCCAACGACCATATACGGTTTGCCGTTTTTAAGCAGGATCGTTGGAGTCATCGAAGAAAGCATTCTTTTATTAGGCCTGATAGAATTGGCTTCTCCGCCTACAGCTCCAAACATGTTGGGAACTCCAGGTTTAATGGAAAAATCATCCATCTCATTATTAAGAAAGAATCCGGCTCCTGAAACCACCACTTTACTTCCGTAATATCCGTTGAGAGTAGTTGTTACAGAAGCGGTATTTCCATCTTTGTCTATCACAGAAATATGAGTAGTCTGTGTTGATTCATTCGGCTGCGAGATAATTTTTCCAACTTCAGAACTTGGCGTTGCTTTGCTGAAGCTGAAACTTTTCCATCTGTTTTTTAAATAAGCGTCAGAAGTAAGGTAAGCAGTTTTGTCTTCAATGAAGTCGGGGTCACCCATGTATTCTGCCCTGTCTGCAAACGCTCTTCTTTCAGCTTCAGTCATGATCTGTACAGCCTCCGTTGAATTCTGCTGGTATTTTTCAAGGTTTTCATAACCCGCCATTGTCAGCATTTGGGCAAGTAATACTCCTCCGCTTGATGGAAGAGGCATGGTAACCACACGGTTTCCTTTATAATCAAATTCCAGCGGTTTCCTTTCTGCGGTCTTATAATTTTTAAGGTCATCCAGGGTAATGATTCCGTTGCCTTTTTTCATCTCAGAAACCATCAGATTGGCCGTTTTTCCTTCATAAAAACCCTTTTCTCCCTGTTTCTGAATTAATCTTAGCGTTTCAGCCAGTTCTTTCTGAACTAAAATATCGCCGGCTTTCCATGGGGTATCTTTTACAAAAGCGATGGAAGAGGTATTGTTTTTAAGGAATTTCTCTTTATGGGTATTCAGCATTTCGGCTTCCATTTCAGTGATGGCAAATCCTTTTTCCGCCAAATCAATCGCTGGCTGAATGATTTTGTCCATCGGAAGTTTACAATATTTCAGAGTGGCAAAAAAACCGGAAATACTTCCCGGAATACCTACAGCCAGTCTTCCATATTGAGAAAGATCCGTGTTCGCCTTTCCGTTTTTATCTACATACATATCCCGGGACGCCTTTTTCGGAGCTGTTTCCCTGTAGTCGAGTGTAAATTTTTCACCATTATTTTTAACCCCTACCAAAAAACCACCGCCACCGATATTTCCAGCCTGAGGATACACTACAGCGAGAGCGTACTGTGTAGCAACAACAGCATCGTAGGCATTTCCTCCCATTTTCATAATCTGTGTTCCGGCTTCGCTGGCAAGTGGATGGGCAGATACGACCACACCTTTATTTTTTACTTTTACTTCTTTTACAATATTGAAAGCCGTAAACTGAGCCCAGTAGGCATTACCTGCCAACAGAACTGCCGCAATGAAAAACTTCTTCATAAGATTTTGTTTAACACAAAAATAGCTAATTTTTTAATGTAAACAGTTGCAGATTAATCGGGTGGAATATTTACGTCTGATAGTATTAATAGAGAAATAAAAGGTAAGGCAAGGTATGATTGAGAAGTTTTTATGGAATGATCATTATCATTGATTTCTTGTAAATAATACTTCTTTTCTGGCTGATGTGAATACCTGTTTTTTTAGCGCACCTTTTTTATTATGATAAGCTTGATTTTTTTACTTTTGTACAACTCTAAAAAAAATATCTAAAAATGGAATCCTATACGGAAAGAATACTGATTACAGGTGCTCTGGGACAGATCGGCACCGAGTTAACGAACAGACTTGTTGAAATTCACGGAGCTGACAATGTTGTAGCATCAGGACTGGACAGATGGCAGAAGGGAATTACGGCTGCAGGACATTATGAAAGAATGGATGTTATCAACACCCAGCTGGTAAGACAGGTTATTAAAGATTATGAGATCACCACAGTGTATCATTTGGCTTCTCTTTTATCAGGGACTTCGGAAAAACAGCCTGTTTTCGCGTGGAAACTTAATCTTGAGCCTCTTCTTCATTTTTGTGAAATGGCAAAGGAAGGGCTTCTTAAAAAGATCTTCTGGCCAAGTTCTATCGCTGTATTTGGGAAAGGAATTCCGAAACAAAATGTAGCGCAGGATGTTGTTTTAAATCCTACCACAGTGTATGGGATTTCTAAAATGGCTGGAGAAAAATGGTGTGAGTACTATTTCGATAAATATGGAGTAGATGTAAGAAGCATCAGATATCCCGGACTTATTTCATGGAAGACACCCGCAGGAGGTGGAACTACAGATTACGCCGTTGAGATTTTTTATGAAGCGATAGAGGAGGGGAAATATACAAGTTTCATTTCTGAAGATACAGGAATGCCGATGCTTTACATGGATGATGCCATCAATGCAACATTGAAATTAATGGAAGCTCCGAAGGAAAGTCTTACCGTACGTTCGTCTTATAATTTGGGAGGAATGTCATTTACTCCGAAAGAACTCGCAGAAGAAATCAAGAAAGAAATACCGGAATTTACGATCGATTATAAACCTGATTTCAGACAGGCGATTGCAGATTCATGGCCGGCTTCAATTGATGATTCTGTAGCAAAAAAAGACTGGGGACTCACCTACGATTTCGGAATTTCTGAAATGTCAAAAGACATGATCAAGAATCTTAAAGTGAAACTGAATAAAAACTAATTACTTAAAGTTTAAGTTTAGATGTATTTTATTTTAACATATGATTTTTAATTAATTAAATCTATTATCTAAAATTTAATTTAAATGATTTTACTAACTTTTAACATCGTTAATATTGAGGCTGAAGCCAAAAAAAGCCTACAGATTTCTGATGAAGAGAGACTGAAAGTCACCGAGGGCAATACCAAAGCCATTCTTCGGATTTTAGATATTCACGACATAAAAGCAAGTTTTTTTGTAGAGATTTCCATTGCAGAAAAACTTCAGAATTTAATAAAAGCAATTTCATCCAAAGGGCATGAAATTGCTTTTTATAATTTGAATTCAGATCTTCAGGATATTGAAGAAGTCAAAAAAAATATTCAGAGTCTTCTTGAAAAACAGGTAAGAGGAATCAGGCAAAAAGATTTCAAACTCGCTCCGGAAAATTTGAAATTGCTTGAGTTCAATTATGTGTCCAATATCGATCATGCAGATCTCCTTTTTCCATTCAAAAGACTGAAAAGAGATACAGAGATCAACGAACAAAATGGACTGAGTATTGTGCCTGAAAGTATCTCTCCTTATTTTCAATTACCGTATAATGATTTTATGTTTCAGATCTTACCCATGAAATATTATAAGAATATGGTATTTGAAACATTGAAGAATGACGACTTTGTATTAATCTATATTAATTCCTGGCAGTTCACAGATTTTAAGAAATATCAGTTTGACGTGCCCTACTACAGAAGCTTGTTTTCGGGCAAAAAAATGGAGGACAAACTAGATGCCCTCCTTAGCTGGATCAACGAGAATGACATGGCCACTTCGCGTATGAAAGATTATATTTTTTAGCTTGCAGGTGATAGCTTGCAGATCATAGAGATTGCGACGCAGTTTGAAGCGCTGTCTTTTGATTGGGGATTCAGACGTTATTGATGTTGTTACTGGTGTTAATGGTGAATTTTGCTTCGCAAGTGAAAGATGAATTTTTAAGAATAAAGAATAAAGAATAAAGAATCTACTTGACTACTTGTAGCTTTTTAACGAAAAAAAACATTATCTTCAACAGTGATCAGCATTTATCTATTTCATTCTCAAACTTTAAACCCCTAAAACTCATTCTGTGCCAAGCAATTCGTAATTAGCTCAACTCAAAGAGCGTGATTTCAGGCAATACGCCTACTCTTCCCGGATAGCCCAGAACTCCAAAACCTCTGTTGACATACAACATCTTTCCTTCACTCTCATAAAGATCTGCCCATTTTGGATAACGGTACTGTACCGGAGACCATTTGATGTTTTTCAGATCCAAACCGAACTGCATTCCATGGGTGTGTCCCGAAAGGGTAAGATGAATGTTTCCAGGATGTTTTTTGACTACATAATCAAAATGGGTAGGGTCATGACTCATCAGGATTTTAGGAGCAGATTCCGGCACTCCTTTTAAAGCATCATCGATTTTTCCAAATTGAGGGAATGGTTTCAGTCCCCAGTTTTCGACACCGAGAATGTAGAGTTTTTCCCCATTTCTTTCGATGACTCTGTTTTCATTTCTTAGCATATCAAATCCGGCCTGTTTTTCATATTCGATCAGCGTATCCAGGTTTTTCTTCTTAGCATCCGGTGAGGTCCATGTTACGTAATCACCATAATCATGATTTCCCAGGACTGCCAATTTGCCGTCTTTCGCTTTGATTTTTGAAAATAAAGGGATGAAAGGTTTGAATTCGTCCGATACATTATTCACCATGTCCCCGGTGAAAAGCACAAGGTCCGGATTTTGTTCATTAATCAAATCAATAGCGTGCTGAAGCTTGCTTGGATCTGAAAAACTACCGCTGTGAACATCGGAAATCTGGATCACTTTATATCCTTCAAAGCTTTTCGAAAGGCCTGGAATCTTTACTTTTATTCTTCTTACCGTGTGCCTGTACTTTCCAAACGTAATCCCGTCAATAAAAAGAGCAGAAAGAACACCGCCGAGGCCCAATCCTACAATACTCAGGAATTTTCTTCGCTCAGGGAAAAAGTTTTCTTTCGGTTGGGTAAATCCTATTAAATACCCTCCGGTTCTGAAAATATCATCAATTAATAAAAACAGAACTACGAAAATTTTAGGAAGAATGAAGATCAGAAACAACGAGATCATGATTTGAGCCCTCATGGTGCTCCTGTCTGATCGCTGGAAATGAGTTACTTCATAGGCGAAGATTCCGTAAACAGTCAAAGACAGCACCCAGTATCCGAGTCTTACCCAGAAGTTGTCGGTTAATGTTTTGATAGCCTGGTAGATATACATCTCTAGAAAGAGGAAGATAGCGGCAATGATTAAAAAATTTCTCTGCATGATGAATCTAAAAAAAGCACAAAGAATATGTTTCCCTGTGCTTTATATTTTTTATTTATTAAATATTTTAAGGAAATCTGTAAACGATAGCATTGATGTTCATTCCGGCACCTACCGAAGTCATCACAATGTTACCTTTATCTTTAAACGTTTGACCCTCCATTTTTCCTTTAATGATTAAATCATACATTGTAGGAATGGTTGCTACAGAGGTATTTCCAAGGTTCTGAATGGTCATAGGAGAAATGGCATGGTCGTAATCTTTCACATCATAAAGCTTGTGAAGTCTTTCAATCATGGCATAATCCATTTTTGCATTGGCCTGGTGAATCAGGATCTTGTCAATGTCTTCCAGAGAAAGTTGGGCATCTTCAATGGTTTCCTTGATGGCTGAAGGAACATTTTTAAGCGCATATTCATAGATTTTTCGCCCCTGCATTCTTACATAAAGACGTCTCTGATCTACGTTGGCGTTAATAGAAGGTGCATTTTCAAGGTAATTGAGCTCAGGACCGTTATCACAGATCGTATTGCGGGAAATAATCCCTACATTTTCCTGGTCGGTAGCCTGTACAACAACTGCGCCGGCGCCGTCAGCAAAGATCATTCTGTTTCTGTCATGCGGGTCCGTAACACGGCTTAACGTTTCTGCTCCTACCACAAGAATGGTTTTGGCAGCTTTTGCTTTGATCAGATTGTCTGCAAGGATCATGGCTTCCACCCATCCCGGACATCCGAAGATCATATCATAAGTAATGCATTTTCTGTTTTTAATGCCCAGCTTATTTTTTACTCTCGCTGCCATATTCGGCATGAAATTCACATATCCGTCTACAGTAACTTCTCCAAAGTTGCTTGCGTAAATGATATAATCCAGTTCTTCGCCGTCTACTTTTGCATCCTCTAGGGCCGCTTTGGCAGCTTTAGAACCGATCTGTGAATTGGAAAGATCGTCTTCTATAAATCTTCTGTTTTCTATTTCTGTGATTTCTACAAACTTAGCGATGGTTTCTTCAGCAGGTTTTTCAATCTTAACTCCGTCTTCAGTGTAGAATTCAGAATCCATGAAATAATCTCTACCAATAACTCTGTTAGGAATATAGGATCCGGAACCTATAATGATCGTATTCGGCATTCGTTTAAATGATTTTTTAGAGATGCAAAGTTAATAATTAATATTAATAACGAAGAATTAAAAATATTATTAAATTTGCAAAAATTGTACTTTACAAGCGTATGAAAAACAACTCGTCCTTAAAAGGCTTACTTATTGCAGCTGTGGTGTTTATCGTTGCCTTTGGGGTCTACTTCTTTTTCTTAGCCAAGAAAAACTATTTTGTCGTAGACAATCCTACCCCCAATACTTATTATTTTAAGATCAATAACGGTTCCGAAGGAATTATATCAGCAGGACAGTACGTTCATGTAGATGTGAAAAAGGGCAAAAATTCGATCAAGGTTTTCGACCAGAATAAAAAAATGCTCTATGATTCTGCCTTTGAAGTGAATAAGATTCGTGGGCTGATTAACATCGCTCATCAGGATTATTATATTAATGATCAATATTATGGGTACAATCTTAAAAAAGATTCATTACTTTTGGCCCTGGACAAAATCACCATTGACGGAAAAGATTATTTCGGAGGCGCAAAACGCTTCAACAAGCTTTATACTGAGGATTTTTATTACAATGTAGATGAAGATTACGACAAAGTGATCAAAAACATCCAGCAGGTAGAATCAAGATCAAAGATCTTCAGAAAGCAGGATTTCCTAAATTATTACAAAGAATATTACAAGTTTTAAGTTTTGACAAAAGATATTACCAAAGTTACTCCCTATAATTCCGAGGCTACAAAGAAGAGCCAGGTAGAGGATATGTTCGACAATATTGCACCGAAGTATGACCTTCTGAATCATGTTTTATCTATGAAAATTGATGTTTTATGGAGAAATACATTGGTGAAAATGATGAAAAAAGACAACCCGCAGGAAGTGCTTGATGTGGCTACAGGAACGGGAGATTTGGCCATCACCATTGAAAAAGGAACCGATGCGAAAGTAATTGGTTTAGATTTATCACAACAAATGCTGAATGTTGGCGTTATTAAAATAAAAAAACTTAAATTAGACGGCAAAATTTCCATGCAAAAAGGAGATGCAGAAAATTTACCTTTCGAGGACAATAGATTCGATGCTGTTTCCGTTGCATTTGGAGTGAGGAATTTTGAAAACCTTACCAAAGGTTTGGCAGAATTAAGAAGAGTAGTTAAAGATAACAAGAGTGTTTATATACTGGAGTTTTCAAAGGTTGAGGGGTTCTTAGGTCCATTTTATATGTTTTATTTCAGAAACATATTACCTGCCATCGGCAGACTGGTTTCCAAAGATAATAGGGCGTATACATACCTTCCGGATTCTGTAAATGCTTTTCCTTTCGGGGAAAAGATGAAGCAAATTCTTTTAGATACAGGATTTAAGAAAGTAGAATATAAAAAGCTAAGTTTAGGTATAGCCACAATTTATAAAGCAACAAAGTAACCTATGAATAAATTTCTATTAAGAGCACTGGTTTTAGCCTCAGTTAATATTGCAGTTTTTGCAGATGCACAATTCAGAACCCGAAACAGAATGGATAAGTTGGAAGACTTTGACGAGCAGAAATTCAGTTGGGGTTTTTATCTGAACGGCAACAGGCTAGACTACCGTATCGTCCTTCATCCAAGATATGGTGCGGAAGGTAATCAGAATCTTGTTAAATCTAGAGAAAGCTACAGCTTCGGAGCGGGATTGATCGCCAAATGGAGACTGAATGACTATCTTGATTTAAGATTGGAGCCAGGCTTGCAATTTGCTCAAAGGCAGTTGACTTTTAATACCCAGTCTAATGACCAGTACGCTGCTGGAACATTGACTAATCCACCTTTCCTTCCTATTCCTTTAACGGAAAAAGACAAAGTAAGAGAGATCAAATCTACCCTGGTAGATGTTCCTGTTTTGCTGGAACTTCACGGCCAGAGATGGTACAATTCCAGACCTTACATTGCAGCAGGGGTGAATTATATCGTGAACCTTCAGTCCAATTCAGATTCGGAAGATGATAACTTGCAGCAGGTATTCAGATCTACGACGCATAACTTTGCATGGTCTGCTGAATTAGGAATCCAGTTTTATTTCAATAAATTCAAACTTACGCCAGCGGTAAGAGGAACATTCTTCATGAATAACGAGAAAGTAGCAGATAATGCCAACACTCCTCCTTACTGGGCCACAGCAATGTCTACTCTTCAGACCAGAGCGGTCATGTTTGTTTTGAAATTTGAATAACAAATCACAGTAAAAATACAAAAGGAGGTGCTTATGCATCTCCTTTTTGCATACCTGATCAAAATATAGAGACTTTTATTTTTGTTACTGTTATTATTTTTTTACTTTTGCTATTAGTTAGAATATAGAAAACCTGAAATGCTTCAAGATTTAGAAAACAATTTTTCAGAATTAGAAAAAAAGATTTTGATTTTACAAAAGAATTATAAAAATCTTACTGAAAGATTATCAGAATTAAATAATGAGCATGAAGAACTGAAAACGAAATATGATGAGGAAAGAAGAAGAAATCAGGTATTAGCAGAAGAACAAAAAAATATAAAACTTTATTCAGCAATATCAGGGAATCCTGAACACAACAGATTAATGAAAAACCACATCAACCGATTGGTAAAAGAAATTGATTTCTGTATTGCACAGCTTCAAAACAGTGGATTATAATGGATGTAAGAAGAATAACCATCAACATTGCAGGAAGGGTATATCCGCTGAACGTACCGGCCGCAGAGGAAGAAACTCTGCGTAAAGTAGGAAAGCAGATTGAAAATATGATTAAAGATTTTGAACAGAACTTCGATGTAAGAGACAAGCAAGATGCTTTGGCCATGTGCGCCCTGAAACTGGGAACCAATGCTGAAGTAGTTTCTCTCAACTACGAAAAAAATATAAATTCTACCAACGAAAGATTAGTGAAGATTAATCAGTCGCTGAATGAAATTGGGAAATAGATTTTTTTCCCGAAAAACTGCCTACAATAATTCTAACACATTTAAGGTAAACTCAACGCTAAACAATTACCGAGCAAATGTCCGCTGAATGGCGTGCCGGGTCTCCCGGATTACAGACAGTGGAAATCAGTTCAAATCGTGTTGATTAGGAGTTTACTCTCAATCCCTGAATTGTTGTAGGTTTTTTTATTTAATAAGTGTAAGACAATTAAAACTCAATATATATTATGACAACAGCCATTATAGTCGGCGTTATTTGCTTAGTTGTAGGGGCGGTAATAGGGATACTTTTCTCTAAGAGCTCACTCAATACTAAGGCAAAATTTATTGTAGATGATGCAAAGAAAAATGCCGAAAACCTTATAGAAAAAGCGAATGTTCAAGCTGAATCCATAAAGAAAGAAAAGAACCTACAAGCCAAAGAAAAATTTTTGGAGCTGAAATCTCAGCATGATGCAGATATTCAATCCCGTGAGAGAAAAATGCAGGAGATCGAAAAAAGAACCAAAGATAAAGAACACAAGCTTAACGATGAGCTTAGCAAGACCGGAAAACTTGAAAAGGATCTTGACAAACAGATTGCAGATTACGCTAAGAAAAATGAAATCTTAGACAGAAAGCAGCAGGAACTGGAAGTGGCTACCACTAAAAAAGTGGAGATTTTGGAAAAAATCGCTAATTACACTGCAGAAGAAGCTAAAGCAGAATTGGTAGAAACCATGAAAGCAGAAGCTAAAACAAGAGCTCAGGCACACGTGCAGAGTATTATGGAAGAAGCCCAGTTGAATGCTAAGAACGAAGCCAGAAAAATCGTTGTTCAGACCATCCAGAGAATCGGGACAGAACAGGCTATCGAAAATTCAGTATCTGTTTTCAACATTGAATCTGACGAAGTAAAAGGAAGAATCATCGGTAGAGAAGGTAGAAATATCCGTGCGTTAGAAGCGATGACAGGGGTGGAAATTATCGTTGATGATACTCCTGAAGCTATTCTTCTTTCATGTTTCGATCCGGTAAGAAGAGAAATTGCAAGACTATCCCTTCACAGATTGGTAACGGACGGAAGAATCCACCCGGCAAGAATCGAAGAAGTTGTAGAAAAAACAAAAAAACAAATCGAAGAAGAAATCATTGAAGTAGGTAAAAGAACGATCATTGATTTAGGAATCCACGGATTACACCCGGAACTGATCAAGATTGTCGGAAGAATGAAATACCGTTCTTCTTACGGACAAAACCTGTTACAGCACTCAAGAGAAGTAGCCAATATCGCTGCAACAATGGCTGCTGAATTAGGGTTAAACGTAAAATTAGCGAAAAGAGCAGGTCTGTTACACGATATCGGTAAAGTTCCTGAGCAGGAGTCTGAACTTCCTCACGCTTTACTGGGAATGCAGTGGGCTGAAAAATATGGTGAAAACGCAGAAGTTGTTAATGCAATCGGAGCTCACCACGACGAAATTGAAATGAAGTCATTATTATCACCGATCATCCAGGTTGCCGATGCCATCTCAGGAGCAAGACCGGGAGCAAGAAGACAGGTCCTTGAATCCTATATCCAGAGACTGAAAGATCTTGAATCTGCAGCATTAAGTTTCGATGGCGTATCAAGCGCTTATGCGATTCAGGCAGGTAGAGAACTTAGAGTAATGGTAGAAAGTGGAAAGGTAAATGATGAAGTAGCCAACCAGCTATCTTATGACATTTCTGAAAAAATACAGAATGAACTGACGTATCCGGGACAGGTAAAAGTAACGGTTATCAGAGAAACAAGAGCTGTGAATATTGCAAGATAATAACAGAATAAAGATATTGTATAAAAACCTTTCAAGAAATTGAAAGGTTTTTTATTTTTATCAAAACTTAAAAATGCAGGAACTGTCTTTGTCTTCAAAACTGAAGTACATCTTTTCAATCCCCGTTATCATTTCAGCCCTCGGCTATTTTGTAGATATCTATGATCTGCTTTTATTCGGTATCGTAAGAATTCCCAGTTTGAAGGCCTTGGGCCTGAATCCTGATGCAGACGGAACCTTTATTCTGAACTGTCAGATGGTAGGTCTTCTCATCGGAGGAATATTTTGGGGAATCTTTGGAGACAAAAAAGGGAGACTGTCCGTACTTTTCGGTTCCATTCTGGTCTATTCCCTGGCCAATATAGCCTGTGGATTTCTGCCTTATTTCCCAAAAGAGAATCTGGTCTATCAATATGCGGGTTTAAGGTTTATTGCCGGAATAGGACTGGCCGGAGAGCTCGGAGCAGGAATTACGCTGGTTTCTGAAAGTCTGCCAAAGAGTCTGAGGGCGATAGGAACTTCCGTAGTAGCCGGTTTTGGGCTTATGGGTGCTGTTGTAGCCCAATTGACTGTTGAATTGGCTGGCGGATGGAATATTTCCTATATCATCGGAGGAATTATGGGGGTGATGCTTCTCCTGCTCAGAATAAGCGTATCCGAATCAGGTATTTATAAAAATATAGTCCATAAAAATGTTTCCAAAGGAAATTTTCTTTCCTTTTTTACCAATAAAGAACGTCTGGTCCGGTATCTCAAATGTATCGCAGTCGGATTGCCTACATGGTATTGTATAGGGATTCTGGCTGTTTTAGCCAATCAATTTGCTCCTGAATTGGGAATAAAGGATATCAACCCGGGAAAAGCTATTATGTGGGCTTATATAGGTATTTCTGTTGGCGACCTTATGAGTGGTTTTATTTCTCACGCACTGAAATCCCGTAAAATGGCAATTTTTTATATGTTGCTGTTTACCATTGTGGGAGTCGCTATTATGCTTTTCGGAAATACCGATACTGAAACAAAATACTATATGTTCTGTGTCTGGCTCGGCTTAGGAACAGGCTATTGGGCCATGTTTGTGACGCTGGCCGCCGAACAGTTCGGAACCAATATCAGAAATACAGCAACCACTACAGTTCCCAATATGGTAAGAGGTCTTGTACCCGTAATGATTCTGGCCTTTGATCTTTTGAAAAATAATTTTACGGTCATCATCAGTGCAGCCATTGTAGGTATTGTGGTGTTTGGGCTCGCTTTTTATTCATCGCTCACCATTTCGGAAACGCATGACAAAGATCTTGAATTTACTGAGTAATACAACGGTTTGACAGGTGTTGATATTTTCTTAAGCATAAGTAAATGAATAAATTAACATTTTATTGTGCTTTGAATAATTAGTAATTGTTTACTTTTGAAAGTAAAGGAATCTGATTCTATTGTTTAATTAAAATCAAAACATCATGTCACAGGAAATTTTAAAAAGAGCAAAAAAGTTAAAGAAAGATGACCTTAAAAACATTGTTGGGGGAATCTCAGGAGTAACCACTCCGGATCTTTCAAAATGTGGCTGTAGCTGTACAGGAGCAGTGACGGGCCCGTCATATTGTGTAAAATACAAAAAATGTCTGCAGGTAATAACCTGTTAGCGAAAACATTTAAGTAAAACCTTTCGAGTCATTGAAAGGTTTTTTTTAAATTAAAACTTAAAGGTCCCGGAAACACTTCACAGCCTCTTTCAAGAGATCTGTTGTCATCCTCCCCGACGCTGGTTTACATAGCAGTTAAAAAATACCAGGTAATAAAACTGTTTAAGAAATACGATGTTCATCTATTGCGTTATGCTGCAATAAAAGCAATGAAACAGGACTATTATTAAAATTTTAATTAATTATGTTGCGAATAATTAATATTTGTTTAACTTTGGAAGGTAACTAAACGCTATTGTTTAATCTCAAAACTATAACACATGAACATTATGAAAAATGCTAAAAAACTAAAAAAAGCTGATCTTAAAAACATCTCAGGAGGAGGTTTAAATACTTCCGGGACGATCGAAAATCCGAATTTGTCTCTTTGCGGATGTAGCTGCTCAGGTTCCGTTACAGGACCATGGTACTGTGCACAGTACATTGCTTGCCCACAAGTGTATACTTGCAATCAGTCAGCAGTTTAAGAACTATTTCAGTCAGAAGAATAAACATTTCCACATTTAATACGCAAAAGCCTTTTGGACCTTCCAAAAGGTTTTTGTCATTTAACTGATGATATAAATAAGACTTCCTACGCTGATCGTAATCCATAAAATAACAGCAACAGCCAGAGGTTTAACACCTATCGTTTTTAAAGTCTGAACCGACAGAGTAGATCCTATAAAAAATAAAGTAAGATGGAGTCCGGATTTTGCCAAACCAGTCACATAATTGCTCAGATCATCAAAAACAGGACAATAAGTATTGACAAGAATAGCGAGAATAAACCATCCTATAAACCAAGGAATTTTGATTTTCGATTCCTTATTTTTAAAAATAAACATCGTGATCACAGAAACCGGAATGATCCATAAAGCACGGGCCAGTTTTACCGTTGTCGCTATCTTTAGCGCTTCATTTCCGTATTTTCCGGCAGCACCTACTACAGAACTCGTATCATGAATGCCTACCGCGCACCAAA
The DNA here is from genome assembly GCF_900142785.1 of Chryseobacterium carnipullorum. Taxonomy (GTDB): domain Bacteria; phylum Bacteroidota; class Bacteroidia; order Flavobacteriales; family Weeksellaceae; genus Chryseobacterium; species Chryseobacterium carnipullorum. Next base: position 26,236 of record NZ_FRCD01000014.1, on the reverse strand, counting down.
GCCCAAACTGCTCCTGAGACAAATGGAGAACATGTCCGATCGCTGGATAAATAAACAGCGCAATGGAATTTAAGATAAAAATAATAGCAAGTCCCAGTGAAATTTCCTTTGTACTCGGTTTTATAATAGGAGAGATGGCGGCTATAGCACTTCCTCCGCAGATCGCTGTTCCTGCAGAGATCAGATACGCTAATTTATTCTCCAGCTTAAATATTTTCCCTAAAATCGTACCCAGAACCATGACGGTCAATATACTGGCAACCGTTAAAAAGAAGCCCGTTTTTCCTGCCGTTAACGCTTCGTTCAGCTTAAGTCCGAAACCCAGCCCTACAATTGAAATCTGCAGCAGCAGGTGGATATATTGGTGAAGATTTTTTTCAAAAGGGTTACCTATCAAAACAGCCAGGCCAAAGCCCATAATCAGGGCAACCGGAGAAGAAATGAATGAAGTAAGACATACCAGCGCAAGTATTATAAAAATAGTTTTCCGTATCGTTTCATTTTGGAGAAAGCCTGTCATATAATCAATTTTAGACTCCAAAATTCCGAAAAATAGTATTACGAAGTATATCGTATTTTATTATGATGGATAACTTTTAGTTATGGTTTAAGACCTGTAAGTTGCTGTTTTATCATAGGAGAATTTGAGTTTCTAAAGTTTTAGAGTAGATAAGTTTGGATTGGCCAGTTGCTAGTAGAAAATAATACTTTCTTTCGGTAAAAAGCTGTAAATAGTTCAGTAGTATCTTCACTCTTCATTTTTCACTCTTTACTCTTTTTTCTCCACTCTCAAAAATTCACGATTTACTTGCGAAGCAAAATTCACGATGTACATCAATCCTTTCTAAATTCCCGATCAAAAGACAGAATCTCAACCTGCGATCTGCAAACTCATCTCTAACTCCTCACAAATCTCAGAAAAAGCTTAATCATCTCCGATTGTTCTCCCTTTGGAAGAATAAAATGAAAATCTCTTTCAATACTGAAGTTTTTGATATCTACGATGGTAAGGGTATTGTTTTTTAATTCATTCAAAATGCTACTGATCGACAAAAAAGCCATACAATCTGAATGTAGGAGATAATTTTTAATGCTTTCACTGCTTCCCAGCTGCATGACCGTATTCAGTTCTGCAATATTGATCCCTTTTTCCTTTAAACGGTTTTGGATGAATTCCAGAGTTCCCGAGCCTTGTTCACGGAAGATCAGGTGTAAACCATAGAGATCTTTTAAACTTAATGTTTTATGAGCTAGTGGATGATCAGCCTTGGCTGCAAGAACGATTTCATCAGCTTTGAAAATTTTATAGTCAAAAAACGAAGACTGTGATTCTCCCTCAATAATTCCAAGGTCGATCTTTCCTTCCTTGAGCAATTCGGAAATAATTTCTGTATTGTGGGTGATCAGTTCGATCTTAATATCTTTATAATAGCTATTGAATTTGGCCAGTATCTCAGGTAAAACATATTGGGCGACACTGGTACTGGCTCCAATGATCAGTTTCCCCTTATGCTGTTCATTGATCTGGCTGATCTCAAATTCCAGATCCCGGTAGAGATGACGGATCTTTTCTGCATATTCATATAGAACCCGTCCGCTCTGGGTAAGCTGAACAGAAGTGCCTTTTCGGTCAAACAATTTTGTACCAAGTTGACTTTCAATCTCTTTGATGTGTTTGGTTACGGCCGGCTGTGAAATATGCAATTCCTCAGAAGCTTTGGTAAAACTCAGTCTCGATGCAGCCGTATGGAAAACTTTTAATCTGTAGTCAAACATGGAAATAACTTATGATAAACAAACTTAATGAAATTATGTGGGACGTGTTTTAGAATTTGAGAGTAGAGGATCGGTAAATTTAGTGGAGTGGAGTTTAGGGTAAAAAGAACATCCTAAAATTTCATTAACCTATAGCGCTTTGTTTCTCAAATTTTCAGACTTTATAGCCCTCAGACCCTCACAGATCCGAAATAGAGCTGTCCCGGTCACGTTCAAATCTTCTGTTTTTAGCTTCTCCTATCTTTTGTTTCGTGTAAATACTGGTATGGCCGGAAAGTAAATACGAAACTACGCAGGCAATCGCGATATACACCCCGGATTCAGCTCCGAATAATTCTATTCCCATCAGCAAACAGGCCAGCGGAGTATTGGTAGCTCCGGCAAAAACGGCTACAAAACCCATTCCGGCGAGCAGTCCGAATGGTAATGGAATAAAGAGCGATAAAGAACTCCCAAGAGTCGCTCCAATAAAAAATAAAGGAGTTACTTCACCACCTTTGAATCCTGCAGAAAGGGTAACGATGGTAAAAATCATTTTTAGAGCAAAATCATACAAGGGAAGCTGCTTCTCAAAAGATTCTACAATCACCGGAATTCCCAATCCGATATATCTTGTAGTTCCCATCGCAAAAACTGCCAGAGCAACGATAATTCCACCCACTACAGGACGGAATGGAGGATATTTGATTTTAGATTTAAAGACAGAACCTGTCCAGTGAATGATTCTACTGAAACCTGCCGCACAGATCCCGAAAGCAATTCCGGCCAGAATACTGTATAAAACTGGCAGAAATTCTATTTTGGGAACAAAATCGATAGAGTAGTGGGTATGTTTAACCTTCCAAAGGTTAGTGACCCAATCTGCAAAAATTGCCGAGGCAAATGCCGGAAAAATAGCATTATACCGTATTCTTCCGATCAGAAAAACCTCCAGTCCGAAAACAGCACCCGCCAAAGGTGTCCCGAAAATAGATCCAAAACCTGCTGCAATGGCGGCAATGAGTAGAATTCTTCTTTCATTCTTGTCAAGTTGCAGTGGTTTGCTAAGCTGATCTGCAATAGCTCCCGCCATCTGAAGTGCGGTTCCCTCACGTCCTGCAGAACCTCCAAAGAAATGCGTAATCATCGTACCCAGATAAACAAAGGGCGCCATTTTTAAGGGAATGATCTCTTTCGGGTCATGAATACTCTCAATCAGTACATTGTTTCCTGCCTCTACATCTTTTCCGTAGTAATAATACAAAAGACCAATAAAAAACCCGGCAACAGGGAGCAAGGCAATCAGCCAGATATGACTTTCCCTGAACTGAGTGGCCCATTCCAGAGACTGTAGAAATCCGGCAGAAGCCGTTCCTACCAAACCACCAATGATTATGCTGATGCACAACCATTTTAAAATATAGGGCAGAGCAGGGTACTTTCTAAAGAATATCTTAGTGTGAAATGTTGTTTTTCTGCGAAGTGTCCATTGTTTTTTTGACATAATAATCCTGATCAGTTATTGGTTAATAATCTCTTAATCAGGCGTCATCAGCTTCTGTAAAGCGGTTGGGTAAGGAAGAGCACCATTTCCTTTGTATCGCAAATATAATTATTCTTTATGAATTTTAAACGAAAAAGTATTTCTGTTTTATAAAAACGGTTTCATTTCATCCTCAATCTGCGTTCTTAAGTCCATCAGACGTTTTGCGTAACGTTCCTGTTGTTTTTCCTCTTCAGTCTCAGGGACCCATACAGGGACCGGTAGTTTTTTGCCATTTTCATCTACCGCTACAAAAACAATAATACAGTGCGTCTTTTTGTCGAAAGTAGGTTGCTTCAGATTTCTTGAAAAAACATTGATCGAAATATGCATGCTTGATTTTCCGGTATAGATCACCTGCGCATCTACCCGTACAACTTCCCCGATCTTGATCGGTTCATAAAAACGGATTCCACCCACATACACCGTGACGGAGTAATTTCCGCTCCATGTGGTGGCACATGCATAACCCGCCTGGTCGATCCATTTCATGACGCTTCCTCCATGTACATTTCCTCCATAATTCACGTCTGAAGGCTCCGAAATAAACTGAAAAGTAATAGGCTTATTCTGCATCTTTATAAAATTTTAATAAAGTTATTTAATTATTTCCGGAATTTTGGATTAAATCCTACTTTTGAAAGACCAAACTTCAATGAAGAAGAAAATTTAACGAACAACAGATTTAAAAAATAACAATGAAGAAAGTATTTTATCTTAATACATGTGATACCTGCAGAAAAATTTTAGCTCAATTTGATCTTAAAGACTGGGAACTTCGTGAGATTAAAAAAGAACCGGTTACGAGTGAGGAACTGGAAGCAATGTATAAAAAAACAAAGTCATACGAAGCTTTGTTCAGTAAGAAATCAACACAGATCAAATTAAGAGGTTTGGACGTGAAAACTCTTCAGGAGAAAGACTTTAAAGACCTTTTGCTGGATCATTACACTTTTCTGAAACGTCCGGTTTTTATTACCGACAAAGAAATATTTGTAGGAAATGATAAAAATAATGTGGAGGCTTTAAGAGAATTCTTTGGAGTCAATGAATGAAATACCTGATTTCTATACTGCTTTTCACGTCGGTCAGTCTCTTGGGGCAGACGGTTTACAGAACTCCATCGGGTGCAAAATACCACAGGTCATCATGCAGAATGGTGAAAAATGTTTCCTCTGGTCTTGACGTCAATGAAGCAGTGAAAATCGGTCTTCAACCCTGCAAAATATGCAATCCTCCCAAAACATCAGTGTACGGAATGGTTTCCAGCCCTAAAAAGGTAAACGGTGTCAATAAGGGTAACCAATGTCTGGGAAGAACAAAAGCAGGAACAAGATGTAAGCACTATACCCGTATTGGAAATGACTATTGTTTTCAGCATGTGCCGAAATCATAAATCCTTGTGGTCAATATTTTGTGATTTATTTTTAATGGATTCATTATTAAATACTTATCTTTATAATAGCCAAAAAATAATATCATGAAAAAAGACTTTTTAAAAACAAAGAATCTTAAAAGATCAGCATTAAAAGAAATTACGGGAGCAGGTAAAGTTCCGGTTGTCAATTGCTTCACACTTTGCGGACCCGGAGGCGGAGTTATTTCCAACAGACCTGGAATAGGGGATGCCTGCAATCCGGACAGATCTGTATGCTGTATTTGTTATTAACCACAAAAAATAGGCTGTAAAAAATTACAGCCTATTTTATTTGTATATCTTTTTTGAACGATTATACGAAAGGAGCTTTCACTACTTTTGCTGGAATGTTCTTGTTTCTTACCTGAATAAAGATTTCAGAACCCAGTTTGAAGTGAGGTTGGTCTACATAAGCCAGACCTAAACCGATCTTTTTCATTGGAGACTGTGTTCCAGAAGTTACTTTTCCAATCACATTTCCTTCTGCATCTACTACCGGATAATCATGTCTTGGAACCCCTTTATCCTGAAGCTCAAAACCTACCAGCTTTCTCGTAATGCCTTCCTCTTTTTGCTTCGCGAAGGTATCTTTCGAAACAAAATCTTTATCAAATTTCGTGATCCATCCCAATCCGGCTTCAATAGGAGAGGTCGTATCATCGATATCGTTTCCGTATAGACAGAATCCTTTTTCCAGTCTTAAAGTATCTCTTGCAGCAAGTCCGGCAGGAACAATTCCTTCCGCTTCACCTGCATTGATAATCGCATCCCAAAGCTGTTCAGCATTCTCATTGTTGAAGTAGATCTCAAATCCACCGCTTCCGGTGTAGCCTGTGTTTGAAATAATCACATTATTGACACCGGCAACGCTTCCCAATGCAAAATGATAGTAAGGAATCTCAGAAAGATTGGTTTCTGTAAGCTTCTGAAGGATTTCCGTAGCTCTTGGTCCCTGGATTGCCAATAATGACATTTCATCAGACGCATTCGTCATTTGAGCTCCGAAAGTGTTGTATTTTGAAATATGATTCCAGTCTTTTTCGATATTGGATGCATTGACCACAACGAAATATTTATCATCTTCCATTTTGTAAACAATAAGGTCATCCACAATTCCTCCGTTCTCATTAGGAAGGCAAGAATATTGAGCTTTTCCGTTTTCCAGAGCATCTACATTGTTTGTCGTAACAAACTGTAAAAGATCTTTAGATCCCGGTCCTTCAATAAAAAACTGTCCCATGTGTGACACATCAAACAATCCTGCTTTCTCTCTTACTGCAAAATGCTCTTCCGTTACACCAGAATACTGTACAGGCATTTCAAAACCTGCAAAAGGTACGATTTTAGCGCCCAAAGAAACGTGTTTATCGTATAAGGCTGTTTTCTTCATATTTAATTTTTATTTCTTTATTTTAAAGCTGTTGAAAGTTTCGTTAAATAGGTTCATATAATTTCCGTTCCAGAACTTTTGGCCACAGTTGATGGAGACAAGATACAGATCTTTGTCTTTCTGAAATGCCCTGGTGATCCAGAACAGTTTTTCTTTTTCATCAAAATACTCGTAGAAATACTCTGTGTAGCCTTTTTTACCTTTGCTTTCCTTTATTTTATTCTCAGGTTCCTGGGACTGGTAAAGGGCAAGGATAAATTTTTTCATTTCTGCTTTCGGAAGTTCCAGACCATGGTATTCAGAAATGGTAATGGCTCCCACCTCGTTGGCAGGGAAAATATTGACAATCTCACTGTCGTTGGTAGATCTCCATCCTTCCGGAACCTGAATAGAGTAGCCGGGACTGTCATATATTTTTGCTTTTTGGGCAAAAAATAAACTTGCCGATAAAAAAGCGGATACAAGCAGTATTTTTTTCATCAATTAAAAATGGTGTTTATATTCTTCAAGGATAATTTTGAACCATTCCGTAAAATTTCCTGGATTTTCAGCAATTTCCTGATCAAGATCCTGCATGGAAATAAATCGAACTTCTTCCACTTCTTCCTTATTCAGATTGAAATCAGATTCATATTCATAGTGCCCTACAAATACGTGGTCGAGTTCGTGCTCCCAAAGACCGCCTCCTACATCTGCTTTATAGATAAAATTGAATTTTTCCGAAAGTTCAGATTGAATTCCCAGTTCTTCACGAAGCCTGCGTTGAGCACCTTCAAGATAAGTTTCCCCATCTTTTGGGTGAGAGCATACAGCATTGGTCCATTGATTAGGGGAATGGTATTTTCCTGATGCTCTTTTCTGAAGAAGCATCTCACCTTTGCTGTTGAACAAAAATACAGAAAATGCACGGTGCAGAAGACCGTTGATATGAGCCTGCTGCTTTTCCATAAGGCCTAAAACGTCATCTTCAGGATTTACTAAAACTACAAATTCTTCCATTTCTACAAATGTAAGCCTAATAAATGTATTTTGAAAATTTTTGGATAAACATCATAGGATATGCAATCACGGTGCAAAAAACAGATAGAGCCGTCGTAAGCAGAAAGACGGAAGCCTGAAGGTAGAGTATTGGGCTATGATCGTTGATTAAAAAACAATAAAATCGTATAACTTTGACCCTTAGGGGCTCGTAGCCTACTTTTTCAAGCCTTAGACTTCCTTACCTGTTTGCATAACTGAAATTTTCTCCTCTCTTACAGCAGATGATGTTACCCCAAAATGCTTTTTCAGAGATTTCAAAGAAAACAGTAGGATCAGCTTGGGAGATCAATTTTAAAAACATCATCTTAAAGCCTTCATTTTTTGTTAAACAGATAACATTAGAATTAACATATAAAACGGAATAAAATTAACCATATCTGCATTAATGATAAAGTATTGTTGATTTTATTCGTTAAACAGTATTTTTTATAGCGTATTTTTAATATAAACTAAATTTGATATGGAGGTTCAATCTAAAAATTGTAACTTTGCCATTCAAATTTTAATGATGGAGTTAGAATATAAAGAGCATATAAGTCCGATTCTTAAGGACGGGGTGAAAAATTACTTAATAGACATCGACGGTACCATTACAGAGGACGTTCCGAACGAAGAGCCAGAAAGAATGGTCACCTGTGAGCCTTACCCGGATGCACTTGAAACAGTCAACAAATGGTATGACGAAGGGCATCAGATCTGTTTCTTCACATCAAGAACAGAAAACCTGAAACAGATTACGATCGACTGGCTGGATAAGCACGGCTTCAAATACCACAGCGTACTCTGCGGAAAACCTAGAGGAGGTAACTATCACTGGATAGACAACCACTTGGTAAGAGCTACAAGGTACAAAGGCAGATTTACAGACCTTGTAGAAAAGCAGGTAACCATTGAAGTTTTCAAAGAAGATTAAGAAAACATATACGAAGATTTAAAAATTGAACAATGAAAGTGTACGCACTGAAAATTCTTTAATTTTTAAATCTTTTCACTTTTTAATATCAATTGTATTTATGAAAGTTTTAGCAAATGACGGTCTGGATCAATCTGGAATTGATGCCCTGACTGAGAAAGGGTTTGAAGTGATCACTGCAAAAGTTCCGCAGGAGTTTTTGGTAGATTACATTAATGAGCATAAGATCCGCACACTCTTGGTGAGAAGTGCCACGCAGGTAAGAAAAGATATTATTGACGGATGCCCTTCGCTTGGGATTATTGGACGTGGTGGTGTAGGAATGGATAATATTGACGTGGACTATGCAAGAGAAAAAGGAATTCATGTGATCAATACACCCTCAGCTTCTTCAGAATCAGTTGCTGAACTTGTTTTTGCCCATTTATTTTCAGGAGCAAGATTTCTTCAGGATTCCAACAGAAAAATGCCGTTGGTAGGAGATACAGAATTCGCAGGTCTTAAAAAGGCCTATACTGCAGGTATCGAACTAAGAGGAAAAACCATTGGTATTGTTGGAATGGGAAGAATAGGACAGGAGGTTGCCAGAATTGCTCTGGGATTGGGAATGAGAGTGGTTGCTGCAGATAATAATGTGGGAAAGGCAAGCATCAAAGTAAAATTCTATAATAACCAGTTCATCAATGTGGATATTGAAACTGAACCGCTTCAGGAAGTATTGAAACATTCAGATTTTATTACCCTGCACGTTCCGGCTCAGAAAGAAGGATATATGATCGGAAAAAATGAATTTGACATCATGAAAGACGGTGTTGCCGTAGTGAATTGTTCAAGAGGTGGAGTTATCGATGAGTCTGCCCTGATCGAAGCATTGGATTCAGGCAAAGTAAAATTTGCAGGATTAGATGTTTTCATCAATGAGCCTACCCCTTCCAAAGCTATATTGAACCATTCAAAGATCTCTCTGACTCCTCACACAGGAGCCTCTACTTTAGAAGCTCAGGACAGAATCGGACTTTCTCTGGCAGAACAGATTTCAAGTATTTTACAGATTCAGTAATCACTGAAACGGATAAAAATAATGAAGCACCTCAATTTGAGGTGCTTTTGTGTTATATATTATTTTTGCTTTTTAGAAGATCTCTGATTTCAGTCAGCAACTGTTGATCTGCAGTAGGTCCTGCCGGAGCTGCCTCATCTTTTTTAATGATTTTATTGGCTCCTTTAATAATCCAGAAAAGGACCAAAGCGATACACAGAAAACTGATCAAAGCAGAAAGGAAATTACCGTAAGTGACTCCATTCCATGAAAGTTTTGAAATGTTTTCTGCACCTGCTGCTTTCAATGCCGGATTCAGCAAAAGTGGAGTGATGACATCTTCTACCAATGAGGAAACAATTTTTCCAAAAGCCCCACCGATAATGACACCGACAGCCAGATCAAGTACATTACCCTTAAAAGCAAAGGCTTTAAATTCATTAACAAATCCCATAATTTATATTTTTTTTAATTAGTATACACACAAAAATATAATTAAAAAATGTAAAAAACGTTACTTTTTAGAGTTTTTTTATTCCATAATTATTGAATTATGGACTGTAATTAAGAGTTTTTTTAAGTAGAGTTAATATTTTTAATTAAATATTTATCATAGTAATAATTTGCATGCATTTGTATAACTAAGAATAGACCGTCAAAGAAATCTTTCGTAATTTGGTTAAAAGTTTCACACTATCTTATGAAAATATTTACCGCAGAACAAATACGCCGCTGGGACAGTTTTACGATTTCGCAAGAACCTGTTTCTTCAATACAGCTTATGGAGAGGGCTTCCGAGACTTTAGCAGGCTGGATTTCCGAAAACTGTAAAAACCATAAAAAAATTGCTATCTTCTGTGGTACCGGAAACAATGGCGGTGATGGACTTGCCGTGGCGAGAATCCTTTATACCAAAGGTTTCGATGTAGATATTTTTATAAAAAACATCAGAGGTAAATTATCAGATCAGGCGTCGGTCAATTTAAAAAGGCTCAGGGATTTTTCTGGAATTTCTATTAGAGAGTTTAAAGAAGCAGAACACTATAATTTTGATGCCAGGACCATTGTTATTGATGCTCTTTTTGGGACGGGGCTTTCACGACCCTTAGAAGGTATTTATACAGAATTGGTCGAACTGCTGAACGAGCAGGATTGTATTAAAATTGCAGTCGATATTCCTTCCGGTCTGCCTGCTGATAATATATTTGAAGATCATCCGGTTATTTTTCAGGCTCATTACACCCTGAGTTTTCAATCCTGGAAAAAGAGTTTTCTTCATCCTGAAACAGGGCCATATGTAGGAACTGTCATTATTCTCGATATAGGGCTTCATACGGGATACCTGGAAACAGAGAAGGCTGAAGATTTTACAGTTGATGACAAACTTATCGATCGTATTTTTAAACCAAGAAAAGACTTCTCTCATAAAGGAACTTATGGAAAAGTAACTATTGCAGGAGGAAGTTATGGTAAGATAGGAGCAGCAGTACTGGCTACAAAATCGGCTTTAAAAGTCGGAGCAGGACTTACTTTTACTTTGGCACCAGCGTGTGGGTATGAAATTCTGCAGATCTCATGTCCTGAAGCAATGTTTATAGAAAGCGGAACAAGATTTATAGAAAATTTCAAATCGGAAGACCATACAGTATATGGTATCGGACCCGGTTTGGGCACTCATCGAGAGACAGAAAAAGGCCTGCTGGATTTCTTAAAAGAATACACCCATCCTGTGGTCCTGGATGCTGATGCATTGAATATTCTTTCAAAAGATAGTAAAAATCTGAAACTGATTCCTCAACAGTCTGTCATAACGCCGCATCCTAAGGAATTTGAACGATTATTCGGAAGCACTGAAAATTCATTTGAAAGACTGGCGCTTGCCCGTGAAAAAGCTGCAGAATTTAATGTCTATATCGTTTTAAAAGACCATCACACCCAAATTGTGACTCCGGAAGGAAATGTATTTTACAATATTACCGGAAATTCCGGACTTGCCAAAGGTGGGAGCGGAGATATCCTTACGGGTATTCTTACTTCATTAATAGCGCAGGGATATACTCAGGAAGAGGCTTGTATTTTGGGAGTCTGGCTTCATGGCCGGGCAGCTGATTTAGCTGCTGAGAAATACTCTAAAGAATCGATGCTTCCTACAGATGTGATCAATGAATTTGGAGCTGTTTTCGAGGAATTGACCAAAAGAACCGCAATGAAATTATGATAAAGTAAAAAAAGACATATTAGACGGTCCAATTTATAAAAAGAAAAAGGGCAAATTCGCTTCTCCGCAAATTTGCCCTTTTATTTTATCATCTGTTATTACTCAGGCTTTTCATTTTCTGCCTGCGTAATCTTGAATTTTTTAGAAATAATCATGATAACCACACCTGCAATCATAAACGGAATAGAAAGTACCTGTCCCGTATTCAGTCCTCCGATACGGATAAACTCATCGCCCTGAGGTTCTTTCAGGAATTCAACAAAGAATCTTACCGCCCAAAGGATAATGAAGAATAATCCAAAAAGCCATCCCTGTTGATATTTTTTGTTTGTTTTTCTGTACAATATCCATAACAATACGAACAATAGAAAATAGCCCGCAGCCTCAAGAAGCTGACCAGGGTAGCGGGGAACTGTAGGACCATATTCGCTGCTCTGCTGTGGGAAAAGAATGGCAAACGGAGAATTGGGATCCACTGCTTTTCCTACAATCTCTGAATTGAAAAAATTACCGATTCTTACAAAGGCACCTCCTAAAGCAACCACAATTCCGATCCTGTCATACACCCAGAATGGATTTTTTTTAATAATCTTAAATGAATAATATAAAGTGGTAAAAATAAGTGCTATTGTTGCTCCATGACTGGCCAACCCGGAGAATCCTGTAAATTTCAATCCGTTTTTAGTGCTTATCGGCAAAAATACACTCCAGAAATCTTCTTTAAAAAGCTCCGGCTGATAAAAGATAACATGCCCTAATCTGGCTCCTAAAATAGTTCCGATCAGCGTCCATGTGAAAAGAGGTTCCAGATATTTCTGATTAACATTATCGATTTTAAAGATTCTCAACATTAAAACGTAACCAAAACCAAAAGCAAAAACAAACATTAAGCTATAGAAATGTAATGTAACCGGCCCTAGCTGAATCCCTTTTGAAGGATCCCATATTTTGAAAGGTGTTTCCAGTGCAACATTGTCAGACTCTGTAATGGGTTTTGCTGATTTTACTGCATATTTAAAAGCTGTAATATTGTCCTGAGTAATTGGGCTGTCAATCAGTTTAAAATGTTTATCGAAAAACTGATATTTGAAAGTCTTGTATTTCGTTAGGATGAGCGTCCCTGAATCAAAGTGTGCCGGTTCAAAATTGGAATCATTGAAGATAACCAGAACATTATTGTTAGTGGTCTTTTCCGGAAAAGCGCTGAGATCAATGATCTCGGTAGTAGAATAGATTTTTACCGGAATTCCCGCTCCGTTTACTTTCAGAGTCCCGTCAGATAAACCTCCGGGATATTCCTGGGAAAAGGCAAACTGCGTGATCAATGCAAATACGACGAGATAAATTCTGAAAAATAAGTTACTCATTTCTATTGATTTAATACTTTGTTACTGATTTATTTTTTTTGGAGGAACAGGGTCATAGCCACTGCCTCCCCATGGATGACATTTTGAAATTCTTTTGATTCCCATCCACAATCCTTTGAAAATACCATGCACCTGAAGAGCTTCCACCATATAATGAGAGCAGGTAGGTTCGTAACGGCAGTTTTTAGGAAGTAGGGGCGAAATAAACCATTGGTAAAATTTTATCAAAATTACCAAGGGAAAACTAATGATTTTATTGAATGTATGTTCCAAAACAATGCAAAAATAGGGTAAAAAAATTAAAATTAGTTTAATTTTGTTAGAAGTTTCAGAGATCAAAAAACTGAATCTGTTTACCGAAAAAATAAATTATCTTGAGCCAAAATACTCCATTAGCCGAAAAATTAAGACCCAAAACCCTGGATGAAGTTCTTGGACAGGAACATCTTACCGGAGAAAAAGGCACGATCAGAAAGATGATCGAAAATAATGCCCTGAACTCACTCATCCTTTGGGGACCTCCAGGTACAGGAAAAACAACATTAGCAGAAATTATTTCTGAAAAATCAGGCAGGAAGTTTTATAAACTCTCAGCAGTTTCTTCAGGGGTAAAAGATGTGCGTGACGTGATTGAAGATGCTAAAAAACAAAACCTGTTTTCAGGTAAATCTCCTATTTTATTCATCGATGAGATTCACCGTTTCAATAAATCCCAACAGGATTCCCTGCTTCATGCGGTTGAGAAGGGCTGGATAGTTTTAATAGGGGCTACCACAGAAAACCCCAGCTTTGAAGTTGTATCTGCCCTTTTATCAAGAAGTCAGGTGTATATTTTGAAAGCACTCAGCTATGAAAAGCTAGAAGAATTGATTGATACTGCTTTTCAACGATACAATAAAGATGAAGGGACTCATTTTAAAGTTGCAGAAAAGGAAGCATTGATCCAATATTCTGGAGGAGATGCAAGAAAGTTGATCAATTCTGTTGAATTGGTGCTTAACCAGTACATGAATTCAAATAAAGAAGAGATCAGCAACGCAGACGTTCTTGATATTTTGCAGGAAACAATGGCGCTCTATGATAAAAATGGAGAGCAGCATTATGATATTATTTCTGCCTTCATCAAATCTATGCGGGGCGGCGATCCGAATGGTGCGGTTTACTGGCTGGCAAGAATGATTGCAGGAGGGGAGGATATCAAGTTTATTGCCCGGAGAATGCTTATTCTGGCAGCAGAAGACATAGGCCTTGCTAATCCTAATGCTTTGGTGATCGCCAATAACTGTTTCCAGGCCATCAATGTGATTGGTAATCCGGAATCAAGAATAATTTTAAGTGAAACTGCAGTTTATCTGGCCGTTTCACCTAAGAGTAATTCAACCTATATGGCAATTAATGATGCCCTGGCTCTGGTAAAGCAGACCGGAAACCTTCCAGTGCCCCTGCATTTGAGGAATGCGCCTACCAAACTGATGAAAGATCTGGATTATGGTAAGGAGTATAAATATGCTCATTCGTACGAAGGAAACTTTGTAGATCAGGATTTTCTGCCTGAAGAAATTAAGCATGCGAAACTTTATCAGCCTGGCAACAATGCTACGGAAAAGAAAATTTACGAAGAGCTTAAGAAAAAATGGAATAACAGATATTAAAGACAAAAGGATACTTTTTAAAGTATCCTTTTATTATAATGTAATTCTCTGTAATTTACTTTAGGTTGCTTGAAGTCATGAATACGGTCTTTTTTCCGTTATAATCCTTCACTTCAACGTTGCCCATCATATCGCCGTAGATTTTCATATCGGTATCCGGAAACTCGTAGCCTTCAATAATTACAGGAGTGTTTTCAGGAAGTCCGTATTGTTCATTCAGCTGAGCAAGAGAGATTCTGTCCAAACCTTCATAACCACTTTTGATTTTAAATTCCGTAAGGCCTTTTTCGGCTATAAAACCGTATTTTTTTAAACCCTGAGGCAGCCCGGCAGCACTTTTATAGGTGTTTGAGCTTTGAACGATCGCTTTTCTGGCACTGAACATGCCTACCGTCCCCACAATATCATTGGCAACAGCAAACTTGACAGAAGGATTCTTCTGGGCAGATAATGCTGCAGATGATACTATTAAAAAAGAATAAAGTATTTTTTTCATAACCGGAATATGTAACTGTTAAAAACTGGATAAATATAATTAATTTTTATAAAATGTGAATGAATTTTTATGATATTTTAAATATTGATTAGAAATAAAAGGTTTTGTTGAAGTTTTTTAATTTTATAATAACATGGTTAACTATTTAATCATGCTTCCTTAGTTTTTCTTCTCCTCTTCCTTTTTATCAACCATATTTTTAATAATATTCTTCAGTCTCTGGAATGTAAATGAGCTGAGTAATAAAATCACTCCGAGGATAATAAATGCAGTGATTCTTGAGATATTATCCATCTGCCAAACATCATAGCTGTACAATTTGAGCACCATAATTCCAATCAGGATAAAACCTATTCTGCTGTATTCGGGAATATTTTTCTTTAAACTTACATAAATGAAAATGCTTGCCAGAACAGTCCAGATGATAGGAAGGTAAAGAATGGTAAAATGTTCTTTTATTTTGTAGATACTGGAAATATCAGTTGAAGAACTTAAGATATAGGTATTGTAGAATCCGTAGCTTATTCCAATAACAAGGGAAACGGAAATCGCCAGGTAAGAGGTCTTTGTTTTATAAAAGTCCTTCATAACAGCGGCATTCCATAAAATATAGACAAAAGGAATCCATTGCAGCAGGTGGATCGTATAGAAACCGAAGGTGAGTTGTTTACGTAAGACGACCGTCACAACTTCAGATGCTGCCAAGGAAGAATTGAAAGCAATCAGGATAACAAACAGATAAATAAGACCGGTTTGGATCCTTCCGTCAATATCCAGCTTTTTCCTCAATAAAATTAATATAAATAGATAGTAGATGCTAAACAGGAGTCCGATGCTCAACATCGCTGCCCATGGCATATCCGAGATATGATAAATGATCTCCAGCAGTAACGCAATATAGATAACCCCATAACTTACAACAGCGAAAACATTTTCGAAAAAATGATCGTCCTTTTTTCCTGGCTCACTGGTTTTTTTTAATAAAAAGAGATTAAGGACCGTGGTAGAAACAGTCACAAGACTCGTTAAAAAGACAGGATTAAAAATAATACCCATATGCTCTTTATGAAAATATTCTGTCCACGTCATCATTTGTGCAATAATCACCAGTGGAAACAAAACGTAAAAACAGGTCTTGAAAATGGGGTGTCCGCTTTTTTTCCAGAAATAAACAAGAAGGGATGCTTCTATAGCCCAAACGCTTGTAATAAGATGAGTTTTGAACTGAAACGCTACTGCAACGGTGACGAGACTGATCGTGAGCGCTGCAAAAATGGAATAACTGAAACCAAAACTTTTCTTCCCATATTCTCTTAATAAAAGCACACCGTTGCCTGCGGCGAAAACAAGCGGAAAAATAATAACCGGTTCATAGCTTAATGTTTTAAATGTATAAACGAGCCCGATAATACTTGAAAAATTAATTAAAACAAGCATTAAAGTATCCGAAGTTGAAAGTGTATTCTTTTTGATATAGTCCTGAAGCGCAAAAATGTAGAAAATAATATAACTGATGATATAAAAGACGATGCTCAGCAGCTCCGGCTTTTCAGAAGTCCAGTAAAAAAGATACATACTTGTGAAAATGTAAGCTGTCCACCCCACACTTTTCCAGTGTTTCAGGAACGAGGTAGCAAGCATCCCAATATTTAACAGCGTCAGATAGGTAAACAGGAAAAGATAGTTGCTTTGTCCCGTGCTGATCATCAAGGGAGCAAGAAAACCTCCAAGCATCGCAAAAATAATTAAGATCTCACTTTTATAATAATGCGCAAGGGCGATAGAAACAATGGTAATCAAAGTCGTAATCACAAAAGCTGTATTCTGGGTAAACAAATGATATTCCTGAAACCCAATTGTAGTGGTGAAATATAAAACTGAAATTCCGCCACCGGTGATGATCGAGGCAAAAACAGCATAGTTTTTTCGTAAAAAATGTCCCAGCAGCATAATTCCCGTTCCCGCAACAAAACCTATTCCCGCCCTGGAAGTTTCTCCTATCCAGTTTTTGTCAATTGCATATTTTACAAAATAGCCCAAACCGAGAACAAGCGTGAAAATACCGACGATCGTAAGAATGTTTTGTTTCAAAAAGTCAAACACAGGTTCCAGCCAGTCTTTTTGTGGTGGTGAAGGTCTATTGTCTGCAAGGATTTTCTCATGCACATCAGGTTGTTGTGCTGTATTTTGAGTTTTGATTTCCTCTACAGGTTTTTGCTCATGTTGTAAAATTTGAATTTCTCTGTCTTGTTGAGGTTGATTAATTTTAGTGGTAAGATCAGATACTTCCTTCTCCAGTCTTCTGATCTTGTTATTTAGATGATTGAAGATAAAAAAGATGATGGCTATGATGAACAGGACCAATAGAATTTCACTCATTCTCTAGTTTTTATCAAATATAAAATAAATGTTTGTAACACTTGCACTACAAAAAATTAATCCACCACATATTCTGTGATGGATTAATTGTGCAGAGTGATTAATTGTATCTTTTAATTAGAAACTTTATAAATGTAGAAAGAACCGATACTTGTTCCCAATAATCCGACATCAAGAGCAGAAGATCCGGTAAGTCCAAATGAGATTTTGTCTCCGGCCTGGAACGAGTACAGTGAATTTAGGGTGCTTTCTGAAATGGTTAAACTTAAAACCAGCGGAACAGTCAGACCACTGAATACACGGCTGTCAATAAGCGTTGCCACTCCTCCTCTGGTTCGCAGAATGCCAATCCCTGGGGTATTGGTCAGGATCGCGGCCTGAAGACCTGCTCCATAACGGAAAGTAAATCCTACCTGGTAAACTCCGTTGGAAGGTATAGTAAAAGTGTTGTCAGTATCGGAGAATAATGCAGCAGATCCAACTGATCTCTCAGCGGCTAAAAAGTTAACGGCTCTAAACCCTGTCGGAAAAAGACCTAAACTCAAAAGAGTGATTCCTGTAGTTTTCTTAGCAGCATACACAGAAGTATTGGTTCCAGATGCGGCGGTTGCAGCATCAATAATAACCTGTGGGTCTACTTTAGCAACCTGAAATGTGCCGTCATTCACTGCCATAATGGTGTATCCTGGCAAGGCCGGCGTCATAGGCGTGTCACGAATCTTTAATGTTCCGTTGACGTCCAATGTGGCGGTCGGGTTAGGTGTATTAATACCAACTTGGGAAAATGCGCTAACCGTAGATAAGGCTAGAATTAGGGTGTAGATTTTAGTTTTCATGTGTAAGTTTTTTAATTAGTTTTCAAGATTTATAATGCAAAAACTATGCCTTATTTGTGATATATTTAACTAAATATTAATAATATTATGAATAATTTAAACAGATGTTTATTTTTTATTATTGATTATTTCGTAATATAGTTATGGGTCTTTATTTCGCAAATTAACTCTTGGGTGAAATTAAACAAAATATTTTTATATTTCCCAATTTTATGAATAATTAATATGCAAAGATTAGCATATTAATGTCATTAAATGCGCCACATTGAATGTAAATTCTGTCCGAAATTCTTAAGGAGTGTTGAATGTAGGGTTGTAAATAAAAAAAACACTGCTTTTTAGGGCAGTGTCATGAGGGTAAGATGAATATTTTTTAACTTTCCAGAAGGAATTCTTTGTAGTTTCCAAGAAAATCTACTCCGGCATTGATTGATTCAAGTTCCAGAATGGCATTGCCATGCAGGACATCTTCCCATTTTCCTACTACATTGATGAAGAAGAAATAGTTGCCAAGACCTGTTTTCAGCGTTCTGGATTCAATTTTGCTGAGGTTCATTTTTCGCCATGCAAAAACCGAAAGAACCTGGTGGAGTCCTCCCGCGTGATCTTCCGGAAGATTGATCAGCATACCTGATTTTTCTCCTAAAACTTCAAGATGGTCATTTTCGTATTTTGTTTGATTTTTAGAGATCACAATAAAACGGGTATGATTCTGTTCAAAATCCTGAATATTTCTGTTGACGATTTGAAGTCCGTATAAGTTAGCTGCAAACTGATTGGCGACGGCAGCAATCTTCAGATCCTTATTTTCAGAAACATATTTGGCAGCAGCGGCTGTGGATGAAAAATCCTGTCTTCCTACCTCTTTATAAGTGGTATCCAGAAAATGGAAGCTTTGCGCCAGTGCCTGAGGATGTGAATATATTTTTTCAATATCCTCCATGTGGTTTTCCGGATGGATCATCAGATGGTGGGCGATAGGCATTACTCCTTCTGCTTCTATTTTGATTGAGGGTGTTTTGTATAAATAGTCCAGCGTCATCGAAACTGTTCCTTCAATGGAGTTTTCCAGGGGTACCACTGCCTTTTCAGCTTCTCCGGTATCAACAGCATTAAAACAATCTAAAATATTTGCCTGCGGCAAAAGTTCTTCCCCCGGGAAAAGTTGGGTGGCCGCCAGCTGGGTGAAGCTTGCATGAGGCCCTAAAAATGCGATCTTCATACGTATTATATATATAGGTAGATAATATTGACAATTATTTAAAGTGCAAAGATGCAAATTAGTTTAAAAACAAACCTTTTTAATTGGATATATCGTTCCTTTACCATTTATTTGCCTGCAAACTGCTCGCTATAAACTCTTGCCTAAAATTTCCCCCTTGTTCCAGTTCTCTTCAATGAGCTTCATCAGAAAATCCGGACACTTGATAATTTTATTGGTTTTTGCATCCAGAAAAAATAGAGTAGTGGATGCTTCCGTGATCTTTTCTCCTTTTTCATTATAAATTTCGTAGTCAAATTCAATTCTTACCCCGGGAATTTTTTTTACATAGGTATGGATTTCCAGTTTTTGGTCATACAGGGCCGGGCGGATGTATTTAATTTTGTATTCCGAAACCGGAAGCCAAATTCCTTGGTTTTCAATTTCATCGTATGACATTCCGATGTTTCGGAAGAGTTCTACTCTGCCAATTTCCAGGTACTCTGCATAGTTCCCATAGTACACATATTTCATAGGGTCTGTTTCTCCGTAACGCACTCGTAATGAGTTAGTTGAGTGTATCATTTTTAGTCTATATTTATGCATACAAATATATTTTTAAATAATCAATACCTGCAATATTTTTTTTTGAAAAGAAAAAATTGGACCTTTGTCTTCCTTCTACAAAAAGTACTAACAAAGAATAATCGGGGCATAAATATGGATGAAAATTTAATGATGATATGGCAGAAGTGCCTTCAGTTCATGCGGGATAATTTGAACGCAGCTGAAGATAATTCTGATCTTAAGAAGCTTGAAAAATCCTTCGACATGCTATTCGATAAGGTACAACCACTTTCTTTGGTTGCGAATAACCTTACGCTTATAGTGCCGAGCGATTTTTACAAGGAATATATTGAGGATAATTACCTGTCCCTGCTTTCTGCTGCCCTGAAGAAAAATCTTGGAAAAGGAGTTAAATTGTGGTACTCAGTAATGGAAAACAGGCCTACCGGAGAGGAAAAGCCAGTGACAATGAATATGAAGGGAAAAAGCGTTCCTACACCAAAAATGCAGGAAACAATGCCGCAGGGATTCTCTGCGAATATCGTCAACCCCTTTGTAGTTCCGGGAATAAGAAAAGTAAACATAGATTCGAACCTTAAGTCTGATTATTCTTTTGATAATTATATAGAAGGAGAGAGTAATAAATTCGCTGCTACCGTAGCAAGATCTATTGCTAAAAGACCGGGAGCAACAGCTTTCAACCCATTGTTCCTTCACGGAGGATACGGAGTGGGAAAGACTCACTTGGGACAGGCTGTAGGGCTGGAAGTAAAAAGCCAGTTTCCGGATAAAGTCGTTCTTTATCTGTCTTCTGAGAAGTTTATCCAGCAGTTTATTTCTGCTGCAAAAGCGCACAAGCAGACAGAGTTTGCCAACTTTTACCAGATGGTGGATGTATTGATCATTGATGATATTCAGTTCCTGTCAGGTAAATCTGCTACACAGGACAGTTTCTTCCACATATTTGATCATCTTCACCAGAACGGAAAACAGATCATCCTTACATCAGATAAGGCGCCTGCAGATATTATGGATATTCAGGAAAGGATTGTTTCCCGTTTCAAATGGGGACTTTCTGCCGAAATCAAATCTCCGGATCTTTCTACAAGAAGACAGATCATCGTAGATAAACTAAGCAGAGACGGAATTGTTCTTCCAGGAGATATGCTTGATTTCCTTGCCGCTGAAGCTAAAACCAACGTAAGAGAGCTTATCGGAGTTATTAACTCTGTAATCGCTTACTCTACCGTTTATAAAACAGACTTAAGTCTTGAATTACTGAAAGATACCATCAACAAGATTGCAGCAAACCAGAAGAAAGTCATCAATATTCCTTACATCCAGGAAGTGGTATGCGATTATTTTGGAATCAAAAAAGAACAGCTTCTTTCTAAAACCAGAAAAAGAGAAATTGCCCTTCCAAGACAATTAGCGATGTATTTTTCAAAAGAGCTGACCAATGCTACTTTTACAAAGATCGGTGAAGAAATGGGCGGAAAAGACCATTCAACGGTAATGTACGCTTGTGATACCATCAAAGATGTGTCAAAAATCGATAAAGAAGTTAAGAAGTACGTTAAAGATCTTGCGGAAAGAATTAAAAAATAAAAATAATTTAATCTGAATAAATTGAAATGGAGAATAGTTTTATTCTTCATTTTTTTATTTAGTTTTGTTGCTTAGGAAAGCGATTGAAATCTGATAATAAGTACATCATTTAACCTTTCAATGATAATAAACGGATATGAAAATATTGATGGTCTGTCTCGGTAATATTTGCAGAAGTCCTTTAGCAGAAGGAATTATGAAGACAAAGCTTCCCGAAAATTTCTTTGTGGATTCAGCAGGAACAATTTCTATGCATGAAGGAAAACACCCGGATAAAAGAGCGATAAAAACAGCGTCAAACCATCATATTGATATTTCAAATCAAAAATCAAGACCGATTACCAAAGCTGATTTTGAAACGTTCGACAAAATCTACTGCATGGATGTTGATGTTTACGGGGATGTCATCTCGATGACACGAAATGAAGATCAACGCCGGAAAGTATCATTATTTCTGGAGGCAGCGGGCAATCAGAAAAATGCTGAAGTTCCGGACCTTTACTGGGGCGATTTGAATGATTTTGAGAATGTTTTCCAGTTACTTGACAAAGGCTGTGATGCTATAAAGAATCAAATTCTATCATAAGTGAAGTCACTCATTTTTTTGCTTCTCCTAAGCTTTAATCTCTCTCTTGCTCAGACTCAGGATGAAATTAATCTTCGTCGCCTTGCCAATGAATATACCTCTTTATTGAATTCTGCAGGAAAAGAAGAGCAGCTTTATAAAATGTTCTGCGGAGACGTTCAGGTAAGTGGTATTTTTACACAGAGAAGTTTTGCTAAACGCAGAGAGCGAATACCGGATGTTTCTCAAATCTATACTCAGGACTATAAGACTTTTATTTCTGGGTTTAAAAAATACCAGTCTGAAAATAAAACAGACCACGTTAAAATAATGACAGATGGAGAGATTGCCTCTGTAGTTTCAGATTACAGTTGTTTTTATAAAGACGTCATGGAACATTGGGGTAAAGAAATTCTTACCTTTGTTAAAATAAACGATGAATGGAAAATTTCAGCCATTACATTCTCCGTTGAACTAGCTCATCATTTCAAACAACCCTCTTTGCAAGAAAGAACTAAAAAACAATAAAATGCTTTTTTTACTCCCAGCCTATTTATCTGAAAACACTTCTATTACTCATTTTTCACCCGTTCTGAAAGAATATATTATGCAGACGGACTACTTCTTTGTTGAAAATGAAAAAACAGCCAGAAAGGTTGTTAAATTCTTTGCTCCCGAAAAAAAACAGTCCGATCTTAAATTGTTCTTACTGGACAAATACACTGAAAATGCAGACATCAAAGAAGCTCAGAATCTGATGCTGCAGGGACAGGATTTTGGATTGCTTTCTGAAGCTGGTCTGCCATGTATCGCAGATCCCGGAAACCTGATCGTGAAATGGTGTCATGAAAAAAATATCAGAGTAATCCCTGTTTCAGGGCCTTCGTCTATTATCCTGGCTTTAATTTCCAGTGGATTCAATGGTCAGGAATTTACCTTCCATGGTTATCTTCCGATTGATAAGGGAGAAAAGAAAAAACAGATTCAGCGCCTCGAAAGCCTGGTACAGCAAACCGGATATTCCCAGATCTTTATGGAAACGCCCTACAGGAATAATCCGCTTTTTGAAGACCTGACGAAGTTCCTGTCTCCGAATACAAAACTCTGTATTGCAGCCAATATCAACGATCCTGAACACGAATTCATCCAGACCAAAACCATCAATGACTGGAAAAAAGCAAAACCTGAACTTCATAAAATTCCTGCTGTGTTTGTTCTTGGTAAATAAGCAGGGAAGTGCAGTATGGTAACACCAACAGTCAAATCGGTAACATTCACCCTTTTTGTACGCTGGCTTGTAACTTACCCCAAATATTATCACGATCAATATCAATAAAGTATATAAGGCAAAAGGCGAATTCGTCCTTTTGCCTTTCTCTTTTGTGCCTTTATTATACCCATTGACATCACAATAATGTTTACAATGCTGAATTTAATTCATTTTCAGGGATGAAAATTATTCTCTTAAAACATTTAAAATGAGAGAATGTGTAAATATTTGTGGTTATGTTGTTGAATATTTAACATAATTGTTATTATTTAAATGAATTTTTTATTTAAGGAAGTTTTTTTAAGAGGTTTTTATTAATTTGGACACTGATCTGAGACGTTAAAATAAAATATGCACAAGTGTATATATGAACTAAATAGACTGGGATTCCCCAATAGCTTCAGGCACCTGATTAGATTTTTCCGGCAGATTGAGCAGAGAATAAACCAAACATCTTAAATAATTACATATGATTAAACTTAGAAATTTTTTCTCAGCAGTACTTTTTTTATGTACTCTGGTCTTTTCTTCAACTCATCTCTCAGCCCATGGTTATGTGATAAGTCCTGCCTCGAGAGGCTATCTGGGGAGTCTGGATAAGACTACACTCGGGTATAACACCGCATTGGGATTGTATGGCACTGTTATTAATGAGCCGGGATCTCTGGAAGCTAAAAAAGGATTTCCGGCACTCGGTCCGGCAGACGGAATGATCGCTTCTGCTAATGGAAGCATAGGAGGGAACACGATTCTGGATCTTCAAACCGCTGACCGATGGAAGAAAACCAATATCACAACCGGTGTGAATACCTTTATCTGGAAGTATCTGGCTTATCACGCTACGGCAAAATGGCATTATTATATGACCAAACCAGGCTGGAATCCCAATCAGCCACTTGCCCGTCAGGATCTGGAGCTTATTGGTGAGGTTGTTCACAATGGTACACCTCCCCAAGATAATACACCGCATCACATCACCATTCCTGCTAATCGTCAGGGGTATCATGTTATTCTTGCCGTTTGGGACGTTGCAGATACGGCCAATGCATTTTATAATGTCATCGATGTGAACGTACAGTCCTCGGTAACCCCTACACAACCTTCGATACCAACAGGATTAGCCAAAATAAGCGTAACGAGCTCTTCTGCAAAAATCGGATGGGCAGCTCAGGCTGACGCGGCGTCTTATAATGTTTTCCGTAACGGACAAGCGCTACAGAACGTAAGTGTTCCGGAATTTCAAGATCAGGGTCTGGCCGCCAATACCAGTTATACTTACGAAATACAGGCGAAGGGCTCTACAGGTCTCACTTCACAAAAAAGTGCACCCCTTATTGTAAAAACAGATGACCAAAATACTCCTGAAAAACCTGTAGCGCCGTCCAATCTCCACTCGATGGGAGCCACTGAAAACTCTGTTTCACTGATGTGGATGCCTTCAACTCATACACAGGGCATCAAAAATTATCAGGTCTTTGAAAATGGAGCCCAGGTTGCAGAAACGACACAAACGAGTTTCGTACGCTCAGGTTTAATCCATGATACTGAATACCGTTACACCGTGAAAGCTGTTGCCCAGAACGATCAAATCTCCGATGCCAGTAACGAATTGACAATCAGAACTAAAAAAATAGAAGGAGGAAATGGACAAACGTACTGCGGAGCACAGCAATATAATCCCGCAAATGCCTATCCAACAGCTCAGACAACAGTATTTTATAACTGTAAAATCTGGAAAAACAAATGGTATGCAAATCCCAATGAAATTCCCGGAGCCAATATGGTTTGGGAAGAGATTAGCGCGTGTACTGAAGGGCCGGGTTGTCAGTCAGGCGGTCCTGTTACCTATTGCGGCTCAACGCTGTATAACCCTGCAAAGGCATATACTGCAGCCGGTACAAAAGTTTTTTATGCCTGCAAAATTTGGGAAAACAAATGGTACGCTAATCCGGGAGAAACTCCTGGAGATAATGAGGTATGGAAAGTGGTAAGCCATTGCAATGAAGGTCCCGGTTGTACAGTTGGTGCAGCACGTAACGGTCAGGAAGACGGTTTATCGGTGATTGTCTCAGACCAACATATTAATTTTGCACCGGAAACCTACTATGGAAAAATCAGTGAAGTGTCTCTGTTTAATACCCATGGACTTCAGGTGTTCTCTTTAAGAAATCCTGCCAGGAACACTATAAATATAGGTTCTCTTCAGCCGGGAATTTATTTTGTGAAAATCGATTACAAAGATGGTGGAAACGTAACTAAAACGATCAGGAAATAGTCAGGTATTGAAACTTGAATAAAAAATAATCAACAGAAGCCGTCTTCATAGTAAGGCGGCTTTGTTGATGCTAATCGATCAGTCAGCAGATTCAAAGAAGATGTTTTTTCAATTCTTTTAAACATTTAACAGCCCTTAACATCTGCTTTGCACCATTATTGATCTACATGGTTCATAACACCAAAAAAATAAATTATGTCAGACAAGAAATTAGCAGGACTTTGGATCGATACAGAAAAAGCAATAGTAGTAAAAAATCATGATGCTCAGAATGCATTTAAGTTTTTTCTTTGCAGCCCTGTAAAAGCCGAAATACAGCATGGGAATTCAAGTGAAAATGCAGCCAATAATGCAGAACGAACCAATAGGGTGAAATTCTTCAAAGAGATAGAACACCTATTAACAAATTCTCAGGAGGTTTATATTACAGGACCCGGAACGATTCAGGAAGAGCTAAAAAAATATCTCCATGATACAGCTCAGTTTAAAAATCTAACGATAACCTTAGATACTGCACAGAAAATGTCGGATGAGCAGGTTCTCGAAACTGTAAAAGATTATTTCAATGCTTAAATTATAGATAATGCAGTAAAAATCCGGATATCACTGTAGACTGCACCCCAAAGTTTAGACAAAATTAAACAATATTATTATATGAAAGAGTTCGGTACTGTACCGGACTCTTTCCTTTTAGATTAAGTCTT
>NZ_FRCD01000019.1 GCF_900142785.1 Chryseobacterium carnipullorum | reverse complement strand
TGGGATACTTTAAGCAAAGTTTCCAGGGATAAAATAGAAAGAACCATTTCTCCTGATAATCTGGCGTATGTGATCTATACCTCCGGAAGTACGGGCAGTCCTAAAGGGGTTCAGGTTGAACATAAAAGCATCGTCAGTTTATCTACTACTTGTGATTATATCAGTTTAACTGACCAAACAGTCTGGCTGTCCACAGGGTCGATATCCTTTGATGCAACGACCATAGAATACTGGGGAACCTTATTAAACGGAGGAAAATTGGTATTAACAACGACTGATACTCTATTGAACATAACACTTTTCAAAACATTGATCCTGGAGAATAAGATCACCACGTTATGGATGACTGCTTCTTGGTTCCATCAAATCGCAGAGGAAGATGTAAGTGTTTTCCAGTCGTTGAAGTATTTATTGGTGGGCGGAGATACTGTTTTATACAAGTACACAAATAAAGTAAAAGAACTATACCCGGAACTTACGATGGTTAACGGATATGGGCCTACCGAGAATACCACTTTCTCTACATCCCATATTATCGAAATCACAGGCCATACGCTTCCAATTGGTAAACCGATCAAAGACAGTTATGCCTATATATTGGATAAACACATGAATCCAGCTCCTATAGGGGTTGTCGGTGAACTGGTTGTCGGAGGCTCAGGAGTAGCGAGAGGGTATTTGAATAATAAGGAGCTGACCAATGAGAAGTTCGTAGCCAATCCTTTCAAAGCAGGAGATCGTTTATATAAGACCGGTGATTTAGCCAAATGGCTTCCTGACGGGAATATTGAGTTTATAGGCAGGAAGGATGATCAGGTAAAGATACGAGGTTACCGTATTGAGCTGGGTGAGATCGAGAACGCATTGTCAGGATTACCTGGAATCGTTCAATCCTGTGTTTTAGCCAGTGCAGATGAACAGGGTAATAAAAGACTGATCGCTTATGTAGTGATGGAAGGAGGGCTGGACAAGGAAGCCCTGCAATCCCAATTGCAGGAAACTTTGCCGGAATATATGGTTCCGAGATTATGGGTAGAACTCGACGAGATGCCGCTGACCTCCAATGGAAAACTGGATCGGAAGGCATTGCCGGACATAGACTCCTCTGCTTTTTCCACGAAAGCCTACGTTGCGCCAAGGACAGAAACAGAAGAAAGATTAGCTAAGATATGGCAGGAGCTTTTAGGAGTAGAGAAAGTCGGTATATATGACAACTTTTTCGAATTGGGAGGCCATAGTCTATTAGCCGTTAAGTTGATTATTAGTGTTCAAAAAGAATTTGAGATGGAAATCTCAATTCAGGACGTTTTTGAATATAATTGTATTGAGCAGTTAGGCAATTATATTCAATATCTCGCTCTAGAAGTGGAAGACGGAGATTTTGATGATGAAATTTATATTTAAAATAATTAGAGTACAATAAAAATATGGAAGTTTTTGAAATATTAGAAAAAGCAAAGAC
Source organism: Chryseobacterium carnipullorum (assembly GCF_900142785.1). GTDB lineage: Bacteria > Bacteroidota > Bacteroidia > Flavobacteriales > Weeksellaceae > Chryseobacterium > Chryseobacterium carnipullorum. The sequence continues at coordinate 115,922 of NZ_FRCD01000019.1, read as the reverse complement.
ATTAGGAATATCTGTAAAACTAAAAGAAGGAAGCTTAGTTATAAAATCTGAAAAGAAAAATATAGATGCCGATTTCTTAGGAGTTTTAAAAAACAATAAAGCAAGCATAGTCGACTACTTAAATATTTATAAAAAAAGAAATCGTTCTTCATTTATTACCTCATACGAAGAAATAAAAGTTTACGATCGAAATTTATATGAGCATATTCCATTATCCTTTGGTCAGGAGCGTTTATGGTTCTTAGACGGATTGTATGGGAGTGTGGAATACCATATACCCTTTGCGCTGAAACTTTCGGGTGATTTGGATAAAAAGGCTCTTTTCCTGAGCCTTAAAGAAATTGTTAGCCGTCATGAGGTACTTCGCACAATTATCTATTCAGAAGAAGGGGTGGGCTATCAGAAAGTCCTTCCACCAGATGATTGGGAGCTTTCTTTCAAAGATGTAACTACCGATTCTTTTGTATTGACGGAAGAATTAAAATCTTTTCTGTCAATGCCTTTTGATCTGGGTTCAGATTACATGTTCCGTTCGTGCCTGTATGATCTTGGAGGGAATGAATACGTCCTGGCAGGAGTGTTTCATCATATTGCCAGTGATGGTTGGTCCCAAAATATATTAATTGGTGAGTTCATTCAGCTTTATCGCTCCTATGTCTCTGGTAAAGAATTCAATTTACAGCCATTATCCCTACAGTATGCAGATTACGCGCTGTGGCAGAGAGAACATATAGAAGGTGCTGTTATCGACAAGCAATTATCCTACTGGGAACAGCAACTACAAGAGGTAAGTGTCTTGGAACTAACGAAGGATTATGCACGTCCGGCCGTGAGGAGTGTCTCTGGAGCGACCCTTTCTTTTGCACTGGACAGTGCCCTGAGTGCGGAGGTCAACTCTTTGAGCCGGGAGGAGGGCGTTACCGTTTTCATCACCCTGTTGACTGCCTTTAAAGTCCTGTTGAGCAGATATAGCGGCCAGGAGGATATTTGTGTGGGTACTTCAGTAGCCAACCGTAACCAGAAGGAGCTGGAAAATATGATTGGTTTCTTCGTGAATACCTTGCCTCTCCGTACCCAGGTAAAAGAGGATTCATCTTTCCGCGAGCTTTTACAAGCGGTTAAGCAAACGACCTTGGATGCCTACGTTCACCAGCACGTTCCCTTTGAGAAGATTGTAAATCGTGTCGTTAAAACACGTGATACCCGTGTAAACCCTCTGTTTCAGGTGATGTTTTTGTTGCAGAATGTGTTAGATTCTGAAAATACAGAAATTAAAAAAATAGAAGGACTGAAGTTATCTGGTTACGGAGAACGACAACTGCATACCTCACAATTCGATTTGACGCTAACGGTAAGTGAAACTGCTCAAGGATTTAATGTGGGTATAAACTACTGTACAGATTTATTCAAGGCAGAAACGATCCAAAGGATGTTCGCTGATTATCAAGAGCTATTACAATCGATTGTTAGCTCCCCATCTTCACAGACTGGTAATCTATCGATGCTCACCGGAGAGGAAAAACACCGTCTTTTGAAGGTGTTCAACGATACCGCTGCAGACTACCCGAAAAACAAGACCGTAGTAGATCTTTTTCAAGCACAGGTGGCAAAAACCCCCGAGGCCATAGCCGTAGTTTGTGATAGAGAGAGCTTGACTTACAAAGAATTGGATGAAAAATCGAATCAGCTAGCCTATTATCTCAGGACAGAATGTGAAGTCGTATCGGAAGATATTATTGGTATTTTATTAGATCGCAGCACCTGGTCAATTATTTCAATATTGGGAATTCTAAAATCAGGAGCATGTTATTTACCTATTGATAAGGCATATCCATCCGCTAGGAAAAAATTTATTGTAGAAGATGCCCGGGTTAAACTCTTAATCATCGAATCCGAAAATTTATCTGATGTATCGGATTACGAAGTGCCTGTATTTGCTATTGACACTCAATTCGATCATTTGGCAAATGGTACCGCTAATGCTGAGTACAGCCCGTCGCCAGATGATTTAACTTATATCATTTATACTTCCGGTAGTACAGGACAGCCTAAAGGTGTTATGGTGGAGCACAAGAATCTGCTCAATTACGTATTATATTCTATTGATCGTTACAGAACCGGTAATGATCGTTACAGCTTTCCTCTATTTAGTTCTCTATCCTTTGATTTAACACAGACAAGTATCTACTTAACTTTGCTTACAGGAGGGGCATTATATATTTACAAGGATAATAATGTGAGTGATGTTTTTGCAGATGTAGTTTCAAACGAGTTGATCAATTCTATCAAATTAACTCCAGCTCATTTGTCCTTTTTCAAGGAATTAGATAACTCAAAGATACAGTCTTACATTATAGGGGGTGAACAGTTAACACATTCAGATTTAAAAAATTTAGGAGCCCTGCATCCGTCAGCAAGAGTATTCAATGAATATGGTCCTACTGAAGCTACGATAGGATGTGTTGTTTCTGACGTGACCAACTACGAATCAATTGAAAATATCACCATAGGTCATCCCATCTCAAACACTCAGATTTATATAGTCAATACCCATGGAAATTTAGTGACCGTAGGTGCGGTTGGTGAATTATGCATAGGCGGTGCTCAAGTGACAAGAGGGTACTTGAACCGGAAAGAATTAACCGCTGAGAGATTCGTTCCCAATCCTTTCAAAGAAGGTGATCGTTTGTATAAGACGGGTGATTTAGCCAAATGGCTGCCTGATGGGAATATTGAGTTTTTAGGCAGAAAGGATGACCAGGTCAAGATCAACGGATACCGTATTGAGTTGGGCGAGATCGAGAATGTATTGTCAGGAGTACCGGGAGTCATCCAATCCTGTGTTTTGGCCAAAGAGGACGAACATGACGACAAAAGACTGATTGGCTATGTGGTACTGGATGGAGATCTTGACAAAGAGGCATTACAATCACAATTACAGGAAAGTTTACCTGAATATATGGTTCCGAGGTTGTGGGTACGACTAGACGAAATGCCACTTACTGTCAATGGCAAGATCGATAGAAAAGCATTATCGGATATAGACTCCTCTGTCTTGTCCGCGAAAGCCTATGTTTCTCCACGAACAGCAATCGAAGAAAAATTAGCTGAGATCTGGCAGGAATTGTTGGGAGTTGAAAAGGTAGGTATCTATGACAACTTCTTCGAACTGGGAGGGCAAAGCTTATTATCGATCCGTTTGATAGCAAGGATAAGAAAGCTAGGCTACACGGTGAATATTGGAGATTTTTACACAGATCCTACAATCGCTCAGTTGAGTACGAAATTAACTTCTACTGAAGAAGGATATAAGGTTCCTGAGAATGGTATTGTAAAAGATTGTGAGTATATCACTCCTTCGATGGTAACCCTGGTAGATTTGAGCCAGAATGAACTGGATACCATCATGGACCATGTTCCGGGAGGCGCTGCCAATATTCAGGATATTTATCCACTGTCACCTTTACAGGAAGGTATTTATTTTCACCATCTGATGAGTGATAGAAATAATGGTGATCCTTATGTATTACCTATTTTATTATCTTTCCCATCATCAGACAATCGTTCAGAATTTTTCGATGCCTTGAGGTTTGTTATTAATCGTCATGATGTGTTGCGTACCTGTGTTTTAAGCGATGGACTTTCTAAAACGGTGCAGGTCGTATTGCGGGAGGTGAAATTGAATGTAGAGGAGTTGACTATAGATACCACTCAAGAAATTTTACCACAGGTAGAACAGGCAGTTGAACATAAAAATTTATGGATAGATCTATCAAAAGCACCAATATTACAAACAAAAATAGCCGATGATGTAGCTAATGATTCATATTACGCGGTGATCTATTATCACCATTTGATGACCGACCGTATAGGCAGAGTTAAAATGATAGAGGAGATTGAGCTTTATCTGTCAGGACGTGCAGATTTACTCCCGACTCCCGCTTTATACCGAGATTTTATAGGGCATACCTTGAACAAGGAGAAATTGGAGGAAAGCAAAAAGTACTTTGGTGAACTATTCGGAAAGATTGAATCACCCACTTATCCTTTTAATTTATCAAGCATTAAGATGGATGGCAGTACCAATGTTGTTTCATCAAGAACGATATTGTCCTCTGAATTATGTGATGGTATTAGAAAAATATCAAAAGACCTGCAGATGAGCCCGGCTGTAGTGTTCCATGCGGCCTTTGGCCTTGTTGTGGGAAGATGCAGTGGTGCAGCTTATGCTCTTTTCGGTTCGGTACTTATGGGAAGGTTGCAAGGATCCAAAAGTTCGGAATCTTCTATGGGCTTGTTTCTGAATACCCTGCCTGTGTTATTGGATCTCAAAGGAGATATCCCTTCATACATTGCCCAAACAAATAGCCGTTTACAATCGCTCTTGGATCATGAACATACTCCTTTATCAAACGTTCATAATTGGAGCGGGATTCCCAATGATATCCCGATGTTCAGCGCCTTGTTTAATTATCGCCATCAGACAAAAGATAAATCAGCCTATAGTTTGGATACTCCTTTTGATACAGGGATAAAATCTTTACTAGCTACAGAAAGAACAAATTATCCAATTAATCTAGCAGTAGAAGACTACGGCAATGGTTTTGGTTTAACATTCGATATATCTTCTGTAGGAATTGATCCTTCTGCTATGGTATTCTACATGGAAGAAGCATTGAATGAATTGCTTAATCATATGGATAAGCCATCGCAAATAACAGTTGAGGAATTGTCAATTCTAACGAAACAGGAAACCCATCAATTATTAGAAGTATTCAATAATACCGCTGTAGACTATCCGCAAGACAGAACGCTGGTTGACCTGTTTGAAGAGCAGGCGAAAAACACCCCGGAATCTGTAGCCGTAGTTTATGAGGGCGAGAGTCTGACCTACAGAGAATTAGACGAGCGTTCGAATCAGTTGGCTCATTACCTGATGGATAAAGGAGTATCTGTAGAAGATCTGGTAGGAATCTCTATGGAGCGCAGTCTGGAGGTGATCATCAGTATCCTGGGAATCTTGAAATCAGGAGCAGCTTACGTGCCTATAGACCCCGATTATCCACAATCCCGCATCAATTACATGATAGAGGATTCAAAAGTTAAAGTTTTACTTAGTGCTCATAATTGTGCAAACCTATTCACAAATACTGATCATCTGCATATTATATCTTTGGATAATGAATGGGATAATATAACGGGGAAGTATGCGGTAGAAAAGCCGGAAAGAATAGCTTCACCAAATAACCTGGCCTATGTTATTTATACCTCTGGAAGTACAGGAAGGCCAAAAGGTGTTATGGTAGAGAATAAAAATATATCGAACTTTCTTTACTGTCAAAAAGATTTTTATCAGGTTACTGCTGAAGACCAGTTTTTGTTATTTTTTAGTTTTTCTTTCGATCCGTCAGTAGAACAAATTTTTGTTCCATTGCTCAATGGCGCTACTTTACATATTGTACCCAAAGTTAAATTGCTCAATGTAGAAGAAGTTGTTCAATTACTTGTAGAAAAAAAGATTACGCATTTACACGCAGTGCCGTCGTTTTTAAGAGAGCTACCGTATGTAGAAGGAAATTATTTGAAAAGAATAATCAGTGGAGGAGATGTATTTGACAGAGAAATATATAAGAAATGGGGAAATAAAGGCATAAGAATTATCAATGAATTTGGTCCTACAGAAACAACGATAACATCAAGTGAACACGAGCTGGACGAAGGTACTATGCCATCTGATATTGGCCGGCCAGTAGCCAACACACAGATGTATATCTTGAGCGAAGAAGGGAGATTGTTACCTGTGGGAGCTACAGGAGAATTGTTTATCTCTGGTTCCGGAGTGGCAAGAGGCTATTTGAACAACGAGGAGTTAACCAATGATAGGTTCATTTCCAATCCCTTCAAAGATGGAGAGCGTATGTACAAAACAGGTGATCTTGCCCGTTGGCTGCCTGATGGAAATATTGAGTTTTTAGGAAGGAAAGACAACCAGGTAAAGATAAGGGGATACCGTATTGAGCTGGGCGAGATCGAAAACATATTGTCAGGATTACCGGGAGTAACCCAATCCTGTGTTTTAGCAAAGCAAGACAGTGATGGGAACAGTCGATTGGTGGCTTATGTGGCCAGAGAGAACGGCCTGGACAAGGAAGTGCTGCAATCCCAGTTAGAGGAAAGACTGCCAGAGTATATGGTTCCCCGATTATGGGTAGAACTGGACGAGATGCCGTTAACCTCCAATGGTAAGCTGGACAGGAAGGCATTACCGGATATAGACTCTTCTGCTTTGTCCACCAAAGCCTACGTTGCCCCAAGAACAGAAATAGAAGAACAATTGGCAGCGATATGGCACGAGCTGTTAAAAATTGAAAAGGTGGGGATCCATGATAACTTCTTCGAACTAGGTGGCCATAGTTTATTGGCCACTCGTTTGGTATCCATGATACGAAAGGAGATGGATGTAGAAGTGACGATCCGCGACGTCTTTGCCTATACTACTATAGGGACCTTGGGAGCTTACCTGCTACAACAGGAAAAAGGTATTTTGCTGCCTGAGATTATCAAAGTTGAGGAAAGACCAGCCAGGATACCCTTATCCTTTAGTCAGGAACGTTTATGGTTTTTAGACCGATTGCAGGGGAGTGTGGAATACCATATACCCTTTGCGCTGAGACTTTCGGGTGATTTGGACAAGAACGCTCTTTTCCTGAGCCTTAAAGAAATCGTTACCCGTCATGAAGTACTTCGCACAATTATCTATTCAGAAGAAGGAGTGGGTTATCAGGAGGTCCTTTCACCGGATGAATGGGAACTTTCTTTTAAAAAGATCGCTCATGGCGCTTCCGCATTAACGGAAGAATTAAAAGCGTTTTTATCAGCTCCTTTTGATCTCGATTCAGATTACATGTTCCGTTCGTGCCTGTTTGACTTGGGGAATAATGAGTACGTCCTTGCGGGGGTGTTCCATCATATCGCCAGTGATGGCTGGTCCCAGGGAATATTGATCGGTGAGTTTGTGGAACTGTACCGCTCTTATGTTTCTGGCAGTCAATTAGCCTTATTACCACTGCCTTTGCAGTACATTGATTATGCACTGTGGCAGCGGAAGAATCTGGAAGGCGCTATCATCGAAGATCAGTTATCTTATTGGCAGGACCAATTAGAGGGTGTAGGTACATTACAGTTGCCCACCGATTACAGACGTCCTGCATTGCAGAGTGTCTCGGGAGCGACTCTTTCTTTTGCGCTGGACAGGAGCTTGAGTACAGGAATTAACTCTTTGAGCCGCGAGGAAGGTGTTACTTCTTTCATGACTTTGTTAGCTGCTTTCAACGTCGTATTGAATAAATACAGTGGACAGGAGGATATTTGTGTAGGCACTTCAGTAGCCAACCGTACCCGAAAGGAACTGGAAGGGATGATCGGTTTCTTTGTCAATACTTTGGCTCTCCGTACCCGGATTAAAGGGGATGCATCTTTCCTGGAGTTACTGAAAGAGGTCAGGAAAACGACTTTGGATGGCTACGACCATCAACAGGTTCCTTTTGAGAAGGTCGTAGAACGTGTTACAAGGACACGGGATATGAGTATAACTCCTCTGTTCCAGGTGATGTTTGTTTTACAGAACACACCGGATGCAGTGCAGATAGAGATGGATGGGCTTACCTTGAGCAATTATGAATCACAAGGGCAGGTCACTGCAAAATTTGACATAACAATAACCATAGAGGAGAGTGAGGCTGGTTTTTCTGTGAATATGAACTACTGTACGGATCTGTTTAAAGAAGAAACAATCCAAAGAATGTTCTTCCATTATCAGGAAATCTTACAATCCATTGTTGCATCTCCAGCCATTCAGGTAGGCAATTTATCGATGCTCACCGGACAAGAAAGACACCAGTTACTAGAGGTGTTCAACGATACCGCTGTAGACTACCCGAAAGACAAGACCGTTGTTGACCTTTTTGAAGCGCAGGCGGTAAAAACTCCTGACGCTATAGCAGTGGTTTATGAAGGTGAGAGTCTTACATACAGGGAATTGGACGAGCGTTCCAATCAGCTGGCTCATGACCTTATCAATAAAGGAGTTTCTGCAGAAAATCTGGTGGGTATCTGCATGAACCGCAGCCTGGAGATGATTATCGGTATCCTGGGAATTCTGAAGTCAGGCGGAGCCTATGTTCCTATAGATCCTGATTATCCACAATCCCGTAAGGAGTATATGTTGGAAGATTCAGGGGTTAAGATATTGCTTAGCGATAGCGATTCAGATCAATATAAAGACAACCTGGATGTTATTCTGTTGAATAGTGAATGGGATCGTTTTGATAAAGTATCCAAGGCTAAAATAGAAAGGGTGGCTTCTCCATCCAACCTGGCCTACGTGATCTATACCTCTGGAAGTACTGGAAAACCTAAAGGAGTTGCTGTCACTCATTATAATCTGTCAAATTTCCTTTCGGGAATGGTTGATCGTTTAGAAATGAAAGACTTACAGGTTTTTCTTTCGGTAACAACCTATACATTTGATATTTTCTATCTTGAATTGTTCACTCCATTATTACTGGGAGCAAAAGTGGTAATACTGGATAAACTAAGCATTAGAGATGGGAATAAACTTCAAGGAGCGATAGAAGCTTATCAGCCTGATTTTATGCAAGCGACACCATCTACATGGCAAATGTTGATAGATAATGGTTGGGAAAACAAGGAGAATGTATGCATTTTAACAGGGGGAGAAGCCATCAATGAATCCTTAAAAAATAACCTTACCGATATAAGTACAACAGTATGGAATTTATACGGGCCTACTGAAGCCACTATTTGGGTTACTGCTCAGAAACTAAGAAGTTCACAAAGAGTAACTATTGGTAATGGTATCAATAACATCCATCTGTATGTATTGGATAAAAACGATCATATTTTACCTGTAGGAGTTGCCGGAGAATTGTACATAGGAGGTTCAGGAGTAGCAAGAGGCTATTGGAACAATGAGGAGCTGACCCATGAAAGATTCATTGCCAATCCTTTCAAAGAAGGTGATCGTTTGTATAAGACGGGTGATTTAGCCAAATGGCTCCCTGACGGGAATATTGAGTTTTTAGGCAGGAAGGACAATCAGGTAAAAATAAGAGGTTACCGTATCGAGCTTGGTGAGATCGAGAACACATTGTCCCGATTACAGGGAGTAACACAGTCCTGTGTTTTGGCAAAGCAGGACAATGAAGGGAACAGCCGATTGGTTGCTTATGTAGTCATGGAGACAGAACTGGATAAGGAATTGCTGCAATTACAATTAGGGGAAATCCTGCCAGAGTATATGATTCCCCGATTATGGGTAAAACTGGACGAGATGCCGTTGACCTCCAATGGCAAGCTGGATAGAAAAGCATTGCCGGATATAGACTCTTCTGCATTATCTGCGAAAGACTATGTTGCGCCAAGAACAGAAAAAGAAAAGAGATTGGTTGAGATTTGGCAGGAACTGTTAAAAATTGAAAAGGTCGGCATCCATGATAACTTCTTCGAGTTAGGAGGGCATAGTTTATTGGCATTTAAAATAGTTACTCATATAAATACAATATTTGATACAGATATGAGGATCGCCTTACTTTTTGAATTTCCAACCATTTCCCAGCTAGCAGCTAACATGAATGCAAAAAGCTTATTTGATAATGATATTCTGATTCCCCTACAGAAATCCGGAAATAAAAAAGCGCTGTTTTTAGCACCAGACGGATCAGGAACATGTCATGTCTATGGGGGACTAACTGAATCTCTGGGAAGTAATCAACCTGTATACGGGTTTCATAGTCCTGGTTTAGACGGAGAATCAAAGCTGGCAGAGTCGCTTGAGGAAATGGTAACACGGTTTGTTGATGAAATGCAAAAAGTAGATCCGCATGGGCCTTACCGACTCGGAGGTTATTCATTTGGAGCAATAATAGCTTATCAAATGGCATTACAACTGAAAGAAAAAGGATTTGAAGTTGATGAGTTAATCTTTTTTGACGGAAAACCTGAATCTGAAATAAACGGTAACATCGAAGAAGAAGACAAGGCTTTTAAAAACTTGCTGGAGACCTTAGTTGAATTTTTTAAAGATGGTGATGGGATTGGTTTTGACTTTGATTTTGATAGTGAAAGTTTCAATTCAAATGATTTATTTATTGAAGGTAGTGTAGATGAGCAAATTAATCATATATGTGAAAAATTACGACCAAAGAATGAAAAGGAATTTAAAGGAAGATTGAAAGTAAGATTTAATAACTACCAGTTTAGTCGCTCATACCAATGTATAAATAAAGAGAAATTAAATACAGATATTTCACTATTTAAAGCGATTCATAAGACTGAAGAAATCAACGGAGAACCAGTAATTGTGGATAATATCGGATTTAATTATAACTGGAATCAATATACTCACCAACAAGTAACGGTATATCCAATTCCTGCAAATCACCATAACATTTTAACAAGTAAGAATAATATAAAACAGATTACAGAATTATTAAAAGGATAATATGACAGGCTCTGTCTCAGTGACGTGATAGAGCCTGTTTAAACATTAAACAATAAAAGTTTGTATACTAAGGTTTTGACTAAAAATAATTTAATGAATTGATATTCAGTCAGGATTGCAGTGAGAACAGAAAAGAAGAAAACAGATTTTAAGCCCCTCTCAAAAAGGGGGCATAAAACTGAAAAATGATTTTGTAATCATTATGAATAAATTCAGATGAGGAAGTTTTATGAAACACATTTCATAAAACTTTTTCTTTGCCTTAAAAGGCTGGAAAATGCGGTGCTGGTCCTACAAAAAGTTTAGAGATTAATGTTCGGTTTAACCATTAAGAACAGCATATATTTTATTGAATGGGATATTCATTTTTCAAATAAAAAGTAGTTTTTTTATCTGTTTTGCTTACCAAAGAATATAAAAAAGGACGATTTAAAAAAATCGCCCTTTTTTGTTCTTTAAAAATTATTCTTGGTACTGGTGGGTTGTTTCTCAGCAGGACCAGTAAAAATTTATTTAATAAAAGGTAAATTATATTGTTGTGAGCACGGGAGCATCATTACGCTCATTTTGAATAGATAATGTCTTGATTTCGCTTTCTAGTAAAGAAATGATGCTTTTTTCAAGATCAGGTAAATGCCAATCGCTTACCCCTTTACAAGCAGATTTGTAAAATGAAATATTTTTTAACAGCGTTGCGTAGGCTTCTTCTTTTTTATGATTAAACATTAAATCATTCATGATCTCTTTGTAGTAATCATTTCCCCATTTTTTAATATGCTTTCCTTTAAAAATTGCAGACTCTCTGTGAGGATTTAGCTGTTCTTTCCAGACCAGAAGTTCTATGATTATTTTTTTTAAAACATTGTCATTGGCCAGAACACCATACAGCATATCATCTCTTTTAATTCCAATGTAAACTTTATAACACATTTGCCAAAATCCATTGTAATTAACCTTAAAATTTTCTTCATTAAATTCGATAGTCTCAAACTGATACTCTTTAACAAGCTGATTGATTACCGGATAAAATTCATCACGACTGTAAGCAATTTTGTATCCTGAAGACAAGTTGTATGAAAACGAGGCAATATAGTTGTCTACTCGCAGTGCTTTAAATAAAAAACGAAAAGCCTTGAATTTTTTCAATTGAATGTATCTTTTTGCTAACACCAATAATTTTTTATCAATTATTGTTAAATCCATGCAAAAAAGATTGTCAAACAAAACGCGTGGGCGTACCGTAGCCTCACCTTGTTGAAGATAAACTGACAAGACTGAATTTGGAAAACTGGATAGCCATTCAGTCTTATTTTGGTTATTGTATTTTTTAACGTCATCTGTGAATACAAAAACATCTAAATCTGATAAAGAATCTGAAGATTTTTTACGGTCTAAATGGAAAAATGATCCAAAAGTAACAATAGAGCAGATGTCGGTATTGGACTCACCAAATTTTTTTAATATTTCATCTAAATTATTCATGGTACATAGAATTATTGGAGTGTATAAATATGCCTGTTTTTCAAGGAAAGCATACTTTTTCGTTTAATCTTCAAAGATAAGAAAAAAAATATTTTTGTAAAACTTATACCGTTTGGAGACTCAGAAATATCCGGAATATTTTTTCTTTATTTGGGTTTCATTTGGAGAAAATGTACTATTTCACGAAGTGATGAAAAGAATGTATGGAATGGTGGTTTCTGCTATCGGTTGCTCCAGATCATTTCAGGCATAAAAACCTTTTTAAAAAGTTACATCATCCAAACCTTATTTCTCTATAGCGTAGACTTAAATTGGCTGAGATGATTTATGTAATAAATTGTTTGTTAATTGCTTATACAGATTCAGATTGAAAATAACACAGTTTTTAGTGTTTTAATTAATTTTTTCAAAATAAATTTGTAAATTGCTTTTCGGTTGTTTGTAACTGTATTTGTTTGATAGTCAGCAGGATACGTCAGTTTGTGTTGAGCTAAACAACTTCTGTTACAATACACAATGAGTATTGACAGCATATTGGCAAATAATTAGTCTAATTAAAAATAGCCAATGCCGGAGATTTTTACAATAAATCAAAATTATCGGGAAGAATCACCTACTGATGAGCATTCTTTCAGGAATCTGTTATTGTGAAATTTAAATCCACCCAAAAAGACAGACTTTGTAACAAGGTGTACATTTAAAAACTCATAGTGGAACCCCTTAAAAAGTAGTAATATAAAATTAATAACTGAAAATAAACGAAAAATGGACGCAGAGAAATTAGAATCCTTTAATGGGATTGATATGGTGTATCATGTTGAAAACAAGGGAGTATCACCATTGGATTGGGCAAAGGAAAATCAGGAAGAAGTAAAAACCATTTTAGAAAAGACCGGAATTCTTCTTATCAGAGGTTTTAATGAGGTGAATGAAAATGATTTTGGGGGAATTCTTTCCTTATTGCTGGGAGCGGAGCTTATTGATTATACCTTCAGATCCACCCCACGTACAGAATTGGGAAATAAAATTTTCACAGCTACCGAATACCATCAAACCGAATGGATTCCACAGCATAATGAGAATTCTTACTCCAATAAATGGCCATCTAAAATAGGGTTTTTATGTAAAGTAAAGGCAGATAAGATGGGGAATACTCCTATTTCTGACAGTAGAATTGCCTACAACGAAATCCCGGCAGAAATCAGAGAGGAATTTGAAAGAAAAAAAATTATGTATGTTAGAAACTACTCTAATATTGACCTGCCTTGGGAAGAAGTATTTCAGACTCATGATAAAAATGAAGTAGAAGCTTATTGTAAAGCCAATAACATTTTAGCGGAATGGACTCCCAATGGACTCAGAACAAAACAAATAAATCAGGCTACTCTTGTTCACCCTGTTACCAATGATAAATTATGGTTTAATCAGGCACATCTTTTTCATGTAAGCAATTTAGATAGTGAATTGAGGGAAGACTTAATCGCAATATTAGGGGAAGATAATTTACCTAGAAATACCTACTTTGGTGATGGAAGCCCGATCGATCCTAAAGTATTAGACGTAATAAGAGAAGTCTATGATAAAACTAAGATAAGTTTTGATTGGCAGGAAAACGATTTGTTATTGCTGGACAATATGTTATACACTCACGGTAGAGAACCGTTTGAAGGAAAAAGAAAAGTACTTGTCGGGATGGCAAAAGAATACAGTCTGCCTTTAAACTAAGGATTTCAACCGGGCAATAGATAGAATTCACTTGTATCAGAAAGCGAAAATGTTGATGACCGGAAGAATTTAGATTGATAAAGACCAGCAACTTCTTTACGAGCACTATATTGGTCTATTCAAAAGGCACAGATGGTCAATCTGTACCTTTTGAATAGACCAATATTGATTTTCATTTGTAATGAAAATCAATACAAATACCAAATAGTAAAAGTTTTCCATTGAGTTGGGATATTACATAAAACATGATAAGCTGAAATCGACATAAGAATAATTAATAACGTTTAGTTATCAACCGCTACAGAGTTGAAAGAATATCTATAAAACTATACCCTTTGTTACTATGGGAGTCCATCATTATAAGCAAACTAAAATTGGTCTATTAATGGGCCCTACGAAAATAAACATGCTTAAAATTCTTATATTTGCACCTGTTTTCTAAGACTAAAACCATCGCCTATTTATGAATACATTCCAGGGAAAATATATGAACAGTACTACGACGGCTAAGCCGAAAATTATCGCCATTCCTTTTGCTGGCGGTAATAAATACAGTTTTAATAAAATAGAAAAAGAGATGTCTCCTGGTTTTGAATGGATTACATTAGAGCTGCCAGGAAGAGGGGATCGGTTTACAGAACCCTTACTGGACAATCTCCCTGACATGGTCGACAATCTATTTGTGAAGATACGTCAACATATCATTAAAGGGGAATATCTGCTTTTGGGTCATAGTATGGGATGTCTTCTTGGTTATGAACTTATGAAAAAGCTTCGCGAAAATAATTTGAAATTACCATTATGTACATTTTTTCTTGGAAGAGGGGCGCCGGAGCATAATCGTTTTAAGAATAAGAAATCAGCTCTTCCTCAAGAGTTATTTTGGGACGAGATAAAAAAAATGGGAGGTATGCCCAATGATTTTTTTGACCAAAAAGACTTATTGGAAATCTTCTATCCCATTTTAAAGAACGATTTTAGAGCGATTGAGAATTATAATTATTTTAAAATGGATAAACCTTTTTCAATTCCCATGAATATAATAATGGGAAACGAAGAAATAGGAGAACAAGCAGAAAAGACTTCAATAAAAGAGATGAAAGATTGGGGGAATGAAACAGATGCTGATTGCACTTTTGAAATCCTGGAAGGAAATCATTTTTTCATCCATGAAAAATCAAAGATTATTGCACAAAAAATGATGCAAAGTATCTCTCAAATTGTGTAAGCTGAAAAATTATTCTGAAAATTTTTCTTTTGTCGTTTTTCCGGGATGT
The DNA here is from genome assembly GCF_900142785.1 of Chryseobacterium carnipullorum. Classification (GTDB taxonomy): domain Bacteria; phylum Bacteroidota; class Bacteroidia; order Flavobacteriales; family Weeksellaceae; genus Chryseobacterium; species Chryseobacterium carnipullorum. Next base: position 100,916 of record NZ_FRCD01000019.1, on the reverse strand, counting down.
CCTTTTTAGAATTTTTACTTTGATAACGACCTAAACAAATCAAATCAGAGAATTTTGTAACGATCATCTTTGTCTTCAATCATGCACAGTTGGATATTACTGATTGACAGGGCAGATTGTGAATATCATGAACAGAAACCGGGACAAATAGATACGCTGAAAACTCCTGCAATAGAACTCTGGGGATAGAGTATAAGAATAGCACATCTAAAGACTGGCTCTTCATTCAAAAATGTATTGTAAAGATCCGCGAAAATCTAATCAAAAACTAAGCCGTGAAAGTTTTTTACCTGATGGGTTTAAATAGGAGTAAAATGACGTTCACACATCTTTCCAGGGTTGTTTCATGAAAGATTGTTGAAGAATAAAAGACTTTTGCACCTTCAAAACCCATACGATGAAAAAGATAAATTTTCGTGAAGAATAAGTAATCACTTCACTAGCGGCTTTGGAAAATTATATTTATATTTGCAGTCGTTTGATTCCATGGTAAAACTTCCCTCTATAACTCTTTAAAATCAAATATATATAAGTAATTTATCAAACTCCTATTTGATTATGAAAAAACTCCAGAATATATTAATTTCTACAAGGACAATGGCGGTTTTGCTTTTGGTCTACGCATTTTCCATGGCCTATGCCACTTTTTTAGAAAACGATTACGGAACCCCTACCGCCAAAGCTTTAATTTATGAAGCAAAATGGTTTGAATTAGTCATGGTTCTGCTTATTCTCAACTTCGTAGGAAATATCGCAAGGTATCGTCTTTGGAAAAGAGAAAAATGGCCTGTTCTGGTATTTCACCTTTCTTTTATCCTTATTTTTGTAGGAGGGGCTATTACAAGATATATCAGCTTTGAAGGAACAATGCACATCAGAGAAGGCGAAACTTCCAATGAAATTGTGACCGACAAGAATTTCTTTAAGATCCAGGTCGAAGAGAAAGGAGACGTTCTCAATTATCAGGATGTTCCTTATCTGATGTCTCCACTGCATAAAGATTTTAAAGCAACCTATGATTTCCACGGAAAGGAAGTAAAGGTGTTTACAAAAGACTACATCCAGAGAAAAAAAGACAGCTTAATTGCTGAGCCCAATGGGGCTGAATATCTTCATCTGGTTTCTACAGGAAGTACAGGAAGACAGAATATCTACATCAAACCGGGAGAAACAAAATCTATTAACGGAACTTTGGTAACATTCAACAGAGCCATTGACGGTGCTGTAGAATTTAAAAAAGAAGACGGGAAAATATTGATCAAAACACCTGTTGATGCAGCCTTTATGACCATGGCAACCCAGGCTACAGGAAGTACCAAGAAAGATGAATTCCAGCCTTTGGTACTGAGAAGCTTATATACAATTAATGAATTGAAACTGGTTGTTCCTGAAGGCCTTAAAAAAGGAAGACTGATGGCGTATGAGGGAGACAGAAAGAAAGATGCTATGGTACCTGACATGCTTAGAATCGAGCTTCAGGGACCTAAAACGAAGCAATTGGTTGATCTTTCCGTAGAAAAAGGAAATCCAAACGCATTCAAGCAGGTAACCATGGACGGACTGAACATTATGGTGGGTTTCGGGCCTAAAGTCTATAATACGCCTTTCGCTTTGAAACTTCATGATTTCGTTATGGAAACCTATCCGGGAAGTAACTCTCCAAGTGCTTATGAAAGCCACGTGAAAATCATTGAAGAAGGAAAAGAAACTCCATATAAAATTTACATGAACCACGTTCTTAACCATAAAGGCTACCGTTTCTTCCAGTCAAGTTTTGATCCGGACAGAATGGGGACTGTACTTTCTGTAAACCACGATTTCTGGGGAACGCTTATTACTTATATCGGATACGCATTTCTGTTCTCAGGAATGTTTGTGATCTTCTTCTGGAAAGGAACTCATTTCTGGAAACTTAACCAGCAACTGAAAAAAATGAGCCAAAAGAAAATGGTTGTTATCGTAGCATTACTTCTTTCTTTGGGATTGAATGCTCAAAAAATTGAAACCCACGGTACTTCCGACGGATCGTCGAAAACACCAATCAGTACAACAGCAGGAGATCAAAACCAACATCGTCATGCTGATGGAACCGTGCACACCACGGCAGAGCACGAAAAAGCAATGCAAAGTGCAAATTCAGGTTCTGAACAGAATTCGGTGGCAAAATCTTTCAATAAAATACGAACGATTTCTGCTGATGAAGCCATTGCAAAAACCAAAATTTCTAAGGAGCATGCCGAGAAGTTTTCTTATTTGTTGGTTCAGAATTATGAAGGAAGAATTGTTCCTATGAGTACGCAAGCGCTTGATGTTTTAAGAAAACTTTATAAAAGCGATACCTTCAAAGGCTCGGACGGAAAATATTTAACGGCAGACCAGTGGTTTCTATCTATAAACACGGATACGCCTAGCTGGACAATGGTTCCGATGATCAAAATTATTAATGGTGGCGATATACTGAAGAAAAAAGTAAAAGCGAACGAAGATGACTACACTTCTTTAATGAATATGTTCCCTGTAGATGAAAATGGACAGCTACATTACGTTTTGGAAGAAGATTACAATATAGCTTTCCGTAAAAAACCTGCAGAACAGTCAAAATATGATTTGGCAGTAATCGATCTGAACGATCGTGTTCAGGCCTTTAACGAATTCTTTAGCGGTCAGTTTATGAGGATTGTCCCTGTTAAAAACGATCCGAATTCTACTTGGCACTCTTGGCTGGGTCAGAATTTTGAACCGGATCCGGAAAGTCAGGCCGTTATGGGACCGTATTTTTCAGCAGTTTTGGAAGCCCAGAAAGATGGAAATTGGGCTAAAGCAGATGCAGAACTTCAAAAGCTGTCAGACTATCAGCAAAAATGGGGAAAAAATGTAGTTCCATCGAAAACAAAAGTGGAACTGGAGGTATTTATGAATAAAGTAAATATCAATTTTAAACTTTTGATTTTCTATACCTTAGTAGGTGGTTTAATTCTATTGTTTGGCTTCATCGAGCTTTTCAAACCCAATAAAATATTAAATAAAATCATCAAGGTACTGATCGTTATTGGCTGCGTTGGATATTTTTTCCAGTTTTTAGGATTAATTGGAAGATGGTATATCTCCGGCCATGCACCTTGGAGTAATGGTTATGAAGCGATCATCTTTATATCCTGGGTAGGAATTACAGCAGGTTTGGCACTTTACAGAAATTCTAATGCACTGATTCCTGCAGCAGGATTTACGGTGGCAGTGATGATGATGGGATTTGCTCACGGGGGTTCTGCGCTAGATCCGCAAATTACACCGCTGGTTCCGGTTCTGAAATCATATTGGTTGATTATTCACGTTGCCATCATCGCTTCCAGTTATGGAATCTTGGGATTATCTTTTGTCATTGCCATTATTTGTTTGCTATTTTACATTGTTGCAGGGAAAAAATCTTTCAAACTGCACAACGATCATACCTTAAAAGAACTTACCATCGTTTCGGAAATGGCATTAACGATAGGGCTTTACGCTCTGACTATAGGAATGTTTATGGGGGGTATTTGGGCTAACGAATCTTGGGGAAGATATTGGAGCTGGGATCCAAAGGAAACCTGGGCTTTTATTTCGGTAATGGTTTATGCCTTTGTACTGCATATGCGTTTGGTTCCGGGATTAAGAAGCCGATGGGCATTTCACGTAGCTTCCATGTTGGCTATTTCTAGTATTGTAATGACTTATTTTGGGGTCAACTATTACTTAAGTGGTTTACATTCTTATGCAGCAGGAGATCCGGTTCCGGTTCCGCTATGGGTTTATCTTGGTTTGGCTTTTATGTTCATACTTTCCGCGGTATCTTACTTTAAGTTTAAATTTTTAAAAAAAACCGCAAAAATTACAAATTAATTTAATTACAAAAATTCACAGATCATCCGAATTGGATGGATCAACAGATAAAAAAGAATCCGTCTCACAACCAATTTGTGAGACGGATTCTTTTATTTAGATTCTATTACCACATTGATCTTCAAACTCTTTTACTGAGGATTTCGTTCGTTTAAGTCAAATTATTAACAGATCAACAGAGGTTACAGATCCTTTATGTGAAAGGGAAAAGAAGATGATGAAACTTTACAAACTGCTATTATGAGCTGTTTAATTTTAGTTTCCATTGATGTCATCATACAATTGATCCACTACTTTTTCTAAAATTTCTCCTGTTTCATGAAAGCTGGTGTTGGTCAATATGGATATTCCTATATTTTGTTCAGGATAAATTACAAACCAGTTCTGCATTCCGTAGATCCCTCCGTGATGTCTGTATAGTAATTCATTATCCTTTTCTATGATGTACCAATGATACCCTTCCCAAAAATCAGAACCTTCTTTGTATAATTTTGTATGAGATTCATTGACAATAGGATTCGACTTGTCTAGTTGCAGTTTCATATATTTCACCAGATCCGTAGTGGTAGAGTGCAATCCTGAAATGCCACCCCATAACCTTCTGTTGAAGTTGGGCATTACCTCATTTTTATCATTATAGCCTTTTACCAGTCTTGTTCTGTCATGTTCATTGAGGGTGAACTTAGTTTGATTCATAGTATTGGGTTTCAACACAAATTCAATGACCAATTCCTCAAAAGATTTTTGATACACTTTTTCAAGGATGTACGCGGTCAGCTCCGGAGCCGTATTTGAATAGGAATAGACTTCTCCGGGCTTCGTTTCAATGTTGATGAGTTTTAATCCTTCCAAAAATGCCTTTTTATTTTCACTTTTTATAGGGAAGTTCGGAAATCCACTGGTATGGGTGATGAGGTGTTTGATTTTTATCGGTTCACCTTTAAATGCTAAATTGGGATAAGATTCGTCAAGATAGATTCTGATATCATCCTCTAAATGTATTTTTTGATCAAGTACGGCTTTAGCAGCGATGTAACCGGTAAAGGTTTTCGTGACAGAAGCTAGTTCATAAAGGGTAGAATCGTTGGGTTTGTTTCCTTTTCCAATCGTTAATTCTCCAAAATGTTTGATGGTGGATGTTCCATCTTTAAGCACGGCAATGGAAACCGAATGAAATCTTTTGTCCTCTAATAACTGAAGCGCATTTTTTGTAATGGCATCTTCAACATTTTGTGTATGGATTGGGTGAATACTTTTACACCCAAGTAAGGCAAAAAATAAAATAGGAGTTACATATTTCATGGTCAGAATTTTAATTTGATATTGATAATCTGATGCAAATATGCTGTGGAGAATCCTGAAAAAAGTCCGTATAAAAAAGTCGGACTCATTTTTTGGATTAAAATGAGTCCGATTATCTGAAAACCAAAGTTCGATTATTTACAATGGGTTAATTGTCAGTTATTTCTGAATGCTGTTGGCGTTGTGTTCGTGTATTTTTTAAAAGAGGTATGAAAAGAAGATTTTGAATTGAAACCCACTTCATATAATATTTCTAATACTGTATATTCTTTTTTCGTGGGATCTTTCAGCATAGTCATTGCTTTTTTAACGCGGTATTCATTCACAAAATCAAAAAAATGCTGATTGAGGTGATGGTTAATTAAGACAGACAACTCACGAACAGGAATATTCACCTGATCTGCCAGTTCCTGAATCGTTAATGAAGGTTCTAAGAAAGGTTCTTTTTCAACCATGAATTTTTTAAGCTGTTCGATCTGAAAACTTTTTGTTTCGTCGGTTGTATTTTCAGTTTCCAGCGTTTCGGCAAAATCTTTTGTCGGTTGTAAGGTAGAATCAATTCTGCGAAAAAGCTCAGGATAATGTAATGCCTTTAAGATAAACCAGCAGGCCGCCAATAAAAAGGAAGTGCCTGCCAGAATATGCAGCCAGATAAACAGATCGTTGTATGCGGTATATCGTATGATATTTTTAAAAATAATACAGACATGGATGAATAAGAAAATGAGGGTAAGCTGAAACAGCCATTTGTACAGCAAAGTGTTGGGATTCGTATAGTTTTCAAGATAAATCTTCTTGTATCTTTTGAGTATCATGAATACGGCAATGATATAAAAGAAAAACTGCAGTTCTCCGATGAGCTGATACACAAACATTTCAGGAGAGTTCCACATCGTTGTAAAGAACTGTTCTTTAGCGGCACCTTCTGCCAGATAAAGCCTTGGAACTAAAATTAAGTTGACCACAATGAAAGGAATAAGATGCAGTAAATGCTTTCTTTTTAAGGTGAAATCTGAATAACAAACGGCATTCACATACAGATAGAAAAGAGGCATGACCAATAAATACGCAGATATTTTGAAAGCCTTCAGATTATAGCTATCCACAAAAAGATGCATAAAAATTCCGCTGATATCAATGGCATTAATGATAAGGAATGCTGCAAATAATCTGTTTTCCAGTTTTCTTTCTGTTTTTACCGTTAATAAAAATACGGCAAGCAGCAGCGATACAAAAACAGCCATCGCAGCAATAACTTCCAGAAAACTTAATTTGTCCATTAGTTTTTTTACAAAAATAGGATATAAGTGATAAAGAGAAATGATTGGTAGTAATCATTTTTCAAATATTGTGCTGTGGTGTGGAAAGTCTTCTGGCTTTGAGGTGGTAAATAAGGTTATTTCTTTAAACTTGTTTCAAAGTCAAGATACTTCGGAGAGTAGTTTTTTCCTTTGTTTGATTGAAACGAAAACTCTGAAGTTAACAGATCTACTAGATTGAGTAAATTTTTCAAATATTGTCTGTTTTATTTAAAATAATCTTAATTGTTGTTCAAATTTTGGATGAAAAGTTCCAATAATCATAAATGGATTTCTCCCTGTAAGATGATGGAGCTGTGATGTTCCAAGAAAAAGATGTAAGTCTTTAGTTTTAGCAAAATCATTAAGATATTTATTTTTAACATCTTCAACAGCCTTTGACTCACTTCCTTCATGCCTTGCGAGGCAATTCCAAAAAAGTTGACCAATTTCCCAGTCTTCTATCATCATTTTACTTTGTTTTCCTTTAGAATCTCGTAAAATGTAAGAAAATTTATAAGGGAGTTTTCTTACAACTTCAAATAAGTCTTCATCTTCTTGTGCAAATAGATTACTACTTCTCTCTTGTTTAAGTTTCTCAAGCTTTTTTTTATCCCAATCTCTTTCAACTTCTTCTATTGTGAAATCTATAATTTCTGTTGGTTTAAATACAGCTAATGATGTCATAGTATCTCTATCTTTTGCTTCAGCTATTAATTCATCTATATCATAATAGATTTTATTTTTGAAAACAATTTCTTTACGCAAAAGCCAATTACTTTTGGTGTCTACATGCTCAAGTATTTTTATTTCTGTATCGTATGATACAGGTCTATAACTTTCATTTCTGAAATCACTTGTGTTTTTAACTAGATCTATTTCGATCCAATCATATTTTTTATATTGTTCTCCAAATGATTTTTTTCTAAATTGAATGGGAAATATTCTGATCCAAGTTCCATCTTCTAAAAATCCAGCTGTACATACAAGTTCATCATATTTTACAGAAATTGCAGGATATGTCTTTACTGCAATTAGAACTTTTGTTTTGGCCATTATTAAATATGTTTTACTTCATAAGAAAAAATAGGATTTAAAGAAAGAGCTTCTGCTAAATGAGTTCTATGGCATTGACAAATGTCTGCCTCAAAGCAAGTTAATGCAATTCTTTTTTTCTCTATTAATAAATTTAGTATTTTATTTTGAATATCAATAGTCTTAGTTAGATTATTTTGTTTATATTTTTCGAATAATTTATTATAATCTTCTTGAGTGTTTAATTCCTGTCTGTCTTCAGATTCAATACCAACTTCTGGAAAATGAACATATTCGATATCCAGAGCATTACAAAATTTTGAAAGTGATGTTTTACTAAACCCGTATTTCATGCTTAATGGATTTCGTCTGACATCAACCAAAATTTTAACATCATTTTTAATTAATCGAATTAAATATTCTTCAAGAGAAATACCTTCATATCCAATTGTATATAATATGGTTTTATCATTATTAGGAATAGCATTTAGAACCCTCTGATAGAATTTTTCATCAAGTATTTTTTTGGCAACAATACTTTTAATAGCCCACAAAGGATAATTAATATACGTATGTTTCATTAAAGAATTATTACTCATCATTCCATAAGTTTCTTTTAATTCTAACATTCTTTTCTTATCTAAGGGCTTTAAAACATTTAAATAGTCAATATCCTCGGTTATTCTATATAATGAATCTAAATCTTCTAAAAGATCTTTTTTACACAAAGCATTTAAATCCGCATTTGCTGAAAAAGAAAAACATCCGTATTTATAAGGTACGAAATCATATTCTGGATTTTGCTTATGTTGCATGAAGAGAAATAAAAGTTTTTGTAAACTAATTTTTTCCAACTCATTTCCAAAAACTTGGATCAACGATAATAGTATCTTTCTTCTGTAAAACATTTTGCAAAGGTACAAAAATTACCACCGTTACTTTCTGACCCCAATGTTAATTCGTATAATGTAAATTAATCGAAAATACTATTTGATGATAACTGGTTTTTCGAATAATATAATTCTAAGACTTATAGTTTTAATGTTCCTTATTCTTATTAGCCTATTCAGTTTTGTTTGACAAAAAACATGAAATTAAAATGATATTTAGTTCTTATATAAATAATATTTATTCTTAATTTTTGAAATATGTGAAATTCGAGAAATAAATTCCCTCTATACTGTAAAATTTCCTGACTTTGGGCTGGTAAATTAAGGTCATTAGCTTTAAACTTGCTCCAAAGTCAGGAAATTTCGGAGAGCAGAATAATATTGAAACCGCAAGAAAGAATTTGTGTATAGTGGGAATTTTATTATTTATGAATATAATCTTTCTATTTCGTCAGCTTTTTTATTAAAACGTTCTATTATTGTGTTTATAAATGATCTATTATAATCATTAATCCAGTGATTATTGCTTTCTATAAAAGATTTTGTTAATTTTAAAGTTTTATTTGCTTGGTTAATAATTTCTTTTTTATCCAATGTTTTTGACTTCAGTTCCAGAACAATTTTATTATCAGTTGGATCATATATATTGGGATCCATAGAAGAATCAATTTGAAAAGATACCGGAGAATAATTAAATAATTCAGAGCTTCCTGTCGTTTCTGCTTCAAGTGTTATAAAAAATACTTCTTCTTCTGTATTCACAGGAAAAGGATTCTCCCACGATTGGTTAATTTTAATTTTTTCAGATCTATGATCTATAACTTTGAAATCACTGATTTCTACTTCTTGCCATAGCAATTTTTCTTGAATCTGTTTTAGCTTAGCTTCTCTTTTTTCTGTGGTATCGATTTCATGGTATTTGATATTATTTACTTCTTGATTAAGAAGGTCTGACAAATGTCCAGGAAGATCATAATTGATTATATGTAAGGATGTTCTTGGTTTCATGGTTTTTAATAAATTAATTATACGAATATTAAAGTTTTATTGTTAACTAAGTCAAAATTATAAATGAATACTTATATTATCTTACGGTTTTCCGTAAACAACAAAAATAAAAACCACGTTGAAATTTTCAATCAGTATTTTTACGGAATTTCTTAAAGATTTTGAAAATTTCATCACAAAAAAAATCCCAACTCTCGTCAGGATTATTCATTTATAAGTTTAAAGAAATCAGATAAACTAATTTTTCTTGCTTCACATATTTTAAAAAGTGTTTCAACGGGTATTCTGTAAGTTTCTTCACTTTTAATTTTTCTAATGGTACTTTCTTCTACACCATGATTTTTGGCAAAAGAATTTTGTGACTTGCCTTCTTGAAGCCAAGGTATCAACCATTTTTTTGTAATGTATAAACAAATTTTTTCGTTTATATCTGTCATAGAGCAAATGAAATAATTAAATAATAAAAAATTACGGTCGATCGACCGTAATTAAATTTCTTTTCTTACATTTATAAAAAAAATACAAACTCATGAAAAAATATAAACCATTAAGAAGAATGAAGATGATAAGATAAGTGAAGTTCCATCAAAGATGGATAAAGCATCTCGCTTAAAAATAGCTTCAGTTATGCCCTTAATAATTCTTAAACCCTTAAAAAATCTTAATGATTCAGAAAAATTTCAACAATAAAAAATACAAACAATGAAAAAGATAAAAACAGATTTTGCTCCCCGGTTTCGGGCAGATAAAAAGCACTCCGGGTTGCAGCTGATGGAAACCTTCTTTCAGTTCAATGAGCTGGATGTTTCCAAAGAAATACTAAGCAAAATGATTAATTATGCGGTAAAGAGGAATAGTTGGATCAATGAAGATCCGGCGGTTATCTTTCAGTTTCATCAGTCGATTTGGTCGCTGATCCGGGCAGGGTATCTCATCATGCTGAAGGAAAGGAAATGGGCTGTCAATAACCAGCCGGAGAAGATTTCTCCGTTGGTTCTTGGCCTGCTTTCGGAGAAGGAATACCGGAATCCTCTGCTGGTTTTCAAAAAAGCATTCAGGGAATACACCCTCAAAGAATTTGATTATTTTATGTCCGGAATCGTCTATTTCTCAATGGGCGTCTATGAAAATCTACCGGAAAGAAATATCGTGATGCCCTACATTCATACGGTTAAAATGCTGGACGCCGCCCATCTTATTCTTCAAAGAAGGAGAGAAAAGAAAATGGCTGAAACCAATTCAGGATAAAAAAGATTGAGAGTTGTTGATAAAGGTGATTAATATAATGATGATGTGTTTTTCTGACGCAAAGTTTTCATTTTTGAAACTGTTGATTGTAAGAGAACAAAGGACAGAATCAACTTCGTTGATTCGTCGAAGTGGGTGTACACGCATACCGCTTCATCAGCGACAAAGTCGCATCACTTTGCCTACTTACAATAAAGCGGAATCATTAATGAACTTTGCGTTTATCTTTTTAATCAAAAAATAATTTCAAACATGATCTATTGAGTACTGTATGTTTTATCATCAATCTGGTTTATTGATATAAGAAGTAGCATTAACATTTTTATAAAAAACCTGTTTACACTTTTACAGGTTTCCAATTCTTCCAACACAATGAAATTCATACAATCTATTATTTGGAACACTTTAGTACACTTTAGAAAGCTTAAAATAATACAGCATAAAAGTACACTGAAGAAAAAAATCAAAGATTTTTTAAAACTTATGTGGACTTATTTTGCGCCAGGATATTCTCTTAAGCTCACTTATGTGTTTCAATCTTTTGTGGCTTTTTTGGTTTAATAAAAAAATTAAACAGCTTTTTTTGTGAAATTCACAGTTTAAATCTTTTAAGGTTGAAAGAAAGATGATTTACTTATATTTGCCCTGCAAAGCAAATTCAAATGTTCAAAAAAGTAAGCACTGTATTTATTCTTGGCTTTTATACGGTTTTTTGTTCGGCCCAGCAGGTTCGGCCTTCCAAATCATCTGAAATTTACCGCGAACTCAAAACGCTTAAACAGCTGCCTAAAGTTTTATACCTTGCGGCTCATCCTGATGATGAAAATACAGGATTGCTCTCCTGGTTAATCAACGACCAAAATGTAGAAACGGGCTATTTGTCTTTAACCAGAGGTGATGGTGGTCAGAATTTATTGGGCACAGAACAAGGGGCTGCATTGGGTTTAATCAGAACGCATGAGCTTTTAGAAGCAAGAAAGTTAGATGGCGCCCAACAGTTTTTTACCCGGGCGATTGATTTCGGGTTCTGTAAAAATACGACTGATACTTTTAAACAATGGGATGAAAATAGCATTATAGCGGATGTCGTTTGGGTGATCCGTCAATTTCGTCCGGATGTGATCATTTGTCGTTTTCCTCCCACTGCTGCGGCAGGTCACGGACAACATGCGGCTTCGGCTGTGGTGGCGGAAAAAGCTTTTAAGCTGGCAGGCGATAAAACGGCTTTCCCGGATCAACTCAAATATGTTAATGCATGGCAGCCAAAACGTGTACTGTGGAATACTTTCCGCTTTGGTGGGGTCAATACGACCGCTGAAAATCAACTGAAAGTTACCGTTGGGCAATATGATGCACAACTGGGAATGGGCTATGGTGAACTGGCTGGATTAAGCAGAAGTTTACATAAAAGCCAGGGGGCGGGAACACAGTCTGTAGCCGGCATCAGAACAGAATATTTTGCCCACGTTCTTGGCGAGCCTGCAAAAGCAACACTTTTTGACGGAGTAACTAAAACCTGGACTTCACAAGGAAGCGCTGATATTGACCAATCATTAGATCAAATTATTTCAACTTTCAATTTCAACAATCCTGATCTCAGCTTGCGCGCTTTGCTTGCTTTGCGAAAAAAGGTCATGGCGCTAAAAGATATAGATCTAAAAAAAGATAAAATTGCGGCACTCGATAAAATCATTTTAAGCTGTGCGGGATTTATGGGCGAGGTAGTGACCAATCAGGCTGAAGCGGTTGCGGGGGATCATTACAATTTCAGGTTAAATCTGATTTCAAGAGCTTCAGATCCTGTTGTTGTAGAAAATGTACAATGGTTAAATCAGTCAGAAAGTTTCAACAGAAAACTGTCAAAAGATTCTTTAATTACCATTCAGCATGACCTTCAGATTCCTTCAGATGCCGCACTCACAGAACCTTACTGGCTGGCGAAATCTCCAACGAACGCAGCAACTTTCTCTGTTCCAAGTGATACTTTAATCGGTTTGCCTGAGGCAGAATCACCACTGAATGTTTGGGTTGGTTTAAAAATCGGTTCGGAAAAGTTTCAGGTTAAACTTCCTTTATCTTTCAAGAAATTGGATCCGGTGCGTGGTGATGTAGTCGAAGGCTTGCGTATTGTTCCTGCATTGGAACTGAAATTTACGCAACCCCTTTATGTGGTCAAAGAAAATGAAGACTTACATTTGAGTTTAAATGTTAAGGCGAATTCCAGCAAAAAGTTCAGTAACGGTACACTAAACCTGATGTATAACGGAGAACGTTTAGGCGGCGCTGATGTAAGCTCGCTCAATGGAAAAGATACTACTATCGATTACGTTATTCCAAAAACCAAGCTTGCCGCAATACATTCATCCCGCTTGCAACTGGATGCCAATTTTGTTGCAGATGGAGTCACGTATAATAAAAAACAAATATTAATTCAGTACCCGCATTTACCTTCTTTACAATATTTTGCGCCTGCAACGGTAACCGTAATGAAAGGCGATATTCAGGCGAAGTTTAAAAAAGTGGGATATATAGAAGGAGCGGGCGATTTCATTCCTGAGTTCCTACGCATGGCAGGTATTCAGGTAGAGGTCCTGAAAGACGAAGATTTTTATGGCAACATAGATGAATCTGCTGGAAACGGCAGTCAAAACAAGCTATCGCAATATGATGCCATCGTATTGGGTGTTCGTGCCAATAATACAGAGAAAAAGCTGGGCCGCTGGATGCCTTTTTTATGGTCTTATACAAAAGCCGGAGGTAATCTGGTGATGCAGTATAACACCAACCAGGATACAACCGTTGACCAATTGGGAATGTACAATTTCAGTATTGCCAACAAGAGGGTTACCGAAGAAAATGCTGCGGTTACCTTTTTAAATCCAAATCATAAATTACTGAACTTCCCGAACAAAATTACTGCGGACGATTTTAAAGATTGGGTACAGGAGCGTGGCGCCTATTTCCCAGCTCAATGGGATGCAGCGTATGAACCGCTTTTTGAAATGCACGATACCGGTGAAGAGCCTCTGCAGGGATCTACTTTATATGCCCAATACGGAAAGGGTAATTTTATCTATACACCGTTGGCATTTTTCAGACAGCTGCCTGCGGGAAATATTGGGGCGGCACGTTTATTTTTTAACTTTTTATCTGCACAGAAAAACTAATGAACAATCAACTTAAAAATTGGAATACCTGGTACGTATTATTAGCAGCTGCATTAGTATTGCAGATCGTATTTTATTATTGGTTTACTAAATCCTGGGCATGAGTAGTATAGATTGGACCGTTCTTATTGTTACACTGGTTGCAGTGGTGGTTTACGGCGTATTCATCGGTCGTGGCCAAAAAAGCAACGAATCCTACCTGAAAGCAGATAACAAAATGCCCTGGTACATTGTGCTGATAGGGATTATGGCTACGCAGGCAAGTGCCATTACATTTTTGTCAGCACCGGGGCAGGCTTATACAGACGGCATGCGTTTCGTTCAGTATTACTTTGGGTTGCCTTTGGCGATGATTGTGATCTGCATCACTTTCATCCCGATTTTTCAGCGCTTAAATGTTTATACTGCTTATGAATATTTAGAAAACCGTTTTGATAAAAAAACAAGGGTACTCACTTCACTGCTTTTTCTTTTTTCCAGAGGATTATCAACAGGGATCAGCATTTACGCTCCGAGTATCATCTTGTCAAGCGTTTTAAACTGGAACATTTATTTAACCAATGTTTTAACAGGAGGTATTCTGTTGATTTATACCTATGTTGGCGGTGCAAAAGCGATCGCTCACACCCAAAAACTACAGTTTCTTATTATTCTGGGAACCATGGCTTTTGCAGGATATCTGCTTATTCAGAATATGCCGAATGGAATTGGTTTTAAGGATGCGCTTTATCTGGCGGGGAAATCCGGAAAGCTCAATGTCATCACCACAGAATTCGATTGGAAGGATAAATACAATATCTGGAGCGGACTGATTGGCGGTTTTTTTCTGGCACTTTCTTATTTTGGAACAGACCAGAGCCAGGTTGGGCGATATATTACTGCGAAAGACAATACCAATGCAAAAATGGGCTTGCTGTTGAACGGATTGGTTAAAATTCCGATGCAGTTTGCTATTCTCCTGATCGGTGCTTTGCTTTTCGCATTCTTTTCCCTAAAACCGGCTCCGATTTATTTTAATGAACGTTCTTATCAACATTTAAAGGAAACACAACCTGAACAGGCTGCGGTTTTTGAAAAAGAACATCAGAATCTGCAAATACAATTTAATGCAGAATCGAAAGAAATTCTAAAACTGAAAGAAACTCATTCTCCTCAGCTTAACAAAAGAATTGAGGATTTTAAAAACACTCAAACTCAGGTAAAAGCACTGCACGGCAGGGTAGAGGAAGCAATCAATCATTCAAACTATAATGCGGAGAAAACGGATACCAATTATATTTTCCTGTATTTCGTGAAAAATACCTTGCCTGTAGGGATGATCGGTTTACTGTTTGCCGTCATTTTTCTGGCCAGCTGGGGTTCCATTTCTGCAGCGCTGAATTCCCTTGCCGCCTGCTCATTAAAAGATGTACATTTGATATTTAAAAAAGAAATTCCTGATGATGCCACGGAACTGAAGTACAGCCGCCTGCATACTTTAGCCTGGGGTGTTTTCTCAATCGGTGTAGCCATGTTTGCTACTCAGATGGGTTCCCTTATTGAAGCGGTGAATGTATTGGGTTCTCTTTTCTACGGCCCGATATTGGGCATTTTTCTGGTCGCATTTTACTATAAAAAAATTACCGGCTCAAATGTATTTATTGCTGCCATTTTATCAGAAATCGTGGTTATTGCCGTTTATAACTTCGATATCGTTTCTTTCCTTTGGCTCAACGTCATTGGGGCAGCGGCCGTCATTATATTTTCGGCAATGGGGTTATTGTTTTATAAGCCGAAAGCAGTAAATTCGTAAACAAACAACAAACAACAAACAACAAACAATTATATTATGAAAACAATGATCAAATCTGTTACTGTACTTTTTGCTGCAATGACGATGTCAGTGAATGCATTTGCCCAGGACACTAAAAAACCTGCCAGCCCTCCGGCTACTGCAACGGGGAAAATTAAAGATGCAACCATTACCATTGCCTACAGCAGTCCTTCTGTAAAAGGACGTACCATCTGGGGCGGTTTGGAAGCTTATGATAAAGTTTGGCGTGCAGGTGCCAATGAAGCAACGACTTTCGAAACGGATAAAAACATCACCGTTCAGGGTAAACCGCTGCCTGCAGGTAAATACAGCTTTTTCCTGATCCCTAAAAAAAGCGGAACCTGGACCGCGATTTTTAACAAAGAGCCAAAACAATGGGGTGCTTATAAATACGAAGAAGCAAAAGATGCTTTACGTGTAGATGTAAAAACAAAAGCTTTACCAGCAACACAGGAAACTTTAGTGTATAAAATAAACAGTAAAGGATTCACAATGGATTGGGATAAAATCTCAGTTCCTGTAGAGATCAAATAAATCTAAATATAAGTAATTCAAATCCCGTTAATGCGGGATTTTTTTTGTTTAAAATTCTGACAGGGTATCACAGATTAATATTGAGAAAATTTCAGACTGCTTATTTCATTCAGAATAAGCTTGTTACGCTTACCATATCGGATACTGAATGTCAGATTATAAAATTTTGATAAAGATTTTTTTATGGCTGTAAAAAAAGACAACGATATACAGGTTGTCTCATTCAGCCGAACTTTCTGCAATATAATTTGGTACATTAAAATATATTATTGCCCCCGGATTATTAAAATTCTTTTTTACCGAAAAGAGTTTCTCTGTAGTCGATACCCCATTGTGCGATAGTATCAATAAAAGGTTCTGGAGTCCTTCCAAAATTGGTTAAATCATATTCAACAGTAATAGGCTTGTATTTAAAACGGCACGTGTCATAAGATGATATGTATTTTCCATTTGCCTTTTAATATTTCCATACTATCCTTTACAGCATTTATTCTGAATCTGCAGAATGTATCATTTTGTTTTTCCATACTTGAATCTCTTATTAAGTGAAATTAATACGTTTCTTTCTAATATCACACTTACTTTCAAGATGGAAACTGATGCTATTTTTAACTTTTCATCTTTATAAATTTGTTGAAAATTATATACAGAGATCCACAATATAAATAACAAAATATGACAACAGAAGTTAGAATAATTATCGATAAGATGTTTGAGGAATTTGCCAGTCAAAACATAGACGGAATCGTTGAAACATTCAGTGATGATGCGGTATGTATCTATCATGGTACCCAAATAATGCCTGCAGCAAAATTTAAAGGAAAAGAAGGTGTTCGTATGTTTTTTGAATTTAACATCAATGCGCTTCGAGTGGTGTACTTCAATAAAACTCAATTTATTCAGGAAGGCAATAAGGTCGTAGTTCTAGGAAACGAGCATTTTATTTCCAATGAGGATAACTCTCATATCAGAAATAGCTGGGTACAGGTTTACACCGTAACGAATGGGTTAATTTCCCGTATGGAAGAGTTTGCTACTTCCGCACAACCCGAGCAATACGGCGGAAATGCCGGAGGACAGTGAGTATAAAAGTTTAATTTACATTTATTTTATGCATTTATATAAGATGCTTCACTACAATTAAAAAACAAGTTAATATATGGTTCTAATTACAGGCGCAACAGGAAATCTGGGATCCTGTGTAATCGATCAATTGTTGAAAATCACGGCCCCAGATAAATTTGTTGCCTTAGCAAGAAATGAAGAGAAAGCATCATCACTAAAAATAAAAGGAGTAGAAGTTCGGATGGGTAATTTTGATGATCCTGCTAGTTTGGAAACTGCTTTTGCAGGTATTGAGAAGTTGGTACTGATTTCTACAATGGAACAGAACCGGTTTGAACAACATAAAAATGTAGTAGATGCCGCTCTGAAAACAGATATTAAACACATTGTTTACACAGGTCTTGGAATCAGGGATATTCAAACTTCTCATGTTAAAGATTTGATGATTGACCATTTTCAAACTGAAGACTATATCAAAGAAAAAGGTTTGACTTATACTTTTCTGCGAAACACCATGTATGCAGATGCCATTCCTCTTATTGCCGGAGAAAAAATAGTTGAACAGGGGATATTTTTGCCTGGTGGCGATGGGAAAGTGCCCTACGCGCTTCGTAGAGAAATAGGCGAAGCAACTGCAAACTTATTATTTCAGGACGGGCACGAAAATAAAACTTATGACATTACCGGGAGTAATGTTTATTCATATCATGACATTGCCAATGGATTACAGGCAATTACGGGTAAAGAAATTCAATATATAAACGCAGATGCAGATGCTTTTCATGATATTTTGAAAGAAGCGGGTGTTCCTGATTTTCCAATTTATCTTTTGAGCGGAACAGTTGCTGACATCAAAAATCATCAGTACGAAATAAAAAGCGATATTTTAGAAAAGTTATTGGGAAGACCTACGGCTCCGCTTAACGAATTTCTAAAAGAAGTATATCAATTAAAATAAAATATCAATACATAATGAACATTTTAGAAGCATTGAACTGGCGATATGCCACCAAAAGAATGACCGGAGAAAAACTCGACGAAGCTCTTGTAAACGAAATTATTGAAGCCGCGAGATTAGCGCCAACTTCCGCAGGACTGCAGCCTTTTCATATTGTCAAAATAAGTAATCCGGAAATCAAAAAACAGATTCAGCCTATCGCTTTTGGACAGCCACAGATTATAGAAAGCTCGCATCTGCTTGTTTTTACGTCTTGGGATAAGATTACAGATGAACAAATTGATAGCGTGTACAACTACACAAATAATGAAAGAGGGGTGTCCAATACTGCCACTGCAGATACCGTAGCTGGTTTGAAACAATTGTTTCTTACTTTCACCGAAGAAGAACAGTACCACCATACTGCAAAACAAGCACATATCGGTATGGGGGTCGCAATTGTGGCGGCGGCTCAGTTAGGGGTGGATGCAACTCCAATGGAAGGTTTCAATAAAGAGGGTTTGGATGAGTTTTTGAAACTGAGAGAAAAGGGATTAAGGTCTGTAACATTGCTGGCTTTGGGAAGGCGTAAAACAGATGAAGACTGGCTGTTTCCATTGAAAAAAGTAAGACAACCGATAGAACAGTTTGTAACGGAAATTAAATAAAGTTAAAAAAAATAAATGAAATTTCCGGTTTGAATTCAGTGTAACAGCTTTATCTGACAGCTGGGTTTTTAAAAAAAATTGTCAGTTACTCAATATAGTCCTTACTTCCAAAAGTAAGGATTTTTTGTTTTTCAGAAGGTTTTTCAAGTAATTTCTCTTTTACCATTGGTTGACCATGTAAATACTTTTGAATAGGTGTGTTTTGCTATATCAACGTTTTTCAGGATTATTTCATCTATTTTACAGGATCTATCCCTTATATTTTTAGAACCTGATGATAGATGGTTATTTTGAACCGGAAAGTATTGTTTGGTGTAATGCATAATAATCTGGCCAATTTGACCAGATTATCAGCCTTATTTATATAATTTTTATACAAAATTGTATAGATCAGAACAAGTGACATAAGTCATTATTTGTTTTAATTGTTTGTGAATTGTGTTAATTTTTTTTAGTTTTTATTGTTAAATATATCATTGTGTAGCGAATGCGTTAATTAAAGTAAGTATTTTAACTGAAAAGTTAATTTATTCCCTTTTTTCCTCACAAATCTTTTATGATAGCTCTTTTCATATCAAGTATTCCGATATTAAAGAACTCCTAAATATTTACAGAATGCTTCTACTGTAGCACGGTTTATTTTTGTATTCTCAATTGAACTTCCTTTTAAGAATCTATTGGTGTTGCTGATATCAAAATCCGGGGTATTCTGATGAATTTCAATAATGGATTTATGATCATAAGCAGGAAATTTAAACAAACTCAAAAGCGGGTAGAGCGGGCTGTTCTCATCATTCTCCCAAAGAGCCCTCCATTCAAGATAAGGAATGGGCTTCAGATCAAAGTTCAATTCGGTATGCAGGAGTTCAAAAAATTCCATTACCGTCATATTATCTTCGGCTTCAGGACTTAAATGAAATATCTCTCCTATAGAGTCTGAATTTTTAGCAATATGAGCAATTGCTTTGCTTACAAAATCGACCATCACCAATTCTTCTTTCTGGTCAATTAATATGGGGTAAGCTTTTAATTGGATACAGGTTTTTACTAAAAGTCCCCACCATTGATACCGTGCTGTAGCACCTGTTAAGCTGTGGCAGAATACATATCCTAACCGGAAAATAACTATGGGGACACCCTGTCGTATAGCTGCCTGAGCAACCTGTTCCATGACCCATTTACTCTGTATATAGCCCATATCCCTGCTTAAATATTTAAAAGCAGATGTGCTGTCTGTATTTTCCATGATCATTGCAGGTTTGGTAAAATAATGTTCCCAGCTAAAAACCCCTACAGTAGATAAAAGAGATAATTGTTTCAACTTGTACGTTGTTACAAACTGAATCATAGTATGTAAAGCATCTACATTGGCAGCTCTCATGTAGGAATAAGGCTGGATAAAGTTTACCGCGCTTCCGGCATAATGTACGACATCGATGGTTTTAGTAAGATCCTCGTATTTCTGAGGAGTAAGGCCCAGAAATGGCTTTGTAAGATCTCCTGGCAGTAATATAACTCTTTTCTTATCATACATTTCTAAAGGAATGAGTTGATCCTCCATCGCTTTTAATAATCTTTTTTCAGCAGCACGTTCATCATCTGCACGAATTAAAAGATAAATATCTGCAGCGGTGGATTTCAATAATTCCACAAGCATATTTACTCCTACAAACCCTGTTACTCCTGTCAGTAAAATTTCTTCAGGATTTTCAAAATTTCCTTTTATTGAAATATTGAATTTGAATTTTTCATGCTTTACATCAGCGTCTTTTCGTATTTCATCACTTAAAGGATCTTTTCCCAGCCCATAATGTAGAGTATGCGGATTCTTCTCTCTTTCTTCAATTAATAAAGCCTGTTTTCTGATCGTACTGTTGGTATACAATTCACTGAGAGTAATGGTATTTGGAAATTTTTTGAAAAGCTTATTATACATTTTGGTCAGTAACAAAGAATGCCCGCCAAGATGGAAAAAATCGTCTTCCATACCTGGAATTCTACATTCCAGTACCTCAGTCCATATCTCTTTGATGACTTTTTCGTATTCATTGCAAGGTTCATCTTCCATTTCTAATGGTGCCGCGGTCTTATGTTGTGCCAGAGAGGCAAGGGCTTCCATATCTATTTTTCCGTTTGATTTTAGGGGGATTATATCGACGGTGAAAATTTCATTCGGAACCATGTAGGTAGGGATTTTTCTGCTCAATTCACTTCTAATATTGGAAATATGAGAGTCCCCGGTTACAAATGCTCTTAATGATTTTATGGTTTCTGACGCTTTATGAACCTGTACTTTTGCATTTTTTATTCCTTTGATCTGCAACAGTGCATTTTCGATTTCAGCAAGTTCGATCCGGTATCCTCTCACCTTCACCTGATGATCGCTTCTTCCAATGTATTCAAGCATACCGTCAGATAATGTTTTCACCTGATCTCCAGTTTTATACATTCTGCTGTAAATGTTACTTTCTTCGTTTATAAAGTGATTTTTAATAAATTTCTCTGCGGTAAGTTCCGGCTGATTCAGGTATCCTCTCGAAAGCTGGATTCCCGAAATATAAAGTTCACCAGTGACCCCGGCAGGAACCTTTCGGAGATATTGATCCAAAACATAAAGACGCATATTGTTAATTGCTGTACCAATCGTATGATCAGGATGAATATCATCAAATACAAATTCATTGACAGCTACTGTCGTTTCTGTAGGACCGTACATATTCACCAGTTTTACAAGCGGCTTCCAATGTTGGCTCACCTGTGAAGGACATGTTTCTGCTCCGGTGCCAATTACTCTTATGGAAGGAAGATCAAAAGTTTGAGATAGGGTAGAAAGTACTGAAGGAGAGATGAATGGAATGACTGTAATTGCATGAAGGAAAAGAAATTCAGATAAATGCTCTCCAAGCAGTTTGTTATTGGGATAGAGATGAACGGTAGCTCCTTTAGTAAGCGGAATCCAAAGATCTATGACTGATCCGTCAAAATTATAAGGCGAGAACTGGAGCGTTCTGTCTTCTTCACTAATGTCAAGAAGATTACCGTATTCTGTGATAAAATTTCCCAATGACTGATGCTCAATAAGAACTCCCTTAGGCATTCCCGTAGTTCCGGAAGTGTGAATGACATAGGCGAGATCAGTATGGGTGTGGGTACTGCAATAACTCTGCAGTATAGTTTCAGATCGGTTTTTGAGGAGATCTTCAATGAAATATACCGGCTGGTTGACCTCCCTTTTTATCTGACTGAATTTTGCTGATCCGATGATAACTTTGGGTTGAGTATCTTCCAGAAGGAGCTTAATTCTCTCCATCGGATAGGTGGTGTCTAAAGGAACATAGGCTGCACCGGCTTTCAAAACTCCTAATAAGCTGATGATCCGCTCAATAGATTGTTCATGATAACAGGCCGCAAAATCACCTCTTTTAATTCCTAGATGAATGAGATGGTTTGCAACACAACTTGATTTCTCATCTAAACTGCGGTAAGAAATACTTATTCCAGATATTATCAAGGCTGTTTTATCCGGTGTTTTTTGCACCTGTTCTTCAAACATCTGTACGAGTGTTTTGGGAATTTCAATCTGTTTTTGAGTTTCGATTTTTTTTTCAGATACAGCAGAATACAAGTCAATATCCCCAATTTTTTGATTAGGATCTAAAGTTATCGATTGCAGCAGATACCGGAATCTTGCTGCCATTTCCATGATCGTCTGCTTTTTAAATAAAGCATCAGAATAATCAATGTTTACTTTTAATTTTCCATCAGTCTGAAGAACCTCAAACTGCAGATCAAATTTTATACGTTTGTTATGAATCCATTGTACTTTTTCAGTCTGTACAGGAAATGAATTTTCGGACGTTTCTACAGGATCCTGCAGGACAAAAATATTCTGGAATAATGGATTGTGCCCTGCAAAACGGTCTTTAATTACTTGGCTTATTATAATGTCTATAGGAACTCCCTGATGCCTGAAAATCTGTGGAATCATATTTCGGATTTGTTGTAAAAAATCGACAAATGCAGGGTTTCCATCGATTTTAATGCGGATGGGAAGCATATTCGCAAAATAGCCGATTGTTTTATCAAAAGGATGCGGCCGGTTGGCAGACGGGCTTCCAATACAGATGTCCTGCTGCCCGCTGTAATACTGCATCAATAGGCTGAATGCAGAAAGCAGTGTCATATATAAAGTAGCAGACTGCTCTTCTGAAATTTTTTTAAGGTTTTCAGTAAGTTCTTCATCAATTTCAAATTGATACTGTTCTCCCGAATCAACATGATTATGTAATTTTTTGAAATCATGAGCTGTCTGCAGTACAGGAACATCCTCGAGATATTCTTTCCAAAAAGTAATTCCGTCCCCTATATTCTGCTTAGACTGCCAGACTGCATAGTGTTTATATTCTATGATCGGATTAAAATTTTCCCCTGCTTTATTGTTTATGATCTCTTGATATAATGTATTAATTTCCTGAGCAATTAGCGGCATAGACCAGCCATCTGTAACCATATGATGCATTACCAATAATAAAGAAACGGCCGTGTTTGAATCATAAATAATATAGGCTCTGAGCATATAGTCCCTCTGAAGGTCAAAAGGTATAGTGACAAGGTTTTTTATATTGTCTGAACTGTGCTGTGTATGCAATAACCAGTGGTCTGCATTAGTTACCGAAACGTATGGGTGATTATCCTTTTCCTCTATAGTGGTTCTTAGTATACTGTGCTTTTTGACAAGCCTGTGCAGGGCATTTTCTAATATTGAAAAAGAAACGTCTTTATGCATAGGATAAAGTACACCGATGTTATAGGGGGTACTGCCATATAACTTGTCAATAAACCATAAGTTTTGCTGCTGCGATGACAGCGGTACAGGATCATACTGATCCAGAATATCTATTTCATCCGTCTGATTACGATTGTCTTGTTCTGTAATATAATTCTCCAGTTCGTGAATGCTTGGGTATAAAAATAAATCTGCTGCCTGTAAAGAAAGATTAAATTCTCTGCGAAGAAGAGAAACTAAACGGTATGCTAAAATTGAATTACCACCAAAGTGGAAAAAGTTATCATAAATACCTATTGATCTTATTCCTAAAATCGCACTCCATGCATCAGCCAAAAGATTCTGTAATGGGCTTTGAGGCGCAACAAAAAATTTTCTTTTCTCTTCTGTAACTTTATCGGTACTTAAAACGGATTTATCAATTTTTCCATTAGCAGTCAGCGGAAAGCTTTCTACTTCCAGAAATTTAAACGGAATCATATAAGAGGGAAGACGTTCAAATAAATAGGTTCTGATATCTTCAGGATATGAATTTTTATTTTTTTTGTTTTTGTAAAAGCAAATGAGCTGTTTTAGATCCTTTTTTTGCTTTACGATAATGATACAGTTTTCTACAAGACCAGACTGCCGGATATTTTCTTCAATTTCGGCTGGTTCTACGCGAAATCCCCTTACTTTCACCTGCTGGTCTGCTCTTCCCACAAACTCTATGGTATCATCTTTTAAACGGCGTACCAAATCTCCTGTTTTATAGACTCTTACTGTTTTGTTTTCAGGGGTTTTATACTCTAAAAATCTCTCAGCAGTTAAATCCGGGCGGTTGTAATAACCTCTTGCTACTTGGATTCCTCCAATATAAAGCTCTCCGGTTTCATTTGCGGGAAGAGGATTCATTTCATCATCCAGCACATAAAAATCTACATTAGGAAGAGGCTTCCCGATTGTAGTTATCGGATGGTTTTCATCAAATTTAAATCCGCTTACGACTACTGTCGTTTCTGTGGGGCCATAGATGTTTATCAGCTCTGTCCTTTTCTTCCAGGATTCTATTACCGACGGTATCGGAGCTTCTCCGCCGGTACATATTTTTCTAAGCTTTCCAATAGGTTGATCAGTGGGTAATGTTGCCAGAATAGACACAGGAAGATAAGGTAGCATAGTGATCCCACTTTCGCGAATATAATGAAGGAGAGGTTCTCCTACCATTCTGTTATCGGGATAAAGGAATACGGTCATTCCTTTTGAAAGCGGAACCCAGAGATCCACTACGATACCATCAAAATTGGATGATGAGATGGTAAGGGCTGTATCTTCTTTTTGAGGATCCAGAAAAATGCCAAATTGCTCTACAAAATTATTGAGCCCCTTGTGTTCAGCCATTACAGCTTTAGGTACCCCTGTGCTGCCTGAGGTATAAGCTAAATAAGCCATACCTTCTGCAATGTTGTATTTTGGAGTGCTTTCAGGCATCTGTTTGATTTCCTCTTTCTGTTCATCGATGAGTATGATCTGTCCTTTAAAAAAAGAAAATTTTTCGGCATAAGATCGTGTTGTGATAAGGAGAGGACTTTCTGTGTCTTCTAGAACATGCTGAAGTCTTGCTTCCGGATAGAGTGGATCGAGGGAAACATAAGCGCCTTCAGCTTTCCATATAGCGAGCATAGCAATTACTTTTTCCAGAGACTGGTCTAAACAGAAACAAAGAGGAATATTTGAAAAATTTCCTCTTTGTTTTAAATAATGTGCTAATTGATTCGAAAAAATGTCTAGTTTTTCAAATGTAAGCGTTGAGTTTTCGTAAATAAGTGCCGGTTTAGATGGGCACAAATGTACTGTATCCTCAAGATGCGATAGGATTGATTTGCATTTTAACATTTTGTTGAGTTTTATGGTTAAAGTTTTTTTTAAAAGTAATAAAATTATAAATAAAATACTAAATTCACATTATTGTAATTAAAAATACAAAAATACAATACCATATGGAAAAATTACCTCAAAAACCGGAGCTCACCTTTAAAATGTATGAATTGATAAGCGGGTATTGGGTGGCTTCCTGTATCCGTTCAGCGGTACAGCTTGATATCGCGGATAAATTACTTAGCGGCCCTAAAACTTTGTCACAGCTGGCGATCGAAACAGAATGTGATGAAAAGTCTTTGTATCGATTATTAAGGGCAATAACGAGTGTAGGCATTTTTAACGAAAAAGAAGACGGAGCGTTTGAACTAAATGATTTGGGAGCTGTTTTACTAAGCGACGTTCCCGGATCAGTAAAACCATGGGCTCTGGCTAATCTCGGAGAGCACTATCCGGCTTTTGGAGAATTAACCTATGGAGTGAAAACTGGAAAAGTTCCTTTTGAACATGCCCATGGAATCCCTGTCTGGGAATACTATAAACAGAATCCTGAAGCTGGGATGAATCTTGCCAAAGCAATGGCTGGGATGTCTGGAGCTGTTCTGAAAACGATTATAGATACCTACGATTTTTCATCATATAAAACGCTGGTTGATATTGGAGGAGGAAACGGAGCTTTGATGTTTGCTGTTTTGAACGCATCTTCAGAAAGTACCGGGATCATTTTCGATGAGCCTTATGTAATACAGCAGACCGCTCTGCTCATTCCGGAAGATTTGAAAAAAAGATGTACGGTTTTCGGAGGAAGTTTTTTTGAAGAAATTCCTGCAGGAGCTGATCTTTATACCACGAAATGGGTAATCCATGACTGGAATGACGAGGAGGCAATCAAAATTTTAAGCAATGTTTATAAAGCAATGCCCACAGGCGGGAGACTGTTGATTATTGATTCTGTTATCCCTGATGATTCACGAAACACTCCGCATGCCGGAAAATTATTGGATATCAATATTATGGCGATGACCACAGGAAAAGAAAGAACATTGAACGAATTCAAAGTTCTGATTGAAAAAGCAGGACTGACTTTTAAAAGACTCATTCAGACTGATACTGAAGTCTCAAGCATTGTTGAATGTGAAAAAGTATAATAAGTACCAATAAAGCGATGTTTAAAGTCACTATTTTTTATCCTGTTAAAGAAAATGACTGGTTTGATATGGAGTATTATCTCCAAAAGCACGTTCCATTATCCAGATCTGTTTTCGGAAAATCGTTAAAGGGATTGGCTATAGAAGAAGCTTATAATGATGAAAAAAATGAAACCTATCAGTATCTTTACAAAGTTATCGGGCATCTTTTTTTTGAGAAAGTTGAAGACTTCTACCTTAATTTTTTGCCCAACGAAGAACTCCTTAGAAAGGATAGTGAAAACTATACTAACGTAGATCCTATTTTACAGATATGCAGAGTAATTGTCTGCGATCATTATGAGTGATTATTTTTTACTGCTGCTTTTATTGATTCGTTTTCTGTATTTGATTGGAGGGTTTGATCTGGTAAGAATTTGGATCGTTTGCGGGGGGTGAATTGGCAAAAGATGATTAAGAAACTGAAGATGATTTGGATTCTGAATGACCTAATGGTGTCCAAAACAAAGAATTTAATTTTTTTGTTTATTTAGGTTCATCTTTTTACTTGTTTTAATTAAAAAAAACTCTTAAAAATAGACACTTCCAGTGGATCTTCTACTACGTTCATATAAATTTAGATAATGATATATCATTATCTAAATTTATTGTTATCGAAGCATTATTTCTCTAATTTCCACACTTCCGCCTGCTTTCAAAATCGGGTTTGATCGGGCAATTTTTTGAGCGGATTCTAAATCTTCGGATTCTATAATCAAAAAACCTGTTAAAAAGTGCGTTACTTCCATGAAAGGTCCTTCCTTAATCGTTCCGTCAGCAAAAATTGAACTTGCCATAGCAGGTATCGGAGGCATTGTTCCTCCCAGGTTTTTGATAACTCCTTGCGCTTTTACATCTTCCAACCATTGCGCTCTGTCTGCTACTTCTTTAGGGTCTGTGAAAGATCCAGGATCCATAATTGTGTTTGCTCTTAATAATAAAACAAAATTTTTCATTGTACATGATTTAATTTTTAAATAATTCCTTGATAATGTCTTCAATAGATGCTGTAGGACGGCCCAATAAGGTTTCCATCGTATGGCTTTCTATTTCGTATTGTGCCATTTTGATATCGTGAATAGTGCCTGAATGCAGATAGATTGCAAAGTCAGCGAAACCGATTTGCTTCAAAAATGCTTTCAGATCATCTTCTGAAATATCATTGTATTTAATTGTATCTCGTGTAAGATGAGACAGTGCTGCAGCTAACTCTGTATAACCCAAACTATTTGAACCCGTAATATTATATGTATTATTTTCGTGACCATCTTGCAATAACAGATTCGCTGTAGCTTCTCCTATTTCTCTTCTCAAGGCATAGGGGACTTTTCCGGTTCCACCGGGAAGATTGATGTCTTGGTGTAAAGCATTGGAGCCTAAAATTTGCGTTAATGCATCCGCATACATTGTATTTCTCAGGATAGTATAGGTTAAGCCGCTTTCTTTGATGTAATCTTCAGTTTGGAAATGACTTATCATCAAATCTTGAACAGCGGAGGTATGAATGTCTTTTATAGCCAAACCGGTATAAATGATTTGTTTCACTCCTTGTTTCTTAGCCGCATCCACTACGTTTTTGTGTTGCTCGTAACGGTTTTGATCCATCGTGGAAATCAAGAGCAATTTATCTATTCCTTTAAATGCTTCATTCAATGTAATAGGATCGCTGAAATTTGCTAATCGTGATTGCAATCCCTTAGCTTTCAGTTTTTCAACACCTGCAGCATTGCTGGATGTTGTAACAAAGTCTTCCGGTGACAAAGTTTTTAAAAGCTGAGCAACTACAGCCGAGCCCAGGTTACCGCTGGCTCCTGTTATTAGTATCATATTATTTTTCTATTAAATCCCTGATCTTACTATTGAATATATCAGAACCAGAAAATATTGGTTATTTGACTTAAAATCATTGCCCTCCTGCGTTACCACCGTATTGATCCGGCTGTGCAGATGTCGCAAATTCCTCCATTCTGGAAATCAGGCCGTTGGTTATAGTATACACCTGTACCCATTGGTTTTTAAGATGGGTACCATCCTGTTTGGAAATAAAATGTTCGTTCCCTAAAACCATTATTGTATTTCCTTGTTCTACAAACTGATTGATATTAAAATAAACAACATCCAGAGCATTAATGTTAAACTCAAAAAACATTCTTGCCTCCTCTTTTCCTTTGAATTTCGCCGCTGGCATTATCTGTGTACCGTGATAAATTAGTTCGGCATCATTTGAAAATGTTTCTATTACGGCATCTACATTTTTAGTCGCAAATGCGGCAAACATTTCATCTATTATTTGTCTTGCTGGTGTTGACATCATTTTATTTTTTTTAATTGATTAAATAGCAGATCACAAAAGTATAAAGGATATCTATAACAAAGAATATCACTTCCTTACAGGAAAGTGCTTTCCAACAGGGAAGCGGGTATACAAAAAAACAGATATTGACCTATATTTGTTATTAATAATAGTAAAATATGAATGATTCAGAACAGTTTATAGGCTTTTGCAGATTTAGAATTAATGCTGTGAAAGACAGTATGGATATCTTTACAGGAAAATGGAAAATACATATATTAGGCACATTATTGTATGGTGGAAAAATGCGATTTATGGATTTACAGCGTGAAGTAGCCGGTATCGGTTCCAAAATGTTATCCAAGGAATTGCAAGATATGGAAATGAATCATTTGGTTACCAGAACCGTAAAAAATACCAAACCGATAACCGTAGAATATGAATTGACAGAATTCGGCAAAACATTAGAGCCTGTAATTGATGCTATTGCACAATGGGGAATCGATTATAGAGAAACCTTATTTAGAAAGAAATCTAACCAATCCAGTGAATAGAAATGAATCCGGCAATGATATACTTTTATGTACCAAAATTTTAATTTCACTACAAAAAAATGATATGTCACAATGCTGTTTTGATGATCAGATAATAATCCTATTCCAAAAATGATTTGAACAATGGTATATTCAAGTATATCATTTGCATTATTATTAAACCTAACAGATTTCTAAAATCTGTTAGGTTTGGATATTCTTACTCCAAGACTTGCGGATAAGGGTCACGAAGATATTCTTGTCTTGATAATATACTGCAATATTATTTTATCTATATGGAACCGGTTTCTGATTATGATATTCGAAATTTCTTAAATATATAAAGGATAAATTTATTTACCCGTTACTAAAAATGTAAATGGCCTGTTAGCCAAGGCTCCATTTTGATCACCTGTTTTGATTCGGATTATGGAATTGCTGATGAAAGATACCTGAGCATTATCTGTTGTCCTAAGTAGTGCTCCTGCTCTGGTGGGATCAGGATTTTGCCCGCTGCTTACTCCACTTCCTGAACTTCCATACGCATCAATAATATTGACAGAAATACCATAAATTTGTGTAAATGTCGTATCAAACTTTATGTCGTATATTCCATTTGAAGGGTTTGAAATTCTGTATCCGGAACCTATCAGGGAGTTAATTCCACCTGCGATGGGAGTTAGGTTGGTATTGTTAAGTCCAACCGAATAATTGCCTGTAATTATGCTGCCCGCAGGAAGTGTTCCTCCGGAATTCTGGGCAAATCTTGCATAGATAGTCCCTCCAAGAAATCTTGTCGCATCTGCAGAAGAATTAATAATAGTGGTATTTCCTATAAAAGTCAGGTCCCACGTAGGATTTCCACCTGCAGAAGTATTGGTATTATTTACAATTTCAGCATAATTACCTGGTGGAATTGTATAATTTGCCATTCCGGTTAAGTCTGTTGATCTTATAAAATTACCATCAGAAGGCTGTAAGGTAAGATTGCTGGCAGATATGTTTTTTATTTTATAGATTCTTCCGGAAAATGAGGTATCCCCATTTCCCACTGGTGGTAAGGTAATTATTGCACCAGAGCTTCCTGTGTAGGAAATGAAATGGTCATTTTTGGTAAGTAGATACGAACTTGTGATTTCATTATATTTTGCTTCCAGTGAGCCGTTGACGGATAATGTAGAGTTTGGATTTGAAGTATTAATACCAACTTGAGCAAATACTAAGGTTGTAAAAGAAAAACAAAAAGTAATAAAAAATCTTTTCATATTGTTTAAATTGTTATGAGTGAATCTATTTTGGATTATGAATTGCATTTATTTCCCGGTCACCAGAAAAGTGAAAGGTCTGTTGCTAAGACCTCCGTTTGAGTCTCCTGTTTTAATACGTATGATGGAATTACTTATAAACGAAACTTGAGAGTTATCATTGGATTTAAGACTTGATCCTGTTCTTGTGGGATCCGGATTTTGACCAGCTGTAACAGAATTACCATAAGCATCTGTAATGTTTACAGAGATACCATAAATATCTGTAAAGAGGGTATCAAATTTAATATCAAATATTCCGGCAGAAGGATTGGATACGGTGTAGCCAGAGCCTAGGAGAGAATTAATACCTCCAATAGTTGGTGGTATATTAGTATTATTTGCTCCTACATTATAATTTTCATTGATGGTTTTTCCAGTTAGTGTTCCGCCTGTATTTTGGGCATATTTAACATAGACTGTTCCTCCCAGAAATCGAGTTGCATCGGTAGATGAGTTAATAACTGTTGTACTGGCAATAAAAGTAAGATCCCATGTTGCAACCCCTGCTGCTGAAGGATTATTATTATTTACCACTTCAACATAATTACCTGGTGGAATTAAAAAGTTTGGTACTCCCGTTAAATCTGTTGATCTTATGAAATTTCCATCGGATGGTTGTAAAGTAATGTTGCTTGTTGAAATGTTTTTTATTCGGTAAAATCTTCCGGCAAAAGAACTACTTCCACTTCCGACCGACGGTAAAGTGATTATGGCATCAGAATCACCCGTATAGGAAACTAAAAAATCCATTTGAGTTAAAGTATAAGAATTTGTAATTTGATTATACTTACCTTCCAAAGAACCGTTGACAGATAATGTAGAATTTGGATTTTTAGTATTTATGCCTATTTGTGCGAAAATAGAACCCGCAGATAAGAACCCATAAATAATAATAATTTTTTTCATGTTTCTATATTTATAGTATAATATTATTTAATGTCAAAATAAGATGTTATAGTACTAGCTGTGTCGTAGTTATCTGCCTTACGATATTACAGATTCTTAGTGCATATTCATCCTGTAATTTTTGAGTAGAAGAGTATTAACCCCGACATTTCTGGAGGATGTTATAATAAAATCCTTTACCTGCTGCACTGATAACTTTTACAAGGTGTAAGAATCGGAAAAAATTAAGTTTTCTTACATTTTAATAGCCGATGCGCAGGGAACTTTTGTCCGGTTCATTAAAATCATTTGATGTGGTTAGAATCATGTTTTTCATTTCATGGTAAAGCAGTAAGAAGCATTTAGAAAAGGAGTACTTAAAATCTTCAATAGACAACTTCACAGATCTTAAGGTATGCATTTTTACGGATGTTCTTTTAAAAAATTCCTGAACTTGTTTTGCCGATATAAAGATTGTGTAAAGTTTAACTCTAAAAGCTCAGAGTAATCTTTATGAGTCTAATTTTCATACAAGATAAAAATTACTAAATTTTTTTTCTCAAGATATTTGTTTTTGTGGTTTGGTTTTTTCATAAAAAATCTGAATTATTCACTACTGTTGGATTTTTTATTATTGCAAATATATAGATAATTTTTAAAAATGGATTTTTTTTATTTCATTTTTAAAATTTCGTAAATAAATACTGTTTATGAGTGTTTTTGATGTTTTATTTTCATTAAATAACAGTGACTGTAGATTTGAATGTGCTAAAAATTTTAAGTTCACTATACAATAGGTGGTATCGTAATTTCGCATAGATTATTTATAATGAACCAACACCCAAAACGCTCTATACAATGGTACATTCAAGTATATCGATACTATGAATCTTATTCAAAAATTTATAGTTAATCGGAACGCAAATTCTTCTATGTTGTATTGAAAAAAAACAACATAAAATAATTATTTGTTTTAATTGTTTGTTAATTGTGTTTAATATTTTTTAGTTTTGCTATTGAATATATCATTATTTAGTGAATATATTAATTTAAGTATGTATTTTAACTGAAAAATTAATTTATGCCCTTTTCCCATCACAAATGTTTTATGATAGCTCTTTTCATATCAGCTTTTTTCGATTGTAATAATAAAATTCCGAATTGGAAAACTGAAATTGCCAGACAAAAAGAGATAAGTGTAAGTGAGGCAGAAAAATCCATTACAATAGGTTTGAATATTATCAAAAATTGTAATAATGACAGTATAAAGGCTCACAGCTATTCTACATTAGGACTTTCATATTACAGTATTGGTGACTACCTCAATTCTTTCAGAAATTGTCTGAAAGCTCAGGAAGAACTTTCTAAACATAAAATATCAACGGATCAGATCGTTTATAATAATATGTGCCTTATCGAAACGTATTATCGGATAGGGCTGATCGATAGAAGTGTATCTGAAATTAAAAAAACAATTGCGCTCATCGAAGAAAAAGAGCCGGAAAATAATAGTTTGAAAGGAATGATTTATGCGGTGTATGCCAATATTTTATTAGATCAGAAAAAATACAAAGAAACACTTTTACAGTATTCTAAAGCTTTACAATATTTCAATAAAGTAAATGATCCAAAACAACTGGAGACTAAAATGAATTACATTACCCAACTCAACTCAGAGACCAGTAATGTTTACATGCTTCTTAACGACTTCAAGAAAGCCGAAATCTATGCTAATAAGGCTGATCAATTAATGACAACCAGTACTAATTATTATATTTCCCTGATAAATAATATAAGATTAGGGACCATCTATTCCAGAACAAATAGACCACAGGAAGCTATCAAAATACTGGAACCTTTAAAAGATGATAA
The DNA here is from genome assembly GCF_900142785.1 of Chryseobacterium carnipullorum. Taxonomy (GTDB): domain Bacteria; phylum Bacteroidota; class Bacteroidia; order Flavobacteriales; family Weeksellaceae; genus Chryseobacterium; species Chryseobacterium carnipullorum. The sequence goes on along the minus strand of NZ_FRCD01000019.1, from coordinate 67,355 downwards.
AAATATAGAACCTCCTTTTCAACTTGATATTCATGAAAGCTTATATCATGCCTATAAAGAAATAAGGGATGATATAAAATCAGAGAGAGAAAAACTGGCAATAGTCTCGGTCAGGTCCTTAATGTCCACACAGCAGTCTCAGGCATTGAAAGATATACTTGTTAAAGTTGACAATGAATTAAACCGAAAGGAACAACAACATACTTTTTTACAGATTATCACCGTAGCTGGGGTTTTATCATCTTTAATCATCACCTATCTTCTATTCAGAAAGTATAATGTTAGGCTGAGAAAAGAAGGAGAAAGATATCAGGAGATCATCACCAATTTAGAGTCTCAAATACATAATAAACTGCCAGTAGAAGTTTGTAAGAAGATAAAAAATGAAGGGGCGTGTAAGTTGGAATTTACTAAAACCGAATTAGATATTATTGAAAGATTAGATAAGTTTGAAGCGAAAAAAAGGTTTTTGAAGAAAGATCTTACCTTAGCTGTATTGGCTGTGGAATTAAATACCAATGCCTCGTATCTGTCAGATATAATTAACAGATCAAAGAATAAAAATTTTAATACATATATCAATGAACTAAGAATTGATTATATCATAAAAGAGATTTGCAGTGATTCAAAACTCCTTAATTATAAAATCAGTCACCTGGCAGATATTTCCGGGTTCAATTCACATAATACTTTTGCTTTAGTTTTCAAAAAAATTACAGGTATATCGCCTTCTACGTTTATCGAACAAAGGAAAGCTGAAACCGAAAAATCAATGATTTACAAATAAATTATGCTGAAAATCAATTTGTTAATACTTTTTCACGTTCATCAAATATAAGCTTTTCACACCTGAAACATTTTTTATTTTCATTTTATGACATAATATTACGGTAAACAATAACCATAAAAACAAAATATTAATGACCAGAAAAGCGATTTTATTGTCGTTGTTAATTTCAGGATTAACTACGGCTCAAGTGGGTGTCAATATTGCAGAACCTAATACAACACTTGATGTCTCTGCAAAACGAAATTCAGCTAATGTTTTAACTGACACAGCTCAAACTTATGGATTGCAGGCCCCCAGATTAACCAGGGCAGAACTAGCTTCTCTCACTGCACCTTATGGGACCAATCAAAACGGCGCATTGGTATACATTACTGATATTACTGGTGGAGATGCTTTAGGTCAGCGTATTAATGTCAACACTATAGGATATTATTATTTTGACGGAGCATTATGGCAGAAAGTCGCAAATCAAAATATCTACTCCAATGATGGTACTATTGCGAATCCATTTCGAACGGTTAGAATGTATACCAGTACTGCTTCTAAAATTGGTTTTAATGCTAGTTTTAGTGGTACCAGTACTAGTCAAAAAACACGTATGCCAACTTTTTCATTTCTAGGTGGGGAAGTAAACAATATGGTATTTCAAAATGGATCATCGTTAAGTACTGCTGATTATAAATTTGAATCGACAGGGGCTTTATTTTCTAATAGCACAGTAGGCTTTTATCCTAAATACAGTTACCTCTTCTCAAGTAATTTTAGCGATGTAGCAAGGCTTTGGCAGATGATGACGGGGAGAGCGGCGAATGGGACTGAAACAAATGATCTTTTTATAGGAGGGATACCCGACAGTAAAATTGTTGCAAATCCCGGGACTATTTCTTTCGTAGTTGATGCAGATCTGAATTTAAATAATTATGCCTTTGATAATTCAACTACACCAATGGTTATCAATGGAACGGGTACAGAAATCAGCGCCGGTGTTTATAGATCAACGGTGACAATAAATAATACCGACCTGTATTTAACTAATTTAGAAAATGTAACTCCATCAACTGAAGCAGCAGGTCAGGTTTTAACATTAATCCAAAACCCCAGCGACATAACTAAGGTAAAAGCAGTGTGGAGAACGCCCGGTACTTCTGCATCTCAAAGCCGTGCTATTGTCAGAACTACTCAAAACCGTACCATTTTAGATACTGATGAAATTGTTGTAAACGATGCCGCTGTTCCTGTTACCTATACTTTTACTTCTTCCTATCCGGCAGGTAAATCGCTTCTTATAGTCAATAAAAGTACACAAGATATAAGTACAGATCCTCCGGTGGGCGGTTCTATAATGTCTGATAATAATACTTCCATACAGATTAATACATCTGCAGAATATATTCATTTAGGTTCTGGAGAATGGATTAGGGTGAATGCTAACTGATCTTAGTCCGGATAAAATAATAAAAATTCCCTGAGATGAAATATGAGTTGCAGAATCGATTGTATTATATGTAAATGAATGTCTAGTAATGAATTAATGCAATTGATCCAAATATTCACATCCATGTTGCTTTTTAACAATATGAATGAATTACACAAAATAAATTAGTGAGATTTATTAAAATTAAAATTTATATTCTACTGAGAACTGAAATATTTGCTTATATAATTTTGTAGATGATTCTAAAAATCAAATAAGATGAAACTTTCTTTTTCCCATACTTTTTTTTAATACTAATAGCTTGGAATTAACACATCCAAAAATTTAGATATAGTAATGATAAGTAAATGGTCAGGATATAGTAGAAAATTTTAATCTGCTCAGCTCTATTGAATCAATTATACTTCGTTTCCTGAAGATAAAAATGATTTCTCTATCGGTGCAAAATACAAAAAATCTCTGGTACAGATTGTACTGCGTTGGTCAACCTAACGTGATTTTGTGGTGATTCCAAAATCAGTTAAGAAATGACATTTGATTGAAAAAATGGACGTCTTTAGTTTTGAGCTTTCTGCTGCAGATAGATTAAATATACTTGCTTTGGATACCAAAGTAAGTATGTTTTTTAGCCAGAGATACTTTTGCCATTGACTTTTTGATTTGTTATGATATGTTCTATGGCAAGATGCAGGCATCCTAAATTTATTAAAGCTTATGAAAAGGCATCCGTTGCTTACCTTAATTAAAATAAGTAACTGGATTCAGCTGTTGGATGTTTTAAGCTCCCATGATTAGAGATATTCCCATTGATATTTTATCAGCTATAATGTCTTGTCCATCGAAAGATACAGCTGAAAAACAGTAAATAAAGCAGTAACAAATTTAGTATTAGTAAGCAGAATACCAGGTTCAATAATATTAATCCAAAAACTAAAACAATGAAAAACCAAACCATTCATGAAAATGTTAATGATGATTTTCGCATTCAGCAAAGTCAATTCAAAAATGTGATGTCTATTTTTAAGACAGTAAGTCAATCTATTCCAAAGAAGTTAGCTTTAATTTCAGAGAATGGATCTCTTTCGTATCAGGAGCTGGACCGTCGGTCTGATGAGCTAGCGGGGCACCTTCTTTCCTTGCCGCTGAGAAAGGGGACATCGATAGCAGTCTGTATGCCTCAGTCTGTGGAAAGAATTATCTCTTTTTTAGCGGTACTCAAAATAGGTGCTGCCTATATTCCTATCGATGCGCAGTTACCGGAAAGCAGGATAAAAATGATGATTGAAGATTCCCAAGCGGAACTTATCATCACTGAAAACACCTATATTGAGAAGTTTTCAGAAACGGCCATCAGATTGTTAAACATAGATCAATGGAAAGCTAAGCCAATGGAAGTGAGTACTGAGATTATGAATCCTGATGATATCAATCCAATGCAGACTGCGTATATCATTTATACATCTGGTAGTACAGGAGTACCAAAAGGCGTTGAAATTCATCATGAAGCTTTCTGTACTTTTGTGCAATCTTTTACGGAGCTCTGGGGTTTTTCCAGTAAGGACAAAACTCTTCAATTCAGCTCCATAGGCTTTGATGTGTCCATCATTGATATCTGGATACCTTTATTAACCGGCGCCACTATAGTTTTGTATCCTGATAATAAAATTATTGGAAAGCCTTTGTTAGATTTTATTATTGATCATAAAATTGATACTGTTCCGTATCTTCCTCCTGCGGTATTAAGTACACTTCCTACGGATATCCCTATCGGATCTCTTCATACTTTATCCATTGCAGGGGAGGCTCCTTCGGAACAAACGGTGAAGAACTGGTGCAGTCGTGTTCGGCTCATTAATGTCTATGGTCCTACAGAAACCACAGTAAGTGTTGTGAGCCATCAGTTTCAAGAAGAAGATACAAACCCTCACCTTATAGGAAAGCCTCTAAGCAGCGCCCAGATATACATACTGGATAAAAATCTTGAACAAGTAGATCAGGGGATCACCGGAGAAATATATATCGGTGGAAAACAATTGGCAAAAGGGTATATCAATAGGCCTCTTGAAACTTCTGAAGTCTATATTGAAGGACCGGAATGGATGAAATCTGCCTATGGAACAGATTACCGGTTATATAAATCAGGTGACCGGGCATTTTGGAGAAAAGACGGCAATATTGAGTTTGTAGGAAGACTCGATGACCAGGTTAAGTTAAGAGGCTTTAGAATTGAACTGAAAGAAATTGAACACCATATCGGACAGCTCGCACAGGTTGCCAATGCAGCCGTAAAAGTCCACCGTCCGGAGCATGGAATGCCCATGCTTGTTGCTTTTCTTGAGCTTTACGATACTGATAAGGAACACATAACGTTAGAAGACATACGCGGAAGATTAAAACAAAGTCTTCCTACTTATATGCTTCCCGAAAAAATTGTTCTTTATGATAAACTTCCACTCACTTTAACAGGGAAGATTGATAAAAGCAAACTCCATATTCCGCTACAGCAAGCAGCTAAAAAGGCCAAGGAAAAGGTTGAAGCTTCAGATCTTAAGCAGGAGATGACCGAAATCTGGATGGATCTGCTTAATCTGAATGAAATTGACGAAAATGACAACTTCTTTGAATTGGGAGGGCATTCTTTAATGTTAGCCCAAATGCACGATCGTCTGCCATTAAATGTCCGGAAAAAAGTTTCATTACCAGAACTGTATCGTTTCCCAACAATTAATCTCTTTGTAACAGAAGCCCAAAACCGTTTGATCCAGAGTGAAGTCACGCAACAGCAAAAGGCCCGCTTGGTAGAAGAGCAATTATTAAAAGATTCTGAATTGCCTTTTGATTTCGAAATTACAGAACAACCCAATCCTCAGGTCCTGGCCAATCCTTCTAGGATCTTTCTTACAGGCGTTACCGGATTTGTTGGCTCACATCTTTTAGAAGAACTTATCCCCAAAAATCCTGATGCCATCATATACTGCCTTGTGCGCGCCGAAAATGAAAAGCTTGGCATGGAACGCATCAAAAGTACATTCTCAAAGTTCAGGTTGGTATGGAAAGCAACGTACGAAGACAAAATAAAAATTGTATTGGGAGATCTTACGAAGCCCAATCTTGGAGTTGAGGAAAATTTATACCAGGAGCTGCAAAAGGAAATGGAAGTCATTTATCATATGGGCAGCGATGTAAGCTATGTTCAACCGTATGAGCATATCAAAAAGCCTAATGTAGATGGCATGGCCAATATACTGCATCTGGCAGTAAGTGGTAAAATTAAGTTTCTTATCATTTCATCTTCAATGGGGGTTTACAGCTGGGGCAGAAGTTTTACAGGAAAAACGTGGATGACCGAAGATGAGCCAATAGAGCAGAATCTTCCTGCTGTATGCCGCGATATGGGATATATACGAAGTAAATGGGTAATGGAAAGTATGGCTTCCAAAGCTCGTGATAAAGGACTTCCTGTGATTAATTTCCGTTTAGGCTTTGTAGTATGCCACGGAGATACCGGTGCAACACCTTTGAATCAGTGGTGGAGCTCTTTAATGCGTTCCTGTATAGAGTTAAAAGCATTTCCCCTGGTGATGGGGCTGAAAGATGAGGTTGTTACTGTTGATTACGTTTGTAAAGCCATTGCCCATATTAGTCAGAAACCGGATGCCATAGGATTGAATTTTAACCTTAATCCTTTGCCGGAACACGATCTGTCGCTTACAGATTTTTGTGTACGCATAAGCGACTACTGCGGTTTGGAAATGAAAGGTATAGATTTTCAAAAATGGTTTGAGCATTGGAGACGAAATCAGGAACTGCCAATTTATTCCCTGCTTTATTTATTTACCGATGATGTTCATGAGGGTAAATCTCTCGTAGAATCCTATGAAAACACCTATTACTTTAAAAGCGATAATACAGAGCGTTTTTTAAAAGATACCGATATCCGGCCTGCCGTTTTTAACAAGAAAGTAATAGAAGCTTATCTTCGTTTTATGAAGATGATTTAATGTATTGTAGCCTTAAAGTTGGTTATGTTTCCGTATCGGTCTGTTTTGAGATTTGAAATTGATGATCAGTAACCACATTGATAGGTCAACACATCTATAATATGGTGAATTGAGAAATGATTTTCACTAAAAATAATTTACTAATTTGTATAAAATTAAATGTAGGATTTAGTAATTATAAAAACGGCGCCACTTTACGACAATTGTCGCCGTTTGACTTTGTATGACCAAGATGAGCGTATCTACAAATACTTTTATCAAAGATTGGGTTCGTTTGAGTCAAATCTTGTTGAAAATCCTCTTTTATCTCTACCTGATGAGGTAAAATAAATTTTTCCAGTTTATATTTGCTTATGAGTTACAGCGATTAGTTCTTTTAAGAGCAATCCAAAATTGCTGTTTTTTTGTAAATTTGTTTGTGAAAAATAAAGTTAAAACTCACTTATTGTTGATTTTTTTAACTTATCTTTAACGAAAATAACATTTGAAAAGAATTTGTGGATCTGGATATTTTTTTAATTTACATTACAGCACAAGTTGGTATAGATACGGAAATCAAAAATGGTCAAATCAAGTTGGGGTATTACACAAAACAGGTACTTTAAATAATATTAATAATATAATGCAAAAAATTATTTTTCTCTTTATTTCATCGATGGTCTTTTCCCAAAACGTCGGAATCAATAATGTCACACCTTCAGCAACATTGGATATTATATCATCTGGAAGCACGAATGCAACAAAGGCATTGAGAGTTTCGAACTCAACTTCTACAGAAATTTTTACCATACAGAATGATGGTAATGTAGGTATCAATAGCCCCTTGGCAGCTTCTAATACTGCGCAGCTAAATATAAATTCCGGAGCTCTTACAAAATCTGTATTAAAACTAGAAAATCTCAGCAATACGAAAGATAAAACGATATCCTCAGGCGTAAGTTATAACCAGTTCAGCAATTTGGTTGTGGATAATAATGGAAATGTATTTAAGCAGTTTGATATAAGAACTACCAATGCTGCAGCTTCAATATTTGACGGATCGTATACTGCCACGTCAGCTGCTGCTACCCTTACTAACCTTTCCGGAGGAAATGTTATCCGGTTTCAAATATTAACTCCTGAATTTACATTAGGAACAGGTGATGTAGTATATGCTGATATTACATGGACTCGTAATACGGGGTTTGTAGTAAGTAATTATGGATATGATAATTCTTCTGCAACAGTCAATCCCATGACAATAATGGGAGTAGGAACGAATAATCTGACATTCGACTTTTTAAATGGTACAGACTTAATCTTTTCTGTAAATTTAACCGGAAGTGTTGGAGCAGGTTCCAATATGGGGACTTTAAATTATAGCATTACCGGCTCCGGGGCAACTTCAGTTCCTTTTAATGTATATTACAGCTTTAAATCAAGATAGTTATGAAAGATATCTTTATCATTGGCTGCTTTCTTTCCGGAAGTTTTATTAATGCACAGATGGGCAATTTTGGAATCAATACATATACGCCTGCCTCAAAAGTTGATATTGTCTCTAAAGATAATTCAGCTTCTACAAAAGCTTTGAGAGTTTCTAATTCCGGCTTAAAGGAAGAAGTGACACTTTTAAACAATGGTAACTTTGGAATTAATTCGGTTTCGCCAATTGCTGAATTAGTTGTTAATGCAGGATCTAATACAAAATCTGTTTTAAAGATTAATACATTAAGTACAACAAACGGTAAGCAAAATACAGGCATCAATTATAATATATTTTCGCCTTTAATTTCGGATGAAAGTGGACAAGTAATCAAGCAGTTTGATTTGAAAACGGCCAGTTCCAATGCCATAACTTTCGACGGAAGCTATACAAATAGCGGAGCAACCAATAAGATATTATGTTCTGTGAACTCCGGTAGTATCCTGGGATTTACCGTCTATACAGGTTTTGTTCAAGGACAAAATGGGGTAGGCGTAGTTAAATATGCAACGGTTACATGGTCTAGAGGATCAGGATTTATAATAAGTTCTAAAGGCCATGACTTTGGGAACAATAACTCTAATTCATTAAACATTACAGGATCAGGGACCAATATACTCACTTTTGATGTTCAGACAGGTGATGATCTTATTTTTGAAGTTACCGGAGGAAATCTTGTTTACAGAGAGGTTGACTCAAGTACCGGAACCGGGAGAAATGAATCATTTAATATCATAAAAAGCTTTAGAACAAGATAGAAGTTAATATTCAGCTACATCTGTAATCTTTATTGCAGCTTTTTTTTAACTTGCCGGTTAATCAGAACCCAGATACTGCAATTTTTCTGTACAGAGACAAATATAATAAAGTTGTAGAACATACTTTAAGCCGGAGCCTTTCTCCAATAATGGTTTCGGAGTATAAGAAGCAGTTCCGGGGATAAAATAGTGCTGTAGCAGAAACTATGTGAATTCTTCAGATTAATACATCAACAATTCTCCGGTCAGTCTTACAGCAAAAAAGATGCGAGACCTTCACCCACTTTTTTCCTGATCACCTGGCTGTTCGGGGACTTGCATATTTGCCACGATACCAATGATAAATAAAGGTGATTTCTAAAAATAGATTGGCTCTTGTTCTGGGTAGATTTTCTTTTCCAATGATAAAAACGGCTCCTCATCTTTAGTTTCTTATACATCTTCTAAGCATATCTTCTTCGCTGCTCACCTGAAGATGCAGGTTGTATTTAAGTCATGAGAAAGAATGACGATCCCTCTTGATTTTTAATCAAAAAAATTTTGGTGTTTCGAATTTTAATCCCTCTGTTTAGTAAATTTTCTCCTATTTAAGCATATTGCTATTTAGGTGTCTTGTTTTTTTGATGAAGAACCTGGTAACAGATATTTTTTCCGAACCAGAATCCAAATTCTTTTCAACAATAATATATTTTCCATTGATAGAAGGCAGTGGAAGGAATCCCATGTTCTCGACAGATGTCTTTTGTAGCTTTCCAGATTGATATTCTTTCAGAATATTACTAATCTGATCTTCTGAAAAGTTGCTCTTTTTTAGAAGTTTTAGCAAACTAAATTTAATAATTTTAATTGATCTGAAAAACAGGCAATTTTACCTTCGCATCACTGCTGAAAAGCTGCGAATAATGAACGCTTCCTTTTACCCTTTTCCGGATTTATAGAAGTTCCTGATTAATCATTTGGTAAGGAAAAGTCATTTGCATAAATACAATAAATCCTAAATAAGTGATATTTACAGTATAAATACCCATTGCATAAAACCAGTATTTCTACATAATCGCTGTCTCCCTATTCGAAGTACCTTTAATACGTGGAATTTCACAATCACAAAATTTATTAACTAAAAAATTAAAACAATGGAAAACCAAGCCGTAAGAGTCATCAGCGAAGTGACAGCAAAAGCACAGGCAAACCCTGATTTTGCACATGAGTATGTAAACAACCCGAACAAAGTGCTTTCTGACGCAGGTATGCAAATCCCGGAGGGGATGAATATCCACGTTATTGTAGGAGCTCCGGCCAACTCGGAAATCCCTAACAGCACCAGTACAGATGTTTATCTGCTTTTACCACAGGTTAACGAAGAAATTAAAGATGAATCGCTTGCAACGGCGGCGGCTGCAAGCTGCCAAAGCACATCAAGTACCTGTGTTACTGTACCATCTTGTGTAAGTTGCGTATCAAGCGCATCTACAAATTCTTGCAGCTAATACATTTTGGAATAAATATCATTCCGTTCAAAAATCACAATGAGCCGGTTTAGATAAGCTTATTCCAAAAGGTCCGGTATAGCGGGAACCGGGTTATTCGGTTCCCGTTATAGCGGATTCATCCCTAGCGAATGGACAGGGTTTCTGATAGGCCCAATGCTATTTTGGTTTTCCCCGTTCATTTTCCGAAAAATCGTTTATCCTTATAAAAGAGATCAACATGCGTATCCCGAAATTTAAAGATCATATACACCCGATAGTTGTAGAAGACGACAAGCTTATTCTCAGTTCGGAATTTGGCCAGCAATTACTGACCGGCAAGTCGCTTATCCACGTAGCGAAGTACCTGGACGGTGTCAAAACTGTGGACGACATTATTCAGCATCTCGATGGTGTGGTTGATGCACCGCAGATTTTGTATGTACTGTCCCTGTTGAAAGAGAAAAAATATATTTTTGAAACCAAGAATAAATTAAGCGTTTCCGAATCTGCATTTTGGAGTTCTCTCGGTGTGGAAGAAGCTGTGGTACAAAGGAATAAGGAACAGGCTCGCGTCCGTGTCTATACTTATGGTACCGCCGAAAGTAGCAATTTTATCCGGCAGATGGATGCTGGAGGGCTTCCTGTTGTCGGGGAAGCGGAAAACCTTGCCGTAATCTTAACGGATGACTACCTTCAGGATGGCGTTCTTGAAAAGGCCAGGGATTTATGGTATCAAAACATTCCTTTCCTGATGTGTAAACCTAATGGGATAGAAATCTGGCTTGGCCCCATATTCAGACCCGGCAAGACCGCATGTTTCGATTGTTTGATACAACGCCTTATAGCCAACCGCGATGTTGAAGTCTACCTGAAAGAAACCGGTAAAATTAGTACCCCTCTCGTTGCAGCCAGCAGTTTACCTTCAACGATCGATACAAGCCTCAGCACGGCATTGACTGAACTTTTGAAATTTATCGTGCTGGGGCATAACGAGCAATTGGAAAATAAAATGCTGACGATCCATTACGGAACACTGGAAACCCATAAACACGTAGTGGTGAGGAGACCACAATGTAGGGTATGCGGCACACCAGATACAGACAGGATACCCGGAAATATTCAATTTCAATCCAGCCCGAAAAGCTTTATCGACGGTGGTCACCGGTCCGTTACCGCTGAAGAAACCTACAACCGTTTTAAACACCTCATCAGCCCGATAACGGGCATTGTCAATAAACTGGAACGTATTACAAACGGAGATGATGTACTGCAACATGTATTTATTTCTGGTCAGAATATGGCGATAAAAACCAATAATCTGCAATCGTTACGAAAGAACCTGCGAAGCAACAGTTGCGGCAAAGGCGTTACAGAAATTCAAGCCAAAGTCAGTGCAATCGGCGAAGCCATTGAACGTTACTCAGGTGTTTACAGGGGAGACGAGCCACGCCAACTAACCAGTTTTAAAGCTCTTGGCGATAAGGCCATCCATCCTAATGACTGTATGCTTTTCAGCAAAAAGCAAGTAGAAGACATGAATCTGTGGAATGCCCGCGAAAGCTTCTTTAACATAGTGCCCCTTCCTCTCGAAGAAAATGCAGTTATCGAATGGAGCCCGCTATGGTCCGTTACAAGAAATGAAGTCGTCTATCTGCCTACCGCTTATTGCTATTACAGCCATCCGGATAACGGCGGGGAACATTTCTTCTGCGCACCGGATTCCAACGGATGTGCTGCTGGTAATACACTCGAAGAAGCAGTACTACAGGGCTTCATGGAACTTATAGAAAGGGACAGTGTAGCGATATGGTGGTATAACAGGCTGAAGATGCCGGAACTTGACCTGGAAAGTTTTAACGATGACTATGCACTCAAACTTAAAGCCTATCACAAAAGCAGGAACCGGGATATGTGGGTGTTGGATCTCACCGGCGACAGCGGTATTCCTGCATTTATTGCCATCTCTGCCCGCAACGACCGTACCACTTACCAGGATATTGTATTTGCCCCTGCCGCGCACCTCGACCCAAGCATAGCATTACGACGGGCGCTGACCGAGCTGAACCAAATGATGCCTTCTATGGACGAAAGCCTCCCGCCGGGCCAATACCGGTATGACGACCCGGAAACCGTACATTGGTGGCAAACGGCAAACCTGGAAAATCAGCCTTACCTGGTACCCGATACACGACGTCCGAAAAGCACTGCGGATAGCTTTAATGTTCCCCGGTTTACAGATATAAAAAATGACCTTGACTATTGTGTTGAGGTTGTAAAAAAGATGGGACTTGATATGCACATCCTTGATCAAACCAGGCCAGACATCGGCTTGCATGTGGTAAAGGTTGTTGTGCCGGGTTTACGTCACTTCTGGGCAAGGTATGCCGATGGCCGTATATATGATGTGCCTGTAAAAATGGGCTGGCTTCCGGCCCCTTTAAAAGAATCGGAACTAAACCCGATTTCCATCTTTATTTAATCAACCGTTATCCAGATGACCATGGAAAATATCACAGCAAAGAAGTTAACGGAGCTTAAGCTCTCACTGAAACAGTACACCCGGGTCGAGGTAAAAGGACAAGATGGTCTGCTATTTGGTAACCAGGGAAATTTTTTCATGATCGAAAATCTACGTCCTTCTACACTTACTGCGTTAAAGCTCCTGGAAAATAATAAATATACAAAAACAGAACTGGGCAGCATTGCTTTTGAACAAGAGGGTTATGACGGGTTAAACCACTTAAACCTGTACCTCGGCAGACTTGAAAAAGCAGGTTATCTGGCTTACACATTGATGGAGGACCATACCGTTTTTTGCAGTTACGAACAGATGACTGGCACCACTGTTTTTTGCAGGGATCAAATCACCCAACGATTCCGACTTTCAAAGTTTGCCCTTATCCGCCGTGAAGAATCGCATTTTCTATTGGAATCAGCGCTTGGCCAGGCCAGGATCCTCATCTATGATCAGCGTATCCTGGGGCTTACTTCGCTACTATCCACTTTTACCACAACGGGGGCATTAAGCCGGGAGAAGCACATCAGTGCATCTACCCTTGAAGCTTTTATGACCCTGCTGCATACCGGTGACTTCCTGGAATTTGAGCCTGTTGTTAACACGCCTTCCCCAGAGGAATTATGGAATTTTCACGACCTGCTGTTTCATACCCGCACCCGGTACGGAAGACATAATTACAATCTGGGAGCGACTTATAGATTTATAAACCGTATTCTTCCCAAGAAGGCAAGCAGGGGAGAAGCAGGGACATTGGCGGAAGTTTACCTTTCCGTACCGGGTCCGGAAGAAATGCACCTATCGCAGTCACTGGATCACTGTATGGGGCAAAGACATTCTACCCGGGCCTATAACGGTCTCGATCTCCGGTTGCTGAGCATACTGTTATACCGCTGCTTGCGCATCAAGGGTAGTCACCCGTACCCGGTAGCCAACGCGGCAGGTGATACCGCGGAAATAGAAACATTAAGCGCGCCTTATCCTTCGGGAGGCAGTATGTACGAGCTTATATTTTACTTAACCATTTACGAATGTGAAGGGCTCGAACCCGGATTTTATCAATACAATGCGTTTGAGCATAAGTTATGCCTGTTGCAGCATAAAAACAAGGATACCGATACCATGATGTGGTATGCCAGGGCCTGTACCGGCAGTGAGCAGCTACCTCCCGCCGTTATTACCTTCGCCGCCGATTTCGAACGTATGTTCTGGAAATATGAAAATATGGCTTACGCCGCTATTCTGAAAAATGTCGGCGTGGTTTTCCAGACCCTGTACCTCGTCGCTACCGACCTCGGTCTGGGCGCCTGCGCGATAGGCAACGGTAATATTGAGACGTTCTGCAGGCTTACGAAAAAAACGGTCCTGCAGGAGAGTTCTGTTGGAGAATTTATTTTAGGAAACCATCTATAAATTAGAAAAACATGCAAAAGAGCCTGAGTTACAGAAACAGCTATCACGATAATCTACATCGTTATGCAGGTTTGAAGAGATTTTTTGAACGCTGGTCGGCCGATCCCGATTTCAAACAAGACCTGATCAACAATACAACAGAGACCCTGGAAAAACATGCCATACCGGTCACGCCTGATGACATAAAATACATGATCGATGAGCGAATAACAGAGTTGCCGCAACCAGTACAAACGATGTGGGAAATATCGAAGAGCAAGCAGGATCTCATTCAGTCATTTTACTTGTCTGAAAACCTGCCCAGGGATCGAGGCATGCTTGCCTGGAGGAATCGGCAGATCGCACGCCAGCGATTCGATCTCGGGCCTTTCTTTACGGATACTAATATTCACTCTTCCATGACGGTTGAGTTAACACAGGGATGCTCCGTAGGATGTTGGTTTTGTGCCCTGTCGCCGGATAGCTTTAAAGAAAACTACAATTACGATGACAACCGCGAAGAGTGGCTCGGACTGCTCGATACGATGCATTCCTTTCTTGGCGACGCTATGAAATCCACATTTCTTTACTGGGCCACCGAACCTTTTGACAACCCTGATTATGAAAAATTCTGCCTTGATGTTTATGAATCATGTGGGGTTTTCCCGCCTACCACTACGGCGGTAGCTCATAAAGATACAGAACGCATACGCCGTTTTATAAGGCTTTCCGCAGAGCATGGCTGCTGGCTCAACCGGTTTTCCCTCACCTCGCTCGGCATTATGAGTAAAGTTCATAAAGCATTTAGTGCCGAAGAGCTCGCTGAAGTGGAATGTCTGGCCCTCAATATGAATACCAGCTTTGCTTACGGAAATGCCGGAAATTTCAGAAAGAAAGCTTTGGAACGCCCGGAAATACTATCGCAGCAAGACAATAAGCTACGCAAAGCACCCTGGCATCGTTCTAACCCCGACTACGCCGGATCGGAAGAATATGCCAATGGCAGCATTTGTTGTGTAACCGGCTTCCTGATTAATGCGGTAAGCAGGAAGGTACAACTGATAAGCCCCACAACAGCATCAGATGAATGGCCTTTGGGTTATATCATATTTGCGGAGGCAACCTATGAAAATGCTGCCGGACTGGAAATGATCCTGCAGTCGTGGAGCACGGAGTATTTTAAGGAGAAGCTGCAGGATAATGACATCCTCCGCTTCCATCCCTGGTTGGGGGTAAGTGTGTCACCGGATCGTATCGAAATAAAAGGACGTTTTAATCAGAAGGAAATTATAGAAGAATCGGCCAATCCATCCCTGTACCATCTGATAAAGCAGATCACCGAAGCTCCGGCCAGACTTGCAGATATCCGGCAGTACGCGGCGGCTCACCTTTCCATCCCACCGCAAGTATCAGACTCATTAATTAACGAACTTTATAAAAAAGGCTTCTTTTATGGATGTTAACGAAATAATATCTCCCTCAGCAACAACAGCGCGCTTGCACCGGATTATTGCACTTGCCTGCTCTATTGATGAGCTGATGTCCGATAAGGCTTTTACCTGTTCGGAAAAGATACAAGGTTCCACACCCGCCATAGAGCAGGAGTGGGCAGATATAGTAGGTTATGGCGATGTGGCCAGATTAAATGCGTTCCTGGAGTTCATGGGTTGGGATCAAACCACCTTCTTACGTGCAGTTCAGTCCGATGTGATCGTTGACGATCCGGATTTGTTGCCGGACTGGGCCAGAGCGCTAAAAAAAGTTTTTCATCATCTTTCCGATTTTTGTACCATCCTGTCTCACCCCGGAAATAAGCAGGATAACTCCGTAGAAAGTATATTGCTTCCCTTCGTTAAAATGGCGGAAGCACATGTTATTGCTGAATCGGACAGGCTTGATTTAGGGATCACTTACCAGTCGGGTGCACAGATGGTGCAGGCTATTGGCCGCAGGCTGGTTACGCTTTCTGTTTCTGTACTGGATAACGAGATTTATCTCAACAGTATTATTCCTTCATTTGCCGCTGGTGATAAAACAGCAGACCTGGCAAGTTTTGAGGCATGGCTGCAACGTATCGAACATTACCCCGTTCTTGGCCGGTTACTAGCCGTTGCCTACACCAATTGGGCCGATAGTATCACCGAGTTTTTAGAACGTTTGTCGAGGGATAGGGCGATGATCGCCAAGACCTTCTTCAATACGGATAAGCTCGGTCTGCTTGTGGATTACTCCGGAGATGCGGGTGATGTGCATTGCAACGGAAGATCGGTGGCATTACTTACTTTTTCAGGCGGCAGGAAGTTGGTTTACAAACCCAAGAATTTACAGATCGCCAATAATTTTTTTGAATTGATCACAGAGCTGAATACCGTATTACCCCTGAACCTGGCTACACGCCGGATAGCGGTAATGGGCGACTATACCTGGGAGGAGTTTATCACGCATAAGGAATGCAGCGACACTTCAGAGTTCCCGGCTTTTTTCCGGCGGATGGGTATGCTTACCCGTTTGTTCCAGTTGTGCGGTGCCCGGGATTTCTGGCTGGACAACCTGGTGGCACACGGAGATCAACCTGTATTTGTCGACCTGGAAATGGTGATTCAGCATATAAAAGAATCAGGTAAAGACCTGCTACCGTCAGAGCAAAATGCATTACAGGAACTGGAAGAGTCCGTGATCAAAATCGGCATCATTTCTTTCCCTACGCCGATAGGCATGGGCGTAAAAGCCGAAGATCTGGGTACTCTGGCTGCCATCAAACCCTTTTCTTCTCCTTTCAAACTTTCGCTGGCCGCCGATAATAATATCAGCATAGGGATCAAGAAATCGGAGGCGGGGTATATTACCTGGGAAAAAACGGATTATCTGCCAAGTGTCAAGGGAGTATTTGCCCTTTCTTCGGATTATATGGAGGAGTTCCAGCAAGGTTATGCAGAAATGAATCATGCTCTGGTACGCTTAAAAGATAAGCTGCTGGCGGAAAACAGCTGTCTTCATCAATTCTCGGACGCTCTCCTGCGGTATATCCACCGCGATACCTGGACTTATATGCGTATTATCAAAATTTCTACGCATTCGCAAAACCTGGTCAGTGGTATCATCAGGGATAAATCATTATTCTCACTGTTCAAAGAAGTATGGGAAGACAATAAACTGAATGAGGAAAAAGCAACCATCCTGGCCAATGAGATTGTGTCGATGCGCCATCTGGACATCCCGCTTTTTACGGCCAAGGGCGGCAGCACACAACTGAAGGTGGATAAGACTGTATTTAACTATTTTGACCATAGCGCCCTGGATTTGATGATCGACCGTTTACGCTCGATCGATTCATTCGACATCAAAAAAAATCAGCAAATCGTTTCCAGCACCTTCTATTGCGGGGATCATGAAGCACCTGTAGGCGGCTATAAAGAAATAACCGGGCAGGTGCCAATTCCGGACTGGGCTGCACAGGCAAAGGCTTGTGCCTCTCTGATCATGAATCAAGCTATAAAAAGCCCGAAGGGTGATATGGCCTGGATAGGCCTGGATTATCAGCCACATATAGGGACTTATATGCTGGAGGTACTGAAGCCTGACCTGTTATCGGGTACCTGCGGTCTGAGCATGATGTTTATCGATCTTTACCGGGCGTATGGCCTGGAAGATTATAAAACCTATGCGTTGGGCAGCCTGGCCTCCACCTTATCCGTTGTGAAAAATTCTATAGCCAACTTCACTCACCTGGACCTGGTATGGGGCACTACAGACAAACCCTTATTACTTGGCGCTTATGCAGGGATCGGATCCCAGATCATCGCTCTGGAATATGCCGCGCGGCATTTGCAATCTGCCGAAGCCAGGACCGCTTTACAACTTTACGTCGATGCAATTCCCCTCCAGCAACTCCGGAAGTATACTTCCCCGGATTTTATCAGTGGTTACTCCGGGTTGCTGTTCAGTCTTCACGGGCTTAAACCGGCTGGGGAACTGGCAGAACTTACCCGGCATTCTTTCGAATCCAAAAGCGTTTTCCCGGGATATGCAAGACCGCTGGAGGTACTGCCTTCCTTAAAGCCGGGGTACGACTACCTCGACCAGATCATGAAGGGGCAATCCGGTAATTTTTCGTTCGGGCAAGACCCGGACATGGGGACTTTATTTACAGCTTTGGAGTACAGGTATGATCAAAACAGCGCCAATGTTTATCAAGCATTTCTGTCCCGGGATATCCGGCAGTTAACAGTACAACAGCTGATCGATTATGCAGAACTGGCGCTAAATCTATCTGATATTACCGGGGACAGACAATACCTCGTACAGGCAAATCATTTTGCTGCAGCGATCGTCTCCAGGAAAGAGCAAACAGGCCAATGGTTTGCCGATAGCTGGGCTTCCGATATACACCTGTTGTCCGTTATTCATGGAACGGGTGCATTATGCCATTTATTTTTAAGGTTAGACCAAGCCGGAAAGTTTGGTTCCTTCCGTCGTTTAAATTCTTTCAAAAATCTATAACCCAATGATAAATATAAATACTGAAACACCATCCATTGTTCGCCTGGACCCTTACTGGGACGCTTATTTTCGTTGGCCGGCCGACTATTTTCCCTTTAACCTGCCGGCTTGCTCTGTTGAAAAACACCAGTATGACCTTGATCACCAGAACGAAGCGACTGTTACCTGGGACATCAGCTATAACCTTGAGCTGGAATGTGGCCTGGTATCTGCAGAAAAGCATCTGCTTCATGATATGCAGCCGCGAAAAGGTAGGAGCGGAGAACATTTCCGTGTCACGCATCTCCTTAGCGAAGATCAGCTAAGCGGCCCGGTCGGGTTTACCTTTACCTGGGCCTTTTATATTCCCATGCCGGCGTATATGCCTAAGCATCCCATGGGGATAATACAGCTCGATCCGCAGGAACTAAAAGGAAAAAATACCGTAATCACAATCAGGGATACCAGACCCAAAAATCAATAGTTATGGCAGTTAAAATCGTTATTCCATCCAAAGCCTTTTTGCAGGATTTGGAGTCCAGGGGACAAAACCTCAGAAGTGCAGGCCCCCATCTTAATCTCCATTCAGCAAAAGGTAAAACCGCCCATATTCATGATCTTATTCAAAATGGGCCATATCAACAAAAGATGCGATCGGCACGTGCTGCATCCCGGTTGCAGGGCGTTTATCACACGCTCGATAATCTTTGTACTTTTATTATGGACGAAGAGCAGATCGATGAATCTTACTTCAAAGATACTTTTGGCGCCACGATCAGGGAAAATGTAGAAGTGGCATCGGTTACACCTGCAGAAATATCACAGGAGTCACAGGCAAAATTACCGGAATTCTGGCATAAGAAAAAGCTTAACCTGGATGGCAGCCTTACCGGGAGGAATATCAATGTAGGCGTTATCGACAGCGGAATTTACGCAAGTCACCAGGAGTTTGCCGGCAAGCAGATAACATTTGCAGAATTTGACAGTGTCGGTAGACTTGTAGGCACAACCCCGAAAGACTATGGTACTCATGGTACTCATGTATGTGGTCTGCTGGCCGGCAGAAATGCAGGGGTAGCACCGGATGCTTCGCTGACCGTAGCGGCCTGCCTTACGGAACGCGGTGGTACCGCAGGATACCTGGCGCAAATACTGGGCGGTCTGAATTACCTGCTTGAACAAGGCCGTGACAATGATACGCAGGCGGGAAGAGTACATCTGATCAATGCCTCCATAGAATCTGCATCTGGTTTTAATGATTACCTGCACGGTGCCCTGGACATGGCGCTTACAGATCCGGGCACTCTGATGATTGCAGCAATAGGCAATAACGGAAGCAAAGGAAAAAACAGCGATTCCAGCCCAGGTAATTATGATCTTACACTGGGGATCGGTGCCTTGGACGAAAATGACAAGGTAGCTTCTTTCTCCTCCTGGGGCACAGTAGCCCAGCTGGGCAATATCAACAAACCGGACATCAGTGCTCCGGGGGTCTGGCTGTACTCCAGCCTGTCAGGACCTGGGAACCAATACTTCAAACAAAGCGGCACCTCAATGGCTTCGCCGATAGCAGCAGGGATAGCGGCACTATTGCTGGAAAGGCAGCCCGAACTGATCACGCAACCGCTAAAGCTCAAAGAATTATTGCTTAATATGGTAATACCTTTGCAAGATACAGAGCGGGCCGGCAAAGGCAGAATCAATTTAAGCAGCTAAAGAAAGGGTCATGAAAAAAGAAGAAATCAGTTTCCTGGTAAGTTTATCAGATACCCGATCGCTTGTACCAGATGCAAAGGAAGCAGACAGAGACCGGCTCATAGCATTAAAAACCCGACTGGAACAAATGGACATCAAAGTGGAGCATTTAGAAATGCTGGGCCAACTGGTTATTTATGCACCGGAAGAAGTCTGGAATAAAGCAATAATGGAAATAGCATCACTTACCGGTCAGGATTTTCAGATTGAGCCGAACCGTTTGTTGTAAAATTAAATAACTCCTTTTAACGGGCCAGAAATAAGTAACAGCATTATGGATAACAGTGAAAAATTAACCCTAGATAACAGGTTCGCACAGGTGGCGCGAAGGGCGGTCATCATAGCAAAAACTTCGGATCCCTGGATCAGGTGGCATGCTTACCTCACCCGATGGACAGAGGACGCCTGTCTTGCTATTCAGGAATTGATGGAGGATATGCCATTGCCGGCTGCTGCCCTTGACGTTGCTACAGGAACGGGGACACCGGTACTTGATCTGGCGAAGGCCTGGCCTCAATGCCGTTTTGAGGCGTGTGATATTGCCACAGAATCGATCGAAATTGCCGGGCTGCTGGCACAGGAAGAAAATTTGTCCCATATCTCGTTCAAAGTGTGTGCCGCAGAAATGCTGGATTATCCCGATGCCAGCTTCGACCTGCTTACCTGCTTTTTTTCCCTGATGTACCTTAGGCATCCATCAGGGGCCATAGATCAGTTTTTGCGCGTACTCAGACCAGGAGGACATATGGTAATCACGACCTGGACCGGCGACAACCAGTTGTTCCGGCTCGTCAAGGATACATTCGCTATGGAGGACCATAAATATCCCGACGGCCAGGATCCTTTTATGTTTTCTGACACCCAGACGCTTAAGACGTTGTTCGAAGATAAGCCCGTCAGCAATCTTCTGGTAGTGGCAAGAAAAACCGTTTTGAACTGGGAAGGCAGCGAACAGGAATTGTGGGCCTTTTTCAAAGACTGCAATCCCATAATAAATACATTATTGTCTGCGCTTTCCGGTGATGAACGCCAGGAAAAGGAACAACAGATTTATTCGCTTTTGTCTGGTTTTAAAACGGGCGGCCATATTCTTTTTGAAGCAGATATGCTGGTGTGTTCGGTACAGAAAAACGCTCTGCCTCTTTAATAGATTTAAATTTCAGTCAGATTGACCACCAAGTTGATGGATTAAATTTGAAATACACTATTACTGATTTTTTATATTCTTAGCGTCATACAAAAAACACCAATTATGGCTCATAAAATGACATACATGTTCTATTATTTTTTGAAAGATCTTAAAGCAGAGAAATATTTTATTGAATTAAACGCTAATATTCTAAAAGAAATCTACTTACGGTTATTTTCATCGTTTTAAATTGATGAAGTAAAATTCCGTATTTACTCTAGTTTGTTTTGTAAGGTTTACGGATTGGTTATATTACTTCGGAGCTTTGTGATGGCAGTGAAATAGGGGTACAGAAGCCGTACTAGTACTACAAAAATTCAATCGAAGTACTGTTGATGAATTTGCAGCATCTTCTGCCTGAAGTACAGCAACGAGTTATCGGTAGTCCTTTTTATAAATTAAAATCATTCATTGCAGGCATATTAATTTCCTTTACGCAGCTTGCGTTAGAAGTTGATATAATGAATTTCAAAGCACCAATAACGTCTTGTAAAGGAATTAGTTTTCCTTCTGTTTGCTCTATTATAGTTTCGATATTTTCATCATCTTCAAATTCGGTCGCTAAATATCCTAAGTTTACTATTGAAACCCCAATTTTATACTCACGGAGATTTTCTCTTAATGAATGTACTATACCCCTCAATGCAAACTTTGTGGCAGAAAAAGTTACTTCTTTTCCATTGTGATTATCTAATCCCCAAGTTGAACCCATTAAAATTATCTTGGCGTTTTCAGATTGTTTTAAATTTTCAATTACTGATTTGATGTTCAAAATACAAGATGTGATATTTGTATTGATCATATTGGCTATTTCAAATTCAGAATTTTCTTCAAAACTATATTTTTCCGTAAAAGCATTACTTTCCCATATTCCAACATTATAAATAAAATAATCGATTTTTCTATTCCCGATATTTTCTTTTATAATTTCTGATGAATTTTTCGGGTCTGACAAGTCTGTGCTAATCCAAGTTACATTCGATTTTTCATTTAAATAATTAGGCTTACTTCTTGAAATTCCAAATACTTCATCATTTTCAGTAGGTAAGCTTTTAGTAATTGCTTTTCCGAGACCTTTACTTATTCCAAAAATTAAATATGTTTTTCTTTCCGTTTTCAAATTTTTCTGTTTTTAAGGATTATCGATAACTGTTTTTGGAGCTTCTCATTTAATGTATTCAAATCAAGTCTCAAAAGCCGATTTTTTATTTTTCGTAATCGGTATGTTTGCTTATTTCAAACTTTTTTGAGGATTCTCCATCTTTAAGTTTATAGGCTACTTGTCTTATTTTTTTGGTTTCCACATTGTTTTCAAAAACCGGAAAACGTTGAACTAAATTACCTTCCATCAATGTAAATCTATCTTGTCCATTATAGCCAATTTTAATCTTGTTATTTTCTACAGTGGGTTGGAAATATACAGAGCTCATAGATTTTTTGTTGTTTACAGAATAAGCATACACATTTTCTTTATTACTGCTATCTTTGGTAAATACCACCAATTCTGGTGAGCCGTCGGCATCTAAATCATCTACTTCTGCATTTACAACTATTTGGTTGTTAATGTTTAGGGTTTCTTTGAAATCATTTGGAAGTCCGAAAGTAAAGATGCTGAGTTGTGTTGCTCCATTTTTTTCAGTAGACGAAATATTAAAGCCAACATCTTGTAAATTGAGAACTTTACTGAACTTTGTTTTATCAATTTGAGTTTCGTCCAACGGCTCATTAATTTTGGTATAAGTATCTGCAATACTCGCTCCGCCTGAACAATAAAAACTGAGGATGCTGCTATCTTCTTTTTTCTCGGTTTCGATGGTAATACCATTTTCACTAAAACGAAACATTACTTTTTTATCTTGAACAACCGATGTGTAAGTATTTTTATCAAATTTTTGGGCAATAATATCAAATGTGCAAGTAGGTTTCTTTTTGTCTGCTCTTGACCGAACTACGATTTTTAATTGATTGTCGCTTTCTTTACTCACAATAACAGCAACCCAATCGTATCCTTCCTTTCTTTGGCTGTAGGAATTGTTAACATAGTTTCCTTCAAAATTAACGTTTTCAGCGACTTTTTGTTCTGTTTGATTTTCTTTTTCTTGCTTTTTGGTTTCAGTATTACAGCTGTAAACTAATAGAGTCATTGTTGTAATGAATAGTATCTTTTTAAGATTTTTCATGACTTAATATATTTTATTGTCTGATTTTATTGTTTGCTGTAAAGGTACCACTAATTAACGGGTCGTCTATTGCCAAAACGATTTTAGCTGACCTACTTTTTAAGATTTTTTCCAAATTTTTTTCAGAGGGCTAATTCTAATATTTCTCCGGGTAAACCATCGAAATCCTTGAATTCTTTTGATACAAATTTTCTTGGAAATTAGTGGCTGTTTAATGTATGACTTTGATTTTCAGTATTATAAAATGTGTTTTTTTAATCTGATGTCTGAAATTCAAAAAAAGTGAAATTCATATTTTTCAATGTCTTTTATCGACAACCAAAAAACTGGAATATTTTACAAAGGATATCAAGTGTTTTACCGCCCGAATCATTTTAGGCCTATTAAGCCAATTTTCAAGGCTGTCTCTTATATGATTTTATTTTCATTTATAAAATCTGTTCATTAATTCTCTATTTGTTTGATCTTTTTTTTCCAGGTCACAAATAGATTGATCGTTTTGATCAGCTTAAATATTAGGATGAAAGCAAGGAAAGATAATAATACGGTGTAAATTGAATAGCTTTTGAAAAAGATGATCTGAATAGCAAGAACGATAACATTGATTGATAAAAAGATCAAAGTAATTTTTTTGTGAGACAGTCCCAATTGTAAAAGGTGATGATGGATGTGTGTTTTATCTGCTTTGAAGGCAGATTTACCTCTTAAAATTCTATCAGTATATACTCTTACAGAATCTATGACAGGGATGGTAAATACAAACAGAATGAAGAAGATGCCATAAGGGAAATGAGCTGTACTGTGGTCAAATTTCGTAATATAAATACCCAGGCAAATTAATAGATATCCTAAAAATAATGCCCCGGAGTTTCCTAAAAATATTTTGTTTTTTTGAGAAAAATTGTACTTGAGGAAAGCCAGGATACTGCCAATGAACAAAATGCCAATTTTTGCAAGGCTAATGTTGCCTTCTATAAGTGTGATAATGAAAAAAAGGCCAAAACCTATTCCTGCAACGCTTCCTGCCAATCCGTCTATTCCATCGATCAGATTAAAGGAGTTCACTGCAGTGGTAATAACCAAAACGGTAAGAATATATTGCAGGTAAATGTTGATTTCATAAACTCCGAAAAGCCCATACAAAGAAGATATTCTGATTCCGGATGTTGCTATTATTACACTCACACATAGTTGTATCCCCAGCTTATAGATTGCCTTGATGTCCGTTTTGTCATCTAAAGCTCCTACCAATAGCATAATGTATGAAGTGATGATGATGGGAAGCATCTCTTTCAGGCTGTTATTTACGGTAACACCCATTAGCAAAATAACAACAATGCCTATGACTAAGCCTCCAATTAAAGGAATTGCCGTCTGATGAACCTTTCTTGAATTGGGAACATCTACTAATTTAAGTTTTTGGGCAGCAGTTCTCATCAGCGGAATGATACACATCGATAAAGTGAAAGCAAGAATTCCCAATATGGATAGTTCTATACAATTTTTCATGGCGTTTGGTTTTAAGCGATTTTATTTGAACTGTTGAATAGTTTTATATTTTTCAAATGTTCCAGATTATATTTTTCAAGAATTTTTTTGTCTAATCCTGAAATTATAGGGTAAACATTGGTTTTTTTATTGACCGTAAAGGTTTCTTCAATTAGCTGACTGTATTTTTTTGCGATTTTTTTCCAGGTATATCTTCTCTCTGCTATTTTCTTCATCTGTACGGCACAATTACGGAGATCTTCTTTTGTAATTTCATTTAAAACATTTTTAAGATCTTCTTCATTGGAGAAATAAAAAGCCTGATGCTCTGTTGTGGTTCTGTTGTAAGAAACTCCATTGCTTATAATAGGCAGCCCTAAAAACATAGCTTCTACTAAAGAAGGATTGGTACCGCCTGCAGAATGCCCGTGAATGTAGACAGAAGCATTTCCGCGGATAAGATCTATCATTTCCTGATCATAAATAGGATCCAGAAGATGAATATTTTTAAAGCCTGAATATTTATGCTTTATATCAATACCATACTGGCTGTTTTTCCAGTTGCCCACCAATACCAGTGTACGATCAGGAAGTTCACTGAAAACTTTTACAATAGTATGAACGTTATTTTCCGGTTCTATTCTGCATACTTTTACAGCATATTCTTCTGATAAGAACGGATATTTTTCTATATTTTCAGAAGTTGGGATCAAATTTACTTTTGTATGGTCGGCACCATATTCTATGACCCTGCTGATTGTTTTATATCGTAAAGAAGTATAATCCTGGATAGATTCATTATCAGAAATATCAATATGAGAAAATCTCACGGCCAGTTTTTCTGCCCACCACAGGTATAATTTTGCAGGTAAAGACCATTTGTCTCTTTTCCATTCTATACCATCAATCGAAATAATGATTTTTTTACGGGTAAATAGTTTTACAAATGGTAATAACCATGCGCCTGCAACACCTAAAACCAATAAAACATCACTTCGGAATAATGCGTGAAGAATAGACAAGGTATCATAAGGGATGCTTTGAATTCCGTTGGCATCAAGAGGAAGATATTTTAGTTTTGCGCCTTTCCAGCTTTCGGTTCTTTCTTCTTTTGTATATTTTTTTGACGAGCAATAGACTGTGAAATCATAAGTATCGGCAAGCTCTTCTACAAGGTGCGCCGTCAAAGTTTCAAATCCTCCATATTTAGCGGGTAAACCCACAGTTCCGATAATGGCTACTTTTGTCTTCATAATAGATGTATTTGATAACAGTATTACTATTCATATTCCAAAAATAAAATTGTTTTTAAGTAATTAAAAATCAATAACTTAAATCTTGTTAGACAAGGTGCCAAGTTCCAAAAAATGGAAAATATATTATAAATTGGAAATAATTTTCAGAGATTCTTTTTCAAAATAGGCTTCTGAAAACAAAAGACTTGTCTGATAAGATGCCTCGCTGAGAGATTGGTACACGTCTGAACTACTCAATATATAAGTAATCTTTTCAGATAATTCGTCGATATCTTTAGAATGAATCAAAAATCCGTTTTTACCGTCTTTTACCAATTCGGTCACCCCGCCAACCGGAGGAACAATTGCCGGGAGACGATAACGCATTCCTTCCAGAATAGTCAGTCCGAAAGTCTCTACCCAAAGATCTGGATGCGATAAATTGACAATGATGCTTGCTTCCCGATAAAAAGGATGAGTGTTGGTTTGTGTGGGATAGATGGTAAGGTTATCCGGAATTGTTTTTCCTCTGAAATACTCCTGTATTTCTTTTTCAGAAGCATTCACAACCAATTTGAATAGATAGCTGTTGTTTTTTTCTGCTAATTTTAAAAATTCGTCAACGCCTTTGTATATTTTTAAAGAACAGATCATCAGGACAATCGGAACGGGCTTTTCCACGTATTGGAATTGATCTGCCTGATCTGTAAAATCACTTTCCAAAACATTATAGAGAAGGACCTGATCATCTATCAGAGATTCCTGTTGTAAAAGATACTCTGAAACAAAAACAATCTTATCAGCAGTGAGCTTTGCGATTCCGAAAAGAAAATTTTTAAATATTTTAGGTTTAACGGAGGTTTCGTGGATATGATAACTGATTTTGCAGCCTTTTATTTTTCCGGCAATAGCTGCCCCAAAAGGAAGTACCGTATTAATATAGACGATGTCCTGCTTTTTTAGAAAAAACAAAAGCTTGATCATCAAAAGAAACTGACTCACAAAAAAATTCGCTATTCTGACCCATGAGCTGGGAGAAAACCGATACCAAAAGAAGTGATTTTTAACGTTGGGTATATCGGAAAGAAACCCTGTTCTTCCGCCGGAAGTAAAAAGATGGGCGTCAATTCCGTTTTTTGTCCAGGCTTTCAAAAGCTGCATCAGTACTTTCGGACTTCCGCTGTAATCGTTCAATAAATGGATGGCAACAATTCTTTTCATCTTAAAGTTGGTTATAAATGTTGTTGAGATGTTCTCCTCTTTTTTCCCAGGAGAATCTTTCAAGATAATGCTTTCGGGCTCCGGTACTCATTTTTTTCTGAATATTTTTATCCAAAAATAATCTGAGCAATGCGCAGCTTAAGCCTTCTACGGTCTTATTATATTTCTGTTGGGGAACTGTAATACCACACTGATGATTCACAAATTCTCCTGGACCTTCATTTTGAAGACATACCACCGGTAATCCAAACGAAAGTGCTTCCGGAACCACCATTCCTGCTCCCTCATGCGAAGGAAAAAGAAATGCGGAAGCTTTTCGGTACATTTTCATCAGGTCTCTTCGGTCGATCCATTCAATAATTTCAATATAATCATTCATCTGGTTTTCGGTAATAAGATGTAGGTAAAATTCTTTTTGTTCACCTGTTCCTACCAGTATCAGTCTGCATTTTGCCCTGTTTTTTTCCGAAAGTTTATTGATAAATCCGGCAAATGATCTTATGGTTAAAACAAAGCCTTTTAACGGAACAAATCTTCCCACGCTCATCACCGTAAAATCAGATTTTACAGCAATTTCACTGCTTTGAAAAAAATCTTCCGAAGCTACGGACGGATAGAGGGAATATTTATTTTCAGGAATGCCAAGCTTTTCAGGAACTCCGGTATTCATACACCAGATATGATCTGAATGTTTGATGGTGTTCCTCAATGAAGGTGAAAAATTCCAGAAGAAATTTTTCACCATCCATGTGAGACGATCCTTTATAAAATACTTTTTCGAATAATCCTGCAGATACTGTTTTGGAATCAGCGGGTGATGTCCTACGGGGCCCCAGACCATTGGCTTATTAAGCTTCCATAAAAAACTTGGCGTCCAGTCGTTATGAAAATTGACATTATGAACAATATCAAAATCCAGTTTTTGTTTTTTGATAAATGAAACAATTCCTTTCTGCCACAGATAATAGTACAGCATTGCTCCCCGGTTTCCCTTTTTCCAAAAGCGCATCCAATAAGGAAGATCAAAATAGAGAAAACGCATATTCTGATAAATGGTATCAGGATTTTCTGCCATATATTTCTCAATATGTTCTCTGTTATTTTCCCTCGTGATAGCGATCACTTTTCGGAATCTGGCAATTTGATATACAAAATTCCAGCCCATCGCATCTTCTGAACCTTTATAAGGATTCACTGCGTAGCAGGTTGCCAGTACAGTTTTATTGGTTGTCATGAGTTCTTGTTTTTAATAGTTTTGCAGGAATACCTCCTATAATGCTGTTGTCGGGAAAAGATTTAGTAATGACACTTCCTGCCGCCAAGATGCAGCCATCACCAATCTCTACACCGTCCAAAATGGTAACTTTACTGCCGATCCAGCAGTTTTTCCCGATTTTGATCCCTTTTCTGCTAACCCCCTGATGTCTTATAGAAATATCAAGATCTTCATAATTATGGTTTTCGGGATGACAGCTCAGGTACTGTCCAACGATGCATTCATCACCGATTTCCAGTCCTCCGGAACCTCCCAGATACGCAAACTCTCCGATGCCTACATTGTTTCCTATTTTTATCTTTTCTCCGATATTATTGAAAGAAGTAGAAACGATGATTCTGCTGAAAGCTCCGATGGAAACATTATTTCCGAACTCTATTCCCTGTTTTGACAATGCAGAAACATAGACATCACTTCCCAGTCTCAGGAATTTTCCCCATTTCATTTTTGAAGGATTGAAAAAGCTGACTCTTTTCCCTAAAAGCATTCCTTTTGGATTTTTAAAGAAGAAAATAACCTTTAATCCCCTGATGATGCTCCAGAGCTGAATCCATATCAGCTGAAGAATGGCTCCGGAGTTCAATGCATCATCTATCGTAAAATCAGGATTTCTAAGTCTTATGATTTTTTCAACAATTGGTTTCATTTTGCAGTAATTATGGTGTTCATTATGGTATCCAAAGTCGTATCAAGATCATTATTTTCGATGGAAAGATATTTTACATTCTGGTCTTTCTTATTCAGTTTTGAAAACAATGTGCTGTATTCTGTGGTCAAATCCACTATAGAACGGTAAGAAAGTTCTCTTTTTCTGCTGAGGATTTTTTCGGGAGCCGCATACAGAAAGAAATTGAATTTCGGTTTCATCAACAGATGATATCCGGTTTCGGTCACAGCCTTCGGAAGTTTGATATTGCTTCGTTTAGCATCTGCAATGAAGTCGAAGTAATATCTGTCATACAGTACTATTTTTCCTCTTAAGACATATTTGAGGTAAATAATAAACTGTCCTAAAATATAATCTGTGTAATAATACCCGAATCTGAATAAAGAAGAAACAGAACTCTTATTGTTGCCCTGTCTTGGCAGAGAATTCACCGTATCCTGGTGGGCTTTTTCTTTACCTTTCGTCCAGACACTTAAAATAGGAAGAAGGGAAGGTCTGTGTCTCAACACTTTTACAGGTCTTCGGTAACGTTTCTCTATCAGCTCAGAAACTTCAGAAATAACAGTGGATTTTCCCGCTCCGTCCACACCGCTGAATGTCATGATAAATCCTTTTTCTGAGAAAGAATCTTTCAGATAATGATATACATTTTTCAGAAATTGGAAACCTTTATTGCAATCTTTTGTTTTCAGAACTTTTATGATTGTTTTTTTTGAATCCACATGTTCTGAAACAAAATTTTTATAGGAATCAGGAATTTCCGATTCATTAAGATGATAAAATAGGTGAATAAACCTAGCAGTGTCTTTTTCAGAAACTTTATAGATTCCAAAACTGTTTTTAAATTTGTTTTCCAGAACTTCATTTGTATCCATCATCTGTAGGTATTTCCATTTCAACTGAGAGATGAGGTCAAGGTTAAGAATTTCATGATGCTTGGTGATAATTCTTACAGAGTACATAAACGATTTTTTAACGGTTGTAATGTTTTGTACAAGACTGTTGGCAGATAAAAAAGCGATCATCTTTTTTGCATTCCGGGAAGATATGATCATATCGATATCAGAATTTAATTTCAGATTTTCAGGAGCTTCGTTGTGAAATTTTAAAGTGCCATAAGGGGTATGATACAGCTGATCAAAAATATCCATGATCAAAAGTTCTCTCTCTGTATTATTTTCTGCAAGAAAAATATTTAAAGCTTCAGTCCAGGTCTGTAAAAGCCAGTGAATCTGTACATGCCATTTGTCTTGTTCAGAGTATATTTTCAGGTATGATAATAGGTTGGTGAGAAGATAGAATTTTAAATACTTTTCAAGTTCTTTATCGTCATACTGAAAGGCTATTGCATTTTTTTCCTTGATCTCTTTAAAAATATTTTTCCAGGACTTTTTCTGAATTAAAATACCGTTTTGAATGATGAAATGAAAAAAATCAAACCCTTTTGGTCTTTCAAAGGATGCCAGTTCCCAATCATAAATTGCCAGTGTATGATCTTTTATATAGCAGTTCCAGGAAGTAAAGTCACCATGAGAAAAAGAAAGATCTATGCTTTCATTTTCATTGATATGGGTAAGAATCGTATTGAGTTTTCTTATCATGTTGGGCGGGATCCTTTCGTCTCTGATTGCACTGAAATGTTCTTTCAGGCTCTGGAAATACTTCCATTCCGATATTCTGCAGCTTCCCTGATATCTTTCTTTAACTCCCTGCAGAGCTTTGGCATGAATTTCCCCAAACACATTTTTTCTATTCCCGTTTTCAGAAATATCGCTGAGCTGCAGAATGCTTTCATTATGAAGTAAAGCCGATGGAACAGTATAGAGGCTGCTTTTTGCGGCATAGCTAATAGCGGTACATTCTTTTTTAATGAGTTTTTTTGCATTTACGGTGTCTGCTATTTTATAAAAGCACCCATTAGAGTATAAAAGACATTTATTATTAGGACCTACAGTTCCTGTAAAAATAGCCCAATCGTTTTCAATGTCGAAAATAGGCTTTCCATCTGCGATATAATGCAATGTCTCTTTCTTGAAAGCCAGTTTCTGTAAACGAAGTACAAATAGTAATTTAACAAACAATGAGAACATTTTTGCCTTAAAGGTGGCTATATTATAGAATTTTAAAAATAGCGGTTTTTTTGAATTTGAGTTCCAAAACCATCTCACACTTCCATCGGGATTAGGGATGTAGGAAAAAGAAATTTTCACGCTTCCCGGCTGCTGTTTTGTAAACAATCTGTATCCTGTATTCTTAAATATATTTTTCATGGCGTTTCTTGTATAGTAAAACAGGATGTAAATAGTTTGCCAAGTATTTAAGTGTCTGTATTTCAGTATTTTATATTTGATTGTTTAATTTTTATTTTCCAAAAAATGGAAAAATAGTGTAAAGGTTGGAATTTCAGACTGTAAGATCCGGCCGTTTTTTTCTTAATATGATTTTTTGCGGGCGGGTAAGATGATTGTTGTTCCTGAAGGCAATGGAAAAAATGATGATCTGGTAAAACATGATGCCATAATTACTCTCACCAAAGATTCCAAATTCTGTGAAAGAATTAATAACAATAGGAATCAGGATTCCGATCAGCATAAGCTTAGTCTCTTTTTGTTCGGATAAAATTGATTTTACGGTAAAAAATACCTGAAATAAAACAATTGTAAAACCAACGAATCCCAGATTCATCAGTACCTGCATAAAGGTATTATGGGTCATTTTTCCGGGATAGGTATGGGCACTCTGGAAAAACTCTTTGTAGTCGATCCGCATAAAACCAAAACCAAAAAGGGGCTCTCTTGGAAGGCCTTCTGTAATGAGTGCTTTCCAAAATGGCAGTCTTCCTGTAAGGCTCATTACTTCTTCTAATCTCTCCTGATCGCCGCCTTTTAAAATAACCGTGTATACAGCAAAAGGGGCAACCATGGCAACAAGCGCCAGAATAGAAAATTTCAGTGTTTTTTGCTTAGTTTGATTGATGTGAAAAAATATAATAAGCAACACCCCGATCAGAGAAGATCTCGATCCTGTCATATATAGGGCATACATGATGATGAGAATTTTGATGATGGTCCATACTTTATTTTTAAAGCGGTAAAGGTCAAAAATAAGACAGGCACATCCCACCCCGGCGAGCATTCCCAATTCGTTGGGATTCATTAATGTTCCGCCAAGTCTTGCCTCCTCGCCACCATCTGTGAGACGGAAAAAAACATCCGGAGACACCCACATTCCAATGACGAAAATCAACTGAAGGATGAAAACCGTGTTTCCAAGCAAATGATAGAGCCTGATATTGTGACCTTCAAAGTAGATATCCAGAATTTTAAGGCTTTTCACAAAAAAATAGGCAAAAACAAAACTCTGAAAAGTCATAAACCACTGCAGGGCACTAAAGCCCGGATTAGTACTCCAGGAAAAGGAGATAAACCCCAACGTAAGATAAGTCATGTAAAGAATAGGAGAGAAGATGTTTTTGTAGGCAAGAGAATTGATGCTGCCATACCTGATTATTTTCTGATAAATAAGTATAGATGAAAACATAACTCCCATTCTTCCCACTACTTTTATGGCTCTTGTAATCGAGACATTCTCACTCCACGTAAAAAAGCAGGCAACCATTAATAAAAGAACAATAAAGAGTTGGTTGTTTATCGTTTTTAAAAATTTTTGATGGGATATAGGTAAAGTTTCCATGTTTTAAAGATGATAAAGTCTGGAATTCATTTCAGTGATAATATGTTCCCAATCGAATGCTTTTTCAACCATTTTCAGGGCATTTTGAGAAGTTGTGTTGTATTGGTTTTTGTCTGTCCATATTGCGTACATATCCCGCATAGCCTGGAGTAATAATTTCCGGTCAGGGTAGGGAATGGTAATACCGGCACCATATTCCTCAATTGAATAACCAATATTGGTATTTTTGGTGACGATACAAGGTTTTCCAAAATTGGCGGCTTCTATAACCGAAACAGGAAGACCTTCATTTCTGGAGGGGTGCACAAAGACATCCATCTGATTCAGCAGCGAATTCTTTTCATCTCCGAATTTACTTCCCAACAGTTCCACTTTTTTTTCAAGCTGAAGATCTTTTATTTTTTGCTGAAGTTGATGCTTTTCATTGCTGTCTCCAATGATCCAAAGCTTTGCATCAGGAATTTCTTTGATAAAATCTGAAAAGCTGTCCATGAGAATATCCAGTCCTTTGGTGAAAATATCCAGTCTTCCGATAAAGCCGAACAGGATCGTGCTGTCGTGTGCTTTTTCAGGAAAGCTGTTTACTATTTTGTCAAATCCATAGGGGATAAGAACAGTTTTGTCTGTCGGAAATATAGATTGAAGTCCTTCTACTTCGCTTTCGCCGATGCAGTGTATTTTGGTTGCATTTCCGATTACTTTCTTTTCACAAAACCTGAAATAGATTTTTTTTACCCATTTATTTTTGTTCATGGCAATCGTATTGTAAGCGCCGTGAGGGGTAATTACAAATTTGCGCTGATGTTTTTTCAGGAATTCACTTAAAGAATAATATACCGGAATCCATCCTCCATGAAGGTGAAAAATAGTGTTATGATCTGCATTCAGAATTTCTTTTTTAAGATTTTGAGGAATAGAAAAAGGGTTCTTCCTTTTTTGAAAAACTTTGGTTTTAAAATTTCTTTCCGGATAGTTGATCTCGGTATTTTCAGCAATTCCCCACACTTCTACCTTCCCGGATTTTTCTGCCTGCTGAGTCGCCAGATTGTACACGACTTTATTCACCCCGTTCATTTTTTCGGGATTGGCTTTACCTAATATAATATGCACTATGCCCATACAGAAATATTTTTTTTGTTAAGAAGAACCTTCCAGTACACAATCATCAGAATCTGGTTGATCACAAGGCCTGAAACGGCTCCGTACAGTTCAAAATATTTTAAAAGGAAATGAAAACTCAGGAGCGAGAAAACAAAAGAAATGCAATAACCGATAAAGAAAGCTTTATTTTGTTCCAAAATTCTGATGGCGATTCGGGTAGGGTAGCCGTATAGGATAACGATATACAAAACGGATATTAGCCGGATAACAAAACCATACTGATGATATTTCTGCCCTCCGAGAAAAGTAATAAGAGGTTCTGACAAGATAAAGAAGCCGGCAATAAGAATTCCCAGTACTGTCATTCCTTTCGACATATTTTTAAGAAGTTCTTTTTTTTCCTGTCCTTTATTCTGATAATGAAGCTGAGCCGTTTTCGGGAGGTAATAGTTTTCAACAGTCTGCAGAACAATATTAATGACTCCAAAAAAAGACTGCACAAGCCTCAATGCTCCCAACGCATTAATACCAAGATAAATACCTGCGACCAGAGTAAAGAAGTTATTTGAAAACCATTGTACAACAGAGGCGCTCAGGAGCCATTTTCCTTCCATAAAATGATAGCGGAAGAGTGAACTGTTTTTGAAGCTAAAGTCTGAATTTTTTATGCAGTAGATGGCTCCCGGAATGGATGCTATAAAATTAATAATACCTATGATATACAGGCTTTTAAATAAATTAAGACTCTGTTCAAACCAGATTAAAGGGAAAACAGCCAGAAAAATGCTGTCAATAAAAAGTACGAGGTAAATGCGATCAACCGTCAATAAGATCTTTCTGACAAAATCCTGAAAAATATAGGCAGTTGTAAAAAGAATAACCGCTGATAAGTTTTTCTTAAAAAATTCTATGGCGGAAATAGGTAAAAACTTGGCTGTAAACAATAGCAAAGCAAAAATAAAAATCAATAGCAAAGCAGCCTGAAAAACAAATCCCAGCGATTTTCTACTGAATTCTTTTGCCGCTGAAATCTGAAACGGCTGCACAATAACTGCATTGCAGATCCCCACAAGAAGATAGGTTACCAAAAGAACGGAAGAAAACAAACCAAAATCTGAAATACTCAGTTTCCTGGCCAGTAAAAAAGTAAGCAGAAAGTTGGATCCACTGAATATCAGCTGATCTGTGAAGACCAGAGATGATTGTTTGGACGCTATTTCTTTCAGCTTTTTCACCGTTTATTTTTTTTGGATTAATTTTTTTAAGGTTGTGAGAATGCTCGGATTGTAGCCTTCTTTATTAAGGATGAACCATAGATTATCAAGCTTATATTCATCTTTTAGCAGTTCTACATTCATAATGCTCTTGGTGGCTGTTTTCCGGCTGTCTAAAAGGAAAAGATTCTGATCGGCAATTTTCAGAAAAAGCAGCGGCATTTTCCCTTGTCTTATGGCCTGATTATTAATAATACAAAGGTCTGTGTCTTTTATTTTTTCACGAATCATATTTTGAATATCCGTTGAGGTAAGTTTAAGATTTTCATCCCCGGAAAAATTGATATAATGCTCTGCCTGAATATCTTTCAAG
Organism: Chryseobacterium carnipullorum; assembly: GCF_900142785.1. GTDB lineage: Bacteria > Bacteroidota > Bacteroidia > Flavobacteriales > Weeksellaceae > Chryseobacterium > Chryseobacterium carnipullorum. The sequence continues at coordinate 31,659 of NZ_FRCD01000019.1, read as the reverse complement.
GTATTGGAAACATCCACCACCAAAACTTTTTTAGATTGCATCTGTAGTGCTTTGATGAGATTTTTGGCGTGGAAGGTATGATGTTCGGGATTGTCATAGGAAGTGATACAGATGATATTTTTTTCCGCGATGATGCCTTTGAGTTCCATTTCAAGAATGTTCTCAAGAAAATAATAAGGTATTCTTTCTCTTTTCTTAATAAATGGTGTTGTGAAAGCGATGGGGATGGAACTGTTTTTCTCGATCGTATAGACATCATTTACTTTTGCTTTGGCAAAATGGATGGCATAGATAAGGGCAATAGATCCGATCATGCTCATAATAGCTGCCACAATGATAATGATGGAACGCATGGGAGATACAGGATGGGTAGAAATCTCTCCTCTGGTAATAATTTTGTGAAATGAAATTTTCGCTGCTTTGGCAATTTCGGCGTCTATTCTTTTTTCATTTAGAAAATTATAATTTTTTTCATAGAGATTAAACTCTCTGTTCATGATGTTGAGGAGTTTTTCTTTTTCCGGTAAGCCTACAAAAGCCTGTTCAGCGACGCGGATATCCTGATCGATATCATTGTATTTGATCTGTAGATTTTTTTGTGTATTCCTGATACTTTCGGTTTGGTAGTCTGTAAGATCTTTGATTTTAGTATCTATTATTTTTACCTTTTCGTGTTCGGGAGTGTAGGTGAGAAGAAGGTCTTTTTTTTCTGCCTGTAATTGCTTTATATTTTTCATCATTTCCGTAGAAAGAAGATCGTTAAAGGCTTCAAAATTGGTGGCAAGATCCAGATAATTGTCTTTACCCTGCGCAACATATCCGTTAAGATCCTTTATCGCATCCAAATTCATTTTCAGATTGCTTTTCTGGATTTTGAGCTGGGATATTTTCCTAAGATCGGTCTCTGTTTCCTGTGGAATATTGATGATGTTTTCCTTATTTTTGTAGTCTTCAATTTTATTTTCTACATCAGAAAGTTTGTGGTTGGCCTGCCCAATTTCTCCTTTGAGGAAATCTACAGTAGTATTGGCGGCACGGTATTTATTTTCGATATAATCCTGAATGTAGGTTTCGGCAAGGGTATTCACGATCAATGCCGCTTTTTCGGGTACATTGCTTTTATAATTGATTCTGATCACCGGAACGTCTTTGTCAACAGAAACGATATCCAGGTTTTTATTGATGTTATCCAGAAGTTTTTCTCTGCTTAAAAATTCAATCTCATATTGATCGATGATTTTAACATCTGGTCTGGACTGGATGTAATTTTCATTAAGGCTGATGAGTATTTGTCCATTGGCTATATGAACCGGAGTTCCGAAATTCCCCTTTTTCGGTGTGGCAGTACCGGGAACGGTAATAGAGTAGGCTTGTTTGGATAGGACGTTTAACAGGAATTTTTTATCATTATTTTTATCATCACTGAAGGTTGCTGCTGCTTTAATAGGTGAATCATTAAAAAGCTCAACCGACTGAACCTTTCCCTTTCTGTAAATTTCTGTAGACAAAGGGAGCTTCGAAAGTGTTTTTTCAATCAACGAGGTCGATTTCAAAACCTCGATCTCTGTACTGATTTTGTTGGCAGAGGCAAACACATCGAAATCTTTAAAAAGATTGGCACTGGGAACGCCTTGCTGGGTATCGGCAAGTTTTAGTTTTGCTGTACTTTCGTACATGGGTGTTACATAGTTAAGGTACTTTTTTGCCGCCAATACAGAAATTGCCATTGCCAGGATGACAATGGGTAAGCCTCTTAGCAAAGGTTTGAGAAACCGGACATTTTCATTATTCATCATGGTAATCTTTACAGCAGGTTAATTAATATGGCAGCAGCAGATGTCACTGTTGTAAAAGGAATTATGGTGGAAACTCTTTTATCAAAGTCCTTGCTTTTCTTGGACGGTACAATAACGTAATCTCCCGGATGGAGCATAATATTCTGATTGGGAACATCTTTCATTTTGGTGAGGTCTATGTTGGTAACCCTTACGTTTTCGCCTTCCTGTCTTAAAACTTTCACCGATTTTAAGTTGGCGTACATTTCAAAACCACCTGTTTTTGAGATAAGCTCAAGTAATGTATTCTGATCCTTATCGACCTGAATCACTGCAGGATTTCGTACTTCGCCCATCACTGCAATTTCTTTGTTAAGAACTTTCACATCCACAATCGGGTTCACAAGCCATTTTTTAAGCTTGGTTTTTATGTCTTCCTTCAGTTCAGGCAAAGATTTTCCAATCACAGAAGTTGTTCCTAATTTTGGAATTTCAATATTTCCGTTAATATCCACCAAAAGCCATTTTCCATAGACCTCGTTAGAGTTGTAAATTCCATATACGGATCCCACACTCAGGTCATCCTGTCCCCAAACTGAAAGCGTTATTTTGTCATCTTTGCGGATTCTGTATTCGTAATTCGGGTCGAAACTGAAATCCTGCATAGCTCGGGATGGCTGTTCTTCTTCCAGCACATTATATGTTTTACAGGAAAAAAGCAACAGCATGAAAATGGATGATATGATGAATTTTTTGGCCATAGTTTTTTTAAAATAAAATTGAAAAGAATTTGCGGAAACCTTTTAATTTGTTTTGAGACATTTCTTCTCTTATTTTCAAGATTTTGTCTATCGTTTCTGTCATTTTTTCGCAGACATTCGCATCTTTTACCAGATAGTCAAATGCTCCGTATTTAAGCGCATTTACAGCAGTATCGATGTTTTCCTGTGCAGAGACCATGATCACATAAATGTTGGGATCAAAACGTTTGATTTTCTTTAGAACCTCAAAGCCGTTCAGGTCTTCCATGTTGTGATCCAGAAAAATAACATCTGGTTTCTGATGAAGCTCATCCAGGCATTCTTCTCCACTGCTGAAGCAAATAATGTCTTCATAGCTATGATTTTTCAAATACTGTTCATATACACTTGCACAGAATCTGTCATCATCTACAATAAAGAACTTTAAATTTTGACTATTTGTTTCCATCTTTTTTAATTTGAAAACAATAAGTCTATTATTGTGCCTGTGTTTAATTATTTGAAAATCAGATATTTAAATATTTACTTTTTCCAAAATATGGAATTGAGTCTTGATTTTGGATGGTTTTTCTTTATTTAATCTCCTCCTTCAGCTGGATTATTGCGGTAATAAGCGTCTTTTTTATACTTTCAAATAGAGCATACAGTTCAGCAAGATCTGTATGCTGTTCTTTTGCTAATACTTCCAGCTGCCTTACTTCTTCTTTAATGGAATAGATACCTATGCCTTCTATACTGGGTTTGATCTTATGGATGAGCCTTGCTATTTCTGCATGGTCTTTCTCTTCAAATGCTTTTTCTACCAAAGGAATTGTTTCCTGGGTCTGCGAAATGAATATCGAAAGCATTTTCTGAATAAAATCCTCATCTCCTCTGCTGAGGATCTGTATATTTTTAAGATCATAAAGTGTTTCGCTCATATTGGATATCTTTGTGTTGGTTCTTTTTTGAATTTTGGTGTATTTGTGAATAATATTGAGCAGGTTCTCTTCAATAAACGGTTTGGTAATATAGTCATCCATTCCTGCACTGATACAATTGTCTATCTCGGTTTTGAAAGCGTTTGCTGTAAGGGCGATAATGGGTGTTTCGATTCCAAGTTCTTCCCGTAATACTTTGGTGGCTTCTATACCATCCATTTCAGGCATCTGGATATCCATCAGGATAATATCAAACTGTTCTTGCCTTAAGAGATCTACTGCCATTCTGCCATTGTCCGCTTTTGTAACGCTGCATTTGAAATGTTTCAGAGAATTTTCAGCAACCAGCTGATTCAGTTCATTATCTTCAACCAGCAAGACATGAATTCCCTGAATAGAAATTTTCTGTTTCTTTTGGGAAGATTTTGAAGGTGATTCTTCATTTCCCTTGTCAACATTGAACGTGATGGTGATAGCAGTTCCTTTATTTTTCTCACTATTCACTTCTATCTTTCCTTTCATTAATGAGACCAGTTCTTTGGTAATGGTCATTCCAAGACCAGTACCGCCATATTTCCTGGAAATAGAACTGTCTTCCTGATTGAATTTTTTAAAGATATTATTGACATACTCTTCACTCATTCCGATTCCGGTATCCGTAATGCAGATAGAAACTGTCTGATAACGGGAAAAGTCTTTAAGAACAGTACAATCCACCTTTATTTCACCTTTATCAGTAAATTTTAATGAATTGCCAATAATATTATACAGAATCTGTTCTGTTTTTAAGGAGTCTCCTTTTTGAGCAGGTGCGAGAGACTTTGAAAAAACAGCGTACAGTTGTAATTTTTTTTGTTTTGCTTTAGGTTGTAGAATGGTAATAACATTTTCTATACTTTCTTGCAATGAAAAACTTTTGCTTTCCAGAGACATTTCACCGGACTCTATTTTGGAAATGTCAAGAATATTGTTAATAATCGATAACAAATGTTGCGAAGCATTATAGCTGTTTTCTACAAACTGTTTTTGGGTGGGATTAATGCCTATTCTTTTCAACTCTCTCAGAAAACCTATAATAGCATTAAGAGGTGTTCTTATTTCATGGCTCATATTGGCCAGAAAAACTTCCTTGGCTTTGGATGCCTCCAATGCCTTAGCTTTTTCCTGTTTTAGTTCTTCTTCCAGTTTTTTTTGGTCTGTCACATCAAGGTGGATTCCTATCGAACCGAGTAGATTCCCATTATCATCATAATTGGGCGCGCCGCTTATTGCCCACCATCTGATTTCTCCTCTCTTATTTTTTACAGGAAGCTGATATACGCTTGAAACTCCTTTTTTTCTTAAAAGGATCTGTTCTTTTACAAACTCAAGATTATTGTCTCCGTGTACAAATAGTTGTGAAGGACTTTTGCCAATTAGCTCATCCGGATCATAGCCGGATACATCACAAAAACTTTGATTGGCATAGCGGATGGTTTCGTTGTTGTCTACTTCTAATAATCCCAAATTCATATTGGCAATGATGTTCCGGTATTTTTCTTCCTGCCTTCTAAGTTGGTCTTCCCCTCTTTTTCTTTCAGAAATATCTTTGATGAAGTAGCAGTAATATTTGTTATTATCCTGTTCTATAGCAATTACCGATATTTCTACCGTAAGTTCTGCTCCGTTTTTTTTGATAATGCTACGTTCAACTTGTTTATTCAGCATTGATTTGTAGAGCATTTTATCTGCTTTCGGAAAGATTTTTTCAATAATTTTTTCACCTTCTACTTCTTCTTTTGTCCAGCCGAAAGTAGAAGCCGCGCTTTTATTCCAAAAAGTGATTTGCCCTTTGTGGTTGGTAATGATGATGGCGCTCATGGCAGAATCCATGATCATCCTGTTGCGTTCTTCACTCTGTCTGAGAAGGTTTTGAGTAACAACCCGTTCCGTTACATCATTGTACTTCCAGAGATGTCCTTTGTAATGATCCTTAATGAAAATGGGAATATAATGTCTCTCTAAAAACTTCCCATTCCGGGTTTCCAGGAGTTCATTGGTTACGATTTTCTTTTCCTTAAGTATTTCACTAATTCTCCGTACAAAATGCTCTTCATCCTTAAAGAGAGCTTTAGATTCTTCCGCAGAATTTGTACAGTCTATTCCGACCATATCATCGGCGGGAACAGGGATATTAAACATTTTGCAAAACAAATCATTGGTAAAAATTATTTTTCTTTTTTCGTCTTCCATTAAGATTCCGGACTGGAGATTCGCCAACAGTTTTTTCAGAATTTCCACTGTTCTGGAAAGGTTTCTTTCAAGAATGATGCGTTCCCTTACATTCACAAGAACCTGAGTAAATATGGTAAGGAGATTTTTCTCGGTAGGTGAGACTGTATGGTAATTTCTGACAAAATCAAAACCGATAAAGCCAAGGCATTCATTTTGCAGCATGGCAGGAATTACAAGCAGACTTTTGATATCCTGTTCCTGTAAGAGGTCTTTAAGATTACTTTCCGGCAATTCCTGAATATCGGGATAATAAACACTTTCCCCTTTTTGATTGGCTTCCACCCATTCACTGATGATGCCAAGAGGTACGTTCTGAAGATTGTCTATTTGAGGACTGATCCCTTCATTGCAATACTCATACACATTTGAACAGGTGCTGTTTGCAAAATCATAACTGAAAATATAGGCTCTGTCTGCCTTCACAAATTCAGACATTTCCTGAAGGGATTTCTGGACACTTTGCGACACCTTTTCAAAAGGAATATTAATATATTCAGAAGAGATGTCCACTAACAGATTCTGAAATTGGAGTTGCTGATTCAGCTGTTTCTCCAGGAAGATTCTTTTTTTCAGCTGTTCAGATACATAGGAGGACAACTCAGTCAGGTCTTCCGAATCCTGATGTTCAATCGTAGGATCAAGAATTTTGATGGATTCATACAGGTTAGAGATCAACTTTTGCTTTAAAATGTTCTCATTTTTAAGGCTGATGTAGATTTCATGATATTCTTCCTCGCTTTGTTTAAAAGCATGATCCATAAGTTCTTTATCCCTTTCAAAAGATTGATAAGACTGATTAACAGCATGGATGAAATTTTTGAATTGCGGATGAGACTTGCAGTCTTCCGTAAGATACTTGTTGATCTGTCTTTTTAAAAGGCTGTGAAATTCCGGCTCCATTTTTATTCAGTTTCGTTAACGGTGGTAATGGTAATGGTCTGGTTGTGTAAGACGCAATCAGCAAAGGGTTTCAACGGGGATATCTCACCATATGAATAAAAACCTGTAATGATGGTGTCAGGTCCCAAAACATCCCTCACCATTTCCACTTCTTCAGCAGTCCGGTCTCCTAAAACTAATTTTCTTCCTACACAGCTTACAATAATTCCCATTTTAGGTTTATTATGACTTATTTCAAGGCATTCACTGGCTGCATCATTCGCGGCATCAATCAACCGGTCCATATTGGCCTTCATAAATCTTACTTTACTTCCTTCGGGAAGGTCACCTGCAAAGACCATCATATTATCTTTCTCATTAATAGAAAGAATGGTACGTACAACAGGGGAGGATTCGTCATCAGATTTAAGGGAAAGAGGAAAAAGAAGCGCAGAACCGGGTAGCTCTTCTGCGTACTTTCCGAGATATTTCTTATAAAGATCAAGGGCGTTTTTATGATCGATTTCATATAGAATATTATTGTGGGAACGGGTAACAGTTCTTTCCAATCCGAAGCTTTCCCAGCCGCCGTATGATGCATGAGATAATTCCAGATTTTTTCCATAAAACCCAATTGCTACAATCTGATTAGATGCAGGGACCTGATTTAAGCCAACTGCTGTTTTTTCAAATTTGTCCCCATCACCTGCCAATCCGCCTGAAATTAATACATGATCAGGACGTCCTCCGTTTAATCCCTGAACCAACTGAATGCCGTTGACGCGACTGCCATCTGATAAAACAAATACCCATTTGAGGTTTTCTTTAGGAAGTTTTTCCATAAGGGTTTTCCCAGCTTCGTAGCTGTTCGGAAAGTCTTCTATATTAATCTGTGAAGTTTTAATGTGAGATGTTGAAAAACTGATAATGGTAACGGTTACTGTATTATCATATACTTCATTACAGAAAATTTCTCCGGACGATGATGATAAGGCAATCTCTGCATTGGGAAACTTTTCCTTTAGCTGAAAATAAAAATCATTGTTTTCGATAAGGTGTCTGGCTCCGTATCCTATTACCAGTTGAGCTTTTTGATAGTCAAGATTTTCATCATTCCTTTCATGTCTGCATTCTCCGTTTATAAAAAGTAATTTGGCAACTTTCATCTAGTATTTTTTTATTTCAACATTGTTAATAAGATTATAAATGGTTGATTTGCCTATATCCAAAGCCTTTGATGTTTTAATCACATCATTATTGTTTTTTTTCAGGAAGTGTAGGATGATATCTGTAGTATATTGTTTTAATGTTTTTTGCCCGTCGAGAAAAGACTCTGAATCTTTTTCAAGGGTATAAAAACTAATGTCATCTGCCGTTATCTCAGGATTATCAGACATTACACAGGCCAGATCAATGATAGATTTCAGTTCTCTTACATTTCCGGGGAAACTATAGGCGAGAAGCTTTTTTTTAGCATCGGCAGATAATCCCAAAGGTTTGATTTTATTTTCCTTTGAAAATAGGTCTATAAAGTGCCTGGCAAGGATTAAAGTATCCTGTTCTCTTTCCCGTAAGGGAGGGAGTTCAATAGGGAGGCCTATAATTCTGTAATACAGATCCTCCCGGAAAGTACCCTTTTTTACTTCCTGTGCGAGATTTTTATGGGTTGCTGTAATCACTCTTACATCCAGCTTTATTTTCTGGTTTCCGCCTACTCTTGTAATTTCTCTTTCCTGTAGAGCGCGGAGCAGTTTACTTTGGATGTTGAGATCAAGCTCTGCGATCTCATCCAAAAAAATGGTTCCTCCATTAGCCTGCTCAAACTTTCCGGAAGCTCTTTCCGCAGCTCCCGTAAATGCCCCTTTTTCATGACCGAAAAATTCACTTTCTACAAGTTCTTTAGGAATAGCAGCCATGTTCACCGCTACAAAAGGCTTGTTCTTTCTGGGTGAATTATAATGAATGGCTTTCGCCACCACTTCTTTTCCTGTACCTGTTTCTCCAGTAATGGAAACATTAATACTGGATTTTAGTGCTTTGTTTATTTTTGAGAATATACCTTTTATAGATTCGCTTTGTCCAATGATGGTGTTCTCAAAAGTGTATTTTTTTTCAAGTTCATCTTTCAGGTATTCTACCTCCTGTTTCAGCGATATATTTTCTTTCAGCCTGATAATGGAACTCCACAGGAGCTCTTTGGTGTGCTCATTTTTTACGATATAATCTTTTGCTCCCTGTTTCAGAAAATTGATGGCCACCTCTATATTTTCCTGACCGCTGATAATTATGATGGGAAGATCAGGATATAGGTTTTTGATCTGTTTAAAAAGCTCATCCCCTTGAATATCCGGGAGTCCAAAATCAATACAAATGATATCAGGATTAAGAAAAAGGCCTGAAAGGCATTCCTTAGCAGTCGTGTAAAGGTGGATTTCATAGTCAGGATTTAACTGGAGATGGTATTTCAGCATTTCTCCGAAAAAAGGGTCATCGTCAACTATGAAAATTTTGAAAGTCCCCATTTGGTTTTAGTTTTTATTTATTACTAAAATAAGGATTTTTCATCAACTTATGAATTATTATTTATTTGTTTTAGATTATTGGTGTATTTTATTTATTTGTATTCAATAAATTGTAAATATTATGGGATTTATCAAAGCCGAATATCCTGTCATTATTATTTTTTTGAATATTATATTTATTACCGATTGGTTTTGATCATACTTATGTGACCAAATATTGGAAAATCGGAGCTTAGAGATCAATCTGCATAGTGAAAGCTTTCGCAAAAAGGTATTCATCAGGAGATTTATAAATGGAAAAAAAGGATATAAAAGAAGCCAGAACTAAAGAATACCATTTTTTCAAATGGAAGGCGTTGTTTTCAAAAAGCATTTTTACTGGGATTGATCATCACCGGATCAAGGGCAAAAAATTTCAATCTAAAATGAATATTGTGGATCAATGTATCTGTCAGTATAACAATGGATTAGGAAATAAAAAAAAGACATCGAAGAGTGAAATCTTCAAATGTCGGTCTTGTGACCAAGACGAGCGTATCTTCAAACACTTTTATCAATGATTTGGTTCGTTTGAGCCAAATTAAGCAAGAACTACAAAGCTCATTTTTATCAATTTAATTTTGAACATTCATAAAAAGTTAAATTATCATTTTCCAATAATTAGATGGCTTGAATGGTCTAGTATCCACAACCAAAGAAGAATCAAATTATGTAGTGAAATATTGACAAAGGATTTCAATTGTAGATAACTGATTTGTGGAGCATATACTGATAATTTATCTGAAATTTATTTTTCTAAAACTTTTCTAAATCTTTTTATTAATGTAGAATATCTGCGTATTCATCAGAATTAGAAGTATTAATATGAAACTAACTTTCTTTATTATGAACCATACTGTTCCGAACATGTAAATTAAGGTAATAATTTGACTGGAATTGTTGTTCATATATCCATTTATTCTCCAATAGTTTGCTAAAAAGATTGCTTCAGTACCTGTGACTGCACCAATGCTGAAATTTCAGGCGTCAAATTCTGGCTGAAATATTTTTATAAAATTCTTTTTAAGTATATTAAATTGACTGTTACACAGCCCTCTATCGGTAAAAATATGTATTTCCCGGATACAACAATTGGTATAATAGAAAGTTTGTTATGATGCGCTTAATATTGCATTCGCACAGTTAATTCCATCTATTGCGGCAGATAAAATTCCGCCTGCGTAACCGGCACCTTCTGCACAGGGATATAAACCTTTTACCTGAGGATGCTGATAGGTTTCTTTATCCCTTGGGATCTTAACCGGCGATGATGTTCTACTTTCAACACCAACCAAAATGGCTTCATTAGTATAATAACCTCTAATTTTTTTCCCAAACAAGGGCAATGCTGCACGCAAACTATCTGATACAAAATCAGGCAAAATGTTATCAAGCATTGAACTTTTGGTACCTGGGAGATAAGAATTTCGTGGCAGATCGATCGATAATCTATTGTTCACAAAATCGACCATTCTTTGTGCAGGCGCAACCAAATTGCCACCACCAGCCTCGAAGGCTCTCTTTTCGATTTCTGATTGAAAATGTAACATTCTTAGCGGATCGTAACCCTGAACATCCTCTAAGGTAACCTGAACCACTGTTCCGGAATTGGCATAAGGGTTGTTCCGCTTAGATGGCGACCAACCGTTAACCACAATTTCATTTTCACCTGTCGCACATGGCGCAATAATACCTCCCGGGCACATGCAAAAAGAAAATACGCCACGGGTACCAACCTGCTCTACCAAACTATAATTGGCCGGTGGTAAAAATTCTGATCGGATATCGCAATGGTATTGTGCCTTATCAATAGTTTCCTGAGGATGCTCTATCCTTACCCCTAAAGCAAAAGGTTTTGCCTCGATCAGAATATTTTTTTTATTTAACAATTCGTAAACATCTCTTGCCGAATGGCCTGTTGCCAGGATAATATCATCGGCAAATAACTTGTCCTGAAAATTAACTTCTATTCCTTTTACTTTACCAAATTCGATTAAAATATCGGTCATCTGGCTATTGAACATCACTTCACCACCAGCATTTAAGATCGTGTTTTTTATGGAAGTAATAATATGTGGAAGTTTGTTGGTACCGATATGCGGACGGGCATCGATCGTAATATCCGGCTGTGCACCATGGTTTACAAAAACCTGAAGTACTTTATTAATGTCGCCACGCTTATTGGACCGGGTGTATAATTTGCCATCTGAATAAGTACCTGCCCCACCTTCACCGTAACAATAATTAGATTCGGTATTTACCAAACCCTGTTTATTTATGGCAGCTAAATCTCTACGACGTTGCTTTACATCTTTACCGCGTTCGATAATAATGGGTTTTAATCCATTTTCAATACACTGTAAAGCAGCAAATAAACCTGCTGGGCCTGCACCGATAATGATTACGGGTTTTGCCGTACCTACATTAGGGTAATTGACAGTGTAAACTTCCGGAACTGCTTCTTCATCCACAAAAACCTTTACCTGAAGGCGAAAAATGACTTTTCGAGAACGGGCATCTATAGATCTTTTCAGGATTTCAAAGCCTTTTATCCTAGATTCGGATAGTTTTAAGGCTTCAGCCAGTTTTTGGTTGATTAGCTCAGTTTGCTCTACCTCGTGAGGAAGCAATGTGATTTCGATGTTTTTTTGCATATCAAGTCGGGTTTTTATCCCGAACGGTACAAAGATAAACAACTATCAAGAAAAATTGATACTATTTATATGCTTTTATATACTGTTGCATATGCTTAATAAACGCCTTAAAATAATTCATTTATTTGGAAAGCAAACACTTATTGAATATAAGGCCTTAAAGCTGAGAAATACTTTATTGAATTGAACGCCAATATTCTTAAAGAAATCTATTCAGAAAAGCATGCAGACTATGATAATAAGAAATATCAGATTGAAAGTTTTTATGAATACTTAAAAGTGGAGTTTAGGTAGAGAGATACCGCCAAATTATTTGAGGAATACCAATCACGTGAAGTTTAATTGTGAAATTGGAAGTGTGGTATAAGCGTATTTTTTAGTTAAAAACACCTGTACTTATTTATATATCCAAAAATTTTTCAGTCTGTTATAGTTCACAGGGTTTAAGTTATTCTTAAGTAAATGTCATTTCAATTTCATTATGATATAAGTCAGCAAAAAAAAAAGAAGAAAAAAATTGTTGGACAAAATTTTGTGCTTACCTTTGTCTCATCAGATGATAGGATGAATGAAAAATAAAATCATAAGAAAGAGTTTGGCTGAAGAAGTCGCGGGACGTTTAGAGCAGGATATTGTTTCTGGATCTTATCGTGTAGGTGACAAGCTACCGAGCGAGCCTATGTTAATGGAGGAATATGGCGTTGGACGTTCAAGTGTACGTGAAGCAGTTAAAATGCTTGAAAACAAGGGTATTATCAGCGTTCAGCAGGGGGTTGGGATTTTTTTAGCTTCTAAAACCGCGGCGAAGGATCCTTTATCAAAGCAATTGCAACGAGCCAGAACAGCGGACGTGATAGAAGTAAGGGAGCTACTTGAAATGAAAATTGTGGAAAAAGCGGCACTTAACCGTACAGAGGAAGATATTGAAGCGCTAAAGAAGACCCTTAAAAAGAGAAATAAGGCTGCGGATGACAAAGATCTTTTAAAATGGCTGGAGGAAGATATCGCATTTCACGTTCAAATAGCCGAAGCATCCAAAAATGTTATTTTGACAAGTTTATATAAAACCTTTGCCGAACAGCAGCTAAAAAGTTCAATAGAAGAAAGTTACTCACAGGATGTTTCAATGCATAGGCTGACTAAAGTTCACGAAAGTCTACTTGATGCAATCATCCGCAGATCACCTGAGGATGCTATCGCAGGTATCGTAGAAATGCGCAGATTATAATAAAAAAATAGCACCATTAAACTGGTGTTTTTTTAAGCTTTAACTCATCTGATGATATGACGAGAATATGAAAACAACATTTTTATTTCCGGGTCAGGGATCCCAGTCCATTAGAATGCTAAGTTCAATGGATCGAGAAGATCCCATAGTCAATAAGGTATTTGCCGAAGTTGAAAACCAGCTGAAGGTATCCGTGGAATCATTGGATACGGCGGAAAAGCTAAATTCGACAGTGTATGTTCAACTATGCCTGCTTATTTCCGGCGTGATATCCGCAAGGCAACTACTTTCCCAAAAGATAACTCCCGATTATTTAGCGGGGCATTCTATAGGAGCGTTTGCCGCAGCAGTTATCAGTGAAGCCATTTCCTTTACAGATGCTTTGAATTTGGTTCTATTGCGTGCCACGATGATGGAACAGGCGTATCCCGAAGGTTATGGTATGGCCGCGGTTGTCGGTTTTTCTGAATCTAGGTTGTCCTGTCTGCTCGGAGCGCACAACCTGGAAAATGACGCCCTGTATCTGGCTAACAGCAACGCGTATGATCAGCAGGTCGTTGCCGGACAGCTGTCCAGTATCGATAAATTGATCCCTTCACTTCAGCGTAGCGGTGCCAGGAAAGTACAGGTACTTTCAGTTTCTGTGCCCTCTCATTGCCCACTTTTAAACGATGTTTCGGTGGCACTGGAGGAAGCGCTTATGGAAATTAAAGTTAAGGAACCGATATATCCCTGTGTTTCGAACCATACAGGACGGATAGTAAAGAGTGCCGAGCTGCTCAGAAAGGATCTGTACAAGAGTATTTCCGAAAAGGTCAGGTGGTATGAAGGCACCACATTGCTCTATGAATCCGGAGTAAGGCTATTTATAGAAATGGCGCCATCGGGGGTGCTCGCGAAAATTGCCTCTTCGACGTTTCCCGAGGTGAATGTGATCGGTTTCGATGAACAGGACTTAAATACAATAAAGTGGCTCTATGACCACTATAACTCAAATAATTATTAATACTTAAATTAAAGTCAGTATGTCAAGAATATGGACAACAAGACGGGATGAAAAAGCCCGCAGGATTAAAAGTATCGCACATCTTACTCAGAATGCCATACTTAATAAAGAAAATATCATTGAAGCAATGGAAGCACTGATCCAGCCGGGTGATCGTGTTATTCTGGAAGGTGACAATCAGAAACAGGCATCTTTTCTTTCTGAATCACTGTTACAGGTAAATGCTTCCAAGGTGAACAACCTCCACATGATCATGTCGAGCGTTTCCCGTCCGGAGCATTTGGATATCTTCGAAAAAGGTATTGCAAAAAAGATTGATTTTTCATTTTCAGGTCCACAGAGTCTGCGTGTTTCGCAGATGATAGAGGATGGTACTCTGGAAATAGGGGAGATCCATACCTATCTGGAGCTTTATGGCCGTTTATTTATTGATCTAATTCCGAATGTCGCCTTGGTGGCTGCGGATAAGGCAGATAGATTTGGTAACCTGTATACTGGACCAAATACCGAGGAAACTCCCGCCATTGTGGAGGCCACAGCATTTAAAGACGGTATTGTCATCGTCCAGGTAAATGAGATCGTGGATGAACTGCCCCGCATCGATATTCCGGCTTCGTGGGTCGATTTTGTTGTTGAGGCAGATCAACCTTATCAATTAGAAGCGCTCTTTACGCGTGATCCAAAATTGATCAGTGAGCTGCATATTCTCATCGGGATGATGACTATCCGTGGCGTCTACGAGAAACATCAGGTAAAATCACTAAACCACGGTATAGGCTTTAATACAGCTGCTATTGAACTATTGTTGCCCACCTATGCGGAAAGTCTCGGGCTAAAAGGTAAGATCGCAAAAAATTGGGTTTTAAATCCACATCCGACATTGATTCCCGCCATTGAAAGTGGCTGGGTAGATACGGTGCACTGTTTTGGGGGAGAAGTTGGTATGGAGGCATATTGCGCAGCAAGACCAGATGTATTTTTTACGGGTAAAGATGGAAGCCTAAGATCAAACCGTGCCTTCGCACAGGTTGCTGGCCAGTACGCGATAGATATGTTCGTAGGATCAACATTGCAGATGGATATGAGAGCTAATTCTTCAACAGTTGTTTCCGGAAGGCTTGCAGGTTTCGGGGGCGCTCCAAACATGGGACATGATCCTAAAGGAAGAAGACACTCATCGGAAGCTTGGTTGGATCTTATCACATCAGATGATCCGTTGAGTAAAGGTAGAAAACTGGTAGTTCAAACCGTCGAAACATTCCAAAATGGGAATACACCTGTGTTTGTCGAATCACTTGATGCCATTGAAGTTGCGAAACAGGCACATCTTGCTACAGCGCCAGTGATGATTTATGGCGATGACGTTACACACGTTGTAACTGAAGAAGGAGTTGCCTATATCTATAAAGCGGAGGGAGAAGAAGAGCGTAAGCAGGCATTAAGCGCTGTTGCTGGTGTAACATCCGTAGGATCTAAGGCTGACGCGGCAGTTATAAGTTCACTAAGAGAGCGAGGAATTGTGGCATACCCTGAAGATCTAGGTATCCACAGAAATCAGGCGAACAGATCATTGCTTGCTGCAAAAAATGTGAGAGATCTGGTAGAATGGTCAGACGGCCTTTACAATCCACCGGCAAAATTTAAAAACTGGTAAACAATCTAATTTAATAAGAGATGTCATGGTAACTGAAAAAAAACCTATCGATCATTCTATAGATGCAGATGTGCTGGCTGATTTCGCCGTTCAGGCGTTACTTGAGGAAGTAAGGCTTACTCCAAAACCTGGACTCGTGGACTATGATAATAACGGATGTCATTTTGATCTGAATCTTTCTTTAATGGAATTGTCGGCCAATACCCTCCGTAGCACATTTAAAGAGATGGCTCAGGCTGTCCGCACTCAAAGACCTTCACAGCAGGTGAGGGAAATCCTGGCCATGATCGGCAGGGATGGTGAAAGGAAAATGCTGGCCGCAACCGGAAATGTAAATACGCACAAGGGCGCTATATGGACTTTAGGACTGATCACCGGAGCGGCAGCGATGCTACTTTCTGTGAAATACCCCGAAGAAATCACAACGGAATCTATCCTGAATGTCGCCGGTCAGATTGCCGTGTTTCAGGATTGGTATGTTCCAAAAAGTATCACAAATGGTTCGCTGGTGCGTAAAAGGTATTCAGTTAGAAGCGCGAGAGAAGAAGCAGCGATGAAGTTTCCCTCACTTCAAAACGTTGCCTTACCGGCCCTGGCTAATTTTAGTCATGAGCCTCAGCAGATTCAAAGACTGAACGTTCTACTTTCGCTGATGGCCATCACCGATGATACCTGTATCCTTAACCGAAGTGATATGGAAGTTCTGGATAAAATAAAGGCGACGTCAAATAAGATTGTTGAGAATGGTGGAATGGGAAAAGTCCAAAATAGGGCAAGATTTCAGGAGCTTGACAGATTTATTACAGAAAACTGGGTTTCCCCCGGTGGAAGCGCTGACTTATTGGCAGCGGTTATTTATTTAGAAAAAATTACGGATAGTTTAAAAAAATAATATGGAATCATTTTCATTCAAATATCCTGCGACGAAATCTGTCGCAGGGAGAGCCCACACAGGAGTGGTAGGCTCTGGAGATTTAGAAATTTTACTGGAACCGACAGCATCCAATGAAACGGAATTTGTTGTGAGAACTGCTTCTGATGGATTTCAGGAGATCTGGAAGAGAGTTTTTGATCGCTTTGTAGCGTTGAACGATATCAGCGCGAAGATCATTCTGAATGACTTCGGAGCTACACCGGGGGTGGTAAGTCTTCGTCTTTCTCAGGTTTTAGAATTAGCTAACCAAAAAATCAATTAATCATGTTAAAAAATAGTTTTATAGAGTTAAAGGGACGTGAGCGTGCCATAGCTCTTTTGGATAATGGAAGTTTCAGAGAGATTTTAGGACCATTTGACCAGGTGGAATCGCCACATTTGGCCCCACAGGGAATCGTACCCGAAAGTGACGATGGGGTTATCATCGCAAAGGGAACCTTTAAAGGAACTCCTGCGGTTGTACTTTCAATTGAAGGTTTGTTCCAAGGTGGAGGAATCGGCGAGGTATGTGGAACCAAAATTGCGGGATCGCTTGAAAAAGCGTTAGAAGACAACAAGGCAGGAAAGAAGATCATTCCGATCATTATCTTCGATACCGGTGGCGTACGACTTCAGGAAGCGAATTATGGACTGTTGATGATTTCAGAAATCCAGTCAGCAATAGTTGGCCTTCGCGATTACGTACCTGTCATCGGTCTTATTCCCGGTAATGTAGGAAGCTTCGGGGGAATGTCCATCACAGCGGCGTTATGTTCCGATTTGATTATGACCGAAACGGCACGTTTTGGACTGAATGGTCCTGAAGTGATTGAACAGGAGGCGGGAATTTCAGAATTTAACTCCAGGGACAGAGCATTGATCTGGAACACTATTGGTGGAAAAGCCCGTTATGAGATCGGTCTTGTTGACCAACTTGTAGATGATGATATCATGTCCTTCATCACCGCGATCGATACTGCCGTACATAGAGAACATACTGCTCCGCGCACACATCAGGTAGATCGTTTCCTTTCTGTCGCAAACCGTCTGGACATGAACGGTAAAGCTACCAAAGATAAGATTTTAGAACTGCTAAACAATGAGGATTACGAGCTGCCCGAATTTGAAGACGCGAAGACAATCAGCAGGGGAAGAACATGGTTTTCAGCCTTTACTCATAATGCTGAATCGATAAGTGAATATCCTACGGTTCTGGTCGCTGATCGCGAGTTTAACGGTAAACAGACCCGGTTTATCAGTGTGGTTCCAAACGCCAAAAATAGTTTTCCGAGAGCTTTACACGGCGAGGTAGGATTACAGGAAGGATGGGTACTGGCAAAATATGTACGTGAGGCCATCCAGGAAGACGCGGATAAACAGGAAAAAAGAAATATTGTGGCGATTATAGATGTTCCGAGCCAGGCTTACGGATTTAATGAGGAGCTTTTCGGTATCCATTACGCATGTGCCGCAAGCGTGGACGGATATGCGACAGCGAGACTTCGAGGACACTCGGTTACAGGTGTAATTGTCGGAAATGCAATTTCAGGGGCGTTCCTGGCGCACGGGTTACAATCGAGCAGATTGATCGCCTTAAATGACGACTCCATCAACGTACAGGCGATGTCTAAACAATCGGCAGCCCGTATTACCAAACGTACAATCGCGGAGCTGGAGGAAGCAACCAAAAAAGTTCCCGCAATGGCTTACGATATCCACAATTATTACAGTTTGGGCGCGTTGGATGTGCTTGTAGACGTGGCTGACGCTGATCAGCCAACTGCGGAGGATTTCCAAAAAGTGTCTGAAGAATTGATCAAAGCGATAGAAGCCAATGATTTTACACTTGGTCGTAGGCTGACTACACAGCCTGCTGTGGAAAGTGGAAGAAAAAGCTCAATCCTTGTCAGATCTAAAATAAGTGAGCAGTGGAACTAAGACCACATGATATTGTGTCTTTTAAAACTATGGACGACTTTCTTATGGCCAGATCTTTTCCAGAGTGGGAAATTCTCGGCCATAAGGAGGCTATCTATGGAGTTATAAGAAGAGACTTGCGCAGTGATAAAAATCTGATTCCGATCGGACTGCGAGGTGTTGAGCGTGGGCAACGTTGTGGCGGTTGGATAAGAGACGAGGCAATCAAAGAAATTATCACTCCGGAATCGCTTGTCAGTACTCTGAATTGGAAAACCCGCCGAACGGAATTCATTCCAAAAGTAATCACCTCGTTGATCAATGCTACGTCGATCTTTCAGGATACTGGACTGAGATGGGGGCCGACCGGCAGTACGGGATTTGAACTTGCTACGGGCATAAAGTCGATTAAAGATACAAGCGATCTGGATCTAGTTGTCTACGCCGGCGAAGAAATGAGTGTGGAGGCAGCACGCGATTTATTGACGCTGCTTGAAAAGACATCCGCCTGTAGGCTGGATATACAACTTGAAACTCCTAGAGGAGGTATTTCGATGAAGGAGTACGCGACATCACGCAATGTACTGTTGAAGTCGGATGCCGGACCATTCCTTGTACATCGAACAACATTGTGGAACAATCTCAAATAATCTTTAGGAAATGAAATATCAGGTAAAAAAGTTTATCGGAGGATATTTGGCCTCAGTGAGTACAATGGTTCTTGTTTTTGCGCTAAGTTTTATAACTATCATTGCCGACGCAAAGCAGCCAGCTGTGAGCGATACATTACAGCGGCCACTTTTAAAAGTATTGAAGAAGCTGGAGCTATCGGGTACGATCAGAATGCGCTATACTTCGAGTCTTGAAAATAACATTGACGTAAACGGGAAAGAGCACAGCACGGATAAAACGGATGAGTTCACTACAAATGCCTTTACATTACCTCAGGTGAGGCTTGTTCTTTCAGGTAATATTACCGATAAACTGGATGTTTATTTTAGGGCGAACTTTGCGGAATTTGCTCAAAATCCACAGAACAAGGTTCTAGAATATGCCTACGCCACTTATCATTTCAATAAGTCACTGGCCTTGCGGGCTGGATTATTCAGGCCTGAGTTCGGAAGGGAAGATGATATTGCCACTGATTTTTTGCAGTCTTTCGACTACACGAACCAGTACAATGCTTTTGCGGAAAATGGCTGGATGAGCTATCAGTTGGGATTAAGCCTACTGGGTAAGACAAAAGTGGCAAGTATTCCGGTAACCTACTCAATTGGTGTATTTAACGGTAATGGAAGAGAAGGTTTTACGGACAGTGACAATGGAAAGCAGGTTCCAGCCCGTGTTACCGCCGAGGTGATCCCGGGACTTGAACTTGGACTGAACGGAGGTTTTGGAAAGAGCAAGGGTAATAGCGTACAAGCCTGGGGAGTGGATCTGAACTATGAAAAAAAACTCAACGAGAGGTTGTTGCTGGCAATCCTCTCAGAATATAAAGATGGCAGTAACCAAAGTCTGCTTTTTAACCAGAGTAACGCTGACCTGAGGATCAAGGATTATAAAGTTCGTGGAGTTTATCTATTGCCTAGTGTGCAGTACAAAGTTTACGGCGGTTTTGTAAAAGCTGTTGAAGCATCTTTCAAGTATGAATATCTTGATCCAAGTTATGTGCTGAGCGGAAGTAATGTCCGTCAGCAATATGTACCTATGCTGGGCATTGACTTTGCGGAAAAGTATGCTGTCCGCCTGCAGGTAGGAATGGTGATTGACCATTATGGACACAACGTTGAAAACTCCGTTCAGTACAACAGCTCCCGCTTTATCACACAATTACAATTACGTTTTTAAAAATTATTTTTTTATGGATTTGAATAACGATATAGTCCTAGATAAAAATATCCAGAAGAAAGAAAATGCTTTACAGTATTTTCCGGTGGGCTTGTTTGGATCCACGGTCGCACTTGCGGGACTGGGAATCGCTTTCAAACAGTCTGCTGTAATATTTGGCTTGCCTAAAGAGCTTGGAACGATAGTCGCTGTTCTGGGTTGGTGTGTTTTCCTGCTTCTTATCGTATGCTATGGAATCAAATTCGTTCGATATCCCGATAAGGTCAGGGCAGAGCTAAAACATCCGGTACAGGCTAATTTTTTAGGAACCTTTTTTATTTCGGCGGTTTTGCTTGCTGGTCTGGCTGTACCTTATTGTCTACTCCTGGCACAGATCACCTGGCTTGCGGGTGCTCTGGGAGGGCTGGTATATATGTATGTGCTAACCTCTCGTTTATTTAGGGGGGACCTAAACGTTCTGGATGCCGTCCCGCCGACCCTGATACCCGGGCTTACTGTCCTAAATGCTGCAACTACGGGAATTTCAATGGGATTCGGATGGTTTGGAGATGAGATCGACACAATCATGTTTTCGTTGGGGATTGCCTATGTTTTTACATTTTTTGTTATAATCAGCTATCGCCTCGTGCACCGTGCTCCTGTAATCCCTTTTCTTGTGCCGACGCTGCTTCTGATGTCCGCACCTTTTACAGTCAGTTTTATTTGCTATATGACGCGGATTACTTCGATAGATGCCTTTGGAAGCGTACTCTTTTATTTTGGCTTTTTCATCTATGTGGTCCTATTCTTCAATGTTTTCAAAAAAGGACTGAAGTTCATGATATCCTGGTGGGGGGCTTGCTTCTCTACCGGCGCATTGGCAAATGCATCGCTGAAATATGCTTTCATTAGCAAAGATCCAATGGTAAGGGATGTTGCTGGAGCCATGCTGGTATTGCTTGTGTTCCTAATCACGATTACCGCTTACCTTTCCTTACGCAATCTTTTTATCAGACAAAAGCGGTAACGACATTTGATTTAGCTGTAGATGTTTCCGAACAATCAAAATTGACAAGGAGATTGAGATACTTTAGAAAAAGATATATGCTTAAGGAAAATGAAATGGCACTTTTTGTTTATCATTATAAAAACATACCCCAGACAAGAGTAGTGATTGAACAGGCTTTTTCAGAATTTAAAAAAATGAATAGGCTGCAAAAAACCAGGTCAACGGACTTTAAAGGAATAGCCTTTTTACAAAAGATTCAGGAATATATCATCATACTGTACAGAGATACCAAAGTGGGCAAATTATTACCTAATGGCTATCCAAACATTATCTGAATTCGGATTTGCACTCATCTGCATTTCGGAATTACGCTCATGTGTCTTTCGGAATTGCACTCGCTGACGTTAAAAGGATGGTCGGATTTATGTTTTCTATAAGGGATTTTCGGAATTGCACTCATTGAGGAAAGTCTTCCTACATAATTGTGGATAAGTTATCAATTTTTAAAGGACGTTTTCGGATTTGTACTCGTGCATTGCAAGTGCTTTTTCGGAATTGTACTGATCTCTTTTTCGGAATAGCACTGATCTCCTTTTCGGAATTCCACTCACTCAAAAAAGAAGTTTGATAAGCTAATACCAGTCGTTTGCAGTCATTATTAAAAGTGTACTAAAAGATTACAAAGGTTATTTTTTTTATTAAAAGGAAATAACCCTTTAGAAATTGCTTCAAAAACAAAAAAAATGAATTGTCAAGACATTAAGAATAGAGTAGGAATCAGAGTAGTGTTAGAGTCATTCAACCTATTTCCAGTCAAGGAAAATCAAAGAACTGCTTTTTATTTTGCACTTGATAGAGAGGAGAAAGTTCCAAGCCTCGCAGTTAATTTCATGAAAAATACTGCTTTTGATTTCGGAACAGGAAAAAGCTATGATGTAATTTCTATTGTTCAAATCATCAACAGATGCTCAGTATCCGCAGCACTAAGATATCTTTCTCGGTTTGATTTCTCTCTTTTAAATTCTGAAGAGAAGATTGGTAGTGTAGTGAAAAAACAGTATGAGATTATAAAAATTATTGACATCAAGCATCCTGCATTAATTCAGTATTTGCAATCACGGAAGGTGTATGAACAACAGCATCTCGTAGCGGAGATACATTATATGATGAACAATAAGAAATATTTTGGAATTGGTTTTAAAAATAGTTCAGGAGGTTACGAAATTCGAAGTAAGTATTCTAAACTGTGTCTGGGAAAGAAAGACATTACATTGGTCAAAGATCATCGTAATTCTGATAAGGAAATCATTTTGTTCGAAGGCTTTTTTGATTATCTGACCTACAGAGCAATCAACATTTTAAACGATGAAACTGCGGACTATCTCATTTTAAATTCGACAGCAATGTTTTTCAAAGTTGAAAATGAATTATTTGACTACAATAAAATTTTTCTTTTTCTGGATAATGACGATAATGGTAAGAAAGTCAAACTAATGGTACAAAAAAAATATAAAAATGTTGAAGATTGCTCCATATTATACACCGATTATAAAGATACAAATGAATGGTACTGTAACTTAGAAATCAAATTATAAAAAATTACGTAGGTGTTCAAACATGCCTCAAATAGAATTTTTAATTTCTTCATAGAATATAAAGGTAGTATTTTGAGATTTTTATAGATGTGAATTTTAAAATCTAATTTTTTAATAAACTTTCTCAAAATCTCGTATCATTAAACAAAGTTTCATAAATTTACAAGAGATGAGTTTAATGTAACAAATTATGAAAATTGGATATGCACGGGTTTCAACCAAAGACCAAAATTTGGATTTACAAATTGAAGCTTTAGAAAAAGCAGGTTGTGAGAAAATCTATCAAGAGAAAATTTCTGGTGCAACAAAAAATCGTCCCGAACTTGATAAGATGATAGAACAGTTCAGAGAAGGTGACGAACTTTATGTTTGGAGATTGGACAGATTGGGAAGAAGTTTAAAACATATTATTGATATGGTCTTAAGCTTAAATGAAAAAGGAATCATTATAAAAGGTCTTGTGGATGGTGTAGATACTTCTACGATTAACGGACGACTATTTTTGAATCTCATGGCTTCATTAGCTGAATATGAAAGAGAATTAATAAGAGAAAGAACCAATGCTGGATTACAGTCTGCAAGAGCAAGAGGTAGAACGGGAGGAAGGCCAAAAGGTTACACTGCGGAAACAATATCCAAACTGCTAATTTTGCGCTCTATTTATAAAGATCCGACAATGCGTCCTGAAGATATTTATAAACCATTCGGATTGACTCGGGCTACATTTTATCGATATGCCAAGATTCTTGATCATCATACAGATGCAGAAATAAAGAATATGGGAATTAAGAAATAGAATCATCTTATTCAAAAAAAATTACCTTCAGTTAACACCAGAAGTGGAATTTGCAATTTATTTTTTAATTTATGGTAACCCACAATTGTTAACAGATTATAATAATTATCTTTGGTTATGTTACATAAACTGAAAAAAGATAAAAGCATGTGGTTTATCGCATATCCAGTCGAATTTGGGTCGATATGCGCTATAATATAGCGCGTATATACAAGTTAGCGGTCAGGCTACAACGACCGTACTAAAACAAAAACGAACAGACAGTATTTATGGACTTCAACAACATTGACGAAATTAAAAAAGCGGGATTTATAGGCTTCAAAAAAATGAGCGAACTTTTCGTTGACAGTTCATCTATTCCGAAAATCAAAGGCGTTTATCTTGTTTTAAATCCAAACTTTAAAAAAGCAGAATATTTACAAATTGGAACAGGTGGACATTTCAAAGGCAAAAATCCAAATGTTTTGATTGACGAACTAAAATCAAATTGGGTTGAAAATTCTCTTGTTGTTTATATCGGAAAGGCAGGAAGCGAAACAAGCAAAGCAACTCTTAACTCTCGACTAAAACAATATTTTGGTTTTGGTCAAGGGAAAAATATTGGACATTGGGGTGGAAGATTAATTTGGCAATTAAAAAATAGCAGTGATTTAATTGTTTGTTGGAAGCCACTACTAAATGACGACCCAAGAACATTTGAAAATACATTAATCAAAAAGTTTGTTTCAGAATTTTCTAAACGACCTTTTGCAAATCTTGCTGACTAATGAACCCAAGACAATTTGAAGAATTTGTTTGTGAACATTTTCGCCAACAAGGATATAAAACAGAACTTACTGCTTACAGCAACGATTATGGAATTGATGGCTTCGCTATTAAAGGAAAGCAAAAAATTGCTATACAATCGAAAATGTACGGACATACAACAAGGAAAATTAACCGACAAATGGTAATGGAACTTCACGGAGCTAAAGATTTTTTTGATTGCACTAAAGCAGTTATCGCAACAGACGGAATTTTTCTTCAAGACGCATTGGTTGTTGCTGAAAAATTGAAAATCGAAATTCTGTATTTAAATGAAAATCAGAAAAGTACTTATAAAAGTATAACTACAACAAAAAACAATAACAATAATACATTTGAGCAAATTTGGGAAGACTACATCATTCCACTTCAGGGCAAAACATTGACAAGAAAAAGTGGAGAAACAAATCAAATAATTAAAGCAGATTGGAGCGGAATAGAACGAAAAACTTCAAATGGAAATAATGGAAAAATTAAAATAGAAATATTTAAGCAAGCTGTAAATAGGCTTTTGACAGATGGTTCAATATCTCGTGACTACATTAATCAAAACTATGTCGGACGAGCATCTTCGGGAATAATTTTAGTATTATCACAAGTACCGTTTTTCAAATTGACTGAAAAACCAACCGGATTGAAATATGAAAAGTAGTAACCGCAAAAGCCCGAACCGCTAACAAGGGTTTTGCAATAGTGGGGCGAAACTGCAAAGTTCAACGGTAGTTCTTCGGTTCAACATTTGTGCAAAATTGAAGATTTGTACTTCGATTGCCCCACCATCGCAAAGCCCCGAAACGTTAGCTGATAGTGTTTTGAACAGAACGTAAAAAAGAAAAATGACGAAAAACGACAGACATAAAGACGCTGAAATATTTGCCGAAATTTTAAGAAAAACAAAACTTCCGAACGAAATTACTATTGGAAAATTCATTCTAAAAGGTACAAAAGGTGTAAAACATAAAATCCAATATAATCAAGATGGATTTGAAAGCCTACAAAACGAACACGAATACACTTTTCCTATTTTAGATGGAGATTTGCAAGTTTCATTGCAACTTTACGAAAACACCAGTGATTTTTATCGATTATTTTGTTACACGAAAATCAATGGAAAAGAAGGAATGACTTTCTCTGTAAACTTAACAACAGAAAAAGAAAGTGATAACGTAATTTATCTAACTCAAAAAATAAAATTTTCAGAACAATATAAAGGAAGTGAAAAATTAGCTCAAGCTCATAGAAGACAAAAACAAATCGTGTTTTGCGAACAACTTAAAAAACTTGGATTTGACGTAACTGACAATAACGATATCGTTTTAGGAATATTTGACCCAACCAAAAAGCAACTTGTAAACACATCGTTAGAAAAATTTTTGAATGATTTTATTGTGGTTTCAATTTTAAAAGGTCATTTTCAAGGCAATAAAGGTTATCAACTTGAAATATTGCCAACTTATAATAAATTAGATTACATTTTTACAGGTAAAGATGACGAAATAGAAAATTTACCGCTGAAAGTAATTGAAAACAAAACTAAACGAAATATTCCTTTAGGAATGCGTTACAAAGTATTTAAAAAAGACAATTTTAAATGTGTAGCTTGTGGAAAAAACGCAAATGATGGAGCTAAACTTCACGTTGACCATAAAATTCCATTTTCACTTGGAGGTTTAACCGAATTAAATAATTTACAAACTTTATGCAGTGAATGTAACTTAAGTAAAAGTAACAAACATATTGATTAATAACAACACCATCAGCTGACAGTCCTAAATCTTCCAATTTTGAACCTAATTTGTTTAAAACATCGGCGACTTCGTATTGAGGTTGAGATTGAGGTTGAACTGACTGTTTTTTTGAGGTTTTTAAACCGCTCATTTTTTCCCAAATTCTGAAAAAAGGGTATCGAGCGGTGAAAAGAGTTTTTGTGTGGAAAGCTGGGCAATTTGAAGATAAACCAGCGTCGTATCAATACTTTCGTGACCGAGAAGATTTTTGATGCTCAAAATATCCATCCCATCTTCCAGAAGATGCGTCGCAAAACTGTGACGAAGCGTATGAACACTAACTTCTTTCAAGATTTTTGCTGCTCTTGATGCCTGTTTTACCGCCCACTGAACGCCTCTTTGTGAGTAGCGGGAATCGAATTCACCTCCCGCTCTTCCTTCTCGTGGCATTCCAAAGAGATAATTTTCTGGTTTTTCCGCTTCGATATACTTTTTGAGCCCACGAATCAAATGCTCGGAAAGTGGTAAATAGCGGTCTTTTTTTCCTTTTCCCTGAACCACTTTCAACTGTTTTCTGTCAAAATCTAAGTCGCATAAACGGAGATTTCGAACTTCCATACATCGCAATCCGCAGCCGTAAAGAATGCCGATCAAGATTTTATGTTTTAAAAGTTTACAGCCGGACAACATCTGCCAAACCTCCTGTTTACTAAGCACTACAGGCAGTTTTTTCTCTTTTTTAATTTCCGGAAGACTCAAAAAATCATAGCTTAAACCTTCCGATTTTAGCAGAAACCGAAGCCCGTAAACGGTGTGTTTGAAGTACGATTGCGAAGGCGATTTAGATTTTTTTTGAAGGTAAAAGAGGTAATCGTGAATTTGCTCGGGATCCAATTCTGTAGGAATTTTTCCGAAATGTAGCGACACCGCAGCGACGTGTCTGGAGTAATTTTGAAAAGTACTTTGGCTTCTTCCCAACACCGAAACCGTACGTTCAAACCTATGCAAAAGCTCCGCAAATCCCGGAACTTCGCGCTTTGCCTGATTGATGATTTTGTTTTCTCTAAGCGCTTCTAAACTCTTTTTTTTGTTGCCATTTTACTGATTTTTAATTAGTTTTACAAAGTAACTAAATATAGCGCTGAGAAAGCTACCGAAGGTTTAGTTCAACATTGTATTGGCAAAATGCGGGGTGAAGTTTTTAATTGAACTTTTTGCAATATTTCTCCGCCTCTGCTTTTTTATTCCACAAAAAAAAAGTAATTTAGTGTAAGAAAAAAACATCGGCTACGTTCAGCCTAAATTGAACTTTTGGTTCCATTTAGCCCGCACTTCGCCAATACTTCTTCCGTTAGCTGCAACCGCTCCAAAAAACACGCATAACTGAATGAAAACAAAAATTAATTGGTATAAAATTGCTTTATTCACAACGCTGACTTATTGTTTAAGTTGGTTTGTTTCGTTCTTATTGAGCATAAATAATTTGGATTTGAGTCAAATCAAAACTGCAATTTTTGTAGCCGTTTTTTATATGTCAATGCCAGCAATTTCGGCCGTAATCGTTCAAAAATTAATTTACAAACAAAGTCTAAAATTATTTGGTTGGACTTTTCCCAAAAAAAACATTAAATATTATTTGCTTCTACCAATAATTCTCGTTTCAATCATATTGTTGACTACCTTGATTATTTATATTTTAGGAAACCAAAATGTTATTCCGAATTTTGGAAAACTAAACTTTTCGAGTGAAAATATCGTTCAATTTCTCCAAGAAACACTAACTAAAAAAGGCAAAAATATTGACCTTTCAAAAACTCCAATTTCCAAAATTCCTCCTATTTTATTTTTCATTTTATTATTAGTGCAAGGAATTGTAGTTGGCGGAATTTTTAATGTTCCTGCAACATTTGGAGAAGAATTTGGTTGGAGAGGAATTTTGTTCCACGAAACAAAAAAAATGGGATTTTGGAAATCGAGCATTTTGATTGGGATAATTTGGGGAATTTGGCACTTCCCATTAATTTTCATTGGTTTGAATTATCCCGAAAATCACAAAATTGGATTGTTGCTGATGACTTTATTTACTATTTCGTTAAGTCCAATTTTTTCGTATATAAGATTGAAAACAAATTCAATTTTAGGTCCTTCAATGCTTCACGGAATGATAAACGGATCTGCTGGAATTTTTGCGATTTTTGTTGCAAATCAAAATGAGTTATACAGTTCTATAAGTGGTTTAGCAGGAATTTTAGGTGGAACAATTATTAGTGTTTCGATTTATTTGTTGGACAAGAAAAATATTCAAAAATTTTATTCAGAAAAATAACGCGGCTGCAGCTAATAACCAGAGTTTCGTTGGGCTCGAAGAGCCAACAATGAAACTCCTGTTGAACCCTTCGGCTAGCTCAGGGCAGGCTCGCTTTGGGAGCTTTTTCAACACTATGGGTTTATCGTAAAGTTTTTAGAAAATATTTCAAGAGAACAGGACGTTCTCTTTTTTTTTTGCCATTGTATTGAATTTTAATTAGTTTTACAAATTAACTAAATATGGCGCTGAGAAAGCTACCGAAGGTTTAGTTCAACATAGTATTTGCAAAAGGCGGGGTTGAAGGAATAATAGAATTATTTGTTGCATTTAGTCGCAACTGCTTTTTCGTTCCACAATTTTTTTGTAGTTTAGTTCCACGAAAAAAGCATTCGCTTCGGTTGGTCGAAATTGAACTTTTCGTCCAATTTAGCCCGCCCTTCGCCATTACTTTTTCCGTTATCTGCAACCTTATATCGCTTATGGAAAAACAATTTATAGATATTTTTAAAGAATTTTTATTATCAAAAGGTTATCCTGAAAATAGTCTATTGTTTGAATTCAAATCCTCTAAAATTCACTCAAAATTCAGACCTGATTTATTAGTTATTGATACAGAAAATGACAATTTTTTATGTTTATTTGAATTTAAATCTTCAACTTCGGAAAAAAGTGATTTAATTAATGAAATAAACTATTATCAAGATGATTTTCTATCAAATTTACAAGAAGATATACCTGTTTATTTAGTTTTAAGTTTTGGATTTGGAAAAGATTTTCAAATTTTCGAATTGACAGACGGGGCCCTAAAACTAATTCCAGATGATGAATTCCCAAGATATGAAACCCTTGTATCACAGCAAAAAACTGAAGAAAAAATTGAAAAAGAAAGAATCCAAAAATATAAAATTGGAGAATTAAAAGAAAGAAAAAAAAGAGTGTGGTTAAGCTCAATGCTTTCCATTTTAAGTCTTGTCGTTGGAATAATTACTGTGGTTTACTCACTAAATTTGAATAAAAAAACAAACAACTCCTCAACTTTTTCATCATCTTGCAATTGTGATTCGATTAAAACTGAAATAAAAAATTTGAAAAAATTAATAAATCAAATTGACAAAAAAACAAATCAAAATGTAAGTTCGTCCAAGAATAACCCTGTAAATTCGGATATAGCAGATTTAACAAATAGAATAGAAGTTATTGAAAAAGGAATTTCAGACAATCCTGAAAAAACACTTTCGTTACTTAATATGAATAACGACATTTCTCAATTAGAAAAAAGTGATGAATCTATAAGGGAAATCAACAAAACAGAAATAGAATCTTTAAAAAATGAAATGGAAAATCAAAACTCTTGGATCTCAGGATTACTAATTACAATTTTTGGCCTTGTTTTAAGTTTTGCAGTTCCAAATCTTTTGGCAAATATTAAAGAAAATAAATAAAACTAAAAAGGCTGCATACAATAATAACCAGAGTTTCGTTGGGCTCGAAGAGCCAACAATGAAACTCCTGTTGAACGGAAGCTTTGGGAGCTTTTTCAACACTATGGATTTATCGTAAAGTTTTTAGAAAATATTTCAAGAGAACAGGTTGTTCTCTTTTTTTTGTTGCCATTTTGCTGATTTTTAATTAGTTTTACAAAGTAACTAAATATGGCGCTGAGAAAGCTACCGAAGGTTTAGTTCAACAGGGTTTTGTGTCAGGCAGCTGAAGTCCAAAACTCAACAGAAGTTTTTCAATTGATCATCAGTAATAAAATTAGCTTTTGTGCTTCGATTTCCCGATTGAACGCAAAGCCCGTTCTAAATTAATTTCAACAAACGATCCAAGATACATAAGCCGAACTATTATACTAAAGACTGGTTTGCTTCAAATATAATGATTCGGTACATTTGATAGTAAAATAATTATATGTTTAAACAGAGTTTTAATCATGAACCCCTTATTGATGACAAAATCTATATAAAATATGACTCTGTTGAATGTCATCAGAGTATAGAATTAGACAATTGTATTGTACCAGAACCTGATGCAGATACAGGTGTTAATGAATTTTATAATGGATATGAAGAATTTAAAACAAAGTGCTCAAATTGTAATAAAAAATACACAATATTGATCATAGTTGAAGAATTTGATTCATTTATTAAAATAGAAGAACTACCAGAAAATTGGGAAGTAGATATTTTAGATTTTAAAAATTCAGATTTTTTCGTAAAATCACAAATTGAAACATTTTTATATGATACTGATGCAATGAAATTATTTAGAAATGAAATTCAAAAATTGAAGGATTTATTGCAAATTAAAATTGATAAAATATCATTACATAAAACTTTTCTCAGGCATATATATGCGGGCACTATAACATGTACGGAAGATTATTTATCAACTATATTAATACAAGAAGTTTTAAGCAAAGATCATTCATTTAGAAAGTTTATTGAAACAGACCCCTCTTTTCAGAAACAGTCCTTTAGTTTATCTAGTATTTATTTTAAACTCGATGGATTGAAAAATATTGTTGAACAAAGATTACTTTCAATAATGTATCATAATGTTGTAAATGTAAGTGATATCTATAATAGAATTTTTGGTTTTAAATTTGAAGAGATGGGTCAAATCATTAAAATAGTTTCAAATCGTCATGATATGGTGCATAGGAATGGAAAAAATAGATACGGTGAGGAGATTAAGATTTCTAATGCTTCTGTATTAGAAGTTATACATGAGGTTGAAAATTTCATTAGTAAAATCGATAATTCTATAACATTGCAATAATATATAAATAGATTTTAGATATAGATTTTAGGGCTAAAATGATATTTTAAGCTGGATTAATAATGTCAAAATAATCTCAAAAAACGATTATTTTTATTTTTCAATTAATAATGAATTAATTTCTTAGTTTTATAGCATTAAATTGATGCTGGAAAATACAAAACTGTGACTTCCTAGAAATCAAAATTATTAAATTTAAGATAAACAAACATAACTATGAGAAGACAAATCTATTTAGCAGCTCTTTTTGCTATACCTTTTTTTGGGAAT
>NZ_FRCD01000011.1 GCF_900142785.1 Chryseobacterium carnipullorum | reverse complement strand
TAATAAAAAGTTATTTCCGTAAAATTTTTTGAGCTCTAAGGGCTCAAAATTTTCCAGAATAACTTTTCAACTTACACAGTTAGTGAGACACTGCCGAAAAATGCTCTGAAAATGAACGTAACGACCCTGGAAATGGACCTTGCTGTCACAAAGGATAAAAAAGTAATCCTTTCCCATGATGCTTTTCTGTCCCCTGAGTTAATCACAAAACCCGATGGAACTTACATTCCGAAAGACTCCGGATTTTACTATAAAATTTATGACATGCCTTATGCAAAGATTCAGACCTTTGACGCAGGATTGAAGAAACTTGATCACTATCCCGACCAAAAGAAGATAAAGGTTCAGAAACCGCTCCTCGAAGATGTCATAGAGGCCTGTGAAACGTACTCGCGTGAACTCAAAAGACCTTTGCCGTTTTATAATATAGAAACCAAAACACGTCCTTTTTCTGACCATATATTTCATCCGGAACCTAAAGAATTTGTGGATCTGATGATGAAAATTATTGTAAAAAAAGGCATCCAGGACCGGGTCATTATTCAGTCGTTTGATCCCAGAACCCTGGAAATCATTCATAAAGAATATCCTGAAATCCTTACTGCGCTGCTCACAGAGAAAGTAGATGATAAAAAGATAGCACAGCAGCAGGCTCATTTCGAAAATATACCAGCTGTAAAATTCAGAGAATATCCGAATCATTTGAATGGGGTAGCCGGAGATATGAAATTTCTAAGTTTTACCCCAACCATTTACAGTCCTGATCACACCCTTGTCACTTCAAAACTCGTACAGGAATGCCATTCGTTGGGGATGAAAGTGATTCCATGGACTGTCAATACCAAAGAAAGACTAAAAGAATTAAAAGACATGGGAATAGACGGGGTAATTAGTGATGATCCGAGAATATTTGAATAGCGCATGAAGAGAGGTGAAGTTTGAGCTGCAACGCACGGATTTTAAGAGTT
Source organism: Chryseobacterium carnipullorum (assembly GCF_900142785.1). Lineage (GTDB taxonomy): Bacteria > Bacteroidota > Bacteroidia > Flavobacteriales > Weeksellaceae > Chryseobacterium > Chryseobacterium carnipullorum. The sequence goes on along the minus strand of NZ_FRCD01000011.1, from coordinate 197,393 downwards.
GGAGAAACGGAAAAATTTTAAGATGTCTATTATCAGAAATCTCAAATCCATATAAAAAATTACCATTCACCTGCAAAACAAAATAACTATGGACTTCCAATCTCAGTCTCATTGTCTGATGTCTCACGTCTGATATCTGAAATCTGTCATCTGAAAATCTTTCTCAACATCAATAAAAACGAAAGGGTGGACTTAAAAATTTTAAGTCCACCCTTTACTATAGGTTAAATAATTGATTGTCTTCTATTAGAATTTGTAGTTCAAGCCTAATTGAAACGCTCTATGGTTCAATGGCTCAGTACCTTCAGGCTTTTGGTTTCTCATGTCCGTAAGACTGTTGATGTATCTTGCGTTGATCCCTAAGTTTTGGGTAATATCATAACCAAGACCTAAACCAAGACCTAAGTTAAACTTGTTGATATTATCTTTATTGATATCTTCAGAATTCGATACAGACTGAGTGGTTGTAGTCCCTCCCGTTGTTGTTGTAATGGTACTGTCTCCAGAATTTTTACCATTGATGAAGTAACTGAATTCAGGACCAGCCTCTACATAGAATCTTTCAGTAGGTCTCATTTGTACCATTAAAGGAACTGAAATATAGTTCATTGTACTTTTGAACTCACTTTTTGTTTTAACGTTGGTAGCACCCGTTGTTACATCGGTAGATGAGATGACGCTTCTTGCTCCTAACTGGTTATATAAAACCTCTGGCTGCAAGCTGAACTTCTGAGAAAGTGGAATATTAACTAAAACCCCAGCATGGAATCCGATTTTCTGGTTGTCAAGGCTTAATTTCTGCTCACTGAAGTAAGACGAGTTTCCCCCTGCTTTAATACCAAATCTGATAGGTTGTTTTTCTTTTTTGATTGGCTCTGGAGTTACTGTTTTTGTTTCTTGAGCAAATGTCATCATGCCAGCAGCAACTGCCAACCCTAGAAATAACTTCTTCATAATTTTATTTTTTTTAATTTTACTATTGTACTTCTTACCTGATTTTATCAATCAGACTTGAATTATTTTGCAAAATGCTTGCCAAACTTAGAAAAGTCTTATTTAAAGGGCTTTAGCAGTGGTTTTTGATGTTGTGTTTTTGATACTTTTATAGATTTTTTAAGAAAAATTATGTTATGGAAATTTGTTTTCTAAAGATGATTTTAAGTGAAATTGTCTTTATGTTGATAATTTAACATAACGTTAAAGTTGGGAAAATAAAACGTGCAGTATGGAAATTATTGAATTTTTTAAAGATTCAAAGCTTGGTTAAGCTAATAAAATAACTATTTCTACTGAATCTTTTTTGGTGTTCATTTAAAAAAAAGCCGGATACTAGAGAACCCGGCATTGCTTTGAAAATAATCTATGTCTATATGAATTGATAGGCTAAGCCTATCTGGAGTTCATTATTTCTGTCCGCATCTCCACTGTTGAGTTTGTAGACATCTGTAATTCCTGTTGTAAATATTGCGGTAATGGCAGGATTTTGAGTGAAATCATATCTAGCTTAACGACAAGGTTTCATTACATCCATTCTGGCTGCAGGAATATCAAAAATATAGTGCTTTCTATTTTTGATCCCAGCCCGTTATACACTATCACCGGCTGAATACTGAGCTTATCCTAAACCGGAATATTGGCGAAAACCCCTGCGTTAAAAACAATTTTTGCCTTTCGCTCATGATTGGAATAAACCTTTTCATTTCCATCGGTAAGAGAATTGATAAAAGTGATTTGCTGTAAAAAGGTCAGATTTAAATAAATAAACCTGACCTTTTTTATTTCTATTAAAAGCTGAATTCAATAAATAATCCGGCTTTGTGTTGAGTATAAAATGGATTATTTGAATTGATAAGCCACACCGATCTGGAAAGCATTATTTCTGATTGCATCTGCACTGTTATGCTTATAGATATCTGTTATCCCCGCTGTAAATCTCGCTGTCACACCGAAATTCTCTGTAAAATAATATCCCGCTCCGATACCCATTCCAAAATTGAATCTATTATAAAGATCTTTAACGATTTTTTCTGAGAACGTTGTGGTTTGAGTGGTGGTAGTATTTCCGGAGTTTTTGCTCACCGTAATGTCTCCTTTATCTTTTCCTCCTAAAAGAAAACCAAATTCTGGTCCGGCTTCTACATAAAGCTGAGGAAGGATCTTGTATTGTACCATTATGGGTAAAGTAAGATAATTAAGTGTTTTTTTGTAGTCGACGTCTCTTCTGTACCGATCAGAATTCACATAGAACTCTTCTCTTTCTTCTGTTTTTGAACCCAATTGGTTAAAAAGAAGTTCAGGTTGGATACTGAATTTGTCTGCTACCGGAATATGAACAAACACGCCTGCATTAAAACCTGGCTTCAGTTTCTGATCGTTATCATATTCGCCATTTCCATCATATTTGGAAAGCGTAGAAGCGTTGAATCCCGCTTTAACCCCGAAAGTAATCGGTGATGCAGATTTTGTTTTTTCCTGTGCATTCACCAAAAGGCTTCCGGCAAATGCTAATCCTAAAATGAGTTTTTTCATGATGATAAAGTTTTATATATTCCCCACACGGCAGCAAAATTCCCGCCAAAGGGAATAAACTGATAAAAGTCATGTTTTAAGAGCGAAAAGGTCAGGTTTAAATAAATAAACCTGACTTTTCTATTGAAATCAATTTGTATATGAAGAAACTTTTAGGTGTCGGACATTGATGATAAAATCAAGAAGTCCATCTTATCTCATATACGCAAACTTCTTGCCAAAAATATCAAATTGACCGTTAGATTACAAAAAAACCGGATTAAATAAATAACCCGGCTTTCTATTGAATATAAAATTTGTTTTCTGAATGTTGAAGCTTATTATTTGAATTTATAAGCTAATCCTACCTGGAATGTATTATTTCTAACTGCATCACCAGAATTATCTTTGAAAATATCAGTTACCCCAGCCACGTATCTAGCTGTAATCCCTAAGTTAGGAGTAAAGTAATACCCTGCACCAAGACCGATACCAAAGTTGAATGTTTGTAATTGGTCTTTGTAATTATCAGAAGTAGTAGAGTTTCCGTTACTTTCGTTTTTGAATTTGTTTTTAGCGCTTACTAAAAATCCAAATTCTGGACCAGCTTCTACAAAAAGATTAGGGATCAGGTTGTACTGGAACATTACCGGTACTGCGATGTAATCTAATTTAGTTGAAGCAGAATACTTATTCCCTAATAATGTGTAATCTGATTTTTCACCATACTGAGAGTACAATACTTCCGGCTGAACGCTGAATGATTCTGCAATTGGAATATTAGCAAATACACCTGCGTTGAAACCGATTTTAGATTTTTGATCATCTAAACCTTCGTCTTTAGAAAGAGAAGATACGTTCATTCCACCTTTCACACCAAATGTTACCGGGTTGGAAGAAGTAGTTGGAGTCTGCTGAGCGAAAGCTAGTGAACTTGCGGTTACTGCTAATCCTAAAATTAACTTTTTCATAACTTTAATTTTTTTTAATATTTTACTATTTCTTAATTCTAAATTTTACTACCGTCAAACCTTACTACTGGGTGAGACGCAGAGTATCTTTCAAATTGCTTGCCAAAAATAATTAATATGATAAAAGTCAGTTGGAAGAGGAGGTCAAATGCATCGTGTTTCTATTTTAAATTATTGATTATCAATTTTATATAAAATATATTAAACGATTGTTTAGATACAGTATAAATTAAATATTTTCTGAGAACAGTTTAAATTGTAGTAAAATGTTCAGAAAATTAAAGTCTTTAAATTCATTTAGCCTGTATAAACGGTTTACAGGTTTTACATTGAAAGCAGCATCGCAGCTAAAGAAATTGTGATTACGCAAGAGACGTATATTTATAATAAAAATTTGATTCGTTATTTTCTTACCATCAATCCATTAAAAAGTGTATTGTTGTTTTAAAGCTTTTGAAGGGTTAAAACTCTTTATCCGCAAAAAAATTGTCCAGTTCATTATTGATGATGACCATTTTGAATTTTTTCCCATCTATGACTTTGGTGCCACGAAACGAAGTATAAATGTATTATCTATGTTTTTCGCAAAAAAATGAAGAAAGCCTATTTTGCAGATCAGCTTGTTATAGAAATGGTCAGCGATAAATGGCTTGGGAACAAGATAAAAGTTTACGTAAAGGCGTCAGTTTTTATCTTCCTTATCTTTATAGTTATACCTATGAACTCGAAAGAGTATATCAGACGATTCAGCAGCGTCTGCAAAAGAAAACATCAGTTAATTATTGATTATTAAATAGTTATCCCTGAATAAGTAAATGGGGTGTGAACTTATTCAGGGACAGAATTTATCAGGTAATTTTTATTAAAATTTGAACATGATCAATCATTAAGTTTTCTGTAAAACTCCAGAGATTTCAGGATGTTTTCCTGGCTGCACTGATGATCATAAGTACATGAACCTATCCCTGAAAGCAGAGAGAAATTGATCTTGCTGTCCGTATTCTTTTTATCATTAAGCAAAAGTGCTGTAATACTTTCGTCCGTAAAGTCACTTATATCAAGGTAAGGATAGTATCTCTGAAGATTCTCAACGATGGTTTCTGCATCCTGTTGGCTGATAAGATCTTCAAGATAAGCCAGATGAGCTTCACAGATCATTCCCATGGCTACCGCTTCGCCGTGAAGGATCGGATTTCCCTGGCTCAGACAAAGACTTTCTACTGAATGTCCGATCGTATGTCCGAAATTCAGTGTTTTTCTGATATTTCTCTCATGAAAATCTTTTTCTACCACATCCTGCTTAATATCCATTGAAGTCTGAATATGGGGAACGATAGCTTCTGCATCCAGTTTATGAATCTGAATAAGACTTTCCCAATGGGCTTTGTCAGCAATAAGACCATGTTTCAGCATTTCTGCAAAGCCACTTCGCAATTCTTTAAACGGAAGTGTTTCTAAAAATTTAGGATAGATAAAGATCTGTTCCGGGAAAGCAAAAGTTCCCACCATATTTTTATAATTCATTAAATCGATCCCGGTTTTCCCGCCAATAGATGCATCACACATCGATAAAAGGGTAGTAGGGATATTGATGAACTGAACTCCCCGCTTATACGTAGATGAAATAAAACCGCCCATATCGGTAATCACACCACCACCAAGATTGATGACCAATGCCTTTCTGTCTGCCTGCATTTCTGTGAGAATTTCCCAAAGCTGGTTGGCCGTCTGGATATTTTTCATTTCTTCACCCGCTTCGATCTCTAAAATTTCAAAGCCTAAGTCTGTTTCCATGTTACCTAAAAGAACCGGAAGACAATATTCATGGGTATTTTCATCAACTAAAATAAAGATCTTACTGAAAGATTTTTCGTGCAGAAAGGTATTTAATTGAGAAAAATCATCGTTTAATATTGTTATCATTATTGGGGTTTCTTTAAAATTAAAATAAAACTATTGTGCAAAGTTATGATTCTTAATTTCTAACTCGTAACTAAATTACTATCTTTGCAGAAATTTTTAGAATGAGCAGAGATAACAATAATTCAGAAAGACCAAAAAGACCAAGAATTTCAACAAGAAAAAATTCTGATGATTCTCGTGCTTCTAGATCTGGAAATTCTTCAGGATCAAAACCTTTTAAGAAACCTTTTCCTAAAGCTGGCGAAAGAAATTTCGACCATAAAGGCGGCAATTCAAAGTTTGAACCCAAACCTTTCAAAAGAAGTGAAGAAAGTTCTCACAGCAGAGATGAAGAAAGCGGTTCAAAAACGGAGAGCAGATCTTACATCACCAATTCAAGTGAAGGACGTGAAAGAAAAACTTTTGGTAAACCGGCTCCAAAAAGAGGTGGAAAGAATTTTGACACCAGAGACAAGTATGAAAGAGGCAGCCTGAAATATGGAAGAAGACCATCCAGCGGAGATGACAAAAATGAAGACAAGGCAAGATCTTTTGTACAGAAAAGAAGGTTAAACAAAATTGAAAAAGATGTTCATAAAGACACCATCCGTCTTAATAAGTATATCGCCAACTCAGGAATCTGCAGCAGAAGAGAAGCAGACGAACTGATCACGCAGGGGCTGGTAGAAGTAAACGGAGTAGTGGTGAATGAAATGGGCTATCAGGTTCAGAAAACCGATAAAGTAGTTTTTGACGGGCAGGGTATTACTCCTGAAAAACCGGTATATGTGCTTTTAAATAAACCCAAAGGATATATTTCTACCACTAAAGATGACAAAGCCAGAAAAACCGTAATGGATCTTGTGGCCAATGCATCACCGTACCGTCTTTTCCCTGTAGGCAGACTGGACCGTTCTACAACCGGAGTTATTCTTTTAACGAATGACGGACACATGACAAAAAAACTGACGCATCCTTCTTTTGATGCTAAAAAAATCTATCATGTGACTTTGGATAAAAAGCTGAGCCAGGAAGACATGAAACTGATTGTGGAAGGGATTCGTCTTGATGAAGGAGTAGCCATCGTAGATCAGATTTCATACATTGAAGGAAAACCGAAAAATGAGATCGGAATTGAAATTCACAGTGGATGGAACCGTGTGATCAGAAGAATTTTCCAAAGACTTGGATACGAAGTGGAAACTTTAGACAGAGTAATGTTTGCCGGATTGACAAAGAAGAATATCAAACGTGGACACTGGAGAATCCTTACAGAACTAGAAGTTAATAATCTTAAAATGCTTTAATAAAGTTGGTTGCGTGATACGGCTTCATTTTTTTGTTCAGTATCTCACAGCAACTTTCATCATTAAAGAAAATTATAAGTATTAAAAAACTGCGCAGAAATTTTATTTCTGCGCAGTTTTTGTTTGTAATAAAACTTGTCGCTCACCCAATTCCCTTTCCATGAAGAAGTTGATTTTTGCAAAGCAAAAAGACGGGTTAGTTAAAAATTAAGCAATAATATAATTAACCAAAAAAAGACGCAGAAAATACATTTCCACGTCCTTTTTATCATTTTAAAGTTGATGAGTGAAAGGATGATCAACTTTATCCTAAAATCGTCACTCCCTTCTGTAGCATATCAAAAATAGCATCTCTGCCATTATCCGGTTTCACATTTACAGCTCTTGTCCCGTTGAAATGCAGACAGGTAACATAGCCGTTGGCGACCGCATCCGTACAGGTGAATTTCACACAGTAATCCATAGCAAGACCTACGATTTCAAGTAGCTGGATATCGTGATACTTTAAGAAATCATCCAGTCCGGTTTTCATAAAGTGGTTGTTATCCTGAAAACCACTGTAGCTGTCGATCTCTGTGTTTTTTCCCTTTTGAATAATATGGGTGACTTTATCCCGGTTCAGATCTTTATGAAATTCTGCTCCGAAAGTTCCCTGAACACAATGATCCGGCCACATGAACTGCGGAACACCATTCAGGATTATGCTTTCTCCTACTTTTCTATTGTTATTGCTGGCAAAACTTTTGTGATCAGCAGGGTGCCAGTCTTGTGTGAGAACGATCTGATCGTATTCATTTTCCTCCATCAAAAGATTGATATAAGGGATCACTTCATTTGCTACCGGAACTGCTAATGCGCCTCCTTCACAGAAATCATTCTGTACATCTACGATTATTAACGCTTTTTTCATATTTAGATTTCTCGAATTTTGGATAAAAATACTCAAAAAATTGTCCAAAATTGAATTATCGGACAAATCGGCAATATAAAATTTTAAACCAAATATCAATAGCTTATCTTTGCAGTAAATAAGTATTTTATGTCATTTGAGTCGTTAGGATTATCACACAATATTATTCGTTCTGTCAACAAATTAGGGTATTTGAAGCCATTTCCTATTCAGGAGCAGGCTGTTCCTGTTATTTTGCAGGGAAAAGATTTGATGGGAATTGCCGAGACAGGTTCCGGAAAAACGGCTTGTTTCGTCATGCCTATTTTAGAAAAACTGCAAAATGCAGAAGTTAAAAAAGATCGTAATGTTCAGGTTTTAATATTGGTGCCTACCCGTGAATTAGCGATTCAGATTGATGAAGTTTTCAGAGCTTTCACAGAAAATCTGAAGCGTGAGATTCGCACAATGGCGGTTTATGGAGGGGTTTCTATCAATCCGCAAATGAAAGGAATGTTTGGGGTAGAAGTTCTTATTGCAACGCCGGGCCGTTTATTGGATTTAATTGATCACAATGCATTGAGTATTTCAGGGATTCAGCATTTGGTGATTGATGAAGCGGATAAAATGTTTCAGCTTGGTTTCGGAGAAGAAATGAATAAGCTTTTCGGTTTGATGCCTGTGGTGAAGCAAACAACTTTGTTTTCGGCGACTTTAAATGATAAAGTTTCAGAAATGAAGGAACGTTTATCCATTAATCCTACAATCATTGAAATCAAAAAGGATGAAGTAGAAATAGATCACATCGAGCAATTGGCGTATCACGTTTCGCCGGAAAACAAAGGTCCTTTTTTAAGATATTTAATCAAAGAAAAGAAGGTTGAAAAAGCATTAATCTTTGTTTCTTCTACCCGATCTGCAGATAATTTGGTGGAGAAACTTAAAAAAAATAAAATTAAAGCAGTTGCTATTCACAGTCAGAAATCGCAAGGCGCCCGTAGAAACAATCTGGAAGAATTTAAAGTCAATGGCGCTCAGATTTTAGTGGCTACAGATTTAATTGGCCGTGGTATTCATATCGAATCGTTGCCTTGTGTCATCAATTATGAATTGCCGCGTTCTCCATTAGACTATATTCACCGCATTGGTAGAACAGGCCGTGCCAACGAAAAAGGAACTGCCATCAATATTCTCACGGATGATGAACTGCAGCATTTCAGAGTGATTCAGAAGAAAATGGGTAAGAAAGTAACCTTGCAGAGAACAGAAGGAATTGATCTTCATGGATATTAATGCATAGATGTAAATAATAAAGGCTTCAATTTTTACAGAATTGAAGCTTTTTTTAGCGATAACTTTTTTCTGGCAGCTGCCTTCTGATTTTATAAATGATAAAGAGCATAATTAACGCTTTTTTCATTTTAGATTCTTGAAATTTTGATAAATTTACATCCCCTGCTACTTAAAAAAATGTCCAAAAAAATAATAACCGGGCTATACTGCAGTATTAAAATTTAAAACTACTACAATGAGCAACTTAGAACAGAAAAGGTTTCCGATAGGCGAGTACCAACAGCCTGAGAACATCTGCGATATCAAACTTGATGAATATATTAAGGTGATCAAAAACTTTCCTGAAAAGCTTAAAAACTTAATAGAAGATCTTTCTGATGATCAGCTGGATACTCCTTACAGAGAAGGAGGATGGACGGTAAGGCAGCTTGTCAATCATATCGCCGATAGCCATATCAACAGTTTCATTCGTTTAAAACTGGCATTAACGGAAGACAATCCAACGATCCGACCTTATGATGAAGCAAAATGGGCAGAACTTCAGGACAGTGTCAGCATGCCTGTAAAACCTGCGATGAGAATGATCAAAGGAACACATCAGAGATGGGCAGCTTTGCTCAAAACTCTTACGAATAAACAATTTGAAAGAACCTTTCATCACCCTGAACAGAATAAGGATTATGATCTGAGAAATTATCTCGCCCTTTATGTTTGGCATTGCCATCATCATTTTGCTCATATTGAAAACCTCAAGAAAGAAAAAGGGTGGTAAAAAAGAGTCTGCATCATCCACTTCACTTTGAAGAAATTATTAGCAGAATTTCCATGCTAGACGACGATGCTCCCCGAAAATGGGGAAAAATGAATGCGTCACAGATGTTAAAACACTGTGAGCTTGTTCTTAAGGTCGCTTTAGGTAAAATTGAACTTCCCGAAATCAATATCTTGTTCAAGGCAGTGGGAGCAGCAACCAAAATAGAAATGCAGATGTTTAATAACGGAATTCCCCGAAACATGCCTACTTTTCAAAAACTAATCGTTAATTTTGAGTGTGATTTTGATGAATCAAAAACCAATCTGCTGAATTCACTGAAGGATTTCCGGAAAGTATCTGAGAACAAGGCACTTCCGGATCACCATAGATTATTCGGCACAATGACTGAAAAAGACTGGGGATTTTTAGAATACAAACATCTTGATCATCATTTAAAACAATTTAATGTATGAGTTTTTTTGATAAAATATTCGGAGGAAAAGAAGAAGCCCCTGAACGTAAATCTTTCTGGAAAAAAATAGAATCTTCCGAAGATCTGGCGAAGGCAATAGAGGCTTCGTATCACCATAAAATTGCTATTTTCAAGCATTCAACACGATGCTTCATCAGCAGTACAGTATTGAAAAACTTTGAAAGAGAAATAGATAGTTTAGATCAAAAACCTGATTTATATTATCTAGATTTGCTGGAACATAGACTGATCTCTAATAAGATTGCAGAAGATCTTGGAATCAGGCATGAAAGCCCGCAGTTGATCATCATAGAAGATGGAAAGGTGGTTGACAGTTCTTCACACGAAGATATATCCATAAGCCAGGTTGTATAATGAAGAATATTAACACGTATTTAGCTAAAGTACTCAATGTTCCTATAGAAAAGGTGAACATGTGCAGTTTACACTATGAAGTAAAGAAAATACCTAAAAATCAGTTTCTTTTACAATATGGTGAAATATGCAGGCATATATTCTTTGTGGAAAAAGGATTGTTGAAGATGTATTCCATCGACAAGAATGGAAAAGAGCACATCATACAGTTCGCCCCTGAAAGCTGGCTGATTTCTGACCGAAGCAGTCTTTATTTTAACGAGAAATCCATTTACTATATAGAAGCGGTGGAAGATACGGAAGTTCTGTTTCTGCACCCCGATTTCTTCAACAAACTGGTAGAACAGTTTCCCAACAGCATCGAAAGAAGTGATTTTTTGCTGCAGAAGCATATCAGAAGTCTTCAGAACAGAATCAATTCATTACTCGGCGAGACTGCAGAAGAGCGGTACATGAAGTTTATCAAAATGTATCCGGACCTTCTCCTGAGAGTTCCCCAATGGATGATTGCTTCTTATTTGGGAATCACACCTGAGAGTCTGAGCCGCGTAAGAAAAGAACTGGCCAGAAAAAACTTCGTCCCGGATAAATAATATCATAATTTTTTCGCAAGATTTCCGACCTGCTGCAGGCATAATCTGGTCTCTTCCGTCCATGGAAGCCCGATACAGAGGCGCATACAGTTTTCAAACTGATCCTGTAAGGTAAACATCCTGCCGGGAGCAATACTGATGTTCTGCTTTATTGCCAGATCATACAGTTCAGTGGTTCGGATCTTTTTGTCAAATTCTATCCACAGAGAGAGTCCACCCTGTGGGCGGCTGATTTTTGTGCCGTCTGGAAAGTAATCAGCGATCGTTTGTACATAATTCTGATAATTATTCTGAAGAGCCCTTCTCATTTGCTGGAGGTGTTTTTCGTATCTGCCGGATTTCAAAAAGTTGGCCACGGCTTCATTCACAATAGAAATAGAGGAAGTTGAATGAAGCAGTTTCAGTTTCATAATCTTTTTTTTGTATTTTCCCGGAGCAATCCATCCTACGCGATAGCCCGGAGCCAGCGTCTTTGAGATTGAACTGCAATACAGAACATTTCCGTCCTCATCAAAAGATTTACAGCATTTCGGCCGGCTGGACCCAAAGTAAAGATCTCCGTAAACATCATCTTCAATGAGTGGAATATGATGTTCAGACAGAAGTTTTACGATTTCTTTTTTATGATCGTCCGGCATGCAGCTTCCTAAGGGTGAATTGAAATTAGGAATCAGTAAACACAGGTTAATCTGTGGAATTACCTTTCGCAAAGCTTCTATTTCAATGCCTGTCGTCGGGTGAGTGGGAAGCTCAAGAACATTTAAACCCAACCCATTGGCCAGCTGAAGAATACCAGGATAGCAAGGGCTTTCGATAGCTATGGTATCACCGGGCTTACCTAAAGCCATGAGGCAGAAGGACAAGGCATTCATTCCTCCATTGGTTGTAACCAGATCATTTTCATTAAGATTTCCTCCCCATTGCAGGGAACGTACGGCAATCATTCTCCGAAGCTTTAAATTTCCCTGAAGTTCCTCATATTCCGTTCCGCCATCTTTTAATTCACGGGTGGCTTGGATGATTTCTTTTTTTAATTTGGCCTGAGGAAGAAGATCTCCGGAAGGAATTCCGATAGAGAAAAAAGTGATTCCCTTTTTACCCATATTTTCATAAACTCGGCTGATCAGTTCATCCGGTTCATCGTTATTGGCCATCAGAGAAGGGCGGCTTACTTCCGGAAGAGGCAGCTTGACAGACATCAGCCTGCTGACAAAATATCCGGACTGTGGTTTGGACTGTATTAAAGACTGGGATTCAAGTTCCAGAAATACACGCTTCGCTGTGTTCATACTCACCTGATGTTCCTGACACATCATCCTCACGGAAGGAAGCTTGTCTCCTGGCTTCAGGACACCATTTCTGATCTGGGAAGCGATTCCCTCTGCAATTTCTGTATAGATAAATTCTTTGCTCATTTTTTCTAACTGTGCTCATGCAAATATACAAAACTGAGACTGTGTTTATTCATTTCAGCTTTATAATTTTGACTCATAAAAAAAATAGTAAAATGGTAACTGATACAATATCAAAAGACGAAAGTGTAAGCGGATGGATTAACGGCTTTATAGGAGTACTGCTGTTCAGCGGATCAATGCCGGCTACAAAATTAGCTGTTATGGAAATGAGTCCAATCTTTGTAACCATTGCCAGGGCAGCTATTGCAGGAGTTCTGGCACTTTCTGTTTTATTGATCTACAAAGAGAAACGTCCTGAGAAGAAACAAATATTCCCTTTAGTATTGGTATCTATTGGCTGCGTCATTGGTTTTCCGCTTCTTTCCGCATTGGCCCTTCAGTATCTGACTTCTGCACATTCCATTGTGTTTTTGGGAATGCTTCCTTTGGCCACTGCGGTCTTTGGAGTTTTCCGTGGAGGAGAAAGGCCTCATCCCATATTTTGGTTATTTTCTATCATAGGAAGCCTTTTGGTAGTGGGATATGCATTTTCGCAGGGAATTTTGGCTTCTCCTGTCGGTGATATTCTGATGCTGCTTGCTGTGATCTTATGCGGAATGGGATATGCTGAAGGGGCAAAACTATCAAAAACATTAGGCGGCTGGCAGGTGATTTCGTGGGCTCTGGTCTTGGCATTGCCCATTATGGTTCCTCTTTTTTTTATTTATTTTCCGGATCATATCGAGACCGTTAGTTTTAAGGGTTGGTTTGGCATGGCTTATATTTCTCTTTTCAGTATGTTTATAGGATTTATATTTTGGTATAAAGGTTTGGCGCAGGGAGGGATCGCTACAGTAGGACAATTGCAGTTATTACAGCCTTTTTTCGGATTGGGTCTGGCGGCGTATTTCCTTCATGAGCAGGTAAGCATGGGAATGCTTGGAGTTACCATAGGGGTAATCTTATGTGTTGCCGGAACCAAGAAATTTGCAAAATAACCAAAGTAAATGATTATGATCGTAATCATAAATTATCATTTTGTAATTGGATTATATTTGGAAACACATTACAAAATATAGCAGTTATGAAATTTACCATTTTACTCATGCTTTTAGGCTTAACTGTATTAAGCTGCAAAAAGGAAACTAAAGTAGAAACGATGACAAAATCAGACAGTGTCATTATTGATACAATGCCTGCAGACTCACTCGCTGCTCCTATGCCGGCTGATACGATGCATAACGCAAACACTTCACCGTCAACAAAAATGGACACAGCGAAGGTCATCAAAAAGTAATTTTTCCCGTCATAGATTTTATCAACCCGCTTTTTTGTTAGAGCGGGTTTTAATATCCTTTCGATGTTTGCAAGGACAGATTTCTTGTATATTAAATCCGAATTTATCAATGTTTTAAATTATTGACTGTTTTTATATTTAATATTTACTTTGTAATTTGATTATTGTGTATTCTGATAATTATTTTAACTTTATTTAACATTTAGTCTAATCATTAAGGTTCAGTATTTGCATAGGGTAAATTAGAAACAGGTTCAAAAAGATAAGTTTTAAAAAGAAAGATATTGATGCTTAAGATAATAGTATTGGTGTCATCAATCATAACTTAGATTGAAGAACTATGAAGCAGAACCAAAACAATACAGTAATTTCAAATTAAAGATTGAAAGATTGTATGGTAAAAAGCGGTTTCAGTAATAAAATTTCACTATTTTTTATTGAACATATTTTAAAGAGATACTTATGAAAACAATAAGCTGCATGAATATTGACGATGAGCTGTTATATTCATCCGGAGGAGACATCAAAAAATACAAGAAAGGTGAACTCGTATACAGGGAAGGAGACCATGCGCTCTATTATTTCCAGATCAGGGAAGGAAAAGTGAAGCTTAATAATTATGACGATGAAGGAAAAGAATTTATACATAATATTTTTGGAGGAAAACAAAGCTTTGGAGATTCAATGCTTTTTTTAGATAAATTTTATCCTACCAATGCAGTGTGTATAGAAGCATCAGAAATTATCAGAGTTCCCAAGGACCGTTTTGTTGAGCTCATTAAAAAACATCCTCATTTGTCTTTGGAAATGAATGCCTGTCTTTCTCAAAGATTGTATTTTAAAGCGATTATGCTTCAGAGTATGGCCTCTCTAAATCCTGCTTCAAGACTTAAAGGGCTTTTGGATTATCTTAAAAGTTATCACGATGACAGCTGTGGAAGCTGTTTTCAGGTGGGACTCACACGTCAGCAGATTGCCAATCTGGTGGGTCTTCGTGTAGAAACGGTCATCAGAGCACTGAAAAAAATGGAGAAAGAAGGAAATATAAAAATAGAAAACCGGAAAATTGTCTATTGACATCAGTTCAAATATGATTCAGGTCATAAAAAAGTGAATTATTCTGACGTACATTTGAGAGATCAAAATTTCAATACATTTCTTAAGACCCTAGTACGGGCGGCATGGAAGCTTTCGGCTTTCAGGATTGGACTATCAGATTTCCACCCAGGCCGGGTTGCAATACATCACTCCATATTCATTCATAAAAAATTCAGTTGAAAATACTGGAGGTTACCGTAACCGCAATTCTGAGATATCAATATTGAAATGAGAAAAATCGTTTCCTGCCGGATGATACCAACTGATCATCCTGCCGGAAGTATATAAACCATGATTACTCAGAAATATGGATTGTCAGAAAATAGTGAAAACTCTGAAGCATAAAGACTTCATCAGAGTAGCTAATAAAGGAAACTGCTTTGAAGAAGGCGCAGCTGTTTATGCCAAAGAAATAAAGGATAATATCTTTTTATTATTTGTGATACTAAAAGACATCGAGATTGAAAATATTCAGGCCTTGATTGCTCATTTTGACAGTTTTAGCAGCATCGGATTGAAAGAACCGGAACAGGTGATGTTCTATCTCTCAATCAAAGACAAGGAAGATCTTCATTATTTTGAGAAATATTTAAAAATTTCCGATAACTAATAACCATTGTGAATATGATATTTGAAAACGACACTTTAAAATATTCCGGTCTGAATGATAAAAACAATATGATAGAGAATGAATCTTTATTTCCAAGTGTTATCAATTCATACGGAGTGACTGCTTTTCTGATCAAGTCATTGGAGAAGATAAAAAACAATGCTCAATGTGATATTCTTAAAAATGTGATGGACACGTATATCAAAGATTATATTTTAAACATCCGCGAATATCATGGCGAAAAAACAAGCTCTCCTTCTCACAGGGGTGCAGAAATAAAAATAGAAAACTCTTCTTTCACTTTATATGCTAAAACAGCGTATTACAAAGTACTGAAAGAAGAAGAATACCTCAATAAACTTTTAAACACTTTAGAAAAAGACAGAACAAATCCGGAATAATCCGTGTACAATATTGTTTGACTTTTTACCCTTTACACCACACCAAAATAAAATTGATATGAAAAACGATTCTCACAAGAATAAAAAGTTAGACCAACTGGATGACCACAGTACTTCCAATGAAAATGAAAAACTGACGACTAACCAGGGGATAAAAATTAATAATAACCAGGATTCATTAAAAGGCGGCGACCGCGGACCAACACTGCTGGAAGACTTCATTTTAAGGGAAAAAATTACCCATTTCGATCACGAAAGGATCCCCGAAAGAGTAGTCCATGCAAGAGGTTCAGGAGCGCATGGTGTTTTTAAGCTGAACAAAAGTCTTAAGGCGTACACCAAAGCAAAATTTCTAAACAAAGTAGGTGAAGAAACACCTGTTTTTGTAAGGTTTTCAACAGTTGCCGGAAGTAAAGGAAGTACTGATCTGGCCAGAGATGTAAGGGGATTTTCTATTAAATTTTATACCGAAGAAGGAAATTATGATCTTGTGGGCAATAATGTTCCCGTCTTTTTCATTCAGGACGCGATCAAATTTCCAGATTTGATTCATGCCGTGAAACCCGAACCGGACAATGAAATTCCTCAGGCTGCATCAGCACATGATACATTTTGGGATTTTATTTCACTGATGCCCGAAAGTATGCACATGATCATGTGGGTAATGAGCGACAGAGCCATTCCAAGAAGTTTGCGAATGATGGAAGGTTTTGGAGTCCATTCCTTCAAATTTATTAATGAAGAAGGTAAAGTTCACTTCGTTAAATTTCACTTTAAACCCAAATTAGGCGTTCATTCCGTGGCATGGGACGAAGCACAGAGAATCTCCGGTGTAGATCCTGATTTCCACAAAAGAGATTTGTGGGAAGCTATTGAAAACGGAGCTTTCCCTGAATGGGATTTTGGGGTGCAGCTGATTCCGGAAGAAGATGAGCACAAATTCGATTTTGATCTGCTGGATCCTACCAAACTGATTCCCGAAGAAGAAGTGCCCGTGGAACTCTTTGGAACTTTAACATTGAATAGGAATCCCGATAACTTCTTTGCAGAAACTGAACAGGTAGCATTTCATCCCGGACATCTTGTTCCCGGAATTGATTTTACCAATGACCCTTTGCTTCAGGGAAGATTGTTTTCTTATACCGACACCCAACTGTCAAGACTTGGATCACCGAATTTTCATGAAATCCCAATCAACAGATCGATCAATACCGTTCACAATAATCAGCGTGACGGACATATGAGACAGCAGATTGTAAAAGGAAAAGTAAGCTATGAACCGAATTCTATGGGAGGAGGATGTCCTTTTCAGGCAATGATGTCCGAAGGAGGATTTGTTTCTCAGGAAGAAAGAGTTTCCGGAGAAAAAGTCAGAAAAAGAAGTCAGAGTTTTGTAGACCACTATTCTCAGGCAAAATTGTTTTACAACAGTCAGTCGGCTCCTGAAAAGACCCATCTTCAGAATGCACTTATTTTCGAACTTTCCAAAGTAAATATACCGGAAATCAGAGAAAGAGTAGTAGGACAACTTGCCTTTATTGATAAAAATCTGGCTCAAAAAGTAGCTGATAAAATAGGCGTGAAAGTAAAAAAATTAAAAGAACCTAACCAAAGCATACCTGCAGATGCGAACGCAGCTGAACTTCAAAGCGCAGAAATAGAGCCTAAAACTAAGCAGTCTGATGCCCTGAGTATGAAAGACACGGTAAAAGATACCATCAAAAGCAGAAAGATAGGTTTCATCATAGCCAATGGTACAGATGGAAGTGCACTTAACGATTTAAAGTCAAAACTGGAATCGGAAGGCGCCACGGTGGAACTTATTGCACCAAGTGTAGCACCTGTTAAAACCAAGGACGGATCAAGCCTTACTCCAAAACATTCTCTCACGAGTATTGCCAGTGTTTGTTTTGATGCATTATACATCAGTGCGGGAGAAAAATCAACCAAAGAACTTTTGGATCCTGAGAATAGACATCATGTGTTGCAGTTCATCAATGAATCGTATAGGCATTGTAAAGCAATTTATTTTGGAGCGGGAACAGAAGAATTGTATAACCGGAGTAATATAGCTGCCAAAAAACATGATGATCCGGCTGTAATTACCTGGGACAATGATAATCCTGTCAATCAGTTTATAAAAGCAGTTTCCGGACACAGAGTCTGGGATCTCGAACAGGAAAGAAATGCATAAACTTTAAGAATACACCCTTCACACTCACTAAATATTTATCATTATGGAATTCCAGAAAAATCTTTTAGAATATATAAGCCAGTCTATTTTAAGGGCTGGTGAAACGATTTCAGTAGCAGAAGGCGTTACCTCGGGATGCCTTCAGCTTGCTTTTTCGCAAATGCCCAACGCATCGCTATTTTTCAAAGGTGGGATGACGACTTACACTCTTCCCCAAAAAGTAAAATTACTGAACGTAGACAAGGCAGAAGCTGAAGAATGTGACTGTGTCTCTGAAAACATAGCACGAACCATGGCTCTCAATGTTGCCAAACTCTTTGAAACGGACTGGTCAATTGCCACCACTGGCTATTTCACTCCGATACGAAATTCAATGTATAAAATCTTTGCCTATTTTTCATTTTCGTATAAAGGGGAAATCATTTTGACCAAAAAACTGGAACTTCATCCCAAAACTCAGGCACTGAACGCTCAGATGTATTATACAGAATTCATTCTCGGATGTTTTAAAAGTGAAATCAATCAACTGTTGATCTTAAAATAAATTTTTAAGAAAATATAGAATAGAAGGATCAAAGTTCAGGAATCTAATTCCTGAACTTTACCAATAAATCCATCCTTACGAAATATATCGGATTCCAGATTCCGGTTTGAACCTTTTGAGAACTGGCAAAGTGAATTTTTAGCCGTTTTTTTCAATCGCTGTATTATCCATCTGGCTCCGTGAAAAAGGTTCTCCTGAATCTAATCCTTTAGATGGGGCCTATGACGAAACTCCTTAATTGATTTTCTTCACCCTTGGTTTAGATTTCATGATCGAATAATAGGAAGAAGTAAAAGCCGATAAACTTTGATAACCTACTTTGTAAGCAATCTGGCTTAATGTCAACTGCCCACTGTCAATAAGTTCTATGCTCTTCAGGATTCTCACAAGCTGATGGTATTTCTGAAGGGTAATTCCGGTTTCACTCTTAAATATTCTTTGCAGACTGCGCACAGACATTTGTGCTTTTTCTGCCAGTTCATCTGCATTCAGACTATATTTAAAATTAGAATTGATATAAGTACAGACAGGAATAAGCCTGGCATCAGACGGAACGGGAATTTCAAGATAACTGCTTTCTCTGCAGAAATTGGGAAGACTTTTTAAAATGGCTTTAAAAAACAAGTCCTGTTCCTCATCTTCTTCTGTCAGCTGATTCCATTTGGATGCATAGAGAAGCATTTCTTTTAAAACAGGGGGAACGGCAAAAACATGAATATTTTCGTAAAAATCATCCTCAAAAATAGTTTTGAAAAGAAAAACCATTAAGTTGACGGTTTTTGCTTCTGAAGTAATTCTGTGCGCTTTTCCTGAAGGAATCCAAATGACATGGTACTGAGGAACCAGATAAATTTTCTGATCGATATGAAAATACTGGTAGCCTTCTTCTACAAAAGTAAGCTGTGCCCGTTGGTGAGCATGTTCATGATCATCATGTTTCCAGTCTTTCTCACACCAGACATACGCTTCCTTGCCAATAGTATCTACCAGGTTGCTGTTTGTTTTTTCCTTTAAACCGCATTTTACGATGTCGTTCTGCATAGAATTTTTGGCAAATTTAATAAAAACGACAATACTAATTTTGTATAGTTAATTATTTATCTATTAAAAATGAAAAAACTAAGTACGGTTTTTGTATTCATCTTATTATTAAAAATCACCACGATCATGGCACAAGACAATAAAGCTAAAATATTGGTCCTCATTCACTCAGACAATGGGGGGACTTATGAACTGGCGAAAGAATTGGCATCCGGCATTGAAAGCAGTAAAAGTGCTACAGCCGTGATTAAACAGGTCAAAGACTCTCAAAATCCAAAATTGAAAAATATTCCTGTAGCATCAGTGGATGAATTGCCATCTTATGACGGAATTGCTTTCGGGTCCCCTGTGTATTTCGGAAATATCAGTACCGGAATGAGCGAATTTTTATCTAAGACCGTTAATTTATGGACGAATCACGCGCTGGAAGGAATGCCTGCAACCGTTTTTATGTCAGCAGGAAGCGGTGCGGGAAAAGAATTGGCTTTGAATGCTTTCTGGAATACGTTAGCTGTTCATGGAATGGTATTGGTTTCCAATGGAATCAGGGGTACTGAAGGTATCAACAAAACAATTCCTCAGGGAAATACAGTTTTAGGGGTAACCAGCATGGCGTCGCTGAAAGATGTTGAAAGACCTACAAAAGATGAACGGGCACTGGCACAGCTTCAGGGAAGAAATTTTGCTAAAACATCTTTGGCGTTGAAAGGAAGCTTCAGTAAAAAACTGACAACAGCTGCTGCTGTGGAAAAGTCTGATGATATCAATGCTCTTTTAAAACAAAAAAATATTACCCTTCCAAAAGTTCCTCAGCCAGCAGGAAACTATAAACCTTATGTCCGTTCCGGAAATCTGGTATTCATTAATCAGGTAGCTTTAAAAGAGGGTAAAATCTTAAATCCCGGGAAATTGGGTGTTGATGTCAATGAAGAGCAGGTAAAGGAAGCTACAAAAGCCACAATGCTTAACGTTATAGCAGTTTTAAAGGAAGCAGTAGGCGGTGATCTTAATAAAGTAAAACAATGTGTGCAGCTGACCGGAATCTTCAACACGAAAGATGACTATACAAAACATGCAGATTTGATGAATACAGCATCAGACCTGACCGTAGAAATTCTGGGAGAAAAAGGAAAACATGCCAGAGCAACTTTGGGCGCTTCATCTATTCCTGTCAATTCTTCCGTTGAGATACAGGCTATTTTTGAAGTGGAGTAAAAATCACGTGATACAAGCCATACGAATCTGCTTTATCAGCTGAATCTTCGGGAATAATAGAATATAAAAAGTCTATTTTAATCTCCCGCGGATGTAGAAGATAGAGCAGATTTTTTAATTTCTAATTTTACTGAGATTTTAACGCGTCTTAAAAAGACACCTTTATGCCAGCAGCTTTAATCAAAACCTGAAAAGATTTTTATCTCATCTGGCTGATTTGAGATTTCAGAACATCAGCGATGATTTTTATACTGCCTTCCAGTTGTTCTTCAGATAAGGAGCCGTAACTAAGCCTGAATCCGTTGACTACGGTATCGTGACTGTATTGTTTTGGATGAATGATAGCAATGTTTTTCTCAAGCAATAAAGAGGTCACGATCTTCCAGTCCAGGTTTTCTTTGGGAACGATCCAGAAAGCAAGACCTCCTTCAGGCAATGTAAAGTTGGAGATACCTTTCAAATATTTTTCCAAAAGATCGTAAACAAAATCTCTTTTGTTTTTGTAATGAGCCGTTGCCTTCTTAATGTGCTTTTTTACAATTCCATCTTTAATTAACTGTAAAACGGCCTGCTCCATGATTACATCTCCCTGAACATCAATGATCTTTCTTAAATCTCCGACTTTCCGGATCAGTTCGGGATCTTTGGATACCAGATAGCCAATGCGCAGAGCCGGAGCGACTACTTTACTCAATGTGCCTACATAAGCATAATTATTCAGCTCAGTAAAACTTGAAACAGGCAGAATAGGACGGTACCCAAAGTGAAACTCATTATCATAATCATCTTCAATGATGGTGATTCCATGTTTGTTTGAAAGTTCTATTAATTCCAGCCTTCTTGCTAAACTTAAAGTAACCGTCGTAGGATACTGTCTGTGAGGTGTTATGTATATTGCTTTTATATTTTTATTTTCTGTTAAAAGTCTTTGGATATCTTCAATGATAATCCCTTCATTATCTACTGAGGCCGGCATAAGTTTTGCTCCTGCATACTCAAAAGCTTTCCATGCCGGTTGGTATCCCGGGTTTTCTACAATAATGCCGTCTCCGGTGCTTAACAGGCACTGAGCGGTCAGGAACATCGCCATCTGACTTCCTCTGGTGATTGAAATTTCATTTTCACGGATATGCATTCCCCGCTGATGGTTCAGCATTTGGGAAATAGCTTTCCGAAACTCTGCATCACCATGTTCATCTCCGTATCCCATCATCTGCCACCTGGCTTTCCGGTTAAAGATCTGCCTGTATGCTCTGGCAAGTTCTGTCACGGGAGCTATTTTGCTATCCGGATGTCCATCGTCAAAATTGATCAGGGATTTGCGGGAAATCATTGAGTTTTCTTCGGTGTCGGGATTTCCTTTGCCTAACCTATTCTGTAAAACCGGAAGCTTTTCCGATACAAAAATTCCCTTCCTTTCTTTAGAAATCACCCATTCTTCATTGATCAGAACCTGATAAGCTTCTACTACTGTATTCCTGTTGATCTTAAAAATCGATGCCATATTCCGGCTTCCGGGAAGCGCATCTCCTGCATGGAGTCTTCCGGACCGTATATCGGCAATAATGGTGTCCGCAATTTGCAGATACACTGCCTTTTCAAGTGTTTTATCTATTTCAAATTCTAATTTCCAAGGACGAATCATCTGGACTACCTGTTTGTGTAAAAACTGAATCATTTAAACAGTCCAAATATAAGATAATTTTGTCATGCAATAATGCAACCAACCAATCTAAATGTAAAACATCATGGACAAAAAAGATTTCAGTTCAAAAGATTTTCACGAAACATTTGCAAGCCCCCGGTATGTAAAGCCCAGCCATCTGATTCATAAAAATGTGGAAAATGCCGGCGAACATAACCAGTTTTCAGCAGAAAGAAAACATCCGGTTTTCTTCGTAGATCTTCCCAGTAAGAATGTCAGTATGACCATCGGTGGACTGGTTCCAGGCCAGCAAACCAACAGACACCGTCATACTTACGAAACCGTACTGTATGTCATTGAAGGAAAAGGATGGACGGAAGTAGAAGGTGAAAGAGTGCATTGGGAAGCGGGAGATGCGGTTTACATTCCATCATGGGCATGGCATAAACATCAGAATCTCAGCGATACAGAACCTGCGAAATATTTAGCATGCGAAAACGCACCGCAACTGCAAAATCTGGGGGTCGCCCTTAGAGAAGAAGAAGGAAGAGATTTATAGGATGAAGGGATTAGGTTTAAAGTTTTGGCTAAATCTGTGATTTAATTAAATCATAAAATAATAAACAAACCTCATTCTCAGTATAAAACCAAAGATCTTTCCTAATCCCTAATCCCTAATCCCTAATCTTAGCACATCATTTAATTTTAAATCAATAAATATGAAAAATGTTCCATTCAAAGGAATCATCGCATATCCTATTACACCTTTTGACCAGAATGAAAAAGTAGATATTACCCTTTTTAAAAAGCTGGTTGAAAGATTAATCGTTTCCGGAATCCACGGAATAGCTCCGTTGGGAAGTACAGGCGTCATGCCGTATCTCTCTGACGAGGAAAAAGAAGCGATAACGGAAGCTTCCATACAGCAAACCAAAGGTAGAGTTCCCACACTGGTGGGCGTCTCAAACCTGACGACCGAAAAAACCGTTCATCATGCCCGATTCGCTGAAAAAGCAGGAGCAGATGCAGTGATGATCATTCCCATGAGCTACTGGAAGCTTACCGATGATGAGATCGTTGCTCATTATGATGCGGTAGCCCGCAAAATCTCCATTCCTATCATGGCTTATAATAATCCGGCAACCAGTGGAGTAGATATGTCGCCAGCCCTTCTGAAAAGATTGCTGGAGATTTCTAACGTGACCATGATTAAGGAAAGTACAGGAGATATCCAGAGAATGCATTACTTAAGGAAAGAACTCGGTGAGGAAACAGCCTTCTACAACGGATCCAATCCTTTGGCATTAGCCGCATTTACAGCAGGGGCGAGAGGATGGTGTACAGCCGCTCCCAATCTGATTCCGGAGCTTACTATTGAATTGTATCATGCAATTGAAGAAGGTAATCTTGAGAAAGCAAAAGATGTTTTTTACCAGCAGTTTGATCTCCTGAAATTTATAGTCAGTAAAGGGTTGCCAAGAGCAGTCAAGGCAGGCCTGAATATTTTAGGAGAAGAAGGTGGAAACTTGAGAAGTCCGTTGCAACCTCTGACTGAAAAAGACACAGAAGAACTTAAAAATATCATTAAAACCGTTTTAAATTAATTTAAATTTTATGAAAAAACCAGTTTTTTATCACGCAGGATGTTCAGTATGCGTAAGTGCGGAGCATGACATTGTTAATCTTATCGGTGCTGAAAATGTAGACCTTGTACATTTAGGAAATGACAAAAATAGAATTGCGGAAGCTGAAAATGCAGGCGTAAAGTCAGTTCCTGCCCTGGTAACGTCCAATGGAAATGTTCTGCATATCAATTTTGGAGCCTCTATGGAGGAGGTCAAAAAATAAAAAAATCTGGTGGCTTCGAAAGCATTAATCACCAGATTTTAAGGTCAGTTTACTATTAATTTTACAGAAAATATGGCTGAGAGATCTCTCAGCCATATTTTATTTATACAGTAGCGTTGCCTTCTACGCCGTCTGCATTGTTAGTTTTAATGCCGGTAAGGGCTGCTGCAACAAAGCTGAAAAGGCTGACCAATTTTCCTGCTTTGGTATCCCAATAATAAGTTTCTTTTGGTTCTACACGAATGATGGTCACATCCGGATCATCTTTTCCGTCAAACCATGCTTTAGCCATCGGAGACCATTTATCTTCAATGGTAGCTTTATCTTTATAAACAGAAGCTTCTCCGTAAACCGAAAGGTATTGTGAATCACTGTTATTCATAAAAAAGAGCTGTACTCTGCGGTCTTCTTTAATCTCAAAATTTTTGTTGCTTGTTCCGCTGCTGATAAACCATAAATTTCCACTGTCATCTGTCTCCTGAAGGGACATTGGACGTGAATTGACAGGAACCGTTTCAAGCTCGGTGCAGAACATGCATATTCTTGCTTTTTCTGAAAGTTCCTGGATCTTTTTAATAGCTTCCAGATGAGTTAAGTTTTGTGTTGACATATTAGTATATTTTAATGATTGATTTTAAATACGAAATAAATGTTGATGGCTTCTGGAATGGAAGTTTCAATGTCATTATGAATTAAAACATTCAAATACCTGACCAAACAGCCTATTTTTGTGGTACTACTGCTTAAAGTTTTTCTTTGAAATCATAAAAATGCGCATATTTTATTCTACAGAATTTTGCGTAATTTTGAGGAATGCAGATTCAGCCACCCAAGCATTTATCACCATACATCCGGCATTATATCTTTTTGGAAAATGCAGGCAGTGAGCGTAAAAGCTTAAGATTATTTACAGATGGCAGCACAGGATTGATCTTGTCCGGCAGTCAGAATCTGTATGCTAACCCGGGACATCACATTCCATCTTCTTTTTTTTATGGACAGCCGGCAGGATATAAAGATTTTATGGCAGAAGGTTCATTTTCTATGCTAGCGGTAGTTATTCAACCTTATTTTTTTAATATTCTTCTCAAAATTTCTGCAAAAGAAGCCAAAAATCAAATTATTTCTGCTGAAGATATTTTGAAGAATGAATTGCTGGTTTTTCAGGAAGACCTTTTAGCAGGAACTGATCCTGAAATGATTATTGCTCAACTGAATATTTATTTTACCCGATTTCTGTCCGGAAATATCAATTCTGATCATGGGCTGATCAAAGCTGTTCAGCAACTGATGCTTGCAAATAAAGGTTCCGTATCTTCAAAAGAGCTGGAACGGTTCACGGGATACTCTGAGCGTCATCTTGAAAGGAAATTTGAAGATTATATCGGTTTATCGCCTAAGAAATATGGACGTATCATCCGGCTTCATCACTTTATTGATTTAATCAATAAAAATACAGTTGGTGAAAGTATTGCAGCGTTGTCAGATGAAGCAGGCTACACCGACCAGTCTCATTTGATTAAAGATTTTAAAAGCCATATCGGACTTACGCCGAACCAATATCTGAAGACTCAGAATAAACTGGCGATCAATTTTATTGAGTTATAATGTAAGAATGTCGGTTTTTTACAATCCTCAATTCTGTCTGAATGATAATTTTGCAGAAAAAAAAGATGAACAATCTCAAAATTTCAACAGCACAATTCGAAAATAAAAGCGGAGACAAAGAATACAATCTTTCAGTCATAGAGAAATTAGCCGCAGAAGCGGCCTCTAAAGGTTCACAGGTAATTGCTTTTCATGAATGTTCCATTACAGGCTATACTTTTGCCAGAAATCTTTCAAAAGAGCAGCTTCTGGAGGTTGCAGAATTAATTCCTGAGGGAAAAAGCATTCAAAGACTACAACAAATCGCCACTCAGTACAACATCACAATATTGGCTGGTCTCTTTGAAAAGGATGAGCATGATCATATTTTCAAAGCTTATGTGTGTATAGATCAAACCGGGCTGAAAGCTAAATACAGGAAGCTTCATCCCTTCATCAATCCTTATCTTACGCCTGGAAACGAATACTGTATTTTTGATATTCAGGGCTGGAAATGTGGAATTCTGATCTGCTACGATAACAATATTGTTGAAAACGTGCGGGCAACCAGGCTTTTGGGAGCCGATATTATTTTTATGCCGCATGTCACTATGTGTACGCCTTCCACAAGGCCGGGAGCAGGATTTGTAGATCCGGAATTATGGCAGAACAGGGAAGCAGATCCTACCTCGCTTCGTCTGGAATTCGACGGAATGAAAGGAAGGGACTGGCTGATGAAATGGCTGCCGGCAAGAGCCTATGACAACGGAATTTATGTGGTTTTCTCAAATCCTGTCGGGATGGATGACGATCAGCTGAAAAACGGCTGCTCAATGATCATTGATCCTTTTGGAGATATCATTGCGGAATGCCGTTCGTTCGACGACAGTTTTGAAAGCGTTACGATTTCTCCAGAAAAACTTACCCAGGCAGGTGGAAGCAGATATGTCAAAGCAAGAAGGCCGGAATTGTACAGAGATATCATTGGTATGGAGCATCATTCTGAACAGAAAGTGGTCTGGATGAAAGACAATACTATTTAGTCTGACTTCCTGGAAAAAAGATTGATGGGGTGGAAGACATCCGTGTCATGGTTTTAAACCTTGACACGGATATTCAAGGAAACTTTCAATCATTTCTATCTTGAATTTTTTTCTCTATCAATGTCTGAAGATCGCTCCAGGCTCCGCCATTATGGACATGCTTAAAACCTTTTTCTTTCAAAATATGTTCAGCTTTTACACTGCGTAATCCGTGGGAACAAACCGTGATATAGGTTTTGTCGGGATCCAGTTCTGTGTATCTCTCTCTTATGGTTCCTAAAGAAATATTGAGAGCGCCTTTGATATGTCCCATTGCATATTCTTTTTCCGTTCTTACATCCAGAATAACAGCGTCTTTTTTAATGAGTAGTTCTAAACCGTCCTCTAAGGTCTGATATCTGTAAACCCGATAAATAAAATATACAGTGACTATAATTCCACATAATATCAATACATTTTTCATAATCTGCTGAGAATTTTTTTATCAATATAAAAAGTTCCGAAAGGAATAAAACATGCCAGAATGACTTTCCAGGTCGTTTCTTTAAATTTCCAATGCTGTTCAACGCCTACGCTTAAGGTGTTGAAAAGGAAAAGAAGAAATAAAGTACCATGAATAGGACCTATCATCTTAACCAGAGAAGGATTTCCCAACCAGTACTTCAAAGGAAGGGCAATGAAAACTAAGGTTAAGAGAGAGATCCCTTCTAAAATAGCCAGAATTCTTAGGCGTCCGATTTTTGTTTTTAATAAATCTATCATCGTTATCTGAAATAAGGTCTGTTAACAAAAGGAGAAAATGGCCAGGGGATAGCTATGAAAATGACAACCAGAGCAATAGAAAACCAGATGAGCATTGTTTTAAATTTTTCCCGATCTGTATTTTTTCTTTTAGCTAAGGCAGAACCAATGGTGATGAGCACAATTGCAGTCATCATGAGCAGCATATGGATCAGCCCGAAAAAAAGCAGGTCCCACGATGTTCTGGTTTCACTGAAATTCTTCCAGAAATATTTTACAACTGGACTTTTAACATAGAGTATAATTCCAAAGATCAACTGGATATGAGCAATGGTGGCGGTCCAGTGCCTTACTGAATCGTCTGTTTTAGAAAATGATTTATGATAAAAATGTCCTCTGAAAGCTCTCAACAGAGCATACAAAAGGCTTAACAAAACGATCCACCGGAATGTGGAGTGCAAATAGGTAAGGGTCTGGTACATGAGTAACTTTTTTGAACGTACCAAAGGTATAATAAAAACATACTAATTAGTATGTTTTTTGATAAAAAAATTATTCCAGTGATTTAAAGTAAGTCTTAAGTCCCTTTAAATAAATAAGATACACTGATTTAGAGTTTTTAAGTTTTCCTAAATTCCGCACGCCCCAATATCCGGACATCACAAAAACAGCAATTTCTTTTGCATTCACATTCTGTTTTACGGTACCCGTCTTTTTCCCGTTTTCAATACAGGTGATCATTGCATTTTCCCACTGTCCGGCAAGTTCGTTCAATGCTTTTGTAAAATCAAGGTGCCAGGGAGCCATTTCCTGAGTGAAATTAGCCGTTGGGCAGCCATATTCAACTTTCAGAAGATCATTTTCCACTAAAATCCCGTACATCAGCTGATATATGCTTTCCAATGGATTTTCAGTGTTTTCCAGGGGTTCTATAAAAGTGCTTTTAAAGTTGTTTTTCAGAAGTTCATTAATGATCGCCAGCCCCATTTCATCTTTTGTTTTAAAATGATAATAGAAGGCGCCTTTGGTCACCTGCGTCGTCGCAATGATCTCATCAACGCTGGTGGTCTGATAACCTTTGGCATAGATGAGTTCAAAGGCTTTCTGAAGAATATTCAGGCGGGTGGCTTCTGATTTTTTCATTAGGATAGAGTGACTTTCATGCAAAGGAACGGAATTTTTGTCCAAAAAAACAAACCATCATTATTCTGATGAAAAATACAATTTAAATAATTTTTATAATACATTCATTCGGCGGAAATTTGCATCGTCAGACTCAACAAAATTATAAGACAATGAATTACCAAAAAAACATACCCATGAAAACGAATCATACGTCAAAAAGTAAAGGACTGTCCTTGGCCGGACAGTCTTTTTAGTTGAGACATCTTGTTCTTACTATCATTATCAGTTCATTTTAAATCTCGTGAATCTCAGAATCAGTGAATACAAAGAATTTTCCTCCTTTAGGAATGTTTTTGGTGTCTAATCCTGTAAATTCGCTGAAGGCAGGCAATAATAGCTGATTCTGGGTTTGAACAAAACACGGAAGCCTGATCCTTTTCACAGAAGAATTCAGCACAACGCCGGGATGAATGTGCCCTGTGATCTGAAATTCAGGTAATATTTTGTCAAAATCATGAATAAAAGTAAATCCATGGATGGTCAGGGATTCGGATTTAAAATTTAAACATAATTTTTTTTCTAATTTCGCTGACAGGCGGTCATGGTTTCCTTCAACAAGGTAAAATTGAAGATCAGGATACTGATTTCTCCAGCTGCAGAATTCGTCTACATCCGAGTTGTCTCCGGCATGAAGAAGATCGCCCACCACAATGAATTTTTCCGGCTGAAAATATTCAATCAAGACGGAAAGCCTTTCCAGATCACTTTTCATAATCTGATTGGCCAGCGCAATTCCGTTTTTGCGAAAATGAGCTGTTTTTCCAATGTGAAGATCAGATAAAATGAGTGCTTTTTCCTTTTTCCAAAATGCTGAACGCTGATTGGTCAATGTAAAAATTGTATTGTTGATTGTGATATTTTTTATGGCGATGTTCATTTTTTTTTAGATGTTAGAAGATGGGAAAGGAGTTGCTTAACTCTGATTTCTTTATCATTTTTAATTGATACTGTTTTTAACTACCCCGTCTTTTTGCTTTGCAAAAATCCACCCCTTCATGGAAGGGGAATTATGGTGGGTGGTTACAATTTTTATCAATTTAGTTTTACTATTTACCGGAGCCTGAAATTAATTATTCCATATTGCGTAAACCGAACTATATTAGTCATTTATATTTTTAATTAGAATTGGAATTTTTGTTATTATTTTAATTGATACTGTTTTTAACTACCCCGTCTTTTTGCTTTGCAAAAATCCACCCCTTCATGGAAGGTGAATTATGATATGTGGATTTAATTTTTGTCAATTTATTTTTACCATTTCCCGATACCTGAATAGATTATTCCTTATAGCGAACTCCGAACCCAACTCATCACTTATCACTTATAATTTATAACTCTAAAACCCCTTTTTCCTCGCCTGTTCGACCATTTTTTTAATCCTCGCATCCAGGCTTTCACTGGAGAGCGTCTGTCTTAAGCTGTCTACTTTGATAGGGAAGCTTAGTGGAGTAAAGGTATTGGAATGTTTTAATATGATTTCTGATTTTTCAATTCTTTTAAAAGCTTCCACGAGACGGGGTTCCTGAAGCTGCATATTGAACACTTCGGTGTAAGCCTGTCTTACAAGAAAATGATTGGGATCATAATCTTCCAGTACTTTAAAAATGAGTCCGGCTGAGCTTTGCAATGATTTGTTTGAACGTTGTTTTCCTGCATAATTCTGAATGACCATTCCTGAAATTACAGCAATATCCCTGAATTTTCTTCGGGCCATTTCTGCAGAGTTGATACTTGCGATCACATCGTTCATCAGGTTGTCGCGGGTCAGAATTGTATCCAGATTATCTTCATGCAGAGGAATTTCTTTATCGCTGAACAGTTCAAAACCATAGTCATTCATGGCCATTGAAAAAGAAATGGGGGCAAGTTTTGAAATGCGGTAGGCAATCAAAGCAGCCATTACTTCGTGGACAAGCCGACCTTCAAAAGGATACATGAACAGGTGGTAGCCTTCGCGGTTTTTGATCAGTTCGACAAGAAACTCATCTTCTTTGGGAATATGAGAATTTTTTTCCTGATTGGTTAATAAAGGATGTAAAAATTTAAGTTCCTTCTCCGAAGCTTTTGGGTTTAAAGCATGAGAGAGTTTTTCTCTTAAAAAATGGCCTAAATTGGAACTTAACGGCAATCTTCCTCCCAAATAACTCGGGGCCCTTGCTTTCCCTTTTGCTCCACGTACATAAACGGTCATATCTTTAATCATGGCAACTTCAAGCGTTCGTCCCGCCAGAATAAATTTTTCTTCTTTTTTTAATTTTGTAATAAAATATTCTTCCACCATTCCAATATAGCCGCCGGAAATGAATTTCACTTTCAGCATGGCATCACTTACAATAACACCCATATTCATTCGGTGGAGCATGGCGATCTTCCGTGAGGTCACTTTATAGAGACCGTCTTCCATAATGACAATTTTATGGAATTCTTCATAGCTTTTCAAAACACTTCCGCCAATCGTCAGAAAGTCCAGGATGCTTTTCCATTCTTCTTCAGTCATTTCCTGAAAAGCAAATACTTTTTTGATACTCTCGAAGGTTTCTTCGGGATAAAATCCGTCACCAACGGCCAGAGTCATCAGAAACTGAACCAGAACATCGAAACATAGAACCTGGGGTTCACGCGGTTCTATTACCTTTTGTTTTACGGCTTCTTTCAAAGCGGCTACTTCGATCAGTTCAAGAGAGTGGGTAGGAACGCAGTAGATTTTAGAGGTCTCAAAAGGCGAGTGACCGCTTCGTCCTGCCCGTTGCAGAAATCTGGCCACTCCTTTGGCTGAACCAATCTGAATGACGGTATCAACGGGTTTAAAATCAATTCCAAGATCTAAAGACGAAGTGGAGACCACAGCTTTCAGTTTTCCGGCACTTAAATTCTCTTCAATCCAGATCCTGAGATGCGCATCAATAGAACTGTGGTGAATGGCAATCTGACCTGCAAAATCAGGATAAGCATCCAGTAACAGCTGATACCACATTTCGCTTTGACTCCGGGTATTGGTGAAAACGATTGTTGATTTTGAATCAAGAATGATAGGAACGATTTTATCGGCTAATTTTGCTCCCAAATGTCCTGCCCAGGGAAGAATATCAAGTTCATCCGGAATAACGGGCAGAATATCTATTTTTTTATGTTCCTTAGCTGTAATCTTTGTTTTTTTGATGTCGTATGGAATTAAAACATCCATGGCTTCATCAAGGTTTCCAATCGTTGCGGTAATTCCCCATATTTTTATTTTCGGGACATATTTTCTGAGCTGAGAAATGGCGAGTTCTACCATAACGCCGCGTTTTGAACCAAGCAATTCGTGCCATTCATCAACGGCCACGCACTTCATATCCTGAAAGAAGCGTTCATGATTTTTCTGGCCTAAAAGAAGGTGGAGACTTTCGGGGGTCACCACAAGGATTTCAGGCATATTTCTGATCTGCTGCTGTTTTACTTTCTGTTCCGTATCTCCGTTTCTCACCCCAACAGTCCAGTCGAGGCCTATTTCATCCATGGCTTCCTGCATCGCTTTAGCAATATCTTTCGACAAAGAACGAAGGGGCGTGATCCAGATCATTTTCAGCCCTTTTTTATACTGTTCGGGACGATTCATGAAATCTGAAATCAAAGCCAGAAAAACAGAAAATGTCTTTCCGAATCCGGTAGGGGCAATGACCATTCCGCTATATCCGTTTCCGAATTTCTGCCAGGTTTCGATCTGAAATTTGAAAGGGGAGATGCCCTTATCCGTCATCCATTGCTGAATGACTTTAAATCCGTCGCTATTTTCAAATGTTTTCAAATTATTGGATCAGTTTTTTTACCTCTTCAAGTTCGTCAATTTCGTTGACGGTTTTGTCTTTTCTCCATCTCAGGATTCTTGGAAATCTTAACGCAACGCCGCTTTTATGTCTGCTGCTGAATCCGATTCCTTCAAAAGCAATTTCGAAAACCAATTCTGCTTTTACGGTACGTACAGGACCAAATTTTTCAATAGCATTTTTATTCACAAATTTGCTTACTTCCATGATTTCTTTATCAGTGAGACCTGAATAGGCTTTTGCGATCGTTACTAAAGCATCTCCATTTTTTACAGCGAATGTATAATCCGTGTAATAGGCACTTCGTCGGCCGCTCCCTTTCTGGGCATAAATTAAGACTGCATCAATAGTCAGCGGACTTACTTTCCACTTCCACCAGTCACCTTTTTTCCTTCCGGCATGATACATGGAATTCTTCTGTTTCAGCATAAGACCTTCACTGTTGATCTCTCTTGATTCTTCTCTTATCGTATTCAGATCTTCCCATTTTTCAAAATCAATAACCTGAGATAGCTTTATATTTTGAGGGGATTCATTCAGTAGTAATTCTTCAAGCATAGCACGTCTGGATGCCATAGATTTTTCACGGAGGTCCGTTCCTTCGAGCTCTAAAAGATCATAAACAAAGACTTCAATCGGAATATCTGAGAGCATTTTTTTAGTTAAAGTTTTCCTGTTTAATCTTTTCTGTAATTCGTTAAAATTTAAAACATTAGAATCCTTTACCGCAAGTATTTCTCCATCTAAAACAAAGTTGCCTTTCATAGCCTGAACGGTCTCCCTGATTTCAGGAAACTGATCGGTTACGAGCTCTTCACCTCTTGACCAGATAAAAACTTCATCATTTCTTTTAATGATCTGTCCGCGGATTCCATCCCACTTATATTCGATCTGCCAGTCTTCAGGATTTCCGAGTTCTTCCAGTTCTTTTTCAAGAGGATAAGCCAGACAAAAAGGATAAGGTTTTGAATTGTCGGGATTGATATTTTCAGCTGAGATGAGTTCCTGGAACGACACTTCCCCCGGGATCCATTTTCCCATCAGACTGTGCATCAAAGTACTTGACTCCTGAGATGAAAATTTGGTAAGGGCATTAATCAGCGTTTTATCGGAAACCCCGATTCTGAAGCTTCCACCCAGTAATTTATTGAAAATTAAACGTTCCGTATAATCCAGTCCGTTCCATGATTTTAGCACAAATTCTTTCTTTTCGGTTTCTGATTTGTCTTTTAACTGAATGATATCCAGCATCCACTCTGAAAGGGTACGGTCAATAGTTTCTGAAGGTGGAGGTAGAATAAGGGAAATGGTTTCACCCAGATCTCCTACTGAAGAATAGCTTTCCTGAAACAGCCAGAACGGCAGCTGAGTGATCTCCAGCGCCCATTCTTTCATGTAATTGGTATTCACATTTCTTTTGGGCCTTTTTCCGGTAAACAAAGCAATGAACCATACTTTATCTTCATCCGGAGCACGCTCCAGATAATCGATGATAGCGTCTATTTTAGCATTGGTTTTATTGGTGGTTTCCAAGGCATTGATCAAGTCTGCGAAATGTTTCATGGCTCCGGATTTTCTATGGTTTCTTTTTCTGACTCTTCTTCATCTTCACCGAACAGGGTTTCCACAACATCAGATTTGATGCCTATTTCATTTAAATACTTTGAGAAAATTTCAGTCTGCCCGTGCGTAACGTGTACAATTTCAGCTTCTGTAGCTTTTACGGCTTGCAGAAGTCCTTTCCAGTCGGCATGGTCGCTCATGGCAAATCCTGCGTCAGCACTGCGCCATCTTCTGGCTCCGCGTACCTGCATCCATCCGGAACAGATCGCTGTTGCAGCATCCGGTATTTTTTTGATGATATTGCTGTCGAGTAAAGCTGGAGGAACAATTACGATTCCGTGTTGTACTTCTTTTGGGTTTTCTTTAAAATCAGCGATTTTGTAATCGGGAAGGGTAATACCCACTGATTCAAAGGCTTCATTCAGTCTTCCAATAGAATTGTGGACATATATTTTTCCTAAACCTTCTACCGCTTTCATGATACGCTGAGCTTTTCCCAATGAGTATCCTATGAATACTGAGGTTTTTGAATTTTCCTGGTTTTTAAGAACCCAGCTTTGAAGCTTTTTATTGAGTTGAGGAACTTCCAGCCAGTTATAAATAGGCAATCCGAAGGTGCTTTCCGTGACAAACTCATTGCATTTTACCAACTCAAAAGGGGTACTCAGTCCATCTTCCTGTACTTTGTAATCTCCTGATATAACGGTAACATAGCCTTTGTATTCTAATCTTATCTGGGCTGACCCAATAATGTGTCCGGCAGGATGCATTGATAATTTTACACCGTTTAAGGTAATGGTTTCACCATATTCAACACTTTGGCATTCGATATCAACCCCAATTCTTTGATAAAGGATGGGCTTGGTGTAATGATGGCAAAGGTATTTTTTCATTCCCCACCGCGCATGATCAGCGTGTCCGTGAGTGATGACTGCGAGGTCTACCGGTCTCCAGGGATCAATATAAAATTTCCCCTGCGGACAGTAAATTCCTTTTTTTGTGAATGTTATTAATTTCAATGGTGCGATCGGTTTATATTTTACATTCAAAAATCCCACCAAATTAGCATCATCTTTCAATTTTGTGGTAAACTATGGTATGTAAAAAACTACATTTAAAATACATGATCTTATCCGGAACTTTCTATAGATACAATATTAAGGGGGTTCAAGCACAATAAACGTTTTTTTTATTGGCATATAAGCTGCTTATGTTGTTTAAATTAAAAAGCAAACGGAGCAGTATTCAGCCGCTCCGTTTGTTTTTAAGGGATTAATCTTTCCGCTCTCAGTTTTTGAAATAGTTCAGTGAAAGAATCTTCTGTATTCTGATATGCTGTAAAACCAAGCTTTCTGCTGTTAGACATATCACACATCACTTCCAGAGGTCTTCCGAGATCGAGATCTGTATGCCACGCAGACGCCAGGCGATCGAGATGATCTTCTTTTAAACCGTATTTCTCTGTTATTTTCTTCCAGGTGCCAGCATCTTTACTTAATTCATGGTCAAGCGGTCTTACCGTCCCGTCGAAATCTTCTGCTTCAATGCCAAACCAGTCTGCCAGTCTTTTCCAAAGCCACTTCCAGCGGAAAACATCTCCATTCACAATATTAAAAGCCTGGTTTTTTGCAGATTCTGTGGTAGAAGCCCAAACCAATTGTTTTGCTAAAATCCGGGCATCCGTCACATCAGAAACACCGTTCCATTGTTCAGCAGATCCCGGCCAGACGAATTTTCGCCCTGTTTCCTTGCAAATACTTGCATACACCGCAAGAGTAGTTCCCATATTCATCAGATTGCCCACGGCGTAACCGATGACCGTATGAGGTCGGTGAATGCTCCACGTAAATCCATCTCTCTCGGAAGCTTTATACACTTCATCTTCTTGGGCATAGTAAAAATTGGGAAGGGGAAGTCTCGGATGTTCTTCTCTGACAGGGGTTTCCGGAAGCTTTCCTGCTTTCACATAGGCTTCAAAAGGTCCTAAATAGTGTTTCAATCCTGTAACCAAAGCGACATGCTGTACTGATTGTTTATGAGCCAATACGTCTAACAAGTTTCTTACCAGAGCACTGTTCACACGGATGTTTTCTTCCTCTGTGTCGTTTCGCATCCAGGTAGTGAAATAAACATGAGTAGGAGAAATTCCTTCCAGTGCTGTGTTTAAGCTATCAATATTCAGAAGGTCAGCCTTTACAGGAATGAGTTCCGGGATATTGCTATTGGTATTTCTGGAAAGTCCGTACACGGTCCATCCCTGGGAAATAAGTTCCTGAGCAAGATTACTCCCTGTAATTCCTGTCGCACCAACGACCAGCGCGATGTTTTTTGCATTGTCCATATTTGTAAAATTTCTATTACAAAAGTAGGGACAGAAGAAGGCTGAAACACTTGATCTGCATCATGTGTTTTTGTTGATCCAGATCAAGTATTAATGGAGATTTTTTTTTCGTATTCTGCTTACTGTCTCGGGAGCAAGTCCCAGATAGGAGGCAATAAGATTGTGCGGAACCCTTTTGATGATTTCCGGGTTGCGCTGGGCCAGTTGCTTATATTTTTCTTCTGCCGTAAAACTGTTGGAGACCATCAGCCGGTGATCTTTAGTGACCAGACTGTTTTGGTAAAGAATTCTGAAATAGCGGTCCATGACAGGGATTTCCAGCATCATTCTTTCATAATCCTCAAGAGTAATCATGAGCACTTCGGTTTCTTCTACAGCATTGATATTCAAAACTGCTTTTTCCTGATTGATAAAGCTGTTGAAATCAGAAATCCACCAACCTTCGAAGGCAAACATATTGATCCGTTCACTTCCTTTTTCGTCTAAAACATAAGATTTAAGCAAACCTTTACTAACAAATGACAGGCATTTGCAAATATCACCTTCCTGCAGCAAATATTGTTTTTTACGTAATTTCTTATGCGTAAAAAAGGATACGATCTGATGTTTCTGTTTTTCAGGCAGGTCTACTTTGTTTTGTATATGGGAAAGAAGGAGATCAAACATCATGAAAATATTTTATCAAAAATACAACTTTCAAAGAAGTCTGTCATTTCATCTTTCAAAATCATAGAAATTGATTCCCACCTCTTCATTCTTAATTTTTACCACTCTGGTGTTCAGAGGATAAAAAATAAATTCTCCTGCGCCCCGGATCTTAGCGTCCAGAAGATGTCCTGCCAGAGCGGTATAGTCTTCTCTTCCTAAAGTAATATGCAGATGAAGCATAGGTTTTCCTTCTATCTCAGATACGTTTCCCGAAATATTGGTTATTTCCATCTGTTCTTTGAATGTTTTATCAACGTAGTTTTTGTTGGATGGCTTGAAAAAGCGGAGGGTAGCTTCCTCTACAGCTCCAATACCTGTAACTTCGCCTGCCTGTATCTTCTGGTTGATAACGAAATCTGTCAACGCTTCAACGATACCTGACTGGTCTTTAATACTCATGATATAAACAGAGTCCACTTTTCTTGCCGACCAGTTATTTCCTTTAAAATTTTGTGTATCCATCATATGTACTGTTGAAAATTTTGTGTTTTGATATTCTTGTCAACTCTTATTTTTTAAGATAATTGATGATTCCCATTACGTCATCTTTACCAAAACCTTCATCATGAGCAGACTGATATGTTTCTATCAATGCTTTGGAAAGAGGAAAATCGGCCCCTGCATTTTTAGCAAGGAGAATATCTTTAAGCATCAGATCCAAAGCAAAGGCCGGATCAAAGGTATTATTGATCAGCAGAGGGGTTTTTACTTTCGTCGCACCGCTTCCGCTGGCACTTTCATTGATGATTTCCAGCATATCGGTACGCTGAATGCCCAATTGATCAGAAAACAAAACCGTCTCTGCCAGTCCCTGATAAATGGCAGAGAGGAAGTAATTCACAGACAGTTTTCCGGCAATTCCTTTTCCATTTTCGCCCAGATGCTTAACTGCTTTTCCAAGCTTCTCAAAATAAGGCATGGCGCGCTGAAGGTCTCTTTCTTCGCCGCCAGCGATGATGATCAGCGTACCTTCGGCTGCAGGCATGGTACTTCCTGCTACGGGAGCATCAATGAAATAAGCTTCTTTTATTTTGACGGCATCAGCCATTTTTTTACTTGTTTCAGGAGAAATCGTACTCATGTCGATGAATAATTTCCCGTGGATATTCAAAACCAAAAGCTCTTCATAAACAGCTTTTACGGCCTCATCATTGGTCAGCATGGTGAAAATAATGTCGCTGTTTTTCACCAGGTCCGTCACGGTAGAATAGACGGTGGATTTCTTTTTAAAATCCTCAGCTTTTTCGATGGTTCTATTGTAAACGGAAAGCGGAAATTCTGCCTTCTCCAAATTTTTTGCCATAGGATGGCCCATATTTCCTAATCCGATGAATCCTATTTTTTCTGTCTCCATATATTATTTTCCTATTATAATTAAGTATCAGCTCCGTTGTATATGAAGCCTCAAAGATTCGAGTTAAATATTGACAAATACAAGTAAGCCTATATATTGTAAACCTCTTCTATTTGTATCAAAAAACTAACCAAAACCAACCTTCTACATTAAGATTTCATTATATTTTTAATGATTTGTTCAGTAATATTTTTCCAGATAAACTTTTAAAACCGGGAAAACTTGCTGAAATTTGCAGCAAATAAAATCAATGAAGATCATAGACCTCGAAAACTGGAACCGAAAAGAGCATTTTGAGTTTTTTTCAAAGATGGAAAGTCCCTATTTTGGCTTTACTACTGAAGTTGACTGCACGAAAGCTTATAATCATGCTAAGGAAAACGGTGATTCTTTTTTCGCTACTTATCTTCACCGATCGATGATTGCAGTGAATACTGTGGATGAACTGAAATTACGGATCATTGACGGTGAGGTTATTTTGTATGATACCATTCATGCAGGAAGTACGATTGGCAGGGCAGACGGGACTTTTGGTTTTGCATTTATTCCTTTTTCTGCAGATTTTCGAGTGTTTAATGCTACAATGCAAAAGGAAATTGAGGCGGTCCAACAGTCTTCCGGATTAAGATTGAACAATGGCGATCTGGGTAAAGATCTGATCAGGCATACAACAATTCCATGGAATTCTTTCAGTGCGCTTCTTCATCCTACCAGTTTTAACAATTCAGAATCTGTACCTAAAATCACTTTCGGAAAGTTCAGTATCCGTGATGGGAAAAAGTATCTTCCCGTTTCTGTGGAGGCTCATCATGGACTTGCGGACGGGCTGCACCTTGCCAGATATCTGGAGGAGTTTCAGAAACAGCTTGATGGAGAGCTTTTGTAAGTTATAAGTTAGGAATGATGAGTAATGAGTTTGTTTCGGGGCGCGAATTCGGGTTCAGGTTCATGATTACTACTATTAATATATTTTGTGCAAGGAGTAATTGATAATGATAGCCAATTGGTCTCAACTCCAATTCCCCTTCGCTGAAGGGGTGGATTTTTGCGTAGCAAAAAGACGGGGTAGTTAAAATAAGATGTGCCATCCTACAGAAATTTCTATGCTTGTCCTCTAACGTCTAATCTCTAAAATCTAACTTCTTTTTTTACGGAAAACCGTAAGGTATTTTTTTTAGTTTTGAATATTTTTGAATGTATAATATTGCTATATTAGAAGTTGATTTTACCATCAATAGAAACTAATACAACCCATACACTCAATTTATTTAAGATGACTCATTTTGACAATCCGGACTTACAGGTATTTACAACCAAATCCAGAGCAGATAAAGCAATGAATTCACTAAAAGGCATTCTTTTGGGAATCATTTCTGATGATATCATTGATGCCAGAGAGATGGAAGAGCTCAGATTATGGGCCAAAGACCATTATGATCTGGTGAATAGAAATCCGTTCCGCGAATTCATGCTTTTGATCGAAAATACAGCCTCCAACGGAATCCCCGCCAAAGAAGCGGTGGAAGATCTGTATTGGCTGTGTCAGAAATACGAGCACGACAGCATTTATTATAACGGAATTACGTCTGATCTTCAGCTTTTACAGGGAATATTCCATGGAATTCTGGCAGACGGAATTTTAAATGATGACGAAATCTTTAAACTTCATGAATGGCTTTCAGACAATGAGCACCTCAATTCCTATTATCCGTATGATGAGATCCGAAGCCTGGTACTGTCTATTGTGGCAGATAAAATCATTGACGAAGAGGAACGAGCTGTTCTGACGGCATTCATAAAGCAATTCGTTGAACTTAAAAATTCAGATACAGCAGCTCAGATAGAAAGAGATACAGCCGACATCAATATTTCCGGAATTTGTGCGGTAGACCCTGAAATTGTTTTTGAAAACAAAACGTTCTGCATCACCGGAATCCTAAGCAGAGGTAATCGCAGTGAATTACAACGGGCGATACAGGATAAAGGTGGCATTCCGGTCAATACGATTTCTAAAAAGACTGATTATCTGATTATTGGTGACACCCATAATGCCTGCTGGAGCTACTCCTGCTATGGAAGAAAAGTAGAAAAGGCACTGGATCTCAGAAAATCCGGTCATACGATCGTGATGGTTCATGAGTTTGATATTTTTGATGCCATTTGAAGAGAAACTTTAACCAACAATCTTATTGATGAAATGATGCAGAATGAACACGATGACTCTATAATTGATGTTTCCGGAAGTACTGATATTCCGATCAATTTTGGATCTGATCTCCACAGAGAAGAATCTGTCCCTGAACCTGTTCCAAAGCCACAATATGATCCTGATGGCTGGAAAATAGGAAAAAAATACATCAGAAAACTCAGTCTGAATGATGATCAATCCGCAATACTGGACCGATTATGGTTTGCTGATAATGTTTTTAATGAAATTGAATACTGCCGTGTACAGATTTTAAAACAGTTTTTAAGAGCGACAGACTATCTCCGGACGCACTGCATTCCCGTGAATAAATCGTATGCAACGGTAATTGAGGAGCTTTCGGAAATCATTGTGTGTCTTCAGTACAATTACAGAAAAGAAAGCCTGAACTACCGCTATACGTATGATGC
Source organism: Chryseobacterium carnipullorum (assembly GCF_900142785.1). Classification (GTDB taxonomy): domain Bacteria; phylum Bacteroidota; class Bacteroidia; order Flavobacteriales; family Weeksellaceae; genus Chryseobacterium; species Chryseobacterium carnipullorum. The sequence goes on along the minus strand of NZ_FRCD01000011.1, from coordinate 156,098 downwards.
AGTACAGACAGAAATTTTCAATCATATCTTAAAATTATGTGAAAATAATGTGAGGGAAGTCTATGGAATAAAAAGAAAAATCAATACGGATTTTAATTATACCCATCCTGATATTCTGCACCAGTACAACAGGAAAATAGTTTCCAGGCTTGCTGTTTTTCTGCCTGAAAACCAATCCCAGATATTGGAGGCGGATCACAGAACGAATATCATTCTGAACGAAAATAATACCGGAAGGTGGAAAACGAAATTTGAAACCATTAAAGAAGATTATTCCAATACTATAGCTTTTGAAAGAGAAATTTTCAGGCTGGCGGAGGTGAATGTCAGAAACCCGTCTCAGGATACTATATTTCTTGAAGCTTCTAAATTTGTTGCAAAACATGACAAAATCTCTGCATTAAGGCTTTATCTGCATTATTTTGATAAAGACCTGAACAATACAACATTTGAACGGAAACAGCTTACCAGGAATATCCAGAAGAGTCTGTTCACCACAAGCGAACAGCTTAGTGATTTTGAGCAGATCATAAACGAATTCATAGCAACGAGGAACCTTCAGGCAGCCATTGAAAAAGCGTCTCGGCTGTACCTTCCGAAAAGAAAAAAAATTGTTATCGACAGAGATGCCGTTGAAAATGTACAGAGGCAGCATTCCGGAACTGTGGCCCTGCTGGAAGAATATCTTAAGGATGAAGGCGAAGAGGAAACTACAGTTGTTCAGGCAGAGGAAACGAGTGGAGAAGATGAACTGACGATTCATATTACCCATCACCCTACAGAAACCAGGATTCATCAATATCTTGAAGAGCTTAATTTATCAGAAGTTCAGCAGGAAATTTTAGAGGCATTTGAAAAGCAGAGTTTTAATATTCCTCAAAGTGAAATGGCCACTTATTTACAGTCGAAAAACCTGTTTATGGGATCTACCATAGATTCTATCAACGATCTGTGTTTTGAAACCCTTGACGATGTCCTTATTGAGGAAGAGGATGAATATTTTACGATTAATACTGATTATTATAAAAAACTTTTAAACAATGATTGACAATATTAAACCCAAAGAAGCAACTTCTATTATCAACTCCCTGGTGAGCGGAGTGGTGCCCAAAATAGGAGTGCAGCACATTACTGTAGGAAGATCGGAGGAGATTAATGCTTTTATCAGTTCTTTGGAAGATGTGAAAAACGGCCACAGCATGGCGAAATTCTGGATCGGAGATTTTGGAAGCGGAAAATCTTTTATGCTTCACTTATTGAATACGGTGGCTTTAAAGCAGAAATTTGTAGTTTCCAATGCAGATTTCACACCGGACAACAGGCTGTATTCCAATGACGGAAAAAGTGTGATTTTGTATTCTGCAATCATGGACAATATTGCAATCCAGACTAAACCCGAAGGCGGAGCATTACAGACTTTGCTTGAAAAATGGATTGAGCAGGTGATTACGAAAACCGGTGAAGACAACCGTATTTCCCTTGCTGAGATCAGAAATGACCAGTATTTAGGCCTTATCCAGAATTCTATTATGAAAACAGTGAATGAAATCACAGAAGTGGGTGGTTTCGATTTCGGTTCTGTGATCGTTAAGTACTATGAAGGATATATCAAAGGCGATGAACTGTTACGCAGAAATGCCCTGAAATGGCTGAAAGGTGAATATAAAACGAAAACGGAGGCCAGACAGGATCTTGGGGTAAGAGAAATCATTAATGGTTCCAATTTTTACGATATGCTTAAAAATTTCTGTAAGTTCTTTGTAAGCATGGGATACAGCGGTTTTATGATCAATCTGGACGAAGCGATCAACCTTTATAAAATTTCTACTTCAGCCGCGCGTGAAAAAAACTACGAGAAAATTTTATCTATTTATAACGATTGTTTTCAGGGGAAAATTTCAAATTTGCTGATCAATTTTGCAGGAACGAAAGAATTTCTGGAAAATGAAAGGAGAGGATTGTTCAGCTACCAGGCTTTAAAGTCAAGGTTAGAAACCAATAAATTTGAAACCCGTGAAATTAGAGATTTTGCGCAGCCTGTCATTAAACTCACTCCATTAGATCATAATGAAATCTTTGTTCTGTTAAAAAAACTGAAACTGATTTTTGATTTTAACTATAAAACAGAACTGAATATCAGCGACGAAGAAATTTTTGCTTTTATGGAAGAAATGTTCAATAAACCGGGAGCTTCAGAATTTCTCACACCGAGAGAAGTGATCAGAGATTTTCTCAATATTCTGAACATTATCAGACAGAATCCGGCCGTGGATAAAAAACAGCTTTTCGGAGACATCGAAATTTCAGACGAGAGGCCTGATGATCTGGTTCTTTTAGATAGTATTGAAGAAATATGAGCGCATTCAACCTGCTCTCAGAGCCGATCAGAAAGTACATCCGCGACCAGAAATGGGAAAGCCTGAGACCTATTCAGGAGGCTGCCATTCAGAAGATTATCGCAACAGACAATAATTATGTTTTAATTTCCAGGACAGCTTCAGGGAAAACGGAGGCTGCCTTTTTGCCGATCTTATCTAAAGTGAATTGTAAGGAAAAAGGCGTAAAAGTGCTTTATATTTCACCGCTGATTGCCTTGATCAATGATCAGTTCATGAGGGTTGAAAAGCTGTGCGAATATCTGGATGTTCCGGTTACAAAATGGCATGGAGAAGCTTCCAAAGGAGCCAAAGACCGGCTGATAAAAGCTCCGGAAGGAATTGTACTTATTACTCCGGAATCTCTGGAGGCGATGTTTGTAAACAAACCTTATCAGATCCAACACCTTTTTTCAACACTGGATTATGTGGTTATCGATGAGATTCATTCGTTTTTAGGATCAGACAGAGGGATTCACCTGCAGTCTCTGTTGCAGCGTCTTCAGAAAGTCAATACCGGTAAATTCAGTACTGTTGCTCTCTCTGCTACAGTAAGCGATCAGAATAATTATGCTGAACTGAAAGATTTTCTGGGAGATCCTGAACATACAAAAGTAATCAGAGATACGACACCCAAGCCTATTAACGCTGTTTTTAAGTATTTTGAAGGGCAGACAAAAGAACTTCCACCGGATCTCCTCAAAGATCTGTATATCAGAACGAGGGACAGCAAAGTGCTGGTGTTTCCCAATGCTAGAGGAAAAGTAGAAGAGGTAGCGGTAAGATTGAAAAAACTTTCGGAAAAGGTGGGCGGACATGCGAATTACTTCTCCCATCACTCTTCTGTAGATAAAGAAGTACGTGAATATGTAGAGTTTTTTGCCAAAAAAAGCACGCATGAAAATTTCTGTATATCCTGTACATCAACCCTGGAACTGGGGATTGATATAGGAAACGTGGATGAAGTTGCCCAGATTGATGCCACCCATAGCATTGCTTCCCTGATCCAGAGAGTGGGAAGGAGCGGAAGAAGGGAAGGAAAGGCCAGCAACCTGTTTTTGTATGCTACTGAACGTTGGAGTCTTCTCCAGTCACTGGCGTGCTGGCTGCTTTTTAAAGAGCAGTATATTGAGCCTATTGCTATGAGCCAAAAACCTTATGATGTGCTGGTTCATCAGCTTTTGTCGGTGGTAAAAGGTTCTTCGGGAATCACACTTGATAAACTTACTGCAGATTTGACGGGTAATGCTGCTTTTAAGAATATTTCGGCTGAAGAAGTTACGGAGATTATTGACCATCTTACCGCCATTGACTTTCTGGAAAAACTAGGACCTGAATATATTATTGGGATTGAAGGTGAAAAGGTAGTCAATACCAGAGATTTTTATACCCTCTTTCATACCCCTGTATTTTTCAGGGTGGTGAGTCAGGGCGTGAAAATCGGTGAGTTACCGCTGTCTGCACAGACCAGACCTGATGAAAATATATATCTTTCAGCCAGAATATGGAAAATAAAGGACATTGATTACGAGGCTAAAAAAATAGAGGTAGCTCCAGCAAAAGACGGAAAAAAACCGCTCTTTTTTGGAGATGCGGCAGATACAGCCTCTAAAATCAGGGAAAAAATGCTTGAAATTCTGATTTCCGACCAAAAATATGATTTTCTGGATGAGCCTGGTGATGAAATGATCCGGCAGATGCGTAAAGATTTTTCAATCTATGGGATCAGGTCTCATCAAACGGACAGACCCCTTTTTTCAGGGAATGATAAACTTAAGTTTTATTCATTTACAGGATCTAAGATTAACAGAACTTTAAGCTTTATACTGAACAGAGTAGGGATTGAAAATCAATTACATGAAAGCGAAAGTAAGTTTGAAATCGATTTTTCAAAGAAATCTGAATTCATTTCGGTGCTTAAAGATGTGAATTTAAATACGATCAATTTTGACGAAGCACTGACAGAATTACTAGACAACTTTCCGGATGTTTTGAACTTTTCAAAATGGGGAGAATTTTTACCCACAAAATATCAGATAGAACTATTGAAAACCCGATATTTCGATTTTGAAGGCTGCAATGAATTTCTTCAGAATTTAAATTTTATAGAAAATAAATAGTAACTAATATAGGATACCGAAAGAGCGTAGATTTTAAAGTGATAAGGTAAATAAAAAATATTTTAATTCAACTTAATATTAATTATGATAATGATAATGAGTGGTTTACGGATGGTTTTGGTCTTCGCTCTTCCATCTTCCAGACAATAGAAACTAATACATAATCTTCCTCTTCTCTATTTTTAAAATCTTATCTTTTTCCATACTTTTTACAGCTCTTATGACCGTTTCCACGCGCAGTCCCGTGAGAGAAGCAAGTTGTTGTCTTGTCAGAGGAATCTGAAAAGAGTACTGTGTTTTGTCTTCACAGTAGCTTTTGAAATAATCCATCAGCTGTTTCAGTTTCAGCATGGGATTCTGGAAAGAGAGGTTGTAGAGCATCATATATTTATAATACATTCTTTCTGCCATACACTGATAAACATTCAGGGAGACTTCCTGGTTTTCCCTGATCAGATTTAAAAAATTGGATTTTGGAAGTCTTAAAATATACGAATCTTTTATAGCTGTAGCGTTCATCGGATAAGGACGATCTACAAAGAGAAGAGATTCTCCAAAGCTGTGTCCGTTCGAGAATATATTCTGAATAAATTCTTTACCGTCTTCCGTGTAATTATTCAGCTTGATCTGTCCTTCCTTAATCTGGTAATAAAACGTAGAAAACTCACCTTCCCGAAAAATAATTTCTCCTGCTTTATATTCTTTAATTTTTGCTCCAAATGAAACAAGTACCTCTTCAATAATCATGGGATGATAAAGTTTTTAATTAAAATTTTAAACAAATGTTTAATCATTTGTGCCTTTCATTATTTAATAAACAGGGAAGCACAAAATTTCAATAATGTAAAGAACGATCAATTTTCATCACCTCTCTCTGTAAGGCATACCACATACATACCATAAGGCTTTGGAGACGCTTTTTCCCAATCTCTCTGTATACACCACGGTCAGGGAATAAAATCATCAAAAACATTGATTGAGATCATAAAAAATATGATCCGCAATCTGCTACATTTGTTTAAAATAAATTACAGGAACGAATTAATTTTCAAACTCACTTCAAAATAGGAATAAATACACTGTAGATAGGCATGGCGTGGTATCTATGTGGTATTTTAATTCTGTAAAATTTTAATCATTTTTTCTTTCTTTGTTTCATTTAAAAATAACCGAAAGAATAAGCTTCAGATGAAAGATTTTTAAGATTAAAATATCAGGGATTCGTACAATAGATGTAGGGTTCTTTAGAATCAGCAATTATGAAATTTAGATAGACCTGTAAAACCTCAACATCAAAACAGCTATTTGTATAATAGCCGAATAAGAAGGGTTTGTACTGATACAAAAGCATTTAAACGTATCAGAAATAAAGTAGCGATGAGAAAAATATTATGAAAAACGAAAAACCGCAATCCAGTTTAGAAGATTTAAATCAAAAGATTTTAGTGCAGGACGAAATCATGGCATTAGCCAAAGAAAATTCGCCACGTTTGCTGAACAAATTCAGACTTGTATACCCTGATTTTTTTGATAAAATCGCGAAGGTACATCCCAGTCTCAAAAATTCTGAACTTATTTTCTGCATTTACCTGAAACTCAACTTTACCACCAAGGAAATTGCGACTTACACTTTTGTGACGCCAAAAGCTATCCAAAACAGAAAAAACAGAATCCGGAAAAAGCTTCACATTCCTTCTGATTTGGATATCTACAAATGGTTTAATGATCTTTAAACCACTTTTACGTTAGATTATATCTGGATTACTGCTTTGTCCAGATCATGATAAAGCAGTATTTTCCATTGTTCTTCAGCCGCTTTTTTTTGCCACTCCAGTCTTAGTTCCATTGCTTTTCTTCCATCAAAATCGCTTTTATAAGCCAGATGATATTTCAGATAAGACTCCTGAGGAAGATCATCCGCACCATAAAAAATAATTTCGTCATACTCTCTGATCCAGAAGACCTGCATAAAAGGCGTGTGTCCGCCTACTACTTCAAAAGAAACCTCCGCATTTATATTTCCGCGATCTTCATCCATCCAAACAATATTTGGCAGGCTGATCAGTTGTTCAAGAATATCAAAATCAAAAGAAGGGTTGCCCTTATTTTCCATAGTGAAAGCAAGCTCACGCCTCTGAATATAAATTTCTGCATTCGGAAATGCAGGTTCAAAACCAGTATCTGTTTTGTGAATACTTCCGTTAATATGATCTTTATGGAGGTGTGAAAGCAAAAGCCTGGTAATTTGTTCGGGTCTGATATTTTCCTTTTCCAATAGTTCAGAAATAACCGTTTTACCCTCCCTGTTTTGCCATCCCATACCGGCATCGAGGAGTATATAATCATGGTCTGTAATAATGAGAAACGGTTGTACAGACATTTTGATCCCCTTGACGGTGTCAAAATTTTCATCGGTCAATAACGTGAAGTCTTTCGTTCTGCTGGCTGAGAAATTGCCTTCTTTGAGCGCAATAATTTTCATTGTGCAAATTTCCCTAATATTTATAAAACCTCAAAACCTTTTTTTCGATACCATTAATTGGTAAAAACAATGGACGTCTACCAGGCGTTAAGACCGTTTTTCAATGCTTGGGCATATTTTTCCTCATCAAAAGAATACAGATCAGGAGACTTATGGGCGCCGCCACGTCTTTGCTCCTCAAGTTTATTCAGAATTCCTAAATTTTTAATTTTTCTGTAAAAGTTTCCACGGTTGAGGTCCTTTCCTAAAATGGCTTCATACAGTTTCTGAAGTTCAGAAAGGGTAAATTTTTCAGGAAGAAGATTGTAACCGATGGGCTTTATGGAAATTTTTTCACGTAAGGTAAGAAGCGCTTTTTCAATAATTTCTCTGTGATCCATGGCCAGTTCGATCTCCGACAATTGGCTCATATAAATCCATTCACAGCTTTCGCTTAACTCATCAGGAACAAGATTAAATCTTGAAGGATTGTACAGTGCGTAATATCCAATGGAGATGAATCGCTGCTTATGAAAAAGAGTATCATCAAAATCTTCAAAGTAAAGTTCACTTCTGTTTCTTTTGCCGAAAACACCAAACTCATCAAGATATACATCGGTGGTTATTCCCACTCTGTCTTTTAGGATTCTTACCACAGCTTCATCCAGATCTTCATTTTTTCCTACGTAGCCACCCGGCAATAGCCACAATTTTCGATAATTCATTTTGATCAGAAGTACCTTAAGTTCTTTCTGATCAAAACCAAATATAACAGGATCCGCAGAAAGGTGAGGGAGAAAAATTTCTTTTGCCTCAATTGATCTTTGTAATATCTGTTCTTTAGAATTCATATAATGTACTAAGTGTATTAAGAAATTGGTGATCTTACAAATTTAGGAATAAAAATTTTGGAACTGCTTTAAAAAAGCCTTCCCGGATCACATTTTGGGAGGAAAAACATACGATTTCTACCATTTTTTTATTGAATCAATGAAAAAAAACTTTATTGTAAAATATTTAATTTAAAATCAATTCTACATAAAGGAAGCAAAGAAATAGTAGTCTTACATGAAATAAGCCATCTCTGATAAGATCGGATTTCATTATTATGAATAGATAAGTGATTCGTTGACTTCATTCCGGTAAAATCCAGGATTTCTGTCGGCGTATCTTTTTTGGATGTCAAACAAACCATAGAATTATTGAAAAGGGACTGCTTTTGGCATTCTCTTTTTTTATGAAATTGATTACCTTTGCCCTTCTTAAAAAGATGGTATTTCCGATTGAATGCATGAATATGATCATTCATGATTAACAATTTGAAATACAGCTTTATTCATTAATTCCATTCTTACATTTGGAGTCAAATTTTAATTCAACTATGCAGACGAGCACGACGAACGGTATTTCAAGAACAGTTATCTGGCTGATGGCTATTATTTCAGGACTTGTAGTCGCCAATAATTATTATAACCAGCCTTTATTAGGGCTTATTTCGAAAGATTTAAATGTTTCTGAAAGTGCGGCAAGCAAAATTTCTGTCCTTACCCAGATAGGATATGCTTTAGGATTGTTATTAATTGTTCCTTTGGGAGATAAATTCTTCCGTAAGAAATTAATTCTGATCGACCTGTTTTTAGTTTTTGGTTCATTATTATGGATGACTTTTGCCACTCAGCTATGGATGCTCTATGCTGCCAGTTTACTGATCGGGGTAACTTCAGTAATTCCTCAGTTATTTATACCTATCGCCGCTGAATTGTCCTCCGATAAAGAAAAATCTTCCAATATCGGGACCGTGATGTCCGGGTTATTGTTAGGGATTCTTTTATCCAGATTTATAGGTGGAATAGTAGGTGATGTATGGGGCTGGAGAGCCATGTTTGGAATCGCTGCAGGATTAATGATTCTGGTATGGCTGGCGGTTTATAAAATGCTTCCCGAAATGCAGCCTAATTTCAAGGGAACCTATAAAGAATTAATGCGATCTGTGGCTCATTTGGCGAAAACACAGCCTATATTACAGCTGGCTTCATTCCGTGGGGCGATGGCATTCGGATCCATGTGTGCATTATTTACAACATTGGTCTTTCACATGGAAAAACCGCCTTTCAATGCTGGTTCATCGGTGGTTGGAAGCTTTGGATTAGCTGGCGCTGTAGGAGCGTTGGCAGCAGCAAAAGTGGGAAAACTTCAGAAATATCTTGATATCAACCGCATCATATTATATTCGCTTCTGATTGTAGTCGGGAGCTGGGCATTTACCTATTTTGCAGGCGAAACCTATTGGGGACTCATCGTTGGTGTTATCCTTGTTGATCTTGGAGTACAGTCGAGCCATATCATGAACCAGACCAATTATTTCTTGATTAAATCCAATGCCGTGAACCGATTGAATACCGTGTATATGGTTTCCTATTTCATCGGGGGATCACTCGGAACATGGCTTGCGTCTATGGCATGGCAGTATGCACAATGGTCTGGTGTATGCTTTGTAGGGGCATCCTTTGGCTTACTGGCGATTATCGCTCATGTATTGTTCTGCAACAAAGTGAATGCATCTCAGTCCCAGATTTAATTTTATCCTGGTCTAAATCTTAGCCTCAGTTTCATCCTCAACACTATTGGCCAGGAATAAATCCCTGTGCTTATTTCCCCATTTTTCAAGCTCTTCCCAGATCGGGATCAGTTCTCTCGCTATGTCCGTCAACTCATAATCCACTCTTGGCGGAACTTGGGCATGAACTGTTCTTTTGACCAATCCTTCTTTTTCAAGCTCTCTCAGCTGAAGGGTAAGCATTCTTTCCGTGATTCTACAGATGCGGTCACGGACTTCACTGAATCGTAATTTACCATCCTTTAATCTGTTTAGAATCAAAAGTTTCCATCTTCCGCCGATTTTACAGACTGCATAAGACAGATCGCATTCCTGGATGTACTTTTTATTAATGTTATTCGTCGAATTTTCCTTTATTTTCCCCATAGCTTACAAATTTGTTAGTACCGTACAATTAGCAGTATACTGTGCAAATGTAAGGTTTGAAAAGTAATTTTGTCTTCTTAAACTGAAAATTAAAAACAGTTAGGGAATAATAGCGCTCAGATTCCTTTTTGAAATATTATTAATACAAAACAAACTTATAATGCAACTAACGTCACCAATAACCCAAATTATCAATCATTTAGGAAAAATACAGTCATTCAATGCACAAGATCCATTAGATGACACCAGGAAATATCTTGACGCCATGGCGCTTCAGCTCAGCGGTAAAAAAGAGTCCGTTGCGATGATAGAAGAACTGAAGGTACCGGTGGAAGACCACCAGATCCCGGTCCGAATCTACCGACCAAAAGGAAAAACCACTCAAAAATCATCAGCTATTATTTATATTCATGGCGGATGGTTCATTGCGGGAGGTTTTGAAACCCATGATGCTGTAGTCCGGAAATTGGCTAACCAAACAGGTTCAGTCATGATCTTTGTAGACTATCGTCTGGCTCCTGAACATCCTTTTCCGGCAGGATTAAATGACTGTATCAACATCGTTAAATGGGTAACTGATCACGCTGAAGATCTGGGAATTGATGAAAGTCAAATCGGAATTATAGGCGACAGTGCCGGAGGAGCCCTCGCAACCTCTGTTTCAACACAGGTAGGGGAACTGCTGAAATTTCAGGTACTGATCTATCCGGCAGCGGATCATCAACTCAATACAAAATCATGGGAAACCTATGAAACAGGTCCTGTTCTAAACAAAGAAGGCGGCATCCAGGCCTGGAAATGGTATCATCCTGAAGCCAAAAGCAATCCTGATCCGTTAGCGGTTCCGATCTTGATAAAAGACTTTAAAAACACACCCCCAACATTGGTTCTTATAGCAGAACATGATGCCTTAAGAGATGAAGGAGAAGAATTGGTACAGCATATGAAAAACGCAGGAATTTCTGTGCAAACCAGTTTTTACAGAGACATGGTGCATGGCTTTATGCACATGGGAGAAGTACTGAATGAGGTAGAAAAAGCTACCTTTGAAATGGCGGCATTTGCTCATCAATATCTTCGAACCACTGAAAAATAAGGATGAAAAAATACGCATACATTGGGTGTCTGGGATTTATGGCCGTCATCACCACCGAATTTGGAGTGATCGGAATTCTCCCGCAGATTGCTGAACATTATCAGATAGGAATTGACAAGGCCGGATGGCTGCTGAGCGCATTTGCATTAATCATTGCTTTGACGGGGCCTTTCATGACTTTACTCATGTCAGGATTTGACCGGAAAAAAGTGATGTTGACCGCTATTGCCATCTTCCTTTTTACAGCTGTTATTTCTGCCATGTCACCACCGTTCTGGCTTCTGATGCTGGTAAGGATACTTCCTGCATTTCTGCAGCCGGTCTATATTGCTACAGCTTTATCTGTGGCTGTCTCAGGAGCAGATCAAAAACAGGCGAATAAGCTTATGGGAATTGTTTTTATGGGAGTTGCTCTGGCAATGGTAACGACGGTTCCTTTTGCGACCTGGCTGTCCAGTTTATGGATATGGGAATCTTCTTTCATCGTTCAGGGCGCAGTCAGCACAGTTGCTTTGGTTGTTATCTATTGTATGCTTCCTGAAATGCCCGTAAAAGAGAAAAAATCGTACAAAAGTCAAGTCAAAATTTTATCACAGCCCACCTTTATCATCAGTACGGCAATGAATTTTTTCATGATAACGGCCTGGTTTTCTACCTACAGCTATTTTGCAGATTATCTGAATAAAGCGAAAGGGATGGACGGTACTATGGTAAGTTATATGCTTTTTCTTTTTGGAATCATTGGGGTTGCTGCCAACTGGATTGCAGGAAAAATGCTAAGCTGGAATGTCGCTAAAACAACAGCCTTATTTCTTTCCGGTACTGTTATGATGCCTTTTTTACTGTATTTTTCAGGGGATAATCTGCCAGCCAATATCATCAGCATAGCCATCTGGGGCTTTCTGTATTCTCCAAGTTTCCAGAATGCATCTACGTATATGATTTCTTCTGTCCCGGATTCTCTTGAATTTGCCAATAGTTTAGCCACTTCTTTTGGAAATCTGGGGGTAACTTTAGGAACAACCTTGGGTGGATGGATGATTGTTGCCAAAGGAGCTTCATACAATCCATGGATAGGATTTGTATTTGGGATTTTAGCTTTTTTAATGATCATTCTGAGAAGTATTCTAGAGAAAAGAACTGAAAAGCAGAAGATCATTTTTCCGTGCCATTAATATATTGTAATAAATTTTGTTACAATTGCAAAAAGCAGTAATTTTGATGGATTAATAATTTCATCAAGAATTAAAACAATAAAAAATGAAAATAGAAATATGGTCGGATGTTATGTGTCCGTTCTGCTATATCGGAAAAAATAATTTTGAACAGGCTCTTGAAAAACTGCCGTTTAAAAACGAAGTAGAAGTAGAGTGGAAGAGTTTCCAGCTAGATCCTACTTTAGATCCTTTGCAGCCTCAAAATACCATCGAATATTTTAAAGAGAAAAAAGGACTTCCCGCAGATCAGACATCTCAGATGATTGGTCAGGTTGCTCAGATGGGAAAAGGGGCAGGCATCGATTTTAATTTTGAAAAAGCATTGATCATCAATACTTTTTCGGCGCACAAACTTCTTCATCTGGCTAAAAAACACGGTAAGGCCAATGAGATGGAGGAAGCTCTGTTTATCGCTCATTTTATTGACGGGAAAAATGTAGGAGATCTTGAAGAATTGATTTCCCTTGCTGAAAAGTCCGGGATTGATCGGGAGGAGGCAAGACAGGCTTTGACATCAGATCAGTTTGATAACGAAGTCAATCAGGATATTCAGGACGCTAAAAACAATGGTATTTCCGGGGTCCCTTTCTTTATTTTGAATGGAAAATATGCCGTATCGGGTGCACAGCCGATAGAAGTTTTTGCAGATGCCCTTCAGCAGACGTACAAAGAAACGGTAAGCGCGTTTAAAGATCTTTCGAAAGAAGGAGGTGCAGCTTGTGATATTAATGGATGCTAGGATCAGAAAGATGGTTTAATTTTAGAGTTCAAAGTTGTAAACGGTGAATTTGTCGCGACGTGTAGGTTTCGGGTGTTACCCCAATGTACGGGAATCATCCATTGATCCCGACCTCAATTCCCCTTCTTTGAAGGGGTGGATTTTTGCAAAGCAAAAAGACGGGGTAGTCAAAACAGCATTATTATATCATTGTATAAGAGTAGTGACATTAGTGTTTTTAATATAAACGTAAATTAGCTTTTTTAGCATAAAACACCTCAATTTGAGGTGTTTTTATTAATTATGAGATTCAATAAAAACAGAAAAGAAATTCTGTTTTATCTACTCATTTCTTATTTTTGTTTAAATTTTATACTCAATGATAAAAATCAATGCCGACTCTCATTATCCGGTTTCAGAAACCTTGTTCGTCTTTGCTTTGGATTCAGAAGCAGGACAAGCGTTTGAGGGAAAAAATAAACTGGTGACAGGAATAGGAAAAGTAAATGCTGCTATTGAACTGACCAGAGAAATTCACTTCAGAAAACCTAAACTGATCGTTAATCTGGGATCTGCGGGCAGTAAAAGCTTCGGAAAAGGGGAAGTTGTTTGCTGCACAAAATTCATCCAGAGAGACATGGATGTGAGAGGTCTTGGTTTTAGTCTTTACGAAACCCCTTTATCAGGAATTCCGCCTGTTCTGGAATACGGTCTTCAGATGAACGGCCTGGAAGAAGGGATTTGTGGCAGTGGTGATAGTTTTGAGATGAATCATTCTGAAACGGACTATAATATTGTAGATATGGAAGCCTATCCACTTGCCCTCATTGCTAAGAAAGAAAACATCCCTTTCCTGTGCCTGAAATATATTTCTGATGATGCGGGAAGTGATGCCGCAGACGACTGGGCCGTTCAGGTACATCTGGCTTCTGAAGCGTTTAAAAAAATATTATTTTAATACAAAAGAAAATGGCATCGATTATCATTAACAAAGCTTTAGCCGAAGATCTGGAAACCATACAGGCTTTGGGAAGGCAGACTTTTTATGAAACCTTTGCAGAAAGCAATTCAGAAGAGGTGATGAAAAACTATCTGGAAGAAAGTTTCAGTACCGAGAAAGTAAAATCAGAATTCAATAATCCTGATTCTCATTTCTTTATAGCCTGGGAAGAAGACATTCCTGTCGGTTATTTGAAATTAAACTCCGGCGCCGCGCAAACCGAATTGCAGGATGAAACTTCTCTGGAAATAGAACGTATCTATGTCAAAAAAAGCCATCACGGACAGAAAGTGGGTCAGCTGCTTTATTATCAGGCTCTGGAAACTGCTCAAAACCTGAAAAAAAGTTATCTGTGGCTGGGAGTTTGGGAAGAAAATCTGAGAGCGCTTCAATTTTACAGGAAAAATGGTTTTGAGCAATTCGGGACTCATACCTTCAGGCTGGGAGGCGACGATCAAACCGACCTTATGATGAAGAAAGTTTTAGATTAAATTATAAGCTTTGAAAGAACTTTTAGAACAGATCAATACTTATTATCCGCTTTCACAAGAAACGGTTCAAGCCCTGATGAATATCTGTACGGAAGAAACCTATCACAAAAATGAACTTCTTCAGGAAGCCGGAACTGCAGCCAGATATTATTATTTTATACAATCAGGATTGGTGGGATATTACACGGTAGACCAGCAGGGAGATTCTGTGTATAAGATTTTCTTTGAAGAAAAGAGTTTTGTGGCTTCTACTGCAGCCATTATCAAGGATAAACCCAGCGACTTCAATATCATCGCTTTGGAAGACTGTTCGGTCATAAAATATCCGGCAAAAGCTTTCAGAGAACTGATTAACCGATACCATGATCTGGCATTATTTCAAATCCATTATCTGGAAAAAAACTGGGTGGTAAAAAAAGAACCGCTGGAAATTTCTTTAAAGCATGAAACAGCCAAACAGCGTTATTTGCAGTTGCTGGAAAATAAACCGCTGCATGACCGCCTTAAACAGTATCACATCGCTTCTTATCTTGGCATTACACCTACTCAGCTGAGCCGCATAAAAAAAGAAATAAACTGACAAAAGCTTCAACATATGTTGAGGTTTTTTTATTTTATCGGCCGCATATTTGTACCATAATCGGGAACAGTTGTATGGGAGACAGCAGTCTTATCAGATTCCCAGGTTAATAACAAAATTAAAATTATATCCTATGAAAAATTTAGTAAGTATTATCTGTTTATTGACGGTATCTGCACAGCTTTCCGCACAGAAAATCATTCATAAAGAAGTATTCAGTGCCAGAATGAATAAGAACATTAAAACCATTATCATCACACCGGATGTACAACAGGGCGAAACCTATCCGTCGGTTTATATTCTTCACGGGTATAGTGGAAATCCCGACAGAACAATCAAGCAGGATATTCCTGATCTGGTTCAGAAAGCACAAGAGGATAAGATAATCTATGTCTTGCCGGACGGAAATTTCAATTCATGGTATTTAGATAGTCCGTTGGTTAAGGATTCCCAGTATCAGACTTTTATCGGGCAGGAACTTGTAGAATATGTTAATAAAAATTATCCGGTGAAAAATGATAAAAAATTCCGCGGTATTCTGGGTTGGAGCATGGGAGGCTATGGTGCAGTGAACATTGGTACGACGTACAATAAGACGTTTGGCATCGTTGGAAGCTCTTGTGGAGCGCTGGATCTGGCTTCCTTTGGAGAAGGCTATATGAAATATCAGGTAGATAAAGTGGCAGGTCCTGTGATCTCGTTAAATCCTAAATTTCTTACAGACAGTAGGATTAAAACAATGGCATCAGCAGATCAGCAGTATATCTTTGACTGTGGTACGGAAGACACCCAGATGATCGCTATGAACAGAAACTTTCATAAAAAACTAACGGACCAAAAGATTCCGCATCTTTATATGGAGTCTTTAGGAATCCATGATTCTAAATACTGGAGCAGATCTTTATCTGAGCAACTGACTTTGTTTGATCGATTTTTTAAGCCGTAAATTTGCTTTTTTTTTAATTACATATATACTTTTATATTAATTGTTTATATAGTTTTATTTAAAGCTGAATTGAATGTATCCTAACCATGTCAAGGTTCAAAACCTTGACATGGTTTACAGGGCTCAAATTTTTAAACCTTTAAAAGCGAACCTCACCTTAATCATCTTAAAAACTTAAATGCCCTTAATGGTTTAAAGATTTTATACAGGTTTAAAAAAGTATTCAGCTAAAAAAATCCTTTTAAGCACAAAGCTTAAAAGGATCCATCATCATTATTATCAAATAAATATCTAATAGAACATTTTAAATGTTTTCAAAATTTTTACCCAAATGCTCTTCAATGACAAAGAACGGGTCTTCTGTAAGCGTGTGGGCTCTCATTTCCAGCAGGCTCACTTTGCTCATCATACGAAGCATAATTCTCCTTTGACATTCGTGTTCCACGCCGTCGATATTTCTTACCCCGGCACGGAAAGCTGATCTTCCGTGAGCACATAAATGGTTGTTCACCAATATGACATCTCCGGCCTGAGGCGTAAACCCTGAATAGATCAGATCTCTGGCCTCTTCCCAGAATTCTGTCAGATGGCTGTGGGCATCATCAGTCTGCTTAATGCTTGGGTTGAATAGCTGTTCAGCAGCATCAAACCTCATAAAAGGCAATTCGTAATTACCATACAGAACGGCATCCAATGCTTCTTCTTCGTCCATACCGGTTTCCAGATTGGCATCTTTCGGAATTTTATACATACGCTCAAAAAGAGGCCTGAAATTGTCTCCGATAGATCCGTGAGAACGGATAGAATAGAGGGTAGAAGGTACCTGCTCTTCATTACGGATGTACATAAAACTTAAAAAGTCAGCCTGATGCTTCAGGAAGGCATCTTCGGTATGCACATAAAGGTCTGTTGCAGATCCCGATCCCGTCTGAGTTTCTCTCATTTTTTCGTCAGGAATAATCGCATGCATCAGCCCACCGCCTTTACGCTGGGAATAATATTGTACAGGTTTCGATGGAAGTGCTCCATGAATCAAAGCACACGCAAAACCATAGATATTGAATTTAGAGTAATCCGCAGACTGCCAGTTTGGAGGTGTATTCCCGATACTTTCCTGATCAATGTCCATTAATCCTTTGAATACCAGCGCTCCATACTGATCTATTGAAAAATCGCTGGCAAAATCAGCGGCTATATGTAGAATTCTTTCCGGCAAGAAATAAGATGCCATCTGGTGAACGTGGGTAATGAAGTCTCTATTTTCATAGCTGCCATATTTTCTCTGAAGATGCACCGCTGCATCTTGTATCATTCTTCTTTCCTGAGAGGTGATCTCAATGACTCTCGGAAGCAGTTTTACCGCAGTAATACTGTCGTTATCTAAAATTTCTAGCGAATTCATTAAAAAAATCTTTGGTGTGTGAATTTAATCTTTATATTTGTTTTTAATTATTCTAAATAACAATAGACGGTTCAAATTTAGGAATAATTTATCAATCACCCAAAAAAAACTTGAAGAAATGCGAAAAATAAAAACTTGACAATCAAGTATATACATCTATATACTATACACACTTCACACTACTTACTGATTTAAAAAATCACCTTACAAATACCATATGAACAACAATCAAATGCCCGCCGGAGAGATCCTGGGTGCCTCCTTACCTCACATTTCGGGGAATTTTGGAAATATTTTTCATACTGACAATTATGATCATTACCGTTCCGCTGTCGAAGAAACTTTAGACCTTGTAGGAACTTTTCTTCACAGAAATGACAAACCCTTCAGCGGAATAGAAGCCAAAGAAATGAAAGGCATGGTACAGCAGATAGACCTTAATCAAAAACTATCTTCATATCAGGAGCTACTTGAAGAGGTAGATACTATATATGTAAAGCATGCGACTGCTTTTCACCTTCCGCAATACGTGGCACACCTTAACTGTCCTATCGTTATTCCTGCACTGGCAGGAGAGATTCTTGTAAGTGCCATCAATTCTTCACAGGATACCTACGACCAAAGCGCCGGAGGAACCTTCATGGAAAGAAAGCTGATCGACTGGACCGCAGAGCAGTTAGGATATAATGCAGAAATCAGCGACGGAGTTTTCACAGCAGGCGGATCACAGAGCAATCTGATGGGGCTGGTAATGATGCGTGACTGCTTTTCCCAGAAGAGATACAACCATAATATTAAGCTGGACGGTCTTCCACAGGAAGCAAGTCGGTTTAGGATATTTGTTTCTGATAAATCCCATTTCAGCAACTTAAAGAATGCCTCTATCATGGGATTGGGCGAAAAAAGTATCGTGAAAGTTCCTACAGACGAAAGATTCTGCATGGATATCACTTTGCTGAAAAAATACATTAAGAGAGAAGAACAGATGGGCAATATTCCTATCGGAATTGTAGCGACGGCCGGAACCACAGACTTCGGAAATGTAGACCCACTGGAAGACATCGCCAATGTTTCCGAGCAATATAATATCTGGATGCACGTAGACGCGGCTTACGGATGTGCCTTATTATTAAGCGAAAAGTACCGTTACCTTCTGAACGGTATCGAAAGAGCGGATTCGGTGACGATAGATTATCATAAATCCTTCTTCCAGCCCATCAGCAGCAGTGCTTTCATCGTTAAAAACAAAAGAGAATTAAGAATCCTGAAACACCACGCAGACTATCTGAATCCTGCGGAAATAGATGAAGAGGAAATTCCTGCACAGATCAACAAATCCATTATCCAGAGTACCCGTAGATTCGATGCGCTGAAACTATGGTTTACTTTAAGAATGATGGGCAAAGAACAGCTCGCAGAATATACAGATACGGTGATAGACCTTACCAAAGATGTAGCGTCTATGATCACTGAAAATCTTCACTTCGAACTGCTTTCCGATACAGATCTGAGCGTTCTGGTTTTCCGTTATATCAGACCTGATATTGAGGACCTGAATGCTTTGAACCAGCATATCAAAATGAAGCTTTTCTACAGCGGGGAAATTCTGGTGGCAAGTACCAAAGTAGATGGAAATTTCTACCTGAAGTTTACGTTCCTGAACCCGATCACCACAACAGAAGATGTTTACCAAATTTTAAATACAATCAAATCGCATGGAGAAGACTTTGATACAGCCAACTAAGCTTACGGAAAAAGCACAGGAAATCACCATTAGAATCCTGCTGAACGGAATGCTTCGTGAGCTTGGAAACGGAAAGTTCTATCAGGGAGTTCCGAAATATGATGCTCTTACGGCTCAGGCACTGGAAAACAGCACCTATCCGCTTCATATAAGATTTGAATTAAAGAAAAGCGACATCTTTTTATTCGCTCCGGTTTCTTACCGTTCTGAAAGTGCTTTCCACAATTACGGATCGCCTTTGTGGGTGGTTGATCATAACAATCAGAAGGTTTTTGAACCGGATGTTGATCAGCTTACAGAATTGGTATACCGCGAACTTTCTGAGCAGTTCAGTGAAAAAGGCCTTGAATTATTTACCAAAAGAATTCACAGCAGCTTAAGAAATCTGGAAATGATCATGGAGGAAGGTTTACAGGATAAAGATGCTTTGACGTATTCTTTCCTGGAATCTGAACAACAGCTTCCTGTAGGACACAATCTCCATCCGTTTACAAAAGCGAGAATGGGATTCTCCAGAGAAGAGCAGCTTCTTTACGGACCTGAATTCAATAAAGGAATTAAGCTGGAGTATTTCCTGGTGCACAAAAACTGTGTTCAGGAGCAGTCGGTTTTGGAACAGCCTTACAACGAATTTCTGAAGAGTATGGTTTCATTACCTGAGGATCTTGAAGCGAAATACCTTAACGAAGGTGAAAAACTTTCTGATTTTTATACGGTTCCGTGCCATCCGTGGGAATCTACTTATCTTTTATCAATCAAAGAAGGGGCGGAAATGATCAAAGACCGTACTCTCATCCATATTGGAGCTTTTGGGGAAGAATTTCATTCAACCTCTTCCATCAGAAGCATGTACAGTCCTCAAATTCCGTGGATGCCTAAGTTTTCTTTAAATGTTCTTTTAACAGGATCGATACGAATCAATACGGAGAAGGATCTGAAAAGAGGCTATGCATCGGCTTTATGGAGAAAACATGCAGGCGCAGCGTTTGAAAAAGATTTTAATCAGTTTAAACTGCTTTTGGAACCTGTAACATTAGGTGTTTATCATCAGAATAAAAATATTGAAAGCCTTAATCTTCTGATCCGCGAAAATCCGTTCCAGCCGGAAGATAAAATCCTTCTTTTAGCAAGATTATGTCAGGACGAACCTGCAGACGGACAGAATTTTATCCAGAAGTTCTTTACAGATGTTTCTGAAAAACTGGGAACCAGTCCGGAAGAATCGGTGACCAATTGGTTTTCAAAATATATTCATCTGCTGATTGCTCCTTTAAACCATTTATACAGCCAATACGGCATGGCTCCTGAGGCGCATCAACAGAATCTTCTGATCCAACTGGATGATCAGTTGCTTCCGACGACTCTTTTTGTAAGGGATGCACAGGGATATTTGTTAAGAGAAAGCGCAAGAGAACAGTATGCGGAGCTTTCCAAAACGTATCCTGAGATTGAAGATCTTTTCATCAGGGATGAACGACTTTTAGACATTATCTCTTACCATGTTCTGGTGAGCAATCTTTCAGCACTTATCGCTTCCTTAGGAAAGACAGGATGGGTGAAAGAGAGAACTCTGATCAATATTCTTCATAACGAGTTTGAGCAGATTCATGAGAAAATGCCTTCTGATTTTACCCGTTATGCACTTGAAAACCGTCATTGGGGAACAAAAACCAACTTTAAGGCGGTTGCCAATAAAATTGACGGAATTACAAGCGCTGCAGCTATTTCTTACGCTAAAGTTCCGAATCTTCTTCATTATCACTATTTCTCTGATCAGCTGATTCATCCAAAAGGAAAAGAAGCTTTCTTCAAGCGTTATTTCCAGAAAGATGATGTCACGGTTACGATGAGACCCGTTAATCTTGATAAAGACCTTGAAATGCTTCATGAGTGGTTTAACCGTGAACACGCGATCAAAATCTGGCAGATGAACTGGCCGATTGACGAGCTGGAAACGTACTACCGATTAATGCTGCCGGGTGATGAAGCACACAGCTACATCGTCATGAGTAATGGCGAACCTACATGTAATATTGAGGTGTACTGGCCATGCAGAGATATTGTGGGTGATTATTATGATGTACTGCCTACCGATTACGGAACCCATCAGTTTATTGCACCTACAGATCCGAAGAAGAAATACGTTTCTCCTTCCACCCAGTCTATGGTAGATTATGTATTTGCCCAGCCTGAGGTTGGAAAAATGGTAGGGGAAGGCTCGATAGATTCTCTGGCGTCTATGATGAACAAGGCTCATGTCGGGTTTAAAGTAGATAAAGTCATTGAAATGCCTCATAAAAAAGCCAACCTTAATTTCTGCTACAGAGAATGGTACTGGGAAAAATTCCCGCAAAACAAAGATGTAGAATTCACCGTAAAAATCACTGAACATGAATAACAACACAATATATAACGTGATCGGAATAGGTATTGGCCCTTTTAACTTAGGACTTGCCGCCTTATCCAATCCGATTTCTGAATTAAAAACACTTTTCCTTGACCAGAGAGACGGTTTCGATTGGCATCCGGGATTGATGATCGACCACGTAACACTACAGACACCTTTCCTGTGCGACTGCGTATCCATGGCAGACCCTACCAATCCTTTAAGCCTTCTGAACTATCTGAAAGAAACGAACAGGCTGTACAAATTCTTTATCAGGGAAGATTTTTTCATTCCGCGTAAAGAATATAACCGTTACTGTCAATGGGTAGTGAGTCAGCTTCCACAGTGCCGTTTTTCGACGCAGGTGGTTGATATCGTGTATGAAGACGGATTGTATTTAATTACAACCATTCATACCAAAACCAAGGAGACAGAGGTGTTAAGAACAGAAAGACTGATCCTGGGAACAGGCACACAGCCTCATATTCCTTCGTTTATTCCTAAAGAGGATTCCCGTATTCTTCACACAAGCTCTTATCTGTACCGCAAAGAGGAACTTTTAGCTCAGGGTAAAAAAATTGCCGTGATTGGTTCAGGACAGAGTGCTGCCGAGGTTTTTTATGATTTATTGCAAAGCCGTGATGGAAATACCCAATTGGGCTGGTATTCGCGTCCGGACCGTTTCTTCCCGATGGAATATTCAAAGCTTACGCTGGAATTGACATCTCCTGATTATGTAGATTATTTCTACAGCAGGGATGAAGCGGCAAGAAAATCAATATTAAGCAAGCAACAGGCTCAGTTTAAAGGAATCAATTACGACCTCATCAACCAGATCTATGATTTCATTTACGACCTGAATATTGATAACGCTGATCCAAACCTTACCATTATTCCAAACAGCCAATTAGATAGAGTAGACAACAGCAATCCTGATCATTTAACCCTTGAGTTCACACAATTGGAACAAGAGGTTCCTTACGAACAGGAAGCTGACTATCTGGTGGTAGGAACAGGATACCGTTATCATGAACCGGCTTTCCTGAAAAATATTCAGTCCAGAATTAAAAGAGATTCCACAGGATTATTTGCGGTCAACAGGAATTATTCCATAGACCATAATGGCGGTGAAATCTACGTGCTTCACGCAGAAGTACACACCCACAGCTACATTTCTACCGATCTTGGAATGGCGGCCTACCGTAATTCCTATATCATCAATGACATTTTGGGAAGAGAACATTATAAAATCGAAAAGAAAATTGCTTTCCAGGATTTTGATGTAGAGAAACACGCTGCTGTATCAACTGTCAAAATATAACAGAACAATGAACACCCACTTAAAAAATAATACCATCAGCCAGGAAATCTGGCTCCAGGCCAACAGAGACCTTATGGCCAAGACGATTGCAGAATTAATGCATGAAGAACGGTTAAAACCTGTTGCCATTTCACAGGATGAAGAAGGATTTACGGTCTTCAAACTGGAAACAGGGATCGAAACTATAGAATACATTTTCCGCGGACAGGAAAGGATGATGGATTACTGGCATATTGATACTGATAGTATCGAAAAAATAGAGGATAGTATATCAACCTCAGCGCTGAATATTCCACAGTTCTTCCTTGAAATGCAGACCGTATTCGATCTGGATGCCAATACTTTGGCGAGATATACCGAAGAATTGTTGCATACGTTATACTGTGACGCATTGATATTATCGAGAGGCGTTATGTCTTCAAAAGAGCTCGCATCCAGTAATTACCAGACCGTAGAGCATCAGATGACAGGTCATCCTTGGGTAATTGTTAACAAAAGCAGGTTAGGATTTTCTCCTACTGATCTTGAAACCTTTGCTCCGGAAGCAGGAGAGAATTTAAAAGTGTTATGGCTGGCTGCTCATAAGGACAGATCAGCGTTCCAGTCGCTGGAGCACATAGATCAGGAAGGATTTTACCGTTCTGAAATTGGAGACGAATTGTATCAGGTGTTTCAACAAAGGTTGATTGATTCCGGAAAGTCTCCTGAGGATTATAATTTAATTCCTGTACATCCATGGCAGTGGGAACATAAGCTGAAAATTCACTTTGCAGGCGATATTGCATCCGATATTTTAATTCTTTTAGGAGAAGGAAATGATATTTACAGTCCGCAACAGAGCATCAGGACTTTGTTTAATACAGATCATCCTGAAAAAAGATACCTGAAAACCGCTGTTTCTATTTTAAGTACAGGAAACATCAGAGGACTGTCGCCAAAGCAGATGAAAATTGCCCCTTCCATTACAGATTGGGTGAAAGGATTAATCAAAGGTGACGCTTACCTTGAAACAAAAGGAACCATATTTTTAGGAGAAGAAGCTTCTATTGCTTACCTTCATCCTCAATACAGTGCTATCGCCGGTGTTCCTTATCAATACAATGAATTTCTTGGAGCTTTGTGGCGCGAAAGTGCTTCCAATTATTTACAGGAAGACGAAGAAATGTTTACCATGGCTTCCCTGCTTTTTGTAGATCAGAATGGAGTTCCATTGGTACAGGCTTTTGCAGAACAGGCCGGAATCAGTATTCAGCAGTGGATCACGGATTATCTGGATGCCTATCTTACACCGCTGCTTCACATTTACTACACCCATTCTCTTTGTGTAACCCCTCACGGAGAAAACATAATGGTCGTGTTGAAAAACGGAGTGCCGCAGAGAATTGTCATTAAAGATTTTGTAGATGATATTGTCCTGACGACAGAAGCACGAGAAAAACTTCCAGATCATCTGGCAGACGGACTCATCCAGTCTTCAAACAAGGAAAACGTTCCGTTGTCTATTCTTTTGGGTGTTTTTGATGCGTTCTTCAGATATTTATCCAATGTTCTGCATACCCATTCCAATTTTCAGGAAGAGACCTTCTGGACCCTTGTTCACGCTTGTATAGAAAACTACAAAAACCATAATCCTCATCTGAATGAGCGGTATGAAAAGTATGATCTGTATGTTCCTACCTTCAAAAGGTTCTATATCAACAGTCTTCGTTTGAAAAACAACGGTTACAGTGAAAATAAAGCATTTGCTATTCCAAAGAAAGACGGTGCACTGCCAAATCCTTTGTATCAGATTGCGAATAAAAACTCTGTAGCGACGGTATGAGAAAGTTTCTGCATCTTGTAAAAGAAGGCTCTGTATTTGCGTACGGAGCTTTAGCGGGAAAAAAAGTAGAACTTACCTCAGGGAGTATCAATCGTTCTATCTTCAGCCTTGCCATTCCGATGGTGATGGAGCTCGTGATGGAATCTGTTTTTGTCAGTATCAATCTTTTAATTATTGCAAAATTAGGAGACAAGGTCCTTGGACTGGTGGGAATTGCAGATAACTATATCAATTTTGCCAATGCAATTGCCATTGGTTTGGGTATCGCTGCTGCAACACTTACGGCCAGGAGAGCCGGAGAAAAAGATCAGGAAGGGATGAGCCGGACGGCCCATTATATCATATTGCTGGCTGCTGCTTTTGCATTACTGATTGGCGGTCTGTCATTCCTTTTTGCGGGCGAGATCATTAGTTTCCTTGGATTCAATACAGGGATTGTAGAGAACGGACTTCCTTTTTCCAAGCTGGTCTTTCTGAGTATCGGTCTGGTGATTCTGCGTCTGTCTATCAATGGTCTTTTCAGAGGAGCAGGGGATGCAGATCTGGCGATGAAGTCGCTTTGGCTTTGTCATATCTCCAGTATGATCTTTGCCGTGATTCTTGTTTTCGGATTGGGTTTTATTCCCGCTTACGGATTAATGGGATTGGCGTATGCCTCCATATTATCACGGTTACTGGCGGTTTTATATCAGTTCTTTATTCTTCTTACACGCAAAACCAGTGTGAATATTCTGGTCAAGTTTCATCTTGACCTGCCTTTAATTAAGAAAATCCTGAAAATTACTTTTGGCGGGTTGGTTCAGTATATTATTCCTGCTTCAAGCTGGCTGATCATGGTTAAAATCATCGCCACCTTCGGGACTACTGCTCTTGCAGGATACATTATTGCGCAAAGAATTGCTTCTGTGGCAACGATGCCTGCCTGGGGAATAGGAAATGCTGCAGGGGTTCTTACAGGACAGAATTTAGGAGCCGGAAACCCGGATCGCGCAGAGAAAACGGTATGGAGAGCAGGAGGGATCAATATGACCTATCTGATAGCTGTTGCTATATTCTGGCAGTTTGCTGCAGAATATGTGGTGACGTTCTTCACCAAAGAAGCCGAGGTAGCCAGATACGCCGTACAGTACATCCATGTGGTGTCTATGGCTTATCTCTTATTAGGCTTTACAATGGTGATCAGCCGTGCCCTTAATGCGGCCGGTAATATTATGCAGGTGACCCTGCTGTACATGATCATGTTCTATGTGATTCAGCTTCCTTTGGCTTACCTGCTTGGCGTAAGGCTTCAATGGGAACTGAAAGGAATATTTACGGCTATTGTTTCCTCGGAAATCGTACTGGCTGTCTTATTCCTCATGATCTTCAAAAATGGTAAATGGAAAACTATAAAAATTTAAAATGCACACAACAGACGAATTTTATGAAATTATCGCATCAGCAATCGCTGTGAAAAAAGAAATAGTAGATGAAAACCTTACCTATCAGGAGATTCCTGAGTGGGATTCCATGTCGCATCTGCTTATTGTAGAAGCTTTGGAGCAGTTCTACCGGGTCAAGTTTGACTTTAACGACATCCTTGAAATGGGAACCGTCGGAAAGATCCGCGAAAAAATGAAAAAATACGATGTACTCGTAGAAAACTAAGTATATGAAAATTTTAGAAAATGTAATTGCCAACAAGAACTTGTTGTTTACAGATGCTTCCACCGGTGCTTCCACGCCGGTAGGAACACTGTACCGTTCTTTAGGCCTCAATCCTGTAGAAAAAGGATTGATCTTTTTGTACAATGACAATCAGGTGCCCAGTATTGAAGTCCTCCTCAATTTCTATGGAACCGCGCATGCTATTGCTGTTTTGGGACAGAAACTTCATCCGGAATTTAAAGAACGTCTGGAAGCCGAATACCGTCCCAAATATATCTTCGACCCTGCAAGAGATGAGGTTCAGGGATATTCGTTAAAGGAGTTTTCAGAAACGGTGAAAATCTTTGCTAAGGAAGACTACCAGCCGGAAGTGACGATTCATCCTGACATCAAGATCCTTTTAAGTACTTCCGGAACCACCGGAGTTCCGAAGCTGGTGAAGCTTTCAGATGAAAACCTTTATCAGAATGCAGTAAGCATCCTTCAATACATGCCTATCCTGGAATCTGATGTAGTTCCGCTCAACGTACCGATTAATTTCGTGTACGGTTTTTCTATTTTTACCACCAACTGTATGCGGGCGGGAAGAATCGTTTGTACAGACAAGGACATTATGCAGAAAGCATTCTGGGATGAAATGGAAGAGTATGGCTACAGTACGCTGGGAGGCGTTCCTTATCTGTACGAAAACCTGAACAGAATCGGATTCTTCAGAAAAGACAGTACCAGTCTGAGATACATGACCCATACGGGAGGGGTGATCAATGCTGAATTGAGGAAAACTATCTTCAATTACTGCCTTGAATTTGAAAAACAGTTTTTCGCTCAGTACGGACAAACCGAAGCAGGCGGAAGAATGGCTTATCTTACCACAGATGGTCTTCTTGAAGAGGAAACGTCTATTGGCACTCCTGTACACGGAGGAAGCTTCCAGATCGATCCTGAAACGGATGAACTGCTCTTTTTACATTCAAGCATCAGTGGAGGGTATGCCAACAAACTTGAAGATCTTTCTACCTATGAACAGCCGAAGCTTCTTCATACAGGAGATACAGGCAGAAGAGGGCAGAACGGACTGTATTATATCACAGGAAGAATCAAGAGGATCATGAAGCTTTTCGGGATCCGTCTTAACCTGGATGAGGTAGAGTTTATCCTTAAGAATGAACTGGAAGGCAATACAGTAGTCTGTCTGAACGGCAATGATGAAAAAATCATTGTTCTGTATGACAATATCGAAATTGATCCTCAAACTATTAAAGAAACTATTAAAAATAAGTTGCGCATTAATCCGCAGTATGTACACACCGAGCACATAGAATCATTTCCATTATCACAAAACGGCAAAATCAACTATCCCCTGTTACAAAACTTACAGCATGAAAATATTTAAAACCCCTATATTACTTTTATTTCTTGTCGGTCTTCCGTTATTTGTTTCTGCCCAGCAGAATGAACGCGTCAACGGAAAGATCATGTTGTCTGAAAAAGTGCCCGTGAAGAATGCACTTTTAAGATTAGTCAATACGCCGTATCAGGCTAAGACCAACAGTTTGGGAGAATACTATTTTGATAATGTGCCACCGGGAGAATATACGCTTCAGGTGGTTTTAAATGATATTGAATTAATGCGTGAGCAGATCCGTATTGAAAAAGATGTCTTTGAAATTCCGGTAATTTATCCTGAGACAGAAAACAATGTGATCGAAGGCATTACCGTATATGCGTTCAGCAGAAATAAATTTCTGGACAGAGACAGTACTTCGATCTCTAAAATGCCTTTGAAAAACATTGAAAATCCCCAAATGTACACAAGCATCAACCAGCAGATCCTGAAAGAGCAGTTGGTGTATGATATGTCGGACGCTTTAAAAAACGTCCCGGGTATTGTAAAAATGCAGGGAAGTGCGGGTAGAGCGGGAGACGGAAGTTTCTACTACAATTTAAGAGGTTTTCCTACCAGGGTTTCTATGGTAGATGGTGTTCCTGCAACCACCAACTCTGAAATTGATCCGGCGGATGTTGAGCGTATCGACGTGATCAAGGGACCTTCCGGAACGCTTTACGGAGGTGCGGTTAATTCTTTTGGAGGATTGATTAATGTCGTAACGAAAAAGCCTAAAGATTATTTCGGTGGAGAAGCTTCTTATCTTTTGGGAAGTTATAACCTGAACCGTGTGACCGCTGATGTTTACGGGCCAATCACGGATTCAAGGAAGACTTTATTCCGTTTGAATGCTGCCTATCAGTACCAGAACGGATTCAGAGATTCCGAGTTCAGAAAATCCATGTTTGTAGCGCCTACATTCAGCTACCAGGTGAATGACCGGTTAAAGTTTAATTTGGGAGCTCAGATTTACACCTATGAAGGAACGAATACGCCGATTATCTTTTTACCAAGAACCAGGGCATTCGTCGCAACCACTCCAGATGAGCTTGGATATGACTGGAAAAAGTCTTATTCCAATAATGATATGACTTTAAAAGCACCTTCCATCAATGTAAAAGCTGAGATTAATTATAAAATTTCAGATCAGTGGAGTTCTCAGACTTTGATCTCAAGAAACTACAGAAAAACGGAAGGACTCTATCAGTATCAGTTCATGAGAGGAAAAACGGATAATCTTTTAGAACGGAATGTACAGTGGCAGAATGGTGAAGGAGCGTCTACCAGTATTCAGCAGAACTTTAACGGAGAATTTAAAATAGGAAAAATAAAAAATAAGGTTCTTGTAGGATTAGATTATTTAAACCAGTCTTTGAACAATAATCTTTCTCCAATTGTTGTTTTTGATTACATTGATCCCAGAAATCCTACAGCGCCAGTGGAACTGCCAATAACAGGAACATATGGTAATATAACTAAAGATTTAGCGTTACAAAAAATTCAAACTTCTACAGCACCTTTAGTACGAAATACGGCATCAAGCAATATTTATGGCGCTTATATTTCCGATGCGGTATACATTACAGACCGTTTGGTTGCTTTGCTAAGTTTACGTTTTGACCATTACGAAAGCAAAGGCCAGCTTGATCTGGTTAAGAATACGAATACGGGGACATTCAACCAGAATGCGTTGTCTCCAAAACTTGGTTTATCCTATCAGATCTTCAAAGACCGTCTGTCTGCCTATGCTAACTATATGAATGGTTTCAGTAATGTAGCTCCGGTTGCTCAGCCGCTTGCAGACTTTAGTGGAGATTTCAAACCGCAGAGATCTAATCAGTGGGAAGTGGGATTCAAAGGAAATCTTTGGAGAAACAGAGTGAATTTTACAGTAGGATATTATGATATTCTGGTCGACAATATGTTAAGAGCAGATGTTGTGACCCGCGGCGGAACAAGCTATAATGTGACCATCCAGGACGGAGAACAGAGAAGTAAAGGGATCGAAATTGAAACCATCCTGAACCCGATTCAGGGTCTGAACATTATGGCAGGATATTCTTATAATGACAGTAAATTTGTAAAAGCTGCTGCCAATGTAGATGGACGTCGTCCATCATCTTCAGGTCCGGCTAATGTATTCAATTCATGGGTAAGCTATATATTACCGATCCAGGGACTTTCAGGTCTCGGATTAGGTTTTGGGGTGAACCGTGTGGGTGAGCAGATTAGTGTAGACAACTCAGCTACCGGACAGTTTATATTCCCGGCTTATACTTTAGTGAACGCTTCCGTATCTCTTGAAAAAGAAAGATACAGACTAGGATTTAAAATGAATAATTTAGGAAATGCGCAGTATTTCGCAGGACAGGGTGTTATAGTAGCCCAAATGCCTCGTAACTTTGTGGCGGAGATTACTCTTAAGTTTTAATATGAATTCTATACTCAGAAAGACAGCCTATCAATTACATCTATGGCTCGGACTAACGTCCGGGCTTATCGTTGTGATAATGGCGGTGACAGGATGTATTCTCGCTTTTGAAAAAGAACTGAAACATGCCATACACCCGGAGAAATATTTCGTCAAAACCATAAAAAAAGAAAAACTGCAGTTTTCTGACCTGAAGTTAAAAGCTGAGCAGGCACTTCCGGACAGTTTAAAGGTAAGCAGGGTAGAAATATCCTCAGATCCATCCAGAAGCTATGCGTTCCGCTCCCTGAAAATGGATAAGGAGGCCTTGACGTATTGGGGTTCTTATATTCATTATTACAGGGTTTATGTGGATCCTTACACCGGAAAAGTTCTTGAGGTGGAAAATGCCAAAAATGATTTTTTTGAGATCGTGATGGATCTTCACCGCAGGCTTTTATTGGGTGAAAAAATTGGTAAAACCATTACCGGATACTCTACACTGATATTAGCGATCATGCTTTTTTCAGGACTGGTGATCTGGTTTCCGCGTAAAATGAATAAGAAAGCATTGAAAGGAATGTTTCTCATTAAAACATCAGCTAAATGGAAAAGAATCAATTATGATTTGCACAATGTCCTGGGATTTTATGCCGTTATTCCTTTATGCCTTATTTCATACGCAGCATTGATATGGAATTTTGAAGACGTTGACCAATGGGTAAAAAAAACACTGAACGGAAAAACTAAAACTGAACAGAAGGCTAAAAGTACCATTCCTTCCGAAGGGTCTTCAGACAAAAAAAGCATCTTGAATATTGTAGGAAACAGGGTAGAAAAGAGCCTGGCTGATAAAAAATCTGCACTCATCAGCTTCCCTAAAACAGAAGAAGGAACTTATTATGCTGAGGTAACCTATGGTGATAAGCAATACCAGAATGAGCAGTTTAGTTTTGATCAGTACTCCGGTGCAATTTTAAAGTATCAATCCTATAAAGACAGGAACATCGGATATGGAACTGCTTTAAGAGAAAGAAATTATGACCTTCATACAGGAAGCATCTTTGGAATGACAGGCCGGATTGTATATCTTTTTGCAGGCATGATTGCGGCTTCACTTCCTATTACAGGATTTATTATTTATCTGAACAGAAAAAAGAAGAAACCCAAGAAAAAGAACGTGAAGGTAGTGGTCTCCACAAATTAAAAAAACAAAAAAAAACAGATAAGTGTAACCTGACCGTTACACTTTTTTTATCCCTTACATCTCAAGATTTTGCCGATTCACAAAACGCAAACATCTGTGAAAATAAGTGTTATCTGTGGTTAATTTAACTCTGTCATTTAAAATCAATTTCCTCCGGACATTAATATGGTTGTCTATTCTCGCCCTAAACTTTTTTAAACATTAAGATAAATGAAGATAATAAGATTAGTTAAGAAAAATCAAAGATTTTTTTAAGTTGTAGATCTTAAAGCGAAGCTAAAACTTAATATTCTTAAAAGCTTAATAATGCTTAATGGTTTAAAATATTATTCTCACAGATTAAAAAGATCAGGCAGATTTTCCTGTTATGGTAAAGAAAATCATAGATTTTACAAAAACTTAAGTGTACTTTTTTACGATAAGCTTTTAAACTTTAAATAAACTTAAGTGTTTCAGGAAAACTTTTGTGACTTTTGTGGTTGATATTTTTTGCTTACATACAGCTTCATAAAAACGTAATCATCTGCGTGATCCGTGTGATCTGCGGGAAATTTCATATCAATTATTTGTAATGACTCTGTTATGCAAATCTTCTCGCTTCATCAGATCAACTTATTGATCAACTTTTTCAATACTTAAAATGAAAAGTGTCAAACATAAAACTTTGCGTAGTAAATTACAGTAAGTATATTTTTTATCCCACAGATCCTACAGATTCTACAGATTTCACAGATTCATAAAAAACAATTATCTGCGTGATCCGTGTGATCTGCGGGAAATTTCATATCAATTATTTATAATGACTCTGTTATGCAAATCTTCTCGCTTCATCAGATCAACTTATTGATCAACTTTTTCAATACTTAAAATGAAAAGTGTCAAACATAAAACTTTGCGTAGTAAATTACAGTAAGTATATTTTTTATCCCACAGATCCTACAGATTTCACAGATTCATAAAAAACAATTATCTGCGTGATCCGTGGGATCTGCGGGAAATTTCATATCAATTATTTGTAATGACTCTGTTATGCAAATCTTCTCGCTTCATCAGATCAACTTATTGATCAACTTTTTCTATACTTAAAATGAAAAGTGTCAAACATAAAACTTTGCGTGGTAAATTACAGTAAGTATATTTTTTATCCCACAGATCCTACAGATTTCACAGATTCATAAAAAACAATTATTTGCGTGATCCGTGGGATCTGTGGGAAATTTATAACAATTATATTATAGCAGCTTTCTAGTATGATCAGAAAGAATTTCAATACTCTTCTCCATTTCCTCAAAGTTGAGATTTCCAAACCCCAGCCTCATCGCTGTAAGATCTTTCGTCTGGTAGAGTAATGTTTTAGGAATAAACAAATTATTCTGCGCACAGTTCCGGCTCAGTTGCATCAGATTGACCGGAATATTCCATTCCAGCCAGAAAGCAAGACCTCCCGATGGCTTTTGGAACTTTATCAATCCGTGTAAATTTTCTTCAAGCAGTTCTGCAAAATAATCCCGTCTTTCCTGATAAACCTTTAAAGATTTTTTCAGATACCGATGTATTTCACCTTCCTCAATCATTTCACCCAAAGCTCTTTCCATTAAAATGTCTCCCTGACGGTCTATGATTCCGAGATATTTCCTCATCTCAACCATCAGATTTTCCGGAGCGACAATAAATCCGGTTCTGAACCCCGGAGCCAGCGATTTCCCAAAAGATCCGATATAAATAACCATTCCTTTCGTATCCGCACTTGCTAAGGGTAGAATAGGGCTTTTGTCATAATGAAATTCATAATCATAGTCATCTTCAAGAATGATAAAACCATACTCATGGGCAAGATCCAGCAGTTCAAGTCGTCGCTGAGCACTTAAAGCAACGGTAGTGGGATAGTGGTGATGCGGCGTGAGATAAAGCATTCTGATCTGCTGCTTTTTACAGGCTTCCCGGACATTTTCAACGATAATTCCTTCTTCATCTATGGGCAGAGATACAATATTGACACCCGCTTTCTGGAAAATCATATTCACAGAAAAATAACTCAAAGCTCCGACTAATACCGTATCTCCGGCAGACAGTAGAATTTCAGATACAATATAAATACTCATTTCCGTACTTCGGGTAATAAGAAGATTGTTCTTTGAAATAGGCAGTCCGCGGGATAGGTTAAGGTAGTGTGAAAGGTGTTCCTTAAAAAATTCACTTCCGTCGTGATTGTAATGTCCAAGCATTTTCTGGTTGGATTTCCGTTTCAGAATAGAACTGTAAAACCTTGAATGTTGCCCGATCTGAGTCAACCTGATATCCGGAACTCCATCATTAAAAACATACTCGCAGTCTGAATGTTCAAAAGGATTGTCTAAAATATTCGAAGTTTTAAATGAAAAACCTGTGGTTTCAGGATAATTCTGAAGACTGTTTTTTTCAAAGTCTTTAACTTTTACAGGCTTTTCCTGATTTTCCCCGATGATGAAAGTTCCTTTGTTCGGAAGACTTTCTACCCAACCCTGTGCAGACAATTCATCATAAACCGCTACGGCAGTATTCCTGTGAATTTCCAGAACTTCACTGAATGTCCGGGTTCCCGGCAGCTTGGTGCCATAAGGTAAAAAGCCCCTTTGAATAGCATTAATCAGTTGATTGGCAATCTGCATATAGATCGAAGTCTCTGAATTTCTGTCAATTTCTATAAAACTTTGATAAGGGATCTTAACCGGACTATCCATAATATTAAAACTGGCACCTATTAGTGGTCCGGCAATATACTAATTTTGATTCAAAATAAAAATCTATGGAATTTCAACCATTGCTTGAAAGAATTGTACAGGATGGCGTAATCCATGCCAAATGGCTGAACACGCTTTCGTTCATGGAAAATGCTGGAGCCAGAAAGATCTCTAAGTGTGAGCATCCGGTTTCCGTTACGCTGATCCAG
The DNA here is from genome assembly GCF_900142785.1 of Chryseobacterium carnipullorum. Classification (GTDB taxonomy): domain Bacteria; phylum Bacteroidota; class Bacteroidia; order Flavobacteriales; family Weeksellaceae; genus Chryseobacterium; species Chryseobacterium carnipullorum. The sequence goes on along the minus strand of NZ_FRCD01000011.1, from coordinate 121,856 downwards.
CTGAAACATGCTGCTGAAGAACACCGTCACGCTTATTATCTGAAAAAACAGATAGGAAAAATAGATCCCGAATGGTGTAAAACCTATGAAGCAGATGAACTTCTTGCTCCAATTGCGACCCGACAGTATCTTCATTCATTGGATGTAAAGGCTTGCAGGTATCTTCAAACTGTATTTACTCTGAATAAGGAAGAGTTGAAATATGCAGCTTACCTTTTTGTAACCTATGCTATTGAAGTCCGTGCAGATGAATTATATCCAGTGTATCAGGATATTCTGACCAAAGCATCTTCGAGGATTATGGTGAAATCCATTATTCTGGAAGAAGAGGGACATCTTGAAGAAATGATCAATCAGCTCAATGAATTTTCTCCGGATTGGAACCAGCATGCAGAAAATATCCTGACGATAGAAAAAGAACTGCATGATCAGTGGATCAATGCTATAGCTGAAGAAGTTTCCCAATTAGACTATGCTTAAAAAATTTCAGGAAGCCCTCGATAAAAGAATGGAAGTAGGAATATTAAGAACGTTAAAGCCAAAACTTAATGGTATTGATTTTTATTCCAACGATTATCTTGGCCTGGCAGGAAATGAAGAACTTCAGGCACAACTGCTTCTGAAAGTTCAGGAAAATCCTACACTTCTTTCCGGGAGCTCCGGTTCAAGACTGATCAGCGGAAACAGCAATACAGCGACTGAAACGGAGCACTATATTGGCCAACAGCATCAATATCCTGCGGCTTTGCTTTTTTCTTCCGGGTATAATGCCAATCTGGCTCTATTTTCTACACTGTCGGACCGTCATGATACGATTATTGTGGATGAACAAATCCACCGTTCTGTACATGATGCCTGCAGGATGTCTCATGCAAAGAAATTAAAATTCCGTCACAATGATCCAGAAGATCTGGAAAGTATGCTGAAAAAGCAGACCGGACCTTGTTATGTTGCTATAGAAAGTCTGTATTCAATGGATGGGGATCTCGCCCCTCTTCAGGAAATTGCGGCTTTAACGAGAAAATATGATGCCTCACTGATTGTAGACGAAGCCCATGCTTTCGGAGTTTTCGGATATGGATTGATTGAGAAATACGATTTACATCATGATGTTTTTGCTGCAGTAATAACTTATGGAAAGGCTTTGGGAGCCCATGGCGCAGCCATTCTTTGTGATGAAACAGTGAAATCCTATTTGGTGAATTTTGCGTCTCCTTTTATCTATACCACAGCAGCACAGGATTTTCTATGGATGGCTATCCAAACAGGTTATGAATTTTTAAAACAAAAACCTGAGCTGTCAGAAAAGCTTAATCAAAACATTAGCATTTTCAGAAATCAAAATATAGACACCCCATCTTCAGAATTGAGCCCTATACAGGCTGTATTGATTCCTGATAATCAGCAATTAAAAAACTTACAGAAAACATTATCGGATCATGACTTTTTAACCTATGCCGTCTACAGTCCCACCGTAAAAACAGGAACTGAAAGACTCAGAATATGTTTCCACAGCTTCAATACAGAAGAGGACATTGTAGAACTAACGAGAATTATTAAAGAATTTATTTAAAACAAGTCAATAACACCAAACCCGCAACTCCGCAACTTGTAATCTCAAATGAATCAACTATTTATCACCGGAATTGGCACCGAAGTAGGAAAAACAATATGCTCTGCCGTTTTAACACAATATTTTAAAGCAGATTACTGGAAACCTGTGCAGTCAGGAGACCTTGATAATACGGACAGCCATAAAATAGAGTCATGGACAGAGGATACCGTCTGTCATCCGGAAACCTACCGTCTTCAACTGGCTGCATCTCCGCATCAGTCTGCCAGGGAAGAAAATATAGAAATCAATTTAAATAAGTTTCAGCTTCCCAAAACAGGTAATAAACTAATCGTGGAAGGAGCAGGAGGGCTTATGGTCCCGCTTACGGATGAGATTTTTATGATAGATCTTATAGAACGGTTTAATCTTCCTGTAGCGTTAGTAGTCAGGAATTATTTAGGGTGTATTAACCACAGTTTACTTTCCATCATGGCCTTAAAACAAAGAAAACTCAAGCTGGAATACCTGATTTTCAACGGAGCTTTTCCTCCAGATACTGAAAGAGTGATCTGTAATTTTATTAAAAGAGAAACCAGAATCATCTACATTCCTGAAATCGACCAGCCAACCAAAGTCAGCATTAAAGCTGCCGCAGAACAATTAACAAAAACAAATTTATGATAATGGACAAAAAAACAAGCATCAGAAACAACTGGACCAAAGAAGAAATAGAAGAAATTTACCATCAGCCTCTGCTGGAACTGATTTATAAAGCATCCACCATCCACCGTGAATGGCATGATCCGACTGAAGTACAGATCTCCACCTTACTATCCATTAAAACAGGAGGATGTCCTGAAGACTGCTCGTACTGCGGCCAGGCAGCCAGATATCACACCAACATCAAGGTACAGGCATTGCTTCCGACAGAAACCGTTATTGCTCACGCTCAAAAAGCAAAAGACAGCGGATCGTCCCGTTTCTGTATGGCTGCAGCATGGCGTGAAGTCCGCAACAACCGTGATTTTGACCGTGTAATCGATATGGTAAAAGGAGTGAATGAACTTGGACTGGAAGTATGCTGTACGTTAGGAATGCTCACCGAAGAGCAGGCTATTCGTCTTCAGGAAGCCGGTTTATATGCTTACAATCACAATCTGGATACTTCCGAACAATATTATGAAGAGATTATCTCCACCAGAACTTTTGATAATAGAATTAATACGATTAATAATGTAAGAAATGCAGGAATAACAGTGTGTTCAGGAGGAATTATAGGACTGGGAGAAACACATAGAGACAGAATTTCAATGCTTTTAACGTTAGCAACGATGCCGAAACATCCGGAATCTGTTCCAATCAATGCATTAGCAAGGGTAGCAGGAACGCCGCTCGAGGATAACGAAAAAGTAGACAGCTGGGAAATGGTACGAATGATTGCCACGGCAAGAATTGTCATGCCTTCTTCAATGGTCAGATTAAGTGCCGGACGTATTGAAATGAACGAAACAGAACAAGCCTGGTGCTTTATGGCCGGAGCCAATTCCATCTTCACAGGAGAAAGAGAAACCTTATTGGTAACTCCTAATCCGGGCGTTTCCGAAGATATGCAGATGCTGGAAAAATTGGGTCTGAAGCCGATGAAAATGAAGGAGAGTAGCTGTTGCTAATCTTGTTTCTCGATACGAGGCTCGGGCCACGATTTGGCTTGCAGAGCTTCCTTCTTCTAATCTCTAATTTCTAACTTCTAAAAAAGATGAATACATTAATACAGTCCCTCCTTGCGGAAAGAGACAAAAACGTCAACTGGCATCCTTATACCCAAATGAAAACGGCCGGAGATGCCATTCCTATTGTAAGAGGTAAGGGCGTTTATTTGTTTGACGACGATGGTAAAAAGTATATCGATGCGGTTTCGTCGTGGTGGGTGACTTTGCACGGTCATGCCCATCCTTACATTGCCGAGCGGGTATATCAGCAGCTGACTACTCTGGAACAGGTTATTTTTGCAGGATTTACGCATGAACCGGCTGTTCAGTTGTCAGAAAATTTATTGAACCTGCTTCCGAAAAATCAGAAAAAGGTTTTTTATTCGGATAATGGCTCGACGGCAGTGGAAGCGGCCCTGAAGATGTGTATTCAGTATGCCTATAATTCAGGAAAAGAAAAAACCAAGATTCTTGCTTTTAAAAATGCTTACCATGGTGATACGTTCGGGGCGATGTCCGTAAGCGGAAGAAGTGTCTGGACAAAACCTTTCGGAAGTATGCTGTTTGAGGTGGTTTTTATCGATACGCCCAACGCAGAAAATCTGGAAAGCTTAAAAATTCAGATCAGTGAAATTGCAGAGGAAACGGCCTGTTTTATCTATGAGCCTCTGGTACAGGGTGCAGCAGGCATGCTGATATATGAGGCTGAACATCTGGATGAGCTGATGAAGTTTTGCAGAAGCAAAGAAATCCTGATGATCCAGGATGAAGTATTCACAGGTTTCGGAAGAACAGGGAAACTTTTTGCCGCCAATCATCTTGCAGAAATACCGGATATTATGTGCTTTTCAAAAGGCCTCACCGGAGGAACGATGCCAATGGGAATTACCACTTGCTCACAGGAGATTTTCAATGCATTTTTATCCGATGACAAATACAAAACACTGTTTCACGGACATTCTTTTACCGCCAATCCATTAGCCTGTACTGCGGCCTTGGCCAGCATGGAACTTTTATTACAGGAAGAAACATTAGCGGCCATTGATCGTATCAGCAGACAGCATTCTGACTTTACGGACATTCTTGAACAGCATCCGAATGTTGAAAATGTACGCCAGACCGGAACAATTCTGGCTTTTGAGCTTAAAACAGATCAGCATACATCTTATTTTAACGAGGTGGGAAAAGTTCTGTACGATGAATTTTTACAGCGTGGAATCATTATGCGTCCTCTGGGAAATGTAATGTATCTGGTTCCCCCTTATTGCATTACTGCAGAAGAACTGGACTTTACTTACCGGAATATTCTGGAGGTGCTGGACACTTTTAAGAATCAAGTTCATTTCCCCATTCATGCAGCTGGTCAAGAATAGGACCTAATTTACGGGCTCTGTCAGTAAGCTTATAATACACTTCCGGAGGAAAATTATAGACTTCAATCCGTTGAATCATCTGATTTTCCTCCATCTGTTTAAGTTGCTCTGAAAGCACTTTCTTTGAAACTCTGGGCATTTTTCGCCACAATTCTACAAATCGTACCTGCTCTTCCTCAAAAAGATTCTGAAGAATCAGGGGTTTCCATTTTCCGGAAAGAATATCCAGGCTACGTCTGAGTCCGCAGTTTTTAAATTCTTCAAAATTCATTATCAAATATTTTTATGGTTAACCTTTTGGTAACCGTCTATTATTGAGCCTTGATTTAGCCATAGTTTTGCAGGACAAAATTAAGCAAAATGAAACTGAAATTATGGCGCAATGCCACATTAGTAATCCAAATCGGAGACAAAAATATTTTAATCGACCCGATGCTTGGAGCAAAAGGTTCTCTGGGGAAATTTCCAATGACGGATAATGAACTGCTCAATCCTTTGGTTGATCTTCCATTCAGTGAAGAGGAATTAAAAGATCAACTTTCAGGAATAGATGCCGTGGCTGTCACTCATCTTCATCCCGATCACTGGGATCCCAAAGCAGTTGAACTTTTGGATAAAAATATTCCTCTGATCTGCCCTGAAGTCATTTCGGAACAGATCGCTCAATCTGGTTTTAAGAATATAATTTCCGTTAAAGATCATATCATCTGGGAAAATATCAGCATCTCCATTACAGAAGGACAGCACGGAACCGGAGAAATCGGAGAGAAGATGGGAGAAGTCAATGGCTTTGTTTTTAAAACGGAAGAAAAAACGCTTTATATCGTGGGTGACAGCATCTGGTACGAAAGAATTGCAGAAGAAATTGATAAGTACAGGCCACAGCATATTGTGGTTGCAGGGGGAGCCGCAACTTTTGCAGTTGGAGATCCTATCATTATGACCAGTCAGGATATCATTAAGGTTTGTGAGTATGCACCGGAGGCCACCGTTTTGGTCACTCATCTGGAAGCTGTAAGCCATTGCAAAGAAGACCGGAAGTTTATTCAGGAGGAAATTATTAAAAACGGACTTCAGGAAAGGTGTTTTGTTGTACAGGATGGTGAAGAATATCCTTTAGATTAAATTCTGAAGACCTCAAAATTATTCGGCAATTTTTAGTTTTCCCTGGTGGATTAAGTTCCCGAAGCCAACAGCAGAAACAGGCGATGGCGCATTTTTTGAATGCTCCTCCTAAATTAATTTCTATGCTTACCTTATTTCTCTTGGAACTTAACTGGAAAGAATTGCTGATGGGACATGAAGAATGGTCCTTTCTGCTGGAGATCATTCTCCGTACTTCCATTATGTTTCTTGCCATTATCATTGGATTGAGAGTTTTAGGCAAAAGGGGAGTCAAGCAGCTTTCTGTTTTTGAACTGGTCGTTATCATCGGTTTGGGTTCTGCAGCAGGCGATCCAATGTTTAACAAAGATGTCGGCATTGTTTCTTCAATCCTTGTTTTTGTTGTCATTATTCTTTTATACAGGATCATTACTTTTTTTATCGGAAGAAGCAAAGAGTTTGAAAAAATGGTGGAAGGAGCTTCCATATGTCTGATCCGGGATGGCGAATTTGCCATTGATAATTTTAAAAAAGAAAACCTTGGCAGCGATGAGTTTTTTGCAGAACTGAGATTAAGAGGCGTTTCCCAATTGGGACAGATAGAAACGGCTATTGTAGAAAGTTCCGGACAAATCAGTGTTTTTTATTACGAGGACAAAGAGGTGAAACACGGACTTCCGATTATGCCCGAGTCCTTAAAATATACATTAAAAAATATAAGCAAAGAAGGTCAGTATTCCTGTACATTTTGTGGACATACCGAAATGAAACAACAAGGAAAAGCCGGAAACTGTCCTAAATGCACGAAAGATGAATGGGTGGAGGCAAGCAGTAAAAGAAGAGTGACATAAGTTAAGACTTGAGCCTCTCAACAAATCTTTACCGCTACATTATCACTAAATTTGTAAGATTAAATAATATTGTACGAAGCATGGAACAGACAGACACATTGAGAACTTTGAACTACTCAGGTATCTTTCTTTCCTGCTTTTCAGAGTACAGCGAAAAATGCATTCATGCAACTCCTGAACATGTTCTGCTGTATCTGTATTCCGGAGAGCAGATCATAGAGGACAGAGGAGAAAAAGTTGTGATCAAAGCAGGGGAGTGTGCCTTTATCCGACGCGATCATCGGCTCATCATGTATAAAAATAGTGTAGGAAAAGATTTATACAAAGGGATCTCACTTACTTTTGAAAGATCTGTTCTTCGAGAGTTTTACAGCAAAATGAACAGGTCTGAAATACCAAAGAAACCCTCAGTTTCAGAAAAAAATATATTTAAACTTGAAATCCGTCCCGATATTACCAGCTTGTTTCAGTCTTTAACGCCTTATTTTGATGGCCATATAAAACCTACCGAAGGTGTTGCTCATCTGAAACTCCTTGAAGGGATTTATGCCATTCTCAATAGTTCTGAAGATTTATATCCTGTACTATTCGATTTTACAGAACCCTGGAAAGTAGATATTCTGGGATTTCTTAACGAAAATTACAGGGATGATCTTACCATGGAACAGATTGCCTCCTATACGGGCAGAAGTCTCGCCACATTTAAACGGGATTTTAAGAAAATAAGCCATCTCACCCCTCAGAAATGGCTGATAAAAAAACGCCTCGAAGTCGCTTATTTTAAGCTGAAAGAAGAAAATAAAAAAGTGCAGGACGTTTATATGGAAGTGGGATTTAAAAATCCGTCTCATTTTTCCACAGCTTTTAAAAAAGAATATGGTTTTTCACCATCCGATCTATAATTACCACACTTTTATTTTTTACCGGAAGATTTTCCTCCGGAAGCCATCTCGCTTTTAATTTTCTGTCTGTGCTGCATTCCCCATCTGGTCATTGCTCCTACCAATTCTTCCAGGGTATGACTGTAGGGAAGCAATTCATATTCAATACTTACAGGATAACCAACAGAAACTTTTTTTATGATAAATCCGTTCAGTTCCAATTCTTTAAGTTCGCTGGAAAGTACCCTTGCAGATATTCCGTTCACCTGTCTTTGAATCTCTTATATTACCTATAAAGCCTATATGGGAGATTTTCTGGCAGGAGATACGGTAGGCAGAGAAAAGCTCGAAAATGAATTTAATAGCCATGCTTCACAGGTTAAAACCTATTTTACCCTGAACGGACAGCATACGGTGGAAATCGATGGAGATACTGCTACCGGAACTTTTTTTTCTCAGATCAAAATGATCCGGGAGGTAGAAGGCAAGGATATCCTGACCGATTATAGCGTTAAATATGATGACAAATATGTACGTCAGAATGGAAAATGGCTTATAAAGGATCGTATCGGTTATTTCATCATTGTTGAGACCAGCCCCGATTTGTAGTAGTCGGTGACTGATTACGGAACGTCAATATTAGAGAGCTTAGTTGCGTCTGAATAATCAATGTTTTCCCTTTTTTGAGCTTCTCAGAAAGGTTAATTGAGCCTCACAAAGACATCTTTGTGGGGTTTTTATTTTAATTTCGTTTTATATTAAAAAGATGAAAATGCAAAATAAAAATATATTGGAAAGGCTGAAAAGTGGTGGAGCTATTCATCCCAATGATCCTGAATATGATAGGATTAATGAAATTGTAAACAGAACGATTGCGCTATCTCAGAAGCTTAATAATGCCACGAATATCCGCCAGGTACGTGATTGTATTGGTGAAATTACGGACGTTACCATCGATGAAAGCACAACGATATTTCCGCCGTTCTACACCAATTTCGGAAAATTCATTACTCTTGGGAAAAATATTTTTATCAATCATGCCTGTTCCTTTCTGGATATGGGCGGAATTACGATAGAAGACGACGTTTTGATTGGTCCCAAAGTAAGCCTGATTACAGAAAATCATCCGCTGGATCCCAAAAACAGGAGAGCACTCATTACCCAACCTATTCTCATAAAAAAAGGAGCATGGATTGGTGCCGGATCTACCATCCTTCCCGGAGTTACTATTGGGGAAAATGCTGTAGTTGCGTCCGGGGCAGTCGTTTCAAAAGATGTTCCTGATGGTATGGTCGTAGGGGGAGTTCCGGCTAAAATAATTAAATCAATTGATCAATAATGAAAAAATCAATATGGGCAGTAGCTCTATGTCTTCTGTTTTCAGAGAAAGTAGCATCACAGAACGTAAAAAAGAATCATCCGGATTCAGAAAAAAATAAAATGGAAAAAATCAACGCCCACCAATACACTACTTTTAAAGTGGACAGCAATATTACTGTGTATAAAGTTACCTTTAAAAATCAATACAATATGGTGGTTGCGGGACATCTCTTTATTTCAGAAAATTTTAACCAAAATGAAAAATATCCAGCCATCATTGTAGGACATCCGATGGGTGCGGTAAAGGAGCAGAGTGCTGATTTGTATGCATCCAAAATGGCCGGGAAAGGTTTTGTAACCTTAGCGATTGATCTTTCCTTTTGGGGAGAAAGTGCCGGAGAACCGAGAAATGCTGTGGCTCCAGATATCTATGCAGAAGATTTCAGTGCCGCCGTTGATTTTCTCGGAACAAGATCATTCATTGATAAGAACAGAATTGGCATTATCGGTATTTGCGGGAGCGGAAGTTTTGTGATCAGTGCAGCGAAAATTGACCCCAGAATGAAAGCGATAGCAACCGTGAGTATGTATGATATGGGGGCGGCCAACCGAAATGCACTGAATCATTCTCAAAGTCTCGAACAGCGAAAGAAAATCATTAAGGAAGCTGCAGAACAGCGTTACGTAGAATTTACAGGCGGAAAAAGGAGATATACAAGCGGAACTGTTCACCAACTGGACAAAAATACACCTCCTATACAACGCGAATTTTATGATTTTTACAGGACTTCGAGGGGAGAATATACTCCGAAAGGAAGTTCGCCGGAGTTGACTACCCATCCCACATTGAGCAGTAATACCAAATTCATGAATTTCTATCCTCTTAATGACATAGAAAGCATTTCTCCCAGACCCATGCTGTTTATTACAGGAGATCAGGCGCACTCAAAAGAATTCAGTGAAGCGGCTTATCAACTTGCCGCCGAACCGAAAGAACTGTATTATGTTCCGAACGCGGGACATGTAGATCTGTATGATAAAACCCAATTGATTCCTTTTGAAAAACTGGAAACATTTTTTCATGAAAATCTTTAAAGGCATATATTACTTTTGCTCTGCATAAAAAAGGTCTCTTGATGAGACTTTTTTTGTTTTTAATCTTCAAGGCTGTGATTCTTTTGGCCCTCAGATAAGCTTAAAATATGTGAATTTTTCTATGGTGTTCCACAGAGAAAAATAAAAGTTAAAAAATGATCATCCTATTTTTGATGATCAATACTATTTACCTACAACTTCATTTCGGAAATGAATGCCCCAGTTTAATAGCTCATCTAACAATTTAGTTGTTGACAAGCCCAATGGAGTTAAAGAATATTCTACTGTTAAGGGCTTAGTATCAAATAATGTTCTTGTAATGATTTTATTCGTTTCCAATGATTTCAATTCCTGTGACAACATTTTAGGAGAAATATCAGCTATATCCCGATGAATTTCACCAAATCTTTTTTTTCCATAGGTAAGCGAAATAATAATTGGAATACGCCATTTACCCTGAATAACTTCCAAAGCATCTCTGGATGCCATTAACTTAAACTGACAAAGTGGCTCTTTATTTTCCATATATGTATGATTTTCAGTTCACTTACTTGAACGTAACTACTTACCTGTAGGTAACAACGGTAGTATAGAAAGTAAATGTAATTATTTTTGCATCATTATTAACAGCAAAAGATTAAAAAAAATGGAACAATTTACCCCACAAAATTCGGCAATCCTATTAGTTGACCATCAAACATCTACAATGGATTGGATTTACAGTCAGGATAAAAAAAATGTAGAAAATAATTTACGTATGCTTGCGAGAGTCGGAGCAGAAGTAAATGTCCCTTTACTGATTACCACTACTATGGAAGAGCAAATTGGTCTGACTTGGGATGGCATTCAGAAAACAGCCCCAAAACAATTTGATAACAGAATTAAAAGAGGGGGAACATTGAACTGCTTTATCGACCCTGATTTTAAAACTGCTGTAAAAAATCTTAACAGAAAAAACCTGGTTATTTGTGGTCTTACAACAGATATATGCCTTTTGCATACTGTTACGTCTGCCATTGAATTAGGTTATAATGTAATTGTAGTAGCCGACGCAAGCGGAAGTATGAGCCAACTGGCTGATGAAACTTCATTCGATTATTTCAGACAAATCGGCGCAAAGGTTTTATCAGCAAATGCAACGGTTACAGAATTATTCCAAGATTTTAGCACAGCAGATGGACAAAAGGTAATGCAAATCAACTTAGAGGAAGTCGTTTCTAAATTAGGAAAATAAAAGATACCAGTCCTTAATTTCAAAACAGTCTTGCTAATAAAGCAAGACTGTTTTGATGTAAAAATTAAAATGATTCAAATAAAAAGATCACAATACTTAATACCACCATTTTTAATGGCAGATTTATAGTGAAAAATCTACTGCATACGTATGTTTAAATGCAGTAGCAAATTATTTACATTGATTTTATTTGAATTAAAATGTCGCATCTGAAGATCGTAAAGTTAGTTTGGACCTACACGAAAGATTTGAAATAATGATCTTTATTTCAGCTGTTATAAAATTCTTGAATACCTCTGTCAATCTTCAACATATTGATTTCTTGCGGCCTTCATTCCGAAATAAAACATCACAAGGACAGCAAAACTTAAAAAATAGAAAGAACTCTTCCATGAAATATCCCAGTCATGAAGTTTTCCAAATACCGGAGGTCCAAATGCTGCAATCAGGTAGCCTACAGATTGGGCCATTCCCGATATTTTTACTGCATTGGCGCTGTTTTTTGTCTTTGTTGAAAAGAACAGAATCGATAAACTGAAAGACAGGCCATTGGAGATCCCGATAATCATAGCATTAGCATAGATCCATTGAGACTGCAGCCATGCAAACATCATTGTGCTTACAAACATTAGCGTACAGATAAAAACAATCAGAATCCGCTGGTTTTTCATTTTTCCGGCAATAATAGGTGCACAAAAAGTAACAGGAATCATGGTAATCTGAATCACGAACAGCACCCATCCCGTACTTTCACCCTGCATTTTATAATCCGTCAGGAACGAAGGAAGCCAGGCCATAATGCAATAATAAAACAGCGACTGTAAGCCCATAAAAATACTGATGTTCCATGCCTGAGCAGATTTAAACATATTAAAATCAGAACGGCTTACTGTCGCCTTTGCCTGATCCGGATTTCTTTTATTGAAAATTAATTCAAGAATCAAAACGAATAATCCCAGAGCAGCAATCACAAGCCAGATTCCCAGTGAACCACGCCATCCGAAACCCGTCCATTCGCCTATTTTTACACTGAAACCTGATGCCAGTGCCGCAGTAAGATTCATGGAAACGGCAAAAATCCCGGTCATCAGACCAATCTGTTTTGGGAAATTATTCTTGATATAGCCCGGAGTCACCACATTTCCTATACAAATACCCAGTCCTATGAACACAGACCCCGCAAAAAGCATCCAGAGAGATCCTGTAATTCGTAAAAACAGACCAAAACTCAAAATTATAAGAGAATACATCAGAAATCTGCTGATACTGAATTGATGTGAAAATCTGCTGACCAAAACCGAACAGGTGGCAAACATAAAGAGGGGAATAGAAGTAAGCAGGCTCACCTGAAAACTATCCAGTTTCAGAGCATTCCGTATATCTGTCAATACAGGAGATACAGAAATAATAGGAGATCTGAGATTACTGGAAACCAGGATTACAACCAGTACATTAATCAGCATCAGAACGTAAGAAGCATTTTTTCTTGTTTCATTCTTCGTCATACAATAAACATTTATTGCAAAATTAATTCAGTTGTTTTGTTTAATTTTGCCAAAGTTTTAACCTAAAACGACATGAATCCACACGATACAATAGCCATTGAAGAATTGGGTAAACCTTATTTTGTATGGTTTGAAGAAAACTGGCGGCATGATGATATCCTTCATACCCATGAAAAAGGCCAATTGGTATATGTAGAAAGCGGATTCCAGTACATCACCGTGGATGGGAAGATTTATCTGCTTCCACAAAACCATGCAGCCTGGATTCCTCCCGGATCTCTGCATAAAACCAATTCACATTCTGAGAAGATCAAACTGATGATCATGTTTGCTGATGTAGAAAAAAAAAGTGTTTTTCATCATGAGATCAATATTTTTTCAGTTCCTCCTGTTTTAAAAGAAATGATAAAATATTCAGAGAGATGGTCAAAAAGCACAGTAAATGATCCGGATGAGATGATATTTTTACAGGCCCTTTTTAATGAGCTGCCACGTTTTGTGGAACATTCACTGAAATTGCACATCAGCCTTCCGGAAGATAAACGATTGTCGAAACCAATTGAATACCTTCACAAACATTACCAGGAAGATATCAGGATAGAAGATATCAGTGAAATCTCCCTGCTTTCCCTGCGAACACTGGAACGTATCTTTAAAAAAGAAACCGGAATGACATTGAGTAAGTATCAGCAGATTCTGAGAATTATCAAAAGTCTTGAATTGTTGAGCTCGGGCGACCTTACAATTTCGGAAACTGCGTACAAAGTAGGGTACAGGAGTGTGCAGGCTTTTACAAGAAGTTTCCAGTCTGTGATGCAGTCTAAGCCAACGGATTTTGTGAAAACAACACAGTAAGATGATTAGTGTAATTTTTAATATTCTGGAATTTAAATAAGCATTTGCACTCATTTTATTTTAAACCATTGTTGACCACGCTCCTGTCAATATATCTCCGTAAGAAGCGCCTATTGCAGGATATATTTCTTTTGCTTTAAAGCGGACCTTCAACGATGTTGATTTTGAATTTTGACATGGTAACCCTTAATTCGCAATTATATTTTCACATACGTATGAAATAAACATTTACGCCTGCACATAATAAAAAAGGTCCCCTGAATCAGGAGACCTTAAAAAAACACAAATGATGAAAAAAAATTATTTCGAAGCACAAATATAAACAAAATTTCCATTATGAAAACCACAATAATGGCATAAATATTAAAAAATTATGAATTTCATTTAAAAATAAGGACTGCTGCTAATGCTCTTTTTCTTTTAGTTTTTTGCAATCCTTTTTGCACTGGATAAAAAAGATCCAGTCTATGAAGGAGCTTACCCAATAAGTGTTACTGATACCCTAGATCACAGGAATGATAGGCAGGGTTGGAATGTAGAAAATAACCTTTCTAAAATAATGATCAATAAAATATTTTACCGTTTTGTATCCTCACTGTTTTTTCCTTCTCCATTTTTTTGACCACCCGGATCACCGTTTCTACACATAAACCGGTAAGAGAGGCCAGCTGTTGCCGCGTAAACGGAAATTGGTAAGAATATTTGCTGGTGTATTGATTATAGGATTTCAGACTTTCCATTACCCGTTTTACTTTGGTTCCTGGGTCCGGTGCTGAAATATTATTCATCATCACATGCCTGTAATACATTCTTTCTGCCGTATATCTGTAGAGTTTTGTCATAAGATCGGGGGAATTGCCTATAAGCGACAGAAATTTACTTTTTTCCAGCCTGATGATCTCACAGCCAGTCATAGCCACGGCATTCACTGGGTAGGCTTTATCAATAAACAGAGCACTCTCCACAAGGCAATGCCCGTCAAAAGGAACACTGTGAATGATTTCCCGTCCATCTTCATGGTAGTTGTTGATTTTGACGGTTCCGGTTTTGATCTGAAAATAATATTTGGGCATATCTCCCTCTCTAAAAACAACATCATTGACCGCATAATTCATCAGGTCGGCTCCTGAGGAAAGTAAAAGTTCTTCATCGATTATCATAGCAATATCTGGCATACAGAGTCTGGAATTGAATTTTTAAAAAAAAATTCACTTTACGGTTTATTATTTTATCATCCAAAAATAAATATTAGTTCATAAAAAATCAATATAATATTTAAAATTTAACATATTGATAACAAAATTACCACAACATGACTCCAGTCATAAAATACATCATCCCTTATTTTTTACTTTTGATGATGAACATTAAGCACTCCATATATCTCAATACATTACATTTTAACATCAGGCCTCTCTATTGAGAGGTTTTTTTATTTAAGAAACTTTTTTAAACGCTAAGATTTTATTGCATTAGTTTGCGAAAATATTTGTTTTCAGAAGTAAGCAGATAAAAATTTTATGTTGTGATTCTGCTCATCAATAAATCCTAATCGTTTTCATACCTTAGTCCAAATTCAAGATAATGAAACCAAAGCAGATCAAAGGAGTGCCGGAACAGCAGTCCGGTGGATTTCACGATACAGAAAGTCAAAAGCAGTTTGACCCTGCACTTATTGCGCTAAAATTTGAACTCCTGAAAGACAGGTTTTTCGATGTTAACAGATGGGAAAGCTACTGTGGGAAAGGATTTGCCGCATTTAAGATTTATGATTCTTCAGGGAATGAGGCCCAAAGAATGCCGCAGATAGGCGATTGTATGAGGATTGATATTCCCGGTCCGGGAGAAAAAGAAGCAAGAGGTTATGATTGGGTAGAAATTACGGATATGTGCTTTGAGGAGGACAACAGCACAGAAAGTATTGTCATGACCTGCCGTCCTTCAAGAGACCCTAAAAACTCTAAAAAAGACCATATTGCTCATTTTTACAGCAGTAAATCAACATCTACGTTTATCATTTCCAGAACACCCACTCATTTAAAAGCAGCAGTTTACGGAAGAAATGAAAGTCCAAATTTCAATGCTGGATTTGCAGATATTGTCAGAAACCTTATGGTAGCTACGGGCGGAATCATGGGGATTTCCAAGATCCAGTGGAAAAGACTTTCAGACGGCTTTCTGGATTTTGAATAAAAAATAATCTGCCTTTTTTCAGATTTTTCTTTACCATACGATGTTATTATTCCAGTAAAAACCAGAGAAAATAAGAAGGTGTAAAGAAAAATTTCCGTAGAAACACTTTAAATGTGATGGCTTATATTCTGGGAAATGATGAAATAAGATCACTGATCTCTAATTATTTACACGATATTTCCTTTTTTAGAATGAATACTATGAATGGGAAAGACTTCTGATACAGGGAAAATTTCTTATAAAATTAATATGAAGATTCATTTTTAGGAAAAATTTAAGCCCTATATTTGCACCGCAATGTTAAAATGGCTTTCCATAGTATGTTCGATGATGTATGTGCTTGCTACCACCAATACGGCGGAAGTGCTAAAAGTGCCCTTATTTGTGGAACATCTTATGGAATATGAAGGAAACTTCGCAGAGTTTGTGATGGAACACTATGACAACCATAAAGAAGACTCAGATTGGGCTACAGACCAGAAACTTCCGTTCATTAATCCGCCCATTGTGCTGATGGTCACTGCCCAGCTTCCTGAAATCACTTTCCATATAGAAAAACCTGAAGAATTCAGGATACCTCAGAAAAACAGTACTTATCAGGAAAAAAACTTTCCAAGTCTTTATCTTTCCCGTATTTTCCAGCCCCCTCGATTCTCATAATTGATTTTAAATTGAAAATTAATGCTTTAGGTTTTTTCCTTGAAGCAGTCAATTTCTTGTTACTTATCAATTAATAATTTTTCCATGTTAAATAAAATTATTGAGTTTTCTGTAAAGAATAAACTCATCATTGCCCTTTTTACTCTGGGGCTGATCCTTCTTGGTATCTATGAAACCACCAAACTTCCTATTGATGCCCAGCCGGATATTACCAACAATCAGGTTCAGATTATTACTACTGCGCCTTCCTATGGAGCCGCAGATATCGAGCGTCTTGTTACTTTTCCGATAGAACAGGTCACAAGCAACATCAGCGGAATTACTGAACTCCGTAGTTTTTCACGTTTTGGATTATCACTGGTAACCGTCGTTTTCGACGATAAAACAGATGTCTACTGGGCTCGTCAGCAGGTTCAGGAACGTCTTCAGCTGGTTCAGGAGAATATTCCTGACGGAATTGGAACACCGGAACTGGGACCGATTTCCTCAGGACTCGGAGAGATCTTTCAATATGTTGTAAGAGCTAAAAAAGGCTACGAAAATGTCTATGACGAAACCGAACTCAGAACTATCCAGGACTGGGTGATCAGACGTCAGCTTTTGGGAACAAAAGGCGTAGCAGATGTCAGCAGTTTCGGTGGTAAGCTGAAACAATACGAAATTGCCATTAATCCCAATAAATTACAGGCTTTTAACATTAATATCAACGATGTTTTTGCCGCACTGGAAAAGAACAACCAGAATACCGGCGGTGCCTATATTGAGAAAAAAGAAACCATTCTTTTTATCCGTAGTGAAGGCCTTTTAGGAAGTGCCGAAGACATCGGGAATATTCAGGTGGCGGATACCAGAGACGGAATTCCTGTTCTTATTAAAGATGTAGCTTCTGTAAAAATAGGCTTTGCTACACGATACGGAGCTATGACCTATAATGACACCGGAGAAGTATCAGGCGCTATCGTTTTGATGCTAAAAGGTGAAAATGCCAATGAGGTCATCGGCAATATTAAGCAAAGGCTTGAAAAGATCCAGGAATCCTTACCCGAAGGTGTTGTGGTGGAACCTTTCCTGGATCGTGCTAAGATGGTTAATAATACGATCAGTACAGTGAAAACCAACCTTATGGAAGGAGCTCTGATAGTTGTTTTCATTCTTGTTCTATTTTTGGGAAATTTCAGAGCAGGATTATTAGTGGCGTCAGTTATTCCTTTAGCCATGCTTTTTGCCATCATCATGATGAACATTTTTGGAGTGGGTGGAAATTTAATGAGTTTAGGAGCATTGGATTTCGGATTGATTGTAGACGGAGCCGTCATTATCGTTGAAGCTGTTCTCCATCAGCTGGCGCATAAAAAACATTTCGGAAAAGACAATATGCTCACCCAAAAAGAAATGGACGAGCAGGTTTCCGGTTCTGCATCAAAAATGGTGAACAGTGCCGTGTTCGGACAGATCATTATCCTTATTGTTTACCTTCCTATTTTTACGCTGCAGGGCATTGAAGGGAAAATGTTTAAGCCAATGGCACAAACCGTTGCTTTTGCTTTGGTAGGTGCATTTTTACTTTCTCTGACTTATATCCCCATGATGAGCTCCCTTGTTTTAAGCAGAAAGAAAAAAGAAAAAGACAATATTTCAGACAGAGTGATGGCTAAAGTGGAAAGCGGTCATCAGAAACTCCTGATGAAAGCTCTTAAATTCAGAAAAACGATCCTTCTTATCGTGATGGCCCTTTTTGCAGGAGCACTGGTGATTCTTTCAAGAATGGGCGGAGAGTTTATTCCATCTCTGGAAGAAGGTGATTTCGCTGTTGAAATGCGTATTCTGCAGGGAAGTAATATCAACGAGACCAAAAAGGTAACCAGTCAGGCTGCAGGAATTCTTCTGAAACAATTTCCGGAAGTAGAAAAAGTGGTGACGAAGATCGGAAGTGCAGAAATTCCAACAGAGCCTATGCCAATGGATGCCGGAGATATGATCATTGTTTTAAAACCTAAAAACGAGTGGACATCCGCCACCTCATTCCCGGAACTTTCAGCAAAAATGAGCGAATCACTTAAGGTAATTCCGGGATTGACCACCGGATTCCAGTTTCCTGTACAAATGCGTTTTAATGAGCTGATGACAGGAGCCAGACAGGATGTCGTCTGTAAAATTTACGGTGAAAATCTGGACAGTCTTGCCTTATATGCGAAAAAACTCGGCGGGATCATCAATACGGTGAAAGGAGCTCAGGATTTATACCTGGAACCTGTTGTAGGAGCTCCTCAGGTTGTTATCGGTTATAACCGTGCAGAACTTTCACGCCATCGTATTTCTGTTGCAGAAATCAACAGGGTGATCAATATGGCTTTTGCAGGACAGACTGCAGGCGCCTTGTATGAAGGTGAGAGGAAGTTTGATATTGTGGTCCGGATGGATAACGAGCATAAAAAAGACATGACCAGTATCCAAAATCTGCTCGTTCCTACAGCTTCAGGAGAGCAGATCCCATTATCTCAATTAGCCAGAGTAGAATTGAAAGACAGCCCGAATCAGATTCAAAGGGAAGATACCAAAAGAAGAATTGTCGTGGGATTCAACGTACGGGGAAGAGATGTGCAGAGTATTGTGGAAGAGCTTCAGAAGAAAGCAGACAAAGAACTGAAACTGTCTTCTGGTTACACCATTTCTTATGGCGGTGCTTTTGAAAACTTAAACGAAGCCAAAGCCAGACTGGGAATTGCCGTTCCGATTTCATTGGTGATGATTTTCTTACTGCTGTTTTTTGCCTTCGGTTCTGTAAAACACAGTCTGATCATTTATACAGCGATTCCTTTATCGGCTATTGGTGGCGTGTATTTTATGGCTTTAAGAGGAATGCCTTTCAGCATCAGTGCAGGGGTTGGATTTATTGCCCTTTTCGGAGTTGCGGTACTTAACGGAATTGTTTTGATATCCGAGTTTAACCGATTAAAAAAGAACGGAATCACCAATACCAGCAGAATTGTACTGATGGGAACCAGAATCAGACTTCGCCCTGTTTTAATGACGGCTTTTGTGGCCTCTTTAGGTTTCCTTCCGATGGCACTGAGCAGCGGTGCAGGAGCGGAGGTACAACGGCCTTTGGCGACCGTCGTGATCGGAGGATTGATGCTGGCAACATTGCTTACCCTATTTGTCCTTCCTATTCTTTATGTCTTATTTGAACGTATTAATAAAAAGAAAATGAAATTCTCTAAAAGAAACAATTATAAAAAACTGTCTGTGTTAGCATTATTGCTTTCGGTAGCAGGAGTCAGCGCACAGGAAAACATTACCTATGAACAGGCTTTGGAAAAGGCGTATCAGCAAAACGGAACACTTAAAAATTCAAAGCTGATCTCAGATTATCAGGAAAAACTTAAAGGAAGCTATCTGGATATTCCACAACTGGAAGTAGCAGGTGCTATCGGACAGATTCAGGGACAGGAAACCGACAATTCGTTTTCCGTATCCCAAAGGTTCAGTTTTCCAACGGTGTATTCAAAAAGAAAACAGATGCTTGATGCTTCATGGACAGCAAGTGTGATCAATCAAAATCTGACCAAAGCTCAGCTTAGAAAGGAAGTTTCAGATGTTTTTTACAGGATATTAATCCTTCAGGAAAAGAAAAAAGTGCTGGAATACATCAGCCGCCTGTACCGGAATTTTGCAGACAAAGCCAGTTTAAGATTAAAGAAAGGCGAGGCCAATATCTTAGAGGAATCTACCGGGTCCATCCAAAAAGAGCAGGCAGATCTACAGCTTAATACCCTTGAAAATGATCTGAACGTGGCGAAATTGCAGCTTCAGTTATTGCTTCAGTCTGAAAAGCCGTACCAGCCTGTGGCTGATCAGTCGATCATGAATATCAGCCTTCAGCTCTCTGAAGAATTGATCAATCAGCATCCTGAACTTCAATATCTGCAGCAACAGATCAAAATAAATGAGGCCGAAGTACAGCTCGAAAAAAGTAAACTTCTTCCGGAACTTCTTGTGGGCTATACGAATCAAAGCATGAAGAACATTAATAATAACCGTTTTAACTCTGTTCAGGTCGGCGTAGGAATTCCATTATTTACCAAAGGTCAGCGGGCGTTGGCTAAAGCTGCACAGGCTAAAATTGCCGTTTCCGAAAACGAATATCAACGCAAAGAAATTGAGCTTAAAAACAGAATAGCACAGCAGGTAAGTAATTACATGAATCAAAAGAAGATCATTGAAAATTATGAACAGAAGCAGCTTCCTAAGTCAGAAACTATCTTAGCCGCTGCACAAAAGCAGATGGACGCCGGAGAAATCGATTATATGACCTGGGTTTTACTGGTCAATCAGGCTGTAAAAACAAAAGCCGATTACATTGATCACCTGGAAAAACTTAATCAGATTGCAGCAGAATTCAATTACTTAATTTCAAAATAACAGCGGAATGTCATTCAAAAAAATATCTATATACAGCCTCAGTTTAGCCATTGTCCTTTCTTCTTGTTCAGGAAAAAAAGAAGAGGAAAAAACAGTTTACGAGAACAAAAAATTCGTAAAAAATAAAGAAAATACCGTCCGGCTTTCAGAAAAGCAAGTGCAAACCGTAGGAGTGACCACGACCATTATTCAAAGCAGAACGATGGAAAAACTGGTACGACTGAACGGAAAGGCAGAGATTGCACCCTCTCATATAAGCTCTGTTTCCAGTATTATGGGCGGACATATCAAGTCCATTAATGTCATTAGCGGAAGCCATTTCAAAAAAGGACAGATTCTTGCTGTGGTGGAAGATCCGCAGTTTATACAGCTTCAGCAGGATTATCTGGTGACAAAGGCACAACTCGAATCTGCCAGACTGAATCTTAACCGTCAGAAAGACCTTAATATCAGCAAAGCAAGCAGTGATAAGACTTTGCAGACCGCTCAGGCTGATTATTCAACGCTTCATGCCA
The DNA here is from genome assembly GCF_900142785.1 of Chryseobacterium carnipullorum. GTDB lineage: Bacteria > Bacteroidota > Bacteroidia > Flavobacteriales > Weeksellaceae > Chryseobacterium > Chryseobacterium carnipullorum. The sequence continues at coordinate 100,584 of NZ_FRCD01000011.1, read as the reverse complement.
CTTTAAAAGGTTTGGAGGAGAAACTGAGAATCATAGGGATCAATGCAAAAGGACTGAGCTCAGGAAACATCAGAAGCAGGATCAATATTGTTGCGCCATTTAGTGGATTTGTAAGTAAGATCATGGTTAATAGTGGTCAATATATCAATCCCTCAGATACGGTATTTGAACTGATCAATCCTGCCGGATTGTTGCTTGAACTGAAAGTATTTGAAAACGATATCAATGATATCAAAACAGGACAGGGTATTATGGTGTACAGTAATGAAAACCCTGATCTTAAATTGAATGCAAAAATCGTGAGTGTAGTTCCCAGCATTGAAAACGGAGGTGCTGCTATGGCAGTGGCCAAACTGTCTTCGCCACATTCTGAATTTGTGAAAGGAATGTACATCAATGCAGAAGTAAGCATCAGCGGAAGAAATACATTGGGGCTTCCGAATGAATCCGTCGTTTCTTTTGAAAATAAAAACTATGTTTTTGAAGACCTTGGAAAAGCCAGTTATAAAATGATCCCTGTCAATGTGGGAATTTCAGATGATCAGTTTACGGAAATCCTTAAAGCCGAGTTTCTTAAGGATAAAAAAATCGTACAAAAAGGGGCGTACAGTCTGTTGATGATGCTTAAAAATAAAGCGGAATAAATATTCCAACCTGCAAAATAATCTGCGCTATCTCTTTAATCTGTGGAACTTAAAATAAATTCGGGATTGTTTTCCTGAAAAACGCCCACAGGTTAAACAGATGGCGCATATTGTATAAAAACATTCATTTCATCAGATAAGAATCCGAAAAGAATGATATTTAGCATATTTCCGATATTATAAGTGTTATTTTATGCATAGCTAATATTAAAATGATAAATTTAGGTAATTAAAGTTTCGGACTGAAGTACTCGTTTCAATGGAAATAGAGTATTCCGGGAGGTTAATTCATTCTTACCGAAAGAATTTTTATCAAAATAAAATGACACATAAACCGTTACACAATTTCCATATTCCGGTAATGGGTCTGGCCTATACTATAGACAGTCCGATCCGTGTTGCCCAATATGGAATCTCTTCCGTTATTTCCATTATTGATGATGAGATCCTGGAAAAAATGAAAGGCTTTTATAACAAGAAATTCAATCTTGATTATTTTGGGATTTCAACAAAAACAGAAGATTACAGGGCGAAAAGAATTACGGCTTACCTGGATATGGTAGATGATATCGTGAATGAAAAATTTGAATCTTTCAAACAGGAAATCACCAAAAACAAGGAGGCACTTAAGAACTTTATCGCCATTCTGCCCAATACTTCAGATCTGAAAACAGGGCTTCAAAATCTTGTCAGTCAAAAAGACAATCTGGGCTCTGGCATTAAGAACTTTATTGAATCTAATCTAAAGCCGGGAAGTATTGATGTCAACATCATGACGAAAGTTGACAAAGACAATTATAAAAAAGGCGAACAGCTTCCTGTCATGTTCAATGATGCTCACGCTTCACTTCGTGGTTTTGCACAAAGTAAATTATCTTCTTCAATGGTACTTTCTGCCGGGATGAATCCCCGTTTGTACAGCTATATTGAAGAATTTGATGATTTCTTTCCCGATCAGAACGGTATTCTGAAAAAGAAAATTATTCTTAAGGTAAGTGATTTCCGCTCAGCAATGATTCAGGGAAATTTTCTTGCCAAAAAAGGACTATGGATCTCAGAATACAGAATTGAATCCGGACTGAACTGCGGAGGCCATGCATTTGCTACGGAAGGCATGTTGCTGGGACCTATCATGGAAGAATTTAAGCAGAAAAAAAATGATCTGATCCAGTCTGCGCACTCCTTAATGATTGCCGCACTGGAGCAGAAAGGTAAACACAGGGTTTCTGAACCTCTGGAAATGAAAATTACCGTTCAGGGCGGGGTAGGAACCTCTGAAGAACATGAATTCCTGATCGAAAACTATCATGTAGACAGTGTTGGATGGGGTTCTCCGTTTTTATTGGTTCCTGAAGCGACTTCTGTAGATACGGAAACAAGAAACCTGCTTTTAAAATCAGGAGAAAAAGATTTCTATCTCAGCAATATTTCGCCTTTGGGAGTTCCTTTCAACACGGTAAGAGGGACCTCCAATGAAGTATTGAAAGAGCGTAAAGAAGCCGCAGGAAAATATGGAAGTTCTTGTCCCAAAAAACTGCTGGCATTAAGCAAAGAATTTTCACCGCAGGGAACCTGTACTGCATCTAAGAAGTATCAGGATATTAAATTAAAAGAACTTAAAGCTGATCAGGAATTAACACCTGAAGAGTTTAACAGAAAAAAAACAGAAATTACAGACAAAGCCTGTCTGTGTGTAGGATTGGTGAATGCCGCTTACATGGAGCAAAATCTGGAAATAAAAGGTGAAAAGCAAGGCGTAGTGATATGTCCGGGACCTAATCTGGCTTTCTTTGATAAAGAAGTCTCGCTTTCAGAGATGGTGAAACATATTTACGGAAACGCCAATATCCTTCCTGATAACCAGCGTCCGAATATGTTCATCAATGAATTGAAAATGTACATAGACTATCTTAAAAAAGAAATTGCCGGTTCATCAGCACAGATCACTCATTCCCAAACCAAAAAGTGGAATACCTTCAAAAAAAATATGCTCGAAGGGATTGACTATTATCATCACCTGTTTAATACATCAACTTTCTTTAAAAGCGGATTGAAAACCATTGACCTGCAATTGCAGGAATACCAACTGATGCTTACAGCCATTGAAATTCCTCAGGTTGACAAGTAAACCGTATTTTTTTAAATTGATAGAGTCAACAGCTTCCATCGTGGAGGCTGTTTTTTATTTGATTTTTGATCATGCTCTACCGGTCTGATTCTTTGAATAGGAATCAAAAAACCGAGGCAGAATAAGCTTTTCCATTTATAATAACTATAAGGGGTATGTTTATTTTGAATCTGGAATCCCTCTTATATTTCTTACCTTAGATCCTTATTAATATTTTAATGACAATTCTATTTTTATGGAAAAAAGAAAGATAAAAAACACAGATCTCTCGGTGGCACCAATTAATTTTGGAGGGAATGTTTTTGGATGGACGCTTGACGAAAAGCAGTCTTTTGATATATTAGACCGGTTTACCGATGCAGGATTCAATTTCATAGATACCGCAGACACGTACTCATGGTGGGTGAACGGAAAAGGAGGACAGTCTGAGGAGATCATCGGAAAATGGATGCAAAGCCGCTCCAACCGCCAAAATATTGTGCTGGCTACCAAAGTAGGATCCGAAACTAAAGAACATGGTTTCGATATCAGCAAAAAACATATTCTAAAGTCTGTGGACGAATCTTTACAAAGATTGCAGACCGATCATATTGATCTTTACTATACTCATTTTGATGATCATACAACACCGGTGGAAGAAACACTTTCGGCCTACGATGAGATCATAAAAGCCGGGAAAGTGCGTTATATTGCCGCTTCCAATCTGTCTCCGGAGCGTTTGAAAGCCTCCTTTGAAGCTGCAGAAAAAAATAATCTTCCCCAATATGTCGCATTGCAGCCTCATTACAATTTAATGGAAAGAGAAGGTTTTGAAAAAAATTATGCTCCGCTGGTAGAACAGTTTGATCTCAGTGTATTTTCTTACTGGTCATTAGCTGCGGGATTTCTTACCGGAAAATACCGTAGAGAAGAAGATCTGGGGAAAAGTCAGAGAGGTGAAGGGGTAAGAAAATACCTTAACGACAAAGGGCTTGAAGTTTTGAAAGCGCTGGATCAGGTCAGCGAAAAACACCAGACGACACAGGGAACAACTGCATTGGCATGGCTTCTGGCTAATCCATTGATTACAGCACCCATTGTGAGTGCCACAAGTGCATCTCAGTTGGATACTTTATTCAAAGCTCCACAACTTATTTTAGATCAGGAAGATATTGAATTGCTTAACCAGGCAAGTAAATAAATTCAGGAATAACGTATTCATTTTCAATTAATTATAAAGATCCGTTCGGTTGTATTGAACGGATCTTTTAGTAAGAAAGAATATCATGACAAAAGCGGCCTCAAAAGACCGCTTTTCTCTATTATAAATCATTGATTTTATCTTTAAATACCGCAGATCTTGCAGATTATACAGACTTTTTTAAGTTTAAAGATTAATCAGAATATTCTTTTAAAAGCTGTCTGTAGCTCATCAGGATAGAAGATTTTGAGATAAATCCTACAAAATCATTATATTCATTGGTTACAGGAAGATTCCATACGCCCGTATCATCAAAAATCTGGAGGATTTCCAAAGGTTGATTTTCAGGATAAATTACCGCGGGTGGGGCTTTCATAATCTGAGCCACAGTTTGCAGATGATCCATTTCTTTGTTAAAAAGATAAGGGCGGATATCATCCAGAGTAAGAATACCTTTCAGTTTCCCGGCTTCATCAACCGCTGCAAAAATATTTTTATTTCCATTTTTTACCAGTTCGAATAATTCTGTCACCGAAGCATTTTCATTGATCGTTTCAGAATATTGGTCGATAAAATCTTCCGTTCTTAAAGCAAAAAGAAGGTTTTTATCATGTTTGTTCGTGAATATTTTTCCCTGATCAGCCAGAGATTTAAGTTCCGGAGAGATCGGAGAGAACCATTTGGCAATAAGATAAGAAATAATGGAAACAATCATCAATGGAATAAAAAGATCATATCCAAAACTGGACTCAGCGATCAGGAATATAGCGGTAAGCGGCGCATAAAGCACACCGCTCATTGCTCCTGCCATTCCGACCAGAACAAGATTCGTCACCGGGACATCTGTAAACCCGATATGCTGGCAAACCAATGCAAACAAATAACCTACGGTACCGCCCGCAAAAAGAGACGGGGCAAAGTTTCCGCCATTACCTCCGCTGAAGATGGTAAAAGACGTCGCAAAAGCTTTTAAAAGGCATACCAGCACCAAAAATATAATGATGGTCCAGTCGCCAATCTCAAAATATCTGAAAAAGCTGTTTCTGATGATAGAGTGGGTACTTCCATTGGTAAATGCCTTTACTGTTTCATATCCTTCCCCGAACAACGGAGGAAAAAGAACGCATAACAGCGAAAGTACCAAACCTCCAAACATCGCTTTACGCATTCTGGACAATTTTAGTCCCTTGATAAAATGCTCTACTTTTTGGGAAATAACGACAAAATAACGGGCGTACAATCCGGTTACAATCCCCAGAATAAGGTAATAAGGTACATTTTTATAATTAAAAGGCTCTCTGGTATAAAACCTGAAAAGGATATCTTCCTGAAGCAAAATTCTGGATAAAAGACTGCCACAGACCGCTGCTACCACAAGAGGAATAAAATCTGTAAACACCACACCCGTTAAAAGGATTTCAAAAGCAAACATGATCCCGGCAATCGGAGCATTGAATGCAGAAGCGATTCCGGCTGTAGCACCTGCCGCCAATAGAAGTGTCCGTTCTTTATAACTAAGCCTGTAAGTTTGTGCATAATTAGAACCAATTGCGGCTCCCGTAACGGCTATCGGACTTTCCAGCCCTGCAGAACCCCCAAGACCAACCGTTACCGCACTCTGAATGACCTGAGAATACATTTTTACCGAAGCTACGATACTTGAATTCTGGGCAATTTCATACAGGATCGCACCAATTCCTTTTCTATCCTGCCCTTTAAACAAAGTAATTACAATCCCTGTTGTCAGCACAATCCCTAAAAAAGGAAAAACAATATAAAACAGAATCTGATACTCAAAATGAATATGCGTAATAAAATTGTGAATGGTATGGACAAGTGTTTTCAGGATTACTCCGGCAAGACCGGCAGTACATCCCACAAGAATTCCCGAGAGCACCAGAAACTGATTCCTGCTGAGTCTGTTATTCAGCCAGTGAAGAATAAGCTCATAGCTGCGTGCCTTTTCCAGTCCGTACTCCTGAAAGTCTCTTTTAAATTTCAGAAAGCTTAAATACTTTTTTTTATTGTGAATTTTCACCTGGGAACCAATTTAAAACCGTAATGGTTTCGTAAATTTATGAAATATCTTTATAAAAATTTCGTCCCGGGAAGCAAGAAAACGACATAAGAGTTAAATAACAAACTGTAAGTCAGTGTTTTTGGTAACTTTTAAATTTTTCTTATAAATTTTTATAGGGTATATTTTCTATGATTAAACAGTGCTTTTAATCTGATCCAAGGTCTCCGCAAATGATGTACTGAATACAGGTCTGCACGATGTTTGCATCTTGCTTATGACCAATACTTAAATAGAATCATATGAAAACAGACGTTTTAACGGAAAAGCACAGATTAGGATTAGGCGGGGTGGCCATCGGAACTGCCTTTGAAAATATAAGTGATGAAAAATCTCATCAGATACTTCAGGAGGCCTGGGAGATGGGAATCCGGTACTTCGATACCTCGCCGTGGTATGGACTTACAAAAAGTGAGCGTAGATTCGGAAATTTTCTCAGAGATAAAGACAGAAACGATTTTATATTTTCAACAAAGGTAGGAAGACTTTTTCATGAAGTTCCGGAATCCGAAGTGCCACCCACCATGTGGAAAAAACCATTGAACTATGATTTTAAACATGATTATACCGCCGATGCAATCAAGCGATCTGTTGCGGACAGTCTGCAGAGAACAGGGCTCAGTCATATTGATATTGTTTATGTTCATGACCTTTCTGAAGATCAGGTAGGAGACCGTTATCCTTATTTTCTGAAACAGGCCAGAGAAGGAGCATTCAAAGTTCTTTCCGAACTGCGTGATCAGGGAATCATCAAAGCATGGGGAATGGGTGTAAATAAAATTGAACCCATTTTAGACTGTATTGAATCCGCAGATCCAGACATCTGTCTTTCAGCAACACAATATTCAATCTTAGAACATGAAGATGCAGTTGACAGGCTTCTTCCGGCAGTTAAAAAAGCAGGCGTAAAACTGGTCTCCGGTGCAGGATATAATTCAGGGTATATTGCCGGAAAAGAAAGATATAATTACAAAGACGTTATTCCAAAAGGAATGGCAGAAAAACGGGCAAGAATATCCGAAGTCGCCAAAAAATACAATACCGATATTGTACATGCCGCACTGCATTTTGTATTAGCTTCTGATGAATTTGCTTCCATAATTCCCGGAGCCAGTAAAACGGAACAGGTCAAAGATAATATAGAAGGACTTCATGCGATCATTCCTGCAGATTTTTGGAATGAACTGAAGTTTGAAGGATTAATCTACGACAAAGCGCAGGTTCCCAGCCGTTAACAAAACGGCTTCATTACCTTAATTGATTTTTTAAATTGATTCCTATGGTCTGTAAAATATCTTTGAAGATCTTTCTGATTATTTCTGTGTTTACCGTTCTTTATTCCTGCAATAATAAAAATGCCTAAAATTTTCAATCATTTCTGGATAAAAAAGAATCCCAGACATCTGCCATGCTAATCGGTAAAAAAGGATTTGAGTCTGTTAAACTGGACGATCTTATTGCGCATGATTATACAAAAGCGCTGTATATTATTGACAAGGAGGAAGCAGAATTCAATACGATCATTAAAGACATTGAAAAAGCGAATACTGAAGGTATTCAGAAAGGAAAGGAAGTACAACAAGCGGCTGTTAATTATTACAGTGTCATGAAAGACCTTTTTATGTTTTCCAGACAGGAAATAGAACAGGAGAAACTGATGCGATACAGTAAATCAGAAAAAGAAATCCGTTCTGCACAGGAAAAAATGCTTGAATTGGGACGCGAAAAACAAAAATTATATCAGAAAGTTTTCAAAGCAGATGAAAAACTCTTTACCATAAGGAGGCAGTTTGAATCTGAAAATCAATTAAAATAATAGGTTGGTCAGGGGTTAAACTTTGACCAGCCTATTTTATTTCTTTCAGACTTTACAAAAAGTGTTTTGTTCGAGGGAAAATTAATAAAACTAAGCTGTAATTATTCTCTTAAACATTGCTTTCTTCTGCCAGCTTTAACTTCCAGACATCACACCACTTTGGCCTTAAGGACAATTTTGGCCAGAAGCGCAGGAAAGAACCTTTTAAGATAGGTTCCCATCACTTCCTGTCCACCAATAGAAGCCTGATTTTTCTTTTTTCCGATCGCCGCAAGCATTTTTCCGGCAAAAATATCGGCAGGCATTCCTTTCTCCGTAGCATCATCCATCGTTCCCTGTAGCGAGCCGTTACCAATCACCGCATTGATCGAAATATTGGTCTGTACAAAGCCCGGGCAGATTATGGTCACGATGATATTCTTTGTATATAATTCAGCACGCAACGAATCAAAAAAAACATGAAGGGCATGTTTTGCAGCGGCATAACTGCTGCGCATCGGAGCTCCGAAAACGCCCATCAGACTGGAAACGACTGCAATATGTCCGCCGCCATTCCTGATCATATAAGGAAGAATCGCCTTCGTAAGGGCGACAGTACCAATAAAATCGATATCCATTAAACGTTTATCAACTTCTATATCCGTATCCATAGCCAAAGATCGCTGGGAGAGCCCGGCATTATTGATCAGGATATCAATTTTTCCAAATTGTTCTATTGCTTCAGCTGCAATATCAGGCATTTTTTTATAATCTTCCAGATCCAGAGGAAGTACAGCGAAACGGTTGGCATTTAATCCTGCCTTTTCCGCAACAGCATACAAAAGATCTTTATTTCTTGAGGAAAGAATGATTTTCGCACTGCTCTTTGCCGCCAGCTCATTAACGAGAGCTTCTCCGATCCCTGATGAAGCTCCGGTGACCCAAACCACCTTGTTATCGAAATATGTGTTCATTTTTTTCATCTTAATGTTTCAATACAGACTTTCAAAAAATTCATCATTTGCTTACAAAGCAAGATGGTTTATTCGCCTTTTAAGAATCAGAATTCTTTTTTAGCCCGGCAATATATTGTCCGGCTTTCATTCCGGAAAAGATACAACCCCCGAGAAATGTTCCTTCCAGAGCCCGGTAGCCATGCATTCCTCCTCCTCCAAAACCAGCGGCTTCTCCTGCTGCGTAAAGACCTTCAATCACCGTGTCATCTTCTCTTAAAACCTGGCCGTTAAGATTGGTTTTTATTCCGCCCAGTGTTTTTCGGGTCAGAATATTGAGGCGCACAGCGATCAGGGGACCATTTTTAGGATCTAATATCTTATGCGGAGCGGCCACACGACTGAGTTGATCTCCTATATAATTTCTTGTATTACGGATATAATTCACCTGAGTATCTTTCGAAAACTTATGGTCCAGTTCCCGGTCTCTGGCTTCGATCTGTTCTTTAATTTTTTCATAATTCAAAAGATGATCACCCGACAGCTCATTCATCCTTTTGACAAGATCCTGCAGATCATCCGAAACAATAAAATCCTTTCCATGCTCCTTGAAAGCTTCTACAGGTCCCTGCGCTTTTTTTCCAAAGATCCTTTTCAGAAAAAGAGTATAGTCTTTATTGGTAATATCCGGATTCTGTTCCGATCCTGAAAGAGCAAATTCTTTTTTAATAATTTTCTGGGTCAAAATAAACCAGGAATAGGAAAATCCTGTATTCTGTATATGTTTAAGAGTTCCCAATGTATCAAATCCAGGCAGGAAAGGAGCGGGAAAACGGTTACCTTTAGCATCGAACCACAGGGAAGAAGGACCAGGCAATATTCTGATGCCATGTTTCGGCCATATCGGATTCCAGTTCTGTATCCCTTCCGTATAATGCCACATTCTGTCCGGATTGATAATATGTGCTCCGGAATTTTCTGTAATCCCAATCATTTTGCCGTCTACATAGGCAGGAACACCACATATCATATTTTCGGGAGCTTTTCCTAATCTTTCCGGCCAGTTTTTCCGCACCAATTCATGGTTGGCCCCTATTCCTCCGGAGGCAACAATGGTATGAGCGGCGCGATATTCAAATGGTGATAGGATGTTTCTATTGGTAGCAGCCCCTCTTTCTTTATCGTCATTTTCAAGGATGTCGCCCTTAACACCTTTGATTTTATCATTTTCCAGAATAAGTTCAGTCACTCTATGCCTGAATTTCATTTGCAAGAGCCCTTTTTCTTGAGCTTCATACGCTTTATCTACAAAAGGTTTCACAACACCGGTTCCGGTTCCCCAGCTGACATGAAAACGGGGTACAGAATTTCCATGACCCGTTGCTGATCCGTCTCCTCGTTCTGCCCATCCTACCATAAACATCAGTTTGATTCCCAGTTTAGAAATGTAGCTGTACTTTTCATAGGCAGCAAATTTAAGGTAGGCTTCAGCCCATTTCCTTGGCCAGTAATCCTCTTTACGGTCAAATCCTGCTGTTCCTTTCCAGTCCTGAAGGGCAAGCTCATAAGAATCCTTAATTCCTAATCTGCGTTGCTGCGGAGAATTGACCAGAAAAAGCCCTCCAAACGACCAGAATGCCTGTCCGCCGATATTCTGTTCTGTTTCCTGGTCCAGAAGAAGTACTTTTTTCCCGATATTGGTAATTTCCATAGCAGCCGTGAGCCCGGCTAATCCGGTGCCTACAATGATAACATCAGGGTGGAATTTTTCTTCCATTGTATTGATTTGCTTTTGTTGGTACGTACTCTGTATTCTAGAATAAATATATAAAATATTTGGACTCAGATCGCTTAAAAAGCGTCAAACATCATTATGCTCATCATAAAGCTCACCGCTAAATTCATATCTTTGTTAAAATTAGAAAAATGAAATATTTGTTTATGATGGCTTTTCTGGTATGCTCTATGTTCAGCCAGTTTTCTGCCCAGCAAAAACAGGATCCCTGGAATGAAAGTCAGCTTATGGATCCGGCGCTTCTGGCAGCAAGAATTACCGAAAATAAAACAAAAGATGTGGTGATTATTTCCGTTGGTCCGGAAGCCATTATCAAAGGTTCAGTGGATATTGGTCCTACCCATGAACCTGAAAATCTTGAAAAATTAAGAAACTATCTTAAAAATATTCCTAAAGGAAAGGAAGTGGTTATTTATTGCGGATGCTGTCCCTTTGTAAAATGTCCGAACATTCGTCCTGCCTTTAAATTGTTACAGGAAATGGGATTCAAAAATGCCAAACTCTTAAACCTTCCAAAAAACATCAAAGCAGATTGGCTGGATAAAGATTATCCTACAAACGATTAATATGAGAGCTTTTATAACCTTCTTTTCTGTACTGATTTTTACGGGCTATTTCACCGCACAACAATCTAAAATAGAAATCGGACAACAGGCTCCGGAAATTACTCTGTCCAGAACGGATGGCAGTTCTTTTTCCCTTTCATCATTAAAAGGAAAAATGGTACTGATCGACTTTTGGGCTACCTGGTGCGCTCCGTGTGTCGGGGAGCAGCCTGAACTTAAAGCGTTATATGAAACTTTCTCTGAACAGGTGAAAGGGCAGAAGTTTGAAATCCTCGGTGTTTCTTTAGATAAAAATAAAGAGAGCTGGCAAAAAGCGATAGACCGCTTCGGCATCAAATGGATTCAGGTGAGTGATCTGAAATTCTGGAAAAGCCCGGTGGCAAAAGCTTACGAAATTGAGGAACTTCCTTTTAATGTTGTCATCAATGGAGAAGGGATAATTATTGCTAAAAATCTTCATGGCAAGGAGCTGGAAGAATTGATCTACAACTATTTTACTTCAAAATAAAGTATAAAAATATAAAAAACGGTCAGAAAAATATTTTCTGACCGTTTTTCTATTTGATACTCAGTAAAAGCTTCAATTATAATTAAAGTGGTTTTTTACCCGTAATGATATTGTAAAGAACTACAATAATGGCAATCACCAATAAAACATGCACTAAATAACCGGTACTGATTCCCGGCACAATGCCCAACATTCCCAGAAGCCAAACTACGATACAGATGACCGCTACTAACCATAATAAATTTCTCATGACTTTAAATTTTAATGTTATTTGCCTTAAATAATACACATTCTATGCCTTTATGATTGTAAATTTGAAAATGTGGTACCTATACTGTTTTATTAATAGAAATAAATCAAGAAAATCAGGTGATTTTAAAAATCATTAAAACACTTACAGATAAAGTCTTACAAGATAAAATCTAAAAAAATAGAGGGACAGATTTTAATTTCTGTCCCTTTTCAAAAAATTATATTTTAGGATCCACACAATAGCAGTTATCTTCTAATCTGCTGATCAGAATGTAAAAGAATACTGCATAAATCATCTGTATACCCATGGCTTCCCAGTTTTCAACCGTACTGCTTCCAAAAAGCAGCATGATGATGAGTCCTGCTCCTGCAAAATTAGCGAGACGGGTTTTAAAACCAAGAATAAGCATCAGGCCAATACCAAACTCAAGAAAGGGTAGTGTAGTACTGAATATCTGTACCCATGGCTGAGGAAGCCAGCTTTTTTCAAAACCTTTCGTCATTCCGTCTGCAAAAACAGAAAGTTTAGGAATTCTGGCAAGACCATGGCCCAAAAGATTCACCCCCATGGACAACCGTAAAAGAAAATAAGCGATATTTTTATTCATCGTATTGATTTTTAAATTGATTTTTTGGAAAGGAAGATTTCAGTTCATTCAAACAAAATCGTACGGATACTAATTATTATACTTTTCCTCACTAGTATCGATGGGAGTTGCGGGATCGTTTACCACCATTTTGGCAATATCATCTTTACGCATAAAAACAACACCCTGTTTTTCCTGAGTATATTTAATAAATTCTTCCATCGCATGAACCATTGCCGGGGTACCTCCAATTCTGTCATGAAAACTGATGCTCATCATCCTTCTTTTTGAAGCTCCTTCCTCATACAAACGGTCAAACTCGAATTTTAACTGCGCCAGAAACTGATCAGGACTCCAGTTTTTCCCTTCTATATTCACAATATCATTATTCCGAAGGGTATACGGCATGACCACAAAGTTTTTCCCGTTCACTTTGGTGATAAACGGCTCATCACGGCTCAGATCATCGATGTGATAAAGAAGCCCTGCTTCCTGAAGGACTTTTAAGGTATTCGGGCTTCTTCTGAGCCAGTTGCAGTTATAGCCTACTGCTTTTTGTCCGGTGATTTTTTTTACTGTTTCTACTCCGTCTTTTACAAATTTTAATTCATCTGCATAGTTTTTGTTCCACTGATTATCCCAGATCATGCCGTGGGCAGCAATTTCATGTCCTCCTGTTGCAATGGCTTTTGCAATCTCCGGATATCTTTCGGCAGCAGACCCTACTACGTGAGAAGTTACTTTAATATCGTATTTTTTCCAAAGATCAAGCATGCGGTAGATGCCTTCATTGGCTCCGTAGCGATACCAGCTTTCCGCAGCCAGATCTGGTTGTCCTTTAGGAAGAGGAGTTCCACTGAACGGGCTTTCTGCGCCTTCAGGTTGTCCACCTGTTTCAAACTGCATGGATACTGAAATAACCAGTTGGGCGCCGTTGGGCCAGTGCTTTTTGGATGATTTTTCTGTTTTTACAGATTGGCCGGTTTTTTCTTTCCCGTTCTTATCCATGCATGAAACGAATACTATTGCAGATGCAATCAGGAATGCTGAATGTTTTAAATATTTCATTTTTAAATGGTTTTATTTTGCAAAATTGCCCAATAAACAGTTGCGGTCTGTTGTAAAAATTTATACTAAATTTGTAAAAATCCATTCTGTATGAAGCGTATTGTGAATTTCAGTTCTTTCAATGTATTCAGTATTGAAAAAGAGGTTTGGGATATTGAATACCACAATCATAATTTCTATGAACTGATTGTGGTTGAAAGCGGCAAGGGGACCCATCACCTGAACGGACTCACCTTTATGTATAAAAAAGGGGACGTTTTTCTGCTCAGACCCAGTGATGCGCACGAGTTTTCCATTAAAAACAAAACAAAATTCATTTACATCAAATTTACAGAACAACAGCTGTGGGAAAAGTTGCAGAGCGATAAAAAAAGCAAATTAAGCAAGGTGATTCAGCTTCTGATGGAAGACCGTTCTTTTGTTTATGAATCGGCAATCAGGAATAAAGCAGATCAAGAACATCTGCTCCAGCTGGCAAGGATTCTTCTTTATGAATTCAGCAATAAAAGTTATTACAGCAGGGAAACTTCTGCCGATCTTTTTTCAGCAATCATGACTATTGTGATCAGAAATGCGATGAATAATGGCGGTATGGAAAGGATATCACAAGGGCTGAACCAGACGGAAAAGATTTTATATTACATCAATGTTCATGCAATGGATCCAGACAAAATGAAGCTGGAATATCTTGCCAGAGAGTTTATGCTTTCCCCAAATTACATCAGTATTTATATTAAAAAGCAGACAGGATTTTCTGTCCAGCAACATGTGATGCAGCAGAAAATGAAAGCTGCGGAAAGACTTTTGAAGCAGAGTAACTATAACATCAATGAAATTGCAGATCAGCTTGGCTTCAATGATGCCAGTCATTTTAATAAAATTTTCAGGGCTCATAAAAGTAAGTCGCCCTCAGCATTTAGAAAAGAGGATTAGTCAGCATGATCATGGGTTGTTCTTTTAAAATAATGTATCTTAAAACGATGAAAACAAGTGCAGGCATTTTATTGTTTAAAAGAGAAGAAAATAATTGGTATTATTTTCTGGTTCATCCGGGCGGGCCGTTTTGGAAGAATAAAGAGGCAGGAGCATGGTCGATTCCAAAAGGAGAGGTTTCACCTGGTGAAGACCTGCTGGAACGTGCTCTGATTGAGTTTAAAGAAGAAACCGGACAAACCGAAGAAGGAGAATTTATAGCATTACAGCCTGTTAAGCAGAAGGGTGGTAAAACGGTTTATGCATGGGCATTAGAGGGTGATATTGAAACATCGGGACTTTACAGCAATACCGTGCAGATAGAATGGCCTCCCAGATCTTCCAGAATGATTGAAATTCCCGAAGTAGACCAATGGGAATGGTTCAGTTCAGCAGAGGCCAAAATGAAAATCAACATGGCACAGGCTGCCTTTATAGAAGAATTGGAAAGAAAGCTGTCTGAAGGGGAATAAGTTTATTATTTTTTTATTCCAATAGCTTTTAAAGCATGAGTAGTTAAGTATATGGTGTCAAAAACTGTAAGGGATTCAACATCTGCAAATGCGGCCGACATGAGATCCGTTTTATTAAAAGAGAGCTCTACAGACTCATCATAAGAAGCGACAATTCTTACCACGGAATACCCGTTGTAGCCTATCGTAAAACCATCGAACAGGCAGTTCTGTTCTGCCTTCTGGTATTGTACATATTCCTCAAATCCTTCAGTTTTTTTTCTTTTTCCATGATTATGTTCAAGAGATTTCCATTCCAGATAATTTTTAGGCTCTTTCAGGACATTTCCTTTCTGATCTACAGGAACAAACATTTCCAGTGTTAAAGGTTTTCTTAGAAAATTGGCATAGTTTTTCATCAGACTTAAGGTCTGAAGATCGGCGTATCCTTCGTTAGAGTAATACTCAATAACAAAATCTGTCATCGGAATCAGCTTATGGGAAGCTTCAGTCGGCATAGTAAGTGTTTTCTTTTCAAAAAATAAAAATAACACTTTTATTTACTTTACCCAACTTTAATCTTATTTAAAATATCAGCTTTGGTTTATTCATCAGAAATCAATTTATTTTATCGCAACACAGTTGCGTTATTTGATATTTTATCTTTACTTTTGCAACAAGGTTACTATAAGAAATTTAATCCCTTTATTTTATGAAATCAAAAATTCTTGATGCAGTAGGTATTTCTGCTGCGGTTTTGTGTCTTATTCACTGTATTGCTTTTCCTTTGTTAATGATTATTCCTTTGGGGATATCGCACAACCCTTATATAGATATGGCCTTTCTTGTAATAGGTGCTGTAGTGGTGTACAGAGTAACAAAGCATATGACAAACCGATGGCTGAAACTTTTGTTTTGGACTTCCGTTATGCTTATTGCGATTTCCGTTACGGTGGATTTTATCTTTGAGATCCATATTCCTTTAATGTATGCCGGGGCAGCAGGGTTGATTGCAGGTCATCTCATTAACTTTAGGAATCACAAACATTAATTTGAAGTTAAAGTAAAGAATAGAAACGATTTAATATTTGGCTAAAATTCATAATAAATTAATGCAACATTATTTCATTAGTTAAAATTACCCTTTAACTTGCATTCCGAAATTTTATCAAAATGGACAGACGTAAATTTTTAAAAGGTTCAGCATTATTGTCAGGCCTGCTCACTTTAAATCCGGTTGATTTTTTTGCCAGCAACGGAAAAAACATTCCCGATCCTAAGAAAAAGGCAAAGAATATTATTTTCATGATCAGTGACGGAATGAGCTCCGGTACTTTGGCCATGGCTAATTTATATTCTCAGAATATTTTGGGCAAAAACGGTAACTGGATGAATCTGTACCATGAGCATAAAGTGTCCAGGGCTTTGATGGATACAGCTTCTGCAAGTTCTATCGTTACGGACTCTGCGGCGGCAAGTTCTTCTTTCGGAGGAGGATTTCGGGTAAAAAACGGAGTCCTGAATGTTGGCGCCAATGGGGAAAAGCATGTTCCAATATGGCAAAAGTTTAAAAAAGCAGGAAAAAAGACTGGGTGTGTAACGACGGTAACAATTACCCACGCGACACCAGCCGGTTTCTGTGTGAATTCAGACAGCCGGAATGCAGAAAATGAAATTGCAGAAATGTATGCTGAGATAGGTTTTGATGTGATGATGGGTGGTGGTGACGAATTCTTTAATCCTCTGAAAAGAGAAGATAAAAAAGATGTGTACAGCCTGTACAGACAAAAAGGATATCAGATCCTTAAAAATAAGAACGATCTTAAAAATATAGAAAAAGGGAAAAAAATAGTAGGGGTTTTCAATTCCGGAGCTTTGCCTTATGCTATTGACAGGGCGCATATTCCTGAACTGCAAAGTACTCCCTCTCTGGCGGAAATGGCGCAAACAGCCATTGATCAGATGAAAGACCATAAAGAAGGCTTTGTTTTACAAGTGGAAGGCGGGAAAGTAGACTGGGCAGCTCATGCCAATGATATCGCGGCTTTAATTCATGATCAGCTGGCCTTTGATGAAGCGGTAAAAACAGTAACAGATTTTGCGGAAAAAGAAGGGAATACACTGGTGATCATTACCACAGATCATGGAAACGCGAATCCCGGAACGATCTACGGACCGGATGCCACCAAAAATTTTAACAGTATCTCCGGGTATCGGTACACCAACGAGTATATTCTGAATGCTATTCATCCTGATTTCAATCTTCAGAAGATGAAAGACTGGATCTATGAGACGAATAGAATTAGCCTTGCAGATGATGAAGCCCAACACTTACTCAGTTTTTATTCAGGGCTCGAAAAGCAGGAAGCCGGGCTTTACAATTATAAGAAACTACCATTTAAAGCGTATTCTGATATTCAGAAAAAGCATAATTCTGTAGGGTGGATCAGTATGGATCATTCCGGAGATTATGTTGAAGTTGCGGTGTATGGCCCGGGAAGAGAGCTTTTACCAGCTTTTATCAAGAATACAGATCTGCATTATCTGATGTTGAAAGCGGCACAGGTGTAGACTATTCACCCGGTTCAGGTTCAGATTTTCTCATACAAGAAGAATGCATAATGCGGTTAGTATAATGCCAATACTTAAAATAGCAGTCAGCCATTTCAGGCCTGAGGCAATGAGTATTTTGATCCTGAATCTTGAAATTAACTGACTCTTATCACTTTCATTTAATTTTCTGTCCTCATAATTGGTGGTTTTTTCCTGTTTAAGAATCTCCAGTTTTTTTAGAAGCGAGGCGGTAAAATTATTTTCAAAGATATCCATGACATAAGCAATCAAAGGGAAATACCAGCAGTTCAGCAACATTGAAAGAATGACCGGGTTAGGATCAGGCTGACTGGTAAATCTCAACCAGAAATAAAAGAATAGCAAAAGCAGACTTCCGTAAGCAAAAGGCATAAATAGCGCATCTGCTTTTAACGCCTTGTGAATGATGCTGTTCGTTTTGGAACTCATACCCAATAGAAGCTTTTTAAAGTGAGATTTGCTGAACGGAAGCTGAAGATCAGTTAAAGAAAATCTTTTGAACCCATTTTTATGCTCATAGGTTTTCACCGCATAAAGAAAACCTTTCGAAAAGGAAGCCAGATAAGCACCGGTTGTGATGGTTCCGATAGAGGTTAAAATGACCAGCCACAAAACCAGCTGATCAAAATTGTGAATGCAAACCGGCAAATCCAGATGATAGTTTAAGATCGTTATCATGATTAAAAATTTTAGTGGGTGAAACTTGATTTTTCCTTCATTTTGGGACTCAGGTTTTTATAGATTTCAGCGATTCCTCTTTCTTTTTTGTAGCTTTCCCAATTAAAGAAAATATCAGGATAGATGAAATCCTCCGTTCTAAAGTCTGTAATACCAAAGTCTTTATGGGCTTTCTGCATCAGTTTGTTTTTTTCCTCAAAAGTCAGATTTTTCCCGGACAGAAAAATCGCTGCAGCAAGGGCACCTCTGTAGAATAATTCTATCTTTTCACTGTCAGAAGGATTAAAGTTCAGCCAGCTGATACTTCCCGTATCTACACTGCGGACTGTTTTTTTGAAATTGCTGTTTCTGATCAGAAAATCGCGGTCATAGAAATACCTCATCGTTGAAATCATGGAGAGTGCTAGTTTTGCCTCGTTATCAATCAGTTTATACAGATCATCATTGTCATATTCCAGTTTAATTCCGAAAGTAGGGCGGGTAGGAATAGAGTGGGTATTGCTGTAAAATACATTGATGGGAAAGTTGGACAATGCACCTCCATCTACAAAGAGTACTTCATTATTGCTCTGAATAAAATTTTTGTAGGCACCCAGTTTCACTTTCCATGTATTATTGATATTGATCAGCTGTGTATTAGACATCGTTACCTTGTAGGGCTTGAAAAAGAAAGGGATCGACATGGATGCTCTTACGTATTCTGCAGGAGAAATAGACTCATCATTTCCCCAGTAAAATTCATGCATTCCAGGAAATTCTACTTTAATCTGATTGGTAATATCGGCTGCAACGACCACGAGCTGCTGAGGAAATCGATGTCCTTCAGCATTCACAATCGCATAGGTGTTTTTAAATAATTCTCCAATAATCCGTTCGATCAGTTTTTCATTAGCATTAATAGGAATAAGATTTTTATCAATAAGCTGATCATTGATGGTTTTCAGATCCTGCCAGCTAACCTGATTGAAATATTTGATATCAATGATAATCTGGTCCAGCAGAGCGTCTACAAAATCCTGTTCTTCGGTGTAGAAATTCTTTACCTTCAGATAATTATCGATCGTCTTTTTGATATCTTCGTCAATCAAAAACATCTTTAAATTTTCCCAATTGATAAGGTCTTCGTTTTTCTGTCTGGCACTTTCCACGACTTCTTCCTCTGGAGATCCCGCTGCCATTTTGAGTTTCGAATCATTAATGTCTTTGGTAATATTTAAAAGCTTTTCGTTGCCTTCGTTTTTTTCCCCTGATGAAGTTAAAGAAATATCAAAGTCCTGATTCTGTTTGGGATATTCACATCGGTAAAGATCATTTTCCTTTAGCATTTTATTTTTAAGGTCAGCCACACTTATTATCTTATTTTCTTCCATGAGGGTTTTTATCCATTCTTTAAAATTATCACCAGGATTAATACCCATTTTTTCACTATGAAAATAAAGCAGCCTAAGAACCATGAGATTTTTAATGATCAGATACAGAGAGATCACGAATCCAATTACTAAAATGATGAGTAAACGGTGAATCCATATCTGCCACCTGGCGATCTCACCCGAGAGAATTCCTACTCCTATCGCGGCGACAATCATGGTAATCAGAAAAAAAGCAAAAGAATACGCAGAAATTTTAGTCTTCCATTGTATTTTGTCTAAAATGGGTTTTCTTTCCCGTTTAGAAAATATTCTCAAAATGAGAGATCTCCATGAAGGATGTCCGTCAACAAGTTCTGTTAGGTCTTTTTTTGAAAGGTACTCAAGAATTTTTTCAGATCTTGTTTCGTAATAGCGGTCTATAAATTCCTGGTTTTCGCCCATCATAATGGCATCCCGCTGTGAGTAGACACAATTGAGCATCATTGTATTGATGGCTCCTGCACTTGTTCCTGCACTGTTTAAAAATGATATACCCATTTTCTCCAGTATATAGGTATATCCGGCCAGTGCAATTCCGTGTACTCCGCCACCTTCCTGGATAAGGTCTACATACTGACGCGGTTCTTTACTGATATTGTATTTTTCAAGAAGTTTTTCTTTTGCCGGATCATTCCAGTCAATATTGTCTATCACATCAGAAACCTTTAGGGGTTTGTGTTTGTAAAGTGTTTTAAGATGAGCTACGAGATGGGCAACAGCACCTGTAAATTGCTCCACTTTTAATTCTTCTTCCATGATCATTGTATTTAGGATTATTGTAATTCCTTGAATAATACTGTAAATGTTCTGTGAGAGGCAACATCCGAAAATATTTTACAGCTATCAATTCTATACTAAAATTACTAAGACCATCTGCACGAAGCTATTACACAAAAGGGTACTTTTTGATAGCCATACAATCCATGTATTGAAAATGGGGAAATGGGAAAAAAGAGCGTTTGGAATCGCTACGATCTGGGCTTGCTTACATATGGATTTCCTTTAACGTAAAAACGCCATGGCAGCAAAGCATCTTCCTGAGCATAAGCAACTCCAATACGGGGTCCTGCAACAATCATCTCAGGAGCATATCGGATCCCATGATCTTCAATCCATATTTCATTTTCAGTCAGGTCTTTTTTATTAAAGGAACGGTTGATGCCTAAAGCCTTCGCCGCAGAGCCGGGTCCGGATGAAACAGCAGGCTTATCAGCAGATATATTCCGTCTGAGTTCCATGATTTCTTTACCGGCTAGAGGTTCTACAGCCCGTATCAGTACTGCGTGGGGTTCACCTTCAATAGAGGTTACTACATTAAAAAGATGATGAATTCCATAGCACAAGTAAACATAAGAAATACCACCCTGACTGTATAAGGTTTCCGTACGCTCCGTACGACGGCCGCCATAAGCATGAGACGCTTTATCCACCACCCCGAAATAGGCTTCAGTTTCTACAATGATACCTGCTGTGATGTCACCGTTGACCTCCGTGAAAAGAACTTTACCCAAAAGATCTTTGGCCAGAAACAGGACATCCTGATTCAGATAATAAGAAAGAGAGAGTTTCAATTTTTTTTATTTGCCGTTTAAGATCAACAAATGTAAACATCTGACATTGATTCTCAAAATATTCAAGACTCCGGAAATCGTTAAGATCTTTTTTAAATGGTTAGGTAAAAAAAACAGAATTGACTAAAAAAAATATCTAAAATGATTGATTTAAAACCTGAATGGTTTACTTTAGATAGAATATTGACATTAAAATAATATTGATGAACAGCTATCATTTTTCAGGTGAATCGGAGCCGGATACAACAGCATTTGGCTATGAGCTCGCCAATCTTGTTGCAGATCAATTGCTGAAAGGGAATGTTCTGGGCTACGGCCACCGTGATTATTGCGGGATGGGTATGAAAATAAATGAGGATCATCACTTTTTATACGGAGAATTATATGACGGTGATTTTCATGCGCCAACCGTTTTTAAAACGCGGGATGTATTCGTCGCTTGGCTGTCTGTACAATCTACAGAGTCACTGGCACGTTTGGATGACGAGGAATTCTATCAAAGAAATCAGGTCATTACAAGAAAACGTTTGCTGGACTTTATAAGCTGATCCAGTGATCATGATATAAATTTCTATTATGGAAACATCAAATATCTTAGTGGTAAAGAGGCATGCAAGAAAACGGCAACCTATCGGGCTATCAATAGCAGGAATGTTTTTAATGCTTACGGCCTGTCAACCCGACGCATCAAAAAAGGCAGTACACTCCGCAGAATCTCTTTGCTGGAAAGATATCAGGATTGGTGAACTTCCACCTCAAGGAGCCTATGACGGTATTGACAGTCTGGTGAAAAAATGGAATTTATGCTATGAAAGGATAGAAACCGGCTGTGAAGTAACCGACAGCATTACCCAATTACAAAAGGAATATGAACGCTCCAATGCTATGTATTTTAAAAGTCTTGAAAAAAAATTGGGGAAGAACTGGAAAAAGCAATTTGATCAGGAACTTCATCGGTCAGACAGTATCCACTGGATAAAGATCAACAGGGAAATAGATCGTCTGAACCATTAATAGGAGTTTAAAAATAAGAATTTTTGTAAAAAAATAGAAGAAGGTACAGGAAGCTGGAGGTTACGGTTCGGCTTGTTTGCCTTTATGACATACTATCTTCGCACCTCCAGCCTCCAGCTTCTTTACCTTATTATTTTGCTTTGCTGTTAAGAGCGGTATCTGCTATTTTTGTCAGCAAGGCATCGCATTTTTTTTCTTCGGCAAGAGTGGCCAAAAGGTTATTAAGACAGTCTTTTTCTTTCAAAACTTTAGCATAAGCAGCCAGCGATCCGTAAGTGGCAATTTCATAATGTTCTACTTTCTGAGAAGCAGCAATAATCCCTGCATCTCTTACTGCGCCCGGTTCAGTTTCCTCCATAATGCTTTTTCCTTCATCCAGTAATCCCTGCATCGCATCACATTTTTTAGCCTGAGCCTTTTTGCCAAGGGAAGCAAAACATTCTTCCAGTCTTTTTACATGAACCTGAGTTTCATTAAAATGCTTTTCAATAGCTGCTTTTAGTTTTTTATCCGTAGCATTTTTATGCATTTTAGGAAGCGCTTTTACAAGAGCTTTCTCTGCCCAGTAAATGTCTTTGAGTGAATCTTCAAACAAATCTTTAAGCTGTTTGGCAGCATCTTTTTTAGCCGGAGTTTTACCTGTTTTTTTCGCCACAGTTTTCGACGCTGTTTTTCCTGCTGTTTTTTTCTTTTCCATAATAATTATAGTTTAGTGATTAATATTTGATGATTGATAGCTGCAATTATAAGACCAGCTTCCATTTCCGGGTACTGATGTGGTAGGTGATATGACTAATTCCACAGGTCCGGAATATTATTTTGCTGATCAGAAGCAGACTCTGATTTCGTAATATCCGGGAAGAAAGTACTAGATTTTATTATTATTCTTCCGCTTCTTTCCTGAAGCTTACGACTTCATATTCGTCGTTGGAAGAGTATTTTTTACAGCTGTTGTCCTTAAATTCATCAGGTTTTTTTGAAAAATCTTCAATGTATTTTGCACTTTCAGCGGTATCAGCAGGTGTTATGATGATATGGTAACTTTGCCGTACGGATTCATCCGCTTTTTCCAAAGCTTCTTTCTTATATTGTAAGGCTTCACTATATTTCATAAGATATTTTTTTAGTTTTCAAAAATAAGTCTTCCGTCAAAAGGCTCACTCCATTGGATAAAAACGCGATCATTCAGTCGGGTAATCATCGCCTGAACGGTTTCAAATGCTCCATCTTCTTTTTTCCTTTCAATGGTTAAATTAGATCCCTGGCCGATTTCTTCAATGCTATATTCAAGCTGATACTGATTATCATTATTCAGTACGAATTGTGTTTTTGTGAAATTTTTACTAGACATGGGGACGGTTTTATTTTTTAAGCTAATGAATAAACTATGCCAATATCAGTCAACTTATTATTTAACCTGAATCGGAGTGAAAAAAAATCAAGATTAAGTGTGTCGGAGTTATGATTGAACTTATCTTCTTCAGGAGTTGTAATCAATTATTATTCAACAGGCTGGAATAATTATTGCACCTGTAAAAATAATCTACAGCCTTTTACCTATGAAAATAGCAACCTATAATGTAAACGGAATCAATGGTCGTTTGCCCGTATTATTGCAGTGGCTGAAAGAAGCTCAGCCGGATATTGTCTGCCTTCAGGAATTAAAAGCTCCCCAGGAACGGTTTCCTGTAAAAGAAATTAATGCTGCAGGTTATCAGGCGATTTGGAAAGGACAGAAAAGCTGGAATGGGGTAGCAATCCTTGCAAAAGACCTTGAAATCACAGAAGTTCAGAATACTTTACCCGGAGATTCAGAAGATCTGCAAAGCCGTTATATTGAAGCTATTATTGATCAAATGGTGATATGCTGTCTGTATCTCCCCAACGGAAATCCTTATCCGGGACCTAAATTTGACTATAAATTAGACTGGATCAAGCGGTTAAAAAAACGAACTCATCAGCTCATCAAAATGGAACTTCCCGCCATCATTATAGGTGATTTTAATATAATTCCGGGACCTGAAGATGTTTACAAACCTGAGCGCTGGGAAAATGATGCCTTATACAGAACAGAAGTAAGAAAAGCATATAATGAATTATTGAATAAAGGCTGGCTGGATTCTATACGCACGCTCTATCCTGCTGAAAAAGTTTACACCTTCTGGGATTATCTTTACAAAGCCTATGACCGTAATGCAGGCATCAGACTGGATCACATTCTGTTGAGTCCTTATTTGCATTCAAGCTTACAATCCGGTGGAGTAGACCGCCATGTCCGTGGCTGGACAAAAAGCAGTGATCATGCCCCTGTCTGGATCGAATTGGATAAATAAAATACCCATCCCTAAACTTCGTTCACCAACCTGAACGTAAGATTGATCCGCGGCTTCATAGTCTTGGCTGATTTTGCAATCCGGTGTTCCCAATTCAACTGTAAATCGCCTTTCATGATCAGCAGTGATCCATGCTGAAGAGGTAAGCTGTATTTATTCCGGTGGTCATCTGCTTTACGGAAATCAAAATTTCTGACCTGCCCGAGGCTTACAGAAGCAATGACTGGGCGGTTTCCCAATTCGCTTTCTTTATCACGGTGCCATGCCACAGAATCATTACCGTCGCGGTATAAATTCAGCAGAACAGAATTAAACTGATATCCGGAGTATTCTTCTATCTTCTGTTTTAAAGCTAATAATTCCGGTAACCAGGAATTGACATTAAAATCATTTCCACCCAGCTTGTAGGTTCTGCTTTCATCTCCATACCAGGCTGTCAGTCGTGGAGTGAGAACCATTTTATCATACATTTTCTGAGTTCTCTGCTTCCACGGAGCCACACGAATCAGAAGCTCCTCCAGCTGAGAAGCTTCATACTCCGGCAGAAAATGGTCAGTATATTCCAGCAGTTCTTTCGGAAACCGGAAGTATTCTTCTGAATCAAATAAACTTAACTGGCCCATTACACTCCATGCATTAGCGTTATTAAGATTTCCGGCGCCCCGAAACTTTTTTGTCCAGATCTTTGATATCCTGCTTCAGTTCGCGGAACATTTCTTTGAAATTATAGCTTTCGTAATCACCCGGTTCAAAATCTTCCGGAAAAATCCCTGAAGCATACTGCCAGATTTCTACCACTTCGTTAAACGGAATGTCATACGGTTCGTAGAATGAGTTATCGGCACTTACAGACACTGCATTTCCTTTTATTTCTTTAAAACGTTTGTAGGTAATCCCGTCATTTAAGGTAATGAAAACATAAGTTTTTCCCGGTTTAAGATCATTGATACCTTCTACATATTTTCCTACGATATAAGACCCGTTTCTGAATGGCGGCATAGAATCCCCGTCTGCCGGAAAAGCTCTGTATTTACCATTAGTAAGGAAGGGAAGGGCAATTCTCTGCAGGCTCTCGATATAACCGATATCGCTGTATCCTTCAAGATATCCCATGGATGCTTTCTGCGGAATGATCTCAATGGTATCATTTCCAAGATGGTCTACAGCTACCGGAAGGACAATTCTGTTGTCCGGCAGTTTCAGCATTTCTTCCATCGGGTATTTACGGATGTCTACCGATACCAGAAGATCGATGCTTACATGAAAATATTTGGATATTTTGACAAGCAATTCAATAGGTGGTTCAGAGACCCCGTTTTCATATTTGGAGTACCGTACGCGTGATATAACCAGTTCAGTGGCTACAGATTGCTGAGAGAGGTTTCTTTTTCCTCTTAAAAAACGAATATTATTTGAAAAAATTGACATTGATACGAAATATATCAACAAAAATACAAATTATGATTCAAAATACCCATTCATTTTAGGCAAATAAAATGGGTTAATTGCCGATTAATTCTAATATTAAACGTTTTGAGGATTTTTAGCCAGAATTTTTTGTTCTATAGACTCAGATGATGATTGATGCCAATGTTTTACTTGGATCTTTGATTTGCTAAAGATTCCATCGATCGAGCAGATGTTTGCATTGAATTGTAAATAATTGGATCATTCAAAATAGAATCGGTGTAATCCGTGTGACCTGTGGGAAATATTTTTGCTATTTATTACCCATTTTATCTCATCCTGTTTTCATAGAGGAAAACCCTTATCATTTCTCAAAAAACAAATATTGATACGAAATATATCAAACAAAATGCAAAGTTTGATTCAAAACATATCTAATTTTGCATCATGGAACGTGCGATTGTACATATGGACCTGGATACATTTTTTGTATCCTGTGAGCGTCTTGTCAATTCTAAATTTGACGGAATCCCTTTGATCATAGGAGGTGGGGACAGAGGCGTTGTGGCCTCATGTTCCTATGAAGCACGCCATTTCGGGGTACGCTCTGCTATGCCGATCAGGATGGCGCTCAGACTCTGTCCGGATGCTAAAGTTGTGCGCGGGGATCATGAAATGTACTCAAGACTGTCTCATACAGTCACCGATATTATCCGGGAAAAGGTACCCCTGATGGAAAAAGCCAGTATTGATGAATTCTATCTGGATCTCTCCGGGATGGATAAATTTTTCGGATGTTATCAATGGACCGACGAAATTGCTTCGGCCGTAACCAAAGAAACAGGACTTCCCATAAGTTTTGCACTATCCACCAATAAAACAGTTTCCAAAATCGGAACCGGAGAAGCCAAACCCGGAAAAATGGAAATCAAACTTCAGGAAGTCCAGCCTTTTCTGAATCCGCTGTCTATTAAAAAAATTCCGATGGTAGGAGACAAAACCTTTCAGCTGCTTTCACGGGTAGGAATCCGTACCATCCAGACCTTATCTGAAATGCCGGTGCTGGTTCTTCAGCAGATGATCGGGCAGAACGGCAGTGAACTGTGGAAGAAAGCCAACGGAATCGATGAAAATCCTGTCATTCCTTATTCTGAAAGAAAATCAATATCCACGGAACGAACTTTCACTTCCGATACGATGGATATCCCGGAATTAAAAAGATTAATATCCGGAATGGCTGAACAGCTGGCGTATCAGCTGAGAAAAGAAAAGTGGCTGACTTCCACTGTGGCTGTAAAGATCCGCTATGCCAATTTTGATACCGAAACCAAACAGTCCAGAGTAGCCTATACATCTGCAGACCATACTTTGGCAAGGGTTGCTTTGGATCTGTTTAATAAAGCATATACCAGAAGAATGAGACTTCGTCTGGTGGGACTTCGTTTTACAGGACTCGTTCATGGCAGTCACCAGATGAATCTTTTTGAAGATACAGAAGAGCAAATGAGTCTTTATCAGGCTATGGATGACCTCAAAAACCGCTTTGGCTCCGATGCGGTAGGCAGAGCTTCCGGCTTTGACTTCGGCAAATAACCCTCAAAAAAATCTGCAGATTATGTTTCTCAACTGTCATTCCTATCACAGCCTCCGTTACGGAACTTTATCGGTAAAAGAACTGGTTGCTCAGGCACATGCACTGGGCATCAGTGAACTGGTGCTTACGGATATCAATACAGTTACCGCCATTTATGAATTTAAAAAAGAATGTGAGAACAAGGGAATCAAACCCATTGCGGGGGTAGAGATCAGAAAAGACGGCAGACTTCTTTATATTACGGTGGCTAAAGAATTCAGTGGTATCGGAGAGGTCAATAAGATGATCACAGACTATCATTGCAATGGGAAGGACTTATGTGAAATGGCTCCTGAATTTGATAAGGTATTGGTAATTTATCCTCTGGAAAATATCCCTGAAGTCCTTAAAGACAATGAATTCATTGGAATCCGGGAAGAGGAACTTACGCTTCTTATCCGCCCTGAATTTCAGAGGTTAATCTCCAGAATGGTCATTCTCCAGCCGGTCACCTTCAGTACTAAAGAAGAATACCATCTTCACCGCATCCTTAGAGCCATCGATCACAACACATTGCTTAGTAAGCTTGAAGAAACCGAAATATGCCGGAAATCTGAATATCTGAGGGCTGAAAAAAGCATTCTGGAAGCATTTCAGAGATATCCGGAGATCATTCAGAATACAAAAAATATATTCAGCAGCTGCAGTTTTGAATTTGATTTTAAAAAGGTCAGAAATCAACTGAATTTTACAAAATCGAGAGAAAGTGATCTGAAATTCCTGACCAGACTTGCTTATTTAGGCCTGAAAAAGCGCTATGGGTTAGATCATGAAGAGGCCAGAAAAAGGATAGAAAAAGAACTGAAAGTCATCCATGAGCTTAAATTCTGCTCTTACTTTCTGATTACCTGGGACATCATCCGTTACAGCAACAGGATGGGATTTATGCATGTGGGACGGGGGAGCGGTGCAAATTCAATAGTCAGTTACTGTTTAGGAATTACCGACATCTGCCCACTGGAACTTGATCTTTATTTTGAACGCTTTCTGAATCTTAACCGAAATACACCTCCTGATTTTGATATCGACTGGAGCTGGCAGGAGAGAGACCCGATGTTGCAGTATATTTTTGACCGGTATGGAAAAGAGCATGTTGCGTTCTGCGGAACTAATGTAGAATTCAAATACAAATCGATATTCCGTGAGGTTGGAAAAGTTTTTGGACTGCCTAAAGAAGAACTGGACAGCCTTACCACCCAATCTGTGGAAGCCCATGACCGGAATAAGGTCGTAGATAGGGTGGCTAAATATGGCAAGCTGCTGGAAAAATTTCCCAACCAAAGAAGTATGCATGCCTGCGGGATTCTGATCTCTGAAGAACCGATCACCAACTTTACGGCACTGGAAATGCCGCCAAAAGGATTTCCTATTGTTCAGTTTGACATGTACACCGCAGAAGATATAGGACTGGAAAAATTTGATATTCTTTCCCAGAGAGGCTTGGGAACGATCAATGATACCGTGAAATTAATCAAAGAAACCAGAGGCATTACGATGGATATCCGGGATACTACTATTTCTAAAAATGAAGCACTGGCCAATGAACATCTGGCTCAGGGAAAAACCATCGGATGCTTTTATATTGAATCTCCTGCGATGCGGGGACTTTTAAGAAGACTAAAATGCGGAGATTACAGAACACTCGTTGCGGCTTCTTCGATTATCAGACCGGGAGTTGCCCAAAGTGGGATGATGAGAGAATATATTTTCAGGCATAATCATCCCGATCAATTTGAATATTTTCATTCGGTGTTTGAAGATCATTTGAAGGAAACCTACGGCATCATGGTGTATCAGGAAGATGTGATTAAAATCGCCCAGTATTTTGGAGGATTGTCTTTAGCGGACGGAGATATTCTCCGCAGAGCGATGAGTGGAAAAGGCCGTTCGCTGGAAAAGCTACAGGAGGTAAAGGCTAATTTCTTTGCTTCCTGTAAAGGCAAAGGACATTCCGAGCAGCTGACTGCTGAAGCCTATCGTCAGATTGAATCTTTTGCGGGCTATTCTTTCTGTAAAGCACATTCGGCTTCCTATGCGGTAGAAAGCTATCAGAGCCTTTATCTGAAAGTGTATTATCCGCTGGAATTCATGGTTTCGGTCATTAATAATCAGGGGGGATTTTACAGAACGGAGGTGTATATTCATGAGGCTAAAATGTCCGGAGCCTCTGTTCAGACGCCCTGTGTCAACACCAGTGAATATCAGACGGTATTAAGAGGAAAAGAGATCTATCTTGGATTTATGCTTCTTCAGGGACTTGAAAGCAGATTAGCCCATGGAATTGCCGAGGAACGTCATAAGAACGGAAATTTTCAGTCACTGGAAGATTTTATCCGCCGCATTCCAATCGGTATTGAAACCATTCAAACGCTTATTTTTATCGGCGCATTCCGTTTTACAGGGCAACCGAAGAATGAGCTTCTGGTAGAAGCCCGTCTGCTTTTAATTAATTTTAAACCTGAAAACAGAGGCCTTTTGCTGATAGAGGAACCGGTTCAGGAATACAAACTTCCTCAACTGAAGCGGGAAAATTTTGAAGATGCCTTTGATGAAATTGAGATCATCGGATTTCCGGTTTCCTGTATTCCGTTTGATCTGCTGAAGACTTCATACAGAGGCTCTGTAATGGTAAAAGACTTGGTACTGCATCATAAAAAGCAGGTAAAAATGATGGCTTATCTGATCTCCAGAAAACATGTGCCGACCAAAAAAGGAACGATGTATTTCGGAACCTGGATCGATGTAAACGGAGATTATTTTGATACGGCCCATTTTCCGGACAGCCTGAATGAATACCCATTTCAGGGTGGAGGCTGTTATCTGCTGCTGGGAACTGTAGAAGTGGATTATCATTTTCCAACGATCACCATTCATAAAATGGCGAAAATGCCTATGATTCCGGACCCAAGATATGCTTATGACAAAGATAAGCAGTATGATATTCACCGGCAGATCAGAGAAGATGTGAGCATGACCTCCAGAAAACCTTATCCTCAGGCACATGAGATTGGATTGCCAAGGCAGAAATTCCAGTAAAATTATCCTTTATTATCTGGAAAAGTAAGCCATTTGTTAAAATGAAGTATTAGTAGCCATTCATTTTGCAGGATTCCTACTATTATTTTAAAGCAATTCAGAAAAGTATCAAAGTATACGGTAGTCATTTCAGTAAAAAGTCGCGAACTGATAAAATCCGGGATCTCTTTGTGTAAATCTAAATGTCATTTTTACTTCGGAGGCAAGAATCATCTAGTTCAATATCTCATTCATTTCAGTTAAAATGATGGGTTTTCCGTCGGTAACTACAATGGTGTGTTCGTGTTGTGCCATATATCCGCCTTTGTTGCCTACCATCGTCCATCCATCGTTAAGCTCTACGGCAATATTGGAGGTTGTAGAGATAAATGTTTCAATTGCTACCACAGAGTTTTTCCTGAATCTTCTTGAATCGTACCGGTTTCTGTAATTCATGAGTTCATCGGGCTGTTCATGCAGGCTTTTTCCGATACCGTGTCCGGCAAGATTTCTAATGACTTTAAAACCTCTTTTTTTCGCCTCGGTTTCCATCAGAAATCCAATATCAGCTATTTTCACACCTCCTTTTATATGGTTGATTGCTTTTTGCAAAATGTCTTTGGAAGCATCTACCAAGGTCTGGTGCTGATGGATATCTTTTCCAATCACAAAGGAACCTCCGTTGTCTGACCAGTACCCGTTGAGTTCCGCGGAAACATCAATGTTGATGAGATCTCCTTCTTTCAATATCCTTTTATCGGTAGGAATACCGTGGCAAAATTCATGATCTACACTGATGCAGGTCCATCCCGGAAATCCATAGGTAAGATGCGGCGCTGATTTTGCACCGAAGCCGGAGAGGATCTTCGCTCCATACTCATCAAGATCTTTGGTGGTCATACCAGGCTGAGCGTACTGAATCATTTCTTTTAAAGTATAGGCAACAGCTTCGCTTGCTTTTTGCATTCCTGCTAATTCCTGTTCGTTGGTTATAGACATACTTCTGTTATTTCCGGTTAATAATAGTGTTGGGAAATGCAAAGTTAACAAAATCTTCAGGATCTCTGATCGATTCTACTCGCAAGAACTTAGTGTAAATCAATAAAAAGCACAAAATAATTTTGTATGCCAAATTTTAATCGTAATATTGCGATATAATAATTTATCATGGGAGCCACCAAAACGGACCACTTTACCGATCATCAGAACAAGATTGCCGTTATATGCAAAGCGCTTGGCCATCCTGCAAGAGTGGCTATTATCGAGTATTTACTTAAAGTAGATACCTGTATCTGCGGGGATATTGTCAATGAACTTCCTCTGGCTCAGGCTACCGTATCTCAGCATTTGAAAGAACTGAAGAATGCAGGTCTGATCAAAGGGAATATTGAAGGAACGGCTATCTGCTATTGTATTGATAAAGATACATTTGGAATTTTGAAAAATTATTTCTCAAACATTGTACTCTCTGTTAAAGATCAGAAATGCTGTTAAGCATTTTTTTAATCTAATATATCGTAATATTGCAATTAACCAATATAATAAATAAAAAATGAAACTATCTGAGATCAAAGAAATTTTACCAACGTTAGATACTGTTGAATTTCAATTGGAAAACGGAACTTTTGTACCGGAACATTTCCACGTTACAGAAGTAGGAAGGGCGACAAAGCATTTTATCGACTGCGGAGGCGTTATCCGAAATGAAAAAACAGTGAATTTTCAGCTATGGAACGCAGATGATTTTGAACACAGACTAAAACCTGCAAAGCTTCTCAATATCATAAAATTATCGGAAGAAAAATTAGGGATTGAAGATGAAGAAATTGAAGTGGAATACCAAAATACAACCATCGGAAAATACGACCTTGAATTTAATGGAAAAAACTTCATCCTTAAAAACAAAACAACCGCTTGTCTGGCTCAGGAAGCTTGCGGGATTCCTGCAGAAAAAGGATCAGAACTTTCTTCTGATGCGACTTCTTGTTGTACTCCAAATTCAGGATGCTGTTAAAATCCACTTTAAATTAAATCAGAGATGTATCCTAGACTACTCGAAACAATAGCACTGTTCAAAAACCAGGAAATCAGGGAAGAACGAAAAGTCGTATTACAGCCATTGATAGACTTTATCCAAAAAAGAACAGAAGACGAAAGAAGGACAGATATTAATTTTATCTGCACCCACAATTCCCGGAGAAGCCATCTGGCGCAAGTCTGGGCACAAATGGGCAGTATTTATTTTAATATTCCTAACGTACTCTGCTATTCAGGGGGAACGGAAGAAACGGCTATGTTTCCTAAAATCGCAGAAACATTGCAGGAACAGGGATGTCAAATCTCTAAAATATCCAATACTGAAAATCCTGTATATGCGATAAAATATGATGGAAACAGACATCCTGTCATTGGTTTTTCTAAAAAATACGAAAGCCCTTTTAATCCGGATTCCGGTTTCGCAGCTGTGATGACCTGTTCGCAGGCAGACGGGGAGTGTCCTTTTATCGCAGGAGCAGAAAAACGTATTTCTATACCCTTTGAAGATCCTAAAATGTCCGACGGTACGAATGAGCAAACAAGGGTGTATCATGAGAAAAGCCTGCAAATAGGTGCTGAAATGTTCTACGTATTTTCACAGATAAAACAACAGCAATAGATTGAAAACAAAAGTATGCAACCCAAATTAAAATTTCTTGACCGATTTCTTACGCTTTGGATATTTCTGGCCATGTTTTCAGGAATTGGGCTCGGCTATTTCTTTCCCGCTATTTCGGATATGGCCCATTCTTTATCGGTGGGAACAACCAATATTCCTTTAGCCATTGGATTAATCATTATGATGTATCCTCCTTTGGCCAAGGTAGACTATTCCCTTTTACCCAAAGCATTGGGAGATAAAAAAGTCATAGGCATTTCTTTACTGCTGAATTGGGTAATAGGTCCGGTTTTAATGTTCGTACTGGCGGTGGTCTTTCTGAGGAATGAACCTGATTATATGATCGGCTTAGTCCTTATTGGTCTGGCAAGATGTATTGCCATGGTTCTTGTATGGAATGACCTGGCTAAAGGGAATCGCGAATATGGCGCATTGCTGGTTGCTTTAAACAGCGTGTTCCAGATCTTCAGTTATAGCTTTATGGTTTGGCTTTTTATCAATGTTTTACCCGGAAAACTAGGTCTGACTACTTTCAATGTGAGCGTATCCATGAAGGAGGTAACGGAAAGCGTTCTGATGTATTTAGGAATTCCCTTTGTGGCAGGTTTTTTCAGCCGTTATATTCTTACCAGAACAAAAGGAGTGGAGTGGTACAACAGAAAGTTTATTCCCATGATCTCTCCATTGACTTTATATGCTTTATTATTTACCATTGTCTTAATGTTCAGTCTCAAGGGTGAGAAAATTCTGGAACTGCCTTTAGATGTTTTAAAAGTAGCTTTACCGCTCACAGTATATTTTATCCTGATGTTTTTTGTAAGCTTCTTTATCAACAGATCACTGAAGGTGCCTTATGATAAAAATGCGTCCATATCTTTCACAGCAACCGGAAATAATTTTGAACTGGCCATTGCTGTAGCCATTGCCTTATTCGGGATTCATTCCCCACAGGCATTTGTAGGGGTCATAGGGCCTTTGGTAGAAGTCCCTGTTTTAATCGTGCTTGTCCGGATAAGTTTATGGCTAAAGAAAAAATACTACCGCTAAACAGACTTTCGAAATCTATTTTTCCGTGCGACAGCTTTGCTTTTTGAATGAATTATTTTGATACCAGAAACTGAATTCTGAAATGCAAATTTTAGCCGGCAATCGATAGGATCTTCAATCCAATTTAACAAAAATGAGGGTAAATTATTCATTTTCACAAAAATAAGAAAGATAAGTCAAATAATGATATATTCATTAAATACCGTTTATATTAATGAAATATTAAGTTATAAACATTTTTAATTATTTTTTTCAAAAAAAATACTGTGGTATTGTAATTATTCTTACCTTAGTGATGTAATAATCATACAAATTTTATATCATGAAAAATTTTAAAAAATTAAACAGAAACGAATTGAAAACTATTTCAGGTAACGGAATATTCGATAACATCGGAGGGGTTATCGGTGGCCTTGGTGGAGTAGTTGGTGGAGTAGTAGGTGGCGTAGGCACTATCGTAGGTGGTGTTGTAGGTGGTGTAACGAATACAGTAGGAGGTGCTGTAAGCGGTGTAGGTACTCTTGTAGGAACTACATTATGCCAGGTACAGTGCGTTGTTAACGGTGTTGTACACATCCAGGTTCTTTCATGTGGATCTACTTGCTAAGACACCCCAGCAATTAAAAAAGTATACCGCTCCGAAAAGAGCGGTTTTTTTATGAATTATAAACATTGCTGCATCAGTACAGGTGAAAAGCTTTAATTGAGATTTCTACATTTTTGCATTTAATAACAACAGAAGTCTGAGCCGAGTACTTCCTGGAACTGACCCTAAAATTTAAAACAAAAAAGGTACATTCACCTTCTAAACATTGATTATTCCAAATAAATTCAAAATTAGAATGCTATCTTGTAGGACTAATTTTTTTGACATATGAAATTGATCACTTTTCTGCAAACCAACAAATCAGTTTTATTCCGTTCGGTACTGATCACTCTTTTTATTGCCTTTATCCTGCTTAGCTGTCTGGTATTCTTTACCCCAACCAAATATCTGGATATTCATATTTCCAGAGAAATTCAGGAAAAACATACGCCAGGTCTCAACACATTGATGATCTGGATCAGCTGGTTGGGAAGAACTCCGGTGTCCGTTGTAATGGTCATCATAAGTTCACTTTGCTTTCTGTTGATGAGCTATAAAAAAGAATCACTATTGATTTTATCCACCCTTTTATCGGGAGTGATAGGATTGGGGATGAAAATGCTGATCAACAGGCCAAGACCATCTAAAGACCTTGTGATTCTTCTGGAAGAAACCAAATATCAGAGTTTCCCCAGCGGTCATGTACTATTTTATACAGTGTTTTTTGGAGCCCTGATATTAATTATTCTGCGTTTGAAAAAGATAAAATATACGCTTAAAATATTTCTTATCACGATTTGTCTTTCTATGATATTTTTAGGGGCCTTCTCAAGGATTTATCTTGGAGCCCACTGGTTTACGGACGTTGTGGGAGGATTTATTTTAGGGACTTTATGTGTATTGCTGATGGGATATTTCTATGTTGGGAATTCCAGGAATATTTCAGAAAACGAACCTCTTTAATTCTAAATTACTGTCCACGATCCCCTTTAAAGATAAGTTCAATACCTACTTCTCAATTTTTTTAAATTAATTTCTTAATCAATTTTATTACGACATGTTCTGTCGCTGTGCGTCTATATCTTTGTAGTAGAGATAAGATAAAGAATGCCGGGAAGTTATTGTAATGATAAAAAACAGTCAATCAAATAAAATAATTCATTTTAAATTCACCCTTTTTCTTTATTTCTCTTAAAATAACGCTTATTTTTGTGAAATTTTTTAAATTATGTATAAAAAAAAACTAGTAATTATTTTTCTTTTTCTATCTTTCTGTTGTTATGCACAGACTGAATTCATCACATTATGGAAGCCTAATGTAAATGGTACCATCGATAATGCTATATCTTTTGGGGGTTCCGGAACCAGCTACACCATTAACTGGGAAGAAGTAGGATATCCTCAGCATAATGGAGTTCTTAATTCTGTCACATCAAGCAGCAGCAGTCCTGCTATCATTTCTTTTGGTACCTCTTTAAATACAAATCCAGTTCAGGCAACCTACAAAGTGAAGGTATCCAATGGCAGTGGATTGTTTTATGGATTTAAGGCTAATATCAACGTTCTTACTGAAAATCCGGAACTCACCGAAGTCAGTCAGTGGGGAGAAATCGTCTGGCTTGAGCAATTCAGCAGGGGATTTGCGAGATGTCCAAACCTTGATGTAACTGCTACAGATGCCCCAAATCTGACGCAAATCAGTAATTTATCTGAAATGTTCGCTTATTGTCCCTCTTTGATTGGCAATAATTCATTTTCCACTTGGAATACAAGCAGTATTACTAATATGAGTGGAATGTTTAGCAGAGCCACATTATTTAATCAAAATATTGGAACCTGGAATACGGCGGGAGTAACCAATTTTAGTGATATGTTTTCGCTGGCATCTTCTTTTAATCAAAATATTTCCAGCTGGAATACGGTGTCCGGAACCAATTTCTCTTCGATGTTTACGTTTGCAGTAGCTTTCAACCAGCCGTTAAATTCATGGAATACCTCTAATGCTACTAATTTTCGCTATGTATTCTCTAATGCTACCTCTTTCAATCAACCACTTAATAACTGGAATACAGGTAATGTAAAAGATTTTGAGCAAATGTTTACGAATGCTAAAGCTTTTAATCAGCCTATTGGAAACTGGGATGTTAGTAAAGTTAATGTTTCTATTGGGTTTAATATGTTTAATGGAGCTTTAAATTTTAATCAGGATATTTCTACCTGGAACATTAAGCTTCAAAACTTTCTTGATAATTCAATATATTTCGGATTAAAAAATACCGGTTTATCATGTATCAATTATAATAAATTTCTAATTGCTCTCATTAATAATCCTACATGGTCCAGCTCAGGAATAACATCCGGAACCATAGATGCAACAGGGCTAACTTATTCTACGCCACAAGCCATTATGGCAAGAGCCCAATTGGTTAACAAGGGTTTTAACATTATTGGAGATACATATAATGCTGCTTGCAATGGAAGTTTATCAACAGTAGAAACTTCTGCAAAATTAAAAATTCCGGCTTATCCTAATCCAACAACAGGAGTGATCACTGTAGAGTCTTCTGAAAACGAAGATGCTTATTTATATGACAGCACAGGCAAAGCCATTAAAAATATCACTTTAAGCAAAGGAAAAAATCAGATCGACCTTACCGGATATCCATCAGGGAACTACGTGTTAAAAGGCAATAACACCTTTACTAAAATCGTGAAGAAATAGATTATTTTTAAAATTCACAGATAAGCCTGCCCAATGGCTATTGACATCAAATAAGCTCCAAAGTCTAATGACTTTGGAGCTTATCTGTTATAACAGATATGACTTTTATTATTAGCAACATCAGCTAGGGTAGGTCGTGTAATCTTCAGAAGATCATCAGTTTTAACAGTCATTTATTCATATTCATTAAAATCTGGTCAAATTTCATAAAGAATATTCAAAATGTTTATTTTTGGCAAAAATTAAACCATGATTAAAAACTATCTCGTATCAGCTTCACTATTAATAGGTTCTCTATTTTCCGCACAGGGTGTAGGTCTGGATCTTAATTTTGCTCAAAATGGCGTTACGCCTAGTGAGTCTACAGATCGTTTCGAAGACATAGAAGTCTCTTACAATGGAAAAATACTTATTGCGGGAGAACAACTTCAATCTACTCCTTATTACAACGGAATGGTCAAAAGATATCTGCCCAATGGTTCTGTAGATCTCAATTTCGGAACCAGCGGCGTTGCTTCTATCGATGGAGGATCCTCCCAAGGAGATATTTTTCATGCACTCAAAGAGCTTCCTGACCATAAAATTTTAGCTGTTGGAAAAACAGATACTGCAGCAGGAATGTTCAATTACAATTACAACCTGTTTATGGTAAGGCTAAATGAAGATGGAACATTGGACACTACATTTGGCAACAACGGCAAAGTTGTAATGAATCTTGGAACAAACTACGATAACGGGGAAAAAATATTTACAGATAGTGCCGGAAGAATCGTGATTTTTGCAGACAAGGATGCTGTAAGTGAAGCTTATCAGTATACGAGGGGAGTTGTGATGAGATTTTTACCTAATGGTATCTTAGACACTACTTTTGCACAAAGTGGAATTCTTGAAATCAATCCTACGTATTATTCCAAACTCAATGATCTTGTTTTTTTAAATGACGGATCGATGCTTATCGGCGGTTCTTACGGATACGATTCCAATGATACGTATAATAGAGATATGTTTATTTATAAGGTTGATGAAAATGGAAATTTCGTCAATTCATTCGGAACCAATGGCGTCAAAATACTGGATATGGAAAATTCCGGAGACTTTCTTTCCAAAATAGATGTACTTCCGGACGGTAAGATACAATTGATTTCAGCGGCATTGAGTTTCGGACCGAAATCAACCTATATATCCAGACTTAATCCAGATGGAAGCTACGATACGACTTATAAAAATAGCGGAAAATATGTACCCAATACCAATATTCCTAACCATAATAAGTTGTGGGGAGGAAATGTACTGATTTTACCTGATGGAAATTATCTTCTTTGCAGCTCTTCGCAATGGACGGTTGTACAAAACGGAAATTATGATTTTGTGATGGTTGGGTTATTACAAAACGGTGAAAGAAACAATGCTTTTAATAGTACAGGAAGCTATGCAAGAGAAATATCAAATGCCCATGAATATCTTTACAACCAACACCTTGCGCCTGATGGTGGGGTTTATTTTATAGATCAATACAGACTTTATAAATTTACCAATACCTATACATTAAGACTTTCTGAGGCTGTTTCTAATAAAAATTTAACCATTTATCCTAATCCGGCCCAAAACGTCATTCATTTGAATACAAATGAAAGAGTCCTGGAAATTCAGATTATCAACATCAACGGACAAACCATAAGAACAGTAAAAGACAGCAAGCAATTGGAGGTCAGGGATTTACCTTCAGGAAATTACTTTCTGAAAATATCTCTCGAAAAAGAAATTGTTACTTTAAAATTCATAAAACAATAAAGAACAGAAGGTTGGATATAGATTATCCAACCTTTATATTTTAATGACACAGATTAACATCTTCAAATGACAGATCAAGCGTTAGTAAACTATTGGTGCCTTTGCCGGAGTATAATTTCAAAAGAAAGAACTTTTGATGCTTAATAGATATAGTGTATTCCAAAGGAAATTTCCAGGCCGCGATACAACATCAGCACAACTCAAATAATATTTAATTTAACATAATATAAATTATAGGACTTTTATAAAATATTGGGATAGAGTATAATACCGCTCCAGAATCCGTTATATCCCAAATTTTCTTTCCAGATATTCTTTAACGACTTCTGAGAACTCTTCTTTAGTCATATACCTGTCCAGAAATTTTTCCAGCCTTCCTTCGTTCTCTATTTCGCCAAAATAGTTTTCATGATCCGTACTGTAGACTGTTGGATTATTTTGGTCAGCATCTGTGAGGCATACAAAATAATGATCCGGATATCCATAAGAATAAAATATACAAATAAATTCCATTTCTGCGCCCTGTACAGTTTCCCTGATTTCAGATTCCTCTACACATCCTTCAAGCTCGCCAAAATCTTCTGAATCCTTTTTAAACGGTGTAAAAAGCCAGTCCTTATAAAAATCCTGTCCGTAGAAATGTTCATGGTTTGAAAAATAATGCTCCAGAAGATTATTGTAAAAAGTATCTTTGCTACTGCCGTACAGTTCCTTGTTATTCTCGTAGAACTGATCTATTCCATAAACATCCCATTCCTTATCATATAAATGATGTCTGAACTGTATGCTCTGCCAGTTTTCGGCAAAGCTTTTATCTGAGCTTACCCCATCTGTATTTCCCCCTAAAATGTTCAGTTTTTTTAATATTCCCGCATACATTATGTTAAATTGAATAGTTTAAATTGTTTAAAACCAGATTAATAACTCCCATTGTTCCACAGTCTTTCTGTTGTTTCTTCCTTGCTGTACTCAAAATAATTTCCATCTTTATCTATATTTCTCTGAAATAATTTGAGATTATAATTTTTAAAATTCAGCTTTAAAAACTGATGATAATACCCATTTCCATCCCGTATAAAATTTCTTTACAGGAAAAAGTACGTATAATGAAAGCTGGGCTGCTTATCACCATGCACTGGCTTTTCTTCTATGCCAGCATCAAATACGCTAATATTTCAATTGGTGTGGTCTGCTACTGTCTGACCAGTTTCTTTACCGCTGTATTCAAACCTTTGATCGATAAAGAGAAATTAAAAATCTCTGAACTGCTTCTCAGCACCTTTACCCTGTTGGGAATCAGCCTGATATTTCATTTTGATACTTCTTATCAGCTTGGAATTATTTTGGGTGTCATTTCTTCCGCTTTTGGAGCATTGTATACTATTTACAACAATCGGCTGGTCAGGCACTTTGATACCAAAGTTATCAACTTTTACCAGATGATAGCCGGAACTTTGGCTCTTGGAGCGTTTTTGCCCGTTTATCTCCTCATTTTCCCGGCAGATAGCATAGTACCTGACTTGAAAAACACCGCTTATTTGGGCATTTTAGCTCTTTTTTGTACGGTAGGGTTATATGTGGCTTTTGCAGAGGTTTTAAAGAAAATTCCGGCATTCACCGTGAATTTAACTTTTAATCTGGAGCCTGTTTATGCCATTGTGATGGCATTCTTATTTTTCGGCGAAAGCAAAGAAGTGGGTCTGCCATTTTATATAGGAATTTCTTTGATCATTGCTTCAGTTGTTTTACAGACGCTGATTTCAGTCTGGAAAAAAGAAATCACCTAATAGTGATATTGATAAAACATTATCTATCCCGATTTCTTTGTAAATAGACAAGGCTCGGCCACCGCAGGTGGCCAGCTCAACGTCTGCTTCATCAGAAAAGAATCTCCCACAGATCACACAGATTATTTTAAATTACTCTCAAGCCCATTAAAATCAAACCCAAACATCTGAACAATCTGTGAAATCTGCGGGAGATAAAAAAACAAGCTTCCAAGTTTCAAGCCAAATAATCACCTAATCCACCTCCATTTTCTTTAAAATAATCTGATTTCTGCACATCGTCACCAATACCTTGTCGCCTGCTTCAAAACCACATTCCTGAACCCATTTCCCGGCAATCCGTATTTCCGGAAAAAAGACATGCCCACTGTAAGATCTTTTAAAGCACTTATGGGAAACCGTAAGGTTGCGGAACAATTTATATTTGTTCTGTAAATTGATCTTCTTTTTCATTATTTGTTGTTTTCTGCAAACCAAATAATATCAGGCGGTATATTCCAGTTTCAGGAAGGATATTTTATACGGAATGAAAGATATTTTAGAATTTCATTTATTTTAAAAAGGAGCTTTATTTTATGTCTTAAAACTTTATATTTGTTATTATGATTGACACAGATATGCAGAATAAAAAAATACATCAGGGTAAAAACATTAAGCGTTTCCGTGAAATGCTGGGCATCAAACAGGAAGCTTTAGCTTTCGAACTGGGTGATGACTGGAACCAGAAGAAAATTTCTCTTCTTGAACAAAAAGAAACCGTGGAATCCGAAATCTTAGCCCAAGTTGCTAAAATTCTGAAAGTTCCCGCCGAAGCAATTGAGAATTTTGACGAG
Organism: Chryseobacterium carnipullorum; assembly: GCF_900142785.1. GTDB lineage: Bacteria > Bacteroidota > Bacteroidia > Flavobacteriales > Weeksellaceae > Chryseobacterium > Chryseobacterium carnipullorum. The sequence continues at coordinate 58,533 of NZ_FRCD01000011.1, read as the reverse complement.
GAACAGGCGGTGAATATTATTTCTAATACTGTCAACAACAATGATAATGCTACAGGCAATTCATTATATAGCTATCAACCTACATTCAATCCAATTGATAAAATGGTTGAGCTTTATGAGCGTATGCTTGAGCAGCAAAAAGAAATGATTGAGAAATTGGAGAGATTGTTGGATAAAAAATAACATTGACTATATATAACAGCTTAACAATCAATGTTGACATTGCTTTTCTATAGTCTCGGAGCAAAAGCATCCTTTTAGAGTTAATTGATCATGATGGAAAAGGACAATTAAAAATTCATTCTGATCAATACAAAACTTCCGGAACTATAAAGACCAAACCTCCATGTTATTTTTTACGAAGAGATGGAAAAGTCTTATTATTTGCCTATCCTGATGTTCAGGTAGATCAAACTCTTATCATCCAGGAAGCGAATGGTGCACAAGGTATTCTTTTCAAAAAAGACAGTATTGCCTATGAGGATTATATTCCGAACTCTACTCCTTACAATATAAAAGAAGGAGCCGATGAAATTCTTTATCAGGATTTCGCTCACAGATTTTATAAAAAAGGGTATTAAACTATTATAGCTTAATAATTTAATACAAATTTCAATGATTGATTTTTTTCAGAAACTTATCAATTTTTAAGCAAAATACTTGCGTAGTCAAATAACTTCATTTAGATTTGTAGTTAAATAACTACATAATGAATTTAAGAAGAGATGTATTTCAGGCTATCGCAGACCCTACCAGAAGATCGATCCTGATGCTGGTGGCCGCACAATCGATGACGGCCGGAGCCATAGCTTCCAATTTCGATACTGCAAGACCTACCGTTTCTAAACACCTTCAGATCCTTACAGAATGTGAACTGCTACGATCTGAGCAGAATGGGCGTGAAATTATCTATCACCTTAATCCCAATAAAATGAAAGAAATTGCTGATTTTATAGAGCCCTTCCGCCAAATGTGGGACGACCGGTTCAATAAGCTGGAAAGTGTTATGAAAGCCTATCAAAAGGGCAATTAGATTTCAGATAGCATATATTAGATGCCAGACGATTACAGTCCCAATAGAACTTATACCCCGCAACTTTAATACACTCAGATTCTCATACTTCCAACCCAAAACACCCTCAAAATATGGAACTTAAAACAAAAATCCACGCTGAAGACGGCAAGCAGGAAATAGTCATTACCAGGGAATTTGATCTTCCGGTGGCATTGCTTTTCAAAGCCTATACAGAACCTGAATTGGTAGAGCAATGGATGAACACCAAAGTCCTGAAACTGGAAAACCAACCGCATGGTAGCTACCAGTTTGAAACATCCAATCCTCACGGTGACGTCGTTTTCCGGGCCAACGGAACGATTCATGAATTTGTTCCCGAACAGAAAATTACACGAACTTTTCAAATGGAAAATACGCCTTTTCCTGTTCAGATCGAGTTTTTGGAATTTGACAAACTGACCGATACCACCAGTAAAACCACCATCCACACCGTTTACAAATCTGTTCATTTCAGAGATCAAATGCTGAAATTACCTTTTGCACAGGGACTTAATATGGCGCATAACCGTTTGGAGGAGCTGTTTAAGATGAGATAATAGATAATAGATTGATAGATAATAGATTGATAGATAATAGACGGATAGATAATAGGTGAAGAGATGAGAGACAATGGAGGCGAAGGTTCAAATTGTGAATTTTGCTTTGCAAGTGAATCTTCAATGATTATTGAAAGGATAAAAATACTGAACTTTAAACTTTAAACCTTGAAAGTTATTACTCTCCCACTCTAATACACTCCAACACTAAAACTTAAAAACATGAATCCAAAAGTTGATTTTTTCTTTGATAAAGCCAATCAATGGCAGAAAGAATTTGAAAAGTTAAGAACTATAGCTTTAAGCACCGAGCTTGTAGAAGAGTTAAAATGGGGATGTCCCTGTTATATCTATCAGGGGAAAAATATTTTCTTAATCCACGGATTTAAAGAATATTGTGCAGTTCTTTTCTTTAAAGGTGCCCTGATGAAAGATCCTGATCAGATTTTGATTCAGCAATCTGAAAATGTACAGGCTGCAAGACAGATTCGTTTTACTGATGTACAGCAAATCAATGATCTGGAGGAAGCTCTTCGATCTTATATGTTTCAAGCCATTGAAATTGAAGAATCAGGTGCTAAAGTTGAAATGAAGAAAACAAAAGCGTTTGAAATGGTTGAAGAGTTTCAAAATAAACTGGATGAAAATCCTAAATTAAAAGAAGCTTTTGAAGCCCTCACTCCGGGAAGGCAAAGAGCTTACCTGCTCCACTTTTCTTCTGCAAAACAATCCAAAACCAGAGAAACAAGAATTGAAAAATGTATTCCTCAGATCCTTACAGGAAAAGGTCTCAACGATTAACTTAGTAAAATAACTCATAGAAACACCAAACCAATCCAAAAACAGAATCTACTATGAACAATAAAATCTTAACTCCCGAACAAAGCGAAAATTTTTTAAAAGTACTCAAAGCCCGCTTTGAAAAAAATATGAGCCGCCACAAAGGTCTGAGCTGGGAAAAGATCCAGCCAAAACTGGAAGCAGCTCCCGAAAAACTCTGGTCACTGAACAAAATGGAGGAAACGGAAGGTGAACCCGATGTGATAAACTATGACAAAAAAACAGACGAATACATCTTCTTCGACTGTTCCCCCGAAAGTCCTAAACGCAGAAGTCTCTGCTACGATCATCAGGCCTGGGAATCCCGAAAAGCCAATAAACCTGAAAATAATGCCATTGATAAAGCATCTGAAATAGGCATCGAACTCTTAACAGAGGAACAGTACCGCCAACTTCAGGAATTGGGGAAATTTGATTTAAAAACATCAAGCTGGGTAAAAACGCCTGCCAACATCCGCGAATTAGGCGGAGCTATCTTCTGTGACCGCCGCTACAACACTGTATTTATGTATCACAATGGAGCAGATTCTTATTATGCAGCGAGAGGTTTTAGGGGAAGTTTGAGGGTTTGAGAGTATTAAAGTTAAAAATCAAAAATTTTCAAAGAACTTAAGTGTACTTTATATACGTAAAGTTGGAAACTTAAAAAAAACTTAAGTGTTCAAAAACTCTTGTTACTTTTGTGGTTAATGTTTTTTGTTTATATACGCTTCATAAAAACGCAATTATCTGTGAAAATCCGGGTCATTCATCGTTAATTTCTAATTCATTTAAAATCAATTTCCTCCGAATACTAATATGGCCGCCAATTTTTGTTCTACGCTTTTTAAAACATTAAGATAAATGAAGATAGTAAGGTTAGTTAAGAAAAATCAAAGATTTTTTTTAAGTTATATGCCTTAAAGCGAAGCTAAAACTTAATATTCTTAAAAGCTTAATAATACTTAATGGTTTAAAATATTATTCTCACAGATTAAATAGATCAGGCGGATCATCCTATTATGGTAAAAAAAAAATCAGAGATTTTTAAAAAAGCTTAAGTGTACTTTTTTACGATAAGTTTTTAAACTTTAAAGAAACTAAAAAAAAACAAATTAGCAAAAAATATAAAATTTTATTTGCAAATCAACATAAAAACTTAAGTATTCAAAAACTTTTGTGACTTTTGTGGTTTAAGACATTCTATTATTTGTAACACTTTAGTCCACTTTAGATAGTATAAAATTATAGTCTATAAAAAAGATCACTTAAAGTGCACAAATTTTACTGAGTCCTTAAATATTGTTAAAAAAATGATCAATCTTATTCGTTTAAGAAAAATCCCGGGTTATTTATATCTAATATTCTTTCATATTTAAATACTATTACTAATTTAGTACATTGAAATTTGAATTAATATAACAACATTGGGTATGAAAAAATTAATCTTATTGGGTTCAGTATCGGTTTTTCTTGTAAACTGTAATAAAAAAACAGAAACGCCGGCTCCAAAAGCTGAAACCGACACTGCTGCGATAGTAGAACCTGTAGTAGATACACTCGGACCAAAATCATTCTGCTATATGGGCGTTACCGGAAAAGACAGCATTTTTGCATCAATTGATGACAATCTGGGGACCATTACAGGAAAATTAACATATAAAAACAGTGAAAAAGACAGTTCAAAGGGAGATATAAGCGGCTTTAAATCAGGAGATACGCTGAAATTGACTTATGAATTCCAATCTGAAGGAACAAAAAGCAAAAGAGATATTTTCTTTATTCAAAAGGACAATATCTTAACGGAAGGAATTGGGGATCACAAAGAAGAAGACGGACAGTCTAAGTATGCCGATGAAAAAAAGATCAGCTATAAAGACGGACAAAAACTACAGGCAGCCGACTGTAAATTGGTTACGAAAGCTTTAAAATAATCTAAAAACCAGATTATTCTCTTTTATTTGAAATATTCTGCATGGTATTTGCTATTTTAGAGTTTCTCACTCATAATAACAAAAAATCATCAATAAACATGCAGCATTTACAGGTAAGACCTTTTTCAAAAACGGAACTTATTGAAGGACTCAGGAAGATATTTCCCAAATACAAAATCCAGACAAGCTTTGGAGCATTGCAGGTTCGGACCAGCGGTTTTACTTTAACAGGAAATGTGAAAATAGACACGCATCCGGAAACCGGAAAAATAACTACCCAGACGCAGCTGGATTCCACTTTTTTTCTCATCATGTTTTTCCCGATCGGGCTTTATGTAATGATGAAAAAAGAGAAAATAAGAAGACTTGAAAATGAAGTGATTAAGGGAATTAAGAAAATTCTTTCTGATGACCAGTAATTGTTTCAATCGATATTAAAAAAATGAAAAGGTGGCTTGAATGGCTTCAGCCACCTTTTTTATATCGTTTATTGAAGTTCTTTTTTGATGATCTCTATAAAACGTTCTACCGCTTTATCGCTCGTATTCCATGAGGTAATAAGCCGGATAGCAGAAGATTGGGCATCAATCTTTTTCCACACAAAAAATTCAAAATGTTCCAACAGTATTTCGATAAGTTCATTGCTGATAATCGGAAAAATCTGGTTGGTATACGTATCGGACAGAAACTGTACTCCCCTTTCTTTCATCGCATTTTTGATTTTCATAGCCTGAACATTCGCATGTTTGGCAAGATCAAAATACAAATCATCTTTCATCAGCTCCTTAAACTGGATACCAAGAAGTCTTCCTTTGGCCAGTAATGCTCCCTTTTGTTTGATATTAAATGCAAAATCAGGCTGTAGCTCTTTATTATTAATCACAATAGCCTCTCCTATCAATGCCCCGTTTTTAGTTCCCCCAAGATAAAAAATATCTGTCAGTTCCGCTACTCTATCCAGCGTAAGATCGTTGATTTCACAAGTCAGTCCATGTCCCAATCTGGCACCATCCATAAACAGATAAAGGCCTTTTTGACGACAAAATTCGGAAAGCTCTTCCAGTTCATGAGCCAGATAAACCGTTCCAAGTTCTGTAGAATTTGAAATATACACCAGCTTCGGCATTACCTGATGCGGAATATTTCCGTGGCTTTCCAAAACCGGAATAATATCAGAAGGCCTCAGTTTCCCGTCTTGTGTATCAATACTCAAAACTTTATGTCCTGTAGCCTCAATCGCTCCTGTTTCATTATTTAAAATATGTCCCGGCGCTGCTGATATGACGCATTGATAAGGCCTCAGAATCGCGGAGATCACAATCAGATTGGCCTGCGTTCCTCCTGAAACCAAATAAATTTCAGAATCCTGGTTTTTAATTTTCTCTTTAATCAGTTTTTTGGCCTGCAGAGAATATTCATCTTCTCCATATCCGGCTTGTTGTTCAAAATTAGATTGTACAAGTGCTTGTAGAATATTCGGGTGGCATCCCTCAGAATAGTCGTTTTTAAATGAAAATTTCATAGAGTAAAATTAAAAAAAGTTAAAATAACAAGTCCTAATTTTATATAATATTTTGTTAGATTTGTACTGAAAATCATCTAACATTTTGAAAGCGACATTAACAGAAGAAAATTATCTGAAAGCTTTGTTTCATTTAGTTGACAATGAAGGGAAAGTAACCATCAATGAACTTAGCAAATTTCTAGGCGTTAAAATGCCGAGTGTCAATAATATGATGAAGAAGTTTGCCGACAAAAAATGGGTGATCTACGAAACCTATAAGCCATTGGTTGTGACAGACAGCGGAAAGCGTGAAGCGGCACTGGTCGTTCGTAAGCACAGGCTTACTGAAATGTTTCTGGTAAAAAAAATGAACTTCGGCTGGGAAAATGTCCACGAAATTGCAGAACAACTGGAACATGTTCATTCAAAGGTCTTCTTCGATAAAATGGATGAAATCCTGGATTATCCTAAATTTGATCCGCATGGAGAACCTATTCCTGACAAAGACGGAAATATTATTGCCCAGGACCTTCAGAAACTGAGTGCCTGTAAGGTTGGGGAAACCGTGACCTTTGCTTCTGTTACCATCTCAGACGATGGGTTCCTAAGCTATCTAAATGAAAGAAAACTTCTTCTGAATACCCGGATCAAGGTGGTCAAAATTGAAGACTTTGATAAATCAATGACAATAGAAATTGGCAACAACAAAGAAGTGATCAGCAGAAAGGCTACGGAAATTATATTGGTGAAGAAGTAAAAGATAAGTTACGTTAACTTCGTCATTTGAATCTGGTGGCCGGGAGTCCCGAAGCCACCGGATCCCGATACCTTTCACTATCCTGCCAACATCCTGACTACCTGATCAATTTCCTCCTGAGTATTAAAATAGTGAGGTGACAGCCGGATAGCTCTGTCCAGATTTTTTAAGGTAAAATCAATCAGAGCATTACTTTTATTGCTTACTGAAAAATAGACGTTGTTCTCTTTCAATATTTTATAAATCTTTTCAGTACTGTGATCAGCAGCACAGAACGTAACAATGCTGCACAAGTTATTTCCCTGATCCAAAACTCTTAAGCCATTATTCCGAAGGCCATTTCGCAAACTTTCTGCCAGTTTTTTATTATACGTTTCAATAGTATGCAAACCTATTTTACTAGCATATTTTGCAGCTTCTGAAAGCCCTAAAATTGAACTGATGGAAGTTTCCCAATGTTCGAATCGTTTCGCCGTTTTAAGCAGTTTATAATCATCGAAAGCGCTCCATTCTGCCCCGCTCATATCCAAAAATAAGGGAGCCATGTCTCTTTCTAAAACTCTGTCGGATACATATAAAAAACCTGTTCCTCTTGGCCCACGCATAAATTTCCTACCCGTTACCGTCAGAAAATCACACCCTATTTTTTCTACATCTACAACCATCTGCCCTATTGACTGACAGGCATCCACAAGATACAAGATATCATACCGGCGGCAAATTTCTCCGGCTCCTTCCACGTTCTGAATCAGTCCGGAACTGGTAGGAACATGCGTTACAGCCACAAGTTTTGGATTGTGTTTTTTAACCAGATTTTCCAAATCTTCCAGATCCAGTTCATGATCCGCAAGATTTTGGGTTCTGATTACTTTAACGCCTAAGTTTTTCTGCAGGGATATAAAAGCGATCTGATTTGAGATATAATCATCATTTGTTGTTATAATAACATCGTCATTTTCAAACCTGATGCTTGATAGAGCTTTAGCATAAGCATCGGTAGAGCTCACCGTAAAGGCCATATTATGAGGTTGAGCATTAATCAACCTGGCAGCTTGTTCATAGAATTGATTGATTTGTTCAGCATTCCTGTCAGCCGCCTCATATCCTCCATATTGCTGTTCTGAATGAATATGACTGATCATTGTTTTCGCTACAGTTTCCGGCATCAGTGATCCTCCCGCACTGTTAAAAAATAGCTTATCGGAACAGCCGGGAGTATCTCTTCTAATAATATTGAGGTCCATGTTTTATTGATTCTGATGATTTAATTTATTTTTTCACATAAAAAATCCCGAAAGTTGAAATCCGGGATTGGTATAGTTACTTATTTTGATTAGTCTAAAACACTCCAACCTCTCTTCGGATTGGTATTGGAAGAAACTTCCTGTTCGTTGACAATAATATTTTCTTTTCTCTGACCGATGTAGTCTAGTTCGCTTAATTTAGAGAAGATGATTTCCAAGCTGCGAAGCATCTGCTGAATATACAGCAACGGTTCTCCGCAATTGTGGTGGTCATAGTTGGTTTCTGCCACAATAGAAAGTTGGTTCAGTAAGGTATGCGGGGCAATCTCACTCCATTCCAAGCTGTAATTCAGCATTTCTTCCAGTTCGGCAGGGACAAGAAGCTGAGTAGAATTATAAAGATGAAGAGCCAGTTTTGCGAATGCCTCAATCAAAAATACAGGCGGTTGCCAAGGAATAATATTTCTAAATTGGAAATACATATCTCCAAATGTATTCACCATCGTAGTACACAAATACTTAACGTTTTGTGCCAGTGCGGTATTTTGGTTTTTATGAGAGGTTTTTTGAATGATTTTAAAGGCATACTGCTGAAGGTTCCCTATTGATTTTGCATAGCTTCCGTAATAATCGAGCAAAACGGGATGACTCTGAATAGACGTACACGGCGGAATAAAATTAGAATCTACCTGAGCGATATTGGCTTTTAAATCTACCTTTCCGATAATCAGATAATTTCCTCCAGAATAACTGCTGTTCAGTGAAGTTACGGGAAGCAATTCGATGTGGTGATTCGGTTGTGCATTGGGATGACGGGGTGGAATTTCCTCCGGGTCAATATCACCAAAAGGTACTTTATCAAAAGGATTAACCGAGATCAGGATATAATAATCTCCGTCTGCCTGTTCTTCGTTCATTGATCTTGCCAGAGATTTTACACTTACTCTTCTGTCCGTTAAATCAATACGATAACCCGCCATTGTGATCGCGCTGCATCTTTTGATCACAAGCTGAACATCATTGGTCGCGGTATTATGGACATCAAAAATTGTTTTATCAGTAAATTCATTGGAAATGGGCAAAAGACCGTAATTATATGTGTTGATACCCAGCGAACTGGAATCTCTGATCGTGTCAATTAAAAAATTATCCTGATCATTAAGGTGTCTCTGGGAAACTTTCATCCCATCTACCCAATTGATCGCAAAATGTTTAATAGGCTGTATCATATGTAATACTTTTAGATTTTCTGTGATTATGATTTTTTCAATACTCCTTCTTCCTCATGCTGGATCACTCTTTTGCAGATCACGACTTCATTTTCGGAGATGCTGTTGGTAGAAATGTCCTGGTCGAAATCAATATATTTTCTAAAACTGAAAAATGATTTTTTGGTGTAAAAAATCCAGTAATAAGGTTCTTTTTCTATATCGGAAAGATGAATGATTGAATTGGGATTTTTATGGTTATAATCATCCACTACCCTATAAAACCAGTCTCCGAAAGTTACACCCGTAGGCAACGTTTTGGCTTTGATTCTAAATCGGTTGGTGTCTTCCAGATTTTTGCTCAATTCAACATTCAATACCATCAATCTGTCAAAATCCACCCCATCAAAATCAGGAAGTTTCTGATCCGGTGAATATCGCCATGTTTTGTAGATATCAAAAGGAATGCTGATAAACTGAACATAACAGTAATAAAATACCATGGGAACAATGAAGATCACCATGCTTGTGGCAGCCATGACAGCATAACCGGTTCCTTTGCTTATCCAGTTAAAGATCAGAGTAAATAAAAATCCTCCAAAAGCAATACATGTTAATGAAAGTATTGATTCAAACAAAATACTCATGCCCACTGAATCAATATGCTTTCTGAAATATCTGTGCAGTAAATTAACATGAATAATCCCGAAAATAAGATAGAAAACCTGGGCTATAAGATACCAGTATGGATTAAAAAGATTTCCTGCAAAACCGAAAATTCCAGGCAGAGCCAGACATAAACTGCATAGAAGAACATAGATAATAATTACTTTAATCTTGATCGCAGGTTTATTTCTTCTGAGGAATCCCAGAATAAACATCATAATAACCGCGATTAAAGGCATTAAAATATACCTTAAAAAAATACCTTTTACTGAAGAAATTTCCATTAGCTTCTTTTCAAATTTATACTTGGTTGGTTGTTGTAAATATAATAAATTATTTTAGAGGAATGTAGAGTATCCAAGACGGCTGGCATTTCTTTCATCATCTTCAAGACTGAACGAATATTCTTCTTTCTCTGTAATAAAATTTTCCACTACGTCTACCGTTACGGGCAGAAAATAATCATATAAAGCCTGGAGTACATTTCTAAACGGATTTCCGGCAATATACTTTTTCATTTCTGTATAAGGAATAGGCCCAATATTGACCACCCAGTTCCTCTGGCCATCCATATGCTTTCCGCTGGGAATATAGGTAACTCCCAGTTTTGAATTGCCCAATAACATAGAATCATCATTTCTTTCTATCCGATCTATAATATTGGGGGCAAAAGTAACTTCCACCGGTACCTGCAGAAAAGCCGTCATGCATCTTTCAAACCATTTCTTGTCTCCTCTGATCTGATGAAAAAAAGGCAAAATATAGATGAAGATATAAGCATTCTGTTCGTCAAGCATTTTGATAAGGGGCCACAGCTCGCTCACGGTTTCCAAAAGCGTATCTGTACTGCTTGAAATATCAAACTCGGATTCTTTAAGCAGAGAACTGATTTCTGTAAAAAAAACTTCAAGCTCAAAAGGGCGGAAAAATTTCCGGGCGTCCTCTTCTATTTTCTTTTGTTTACGGATTTCACGAACTACCGTATCCACATTCTTTCGGGAAGCCCCCAAAGACGGTGGATGAAAAACCCCTTCAGGAAGATAGTCATAAATCCCCTCTCTATAGGTTTCTATTGTGAAGACTTCTTCATCAAATCCCAAATAACTGCTGGAAATACTTTTGATATCCTTCAGGTAAGCACGGTCGTTGATCCCGATCCGCTCTATAAATATATTGCTTACCGCACGCTGATATTTCAAAAGATTCACCGCCACGGCTTCAGCTTTGAAGTCGGTCTGCAGTTTATTGTAATACATGTCTACAATATTATTCTCATACATAGTGTTTCCTGTGATTATGACTTGTAAAGATAATATATCTCATAAGTTTGAAAAAATAAATTACCAACAATTTTATTTTAAAAGTACTAATTTATTAACATTAGTGGGAATAATATATGACAAATTCCGTGAAAATACGGTAATACCACGTTTTTCCAAGTTTTAAGGCCTATTTTTTAAATTGACAGCTTCTCTCTGGCACCCATCGGTTTACAATACAAAACCCATTTAATTTTGCACTTTCATAAAATTTTATACTTTATTCCTTTTATTTAGATTAAGTTTTATTAACATCTATGGGATAAGAAATTGCTCATCATTGATGGAGATTCGGAAACCGGGCCGTATCTTTGCAGCTTGTAAAATGTTATTTATAATGAAAAGTATTTATTCTAAAATTCTGATTTTAGCATTCATTTCATCTTCACTTTATTCTTACGCATGGGGATTAACGGGACACCGGGTGATCGCAGAGATTGCAGAAAACCATCTTTCAGGGAAGGCAAGAAGAGAAATCAAAAAAATAATGGGTAAAGAACGTCTGGCGTATTGGGCGAACTGGCCGGACTTTATCAAGTCGGATACCACAGGTGCCTGGAAACAAGCTTCAGCATGGCATTACGTGAACATTGATCCACAGACAGATTTTAAAACTTTTGACCAGAAACTGAAAATGCAGGCAGGTCCGAGTCTTTACACTCAGGTAAACACCTTGTCCAGCCAGATCAAAGACGAAAAAACCTCTGAAAAAGACAGAAAAATTGCGCTGATCTTCCTTATTCATATTATGGGAGACCTTGCGCAGCCCCTTCACGTAGGAAGAGCTGAAGATCTTGGTGGAAACAAGATCAATGTTACCTATTTCGGAGAAAAAACCAATCTTCACTCTGTATGGGACGGAAAACTGGTAGACTCTCAGAAATACAGCTACACAGAGTATGCCCGACTTTTAGATATCAAATCAAAGGATGAAGTGGCACAGATTCAGACCGGAACTGTAGAAGACTGGTTGTATGATTCTCACAAAATCGCCAATAAGATCTATGCACAGACTCCCAACGATTCAAAATTAGCGTACGACTATCAATACAAATTCAATGATACTCTTGAAAGACAGCTTTTGTACGGAGGTCTTAGACTGGCAAAATTATTGAATGATTTGTTTTAATAATGACTGGTAAACATTAAAATCATAAAAGAATTTTTAATTTCTAATTATTCATTCTTCACTTTGCAAGCGGAACTTCGGTTTCGCTTTTTTTGTTGGAATGGAAGGTTAAGATAAAAAGTAAAAATTCAGATTTGAACTTCATAGTCTATTTGATGTCTCAAATCTACTAATCTCACGTCTTTACTCTTTTCCTTCCTTAATTTAAAAAATAATTAAAACCCGTGTAACCTTTTTACCCCTTCGTACGTATAATATATAGTAACTCTTTTTTGAGGATAAAAATAGATGAGACAATTAAAAATCACTAAGCAGGTAACCAACAGGGAAACTGCTTCATTAGACAAGTATTTGCAGGAAATTGGTAAAGTGGAACTGATCACTGCGGACGAAGAAGTAGATTTGGCACAAAAAATACGTGCGGGCGACAGAGCTGCACTGGAGAAATTAATCAAGGCCAACCTTCGTTTCGTAGTTTCTGTATCCAAGCAATACCAAAATCAAGGTCTTTCTTTACCCGATTTAATTAATGAAGGTAATTTAGGATTGATGAAAGCGGCAAAAAGGTACGATGAAACTAGAGGTTTCAAATTTATCTCTTATGCGGTTTGGTGGATTCGCCAGTCAATTTTACAGGCTTTAGCTGAGCAGTCAAGAATTGTAAGGCTTCCGTTGAATAAAATCGGCTCCATCAACAAAATTAATAAGGCATACGCTCACCTTGAACAGGAAAATGAAAGACCTCCTTCTCCGGAAGAACTTGCTGAAGTTCTTGACATGAGCGAGGAAGATATTAAAGAATCTATGAAAAACTCCGGAAGACACCTGTCCATGGATGCACCTTTAGTAGAAGGTGAAGATTCTAATCTTTATGATGTATTGCGTTCAGGAGAATCTCCAAGTCCGGATAAAGATTTGATGCTTGAATCTCTTCAGATTGAGATTGAAAGAGCATTGAATACTTTGACTCCAAGAGAGGCTGATCTGGTAAGATTATACTTCGGATTGAACGGAAAACATCCAATGACTTTAGAAGAAATTGGTGAAACTTTCGATCTTACAAGAGAGAGAGTACGTCAGATCAAAGAAAAAGCAATCAAGAGATTGAAGCACAATACCAGAAGTAAGATTTTGAAGTCTTATTTAGGTAAATAAATTTTAGCGCAAAACAATGTATGCGGAGTCTGTTTTCAGGCTCCGTTTTTTTATTTTTGTATCTATGAACACGGATATATCTTTTTTTATCGGAGGAACCGTTTTATTTGCTGTTTTAATTAACGTTCTCCTCTATTTTTATCACAAATATAGGCGGATTATTTTTTTTCGATATCTAGATGGCAGACATTATACCATTATAGAAAATGTTGAAACCAATATAGAAAGCTATTCAAAGTTTGGTTCAAAACTTACTTACCTTAAGGCTCAGATTCTATTCTTAGAAGATGAAATATTTATTATTCATTTCAACAGGCCTATTTTACAGTTAAGCAGCAGTTCGGAAATTTTCCCATCCGTTTTTCCCAGGTTTAAAATTTCTTTTAAAGAAATACACAATGATATTCTTAAAATTAAAGGGGATACGAGCCTAGGAAATTTTAAAATCTCTTTAAATTTTAAAAATAAAAATTTCGATTTGCATTCTGTTGTATAATGGATGTAACAATTTTTAGACTATCTTCAACTAATAAGGAAAATCCAATCAAAAAAATTATGAAAAAAATACTTTTTGCTTCTGCACTGATCTTATCAACACTTTCCTGTAAAGAAAATAAATCCCGAAATGCTCAGGTGGTAGAAAATGCAGTTGATAACTCAGAATCATCTGTTTCCGGTTCTTTGAAAAGCTATCGTGATGAAAATATGATTGATAAAATTTATTCCGAACTGATCAAAAATGATAAAAGCCTGAAGGCTTTGGACGACAAGCTTGTCAAACTTTATGATGAAAACAGAAAGGTTCTGGAGCTCTATGCAGAGCCCCTCCATAAATCCGAGTCTTTTTATCTTGATGCGAAGAGTCAGGCCGGAACAATCAAAGATTCTATTCTAAAACAACAGATGGAAAAAGAAATTAAAATAAGTTCTGACCAATATGACCTTAAAATAAGCAAAGTGAAAGAACTGATGGCGAAAGTAAATCAAAACAGTGATGATATCAACAATCAATATACTGCTTTTAAAATCAGAAAAACGCTTCCTGAGATCGAAAAATACCAGAATGCACATCCTCTGAAAACAGACAGTCTGGAAAATTTCATCAAAAAACAAAATGAATTACTGAACGAATTGAAAAAATTGAAATAAAAACAATGCATTACACTACAAAATGGCTTTCCGATACCGCACGAACTGAAGAATTGGTTAATTTTTTTATCAACCACAAAACGGATTCCTATATTTCGCATGGCGAGATTATATCAGGAAGGGCTTTGGATGCAAACCATTGGAATCCTGATTTAAAAGACATATTAACCGCTCAGTTTCACTCTGGATTTACTGCGGATCAGAATTCAAAATTAAATATTCTGATTGCTGAAAATGAAGAAGGAAAAATCATAGGAATGCTCGTTTTCAATATTATTAACGGCTACAAAAATTATGCGGTATTAGAAGATATGCTTTTGGATCATTCTCTCAGAGGACAATCGCTGGGAAGTACTTTGTTGGATAAGGCTGTGGAAGAGTCTAAAAAATGGAATATCAGTTTTGTAATGCTTGAAAGTGGGCTCAATAATACAGGAGCTCATCACTTCTTCAATAAATACGGATTTAAGAAAGTATCTGAAAATTATATTTTAACACTTTAAAAGATCAAAACCGAGTCTGATGAATACCATTTCAATTATAGGCGCCGGAATCGGCGGACTGACGCTGGGAAATATTCTGAAACAACATCAGCTTGACTTTAAAGTGTATGAATCTGCACCGGAAATCAAATCTGTTGGAGCCGGCATCATGATGGCTGTGAATGCCATGCAGATTTTCGACAGGTTGGGTCTAAAAGAAAAAATTGAAAATGCAGGAAATAAAGTTCATGGAATTTCCATCACCGATGAGTCATTAAAACCTATCACAAAAACCAGTATTCCTGCTCTTGAAAAAAAATACAACTCCTGTAATGTCGCCATTCACAGGGCTGAACTACAGAAAATACTGGCAGCAAACATCGGATATGAACATATTCAGCTTAATCACTCTTTAAATAAGATTGAAAAGAAAGACAATTACTCCTTACATTTTGAAAATGGAATCCAGGCAGAAAGTAAGATAGTTTTTGGCGCAGACGGGATAAAATCTAAGATCAGAGATCAGATCCTGAGAACAGGAAACATCCGTAGTGCCGGACAGAAATGCTGGCGTGGACTGACAGCATTTGATTTACCTGAAGAGTTTAATCAGGAAGCCATTGAAATGTGGGGAAAAGGAAAGCGTTTCGGTTTTGTGAAAATTTCGGATAAAAAGGTGTATTGGTATGCTTTGGTTAATGAAAAAATATACAAACGTGATCTGAATATTTCTGATTATTTTGAAGATTTTCATCCTCTTGTTTTGGACATTCTGGAGGCGACTTTAGAAGACAATACTATACTCAATGATATTATTGACCTGTCTCCTATTCCTCTCTGGTATTCTGAAAATCTATGCCTGATCGGTGATGCTGCTCATGCTACGACTCCCAATATGGGTCAAGGCGCCTGTCAGGCTATTGAAGATGCCTACATCATTGGCCGATTGCTTGAAACCCATCAGGATTTTAATGTTGTTTTTGAAAAATTTCAAAAAATAAGAAGGGACAAAGTAAATTATATCGTCAGTACAAGCTGGAAAATAGGAAAGATTTCCCAGTGGGAAAAGGGAAATGCAATGCGTAACTTTTTGATGCGATTAATTCCGGAAAGCACCAATCAAAAGCTTGCTGAAAAGATTATTAAACTGGAGATGTAAAACTTTGTTTTTTATTGTATTTAAATACAAAATTACTACTCATCCTTTTAAAACAAAAAGACTGCCTTATCCGGCAGTCTCTCTTTTAGTAGGTTAAAGTAAGTCCGGCTCCCCATCCCATTTCATTATCATAATTTCCGGAGACTGACACCCATTTCTGTACAATATATCTCAGTCCTGTTGAAAATTCTCCGTCAGAATTGAGACTGAAATTTCCTCTGATCCTTCTGGAAATCGGAATATCTTCTCTGCTTAATTCCAGCAGCACTTTTCCATTCTGATCCACACTTGCATCTGCCGTCACCAGCATCGGTAACATATACTGTACTCCGATCATGAATGCATACTGGTCTTTTGAAGCTTTTTGTTGTCCGAACCAGGTCTTTTTACCACGGAATTTCATTCCCATATCTTCGGCCATCTGTCTCTCCATAATCTCATGGTTTTTCTGAATTCTTAAACCTGCGTATGGAAGCGCCCACTGGAATTTCCCCAGGAATCTTCCTACTTTCACATTGCCTTCAAAGTGATCAAAATCCCAGTTAGAGTGAAACTGATTCAGGTTGGCCCATCTTGGTCCGAACATCGTCATGCTTTCAGCATGTACTTTGTTACTTGCTATATCCAGCATGGCCATGGAGCTGATCATTTTATTATCCTTCAGGAAGTTTTTCCAGGCCAGCTTTCTGTCCGGCAGCTGTGGATTTGGTTTTGAATTTTCATAGCTGAATATTCTTCCCATTCCGGCCATCATATGGTATAAAATATGACAGTGGAAAAACCAATCCCCGTCCTGATTGGCTGCAAACTCAATCGTATTGGTCTCCATAGGCATAATATCGACTACATTTTTCAGCGGAGAATATTCTCCTTTTGAATTGATCAGTCTGAAATCATGGCCGTGAAGGTGCATCGGATGGCGCATCATGGAATTGTTGTACATTGTAATTCTCAGGATTTCGCCTTTTTTAACCAGGATTTTATCTGTTTCTGTAACCGTTTTATTATCCAGCGTCCAGAGATATTGATTCATATTTCCTTCCAGTGTAAACTTCAGTACTCTAACATTATCATCCGGCAGAATGGTCTTCTCAGGAGATTTTAAAAGACTGTATGACAGCCTTTTAATCGGCTTTTCTTCTTTCATATCCATCCCTGAATGTTGGGAATGATCTTCCTGCTTTCCTCCGGAGTCTTTGGTTTTAACCCCCATCATTTCATTCATGTGCTTCATCGTCATTTTTCTCTGACTTTCGGAAAGTTCCGGATACATCACTTCATTCATGTCCATCATCTGATTTCCCATCGTCATATTCATAGGCTTCATATTCCCGCTCATTTCCATCATGCCATTCATCATTTTCATTCCTTCAAACAACAGCAGTCTCGGCAGATTCGGAGCTTCCACTTTTTCTCCGGCACCAAGCCATAACGAAGCATGTCCTACCCTGTCTTCCGATGTAGAACGGAATTCAAAACTTTTATTTTCAGGGATAGTGACTTCAATATCATACGTTTCGGAAACCCCGACGATAAGACGGTCTACTTCTACCGGAACGACATCATTTCCATCGTTTCCCACTACTTTTATTTTTCCACCTCCGTAATTCAGCCAGAAATAGGTGGATGATCCGCCATTGGCTACTCTGAGTCTTACTTTATCACCTGCTTTCAGGTTAGAATAATCAGAGCTTGGAAGACCGTTGATGAGAAATTTATCGTAATAGACATCACTTACATCCATGGCTTCCATCCTCTTCCATTCATTTAATGCTTTTGTTCCGAAATTTCCGGATTTAATGGCTTCCCAATAACTCTGGACTGCATTTTTTTTAATGGCATACCAGTCTGTATTGGCCATATGAAGCCTTCTCGAGATCTGCATCGGGTCTTCATCGCTCCAGTCTCCGAGTAATACCGGAATTTCTTTTGTATAGGAAGGTTTAGGCTCACCTTCTCTTTTATTGAATACTAAAATCCCGTTCATCCCAATCTGCTCCTGAAGGGCTTCGTGGGAGTGGTACCAATAGGTTCCGTTTTGAGATACTCTAAACTTATACAAATGGGTTTCTCCAGGGGTTACAGGCTTTGTGGTAAGGTAGGGAACCCCATCCTGTTCATTGGGAAGAATTACGCCATGCCAATGCAGTCCGGTATTTTCCTTCAGCATATTATGAAGATAAATTTCTGCGGTATCTCCCTCTGTAAAATATAAAGTGGGAGCCTGCAGTTTTCCGTTGATCGCAATAGCTCTTCGTTTTTTTCCTGTAAAATTGACGATCGTATCTTTTACATAGAGATCATATCTTACTGTTTTCCCTCCGAAAGTCACTCTTCCGTTTTCAGAATTTCTTTTGAAGACGGATGGATTTTCTTTTGGCTCCTCTACTGCAATGTGCTGATGACTCTCTTTTTTTACCATTTCCATTCCGCATTTTGGGCATTTCCCAGGTTTGTCTGAAGTCACTTCAGGATGCATCGGACAGCTGTAGAGTGATTTTATTTTAGGCTGAGATTGAGAAGACTTAAGTTGAGACTGCTGCACAGATTGTGAAGGCTTAGACTTTGTATCAGTCTTATTTCTTCCGGCCTCTTTCATCTTTGGCTTTGCATCAGTTTTCACTTTAACCTTATTATTTTTAATTTCTGCAGGCTTTTGTATTGCTTTCTGCTCTGGCTTCGCCACAACTTTAGGTTTTACTGCAACGGTTTTCCTGACCAGCGTCATTTTGCATTTGGGGCAATCTCCGGGTTTAGAAGACATTACCTCAGGATGCATCGGACAGGTATAATACGTTTTCGTGGTTTGCGCGAAAGTAAAAACAGAGAACAAAAGCACCAGAAATATTATTATTTTTTTCATAATATTCCGAACTTTTTAACATTACATAGCCTAAAGTCAATTTTAATTTAAGCTATGTAATCTATTGTTTTAAAATTAAATAGGATAATTAATTGATTTCTGACTTTACATTTCCACAAGAAAGCATAGATTTTCCGTAGTAAGGATTCGCGATCTTTTTTTCATCGCTTAACCAGCTTGAATCAGCCATTGGACAATACTGAACATAAACCGGCTTTTCAGAAAGTTTAAACTCTTTGGTCAAGGCGATCATATTCTCAGAAAGATTGGAAAAAGTTTCTCTTTGCGCTGTAATATTTCGGGCATCAGAGATCACTGTGGCGTCTTTTCTTAGAATGTTAAGGTTTCCTTCAGAAACTAATTTATAGTCAACGGTTGAGGCTGTTTTGATGAATTCAGCGGCTGCTTTTGAGGTTTTGTCTGCGTCATCTGAAGCTAAAGCTGTTTTAATGGCAATATAGTTCTGATACAGTTTGGAAACCTGAGCGTCTTTTTTAGACTGAGCAGAAAGTGAAATAATAGAAAACAGAGATAGAACTGTTGTAATGATATACTTTTTCATTGTTTAAAATTTTAGAATTAATTTTAATAAAGAATAATGGAAACGCATCATGCGTTGAACCGCGTTGTCCACGAAGGAATGCTCATCTGAACACTACAGACAACAGACGGATCTTAAATTCTAAAATGACAATGATTGATATAGATGGGAACCGGCCTGTACACTGGCGGTCCGTTGATTCTTATTCTGGTAAATTTTGATGCTGAAAAAGATTGATCTGTAAAGAAATACTGATGCTGTGTAAATGCCGGAGCGATTTGCCCTAAAAAATCAATCATCAACAGATCGGATTTCTGGGAATCGTCTACTTTTACTACTTTTACCTCAGTTTTACAACATCCTTTTTTTTCCTTAACGCCACATTTGCCACAAATATCAGTGGTTTTCTGACTTACGGAAACAAACTCTTCCATACAGAAATGTACGCTGAAAGCTGCTCCGGAAGAAAATCCAAAGTAGAAAACAGAGAAAAATATGGCGAGAATCTTTTTCATTGGTTGTACAAAGGTAAAAATATCCCAGAAACGACTGTTATAAAATTATGTATACTTGTTATAAAATTCAGTCATCATAAAAAAGCTTCTGAATAGTTCAGAAGCTTTCTTTATTTTGTACTCTCGCTGATTTTGCAGATTGAGCAGATTTCATGGGAAGGCCAAATTCTAATTTCTAAAATCGAACTTCTAACCTCTATCTTACAATTTAAATTCAAGTTTCACATTGAAGAAACGGCCTGTAAGACGTACCGGAACCGGATACATTACATTGGTATTATAATCTGTAATCCACTGGTTGGCCACTGTATTGTTAATATTAAACGCATTGAACACCTGAACACCCAACGTCAACTCTTCAAAATTCCCCCAGAAACCGGAACGATTTTTCTTGTCTTTGGAATCGATGAATACTTTTGAAAGTCCTAAATCCACTCTTTTATATGAAGGAAGTGTTCTCTGATATTGATAAGGATCGGTGAAAACCGGTGCTCCGTTCGGAAGTCCCATGGCGTATACCAAAGTAAGATTGACACGCATGGATGGGAATTTCGGCATATAATCCTGATAGAACATCGCAAATCTGAATCTCTGATCTGTAGGCCTTGGAATATCGCCTCTTCCGTCTATATTTTCATATACTCTGGCATAACTTGCAGACAACCATGAATCGACTCCGGGAACGAATTCCCCGAATAGTCTGGTATCAATTCCATAAGCATACCCTGAAGCATTATTTTTACCGGAATAGCGGATTCTCACGTTATCCATATAATAAGGAATCAGATCATCCATTTTCTTATAGTACGCCTCTGTAGTCAGCTTAAACGGTCTGTCATACATGTAAAACTCGTAATCGTTGGCAAGAATTAACTGCATCGAACGCTGAGATTTTATATTGGAATTGAAGTTTCCGTCAAGATCCTTGATCTCTTTATAGAAAGGCGCCTGATAGTAAACACCTCCGGAAAGTTTGAAAAGCATGTCGGTATCCCAGTCAGGTTTTATTGCAAACTGGAATCTTGGCGAAAAGATGGTTTCCTTATTGAAGCTCCAGTTGGACACTCTGGCTCCTGCATTAACAAATACTTTGCTGGCTCCCCAGTAAAATTTCCGTGAATACTGTGCATAGGCAGAAAGTCTGGAAGGTTCTATCGTATTTTTCCCGGCGATATGGTAGAAAAGATTAAGATCTCCTGTTCCTCCGGTTCTTGGATCATCTATCGGACGCGGAATGCTGTATCCGGCATTATCTACCAGTTTCCATTCATTGGTATTATCATTCAGGTTTTCTTTTTCATATTTAAAGCCTACCTCGATATCGGTATTGATATTGGGAGAAAACTTGGCTCTGAACTGGGTTCCGTATGTTCTCACGAACAGATCATTTCTCGCATGCTCAATCTGTCCTCCTCCGTCAAAAGAAGGGTTTGGAGACTGCGTTACAGGATCAAAAGTCTGGATCTCATACCCTGAAGAGATGGAATAATATTCTTTTTCTCTGTTCTGATAAGCAAAACTGTCCAAGGTAAGCTTCCACTTATCAGACGGCTTATAGTTCATGGAGAAAGTTCCCATCATATTTTTGTACATATCCTGCTCTTGTCCCCTGTAGCCTATATTCACTGTAATAGGCTGATTAAGGCTTCCGAAAGTGACACTCTTTGCCTTAGGAACCATTTCATAATCATTCTTGGAATAATATCCGATGAATGACATGGAGAATTTATCGTTGAAATGATAATTAATATACGATTGGAAGTCCCAATAGGTAGGGTTAAAATCTGTATCCTCGTTCAATGTATTCAGAACAAGATTTGTATTTCTGTATCTGCCAGAAAATAAAGCAGTCAGTTTTTTATTTTTTGAAGCCAGTCCGGCTGTCAATCTTCCTCCTATTAAACTAGCCTCTCCTGAAAGTTCAAATTTTTCAGGTTCACGGTAGTAAATATTCAATGCTGAAGACATTTTATCTCCATATTTTGGTTCAAATCCTCCCGCTGAGAAATTGACTGCAGAAACCATATCAGGATTTATGATACTCATTCCTTCCTGTTGTGAATTTCTGATCAGAAAAGGTCTGTAGATCTCAATATCATTGATATAGATAAGGTTTTCGTCATAGTTTCCACCACGTACCATGTATTGGGAAGACAGCTCGGTGTTGGAGTTGACGGAAGGAAGTGTTTTAAGAAGTCCTTCAATTCCACCACTTATGGAGGCTACACTTTGGGCATCTTTTGCTGAAATCCTGACATTGGTGATGTCGTTCGTCCTTCCGACCACTTTTTTCTGGAAAACGACCGCCTCAATATCGGTTACTTTTTCTGCTGTATCTCTTTTTCTGTTTTGAGAGAAAATAAGCATAGGAACCACAAGGCTCAATGGTAAAACTAGTTTTTTCAAAAGAAATGTTTTAAGAATTTCTAAAAATAGGGATTTTTTAACAATTACAAAATTGATTCTCTGATTCTTGTTAATTTTTGTAACAAATCTTCCAATAAATCTAATCTTAACATGTTGGCTCCGTCTGATAAAGCGGTTTCCGGGGTAGGATGTGTTTCAATAAATATTCCGTCTGCTCCTACTGCAATTCCTGCTTTAGCCACTGTTTCTATAAGATCCGGTCTTCCACCCGTTACTCCGGAACTCTGATTAGGCTGCTGCAATGAATGGGTTACATCCAGAATAACAGGCGCATATTCTCTCATGGTTGGAATACCTCGGTAATCTACAACCAGGTCTGTATATCCGAAAGAATTTCCTCTTTCGATGATCGCTACTTTCTGGTTATGGGAATCTGTTACTTTCTGAACAGCAAATTTCATGGATTCGGGAGAAAGAAATTGTCCTTTTTTCAAAGTAACACATTTTCCTGTTTCTGCCGCCGCAATCAAAAGGTCGGTCTGACGTACCAAAAATGCTGGAATCTGTAACACATCAACGTACTGTGCTGCCAATGCGGCATGACCGTTTTCGTGGATATCTGTTGTTGTAGGAATATTAAAGGTTTCTCCTACTTTTCTAAGAATTTCTAAAGATTTTTCTTCACCGATGGTTGTAAAAGAATCTACACGGCTTCTGTTGGCTTTTTTAAAGCTTCCTTTGAAAATATAAGGAATATTATATTTATCGGTTATCTGGATCACTTTTTCTGCGATTCTCAAGGCCATGTCTTCACCTTCAATGATGCATGGACCGGCAATAAGGAAAAAGTTTTTTGAATCTTTGTGATGAATATTATCTAAATACTGGATCATTTTTATTTGAATTAAAAAGTTCAGTAAAAATACTTATAAAGTTTCAGAATCGGAAATTATTTGAGGGGTTTGATTGGGATTCGGGTTTTAGGATTTTAGAGGGAAATAATGAGAATAGTATTTGAACCCAACCCTTTTTAGAATTATTTTTTTAAAAAACACAGGACGTTCTTCTAAATTCGTGTATATGTACTTAATAATTTTATTATCCCACAGATGTAACAGATGACACAGATTTTATCTTTTATTATTACGAAAAATCTATCTATCTATCTATCTATCTATCTATCTATCTATCTATCTATCTATCTATCTATCTATCTATCTATCTATCTATCTATCTATCAAGAAATCATTTTCTTAAGTACTTTTTCAAAAGTATTGATATTCCGGCTGGTGAACTGATCTTTAAGATTTTTCTTTCCCAGAACTTTCCCGAATGAAGAATCCAGAGTATTTCCTTTGGGAACCTGCCAGTAAAATTGGTTGTCAATGATCTCCGCTTTTTCATTTTCTGTTTTAGAAGCTTTTGTGAACTCTTCCATCAAAACATTTTCCACTCCGGGATTCCCTACAAAAGCATAAATGTGCAGATCATCACTTTTCTCAAAAGGATTACTGCTCCTGAAAATCTCCGTCTCTTCCTGAGATTTTATGAATAAAAAAGCTTCATAAGAGAAATGGTCAGACATCGCTTTCTCTAAAGTTGTTTTTAAATCTTCAGCATTTTGATCAGAAGAAAACACAATATTTCCTGAAGCCAATACAGAACCTACATCCTGCATTCCGGCCTTTTTAAAGACCTGGCATACATCAGCCATTTTCATGTTGGTTCCTTTGACATTAACGCCGCGGAGAAAAGCACAGTATTTCATTTTTTAAGGGATTAAGTGATAAGAATTAGGTTACAAGGTTTATTATGGTACAAGAACGTTTACTTCTTCCCTCTTTCGCATCAATCTTTAAATATTTAAATTATTCACTCTTTCAATCAATCTTCACATACAAATTATAATCTGTCCCGGATGGTTTAAGATGATAGATCTTTTCCAGAATAGGGTTATCGCTTTTCAGGTTATCCTTTATTCTGAATTCTTTCATCAGTTTGTAATGCGTCTGATAATACAGCGCATCATGGCCTTGAAATAGATTTTTATAGGAAAGAAGATATTTTGGCTTCCTGTTCTTTACGGTATTGATCCAATAATGGGCTTTATCTTTTTTCACTTCGGTCTGGATCTGCTTATCCACCAATCCTACTTCATCAATGGTTTTTAATCCTGAAAAATAGGGAATGTATCCGGCTGGCTCCAAAAGAATCCACTGACTTTTATCTTTTTCAAATGTATCCAAAAACAGTCCGATTCCTCTGCGGTAATTCCACTCTCCGTGTCCTGTTGCAATGGCATGTACCGTTTGGAAAGCCAGCATTGGAACGATGTAAAATACAACCAACAGGGACAGCCATAGGTTTCTTCTCTCTTTCTGCTCCAGTACAAAAATAAGAACAGGAACAAAAAGCAGAAGCTGCGGAACCCAGTAATACCAGTCGAATAAACTTTTTTGAGAGAGAAAAATAATCTGCTTTACCCAGCCGAAAAGAAAGATCATCCATAAAAAATAATTCCTTCTTTCTCTCTGTCTTACCAGATAAATAAAACACAGCAATTCAAAGATCAGCACAATTACAGTTACCGGATTAAAGTTTCCGGGAATTTTCAGCATTCCCCAGAAATTACCGAAGCTTACCAGAAAATAGTTGAGATTTTGCTCAAAAGTAAAGTTGTGCTCGTACAGAAGTTTCTTAGCCACTATGGTATTATTTACCAGCTCTCCAAAGTACAGCCAGTTAAAAGACAGAACAGATATCATACCCAGAAGTCCTCCGAAAACATATTTCCATCTGATCTTTTTGTTCCAGAACACATCAACAAAAAATACAATTCCCAGGAAAATTACGGTGTCAATTCTTGTAAACATGATCAGAACCGGCAGGAAAATGAGTGCCCATTTTTTGCCTTTGCTAAAACCATAGTACAAAAGTGCCATTTCCAGGAAGAAAAGTATGCCGTACTCCATTCCTAAAATAGAGATCTTCACCGCTGGGGGCAGAATGCCTATGAGAAATATAAAAATAGCTTTATGCCATGGATTTTTAAGCGTCAGATTTGCTAAAAACAATGTTCCTATGGTAAAGAGGATCGAATTGAAAATCAATAGCGGCTCAATAAAATATGCTTTGCCAAAGATCAGATTGAACAGATAGGATACAAAGACATAAAGATGAGTCGTAGAAGCTGAGATTTTGGTTTCCCCATTGAAGCCTATCACTCCATAGTCCAGTAAATTCTGGGCTACCCTCCAGGTAATGAACGCATCTTCCTGAATATAATGGGTTAATAAAAAGAGAAGTTTAAAAACTACCGTAAAAATTACAGCGTAGATCGGGAGTCTGTTATTTTTAGTTTCAGTCATCATGTATTTTTAATATCACAAATATAATCTTAAAATTCATGAATCCCAATAACAAAAAAAAACGGAACCGAAGTTCCGTTTTTATGACTGATTTTACTGTGTTACTTTAATAATTGCTGTGGTGATCTGTTCTTCTTTTTCTTTTGAATAAGTAGAATCAAAAGGTTCCATCACATCAAATAAATATTGGTAGAAAGGAGTAATCTTTTGTACGTTCTCTGATTCCTTCATCGCCTTTTCTTTACCCATCAGCTGAAGCTCCTTGATGAAAGTATTGAACTTCTTGTCGATCGGTTCTAAAGATTTTACCAGATATTCATACGCTTTATCATCCTGTCCCAGTTTCTTGTAAGCATCTGTAACCGCAGCAACAACAAGAGAATATTCCATCGGTTTTGTTCTCATCTGTCTTCTTGCAAAGTTCTGATCTGCCGGAGCAAGACTTAAATAATAATCATACTCTTCAAAAATTCCTTTTTTAAGGATTTCTGCCAGCTGCAATCCTTTTTTCTCCTGTCCTGCAATAATATATCCTGTTACCATCGCACTTAATGAACGTGGATCATTAAATTTCTCTGCTGGAATTTCTTTTGAGGCAAGATCCAATAATTCCACTGCTTTAGCTTTCTGTCCGCTTAATGCCAATGCAGAAGCTGCTCTGCTCGCTGACATTCTATAGCTCATAATATTGGAAGTAGCTGTTTCATCAAAGTGAGTATTTAAGTTCTTGAAATTACCCCATCTGAAATTTTTCACAACATTATATAAGGAATTGGTGTCTACTCTTCCCATATCTCCGTCTGCGTTTGTAGGGGTATGGATAGGAACCAGTCTGTAACTGAATCCGTCAAACTGAAGATATTCGTTCAGATAGAATATATTTTCACTGTCGTAGATCCCTCCTGATGAGAAGTTAATCGGACGCTTCCAATCAAAATTCGCCAGCATATCAAGCATGATCAGGTTGTTTTTATAAAGTGTGTTTCCTTTATAAGTAATCATGATCTGGTTAACAACATTAGGAAGATCTGCCTGGGTGATGATTCCTGCTTTTAAAGCATTTTCTTTATTTACCGGAAGAATAAATTTGTTCACAGGAAGAATATTGTATTTCTCAAATTTTTCTTCTCCGAAATACATTTTAAGAAGTTCGTCTTTTTCAGGAGACTTGAACTTGATAAAATTAACAGCCTCTTTCAAGGTCAGTGAATCCTGTGTAAGGTATTTTCTGAAAGCACCGAATTGAGTATCAGGAACCCCCTGTTCTTTTAACATAGAGAATACGCCTTCCCAGTCTTCCTTCTTCATCATATAGATCTGGTCATTCACCCCATCTCTGTAATCTTCATGAGTCAATTCACTAGGAATTCCTGCTGCATTATAAGTCTTTCTCTTGATCTGGTCAAGGTTCCAAGGCGTTGAAGCAAGAGTGAAATTCACCACTTTTACATCATCTCTGAATCTTTCAGTTTCCTGAATAGCCCATACAGGATACGTATCATTATCTCCGTAAACGAATAAAATATCGTTCTTTGGCAATGATTTCAGTACTGAATACGCATAATCATAGGCTGTATATCTGTTGCTTCTATCGTGTACATTATAATTCTGGAAGCCCATCATAAAAGGAACTCCTAATAAAACTACGCCTAAAGCGATATTCGCTCCATTAGATTTTACTTTCGACTGTAAGAACCATAAAATAGCGCCGGCTCCCATTCCTATCCAGATCGCAAAGGCGTAGAAAGAGCCTACCATTGCATAATCTCTTTCTCTCGGTTCAAAAGGTTTCACTCCTGTGTAGAAGATGATTCCTACACTTGTTAGTACAAATAATGAAAGTAATGCGTAAAACCTTCCGAAATCTCTGTTCAACTGGAAGAAAAAACCAATCAATCCTAAAATTAAAGGTAAAAAGAAGAACTTCACGGTACTTTCATTCTGGAATTTAGCAGGCATTTTATCCTGATTTCCCAGTAAAGCGTTATCGATAAAAGAAATTCCGGAGATCCAGTTTCCTTTTGTATTTTCCATGTTTCCTTCAAGATCGTTCTGTCTTCCCACGAAGTTCCACATCAGGTATCTTACGAAGTAATACCCATTCTGAAAGGTGATAAAGTAATCCATATTCTGAGCCAGTGAAGGCTTCTGAACATTGATCAGGTTGTATGGTTTCACTTTCAGGTAATCGGCTGCGGTAATTGATTTATCTTCGTATTTCCCTCTTAGTTCGTCAAAGATTTGTTTGGCCTGAGGATTATCTGCTACATCTTCATTCGCATAGTTGAAAGTGAAATCCGGAGCTCCGTACATGGAAATGTAATTAGCCATTACGTCTTTATCTTCATTAAACATTCTGGGCATTAAGCTCACCTGAGACTTGCTGAAGGTATAATTAAACCGGTCTCCTGTTTTTCTGTACGTTCCGGTTTTCTCATCTTTTTCGTAGATCTCACCCGTTTTTTTAGTCTTGAAACTTCCGTCTTCATTTTTCTCAATTCCATTTGCATCAAGGAAAGCGGTGTAATTTTGACCGTAAATGGTAGGCCAGTCTCCGTACTGTTCTCTGTTGTAATAATCCAGCATACCAATCGCGGTATCAGGATCATTAAGGTTCATCGGAGGATTCGCATTCGCTCTGATAGGAATCACCATCCAACATGAGAAACCAATGATCATAAAAACGATGGATAGCGCAGCCGTCTGATATATATTTTTCTTTGCTCTTCTCGCATATTTAATAATAAAGAAACAGGCTGCAGTCATTAAAATAAATGCGACAATTGTTCCGGAGTGGAAAGGAAGCCCAAGTCCGTTCACAAAGAATATTTCAAGTCTTCCGAACATCGTCATGATCAGTGGGAATATAATTTTGAAAACAATGATCAAAATTCCCAGGGTGATCGCATTAGCCCAGATAAAGTTTTTCCAGGTAAATTTGTAATTTCTGGCGTAATAAACCAGACAAACGGCCGGAACCGCCAACATCCCCATCATGTGTACTCCTACAGAAAGTCCTAATACAAAGAAAATAAGGATGATCCATCTTTCACTGTCTTTCGCCAGATATTCATTTTCCCATTTTGTGATGAGCCAAACCAATAATGCGATAAACATAGAAGCCATGGAATATACTTCTCCTTCTACGGCAGAGAACCAGAACGTATCTGAAAAGGTGAAACACAATGCACCTACTGCTCCTGCAAAAAGAATAGAGATTTCCTGGTGCTTCGTTACTTCTTCAAAATCCTTGTTTAGAAGTCTTCTTACGAAATGCGTAATCGTCCAGAATAAAAATAAAATCGTAAGCGCGCTGAACAAAGCAGACATCGCATTGATTACGATCGAATAGTTTTCTCCTTTTCCTAAAGCAAAAATAGCTGCCACGGCACCTATGATCTGAAACAAAGCCGCTCCCGGAGCGTGCGTTACTTCAAGTTTTACCGCTGAGGAAATGTACTCGCCGCAGTCCCAGAAACTGAAATTGGGTTCTATGGTCGACAAGTACGTGAAAAATGCAATGACAAAAATCACCCATCCTAAAACGGTGTTCCATTGCTTAAAAGTCCAATTTTTCATAGTATTAAATCAATTACGCGAAAATAAGGCTTTTATAGCATTCTATGGTGTTTTTAACAAAATTTAAAAAATTTGGCGTAGTATTTGTGATGGTACTTCGCGGAAGATTGCAAATCAGAAAATAAATTTTGCTGAATCGCTGGCTTGAAATCAAACAAAAGTTTAGTAATTATTTATTTTTTTGTATTTTTGCGGTCAGATTTTTATTGAAAATAACAAATAATGAGTAATGTTTACGATAATATTCTTGGCCTAATAGGACATACTCCTATGGTGAAGCTTAATACTGTTACGAAAGATATTCCTGCAACCGTTTATGCCAAGTTAGAATCATATAATCCTGGACATTCCACAAAAGATAGAATAGCACTTCATATAATAGAAAACGCTGAACAAAAAGGTTTATTAAAGGAAGATTCTGTAGTTGTAGAAACTACTTCCGGAAATACCGGTTTTTCTATTGCGATGGTCTGTATTATTAAAGGATATAAATGCATTCTGGCGGTAAGCGATAAAACGAAGCCTGAGAAAATTGCTTATTTAAAAGCATTAGGGGCCACGGTATATATTTGTCCCGCCAACGTTGCAGCGGATGATCCAAGATCATATTATGAAGTAGCTAAGAGAATAGCTTCAGAGACGCCCAATTCAGTTTACATCAATCAATATTTTAATGAGTTGAATATTGATGCACACTACAAGACTACCGGTCCTGAAATTTGGGAGCAGACAGAAGGTAAGGTAACGCACCTTTTTGCATGTACTGGAACAGGTGGAACATTGTCCGGTTCGGGTAAATTTTTAAAAGAAAAAAATCCCGATATCAAAATCATCGGTGTGGATGCTGACGGCTCTATCCTGAAGAGTTTCCACGAAACCGGAGAAATTCATAAAGAGGACGTTCATCCTTATCAGATTGAGGGAATGGGAAAAAATTTAATTCCGGCTGCCCTTCTTTTTGACAAGGTTGATGAATTTGTGCGGGTCAATGACGAGATGTCCGCGTACAGAACCCGTGAAATAGCTCTTAAAGAAGCGATCATGGGCGGATATACTACAGGAGCAGTCACCCAGGCACTGATCCAGTATGCACAGTCTCACGAACTGACAAAGGATGATATTATTGTCCTGATATTCCCAGATCACGGATCGAGGTATATTACTAAGGTATACAGCGATAAATGGATGGCTGAACAAGGTTTTGTGAACAATTGCGTACATAATTACGATGAAGTTTTCAAAACGGAATTCATCAAATAGAAATAAATAAACCACGATACCTATAAAGTCTTTTGTGTTGTACAGAAAAGACTTTTCACTTAAAATTACGATACACAATGTTAGATATTTTTGAACGTATTAAACAAAATCCAGGTCCATTAGGACAATTTGCTGATTATGCTGAAGGGTATTTTGTTTTCCCGAAACTGGAAGGTCCGATTGGTCCAAGAATGAAATTTCAAGGTAAAGATGTAATTTTCTGGAGTGCAAACGATTATTTAGGACTTTGTAATCATCCGGAAGTTTTAGAAGCTGACGCCAAGGCAGCTGCAGAATTCGGAATGTTTTATCCGATGGGCGCAAGAGCGATGTCAGGCGAAACTCAGCAACATCAGCAGTTGGAAAAAGAATTGGCAGAATTTACTCAGAAAGAAGCTGCTTATTTATTGAATTTCGGTTATCAGGGAATGGTTTCAGCCATTGATGCATTGGTGACAAGACATGACGTTATTGTATATGATGCTGACTCTCATGCTTGTATCGTAGATGGAGTACGTCTTCATATGGGAAAAAGCTTTACGTTCAAACATAATGATATTGCAAGTTTAGAGAAAAACTTAGCAAGAGCTACCAAGGTAGCAGAAGAAAACGGAGGCGGAATTTTAGTGATCACTGAAGGCGTTTTCGGAATGAGAGGAATGCAGGGGAAACTGAAAGAAATCTGTGATCTGAAATCAAAATTCAATTTCAGACTTTTGGTAGACGATGCGCATGGTTTCGGAACTTTGGGTGAAACCGGAGCCGGAGCAGGTGAAGAGCAAGGCTGCCAGGATCAGATTGATGTATACTTCTCTACTTTTGCCAAATCTATGGCAGGTTTTGGAGCTTTTCTTTCAGGAGATGAAACCATCATCCGATTTTTAAAGTACAATCTTCGTTCTCAGATTTTTGCTAAATCTTTAACAATGCCAATGGTTATCGGAGGTTTAAAAAGATTGGAGCTTTTGAGAACCCGTCCGGAAATTAAAGCGAAATTGTGGGAAAACGTTAAAAAGCTTCAAGACGGTCTGAAAGAAAGAGGGTACAATCTTGGAAATACCAATACTTGTGTTACTCCTGTTTTCATAGAAGGAACTACGATTGAAGCAACTCTTCTAGCGAAAGATCTTAGAGAGAATTATGGTGTTTTCACTTCAGTTGTAGTATATCCGGTAATTCCTAAGGGAATGATTTTATTAAGATTAATTCCTACGGCTTCTCATACAGATTCAGAAATTAATGAAACACTGGCTGCTTTTGACGGTATCCGTGAGAAATTAACTTCAGGACATTACAGAGAAATGGAAAAACAGATGAATATCGAATACAAGCAAATGTAATACGATATCATCATATTAAATAATAAAAACCACTGATTTGTTTTCAGTGGTTTTTTATAAAATATATGTGAATGAAATTAAAAGGTTATGCATTAGGCATTCTGTCATCGGTTTCATTTGGGCTGATCCCGATCTTCATCCTTCCGCTGAAGAAGGCGAGTTTTTCAATGGACATTACTTTATTCTATAGATTCTTGTTTTCAGCCTTAATGGTTGGAGGATACCTTTTATATTCCAAAGAGAGTTTCAGAATCAATAAAAAAGAAGCTTTAATTCTTTCCGTGTTGGGAGTCTGCTATGCCCTATCCTCAGAATTTCTGTTCATCGGCTATGATTTCCTTACGCCAGGCATTGCTTCTACTGTACTGTTTATTTATCCCGTCATAGTCGCTTTGATTATGTTTTTCTTTTATAAAGAAAAACTTACAAAATTGTCTGTAGCTTCATTGTTGATGGCTTTTGCCGGAGTTATTGTTTTATGTTTAAAGGAAAACGGTATGGAGATCAATTTTGCAGGTCTTGGAATTGTGATGCTGAGCTCACTATTTTACGCCCTCTATATGGTGATTGTGAATAAATCGAATCTGAAAGTTTCGGGATTCAAACTTTCGTTTTACTCTATGCTTTTCACTTCAGCATTTTTTATGATCAAAGCTTTTACTGAAGGTGAATCTTTTGAGATTCCTTCCGTATCCATCTTTTTAAATTTTATTGTTTTCGCTTTTCTTACCACCGTCATTTCAAGCCTGTGTTTAGTCTATGCTATACAATATATCGGATCCACTCCTACTGCTATTTTAGGAGCTTTGGAACCTGTTGTTGCGGTGATGGTCAGTGTTTTCATGTTCCATGAAAAGTTGACTACCAATTTACTCATTGGAATTGTACTTATTCTTCTGGGAGTTATTCTTAATGTCCTTTCTGACAAAAGAAAATCCAGACGTGATCAACATAAAGATTTACAAAATGCCTGACGTTGGTCAGGCCTTTTTTTATTTCATACTAAAATACTACCCGCACTGCTATGAAGATTTTTATCCCTGCAGTTTTAATTTCGCCTCGTAATCAAAATCGCTCTTGCAGCATACCCTACAAATTGTCTATCTTTGTGGCCGCAATCTGAGGAAAGGTTTTTGATCCTGACATAATCAATAAAATACTGTTATACAATTTCTTATCTTCCGGTTGAATGTAAATAAATTTGAAAAACTTCCTGTTGAAAGATCTGCTTCTCATCACTCCGCCTTTTACCCAGCTTAATACTCCTTATCCGGCAACAGCTTATATAAAAGGCTTTCTGAATACCAAAAATATTTCCAGTTATCAGATCGATCTGGGACTTGACGTCATTTTGGCGTTATTTTCCAAAAACGGAATCCGGAAAATATTTGAGACAGAAGTTAATCTTCAGGAAATATCAGAGAATTCACAGAGAATTTATGCCCTACGAGAAGAATATTTAAAAACGATCGATCAGGTTATTCCTTTTCTGCAGGGAAAAACACCAACACTGGCGAGACAGATCTGCAGCATGAATTTCCTTCCCGAGGCTTCCCGTTTTAACCAGTTGGATGATATGGATTTTGCGTTTGGAAATATGGGACTTCAGGACAAAGCCAAGCATCTGGCCACTCTCTATTTAGAAGATATTTCTGATTATATTATTGAAAATATTGATGCTGATTTTGGGTTCAGCAGGTATGCAGAACGACTGGGAAAAAGTGCGAATTCTTTTGACGAATTGTATTCTAAACTATCAGGTGATCAGACGTTTATTGATCATTTTACCCTGCAAATACTACAGGAAAAATTAGAGCTTATTCAGCCCAAGCTGGTTTGTTTTTCTGTCCCATTTCCGGGAAATCTGTATGCAGGTTTCAGATGCGCCCAATTCATTAAAGAACATTACCCTCACATCAAAACTGCGATGGGCGGAGGCTTTCCGAATACAGAATTAAGGGAAGTTAAAGACAAGAGAGTGTTTGAGTTTTTTAACTTTATCACCCTTGATGACGGTGAGGTACCCCTCGAACTTCTTTGCAAAAATGTATTAAATCCTTCAGAAGATGAAGCGGAATTCAAGAGAACGTTTTTAATTGAAAACCAAGAGGTTACTTATAAAAATAATTCTAAAAAACACGATTACAAACAGGCAGATATCGGGACTCCGGATTATACGGATTTAAAGCTGGATCAGTATATTTCAGTGATTGAAATTGCCAACCCTATGCATAGTCTGTGGAGTGACGGAAGATGGAACAAGCTGACGATGGCCCACGGATGCTACTGGGGAAAATGCACTTTTTGTGATATTTCCCTGGATTATATAAGAATTTACGAACCCATTTCTGCGAAGATATTGGTAGACAGAATGGAGGAACTGATCCAAACGACAGGAGAAACAGGATTTCATTTTGTAGATGAAGCAGCGCCGCCGGCATTGATGCGGGAAGTCGCTTTGGAAATTCTCAGAAGAAATCTTGTGGTTACCTGGTGGACGAATATCAGATTTGAGAAAAGTTTCACCCGGGATTTATGTTACCTCCTGAAACTATCAGGATGCGTTGCCGTTTCCGGAGGGCTTGAAGTAGCCAGCGATCGGTTGCTGCAATTAATTGATAAAGGAGTTTCGGTGGAACAGGTTGCCAGAGTGACAAGAAATTTCACTGAAGCCGGAATCATGGTTCATGCCTATCTGATGTATGGCTACCCAACGCAGACTGTTCAGGAAACGGTGGACTCATTGGAAATGGTAAGACAGATGTTTGAAATGGGAATTCTTCAAAGTGGATTCTGGCATCAGTTTGCGATGACAGCCCATTCGCCTGTAGGAATAAATCCCGAAAAATTTGGAGTGACTCCTGTGACGGAAGAAATTCTGTTTGCCAACAATGATATTGATTTTAAAGATAAAACAGGGATCGATCACAGCAAATTCAGTTTCGGCTTGAAAAAATCGCTTTTCAATTATATGCACGGAATCAATTTTGAATTTCCGCTTCAACAGTGGTTTGATTTTAAAATTCCGAGAACGACCGTTCATCCTGACTATATTCACGACTGTCTTCTGGATGATGCTCAGTTCACTTTTAAAGGAAACTCAAAACTAGTCTTTTTAACCAAAAACGTAATCGCTGAGAATCGCGTAAAAAATAAAAAGAAATACTCCGGTGCATATACGCTTCTTACATTCCACCTAAAAACCAATATTGTCAAGATTGATCTGGAGCAGGATAAGGCAGAATGGCTCATGGGAGTGCTGGAGGAAAATTCTATAGAAAATCCTAAAAAAGTTACAGCTCAGCAACTTAAGAATCAATTTGAAGAAAATTTTGAAGATTTTGAATTATTCTGGTTTTCAAAACCGATGCAACAGCTTAAAGATAATGGAGTCATTTTAAGTCTCTGATTTTTTGAAAAAATTCATAAAAAATTCCCGAAAATGAATCTTCGGGATTTTTTTGTCTTTAAAAATCACTATTCTATTTATTTTCAGCATTGCCTTTTACAACATCACCCACAATTACTTTTTCCTGAACTTTAATAAAATTAGGATCCATAATCGCCATTCTTTCTGCAATCGCTTTATAGGTAGGGAATTTCAATAATGCAGCTCTGCCGGACATTTCCCTGTAAATGGTAAAAATCTTTCCGTTGGCTGTTTTAATTTGTTTTGTAGTGGTAATATATTTTCCAATGTACTTACTTTTAGCATCATACACTTCTATATCGATAAATGTTTTATCAGTAATCGTATCTTCTGAACCAAAACTCACCGGAAGATTGGTAAAATAGCCCACCGGAACGCCATTGCTGATGATTTCTCCTACTTTATTGACCTCAATATTCAGCTTATCAATTTTATTTCTTGTTGTATAAGCATCTTTTGTCTTGCTGTCTAACTTTCTTTTCGGAACATTTTTGAAAATTTCATCCAGATTTTTAACATTGATTCCTTTGTTATCAATGACTTTTAAACCTTTTATCGACGTATAAACCGCTGATTTTTCTTCACCAGAAAATGCTGACGGGGAAATATAGTCCATCTCTATGGTTTTGTCTCTGTTGTAAACCCTGTTCAGTTTAATGTAACTGTCTCGGACAGAATCTACTACACTTTTATCAATAAATTCCATGGTATACATCGGCGTCTCACTCAGATCCATAAACGTATAGATATTGGATTTGTTTGATATTTTAGCAACATGCACTCCATCGAGACTTACAATACCTCTTTTGGTTTTGAAATTCTGGGCATTATATAAGATTCCCAGAACGGTAAAGAATATGATTGTACTTTTCTTCATAAAATCAGACTTTTACACAACATAAAAAAAGTGTAACCAAAGTTACACTTTCTTGAAAATATATTTAGCTTTTCATTTAATTATTCACAAAGGATAATTCCTTTATCATGATTAAATTCTACAACACCGCTTTTGATAGGATAAGAAAAAACAGAGTCTTTCTCAGATTCTTTAGTGAAATTTTTAGCGTAAGCTTCTCCAATTGAACTTGTAAAAAGCTTTACCTTACCTCCTACTAAAGAAGAAACGATTCCTGCGTGGTTTTTCATGATGTGGAATTCCCCATCTTTTCCAGGCAATAATACAGAGTCTACCTCTCCTTCAAAAACTACGTATTCTGGTGTTAAAATTTTTATATTCATTTTAATTTAGATTAAAAGATTAAAAGATTGAAGATTAAAAGATTTTTGACAAATAATGTCTCTCATCTCAGGTCTAAAAATCTTAGGTCTAATTTATTACGCGTTTTCAGCTAACATTTTTTGTCCTGCTTCAATAGCTTCTTCGATGGTTCCCTTCAAGTTGAAAGCAGCTTCTGGTAAGTGATCTAATTCACCATCCATAATCATGGTAAATCCTTTGATGGTATCTTTGATATCTACCAATGATCCCGGAATACCTGTAAACTGTTCAGCTACGTGGAAAGGCTGAGATAAGAATCTCTGAACTTTTCTAGCACGGTAAACGACTGATTTATCTTCTTCAGAAAGTTCTTCCATACCAAGGATCGCGATGATATCCTGAAGCGCTTTGTATCTCTGAAGAATTTCTTTTACTCTCTGAGCACAGTTGTAATGCTCTTCACCAATAATTTCCGGAGCAAGGATTCTTGACGTTGAAGCCAATGGATCTACTGCCGGGTAAATACCTAATGAAGCAATTTTTCTATCCAGTACTGTAGTTGCATCAAGGTGAGCAAATGTAGTTGCAGGAGCCGGGTCAGTTAAGTCATCCGCAGGCACGTAAACCGCCTGTACTGAAGTAATTGAACCATTTTTAGTTGAAGTAATTCTTTCCTGCATCGCTCCCATCTCAGAAGCAAGCGTTGGTTGGTAACCTACCGCAGAAGGCATACGACCAAGAAGTGCAGATACCTCAGAACCAGCCTGTGTAAAACGGAAGATGTTGTCTACGAAGAAAAGTACGTCTCTACCTTGTCCGCTTTCACCACCATCTCTGTAGTACTCAGCCAATGTAAGACCAGAAAGTGCTACTCTAGCTCTTGCTCCTGGCGGCTCGTTCATCTGTCCGAAAACGAATGCAGCTTTAGATTCTTTCATAGCTTCCAAGTCTACTTTAGAAAGATCCCAACCTCCGTTTTCCATAGAGTGCATGAAATCATCACCATATTTGATAATTCCTGATTCAAGCATCTCTCTCAAAAGGTCATTTCCTTCTCTCGTTCTTTCACCTACACCGGCAAAAACTGAAAGACCTCCGTGTCCTTTTGCAATATTGTTAATCAACTCCTGGATCAATACTGTTTTACCTACACCGGCACCACCGAACAATCCAATCTTACCTCCTTTTGCATAAGGCTCGATAAGGTCGATTACTTTAATCCCTGTAAATAAAACTTCTGCAGAAGTTGAAAGTTGATCAAATTTTGGAGCTGGTCTGTGAATAGGAAGACCACCTTCTTTAGAAATATTTTGAAGTCCGTCGATAGCATCCCCAACAACGTTGAAAAGTCTTCCGTTTACAGCGTCACCGATTGGCATTGTAATAGGATTTCCGTATCCGATTACTTCCTGCCCTCTTTGAAGACCATCTGTAGCATCCATTGCGATACATCTTACTGTATCTTCACCTATATGTTGCTCTACTTCTAAGACTACCTTTTCACCGTTGCCTTTTGTAATTTCTAACGCATCATAAATACTTGGAATTGCTTCCACATCTGTGAAGACAACGTCGATTACCGGACCAATAATTTGAGAAATTTTACCTTTAATTTGGTTTGCCATTGCTAAATTTTTTCTTGGTGCAAATATAATGATTCTTCATAAACCTACAATTGGTAAAAAAAAGATTTTTATCATACTTTTTTAAAAAATGTGTCAATATCATCATATATTAATTTACCAATAATAACTCAGTAAAATAAGCAATTTTATTGTTATATGATTACATTGTTATATTGTTACATTATTTCTATATTTGCATTCAAATTTTTCCGTTTTGAAAGTTTTCAAGAATTTTAAAGATTATTCCTCTCAAAAGCCTTTAGCATTGTCTTTAGGAATGTTTGACGGAGTACATCTCGGGCACAAAAGTATCATCGATGAACTGATAAAAGTAGGGACAAAGAATAATCTGGAGACAGCGATCCTTACTTTCTGGCCCCATCCAAGGTTTGTTTTTAATCCAAATGAAGATCTGAAACTTCTCAACACGGTAGATGAAAAACAGGTGCTGATTGAAAGATATAACATTGATCATCTGTTTCTTAAAGAATTTGATGAAGAATTCAGAAATCTTACGGGAGAAGAATTTGTACGTCAGATCCTGATTGACAAACTGAACGTGAAATACCTTATTATAGGCTATGATCATTCATTCGGAAAAAATAAAAGCGGAAATTTTGAGCTTCTTCAAAAGCTTTCCAAAGAACTTGATTTCGATGTAGAGCAGATGGAAGCGATTAATATTCACGAAAATAACATCAGTTCAACCAAAGTCCGCAATGCTCTTCTGACCGGAAATATTAAAGATGCCAACGAAATGCTTGGCTACGCCTACTCGGTCTCCGGAACAGTGGTTCACGGAAAAAAGATTGGAAGAACAATTGGCTATCCCACCGCTAATATTGATACCGAATCTATAAAACTCCTCCCCAAAAAAGGGGCATATATTGTAGAAACCGAAGTGAAAGGCCAGCAATATAAGGGAATGTTGAGCATCGGTACCAATCCTACTGTGAATGGTGAAAAATTAACCGTTGAAGTCTATATCCTTGATTTTGATGGTGATATTTATGATGAAAAGATCACGGTAAGGTTCAGGGACTTTCTTCATGACGAAATTAAGTTTGAAGGTCTTGAAAAACTCATTGAAAGATTGGATGAGGATAAAAGACTTACTCAGGAATTTCAATTCTAACTATTGACAATTTCCTCCTTCGCTTTTTTCGTTAATGAATTAAAAACCAATTCGTAGGAGTGATCGATTAATTTAAGGATCAGATCTCTTTTTATACCTTCCAAACGTACTGAATTCCAATGGGTTTTGTTCATATGAAATGCACCTGTGATCTGCGGATGCTGTTCACGAAGCTCTGCACTCCACTCAGGATCGGTCTTTACGTTGATGCCTAATGGCTGTCTTTCAAGTCCCATGAGCAAAAACATTTTTGTTCCTACTTTCATAACAAGAGTTTCATTATCAAAAGGAAAAGTTTCTGTAACTCCTTTTTTGGCAAGGCAATAGTCTAAAATTTCGTTAGCATCCATGAATTTTTATAAATGATAAGTGATTAATGTTCATTGATATTAATTTCAAATGTAGTAAATTTAAGAAAGAAAATAGAATTTATACAAATCACAACTATTATGAAAGCTTTAGTAATCGGCGCTACGGGCGCTACAGGAAAAGATCTGGTTAAGCAACTGCTTAATGATAAGGACTTTGATGAAGTAAATATCTTCGTAAGAAAGCCTGTGGATGTTCAGAACGATAAACTGAAAGTTCATGTAGTTAATTTTGAAAAACCCGAAGAATGGAAAGATAAAGTGCAGGGAGATGTTGCATTTTCATGTTTAGGAACAACTTTAAAAGATGCAGGAAGTAAAGAAGCCCAAAGAAAAGTGGATTTCGATTATCAGTATGAATTCGCCAAAGCAGCTAAAGAAAATGAGGTGGACGATTATATTCTGGTTTCTTCTTATGGAGCAGATCCGACATCGAAAATTTTCTATTCTAAAATGAAAGGAGAGCTGGAAGAAGCTGTAAAACAACTGCATTTTACCAAGATCACCATTTTTAAACCAGGAATGCTCGAAAGAAAGGATTCAGAGAGAACCGGAGAAGTTTTAGGCAGCAGAATTATAAAATTTGCCAATAAACTGGGATTGCTGGAAAGCCAGAAACCTTTGCCTACCGATATTTTAGCCAAAGCGATGATTAATTCTTCCAAAATAAAGAGTAATGGTTATTCCAGTATTAAATTGGGGAATATTTTTTGTTTTGCGGAGAAAAGTAATGCGTAACTGATTGTAACTTTAGTTAATTATTTATTTTTATCCTTTAATCTGTATTGGATTTTCAGGAATACTTATTCAAATAATTGAAGAATATTAGTAATTATTGATCAGCTATAAATACTTCGACTCCGCTCAGTATGACAATTCTCATCCTATTTTGAGCTGTCGCACTGAGCGGAGTTGAAATGTTATTTTATACTTTTTATCTTATTTCAGATATTTAGTAATAGCCTCGTCAGTAGGTTTTGTTGTGCTTACAAAAGTATCTACCAGTTTTCCGTTCTCATCGATCAGGAATTTAGTGAAGTTCCAAAGAATGGTTGTATTCTTTACTCCATTTAATTCTTTCTCAGTCAGATATTTGAAAATAGGCGCAGTATCATCTCCTTTTACGGATACTTTTGCGGCTAACGGGAATGTTACCCCGTAGTTTTTCTGGCAGAAAGCCCCGATCTCTGTATTCGTTCCCGGTTCCTGTCCTCCGAAATTATTGGCAGGAAAACCTACAATGACCAACTTGTCTTTGTATTCTTCGTATACTTTCTCCAGATCTGCATACTGCGGTGTAAATCCACATTCAGATGCTGTGTTGACAATAAGGATCTTTTTTCCTTTAAAATCAGCAAAGTTGATCTCTTTGCCATCAAGGCTTTCAACTTTGAAGTCATATATTGTTTTTCCCATAAGTTCGTTGGTTTTAGTTTGAGAAACTTCACTTTTCTGGTTGGTACAGCTTTGTAAAAATGCTACAAAAGAAAGCAGCAGTAAGAAAATATTTTTCATTTTTATCTCTTTTAGTTGGCTATTTTGCCGAAGTTATGTTTGGTCTAATATAACGAAACCGTTTCATTAAGTCTCTTTCGTGTTGAATTAAAACTTAAAAATATTAGGAGGAAATACTTTATTCACATCAATTTTATTAAGAATCATCACATAGTCCCCATCTTTTTTGGTGCTTGAGGATTCTATTCTAAAAGACATTACGAGATTTCCCACCTTTCTGTAATCAGAGTAGATGAGTGTATCATCTTTTTTCACTTCTTTTAAAAGCATATACGTTTTTACGTCGAAATAATAAATGTTCTTATTGACATTCTTGGTAAGTTCCACCTTGTGGCAGTAGATCTCTCCTACTTTTTCTTTTCCAAGATATTTTGCGTCAAATCCTTTATTCTCCCAGTCGATGAAGTCGTTATCAAAGCTTTCGGAAACATATTCCTTATATTCCTGAAGTTTGTTGGTGGCATAGTTCATCGCATAGCCTTTAGTTCCGTCAAAGCCTTCAATGGCCGTTTCTTTTCCATTAATACTGATGACGGTTTTGGTAAGATTGGGACGCTGCTGGTAAATTTTTATCGGATACTCATCTTTGATCCCGAGGATGACCTTTCCCTGCAGTAAAACTGAATTCAGAAGCTTCCAATTCGTTAATCCTCCGGACAGTTCTATATTTTTATCTATAATTTCCTTTGCGGTTTGGGCAAAAGACCACTGCGAGAGTATCAGTACGAATACTAAAAGTAATTTCTTCATTAATCTTATTTATAAATTCAAATATAAGGGGAATTGGTCACAAAAGCAAAGAAAGCGGTGATCACAAACTGTCTTATTTGCCTATTTGTACCCTTTTTAAATTAATTTTCTTGCTTTTTCAAGATCTTCAGGCGTATCGATTCCTACCCCGATGAAATTGGTTTCAATCAATTTGATCTTCATCCCATATTCAAGATAACGGATACATTCTATCTTTTCTGATATTTCCAGTGGTTTCATTTCCAATTTGGAAAACTGAAGTAACGCATGTTTTCTGAAAGCATAGACTCCGATATGTTTAAAATAGCTAACATCATACGAAACCTCTCTGTGGAAAGGAATAACGGAACGGCTGAAATAAAGGGCAAATCCGTTGTTATCTGTGATCACTTTTACATTATTTGGGTTTTCAACTTCTTCTTTCTCTGTCAGTTTTATTTTTAATGAAGCCAGAGAAATCTCCTGATTTTCATCTTCTTTGAAAACATCGATGAGCTGTTTTAAAGGTTCTAATTTAAGAAAAGGCTCATCTCCCTGTACATTGATGACAATATCACAGTCGATGTTTTGTACGGCCTCTGCAATGCGGTCGCTTCCTGTTTCATGCTGTCCGGTCATAACCGCTTTTCCACCATTTTTCACGATTTCATCAAAAATAATTTCTGAATCCGTTGCAACAAATACTTCATCGAACAGTCCTGTTTCTACCACATTCTGATAGGTCGTCGTGATGACTGTTTTTTCGCCCAGCATCTGCATCAGCTTAGCAGGAAAGCGACTTGCTTCGTAACGTGCCGGAATAACAGCTATAATTTTCATTGTAAAAAGTTATAAATTATGAAGTTATGAATTATGAGTTATTAATTATGAGTTATTAATTATGAGTTATGAGTTTTTATTCTTCGTCGTTATTATGATACTCCTGATAATTTTTAACAATTCTGATGCCTGAGTTCTTAAGCCTTCAAATTCTTCTTTAGAAATATAGTCTGTTGCATACAAAAGCTCCAGCCAATATAACGTTTCATCGCATTCCTTCTGGGAAATTGAAAGCTTATGGATAAAATCCATTCTGCTTTGAGCATTTAAAGCCTCTCTAATATTGGCACCGACTGATGTTCCGGAGCGTAGCAATTGTTTGGAGAGTGTGAATTCCTTTTTGTCAACAATTATTCTTTTATAAAAATGAACAATACTTACTGCAAATTCAAAGCTCTTCTTACCTACAATACTTTCGCTCATAACTCATAACTCATAATTAATAACTTATAACTTTTTACTACATTATTTTAAAGCGTTTAAAGCATTTTCAAGCTTCGGAAGCATTACTTTGATCTCATCAACCGCTAAACCTCCTACAGAAGCACGGAACCAAGGTTCAGATTTTGCTTCTCCGAAAGCAGAGAATGGTACCAATGCGACACCAGCATCATTAATCAGATAGAAAACCAAATCAGAAGAATTTTCAATGACAGATCCGTCCGGTTTTGTTTTTCCGATATAATCCAATCTGATGGTAAGATACAAGGCTCCCATCGGCTCAATGCTTTCTACAGATAAACCTTTTCCTTTCAGATCCTGAATTCCTCCGTGAAGGACTTTTAAGCTTTCTTCTAATTTTCCTTTAAAGTCTTCTACGAAAACGTTTACATTTTCAGGGTTTTCATAGAACTTTGCCGTAGCTTCCTGTTCAGGTTTTGGTGCCCATGCTCCAACGTGCGTCAGAAGAGCTTTCATTTTATCCAGAATATGAGCAGGACCGAATCCCCATCCTACCCGTACTCCTGTTGCAGCAAGGCATTTAGAGATTCCGTCGATATAAATGGTATATTCTTTCAATTCAGGGAAAAGAGAAACCGGATCTACGTGTTCTGCCCCGAAAGTAAGGTTAGAATAGATCTGATCATACATCAGGTACAATGGTTTTTCGTCTTCTCCTCTTTTTTTGTTTTCTTCAAGAACCAGTTCGCAGATATCAGAAAGCTGCTCTTTTGTAAACATTGTTCCGGTTGGGTTCAATGGTGAACATAATGCAAGCAAAACTGCACCTCCTAAATGAGGTCTTAGATCATCTGCTGTTGGAAGAAAATTATTTTCAGGAGTTGTTTTAACTTCGACTGCGTCTGCAGAAGTAAGGTAAGCATAGTGATTGTTGTTCCAAGATGGTGTAGGATATACTACTTTATCTCCTTCGTCAACGATCGTTTTATAAACCGCGTAGATCAATGGTCTGGATCCGGCAGTAATTAAAATATCATTCGGTGAATACTCCAGATTCCATCTGTTTTTCAGGTCTTTGGAAACTTCTTTTCTTAAAGATAAAAGTCCGTTGGCTGGCGGATAATTCGTCAGATTATTCTGATACGCTTTCTGAATCTCTTCCTTCAGCAATGCCGGAATAGGATATAGATTAGAATTCAGGTCACCAATAGTAAGATTGGCTATCTCCGCTCCTTTTGCTTTTAAATCATTTACTTCATTACCAATTTTTACGATTTCGGAACCAATCAGGTTCGCCGCTAATTTTGAAACTTTCACTTTATTTTTATTTAAATTTACTAATATTATCTTCTCAAATTAATCCTGTCTTCTATTTGATCCACCGCTATATGTGCGTCAAAAGCTGCTATAAGTTCTTTTGCTTTTTTTGCGGTCCGCGAATTCGGATATTTTCTTATGATCCTGCTGTATTCTTCTTTGGTGTCATCCATCAATTTCCCTTCTGTTCTG
Organism: Chryseobacterium carnipullorum; assembly: GCF_900142785.1. Taxonomy (GTDB): domain Bacteria; phylum Bacteroidota; class Bacteroidia; order Flavobacteriales; family Weeksellaceae; genus Chryseobacterium; species Chryseobacterium carnipullorum. The sequence continues at coordinate 13,792 of NZ_FRCD01000011.1, read as the reverse complement.
TCATAAGTCGGTGAACTGTCCATTCCAAGAATATAATCTAACAAATAATCATCATATGCTCTTTTCGCTTTCTTTATCAACGGGCTTTTAGGAAATTTATTCATAAAATTCTCCCAAGCATCAGTCTGTCCCCTAATTCTTCCCAAGTAATCTTTTACCTCTGTTTTAGCCATTGAATCATTGACTGTTTCTGTATCCGATACTTTCTGTACTTCTTTTTTGCAGGAAAAAACAAGTACAGAGAGTATACAGACGGCTAAAGTCTTTTCTATTATCTTCTACAGATCTGCAATTAATCTAATTTCAAATCTTTTCTTACGTCCTCGATTTTAGCTTCTAATGATTTCAGTTTATCTGTAAAATCTGCTTCGGACGTTACCGTATCCTTTACAGAGATATAAAATTTAATTTTTGGTTCCGTTCCCGAAGGTCTTACACAAACTTTGGTTCCGTCCTGAGTATAATAAATCAATACATTCGATTTTGGAATGTCGTTCATTACTTTTGTTTCGTTCTTTGAAACGATGAAACTGGTCTGTTCTTTAAAGTCCTTTACTTCTTCTACCAGTGATCCGGCCAGTTCTTTCGGTGGATTCTCACGGAAATTTTTCATCATATTCTGAATTTCTTCAGCGCCTTCTTTTCCTTTTCTGACGATATTGACCAGGCCTTCATAGTACATCCCAAGATCTTCATAGATTTCAATCATGTACTGATACATTGTTCTTCCATTGGCCTTACACCATGCCGCAATTTCACATGCAACAAGAATACTTCCACATGAATCTTTATCACGCACAAAATCCCCGGTCATAAAACCGAAGCTTTCCTCCCCACCACACACAAATTTTTGTGTTCCTTCTGCTTCACGGATCATTTTTCCAATCCATTTGAATCCTGTCAGTCCAGATTTGCATTCCACACCGAATTTCTGTGCAATATCAAAGAAAATATCTGAAGTGACAATCGTAGAACCGATGAACTCTTTTCCTGTGATTTTTCCCTGCTTTCTCCATTCATTTAAAATGTAGTAAGTCAGGATGGTATTGGTCTGATTACCATTCAGAAGCTGCATTTCACCGTCAAGGTTTCTTACGGCAATTCCCAATCGGTCACCATCAGGATCTGTTCCGATCACGATGTCTGCGTTGGTAATTCTTGCCAGATCCATGGCCATTTCTAATGCTGCAGGTTCTTCCGGATTTGGAGATTCTACTGTGGTAAAATTACCGCTTGGAATCATCTGTTCTTTCACCAGATCCACTTTTTTAAATCCTGCTTTTTCTAAAGCCTTGGGGATCGTTGTATAGGTTGTTCCGTGGATAGAGGTAAAAACAATATTCAAATTCTCTTTTCCTACATTCTGGTAGGTTGAGTTTTCAATACAGGCATCGATATAAACATCATCCTGCTCTTCTCCGATCCATTCGATCAGATCATCATTTCCATTGAATTTGATTTCTTCAAATTTCACAGAATATACTTCATTGATAATCGCTTCATCATGAGGCGGAACAATTTGTGCACCGTCATTCCAGTATACTTTATAACCGTTGTATTCAGGTGGATTGTGCGATGCAGTCAATACAATTCCTCCGTTACATTTTTTGTCTCTTACGGTGAATGACAATTCCGGAGTCGGTCTGTGGTCTTTGAAAAGCAATACTTTAATTCCGTTGGCTGTTAAAACATCAGCCACGAGTTTCCCGAATTCTTTTGAATTATGACGTACGTCATAAGCAATGGCCACTTTGATTTCTTCTCCTTTGAACTGCTGGAGCATATAATTGGCCAATCCCTGGGTAGCCTGTCCTAATGTATATTTATTTAAGCGGTTGGTTCCTACTCCCATGACCCCTCTCATTCCTCCTGTTCCGAATTCAAGTTCTCTGTAAAAAGAATCTTCCAGATCCGTGGAGTTGCTGTCGATCAAAGTTTGTACGGCATCTCTTGTTTCTTTATCGAATGTATCACTTAACCAAAGTTTTGCTTTTTCTAATGTTGTCATATGTGTATTTAAGTTTAGAAGCGGGAAGTTTGAAAATGGAAAAAATTCTGGATCCGAATTCTTATTTCCTGCTTTTGTTTGATTATTCTTTTAACTATTTTGTTTGGAGTATAGAGGCTTTGAAGATGGTGGAAATTTGTGACAACTTAAAAATTGCATGTCCAAAATCCATAGATTTTTGCCCGATAATCAATTTCTCAATTTGAAACGCATTCATTTCTTTTTTGCCTATGATAACTTCGCTCCTCCATGTTCCTTCTAACTATTCCAATTTTTTATTCTCAACACGAGCCTGCTTATCAATTTTAAAGGCACGAATCGGGTTGTCATAATAGATAAATTTGGCCGTATTCTGAATATGTCCTTTTAAAGAATCTTTTACATTCACTTCTGCGTAGTTTCCGTTTTTAGAATCGATATTCAGGTTTTCTATTTTCCAGTAAGGAGCGATCAGACTGGCTGTGTCTGAGATCTTTATCACTGCATTTTTGGTCAGTCCCAAAAAGTTGGCGCGACTTTTATTCTGCATGTCTACTTCTGCCCTTCTTGTGTTCACTGAACCCATAAAAGTAGCGTGATTTTTTAAATTAAGCCTAAAATTGTCAGTCTTAATTTCACTTGAAATATTCATTTCTACAGAGTCTGCAACAGCCACTTTTTCAAGATTATATTTAGAATAAATCGTCACATTATAAAAATCTACTCCTTTCGTTCCTTGTTTTTCTTTGATAAAAAGGGTCTTGTCTTTTACATCTACATCCAAATTGCTTGCTACATTGGGATATGTTTCAATTTCCACAAAATTCTTATCGCCTCTGGCATAAAATAAACGGAATTTTCCTTCCAGATCCAGATTCACAAATTCTGAAACATCCACGTCCTTTCTTTCAATATTTCCTTTCGGAGAAACTTTTCCGCAGGAAACCACCGCCAGCAGCAGGGATGTGTACCATATTTTTTTCATATTCAATTTAAAATATTCTATATAAAATCGTAATTATGGCAAGACTTTCTACTCCCATCAGAACATAAAGTACCTATACTCTCCAAAGCAGACCGAGTTTTGAGTATGAATTTTTAAATGCACTCCAATACGTAACTGCCGGAAAGAGAATGAAAAGAATGAACAAAGCCTTGTCTAAAATATTGCAAATCTCCGCTGCAGGTTTCCACAGACTGATAAGACTTACCATATCATTAAACAAAAATAGGATTAAAATTCCTAACAGGCTTACTGTTCCAATGATAAAATGCTCGGCAATATTCAATTTTATTTAACAACAGTATCAGGATTATCGCTGTATTTCATTTTTAACTTATGATCGACCCTTCTCTATTTGCCCTTATCTCGTGGCGAAATAAAGGAGTTATCTCTATCAAATACCAGCATTCCTTTTCCGTATCGGGAATTATTCTTCTTCGTCTTCAGCGTATCAATTGTGGTTAGCTTCCCATCACACCCATCTATAAACTCCCAGGATCCCAGAAGAGCTGACGATTTACAGGAAGACAATAAAATCAGGAAAAAACAGATAAAAATATAGGGTGAAAATTCATTATTCTTTGTTATCAATCTTATCAATTACAAAGCAAATATAAGTAAAAAACACTGCTAAAAACAGGTTATCATTATGTTTTTTACCAGCTTATCACCCTTTTGTTGTTCTTTATATTTGCTGAATTATTTTAGAATATAATCCGTTGATATTAATCTTTCAAAAAATTCAGAATAAAAAATGCCCCAAAAAGTTTAAAACTCCTTAGGGCATTTTATGATAGATCAGGATTTTACAGTATTGAGCAAAAACCTATTTTAGTAATTTTCAATTGATGCAGAATAGATCATCAGTGCAACAAGAATAACAACAATAACTGCGCCAATGATAAGCGGTTTCCATAGCGCTTTCTTTGGATATTGCTCTTCATTCGGAAAATATTTCGGAACAAAATAATAAGAAAGAAAACTTCCTCCTGCAATACCGCATAAATAGGACAGTGAACTTTTCGGATTCTCCGGTATATTGACAATAAAAATAGTCAATGCGGTAATTAAAATAGAAATTCCAAGTACCGTATAAGCCTCTTTCTTTTTATTGACATCCAGCAGATTCTGAAATAATAAAACACCGCCAAAAAGCGTAGAAAGAAAAATTGAAAATCCTAAAATTGCTTTTTTTGAGTATATTTTGGGTAGTTTCTCTTCCATGATTATATTACTTCATCGATATTATAATTCTTATGTTCTCTATTGGTCCTGATGATCATTTCACCTAAGAATCCTGCTATAAAGAGCAGTGTTCCCATGATCATCATCGTGAGAGCAATAAAAAACCAAGGATTATTGGTGATCAGATGTCCATAAATTCCTCTTGCGACATCAATTAGTTTTGAAACTCCTAACCCAAGTGCAGAAAGAAAACCAACGATAAACATAACCGTTCCTACGGCACCGAAGAAATGCATTGGCCTTCCTCCGAACCGGCTTACAAACCAAAGCGTTACAAGATCCAGAAATCCTCTGATAAATCTTTCGGTTCCGAATTTTGAAGTTCCGTAAGGCCTTGCCTGATGCTGTACTTCTTTTTCAGTAATTCTTCTGAATCCCGCATTGGCAGCCAGTACAGGAATATATCGGTGCATATCTCCATACACATCAATTGATTTTATCACCTGTTTTTTATAGGCTTTCAAACCGCAGTTGAAATCATGAAGATACACTCCTGATACTTTTCTTGCTGCTGCATTGAATAGTTTTGACGGAACATTTTTGGTCATTACGTTGTCAAAACGTTTCTTTTTCCAGCCTGAAACAATATCATAGTTATCTTCAATAACCATCTTATAAAGCTCAGGAATTTCTTCCGGAAAATCCTGTAAATCAGCATCCATGGTAATAACCACATCTCCGTTTGCTCTTTCAAAAGCAGCATGAAGGGCTTGCGATTTTCCATAATTTCTGGAAAATTTTATGGCGTGGATCTGAGGGTGCTGAACCTTCATATTTTCAATAATACTCCACGACAGATCTGTACTTCCGTCATCTACAAACCAGATTTCATAGGACAATCTGTTTGAATAACACACATTATCAATCCTTGAAAAAAGCTCTTCCAAAGAGTCCTCTTCGTTTAATAACGGAATAACTATAGATAAATTCATTTAATTTTAATAAAAATTATTCTTGATTTTCTGTTTCCTGGTAAACTGATCTCGTTCTGAAAAACGCTCCAAAAAACACTGACAAAACTACGTAAAATATAAGGATTGCCGCAAAATATCCTGAAAAATGACTTGCTGTAAGCATATCTTTTCCTTTAATGGCTTCCGGAGAAAAGCTTGGAAGCCTTTCTTTGTATTTTTGGTCTAATTCGTCGATATCTTTCTGATGTTTCATGATCTTTCTTGCAGACTGATACTCAGAATCTAATTCGGTTTTTTGTCTCTGCACATACTGGTAGTTCAGTAGTTTTTTTGCCTCCGGATCTACAAAGTTCAGGAAAGCATAGATGCTGAAGATGGAAAGAATTCCTCCGATAAACATCGGAACAAACGCTCTCGAAAACGCATCTTTAAAACGCACCACTCTATTTTTGTTCCAGAAAGTTTTCACGGACCAGAAAGCGCCTCCCGCATAGACAATCGGGAGAATAAAAGCATTGATTTTCAGCGAAGTATCAAAATAACTGATTCCCGAGAAAAAGTAATAGGCTACAAAAAAAATGATCATTGTAGCGATAAAAAGTATAATTCCTAATGTTGATGGACTTTTCGTCATGTTAGATTTTTTAAAAAAAGTTGAAAAATTATTGCTCTAAATTCCAGCTATTTAGCTTAAATACTGCATTTTTTCGACTAATTTTCTTTAATAATATTTTGAAGTTTATAAATTATTCCTACCTTTGCAACGGCAAGTCCTAAACAACCAGCTCCTGAGAATCCTCCAGGGTGGGAACGCAGCAAAGGTAATTGGTCGTAGCGGTGTGATTTAGGTAGCTTGCCATTTTTTTTTATTTTAAGTTGAAGTAAGGTAATTGGAAGATTATCTTTTTTTGTTTCTATACTTTTCAACATACTCATTTTCATTTTCAAATTACCCTTCATTCTTTATTTAAAATTCAAACTCCTCTCCCAGTTTAGGCAGAACAAGTTCTACATTTTTATCAGCAAAATGCTTCAATGCACTTTCATGATTAATCTCAATAGCAGGGAAAGTATCAAAATGACATCCGATCACTTTCGGGGTCTTCAATAATTCTGCTGCTGCAAAAGCGGCTTTTCTAGGGCACATGGTATAGTGGCTTCCAACAGGAAGGATAGACAGGTCAATATTCCCGAAAAGCCTTGGAAACAGCTCCATATCCGCCATTACTCCGGTATCTCCGGCCATATAGATGTTCTTCCCTTCAGGAAGTCTGAAAATATATCCTACAGGAACACCTCCGTAGCTCCCATCAGGGAATGAACTCGTATGATGAGCCGGTACCATGGAAATTTTAAGATCGTCGATTTTTGCCGATCCTCCTAAGTTCACATCATCTTTGTTCTTTGCTGTTTTAAAGTACGCACAGATTTCCGGAACTGCAATAATGGTAGCTTCCGGGTGAAACTGTAATACTTCTTCCACATCAGCGATATGATCGCCATGCGCGTGAGTCAACAAGATATAGTCGATCTTCTGAGCGGCTATATCAAAGCCTGATTCCGCTTTTTTGTAATTGTAAAAAGGATCACTTAAAATTGTTTTGTTTTTGTATGTAAACAAAAAACAGTTTTGTCCTAAAAATTGTATTTTCATTTTTAATTGATTTTTTTATTAAGTACATGAAACTGTTGAGTTGAATAAAATCTGATACAACAGTAAGCACGTAGGTATTATGACAAAGATCTGAAGAATTAATAAATGTTTTTGAGGCTTAATTTTTCCTATCAATAGCAAAAAAGCCAGCACTCCATTGGCAACGACTATTAAAGAGGTTAAAAACGGAAGAAAATTGATATCAGAAACCGACATCCCTTCGCGTAATTCTCTGATCAAATCGTACATGAGAATTAAAGTAAGAATAACAGATAAACAAGAAGTTGCCTTATATACTACATTTTTCATTTATCGTTTATTTCTGTGGAAATTTATCCCCGATCAGATTCAATCTGATTCCATATTCCAGATACGCCTTACAACCGTCGAGAACTGTTGTAAACCCACCTGTATTGTCATTCATCACTTTGAGAAGGTCCTGGCCTGTCTGGGCAAAACCATAGCTTTTAATAACAACGAGAGTGCCTTGCTCCATTTTTTTGAATTCATAGTCTACGTTTACAGCAGGATCTCCCCACTCTGTTTTGATCAACTGATTGGGAATAATCTTTAAAACATTTACCTTGGATTTTGCACCATACATTTCCCATTCCCAGGTTACTGTTTTATTTTCTTCCAGTTTTCCGGTAGATTTTGTAAACCAGAACTGAGTGGTTATTTCAGGATTGATGAATGCTTCAAAAACCTCTTCCACTGGTTTTCTGATAAGCATCTGAGCTTCAACGTAGACATTTGCACTCATCAGGATATTATTTAGTTAAAAAAATTAAGTCCAAACGCTGTAAGAACTGCCATTACAAAGGTCATGATACCCACTTGTTTCAAGTACTGATCTAATTCCTTAGGTTCTTTCACCGTCATTATTTTTCTTCTCAACTTCATTAGTGGTAAAAGAAGGATCATCACAATAAAAACGTAATAATTCTGAGCCTGTATGAAACCGTTCATTCCTAAAAACATAAGGATGAAGATCAACGGAAGCTGCAGTAAAATCATTTCGTAGATCATGGCATTTTTAAAGCCTATTCTCAGGGCTAAACTTTTTTTTCCGGATAATCTGTCACTTTCAATATCCCTCATATTGTTAAGGTTTAAAACTGCCATACTCATCATTCCGATAGCTGTTCCGGGAAGTAGCATATCCCAGCTGAAAGTTTTTGTAAACAGAAAATAGCTCCCGCACACGGAAACCAGTCCGAAAAATACAAACACAAAAAGATCTCCCAATCCCATGTATCCGTAAGGCTTTTTTCCTACGGTATATCCTATTGCTGCTAAAATACAGGCAATACCCAATCCGATGAAAGTATAAAATTCTTTCATAAAATCAGGAAAAAATGCCACATATAGAAGTCCAACGGTAGCTATAAATGACAGTACAGAGAAAAGAATGACTGCATTTTTCATCTGCTTAGCTGTAATCTTTCCTGAAGCTACTGCCCTTGACTCTGCTTCATTGATTCTTTTGGCGTCGGTTCCTTTGACACCGTCTCCGTAGTCATTGGCATAGTTTGATAAAATCTGATATAAAAGCGTCACTAAAAGTGCCAGAGCAAAAATTCTCCAGTCCCACGTTCCACCCTCGCGGTAAAGCCTCCATTTTGCGATGAAAGCCCCCATAATAATTCCGCTTAATGAAAGCGGTAAAGTTCTTAGCCTTGCGGCCTTTATCCAATCAGTCATAATTTGTATAATGTAAAATGTACGATGTACAATGTAAAAGTGTAATGCATATTATTAATACATTTTACTTTGTATTTTAATACAGTCTTAAGAGATCCACTGATTTTCTCCGAAGTCCGGTTTTCTTTTTTCAAGGAATGCATTTCTTCCTTCCTGCGCTTCTTCTGTCATGTAAGCCAAACGGGTTGCCTCTCCTGCAAATACCTGCTGCCCTACCATTCCATCGTCGGTAAGATTCATGGCAAATTTCAGCATTCTGATAGATAATGGAGATTTGGCTAAAATTTCCTGAGCCCATTCATACGCTGTATCTTCTAATTCTGCATGTGGAATCACCGCATTGACCATTCCCATGTCCATCGCTTCCTGAGCAGAATAATTTCTACCTAAAAAGAATATTTCACGGGCTTTTTTCTGCCCTACCATTTTAGCAAGGTAAGCAGAACCGTACCCCCCGTCAAAACTTGTAACATCTGCATCAGTCTGCTTGAAAATGGCGTGTTCCTTACTTGCTAACGTAAGATCGCAAACTACATGAAGTGAATGTCCGCCACCAACAGCCCATCCCGGAACCACCGCGATAACAACTTTTGGCATGAAACGGATTAAACGCTGAACTTCCAGAATATTTAAACGATGTCTTCCATCTTCTCCCACATATCCCTGATGTCCTCTCGCTTTCTGATCTCCTCCGCTGCAAAAAGCCCAACCTCCGTCCTTGGGACTTGGCCCTTCTCCGGTAAGCAAAACAACCCCTATTGAAGAGTCTTCAGAGGCGTCATAAAAAGCATCGTATAATTCGGAAGTTGTTTTTGGACGAAAAGCATTTCTAAGCTCAGGTCTGTTGAAAGCAATTCTTGCTACACCATTACATTTTTTATAGGTAATATCTTCGTATTCTTTGACGGTTTTCCACTCTATCATCTTGTAAAAAATTTTTCTCAAAGATACGGAATTGCTTAGAATTTTTACAGTGAAATTTAACTATAATCGCTGTAGAGGAGCGTATTGTATTTTCGATTAAAAAAACAAAAAACCGGAACATTTCTGCTCCGGTTTTCATTTATTATTCAATTAAAGAAATACTATTTCGCTTTTGCTTTAAGCTCAGCTTCTTTAGCTTTTAAATCTTTAATTTTATCCATATTTTTTGTGACAATATAGATTTCTTTTAGTGCAGTAAGCGCATCAAGATTTTCTGGTGCCGCTTTGTACCAACCTTCAGCATATGGAAGTGCTTTACTAAATCTTTCTCTTCTTGCATCGATCAGTTTAGTAGCTTCATCCGGCTTATCTTTTCTTGAAGCATTAATCTGAGCTACTATTTTAGAATCATCCCCAACCACTGCATACACAAGGTTTTGATACGCATTATCGAAATCTGGTTTAATCTCGATTGCTTTTTTGAATGAAGCAATGGCATCTTCTACTGTAGCAGGGTTTTTAGACTGCATAACTCCAAGATTATACCAGTTGGTAGCATCATTAGGATTTTTAGCCAACTGCTCTTTCAATGCTCCAATGAATTTTTCTGTGTTTCCAGAATCATAGTAAGCGGTAGCCTGAGCTTCTTTAAGTTTAGCATTATTCGGATATTTTGCCAATCCTTTTTCAATGATCACTAATGCTTCATTAGATTTCTTTGCATTAAGAAGCAATGTCGTTAACGTTTCATATAGATCCGGTTCAACACTTGCTGTCTGTTCAGTTTTGAAATCTGAATAATCAGCATTCTTCTTCATCAACTCCCAGGTAGCTTTATCCAAAGGTACTACTTGTCCGGTTTTCTTCTCTTTTGCAGTATAATTTGTCTGAACACCTGTAAAACCGGAATTAATAAGATCTGTATATATTTTGATGGATTCTTCGGTGTTATTGGCCAAAGCATAACTTAATCCTGCATAATACATGTATATCTTATCATCCTGTCCGCTTGTTTTCAGTAAGTTATAAACTTCTAAAAACTTAGGGGCGGCAACAGTGTAGTTTTTTGCATTATACGCATCCATTGCTGCTTTGTTCGTTTCCTGCAATTTGGCATTCACATCACCCTTCTGTCCGAAAACGAAAGCAGAAGCCACGATTGCTATACCTAAAATGAGTTTCTTCATAATAACTATATTATATTAATTGTACATTTTATTCTTCAGAATCAGAACCCTCATTTTCCTCTGCCTGAGTATCCTGTTCAGCCTGAGGTGTTATATTGTCTTCCTGGTTATCAGTTGCAATCACCGTTCCTTCTTCATTTTCTTCAGAATCTTCCTCTACCACATCTTTATCCATTTCTACTTTTGCAATGGCTGCAATTTCGTCATTTTTCTTAAGATTGATCATTTTTACTCCCTGGGTATTTCTTCCCATTACTCTCATTTCATCCATATTCATTCTGATGGCAACACCGGACTTATTGATGATCATCAATCCGTCTTCGTCTGTCACATTCTGAATAGCAATCAGATTTCCTGTTTTTTCGGTAATGTTTAGCGTAATAACTCCTTTTCCTCCTCTGTTGGTAATTCTGTAATCTTCTACGGCAGTTCTTTTTCCGTATCCTTTTTCAGAAACGACAAGAACTGTTTCTTTGTCCACATCATTCACAACAATCATACCAATTGCCTCATCATTCTCATCCATCGTGATCCCACGTACCCCAATAGATCCTCTCCCTACCTCTCTTACTTTTTCTTCAGGGAAACGGATACATTTACCATTTTTAGTAGCAATCATAATCTGAGACGTTCCGTTGGTTAAGTAAGCTCCTAACAACTGGTCATTATCTCGGATTTCAATAGCGTTCACCCCATTCACTCTTGGTCTTGAATACGCTTCAAGAGACGTTTTCTTGATGGTTCCATTCTTGGTTACCATTACTACGCTCATCTGATTGACATACTCAGCATCCTTCAGGTTATTGGTTCTGATATACGCTTTGATCTTATCATCCTGTTCGATATTGATCAGGTTTTGTACTGCTCTTCCTTTTGAAGTCTTAGATCCTTCAGGAATTTCAAATACTCTTAACCAATAACATCTTCCTTTTTCTGTGAAGAACAACATGTACTGATGGTTGGTCGCAGATACGATATATTCAAGGAAATCTTCATCCCTTGTTGTCGCTGCTCTGTTTCCTACTCCACCTCTGCTCTGAATTTTGTATTCAGAAAGGGAAGTTCTCTTAACATATCCTGCGTGTGAAATCGTAAGAACCACTGCTTCATTCGGGATAATATCTTCAATAGACATTTCTCCTCCTGAATAGTCAATGGCAGTTCTTCTTTCATCACCATATTTTTCTTTAATTTCAGCCAGTTCTTCTTTGATGATTTCGAATCTTCTAGGTTCATTAGCCAAGATATCTTCCAAGTTCATGATCTCTTTCATGATCGCGTCATATTCATCACGGATCTTGTCAAGTTCCATTCCTGTAAGACGTGCTAACCTTAAATCAAGGATAGCCTGAGCCTGAATTTCAGAAAGATCAAATGCCTCGATCAATCCTTCTTTTGCACCCTGAGGGTTTGCACTGTGACGGATGATGGAGATTGCCCTGTCTAATGAATCCTGAGCTCCGATCACTTTCATGAAACCTTCTAAGATATGTGCTCTTTCTTTTGCTTTCTTAAGCTCAAAATGAGTTCTTCTTACAATAACTTCGTGTCTGTGCTCTACAAAATGATGAATGATATCTTTTAAATTCAGCTGTTCAGGTCTTCCTTTTACCAAAGCAATGTTGTTAACACTGAAAGAAGTCTGAAGTGCTGTATATTTATATAACAGGTTCAGGACAACGTTAGGAATCGCATCATTTTTAAGTTCATATACGACACGCAGACCATTTCTGTCCGATTCGTCTCTGATCTCGTGAATACCTACAATTTTATCATCCTTAACAAGTTCAGCTGTTCTGGCAATCATGTCAGCCTTATTTACCTGGAAAGGAACTTCAGTAACGATAATCGCATTTCTGTTTCCAATTTCTTCGAAATTGACTTTTGCTCTTAACACCACTCTTCCTCTTCCCGTATGGAAAGCATCTCTTACTCCGTCATAGCCATAGATTATCCCTCCTGTAGGGAAATCCGGAGCTGTAATATGCTGCATTAATTCATCGATGGTAATATCTTTATTATCGATATACGCCGAAATAGCATCTACAGATTCTGATAAGTTGTGAGGTGCCATATTGGTTGCCATCCCCACAGCGATCCCAGATGTTCCGTTGACCAGAAGATTTGGAATTTTAGTAGGCATAACGGTGGGTTCCGTCAAACTGTCGTCAAAGTTATTTTGAAAATCAACAGTTTCCTTATCTAAATCGGCAAGAATATCATCCGATATTTTTTTCAGTCTTGCTTCTGTATAACGCATTGCTGCAGGCGGGTCTCCGTCCATTGAACCGAAGTTACCCTGTCCGTCTACCTGAGGATAACGTAAGCTCCAAGGCTGAGCCATTCTTACCATTGCATCATAAACAGAAGAGTCTCCATGCGGGTGGTATTTACCTAAAACATCCCCAACAATTCTGGCCGATTTCAAATATTTCCTATTAGAAAAAACCCCTAATCCATACATACCATAAAGTACTCTTCTATGAACGGGCTTCAGGCCGTCTCTTACATCCGGCAACGCTCTTGAAACGATAACCGACATCGAATAATCGATATAAGACGATTTCATTTCATCAACAATGTTGATAGGAATCAGTCTTTCTCCTTCTTTTTGCATAAACAAATTTTATTATAATGACAGTCAGACCCTTAGCTGTGCGTCTGAAAATTATTTATTTCCAATTTTTATTAACGGGCTAATTTACGAAATTTTTACCGATTTTTGTGCTAGAATTTATCCAGAAAATCTTAAAAATTCATAAAATATGAGCTTATTGAGTATAACTTTCCATTGTACTAAAAACAATATTGAAGAATGGGAAAATTATATTGACGAAACACTGATCCAGATGGCTGAAAACCTGATGGATGTCAATAAATATATTCTTTCTGACGTGCACACTGATTATATTGATGAGGGTAAGAATTACAATCTTCTTCTGATTTTTGATAATGAAGAACTCAGAGAGGATTTCATCAAAAGTGAGATGCTGAATATCGCAGAAAGGGTTGAGAAAAAATTCGGAACGGAAGTCATGATCTTCAATACATTCCTGAATCCTAAGAAATCCAGATTTTAATGACTAGTCCTGAAAATCTGATACAGATTAAAGGACAAAAATAAATAATTAAACCAGAGCAAATTTGTTTTTGCTTTGGTTTTTGTTTTTATAA
>NZ_FRCD01000016.1 GCF_900142785.1 Chryseobacterium carnipullorum | reverse complement strand
TGAAATATATAAATGTGCTTATATAATAAACTGAGATTATACTTCATCATTCATGCATTACAATTTTTTAAGATCTAAAAAAATAAGAAATGATTTCAGAACAGAAAAAATATTCCTCTAAAAGAATTTCTTATTGAATTTCAGACTGGTGAATAAGTATATTGTTACAGCATAAATATAATATATATCGAAAATTTAGACAAAATTTAAAATTAGTCTCACAAAACGATATTTACTTTTGATAAAAATAAGTGTAAAAGTCATTAACTAAGTGTCAATTAAGTTCCGCAGCTCAAAATTTTTTTCCATTCACATCAAAATAATTCAATATTTTTGGAGTTTTAAATTTAGATCACATTTTTAATTTTTATGAAAAAATCAATAGCTCTTATAGTTGCAAGTACTCTGTTCTTACAAAACTGCAAAGACGATTGTTATACCGTCCCTGAACCTACAGTTTTTGAATTTGTAAATTCTTCAGGCGAAAATCTGATTCAAAACGGAGTGCTTACCAGTAGCAACATTGTTGTACAGCAGGATAATGGAAATGGAAATTTTGCTGGAATTAATGTGGAAGTTCGTGATGATAAAAAGATTTTATTAAAAAATGTAGGTTTATTTGATGGTACGCGAAATTACAATGTTTATCTAACCTCGGATCCTATAAGAACTTTTAATTTTAAAATATCATCTAATCAACTAACGGGCGATTGTGATGGTTATGAAATTAATGAATTAACTATAGAAAATATACCTTCATCTGTTGATAATGGGTATTATAAAATAGTTGTTGATTAAATCAATTAGGTGAATTTTAATCATACATACTAGTTTTTCTTTTTCAAATATTTAGTTTTAGTGTTAGATGAGATTAAATTAAATCTCAAAAAACGATTCTAATAAATCCGAAACCTCAAAATATTTTCAACAATATATATGTCAGCAATTTATGCCAATGAGACCATTTAAATATGAATTACAAGAACTGAATGAATTAAATCTTCCTTTTTACACAAGAATTGGACTTCTTAGTGTTCGTTTTGCAGAAATAGAAAGTTTGATTACTCATATAAACGAAAAATTAATTAATCCTGGCGAAGAATTGATAAGTCATATTCTTATCAAGGATAACTCGCTCCACACAAATTTAGAACTGATTAAAAAGCTTTCTTCTATGCGTAGTTATGAAGAAGAAAATATTTTAAAAATTGTTTCAAAATTAAAGCCTTTACAAAGATTAAGAAATTCATTTATTCATGGTGTTTGGCTTGATGTAATGGTTGAAAAGAGCGAAACTTTTATTTATTGCACAGATCACAGATGGGTCGTTAAAGAAAAGAATTCACAACAGACAACCCGTACAAGATATTCTAAAGAACGATACACAATTCAAGATTTGGAGAAGCAGATAAAAATAGCAGATGAAATATTGTTTGATCTGAAAAAACTTTGGGAGAATCTTTATGAGATCAGTTATTTTGAATAAATAATAACTAAAACCTAATTTATTCTGATTAAAACCCAACAATGAAACTCTTTTGAGTATTCTTTTAATAGTAATGTTTTAAAATCTCAAAAAACAATACGATGCAACAAACATTAATTAAATTACTTCCCGAAAACGCTAATTATATTATTATGAAAAAAATTATGCTTTTACTGTTACTAATGTTTGCAAATTTTAGTTTCGCACAGAAAATAACTGTCACTCAAACAGGTTTAAAAGACTCGGAAAATATTGAGAAATCTTTTGTAGTAATTCCAGCAGAAGGTAAAACGGCTAAACAGTTATATGATGAATCTTTAAAATATATAAATAAAAATTACAAAAGTGCTGACAATGTTATAAAAGGTAAAACAGATGGCGAATATTTGAAATTTGTGACTTCTGCGCCAAATTTTATCACAATTAAAAATGGATTTGCAAGAGTACCATTTACAGCAAAATATACAACTGAACTTTCTTTTAAAGATAATAAGGTAAAATACGAAATCATCGAACTAGAAATGAGCAGTGAAGCAAATTATCAGCTAAATTTTACGGGAAGTGGAATTTCATTCTTCATCTTTAATAAGAAAGGTGAATTAAAAAAAGAAGATGCTAAAAATAGTATTGAAGAGTATTTTAACGCAAATATTCTTTCTTTATCAAATTTTTTACAAGGTAGAACAGTTGAAGATAAGTGGTAACGTATAGCCTCTACTCAACCATCGCAAAACGTTCGAAACGTTTCGTAGATAAAAATTTGTCTCATAAAACGATTAATATCATATTTTAGTTTTCTAAATAAATTGCTGAATGTTTGGCGTGTTAATAAATTAATAAAATCTGAAAAATGATCTTTTGGTTAGCTAACCTACCCACAGTAAATTTTGTAATTTTGATAAATGATAGAAAAGACACCAGAATTTAATCAAGATCTTTACAGTTCCATTGCAAAAATTATTGTTGATGCCAAAGACCAAGTTTATAGAAAGAGTAATACTATATTGCTGAAAATGTATTGGGAAATTGGACAGCTTATTATTGAGGATGAACAAAATGGTCAACTTCGTGCAAAGTATGGTAAATCAGTCTTGAAGAATCTTGCTAATCATCTATCAGTAGAATTTGGAAAGGGATTTAATGATAGAAACCTTAATAATATGCGAGCTTTTTTCATCGCATTTCCAATTTGGAACGCAGTGCGTACCGAATTGAGTTGGACTCACTATCGAATTATTAGTAGAATTGAAAATACTGAACACAGGATACAGTATATAGAACACTCCATTGAAGGAAACTGGAATACCAGGACGCTTCAAAGAAACATTGACAGCCAATATTTAGGACGATTATTAAAATTTCCGGAATCAGAAAACAAAGAAATATCCAATTATATTAAAGACCCTTATATATTTGAATTCTTAGGACTTCCTTCAGACATATCACAAACTGAAACTCAAATAGAATCAGCTTTAATTACTCATCTTCAGCAATTTTTAATGGAGTTAGGGAAAGGGTTTGCATTTGTTGCTAGACAGCAGCATATCGTTACTGATACTTCAGATTTCTATATAGATCTAGTATTTTATAACTATTACCTTAAATGCTTTGTGCTTGTAGATCTTAAGACTCATAAGCTGACTCACGAAGCCATTGGGCAAATGGATATGTATGTAAGAATGTATAATGACCTTAAAAAAGGAGTCGATGACAATCCCACAATAGGAATTATTTTATGTACCGAAAAAGATGAAACAGTAGTGAAATACTCCGTAATGTCAGAAAATGAGAAGCTTTTCGCAAGTAAATACAGAACATATCTTCCTGACGAAAAAGAACTGAAAAATTTGATAGAGGCAGACAGAGTGAAATTTGAACTGGATAATCAGAACTTATAAAATACATAACCTCTTAAAATATCAAAAAACGATATATTAGCTCATCACAAACTAATACAATAGTTAAATATTATACAGTATGGACTTTAAAAGAATAGAAAAAATTTCATTAGGTGCGCTAATAATGACTGTAATTATATTTCTAATGGAAATTAATTTTTACGATGATATTAACTATACGACCAATAAATTGAACGAAATATTATTTTGGTCGTTCATAAGAGGTTTAGTAATTTCCGCAAGTGTTTATATCGGAAACCAATATTTTTCAAAATTAAAGGATAGGTAATGTTTTTAGGAGTTTTCGATTTTGAATATTTTTCGCAAATTGGAAATCACATTTTATTTCCTAAATAAACATTCTTTATTGATAAATTTTAAATTACAATCTCAAAAAACGATCAAAAAAATACTTAATTTCTGATTATTTAAAACAAAATATTCGGTTTAACATGTCCTGAAGCTCCCTTAGCAAGAAAAACAACTTTCCGGTTTAATGATTTTGCCTTTTCCAATGCTTTAATTGCTTTCTGACGTTCGATTTCTTTTGTAATACCAGATGTGTTCTCTAAGTTATTCGAATTTTTCATATTTAATGGGGTGTTTAAATGACTTACTGTATTATAGCATAAAGCAGACCATTAATAAAAATTATGACGGTTTTGTAGAATAATATTATCTTATATAGTATCTACCTGAGTAAATACACATTTTAGAATATTTAAGAAATAATTAGTATAATATTGCAATCTCAAAAAATGATAGATTGCCAAGACGCAACTCCTTATTAAACTGCGCTATTTTTTTTTGATGATAAGATCTTGGGTGGCATTTGAATTCATATTTATTCAAATTTATCATATAAAAGCACCTAATACTCCTTCGGACATTAACTAACTGCGATTTCGAAGATATCTGCTTCAAGCATCGACAGATTTCTTATTAAGAATAAAAGAGGAAAACGTATCTATACCTGAAAGGGCGTCTGAGATTCTTATCTTTACAACCCTAAATCAACCAGAAGTGCATGCGTAACCCTAAAAAAAGGAGATGATTCCCGGTAATAAAAAACCACCGGGAGCATGAAGTTCAAAAGTAAATACTTAAGATAATTCATACTCCGGACGGTTTAATAGAATTGACGGGGTCTTTTACTGATGATGGGATTCGTCATCATGTGCGTGGAGCTCTTTCAAGTGTTTTTTACGGTTCAGTGAAAAGACAAACCAGACAAAGGCAAAGAGTCCGACGGCAAAAATCGTGTCGCCAATAATACGGAGCCATTTGATGTTATCCATTCCGGGACCTTTCAGAAACTCCGCAGAGCGGGCATACCACATTCCTTTATTTACACTGGCAATGGCCTGCAGGATCCCCATTGGCAACAGGCTCAAGACGAGCATCAGCATCAGTCCGATATTAATGGACCAGAAGGCAAAACCAATCAGCTTATCATTCCATTTCTGTATACGGTACATGCTACGGAGTGTAAAAAGCATAAGACCGATACCGAGCATTCCGTACACCCCAAATAAGGCTCCATGGGCATGTGCCGAGGTGGTGTTTAACCCCTGAATGTAATATAACGCTATTGGCGGATTGATAATAAATCCTAAAATTCCGGCACCGAAGAAATTCCAAAATGCGACTGCCACAAGACAGTAAATGGGCCACTTATAATCTACAAGCCATTTCGTAGCTTTGCTTAAGCGGTAATTTTCGTAGGCTTCATAACCTATCAAGACCAGTGGCACAACCTCCAGCGCACTGAATGTTGCCCCTATTGCCATGATGGCGGTGGGCGTTCCACTGAAATACAGGTGGTGAAATGTTCCCAGAATTCCGCCCGAAAGAAAGATCACCGTGGAGAGGATTACGGTAAGGGTGGCTGTCTTGGTACGCAGCAATCCCAATCTGACAAAAAGGAATGCTGATACGACGGTAGCAAAAACTTCGAAGAATCCTTCTACCCAAAGGTGGACCACCCACCAACGCCAATATTCAGCAATAGCTAGATTTGTCTGTCTGTCCCACATCAGCCCGGCTGCATAGAATATTGCAATGGCTGCGGAAGCGACAAGAAACATGGTAAGTAACCCTTTCTCTGCGGTTTTGCTTCTTATGACGGGAATCAGCGGTCTGAACATCAATGCAAGCCATACGAACAGTCCCACACAGAGGAAAATCTGCCAGAACCTACCAAGATCAACATATTCATAACCCTGATGACCGAACCAAAAGTTGGTTTCAAGTCCAAGTTTTTGCATCACGCCCATCCACTGGCCTGCCATAGAACCCAATACTATGATGAGTATGCAGATAAAAAGAAAGTTGACGCCAAGCTTTTGATATTTAGGGTCTTTTCCTGCAACTGAGGGTGCGATGTAAAGACCTGTCGCCAGCCACGCTGTCGCAATCCATAATATGCCGAGCTGCACATGCCACGTCCGGCTGATCGAATAAGGAAGTGTGCTTGCCAAGTCAAAACCATAGAAGGCATCACCCTCAACGCCGTAGTGAGCAGTAATTACCCCTGCGGTAACCTGAATAAGAATCAGTAGACTCACCACCCAGATGTATTTTTTAATTGCCAGCATGGAAGGGGTCAATACCTGGCGCATCAACGGATCTTCAACAGGCATTTCGGGCAGATGGTCCTCGCGCAACCGTGCATGGTACAAGATCATTCCGCCGACTCCTATGAGAAGCAGAATGATGCTGACACCGGTCCAGATCAGAAGGTTGGCTGTGGGTTTATTCCCCACCAGTTCTTCAGCCGGCCAATTATGCGTATAGCTTATTTCGCTGTCGGGACGTTCTGTAACACAGGCCCAGGTGGCCCAGAAGAAGAATCCGCTCATTTGGCGCATCCGTGTCGGATCTTTTATCGCGTTTTTTGGTATGGCATAATTATTTCGCAGCTCGTCCAGTTCAGGATTTTCCATAAAGAGTCCTGCATAGTAGCGATTCAGGTACTCGATGGCTTCGGCGCGCATGGGCGTAACGGTGATATCGCCGGTTTGGGGATCGTAAGTGTTTCTACGGAGTTCGAGCTGAAGTCTGCGTTCCAGTCCGGCCTGTTTTTCGCTTGCCAGGGTTTCATAGGATGTTCCGTATTCTGCTTCTGACCATCGGTTTAAGATATAGAGTGCTTCACGGTGAAGCCAGTCGGCAGTCCAGTCCGGCGCAAGGTAGGCTCCATGTCCCCATACTGAGCCAACTTCTTGTCCACCCATGCTTTGCCAAACGTTCTGTCCGTCTTTGATGTCCTGTCCTTCAAAAATTACCTGTCCTGTTGTAGTAACGACACGTTCCGGCAGCGGTGGTGCCTTCTGATAAATTTCGTGGCCGTAATACCCCAGAATTCCCAACGATATCGTTGTGATTAGGATAAACGTAATCCATAGTTTTCTTTCTTGATTCATGAGATTGTTGATTTTGGTGTTTATAGATGCAGTGATTAGTTCTAAAATTGCTCTGGAAGTTTTTTGCCAAATGAGATTATGTTCAGCTTATCGCATGGAAGCGGCGTGGCATTTTGATGTCGAACGTAAATGATCCATCGGTTTCACACCGATGCCAGTTGCAAAGCCGGATTGTAATTCAATGGGGCATTGCAAAATCTGAAAGTTAGTTTTTAAATTCGTGTGTGGTATTACTTTCATCGTCAGTATTTTTTGTAAGGTACGATTCTAAACTCGGAACTAATGGATTTACAAATAATTATATATCTAAATTACCGCTGCCCCACGATTCTATCGTATAGCGATATAAATCCCGGTACTGCGCCTTCACAAAAAGATTTACCTACTGCTTAAAAACGTATACTACGGCTTTTTTCACTTCCAAAACTCATCGGCATATTCCTCCCCAAAAGGCTTATGAAGGTCGCGCAGTTGCTTACCAATTTCATTTAAGCTGGGGTTACCGAGCATTTCTTCCAAATGCGGAAAGAGGGTACGCTCCTCAAAACGGATATGAGATTTCAGGGCTGAAGCGAATGCAGATAAAAGCTGAAGATTGCCGGACTGACTGATGCACTTCACAAGCTTCCTGATTTCACCGTGCTCGCCGTTCAGCTGTCTTTGCAGGCTTTCTTCTGGGGCTTCCGGAAGAACGTTATCTTCGATATCGAAATGGTCGCTAAGATGGTACTCCCAAAAATAAATGACATAATCTCTGATGCGCTCATAAGCAATATTCTTCTTAATGCCTTCTCTGATTTTCCAGCAGCAGAGCAAACCAAAATGATGATCCCGTGAGAGCAGCATTAAATTTTCGTTTCTTTTCATTTCCTAACATTATAAAAAGAGTAGCCATAAAAATGACCGTTCTTTTGGGTTAAACCTTATCTTTTTTCTTTCGGTGGCCAGCAGGTTTTTGCGTGCAATAATGAAGATCACCAGTGCAATATCTGCGATGTGACCCCAAATACTGCCAACGGATCGACTTACGACACATTTCGTCCGTCTCTATGGTCCTGAACCGCGCCGCGATTTACCTCCGTTCTTACAAACTCATCGAACGGGCTAATTTTATGGTCAATTTAGGCGCCGTAAAAACAGGTGCAACAAAGTAACCCGTGAGCAGGTTTATGCTTAAATTATACAGTTAATTCCTGTTCCAGATCGATCGCTTTGGGGAAAAGAATATTGTTTTCAAGGTGAATGTGCATGTGCAGATCGTTTTCAAAATCCTCCAGCATCGCATATGTCACGCGGAACGTGTTGCAGCCATCTGCGGGAGGTGTATATTCGTTTGTCAGTGCTGCGATACTGCGCAGGCGCTCGCCTTCTGCGGTGTGCTCGTGCTTCATCATATTAACGGGATTTTCAACCGTTCCGAAAGCAGGTGTTGCGAGAGCTTCGCCCGCAATCTTTGTTTTTACCATCTGCTTAATGAATGGAAAAAGAATGAGTTCTTCTTTCTTCATATGTGCACTGAGATCGTGAGCCGAACCGTCAAATAAGGCTTTGACCTCAAAAAGTTTAGGATGTCCCGCACCATGTACTTTGCAGAGTTTATCAAGAAAAGCCTGTAGAATGGGCGTTTTTTCTTCCACATACCGGTGATGCGTTTTCTCCACATAATCTACCAATAAATCCAAGGGCCAGCTGTTGAAATCAATAGAACCGCCCTCATTACTGCTTAAAGCTTCGATGTCGCTATAGATCTGCTGCGTATTGAGGTTTTTATTTTCGCATGCTTCATCAATGGTTCTGCCACCCTTACAGCAGAAATCAATGCCGTTTTTTTTGAATATGGCTGCTGCCCGGAAATCCTGTGCAACGATATCGCCAATAAAATCTGTTTTAAGATTCATAATATATATTTTTATCTGTTTTGTTAGCTTAAATTTTTTAATGCTTATTTCTTAAGCGAAAGAATATATCTCACCATTTTCTGCGCATTGTCTTTGCTGAGTCCGGCGTGCGGTGCCATCGGTATTTCGCCCCAGTTTCCTTTACCGCCTTCGATTACTTTTTGAGCAAGCATATCAAGATCTGCTTCGGAATATTTCGCAGCAACATCCTGATAAGAAGGCCCCACGAGTTTTGCATCCACTTTATGACACGAAAGACAGTCCATACCTGCCAGAAGTTTTTCGCCGTCGGCTTCGGAAGTTGCTGCTTCGGTTTTTGCGGCAGTCTCAGCGGGAGCAGCGACTTGCGGTTCTGGGATCATGACATTCGATTCGGGCTGGTTGGAGGCTATTTCCTGTTTGTCGGCGCAAGAATTTAACGCAAAGGCCAGGAATGCTGTGGTAAGAATTAAGTTTTTCATTGTATACTATTTAAAGGTTATAATTCGATCTGTTGTTTAATTTTGTTGGCGGTCATCTGCGTATCGGCACTGAGACCGTGTTTCTAGAACGCATGTAAACCTTTGCGCGAATAAACACATTCCGTTGGCGATATGCATTCCGGCAGGTACTGTTGTACAATGGTAAACATATAACCCAAGGTTGCTGGCGGCTGTAAAAGTAAAAACCGCGTCTTTTCCGGATGCTACAAAACTTCCCCCAGTGCCGCCCCCAGGACCATTTACATCATTCAGATCAATATTGTGGGGAATGTGTTGTTTTCGTTATTTTTAAGATGCAGTTCAATCTCATCGTCCGTTCTGGCCCGGATAAATGCCCCCGGTACCGTTCCGTTGAACGTCCAGAAGTTATATTGCGTACCGTCGGCCAGCTCGCCTACTTTTTCAATGACTTCAAGATTCACGATGAGTTCTTTTGCTTTTCTGTCGCTTACAGGTGCAGGTACATTCGGCAAAGACGTGACGGGTGAAATATCAGGATTACCCTGTGCTTCAATAGCCTCGCTACGATCACTTCCGGCGGTATTCTGGGTGTTCTCTTTGCAGCTAGTGAGGCTAAGAGAAAGAAGAACTACTGCTGTTTTAAACCAAGCTTTTTTCATAATAACTGTTTTTTATATTTTTTGGGCGATAACGGAAACTGCGCAGAGATGTTCCTCATATTTTTTAAATACGTTTTTCATCTGTCTGATCCGGGACCGTATGTCGGGTTGGGTGATGATATTTCTAACAATCGTCATAAAACCCCCAAATCCTTCATCACTGATCAATCTGCCAGGTTCCAGCAGATGCATTGGTGCCGTCTCTACGTCAGTAACGCGGAAACCCTCTTTCTCCAGCAGCGACCGCCATTCTTTCACCGTGAGAGGACGGGCGTTTACTTTGATAACAGAGGCTAGCTCTTTTTGTATAGCGGCTTTTCGGTTTTCATCCAAACTGTCCGGTGCTAAACCTAATTCGTGGATGGCGTATAGACCACCAACGGTCAGAATCCGGTGCGCCTCTTTGATTATTTCTGATTTTCTGTGATCGGCATGCATGCTCAGCATAGCTTCGCCATACACTTTGTCTGCAGACCCATTTTCCATAGCCGTTTGGCTTGCGTTCCCTAGGACGAAGCGTGCAGCCACCTGTTTAAAGGTTTTACTTAAATAAGCTACCGCCTCAGGGTCAGCATCAATTCCGACATACGAAGCGGGATATTGCTGAAGCGCTAAATTAGCAGTATACCCTAGGCCGGGCGCGAATTCGACCACACGGTCAGTGGCAGAAATTTTCAGGTGGTGCAGCATCTTTTGAGTGAGATATTTGCCACCCGGACGTAAAACTTTCTTTCCGACTTTTGCGAGCAACCAGTGTCCCGACATTTTATCAATATTTTCGGTATTCATTATTTTGATTTTTTTAGTTTGTAAAATTATTAGGGTAATGAGTAACATCCATTTAAGCACTTCCGAATAAATAAAAACATTGTGCAGGTCTGTAGACTGAAGCGGCGCGCCTTTTATGAGCAAATCTACGCGCGCATCAATTACTGTTAACATCCATATTTTTTGGAGCAGCAAAATAAGAATCAGCACTGCGATGTTCAGCCAGACCCACCTGGAAGTTTTTGGGTTTAGGATCGCAATGAGGATCATCGCACTAGCCAACACGAGCTGGGTTTTGATGGATGCATCGAACACCAGCTGACTCAGCTTCAGAGCAAATTCCAGCGTAATCCACCCCGAACCTGAAATTTAAGAGGTGTTTCTATAAAACTAACCGCCGTTACCATTCCGAGCCAAAAATGGAGGAGGCTATAAAGCAGAGGATTTCTTACGGGAATATTCATGACTTTAGAATTAATACCTTTTTGTCTTTTATTATGCTAAATTTTTTTACCTTTTGAGGAAGGTTAAATTCAAATCCAGATCTTCCACAAACAAGGATATCGGCGATCCTTCCAACATTTCTTTAATACTGTTCCGAATCCGCTTGAATTCATTATGAATGCTGCACGGATGATTTTCCGAACACTTTTTAAGACCAAGCCCACATCCTGAAAACAGTTTGTCACCATCCATTTCCCGCACAATTTCTGCAACCGTAATCTTGCGGTGCTGCTCATCCATATAAAATCCACCGTTCGGGCCTTTTGCAGACTGAACAAAATCTTTTCTGCTCAGATCCTGCAAAATTTTAGCAATGAAATATTCGGGAGAATCGATTCCGCCGGTAATTTCTTTGATGCTCACCCTGCTGCCGTCCCTCGACTTCTGGGCGATATAAATCAGTGCACGGATCGCATATTCACAGGTTTTAGAAAACATTTACATCTATTTTACGGTACAAATATACAATTAAAATATAATAAAAGAGTTTATGGTCTTTTATTTATTTACTGACAGATGTCAGGTTTGTTAGCATCTGTATGATCAAGTTTTCCACCGCAAAACCTCGAAGCGCTATTTATAGATAAAAACTAATCCTCATAAAACGATTAATATGGTATTTGGCTTAAGTGGAAAGGAATCATTATAAAAGATATTGTTGATGGTGCAGATACATCCACTGTTAGATCAATGAATAAATTGATTGCAGTTTGCAATGTATAAACTGCAAAACTAAACACAAATTTTGTCAGAACGAAATGTAAAGAAAAAAAACACACGTACGTCATATTTAAAGATCTTATAAACAAGTTTTAAAAGGTCTTAAATTAACAATAATTACTTTATCAGATGAAAGTGCATCTTGTAACCGATTGTAAAAATCTTTAATCTTCGATCTAAATTGTCGAAATTCTTCTATTTTTTCCGGAGAAATTGTATTAATTTTCTGCTTTGCATTATAGTTATCTAAGCCATAAACATAATTGGAAACATCAGCAACTGTATTTTTACTTAATAAAATATTACCAATTTCAATTATAAATTCGGTCGTTTGCTTAAATAATTTATTTTTAGAAGTGAAAAAAGGAAGGTTATGGTTTAAAAGAAATATCGGAGTTTTTAAAGGAAAATAACTACTATAGAATTTACATCAGATACCGTAATTATCTTATAGTAGTTTTACATTTTACCGTATAAAATTTGGGATTTAAATATGTATTTTCTAAAGACTAAAATTTTCAAATATATAAAAGGCAGACCATGCCATAAAAACCAAAACTATAATCCAAATCCAAACTGGTATTGTACGCGGATTTTCGCTGCCTTTGATTATAAAACTCTGTCTTTTTCCTGTGTCATAAGAATTAATCATTAAAGGTAATACACCACTCACCACTTCTTTATTAACTAACCCCTCAAGTTCAATAAGAGGTCCATTACGTACGATAAAATGTATAATTTTTATACCTTCTTTTCCTCCTATTTTACTGATAATCTTTAAAACATGTTCACCATCAGTAAGTTTTTTAGTATCCATATTGAAGACTATAGGAGTTTGAAGCTCTGCGATAGGAAGCGGTTCTTCATCAATGTATAAAAAGACGTGTGCGTTATGTTTTTCCATAGTGTAAGAGATTAAAAATGGAGTACAGAATTTTTAATATGGTTTGTATCTTTTTCTCCCGGCTTTATTAAGAATTTAACGGAGTGAAAAAGTGTTACAAGGGTAATAAATACTATAATAAGTACAATCAGCCAATCCCATTCTGACTCAGGACCAGTTCCATGCGTGAGGTCTTTAGTAATTTCAGGCTGCTGCAATTTGCAAGCATCACAGGCTTTGTATAGCATGTGAAAAAGCGCAAATAAAAGGGTTAAAATTTTCTTGTTAGTCATTATTTAATTTTAGCCATTATAAGTTTTACTTCTTCTACTGTTACCTTTTTACCCGGATTTCCCCAGCTTGTTCTCTCGTGGTTGATTAAAGCAGCAACATCTTCAGCTGTGAAACCCGCATTGGTTCCTACTGCCGGCATTGTCGCAAACTCAGGACGAGCATCATAACCTTTCATTATTATTGTTATATAGAGTTCAAGATTTTCTCCTAATACAACAGGACTGTTCTTTAAAGGTGGAAAAGCTCCAGGTAATCCTTCCCCGTTAGTCTGATGACAACTCACACAGTTTGTCGTAAACAATGCTTCCCCGTCCGGAAGATTATTATCACCAGAAGCTTCTAAAGTTTTTTTCTTAATCTTATATAGAAAATCTCCTGAAGGCTTTCCTGTTGGCAGACCTGTTTGTTTTAAGCTTAAGAGATAAGCAATCAAAGCTCTGCCATCTTTGGAAGGAACAATTTTACCTTCAATCCCCTTTCTGAATTCGATTGGAACACTAACTTCGATATCGCCCGGATCTAGACTTTCTTTGTTGAGGAATAACCACTTATATGATGGCATGATTGATTCTGGAACGACTGACCTTGGGTTATAGAGATGGGAATAATGCCATTCTTTACTTGGCTGCCTCGTTCCTATATTAATTAAATCAGGACCAGTTCGTTCTGTTCCCATCAACGTCGCTGTATTCTGAAAAAGATTAAGACGACGATTCCGGGCGTAATCAACTGCCAAACTTGGTCTATCTCCAAAAACTTCGTCCATATCAACATTTCTAACTTGTTGTGTATGACATCCTACGCAACCCTCTTGAATATAAATTGCTTTCCCTCTACTTTCTTCTTCGGTAAGTGCTCTGCTCCCCGGTAATGGTTGATACGTTTTTTGATTGTTAAGCGCAGGAAGAATACATATGATTAATGTTAAAAAAAGGAAGAATACTAATGCGGAAGAGAAAAGCTTCTTATGACTATTAAAAAACTCCATAATTAGTTATTTGTTTTGTTAACAATCTCCAAAATTTCAGATGGTGATCGCGGTAAAATAATTTTTACTGTAGGCTTAATCATTCTGTAAAAGTTGTAAGCGAAAATAATATGTGAAATCCACATCATTGTTCCGCCTATCGCTCGCCATACCCAGTATGGAGCCATTTTAACAACACCCTCTATAAATGGTTTTTTCTCTATCCAAAGCATTCCTTTTTCTGTAGCACCAATCATCAGTGAGACAGAGTAAACTAATACCCCAATCAATGCCAGCCAAAAATGTAGCCCTACCATAATATTAGGAGGTTCAAGAGATGTTAATCTTGGAACGAGGGTATACATGAAAGCCCACAGCATAAAAGTGACAATACCATACATGGTTATATGCGAATGGGCGACTGTAAAGTCTGTAAAATGCCACAAAAGATTGGTTTCTCGAAATGCCTCTGCCGTTCCCTGCATAGAACCTGTAAAGTAGAAAATAATAGAAACAACATAAAATGGAAGTACATAACTCAGCTTCAGGCGATGCCATGAACCTTTAATGGTCATTACAAAATTTACAGTTCCTGCAGTGACTGGAATGACCATACCAACACTGGCAACAATCGCAATTGTTTGCATCCACCAGGGTATTGCGCTAAAGATAAAGTGGTGAGTTCCAATGAGCGTATAAAATAAAATTTGAGTCCAGAATGCCAATATACCTAAACTGTACGAGTATACTGGACTGTTGAGCTCTTGGGGGAGGAAATAATACATTAATCCAAGATTAAAAAACATAAACCACATTCCCACTCCTTGATGCATATAATAACCCTGAGTTATTGTCTCTCCTAACCCATCCTGCCAGAATGGCAAATAAGCAATTAGTAAAATCACAATAACATACATCATTGCCGAAACAATGTACCAGTTTGAAACGTAGATTTCATCGGTCTTACGTGACGCTACAGTATTAAAATGGTTAAAAATGGATAAAAAAACTCCAATAGCAAATAGCGACATAACAGGCCATATATATTCTCTGTATTCTCCACCACTATTATTAATTCCAGACATCAGACATATACTACCTGAGAGAACTGCTACATTCATCAGAATTAATGAGAAATATCCATATTTTAAGTTGTAAATTATAGTATTGCCCACACGAGGAACAACATAATATGATAATCCAACCATGGCCATTGATGCCCAGCCCCAAAAAACAATATTCGTATGCACTGGTCTTAATCTTCCAAAACTCAACCAACTTATTTGATCAGAATCTGGAGCGACAAATTTAATTCCTAGATATTCTCCGACAGAAGTTCCCACCAAGAGCCAAAATACACTACTCCCGAGAAACCAAAGTATAAGCTTCTTTTCTTCTTCTGGAACTTTTATATTCTTATCCTGTTTTCTTTTTGTTTGAAAAAACCGAAGGTCATGAACTTCCTTGGCTTCATCAATTAATCCTCGCGGATCACTGATTTCGCTGACTTGAGCAATTTCATTACCTGATAATTGAAACTCAAGCTCTTTTTTTCTCTTCTGTAATAATGCTATTTCATCGGCATTTAGCCTGCTGATATTCTCATTAATTTGTCTTAACTCATTTTTTTTCAATCGAGTATATACCATTTTATTTACCTTCACCAAAATCAGAATGAGTACAAAAATGATCGGTAGTAGGAGAAGTAGAATGGTAATTTGAACACCTGGTTCTTTAAAAAGTTCAATCATTTATATTTTGGTTTGGTTTATATTTTAAGGCATATCTAAAATCGATCAAATGTATTTTATAACAAATAATAGATTTCTTTAAATATCTGTCCTTACATCAAAAAAGTGACAATTTTATTAGCGTAATTTTTTACTTTTTCATTCACTATACTACTTCCTGCTCATTGAAAGTGTTAGTAAAAAAAAACTATCTGTTAATGCTTTTACACTGTGGGGAATGTTTTCATGCAAAGCAATCATCTGCCCCTTGTCCAATATAGTATTTTGAAGTTCTGTAGAGAACTCTATCTGCCCTTCTAAAACCTGAACACTAATAATACCAGCTGCTGTGTGCGGTTTTAATTCTGCATTTTGGTGTAGTCCAATGATTAAAATTCGCATCGTGTCAGATTTGAAGACCGTCATCGAGTTTCGATCATTTTCTGCCCATGTTTTTTCAGCTTTAATTTGTTTGAGGAGATCATTTACATTTATCTCAACCATTGAAGCATTTAAAACACGTTCACCCTCGGGACGCTTTGAGGTACTGTCATTCCTTTTATTTTCAATCATATCATTGCTAGGATTTGCGGATAATTTTTCGATAATTTTTGAAGTTGCGTCATCTGACGAAATTCCATAACCATTTACTATAATTCCTTTGACATTAAACTTCGAGGATGATATTGCATAGAGTATAGACTGGTAATCCGGATCGGAAGTACCTTCAAACCTGTAAACCTTATCTATCTTAAAATCTACAGGAGAAAGCATTATATTTTCATTGTGACAAATTTCACAATTGTCTTGACGATTAAAATCGTGCGTATAGCCCACTTTTGCAAGCTCGTTGATCGTTTGGGACAAGGTTCCAAAACTCTCATCTAAATCATTATTATTCATATGAGATAATTTATTGCTATTAATTGATTCAAATATTTAGTGGTCAATGAATAAGGATACGCCTTACGGGAAATTATGAAAAGAAGAAAGATGTGACCAGACCAATTATGTCAAAGGTAGTCATTTTAAACTAAGATGCACCAATATAAACTTTTATATTTTTAGAAGTTCTAATGTCTCTGAGTATTAAATATATAGTCAAACTGATAATTGGTAAAAAAAACATCATACAAATAAAAAATAATGCTCATAAAAAAATATGAAACTACGTAGGAGATAACAATGGCAACATCGAAGATCCAGATATTTTTATTGATGAAAAGAAAGCTGGAGCTACTGTGGGAACAGCATTCCAAACACAAAATATAAGCGGAGAATCTGATTTTTTTATTGCGAAATTTGATCCTGAAGAGAGAAATCAAGTTTAGGGAACTTATTATGTAACTTCAAGCGATGACCAGCCTGTCTTCGGGCTTTTTCTAATATCGATATGAAAAATGGTAAATTACTCGTCACCAATGCCCAAAATGGTTATACAATTTTTCAAAATCTGGAGCGTTTGCATCCACACCAAATAATCAAGGATTTTACGATCTTGTATTTTCTATGTTTAATGCCAGCATAGGAAGTTGTATTTTACTTCTTACTATGGCGGAATCCAGTCTGATCCAAATTTTTATTATACCGGTGGGAGTAGTAATAACTAACGGACAAGCCGAATTTCTTGCCAAGTTTTCATTAAAAACATTAGGAACAAATGAAGCATCTCTGACAAATGATATGCAATTGTTTGATAATCCAAATATCAATGCAGTTATATTATCAAATAACCAAAAATAATCTCAAAAAACAATATATTAGCTCAGCAATTTCAAAGAAAATTATAATGTGGACTCACGAAGAATTGAAAAAATTTTATTAGGTGCGCTAATAATGACAGTAATAATATTTTTAATGGAAATTAACTTTTATGATGATACTAATTACACGACAAGTAAATTACACGAAATATTGTTCTGGTCATTTATAAGAGGTCTCGTACTCTCTGGAAGTGTTAATATAGCAAACCATTATTTTTCAAAATTAAAAGATAAATAATGCTGTATTTGTGATCTCAAAAAACGATACATTAGCTCAGGAATAGTAAATAAACTTATAATATGGACTCACGAAGAATAGAAAAAATTTTATTAGGTGCGCTTATAATAACGGTAATTATATTTCTAATGGAAATTAACTTCTATGATGATACTAATTACACGGCAAGTAAATTAAACGAAATATTGTTCTGGTCAATTATAAGAGGTCTAGTAATCTCTGGAAGTGTTAATATAGCAAACCATTATTTTTCGAAATTAAAAGATAAATAATACTGCATTTGCAATCTCAAAAAACGATAAAATAATAGATGAGTGTTTTGTAATTTTATTTTATGAAACTGCCACATGAACTAGAGAATGAATATGTAAAAGATGTTCTCTATAACCATTCCTTAGAAAACCTTCCTGATGAACAATGGAAGCCGATTGAGGGTTTTGAGAATTATGAAATATCCAATTATGGAAGAGTAAAGAGCCTGAGTCGTCTTTCTCATATAACATTAGGAGTAGAACATTGGGTTTCCGAAAAAATCCGAAAGTTGCGTTTTACCAAACAGTATAATAACTATCTTAAAGCCGATGTTTATAATGTGTCCTGTGGATTATCTTTGGAAGGACGTAAGTATACAAGGGCTGTAGGTCGTTTGGTATATTACCATTTTGTTGAAAAATTTGATATAGATGATCGCTCTATTGTTATTTCGTATAAGGATAATAACGTATTTCATAAACATAGCAGTAATTTAGAGAAAATTTCAGCCAGCGAGAGACGTTTGAAAGTCTTTCGTCAAAATAGAGCTAGAAACGTACACGTTGACTATCTGCGCCCTGTCAGTCAGTATACCGCCGAAGGAGAATTTATTGCTAATTTTGAAAGTATATATGCAGTGGAAGAAAAATTAGGTATTGCTTGCGAAAGTATTATGGACGTTATAAATAAAACCATCTTAACGTCAGGAACATTTCGATGGTTTTTGCGAGATAATCCTCCGAAAAAAGAAGATTTTCACATGGTCAAAACAGCAGATATCTTAAATAGTTTACTTAATAAGTATCTTTGGGAGAAGTTGGGTAAACCTATAATCGACAAAGATAATCCTCCCTCATGTTTTAATTTATCAGTTATGGATCTTCCCGGAGAGTCCTGGGTTCCAGTCCCCATTCCGAGATTTGAATCTCGATTTGTCTTATCTAATAAAGGTAGGGTAAAACGGTTAAGTGGTTGGATTTCAAGAGGACGTATTATGTTTTTACAGGAAAAAATATTATCCCAAAAACTGATTATTAATAGTGAAAAAACATATTCTCTATCATGTACATTAAGTAATGAAGGAAAATATGTTCGGGTTGTGATAAGTAAATTGCTTTATTGTTGTTTTGTAGAAAAGTTTGATTTATCAGACAGAAATTTGATGGTGGTCAATGACAGTGATCCTTTATGGGAGATTGATATTTCAAAACTATCACTGCATCCGGCCAATTATGTACTGAAGGAAAAATATAAAATTGAGGATTAAAATCTTCATTAATCATTGAATTCTAAATTTCATTTTTATAGTGTAGTAAACTCTTGAAGTGGAAAAGTCTCAAAAAACGATCAAAATTAAATTTTATATTAGTAGTATAAATAACTTTGCAAATATCATATAGTTTGGATTGACGAAATGTGTAAATTTTGAAGTTGGTGGCAATTTAAACAAAGCTCGTCATAGAAATGAAAAACAGATATTTTAAAAAATTTTGGAACGAAACAACTGGAGATGAAGTAACTGATTCTTGGGGAAACTCGACATATTATTATGAAACAGACAAAAATCTTAATGTGCTTAAACAAGTTCAAATTTTTGAAAATAAAAAGATTTTAAAGTATGACGAACACAATTTTGAAGACCAATATGGATTCTTAACAGACCAGCCTTTAGAAATTGAAGATTTCGATGATAGCGAAATATCCGTAATTGATTTTTATGAAATTTGGAAATAATAAATTTGGTATGGAATTATCGAACGATTTTAAAAGTGCATTAAGACATTTTGTATATTATTACACAAATGGAACTTTACCATATGTAATAAACGACGTTGAATTACTAAAAGATATAAATTACAGAGAGGATTTAAAAGATGAAGCGAGTTTAGCCGAACAAGCATTTGCAATTTTTGCCAATAACATAAAGATGGATGAATCTGGAAAAGTTTTAAATCTTACTCACTCAATGAAAAGAGCCTCTCAATGGATTCGGTTTGTTTGTAGGGAAGAAAATGACACATATCAAGTTGAACCAGAATTTGAAGATTGGGAAGTAGAACTACATTAAAACAACTTCCATTAAAGGATTTTGCAATAGTAGAGGGGGAACAGCAAAGTTCAACAGTAGTTCTTCGATTGCCCCACCATCGCAAATCTCTGGAACGTCCTAGATCGAATTAAATCTCAAAAAACGATAAAATATGATATTATTTTGCTAATTAACCAATTCAACAAATGCATACAGATTTACCATTAAAAGAAAGTTCAACAGATAAATTGGGAAGGCATCCTTTCGCATATGAGATTGCATCTGGTTTAGTTAATTCATTTAAAGAAAATAACGAAAGTATTGTACTTGGAATTAATGGAACCTGGGGCTCTGGTAAGTCAACATTATTAAATTTTATAATAAACGAAGTTGAACAACTCTCTAAAAATAATAATCAGGAGATTATTGTTTTAAGATTTAATCCATGGATGTTCTCTGGGCAAAAAGAATTACAAACAGTGTTTTTAAGAGAATTAATTTTAAAACTTAAAAACAACTCAGAGAAACTAAAAAATGCTTCTAAAAAAATAGCTGAATTTTTGGAATACTTGAATTGGGTTAATTATGTTCATTCAGGGGCAGGCGAAGCTCTAAGCACACTGAAAAGTATTTTTAAAAAGGCTGGAAAGGAAAAAGAACTTGTTGAATTAAAAAAAGAAATTGATGACATCCTAATTGACTCAAAAGTAAAATTATATATAACTGTTGATGATATTGATAGATTAACACCTTCAGAAATAACTGAAATTTTTCAATTGATTAAATTGAATGGAAATTTTGCAAATACGATTTTCATTTTGGCTTATGATCAGATTGTTGTAGAGACTGCATTGGAAAAGCAATTTGGCGAAAATGGGAAAAAATATCTCGAGAAGATTGTTCAAGTTGATTACACTTTACCACCTATTTCTAGAGAAGATATAGCAAGATTATTTATAGATAACTTGAACCAACTTTTTAATGTCGATGAAATAACAAATGATATTAAAGATTTAAATGATTCTATAAAAGATGAACCATTTATTGATTTTTTTTCTTCGTTAAGAGATATTTATAGATTTAATAATAGCATAAAACTTCGGTTACCATCAATATATAATGAATTAAACATTTTAGATTTTTTATTAATTGAATCCCTAAGGATTTTTGACCAAAAGGTTTATAATTTTGTAATAGTTAATAAGGAAAGTTTAGTTCACAGAAGCAATAATAGCATCAATAATTTTAGCTTTCGTTCTAATCACGAAGGACAATCGACAGAGGCATTTATTGAGAATCTAAAATTTAATGATTTAATTATAAGAATATTAAAAAGATTATTTATTGTTGACATATCTTTTAGTTTTGATGCAATTACACCTGAAGACTTAATCAGAGGTAAAAGGGTTGCGAATGAAAGTTATTTTGATAGATACTTTAACCTTCAATTATCAAATTTTGATATTCAAGAAAATGTATTTGATAAATTCATAAATGAAAACAATCCAGAAGAAAATGAAGCTATTTTAAAAAAGGTTCAGGAAAAAAGACAACTATTTCAATTTTTAAATTGGGTTAAGATTAAAAGTGTAGGTTCTAATAAGTATAAACAACAGAAAATCATTGAATCAAT
Source organism: Chryseobacterium carnipullorum (assembly GCF_900142785.1). Classification (GTDB taxonomy): domain Bacteria; phylum Bacteroidota; class Bacteroidia; order Flavobacteriales; family Weeksellaceae; genus Chryseobacterium; species Chryseobacterium carnipullorum. The sequence continues at coordinate 128,358 of NZ_FRCD01000016.1, read as the reverse complement.
TTTACTTTATTCGAAAAATATATCATATAAAAAAGGTACGTTTTGGGGTAGTGGCTCTGAGTTAATGTCGCTATTACATTATGTTTCTGATCTGCTTTACAGTATTGATGATATCGAAGAAAGGAGAAATCTTGTATTTACTCAAGTAGAAAGTGACATATATTTTTCGTCATTCTTTCTTTTTGATAGAATAGTTTATGCTTATGAACTATTAGAAAAGGATAAATTGTTTTCAAATAATGAATGGTATTATCTATTTAAAAACGACAAAGAAAATGATAAAGAGTATATTAATAAAATAATTAAAAAAAGAAACTCCATAGCAAAAGAACTTTTTGCTAAGACACTAATAAATAGTGAATTTTTAACCGAAGATGAAATAGGACCAATTCTAGAAATTGTCCATAGAAACTACAAAGAGTATTACGAAGGAAATTTTCCTAATCTAATTAGAACAGATAATGGATTAGTTAAATACTTATGGTTATCTATAAAACGAAGCTGGATGAAATCTGGAAGTAAAGTTGGTTATTCTCTCTCTGAGTATCAATTCTACCCGGGTTTGGAAAAGGAGGTTGTAAAAAATAGACTGAATGATTTCGATTTGATCGGTTTTGATGAAAATCAGAAAAAAATAATAGCTTTATTTGAAAAAGCTTATAATGATGGATTCAAAGAGAAAAAATATTATGATATTGAAACGCTAGAGGATATAGGAATCTGGTAAAAATTGCTCATAACATAGATTTACTGTGGGCGTTTAAGTGGCTACTTATGTCTCAAAAAACGATCCATGACACTATCCCGTAAAGTGTGTAAGTAGAAAAGTTAGGCTTGGATTTTATAATCTGAGCCTTTTTTCAAAAATAAGCATAAATTGGTTTAAAACCAATCCCCAATTATGGATAGGCATTGTCCATTTTTTGGTAGCTTCTTTTAGAGCAAGATACACCGACTTTAAAACAGCATCATCCGTAGGGAAAGACATTTTATTTTTAGTGTATTTTCGGATTTTTCCATTCAGGTTTTCAATTAAATTGGTGGTGTAAATGATTTTTCGGATTTCGATTGGGAAATCAAAAAATACGGTGAGTTCGTCCCAATTGTTTCTCCAAGATTGAATGGCGTACAAATATTTACTTTCCCATTTGGTTGCAAAATCTTCCAGGGCTGCTTTGGCGGCTTCTTTTGTAGGCGCAGTATAAATGTGTTTCATATCGGCAGAAAACGCTTTTCTGTCCTTCCAAACCACGTATTTACAAGCATTTCTTATCTGGTGGACTACGCAGATTTGGGTTTGGGATTCAGGGAAAACGGAGCGGATGGTCTGGGTAAATCCATTTAAATTATCGGTAGCGGTAATCAAAATATCTTCAACACCACGAGCTTTTAAATCGGTTAAAACACTCATCCAAAAGCTGGAACTTTCGTTCTTTCCAAGCCACATTCCCAAAACTTCTTTTCTTCCTTCACGGTTCAAGCCTACGGCTAAATAAATGGTTTTGTTAATGACTTTGGAGTTCTCTCGAACCTTGAAAACAATTCCGTCCATCCAAACAATCAGATACAATTCGTCTAAAGGTCGATTTTGCCACGCAACGACTTCACTGGCAACAGCATTAGTTATTCGAGAAATTGTTGACGTAGAAACCTCAAAATCATACATCTCCCTAATCTGTTCTTCAATATCCGAAACGCTCATTCCTTTAGCATAAAACGAGATAATGATATTCTCCAAACCATCGATGATATTGTGTCTTTTGGGAACTAAAGCAGGTTCAAAACTCCCTTCTCTATCACGGGGAACTTTAATTTCGGATTCGCCAAATGATGATTTTATCTTCTTAGTTCCGTGTCCGTTTCGGTAGTTTCCATTGGTGGTTTTTTCGTGTTTTTCATTGTCAAGATGGCTGTCTAATTCAGCATCCAGCATATGTTCTACTGCTTTTTTGTGCAGTTCTTTGAAGAACGAGGTTAAATCTTCTCCGTTTTTGAAGGATTTGTAGAAATCCTTGTTGTTTAATAAATCTTCTTTACTGGTCATAACTGTATAATGTTTAAAAATAGTAAAAAGTTATTTCCGAAAAATTTTTTGAGCTTTGAGGGCTCAAAATTTTTCAGAATAACTTTTCTACTTACACAGTTAGTAGGACACTACCCGATCCATTAAATTTTTTAGCATATGTTCGTTTAATTCTCTAAAATAAATTATATCATTTATTACTATTTTCATATTATTTATTGTTTAATTTTTTTTGCTCATTCAACATATTGTAGATTATATACTGATCATTGATATTCGGTGTAAAGTCGGTTTTATGCTAATTTACAAAACTATCATAAAAACTTTCAAATTAAATAATTCACATTATGATTTGAATCATATAACTACTTAATGTAATTATGTATTTTTATGAAATACTTGTTGTTAACGATCTAACATTTCGTCTCCGATCTAACTAAGGAGCAATAGCAATTTTATAATTGGAGTCTTCTCGTACATACAAAAGAAATAGACAACACACCTGATCTTCATGACTCACTTGATAAATTCTCTTTAGATTGTTGCCATCACCATTCGGTAACATACAGCACGCTACGATCACCGTACTAATCTGATGATCTAATTACAGATTATATATCAATTTCAGCTACACCAACCATAAAATATTATATTATGTCTATAAAAGAAGAAATTCTGCACTCCATGGGAGCGACAGAAGAAAATTATAATCCCGGAGATTATATCTTCCGTGAAAACGGGAGCCCGCAGTTCTACTATCAGGTAGTAACAGGCGATGTAAAACTAAACAATTACAGCACTGACGGTAAAGAATTCATTCAAAATATACTAACTTCTAAAGATGCAGTTGGTGAATCAATGCTTTTTAAAACTCCTGTAACACTCAATAATCTCAGAAAACGATAAATACTTATTTGCAATTTTAGAATGTATTTTGCTGAATATTGTTTTATTTGATAAACTTATAATATCAGAGTCTCAGCACCGATAATGTTATAATCGGTTCTGTTCATCAGATTTTTAATTGATTTTGAAGACATACAATGGTTTTAAAATTTATATAATCAATATTGTACCTACAATGGAAGCGTTGATTATAAAACTACAGAAGGAGATCGAATAACTTTAGAAAATTTATTAGAAAATTACGGTAATCAAAGCTAATCCATTGATATACATATCAAATCCAGATAGCAGACCACATTTTATATATTATGATACAACATCTTTTAGAAGAAAGTAAATTACTTTTTGTTTTTCTCGTTTTATTTTCTTGTAAAGAGAAGAAAAAAGAAAATATTATGGAATATTCTTATCCGAGTATAATAATCAATAATACCCTTAAAAAAGAGATTTCATCTTACAAAGAGGATTTAAGGAGAATGCAGGCAGAAGAATCAAATAACATATGCCTTTTTTTTTCAAAAAGAAATGACAGCATCTTTATCGAGATAGGAGATTATAAACCGAATTTAAGAGTGCTACATATGAAAGGTGTTGAAATGATAAAAAAAGATACAGTATATTTATTTGTTATGATGAGCATATGAATATTAACAACTTTTATAATAATAAATCCGCTGAAAGAGTAAAAATTATACATACACTAAAACCAAGTTTTGACCATTATGATCCCCATTTTCGATGTCTTTATAGCGATAAAAAAAATATCAATATACTCTCTTACAATAATAAATGTAAGTAATTTAATATTTACATGCCTCAAAAAGTAATGTGAAAGTAGAATATGCAATACGGGGACTGGATAAACCTTTAGGAGTTGCTACCTACCAACTATAGCAACTGGTAAAGAAAATATCGATAAATTAAACTAAGATTACAGCGCAGACCAGTAAATATCTCGTCCATAAACCATCAAAGACCAATTTTAGAATAATATAAGAATCTCAAAACAATTTTCTAAGTATAATTAATTTATTAAGGCCCTATGCTGAATATTTGGAGTATTTATTCAGACGTAGCACTAAAATCAATCAGAAAGTCTCAAAAAACGATTATTCAATCAATCCAGACGAGGGATACACTTCGTTATTATTATAGTGGCTATAGTTTTGCTTTATGATCAAATTGAATATGTAGTGCTATCTGAAGTTTTACGCTTTTTTTAAGTGAAACTTCCCTGCTTTTTCTTATTTTAATAGCAAAATAAATGTTTATGACAGATACAGCTTCCTTCTATGAGGATTTACGTTATGAGGACGGAAAAAAACCAGCAGTTAAAACAATGATTAAAAATGATTTTGCAAAAGAAATCAGAATTCTGTTTCGTGATACACAAGAAATGAAGGCACATACTGCTCCATTTCCAATTATCGTTCATGTCATGGAAGGTTTAATTGACTTTGGGGTTGATGGTAAACGGCATCTGTTGAAGAAAGGCATGATAATCCAATTGCCGGCCCATGTTCCGCACGATCTTATTGCACTGCAAGAGAGTATGGTAAGATTGAGCTTATTATTGCAAAAAAGTTCAGACTAACCAAACTGGCAATCTGACTCTTATTTTGATATTTAACTGAATTTAAATTTATTTGCAACTGTCTGATGTTAAACTTGTTCAATAAGATAAAATAGTCTCAAAAAGCGATAATTCGGCAAAAGATGGACAAAGGAAAAAAAGAGGCTACAGTTCCCCACTAAGATTCTATTGGGATGAACTCTATAAAAATCAAAAAAAGCTTACTCTGGAATTTTCGGATGATATTATTTTCTCATTAACCGATGTATATGATAATCTAGTGGATATTACCAGGACTACAATTGCTGTGCGGTGCCTTATTGAGCATGTTACACCAGAACAGCACACAGGAACAAGGGCACCTTCAACTACTGATATTGATGAACTTACTCAACTTACTTAAAAAACGACTGGGTTAGGGAAGAACTCAAAGAGCATGGTAGTTTACTTTGAAGCGTACTTTTGAATTTGAAAAAAACATAAAGTAAAGGTTGACTATGATAAATATGATTATGATGAATTTCCTCCAGTAGGCTTTCTATTGGGGACGTAAAGTCGAAATTACTAATAAGATTAAAAAAAGAGACTGTCTTTTTTAAGACAATCTCTTTTCCGTTACTTTTATGATATGGTGTAATTTTAAAAATAATTTAATCTTTTTCAAATTATTTAAAATAAGACCCGCAATAGATATTAATTCCATTATTAATCCAGATAAAAGAATAATATCTGCATTTAAATTTCCATTTATTTTTATAAATGAGCCATTTATAATGGCAACAGCCCCTGTTATAAAAATTACAATAAATATTTTATTTTTCTTATTCATGATATGAATTTTAATATTTAACAAGTAGCACAATGAAGACTTATTGCAGCAGCTACAGGAAGAGGATTTGTTGCTTGAGCTACACAACCAATGAAACCATCACAAAATTCTCCCCACTCTCTTTTAAAGCAAGAGTTAAAACCTTCCCCTTTAGGATGCTATGCACACGGTCTAGCGAGTGCGGAGCCTTCAAAGTAACCATTTTTATCTTCTAAAACATTAATTACAAAGTCTTTTCCATTCTGATAAACTTCCATTGTTACACCAGGCATTCTTGAACCAGTTAATTTATAACGATTATTTTCTGTAGGCACTACTTCAGCAGAAGTACCATCTGGAAAAGTCATTGTATAGCCGCCATCTCCGTGAAATTTAATATCTGAATTGTATCTCTGCTTAACTGCGTTGGCTAAATCGGCATCCGCATCTGACTGAGATGATTTGTTAAAATTTGATATATCCGAATTTTTATTAAATTTCTCTGATGATGGATAATCAATTTCATGATCATTACAAGAAAATACACATTGACTAACTAATAGTAAGAATAAAAATTTTAGTGTTTTCATTTTTTTGATTTTAATATTTTGTTATTAACTTCGATAAAATTTAATTTTTATTTTAACAAATCTCTAAATTTTCTAAACTTAATAATACTAAAAAAATCTAAATGATTTTATTTTTAAAATTAAACTGTGGCTAACATTTATAAAATCCTACCCGCAAAATCTCTTGAGAAAGCTGGAGGTTTTTTATTGAGAAATTTTAATGTGATCATTCGATCGAGTCCGACTTTTGTGAGATAATTTACTCGCACAACAATAATTCCAAACATTTTGTCCGACACTTTTAAGCGATCTAAAGCAAAATTTTATCACTAAAGGAAAAGTAGCCGGAAACTTAAATATTTTAAAGAGAAATTACTGTTGGAATGCATCACAATTTTGTTTAAATCATGTGATATTTTGCAAGCTATTCTTCCTGGTACTTCTCAGATTTCAAAAGCAATATCTCCACCAATTTTTGATCACGATAATAGTATTAGTTTGATAAAAATTATTGATTCAATCTTTTATGGTAAAAACTGCGATAGAAAGGAAATGATAGAAGATCTAGCAATACCTGAGGACTTGAATAATAATTTTAATCAGACTTATATTTAGTCTCAAAAAACGATGAAAAAATTATCATGTTAAATATGTTCATATTTTTTTTCGATTAATTGTTTTGGGCAGAACAAAAACATACACCTTGGAAGGCTGAAAACCGAATAGAGTAAGCAATAAAATAAATTTTAATAAAATGAAAAAAATAATTCTCTTATTCGTCATAACCTTGACGATAGTTGCTGTAAAAGCACAAACAGCACAAAAGTATAACAGTCTTTACGAACGGACAGAGTTTTTTGACTCACGAGGTAATATGATAGGTTATGCAAAAGAAAATACTCTATACAACAGAATTGAGTATTTTGACGCTAATGGAAATATGATTAAGTATGAAAAGCAAAATGACCTTTATAACAGAAAGGAAACATACGACCAAAATGGAAACCAACAAGGTTATGAAAAGCAAAATAACCTTTACAACAGGACTGACAAATACAACTCAAACGGTGATCAAACTGGTTCTAAAAAATGGAATGATTTGTATAAGCGCTATGACGTATTTGATGCAAGAGGAAGTAAAATAGGACACTATAAGTATAACGACCTATACAAAAAATGGGAATATACAGAAAGTTCTTATTAATAAAATATTTCGTCCAATTAAAGCATAAATAATACTATGAGTAATATGAAATTGCTTCAAATTCGAGATCTCAAAAAACGATAATTTTTAAAATAGTTTTTGATTGATGAACTACTAAAAGTTTAGTAAGGAAACAGTTGCTATCTTTAAATTTATATTTGAAGCTTTATTTGAGTAATTTTAATTAAAATATTTTTTATGAAAGATGATCAACAGTTTGATTTGAAAGATTTTATTTTGTCTACAATAAGAGTGTATGTTAATTACATTGGCACTGAAAAAGACACAGCAGAAAGTTATTTTTCAATTTTTAAATCAATTCAGGATTATAAAGTAAAAATACTAAAGCAAGATCTTAGAAATTTTCTTTCAGAAATTCAAAACGTTTTGCAATTAGAAAATGATAATGTTTACAGAAAAAATGCCGGGGAATTCTTATTAGCCATTATAAAATTAAGAAGTACAACTGAATTCATAGTTAGACGTTGGAATGATTATTATTTAGAAATAATAAATAATAAGGAAAATCCTTTTGAAAATAATGAGACGGAAAATTTAAAAAATTCATTCATGTTTTACTTGTATTTTGATAAAAGCAACGATGAGTTTGCTGACGTTCAACCATTGGTGTGTGGTAGAGAATTATTGGTTGGAGATATTTTAAATTTCAGTGATAGTGAAATATTGGAGAATTTAGAATTTATATATAAAACTCATTTGTTTAAGATTGTCAAAAGAGAGTATTCAGTTGAATTTCGAGAAATGGGTTTACATTTGGTCCCCTATAGTGAATAAAATAAGGACATTATATTCTAACTTTTATGCAAAACCGTTTGCAAACAACTTTTTTGAAGTTAATTAATAGTTTATCTCCACAGCGTCAAAGAATTAAGAAATGATTAGTTTGTAAATGTGCTTGTTAGACAAAAAATAATGGATAAAGAGTGATCAGGTACAACCTTCGTTATTAACTTTATAGTATAAACTTGTGTAAAATATATACAACCAACTGCGTAATATAATGCCACGTGCTGTCGGAGCAATCAAACAGCACAACATTTAATGTGGGTATAATTGAGACAGGTGAAAGAAAAAGCTGTGTATAATAAGTACAAGTTGCTGCTTGCCATAATTTAAGACTATATTAAACCTTTGGGATAAGCACATGTTATAATCTAATGAAATAGCTAAAGCTGTATACAATGAATATAGGTAGTTGTAAAAAAAATGTAAGGTCATATTTCAAGCGCTGTTAAAATTCCACGAGATCAAATCTGAATAAAATAGATACACATGTAAGACAAACCTGCGTACAATACGCCTAGGAGGTATTAATCATTTATACAATAATACTTTGTTAAAGCTAGTAATACCGGACAAATTGCAAAAGAAACCTGCGTAAAATTAATACAGCTATTTGGATAAATTAGGCCGTGGAGAAATTCTTTATAAATTATATTGCGCAACCTCAATTAATTGCACACACTGATGAAAAAAAGGTTTCCTTATTTTGGGAAGATGTACCATCACTACTTATCATTAAGAACATCCCTCCGGACAAATTGCAATAATCAATGATATAATTTACCTTTTCAGAAATCTGAAAAACAAACTCTTTTTAAATGCAAGATGTGTCTTTGTACGTACAAACTTTTCAAGTTGTATTACAAAGACGATCTTGCCTTTTTTTGCAAAAAGGGGGTAAAAAAACTGCGGAACTTGTTTTTATTTTTGTCAAAATTTTGAATAAGACTCTAGATTCAGCCTAATCATTCCTTTTTAATCTACAACTTTTCCATCCTAATCCACGCTGTTCGTTTTTTAACCAAACGTGTTGACTATTATTGTTTTATAGGTTTTTATCGCTCAATTTTGTCTCAGAAATTTTAATAAAATACCAATGAGCAAATTCATTTATTTCTTGTTACTATTAATAGCTATTTCAATCGAGGGACAGGTCGGTATCAATACTCAATCTCCTGAGTCTACTTTTGAGGTTGTTGGAAAACCAAACGATATCGATCATTATGACGGTATTATTCCCCCAAGAATCACTGGTGATCAACTTGCGAATAAAACTTATTCAGTATTGCAAAAAGGTGCCATTGTTTATGTGACTCAACCTGCGTCAAATCTTTTGGGGCAAGTCATTCATATTGTAGAAGAAGGTTACTACTTTTTCAATGGCCAGTATTGGAATCAGATTTTTAAGGAGCCTAATTATTACGATGCGCTCATCATATTGGACGAAACACTATCTGCTAATACTATTTCTGAACAAACGTCGTGGAACACATATATTCCTTTTCCTACAAATCCTCGCCAGCATACATTATCAACTAAAATATATAGATTAGGAACATCTGGTCTTGGAATAACCGGGCAAATTGATGCGAGGCGAATTGGAACAATTGGCTATTTAGATGTTAGTATAATTTGTTCAACGCCCATCACTTCAAATTACGCCCTACTTAATCTTTCAAAACCATTACGGGATTTAGGTTTTATGTCGGATGGCAGTGTGGGCTCATTGAACAATATTTTAGTAAGTGGAAACTCAAATGGAATTAGTTTAGGTATAGAGCAGGGTATTATTTCGTTAACGAACGTTGATTTCAATCTTCTTCTATGGAAAAATCAAATCGAAAAATTCAACGGTACCATAAAGGGCATGACCACTTTTCCAATTAATTATCTGAATGTAATTGAATGATGGATATGAAGGATTTTGAGAAGAAAAATTCCATTAAAATAAGGATATCCAATATCCAAAAAGAAAACTGGAAAAAAATCTGTTTAAAAAAGCAAATTTCTTTAACTAGTTTAATCATCGACTCCGTAGAGAATAGGATTTTAGATGACGAGAGAAGAAAAGTATTAGCGTTCATTGAAAAACAAGATAACATCTTTGGAAAGATTGAAAACAACATCAATCAGGTTGCGAAAATTGCGAACGGTCAAAAATTTATCAGCGAAAAGGAACTCACTAGTTTTTCAATTCACATAAATGAAGTAGCAAATTTGAAAAAGAAGCAGATTGAAATTTTCATCAAAATCTTTTCACTAATCGCAAATGATAGTTAAGATTTTAGGTTCCGCAAGCTCAAGTTTTCACGGGGTACAGTACAACGATAAAAAGGTAGAAAAAGGGATTGGAGAATTAATGATGATGAAAAATTTCCCATCGTTCATTAATGAAAACAGCAAGCAGCAGGAAGTTCGAGATTACTTTAAATCAATTTCTATAAGTGAAAAAATAAAGAAACCACAATTTCACGCTGTGATTTCTACTAAGTTTCAGGAACACAGCAAAGATGAATTGACAAAAGTTGCGGAAGATTTTATGCAGGAAATGGGTTACGGAAACCAGCCCTTTATTGTGGTTTTTCATAATGATACAGATAATAATCACGTGCATATGGTTTCAACAAGAGTTGACAAAAACACAGGAAAAAAGATTAATGATAGCTATGAAAAGCTTAAAGCGCAACAATCTTTAAGCAAAACTTTAGAGAAATTATATGGAATAAAATCGGGAGATGAACTTGAAAAATTGCTGAATTACAAAATCAGTTCGATTCATCAATTGGAAACTTTGCTCGAAAGAAACGGTTTTAAGTTGATAAAAGATAAGCAAAATGAAAACGCATTTGATATTCTGAAAAATGGAGTAAAACAGAAAACCATTGACGGAAATCAGCTCGTTTTCAATAACAATAAAAATGACAATAGGTCGAAACAAATCAAAGCTATTGTTAGCAAATACAGGGAAATTTATTCCAACAAGGTTTTCAAAGTGGAAGATAGAAGACGACAGCAATCAATGCTGCCGGATGAAAAACAAAAAGATGATTGGAAACCAAAAATAGAATTTGAAAGTGAGCTTCAGAAAAAGCTGAAAGATGTTTTCGGAATTGATATGGTCTTTCATCATAAAGAAGAAAACAAACCTTTTGGTTATACCATAATCGACCACAAAACAGGCAACGTTTATAAAGGAAGTGAGATTTTGAAAATGAATGATTTGTTTGAATTCACCTTCGAAAAATTAGATAAAAAGCTTTTTGAAATCTTGAAAGATTACAACATTCCGAATGAGGAATCAAAAATAATTTTGCTAAAATTTTTAAATAATAAATATCCGGAAACAGAAATCAAAGATTTTATGCTGTTTGAAAACAGAGGAAAAAAAGATTTGGATACCTACCGGAAAGTTCAGCTAGAAGTCAAGGATTTTATTAAAAATAATACCCGAAATAATGATAAGAATATTTCATTAACCAAAGGCGAAGATGGAAAAATTTATGCGGTTCATACACGATTCCATTACATCGGGGACCTTCAATCATTAATCGGCGAAAAGGAATTTCAAAATTTTGTGAATCCAGCAAACGCAAACAAAATGCAGACAGAAAACCGCGCTGAAAATAAGAACAAAACTGAGTTTAGTAAAGCCGTAAATGAAATGCTGTTTGAATTGATGAAGAGTTCAGGAACTTCTAAAGTTCCTGCGGAAGACGAACTTAAAAAACGAAGAAAAAAGAAAAGATAAGCTATGATAATCACATTCGCCACACAAAAAGGAGGAACCGGAAAAACAACACTAGCCATCGCTTTTGCCAATTATATTTCCGCTATTTCAGAAAGGAAAATCAATGTTTTCGATTTTGATTACCAGAAATCATTCTACCATAAATGGAAAGAAGATGAAATTTTGGAAATTCAAAAATTGTACAATGTAGAAACTATTGGCGAGGAAGAGGAACAGCCATTTTCTGATTTTGAAACTTTGATTGAATTGAAAGAAAGCGATGAAATTAACCTCTTTGATTTGGCAGGAACACTCGATGCGAAATACAGCGATTTGTTGATTTACAGTGACTTTATCGTGATTCCTTTTGAATATTCCGATGTATCTGCAAAATCGACTTTGGTTTTTGTGAATTTTTTAGGGCTTCTGGAAAGTCAGGCAGAAAGAATTTTCATCCGTTCCAAGTACGATAAAGGCTACAGATATTTGAATCAGGAAGGAATGGATACCGAAATCACAAGATACGGAATACTCCTGAAAAGTCCTGTTTTCAAAAGAAACTGTTTACAAACTATTGATACCCGAAAATTGACTTACGAACAAAAATATGCGGTAAAAAATGCATTCAATGAATTGGTTGATTACATCAATGAAATATTGAAGATTAACCTTTAAAATAAAAAACTTAATCCTTATAATTTCAATTAAAATGATAAAAATTTCACTTTGCATATTGGCTGTTTATCTGATCTATTATGCCGGTAATATCGCATACGACCTGTTTCTCAAGAAAGAAAAAGAAACCTGTAAAGAAGAAGCCGACGAATTTTCTTTGTCCGAAATTTCCGGGCAGTATCAAGATTCAACACAAAATATAGGAATTGAAGATGTTGAAAATATTAACACACCAAAATCCTTCAGTAAAAATCAAATTCTTTCCGATGCGAGTGAAGGAAAAGATGAAAGGCAAGATTTAGAATATTTGAGAGAACAATTTGAATCTGAGCAAGATTTGGATGAACCCGATAATCCATCCATAACGGAGTCCACAGAAAATGAAAACCAACCATATCCTGAAAAAACCGATTTTAACGATGCTTATGTTGAGCAGAACGAAAAAACACCAATCGAAAAAGAAAGCCCAGAGCGTAGCGAGATGACTCAACAAAGCCAAATTTCAGTCGACATTGATAAAGAAAATTCTAGAATAAAAGAATGGAAAAAAATGCTCAATCTTTCTGAAACAATGGTTCAACTGGTGGCTAATCAAAATGGATACAAAACATACCAATCCATCATGTAGCTTCAATTAAAATAAACATTTAACAATCTGATAAACAATGAATTAATAATTCGATGCAGCTTAAGTTATGCCATAAATTTAAAATTCCAACAATATTAACCCTTTATAAAATTTTTGAATTATGATGAAAAATATTTTCACAAAAAACGTGACCGCAAAAAGAATTCTATCGCTAGCCTTGGTCATTATGGCGATAACTCCCGCATTTGCTCAAGGTGGTGCAACCGCAATCTCGAATGCGGCCAGTGATATCAGAGATTATTGGGATCCTGTTAAGCTGATCTTGAAAGCAGTAGGAGGTTTGGTCGGATTCATCGGTGGTCTTCGAGTATATAACAAGTGGACGAATGGTGATCAGGATGTCAATAAAGAAATCCTCGGTTATGGAGGAGCAATGATCTTTTTGATTGTAGTTCCGGAATTCGTAACAGCATTCTTTGCCTAACATGGGATTCTACCTCTACAAGGGGCTGAAAAAGCCTCTTGTATTCTTCGGACTCAAAGGGAAATACATCTTTTACGCAGTCGGTGTCATCGGAGGCGGAGTCATTTCAGCATTGGTACTCTCAAAGTTCGGTCTCTTAGGCTCTTTACTTGGTCTTGCAGTCACCGCAGGTGGAGTTTATTTCATCTTCAGAAGACAGGACAAATATGGTTTGTATGACAAAACCAAAAACTTCGATCACATCTTAATTTTTCCAAAAAGGTTAGACAGTAATAAACTTTTAAAGAATGGCAACAACAAAAAAACAAGTATTTAGCATTCCTTTTATCGGATATGATCATGGAAAGGATTTCAATTGGGATTTTGATGTTCTTTTCGGACAATACGGAAACCCTATTATCGGGATCAAGATAAAAAACATTGTCGAACAATATTCGGCAGATCCTGACAGCTATCTCAATTTCCACACGGTATTAAATCAGGTGGTGTCGATCATTGGAGAGGGAAGAATTGTTCAGAAGCTTGATATTTTTTCTAAGAAAAGATACACCGCTGAACAATCAAACCAGTTTCTGCAGCAAAAATATTCGGAACATTTTGATGGCAGGCTTTTTAAAACCATCGAAACGGTGCTTTTTTTTACAGATATCATCGATGATAAGCTGAAAAAGAAAACGAAGCATTATCATTTTTCGGATAAAAGCTATAAGGAACTACGGGATAAATGCCAGAAAGTTCTGATGCTTTTGAAACAGAATAATTGTGAACCTGAGTTTTTATTCGAGAAAGATTTTGAATACTATATTTCCGGTGTGCTATCGATGCAATTTTCCGAATCCCCAACATTTGATAACATCAAAAGCACCAACGAATTTTTACAGATCGGAAACCGGTTTGTGAAGAACATTTCTTACGTGGATGTAGAAAATATTGATCTGCCTTCAGAAATTGAGCCTTATTCTGTTCTCGGCGGTAACGGTGCAGCAGCTGAAACAGCAGTGGATAATTTTAGTTTTATCAATGAACTGGAAGACTACGAAACGATTGTCTACAATCAGATCATTACCATTCCGCTTCAGGCACAACAGCAGAGGGAACTCGACAAAAAAAAGAAAAAGCACGAAGGAGCAGCCAACAATTCTCCGTCCAACGCTATTATAGCAGATGAAATTCAGACTCTGCTTCATAATATTGCCATTGATGGACAGCTCGTTGTGAATGCCCACTTTTCCATCCTTTTTTCAGCACAGACACTGGAGAAAATGGAAAATATTCAGTCGATGATTGAAAATAAGCTTTTTACGAAAGGAATTATAGTTTCTAAAAATGCCTACAACCAACTCGAACTCTTTCGGTCAGCCATTCCGGGCAATGGAACAGAACTTAGAGAATACGATTTATTTATGACGACAAGCGAAGCGGCCTTGTGTTTTTTTTTTAAAGAAAGTTACCCCGTGAATGAAGAATCCAATTTCTATTTAAGATTTACCGACAGACAAGGCGTTCCGCTAAAAGTAGATCCTTCGGATTTACCGATGAAAACAGGAAAAATAAACAACAGGAATAAGTTTGTTTTAGGACCCAGTGGGTCAGGCAAGAGTTTTTTAATGAATAATATCATCGAGCAATATCTGACCTACAATTATGATGTAGTCATTGTTGATACAGGAGATTCTTATTCAGGAACTTGTAAATACAAAGGAGGAAGATACATTCAGTACACCGAAGAAAAACCTATTACTATGAATCCTTTTCTAATGGATAAGAAAGAATTTAATATTGAAAAAATCGAATTTTTGACCAATTTAATTTTCTTGATTTGGCAAGGGCCGGATTCTTCAATGTCATCAGCCCAAAAATCCATTTTAGATAATGTGTTATTGTCTTACTACCACGGTTATTTCAATTCTGGGACACAGTGGTATGAAAATAAAACTTCCGAGGAACTGATTCAATATCTGGGTAAATACAACATATATGAAGAGGATCTATTTTCTGAATCTGAGAATGAATCAAAGGGGCAGCATACATACTATGACATCTTGGGGATCAGTTTCGATGCCAGCTCTGATGAAATAAAGGAAGCGGGAAGAAAATTGTTGAAATTTTATCATCCCGACAAGAACATCAATAATCCGGAATATGAAAGCGAAAATTTCTATAAAGTTTATGAAGCGTATGACACGCTGAACGATGAAGAAAGACGGAAAATATACAATGAAACGCAGTTGATATTGATCAAGTCGAATGACATCATCAGGCAACCCAGATCAGCTGAAGAATGGAATGAATCCTTTAGAAAAGCCATTATCAGAAAAATAAAAGAACTGGAAGAAAAGCTGATCGTAACTGAACTTTCGTTCAATGGGTTTTATGATTATTGCGATCAATTTCTTCCTATCTACCTAAATAATAAGAAACACAATATCATAGAAAAGGAATTCAATCTGCGCACTTTTTTGTTTGTCCTGAAAGATTTTTACAAAGGAGGAAGGTACGGAACGACATTAAATGAAAGCGCAGACAATACCCTGTTTGAAGAATCTTTCATCGTTTTTGAAATTGATAATGTAAAGGATAATCCCAAGCTCTTTCCGATAGTAACGCTCATTATTATGGACACCTTTATTCAGAAAATGAGACTCAGAAAAGACCGAAGAAAAGCACTGATCATCGAAGAAGCGTGGAAGGCAATCGCAAGTAAACTGATGGGAGGCTACATCCTCTATTTATATAAAACGGTGAGGAAATTTTGGGGAGAAGCAGTAGTGGTAACACAGGAACTTGATGACATCATCGGAAATGCAGTGGTAAAAGATTCCATCATCAATAATTCGGACACGTTTATATTGCTTGACCAGACGAAGTTCAAGGACAATTTCGACAAGATTGCATCACTGCTTTCACTCAATAAAGTAGAGCGAAACAAGATTTTTACTATCAATAATCTGAATAATAAATTTGGTAGAAGTCGTTTTAAAGAATTTTACTTGAAACGAGGTTCCAAAGGCGAAGTCTATGGAAATGAGGTTTCATTGGAGCAGTATTTAACCTATACCACAGAAAAACCTGAAAAATCAGCAGTTGAATATTATGTACATCAATATGGCGACTATGATGAAGCATTGCGCAGAATAGTTGGTGATCTCAAAACCTTCGGAGACAGTCTGGAAAACTTGGTGTCACTCGTGAACTTATATCAAAATCCATTGGATGATAAAATCAATTCCTTTTACAGAATGATGAAAAAAGAACACAAAGGGATGAATGTTTTTAAAGTCATCTCGCAGGAATTGGAAGAACGTAATATCAGTTTTTCAGAATTCATAAATAAACAACAATATGAAAAAATATAGCATTTTATTTTTATGTTTTGTCAATATTCTTTATTCGCAAAACACCTACATAGACCCAACGGTAACGGCGGCAATGATTCTCTATTCTGAAAATTTAAAAGCGAAACAGAACGAAGTCATTGAGGAAACTTCAAAATTAAAGGACGCACAGACCTGGGTGGGGACTCAGATGGTGGCAGCTAATGACATTCAGAATAAAATTCTGAAGGGTTTAAAAGAAGTTTCCGGCACTTTACAAAACGGAATTCAGGCACAGGAAATCTACTCAGAACTCAATAAATGCTACAATTATTCCTCACAAGTAGTACAATTGGCATCAGAACATCCGGAATATGCCATTTTTGGAGTTAAAGCTTCACAAAAGACGTATGAGCAAAGTTTAAAGATTGTGACCGATGTATCTGATATTCTCGCATCCGGTGAACTGAATTTGGCTACTGCAGGAGATCGATACAAAATACTGCATAATATTTCCGGTAATGTGAAAAATCTGAAGCTTTGGCTTTTAGCAATCAAACTGCGATTAGAAAAAGCCAATCGATTGGGATTCTGGAATTCCATTAATCCATTTGCAGGCTACATCAATACCGACAAGGCTATTGTTGAAAATATAATGAACAGGTATAAACGGAATTTTTAATACCAAAAAGATGAAAAAGAAAATTGTTGTCAGTTTGTTTATTCCTGTAGTTTATTTCGTATTGACATCCTCCGGTGGTGGTTCTACACCAGCTTGGCAGCAGGAAAATGTTTCATTTCCAATGATGGATATAGAGATCAATGCCACGATGAAAGAACATGACCGACAAAAAGAAATGCGGCAAAAGCAAATTGCCAATGCTACCGTAGAAACGGCCAATAGAAACCAATGGAACCAATTCAAAGATAAGATTACCAAAGTTCAGGACAGATTGCGGATTGTTTCGTTTTCCATTCAAGCCATACCAACAGGAATAGCAATGAGCAGGGAAATAACCAAAATAACAAACAATCAGACTGCTATTATCAATGAAATAAACGATGCTCCTTATTCCATTATAGCTGTTTTGCCTTCTCAGGTTCAGTTTGTTGATGATCTGCAAATGGTGACACGGCTGGTAACAGGGATCATTTTGTCTTACGGAGCCATTAACCAAATGGAAAAATCAGAACGTAAAGCATTGTTAGACTATGCCTTGGGTGAAGTAAAAACCTTGAGCAGGAATTCCACGCATATGCTTTTGAAGATAAGGGATATTAAAGCCAAAGTAAAACGTAACAAAAGAGCCTTTCAATATTTTGTCAACAGGGATAAGCAAGTAGTTGAAAGCATAATGGATAACATTAAATCTTTCTAAAATGAAAAAAATATTTTTTTCCGGAGTTTTATTCTTCTCTGTTGCATCGGTAAAAAGCCAGCAAATAGTGATTAACGACAAACTTCTGTCACAGATCACCGTAAACCACGGAGTCAGATTAGGAAGTGAACAAGCTTTTCTGGATTCATACGAAAAGCAAAAGGAATTGTATGATGATATCAACAATAAAATCATGCAGATCATTGCGATTCAGGAGTATATCTATCAACAACTGAAAAATGTGAATTCAGCCTTGACCCAGAGTAAAAAACTTATATACCTCTATCAATATCTCGGTAAAATAGTGACGAACTCCAATAAAATGCTGGATTTATCCGCACAACATCCTGAATATTCGGCACTCATTTCAAAATATTACATAGAAATCGGGAAGCAGACGATGAAACTTCAGCAGGAAGTTACCCAGGATATTCTCAATGAAGACAAAGATTTTCTGATGGATGCGATGGATAGAGAAATGCTGATTGAAAAGATATTTACACGAGTAAGAAATATCAATGGGAACATTCTGTACATCAATCTGCGATTAGAGAATGCCAAGAAAATCCCTTATCTGTATCAGGTTCCGGTGCTTCGTAATTACATCAATATCGACAGAGCCATTGTTGGCGACATCATCACTAAATACCACTACATCTTTAATTAATTATTATGGAAAATTTACTAAAAAAAATCAGCCTATTTCAGTTCCTCTTGATTGCAGTCACTGTGTTTGGACAATTGAGTGTAAAGAGATTGAATGACCCTTCCATTGTTGCCCAGCATAAAAGAATGGTCTTTCAAGATTGGGGAGACTGGCGTCCTTATCCAAAATACTTTTTAGGTATTCAAACCAATTTTGCCTACGCGACGGTTTGGGGAATGTGGGCACCGAAGATCAACAGGGATTATAAAGACGGTGAAGATATTCGACCATTAAAACCTACTGGGGTGCAAAATCAGAGATTCTCTCAATTGAAGTT
This sequence comes from Chryseobacterium carnipullorum, assembly GCF_900142785.1. Lineage (GTDB taxonomy): Bacteria > Bacteroidota > Bacteroidia > Flavobacteriales > Weeksellaceae > Chryseobacterium > Chryseobacterium carnipullorum. The sequence continues at coordinate 109,320 of NZ_FRCD01000016.1, read as the reverse complement.
TCAGGAGGAAGAAGCAAAAAAAATAAAGGCAGCTTCAGATACCATTCATAAAAGAAGTGTTCAGGATTTTGCCCATTGGACTTCCGCTACGGTCGATGCCGATCCTCTTTGGCTTTTGTATTATAAACGAATGCTAAGACCCATTACCGAGTTCCCTGATATACCACAAAATTTTATCGAGTGGCGACTGAAAGACCAGCAAACCTTTGAAACACTCAGCTCAACAGGAACATTAAAAAGACTTCAGGAAGAACTGGATTTAATCAAAGAAAAATATTCAATGTCCCGGTCTATGGATATGCCAAGGGGAAAACGGTTCATTATGTATCACGAAACCCTTATCAAATGGAGAAAGTTTGTAAGGGAATTAAGGAAGCACAATAATAAGACAACACTTCTTACAGATTATAAAAACATTTTAAAGAACCATTCAAATTATGCTTTACCACAAGCTTGGGCTCCGGCATCAGACCAGCAAATTGTTCAAAATATGATGAATCATTATAAACACCGATATTAAAAATGAATAAAACAACCTTATTATTTTGCCTTTTGACAATATTACTGCCAATTATTGGCTTCGCCCAGACAGACGGCGATTACAGTAATCTACTCCAATTTTTAAAAGGAGACGGGGCTTTTGAGAACTGGTTTATGGAAGTTTTTACAAAGCTGGATAATAGCGTACAAGATAGTGCTGCCGGTTCTGCTTTGGTAGGAAAAGCAATAGGCGGTTTAGGCGCTCTTATGTACCTCGGATATATGGGTTGGCAAATGGCCGCCGGAGACAGGGAGTGGGAAATCACACCGATGCTGAAGCCCATTCTTATAGGATTTACCCTTGTTTACTGGAGCGGATTTGTCAGTATGATTCAGGCACCATTTGAGGCGATTGCCGAACCCGGAATTTCAATTTTCAGTGAGATAGAATCGGAAGTCAATGATTTAAGGATCGAGAGATTTAAGAAGCAGCAACAATTATTAGATGCTGTCATTAAATTAAAGGCGGAAGAAGATGCCAAACAGGAAGTCATTGAGAGTACTACTGAAGATGCGGATGATTCGTGGTATGACATCAGCGAAGGATTGGATAAACTCATTCAGCCCATCAAGGAATGGTCGATAAGAATGGAGTTCCAAATGCAAAAATTAGTAGCAGAACTCATTGAATTTTGTTGTCTTTCCATTCTTAGGATTTGTGTATATCTCATTTTCTTCATTCAAAAAATATGGTCTTACATTTTAATTATTTTGGGACCGATAGCTGTTGGAATGGCTCTTATTCCCGGATTTGAAAATTCATTATACAGTTGGGTCTCAAAATTCATCAATATCAATCTCTACACTTTTGTTGCCTACACCATCATCAACATCGGTCAGCAACTGATCGCTTCGGGTTATACAATGGAGATTGAAAGATACGATACGCTTTTATCCAACGGAACCATTACCAACTTAGACGCTTTGATGGTCTATGTGAGTAATTCGGGAATGATCTACAATCAGCTGTTTACATGTGTTGCCTATGTGGTTACAGGAATCGGAGTTTTAATGACTCCAACTATTGCAGACAGTATTGTTTCTGCGGGAGGAGCAGGATCAATGACCAAAATGAAAAATGCAGCAGGAAAAATAGCAAGCAGTGCCAAAACAGCAATATTGGCGGCTAAAACAGGAGGAGCTTCTGTCGCAGCGAGTGCAGCAGCAGGCTCAGCTTCGGGAAGAGTTAAGGAAGCGATGAAAAACGGAAAATAATCTCAAAAATTACCATAAATGCTTATTAAAAACATAGAACAAAGAATTAAAATCAACAAGGTTATTTCAATCTCAACCATTGCTTTTGCTGTTTTCATTGTCATTGCAGGATTTTTCTTTGCGTACAGAATGATCGAGGATTCCAGAAGATCCATTTACATTTTAGATAATGGGGTTCCGGTTCTTGCCAAGCAAACGGACGTACTTCTCAACCGACCTGTTGAATACAAAGCGCAGATAGAACTTTTCCACAGACTGTTTTTCACACTCGCTCCAGATGATACCTATATCAAGGATAATATTCAAAAGTCATTATATCTCATTGATGACAGCGGGAAAAAAGAATATACCAACTTAAAGGAAAAAGGTTTTTACAATCAGATCATCGCGTCCAGTTCGATGGTCAGTATCCATACCGATTCTATTGCACTCAATATGGAACAGAAGAAATTTAGCTTTTTCGGAAAACAGATGATCACAAGAAAATCTTCTGTCATTACCAGAATGCTCATCGCCGAAGGTTTCTTTGAAGACATCATTCGGAGCCCTAATAATCCTCACGGCGTGATTCTTAAAAACTGGCGAATCATCAATAACGAAGAACTATCCAATCAAAATAAAAACTCTTACTAAAAATGGAAACTACATTTAAAAAAAAAGGTCAGAAATGGCTGCAGTGGGCAGTTCAAAATCCGAAGAAATTCTTCACGTATTCAATGATTCTACTGTCGGTTTCATTTATAGGGTCTCTCATTCAAGGTATCTTTTTCCCTTCCGAAACGGCTTTCAAAATAAGGCCTCCGGTTCTCTATTCTAAGAGTAAGATGAGTCAAAATCCACCTGTGAACAATGATAAAGAGATGGAGAAAATTGTGAACGAACTGAAAACTTTAAAAGAAAAAAGAGACCAAAACGCTCTTGAAAAAGAAGACAGCTTACGAATTGACTATCTGTTCAACCAATACCAAAAATTAAAAAATGGCCGGTAGCACCGGAGGCAATTTATACAAAAATCAAAAATAAATGAAAAAAATAAATTTTAAAGAAAAAAAATATATTCTGCCTCTTTTGGCTTTGCCATTTCTTTTTCTTTTCGGCTATGTAGCAGCGCAGTTTGTCAAAGAGGACACTTCTGAAAAAGACAAGCCAAAAGAATTATCTCTTTCACTGGGTGATACGCAGGATTCTATTATGAGCAAAAATGATGCTTATAATGCTTTCTTCAAAAAAGAGGATAACAGAACAATGCTCGGTGGATTGGACAAAGAAGAAGACAGTTTATTGAACTATGATGACCAGTTGTCATTAGCGCAAAAAAGGAAAATAGATTCACTAAAAACGGTCAATAGTAGACAAAATCAATATGAGGCGAAAGGAAATCAATCCTCGTATTACAAACCAAATCAATCACAAAGGGACGATAAGGATTACAGCAGGTCTTCGGAGATCATCAAAATGCTGAATGATAAATCTTACGGAAACCAGGAAGATAAATACGCTGATACACCTAAAGAAAAGACACAAAGTGTCCAAACGGATCCTGTAAAATATTTGAAAGAACAAATGTTGGTAATGGATTCTTTAGAAAAATCTCGTGACCCGGAGTACCAAGCTAAACTCGCTGCAGAAAAGAGATTGAAATCAAATACGGATAAGATGGAAGATTTTCTAAATTCAACTTTCAATGTGAGCAAATCCGGAATCAACAATGAGTTCAATGCTTTCTATAAGGAGAAAGAAAATAGTTTTATCAAAGCAGTCATTGACGAAAACAACAAAGGATTTTTAGGAAGCAGGATCAGATTTCGATTGTTGGAAGACATCTTTGTTGGAAACAAAAAAATAATAAAAGGTTCCATTTTATACGGGCAAATCTCAGGATTTTCGATGCAAAGAGTCAATCTCAGTATTGTTTCGGTCTATACAAAAGGAGAAATCTATCCTGTCAATCTTTCGATTTATGATGTTGACGGTATGAAGGGATTGTACGTTCCACAAAGTGTTTTTAGAGATATGATGCGGGAAATGGGAACTAACTCGGTTCAGGGCACACAGATGGATATGGGCGGAAAAGGATTTTTCTCAAGCATTGGATCCAGCCTGTTTACATCAACATCTAAATCTATTGCCAACCTGATCAAAGAGAACAAAGCAAAATTGAAATACAATTCTTACGTTTTTCTCATCGACGAAAAACAATTGAAAGATTCACAAAACCAACAAAAAAAATAAAACAATGAGAACTTTATTATACATCCTTTTATTATTCACAGCTCAATTTTTGACAGCTCAAACTGCAACCAAAGAACAGATTATTTCCGATTTACCGGAGATTGAAATTACCGAAGGGATCAACCTGCATATTATTTCGCCGGAACCGATTCAGTATGTGGATTTGTCAACCGAACTGCTAACGGGCGATTTGCCAGCGACCAATATTGCTAGAATAAAAATCACAGACCATCCTGATTTTGGTGAGAAAGGAAAAATCAAAGCACCTTCCATTTTTTTTAATGGAGATAAAATCGGAGTGATAACCGTTGTTGCGCAGTCTTTCATCGCACAGTACAAAGTGGTGCATAGAAACCAGGACAACCTCAATACGATTACTAATATCCATATTCAACCCGAAGCGATGCAACCTATAGAGTTTGATAAAATGGTTTTCTCAAATCTTGAATTGCGAAAATTTGCGATGGATATTATTCGAAAAAAATCTGAGAAAAATCCAATTAGAGAAGAGAAAAATTTAAAACTCAGCTTTCAGCTCAATAATGTATATGTGATAAGCGATTACATCTTTTTGGATATGACTATCAAAAACAATTCTAATCTGAGCTATGATATTGAGGAATTGAAATTTTCGTTAGAAGACAAAAAAATCCACAAATCAACAAACAACCAAAGTGTAGATCTGACGCCCATTTTACAACTCAATCCTCAAAAGCACTTTAGGAAAAATTTCAGGAACATCTATGTTTTCAAAAAATTTACTTACCCAAACAGTAAAGTGATGATGATTCGTCTGATTGAAGAACAACTCTCCGGACGTACCATAGAAATGAAGGTGAACTATTCTGAAATTCTTAAAGCCGATACCTTTTAATTTAATGATTTATACAATGGAAAATTTTTCAATTACACTATGCTTTGTGCTCTTGCTATTAATATTCACCTACCATTCTATTTTGATAATCATTTTTTCTAAAAAACGAAAATTACTCTTAAATGACTATGAAAAGCTATTAAACCTTAAAGATTGGTATGAGAAAATATCTGAAGAAGCAAGCCGCTCATACATTATTGAGAGAGTCGAAAAAGAGGAAATGAGCTAATTAATCAATTGAATCTGTTGAATTCCAATCTTATTGCAATACAAGAAAAGCAAAAAAAATTGCAGGAACAGCAACAAAAGCTACACAGTAACTTATTAAAAGAACACAAATTACTTAATCAATACTTCGAAAATTATTCTTAATGCAAGAACAACAACATCAAATCAAGATCTATGGCTTTCTACAAAAAGCTGTCTATGCAGTCGTTGCATTGGATTGTGCTTCGCTTTTTTACCTTAATGCTGATGTTCCAATAGTATCCAACTTGTTAAAAAATTTTTCAAAGCTGAGTTTTATTTACCCGCCCATCAATGCCAAATTTGCAACATTAATTTTGGTTGGATTAGTAGCTGTAGGAACAAAAGCCAAGAAAAAGAAAGACCTTAATATTAGTAAAGAAATTATCGCTCCTATGATTTTCGGTCTACTGATGATTTTCTCTTCGCTGATATGGCAAACTGAGGCAGGTAATGCAACACTTCCAAAAGTATTTCCCGGCTTCAATCTCTATCAGGTAATTTATGCTGTTCTTTCTTTTTTTGGGGCCGTTATCCTTCAAATGGGTGCAGACAGTATTTCAAAACTGATGCAGCAGAAAATGGGAAAAGACCGATGGAATGTAGAGGAAGAATCCTTCGATCAAAACCAGAAGTTAGTGAACACTGATACTTCCATTAACATTCCTTATATCTTCAGATATAACAATAAGACATATAAAGGGTATATTAATATTGATCCTTTTAGAGGAACAATGGTCATCGGAACGCCGGGTTCAGGGAAGTCGTTTGGTGTCATCAATCCTGCCATAAGACAAATGATTGCAAAAGGTTTCTGTCTCTGCATCTACGATTTTAAATTCCCCGATCTAGCACAGATTGCATACTATCATTATTTATTGAAAAAAAGTAAGGAAGAAGACTACGATTATAATTTCCACGTCATCAACTTGAACGATGTCGAAAAATCAAAACGAGTAAATCCGTTTCATAAAAAGTACATTCAAACTTTGGCAGAAGCCCAGGAAATGGCAGAATCAATGGTGTCCTCTTTACAAAAAGGAGGTTCGAGTTCAGGAGGAGGCTCTGAAGCTTTCTTTACCCAATCTGCCATCAATTTTCTTTCGTCCTGCATTTATTTTTTTGCAACATTCGAAAACGGAAAATATTCTGATATGCCGCACATTCTTTCCTTTATGAACCGAAGTTACAAAGAAATTTTCGACACGCTTTTTACCAACGAAGAAATTTTCTCTTTGCTTTCACCTTTCAAAACGGCTTATGACAACAAAGCATTTGACCAATTGGAAGGACAAATCGGAACACTCAAAATTTTCCTTTCAAGATTGGCAACAAAAGAAAGTTTTTGGGTGTTTTCAGGAGATGAAGTGGAATTGAAGATAACCGACAGAGATAATCCTTCCATTATTATTCTGGCTTCAGACCCGGGAACACAGGATATTAATTCGGCCCTTTATTCCTCGGTGTTAAACAGTGCTTTAAGATTGATCAATTCCAAACACAATTTACCGGGAGGAATTATCGCAGACGAATTTCCGACGATCTATATTCATAAAATTGACAACATCGTAGCTACTGCAAGAAGTAATAAAATTGCTGTAATGCTTGGGCTTCAGGAAATTCCGCAACTCAGACAATTCTATAAAAAAGAAGTGGCAGACACCATTTCTGCCATTGTTGGAAATATCCTATCCGGTTCTGCCAGAGACAAAAATACATTGGATTGGCTGGAAAAACTTTTCGGAAAAATTAAACAAAAATCATACTCACAATCCATTTCGCAGCAAGGAACAACCACCAGTATCAATGAAAAGATGGACAATATGATTCCGGCAGGTAAAATAGCAGCCTTGAAAACCGGAGAAATGGTAGGAATGATCGCGCGGGGAGAAGAAAACGCTGCTGAGGAATATAAAACATCTGCAATTAGGGGCAAAATTAATTTGGATATGAAAGCCATTCAAGAGGAAGAAAGCAACTATGTGAAAATGCCCTCTTATTATTCTTTTGTGGATAAGAAAGGGGTTAACCGAAAGGAAGAAGTGTTGATGACCAATTTTAGAAAAATCAATAAAGAAGTGGAACTCATTGTGAATGAAAATATTAAAGCTGCATAAAATGAAAAAACTAAAATACACATTTACATTGATGGCGCTGTTTTACAGCTGCTTATGCTTTGCCCAATTCAATACGATTACACCAACAATACCGAAAAAATCTGAAAATCCAAAAGTATCAGATAAATCTAATATCGAAGAGCCGGTAAACCAAAAGAAGGCTAAGAAATCTTGGAAGCAAGTTTTAAATATCACCACAAAATCAGATTTAAAAAATGAAACCAAAGGTTCGACGAAGTGGTTAACGAGTCAAATAGATTCACTGAAAACACTGATTAAAGAGTATAACAGTGTAAAAGAAATACGAAAAAATGAGTTTGAAAAACTGAAAGATTCTTTGATGCTGCAAGCACAAAATAGAGTAGAAGAAACAAACCAAGCATCAAAAAAACAAAACTTTTTTACAACGTATGATTTTGTAGATGAACCGGCAGCATCTTTTTCAAAAATTGTAATGCCCCTTAAAAACAAAATTACCGTTACATCTCCCTTTGGAACAAGAACGCATCCTTTTTTCGGAACAAAAAAAATGCACAACGGGATTGACTTAAAAGCCAATTATGAAAATGTGTATGCTGTAATGGATGGAATTGTTACAGCAACAGGCTGGGATTCTAAAGGTGGGGGAAATTTCATAAAAGTAAAACATTTTAACCGTTTCGAAACTTCCTATCTGCATCTCTCAGAAATATATTATCGGGCAGGAGAACAAGTAAAAGCAGGCTTTATCATTGGGAAAAGCGGAAACTCAGGAAACTCTACAGGTCCACATCTGCATTTTTCGGTGAAAGAATTCGGACAAAGCATCAACCCTTCTCATTTTTTAAATGACATCATAAAAGTAAACAATTTAATAGCAAACCATTATGAACACTAATACTTTACCAACAGACGAACTAAAAAAATACGGAATTATTAATGAGGATAATTCTTTCTCTAAAAAGCTAAATATAGAGGATGTTCAGAAATTTCTGCAAGGATATACCATCGTTGCAGACCACGACAAAAACAGGGCAACTTTTCAGCTTACTGATAATAATACCCAACTGAAGGTCATCCATTTAGAACGAGACAAAAACCTACCGGAAATACTTAAAAACAGTAAGGACAGAGTTGAATATTCCGATATTCAAAAGGTCTCTAACAATCTGTTGCCGGAGTTTTCGAAGCTTGAGAAAAAAGCCTTCATTTTCGACAAAGAAACCAGCAAAGTTGTTGAGTTTGACTTCATCAAAAATGCTACGGAGCTTACTGCGATCATTGCTGATAAAAATGATACGGAAGAACTGAATCGTTATAAAGATGAATTGCTAAAACTGAAAAGTTATCTTTTGGATAAGATAGACCAGTATCCTGAAATAGCCAAAGAGATTACGAATGATCTCAGCATTGTTTCCAGAGAGATCAATACCGTAAACAGTATAGCGACCAACCACAAACAAATCTCCAAAGCAGACGATTCCGGCATTCAGCTGAATGTGAACGACCCGGATGTGTATCAGGATGCCAATCAAAGAAGGGACGATGAGCAGGAGCATGAAGAAGAAGTGGAGAAATCAAGAAGGTTTAGAAGATAAATAAAATGGAAGATAATCTAACCTGGTTTGATAAGAATTTAGTTCCGAGAACGAAGGCTTATAAAAATTTTGCGAAGGAAATGGAAAACACTTCACCTGAACAGTTTTTTCGGGACGGAGAGAGGATATTTACTGATAAAGAGAAAAATTTTATGGCAATTCATCAATCTAAAGGAAAAGAATTTATTCAAGGTTCAAATTTTACATTGAAAACATTTTTCAATTCAAATCAGGATTTCCCTATTAAGGATAAATTTAATATTCCCGCTGAATTAGTCAGATTTATTGAAAAGCAGCAACTAGCCAATAAACAGTTGATTATGCAAAATAACACGGAGTCTACTGAAATTACTATAAGTAACGAGTCCATAAAGCAGAAATTTCTCTCTGATCTCTGGGCTCAGGAATTGGAGAAAAAAACTGATTTAAGTTCCGGATTGACCTATACACAAATTGATGAAAAGCAAGCTTATCATTATCGAAATTATGAAGTTGAAGCTACAAAGTTATCATCAGAAGGAAGCCATCAAATTGAAATGACTGATCTGGAAGAAAATGCAGACTTTTTTTCAGATGAAGGCTGTGAAGAAAATTTAATCCCTGCATCTGACCTTCCGGATGGCTGGTTATGGCGCGACTACGATGATGGGAGCGGATCTCTGAAAAGCCCCGGTGGTTATAGTTACTACAGCTATGATCTGCAAACGCAGGAATATAGATTACCGTATGGCAGCAAAGAATGGACAGGTATGACAGATTTTTATAATGAACCAAAAACTTTGCACGACTTTAAAATATATGCGGAAGGAGACATAAAGGAAAAAGCAGTCAAAAATAATCTTTCTCCGAAGCTTTCTGTAGAAGAAAAAAACGATCTGCTCAATCACAAAAGTTTTAATAAAGAAAACAAATTCTTGCTGGAGAACTTACAGATTACATCAAACCAGAGAAAAGCTTTTTCAGAAAAAATAGAATTTGGAACAACAGATGGAGATTATTCGCTTATAAAGGAACAAATGGACAAATCCCAAATGTTATTGATGGTCATACGTTGTGAAAAAATGACAAATACGAATTGGCTTTCGGCCTATTGGAAAAACAGCTATATGGGGAATTCTACGAATTATTGGATAGCGGTAAAATTCTAAAAAATTATCTGGATGAAGATAGTTTGCCAAAAACTCGAATATTAAAAATCAACGAAATAAAATTTAACAATCAAAACCCAAACATTATGGAAACACAAAAAGAATTCGATCAGGTACAATACCTAAAAGACCAAATGAAATACCTCGGTTTCGGAGAGGGTGAAAAGCTTCACAAAGATTTGGAAAAAGGAATTAAATCTACCAAACAAGAGTTTGAAATTAAAACCACTTCAGACAAAACTTTGCCCGAAAACAAAGTAGATTTTACCTTAAAATTCAACAAAACGGAAAGTGGTGGTGTTTTTCTCAATTCTTATAATGCAACGCTTAAAAATAAAAAAGATGAAAGCATGTCGCATGAATTTTATGTAAACAAGGAAAATACATTTACTGCAAAAGAAGCGGTCAATCTTTTGGAAGGTCGCACTGTGAAAATAGAGTTCACCAATCCAAAAACAGAGCAATTAGAACCTGCCTTTGTGAAGCTCAATTTTGACGAACCGAAAACTGAAAAAGGAAATTATAATTTCCAGAATTTTTACAAAAATTATGGTGTTGATACGGCTCTGATCGTAGAAAAATCCAACCTTATTTTTGATAAGCCGGAATACAAAGAGAATACCATCAAATCTCTTGAAAAAGGGAATATCGTCAAGGTAAAATTTGAATTGGACGATAAAGTGGTAGAAGGCAAAGCGGTACTGAATCCGCAATACAAAAATTTGAATCTGTATGATTCCGATATGAACAGAATCAACACCAATAAACCTTTAGAAGGTTTGGAACAGGATAACAAGCACGAAAAAAATAACATGAAAGAACAAAGTATTAAACGATAGATAACACGTACAACCAATCATTTATTTCCCAGCGGTAAGTCAAATTAATTAGGCTGCCGCTTTTTTAAACCCTATATATCTATGAAAAAACTTTTAATACTACCCAGCTTGTTTTTTCTTTTTGTAAGCACTTCCTGCCACAAAGAAATCAAATCCGAAAAAGGAGGAATCGATGTTGTCTCCAATGTGTATTTTGATGTTTCCAAAAATCTGAACAACATCCAAAGCTTTCATTTGTCAAGCCTTAATTATTCGGGAGATTCTATTATAGAAAAGATTCCGGATGCTAATGCTCCCGAAATAACCCAACAGATTTATTTCATTAAAGATTCATTGTGCTATACCATTGAAAATGAAAATCCCGGCAAAATTATTCTGTCAGACATCATAAAGAAACAAAAGCCGCTTTCGGTTGAAAAGAAAAAAGGAGGAACATTGTTTTCTCAGGAAAAAATCCCCAATTACAGAAACAGAAAAAATCTGAGTGATACGGTTTTGTTCAAGAAAAAATACAAACGATTTGAAATCAACTCACCTTGGATGTACACCCGGTTTTACATTTATCCAACGGATACTATTTTACCGTACTCTATTTACAAACACGCGGAAAAGGACTACCACGGAAGGCTCGAAAGGATTGATTCTTACAATAAAAAGACGGACATATTCGTGACGCTTCAATTAATATCAAGAAAAAAATGGGACAGTGAAGCCAAAGAAATTTTTGAATTTAACCACTTCATAAAAAACAGAAAAAGTGAAAGATGAAGATTTTTTTAATGAGATAAATGATGACATTTCTGTAGTTGAAGGAAATAAAAAGGAACTTATTGTTTTCACAAACAGTAAGGATATGCTTTCATTCTTGGAGCTTCTTCAGTTGAACAAGCAATTCAATAATAGAACATTGATTACGCTTAATTCCGGTTCAAATAGCAAAAAGTTCCTCAATAGATACCAGAATTATGATGGTAAAATGTTTCTTTGTCTTACCGGGGATAGAACGGGAAATGCAATAACCAGGAAAATTCTCACAGAATTTAATGGCAAAAATATCAAAGACGTTCGTCCGTTGTATGAAATTTCTGAAAATGGGAATCAAGACCTGACCGGATATTTAGACAATAAACTCAATCGTCAAGATAAAAATACTAATTTAGTTGAACCAAAAATTTCTGAAAATGAAAGCAATGCAATTGAATCCGGAAGAACTTCCGATTCTCAGCAAGTGGGAAACGGAACACCTGAACACAACACTGGAAAACTTAGCCCTGAGATCCAATCCGAGCAAAACGGAAGTTACGGAAGCGGACAAGCAGTGGGCAGCAACGATGCTGGAAATGGACTTGCAGGCACAGAGCGGAGCAATTTGGGAAACCGAGACCGAGGAAGAGGATCCTATGACGACTCACAACAGAATAATGTTGGAGAGACTCAAGGACGTTTCGTGGGCGGAATCGTACCCGGGAGAATTGTATCCGATAGAGGAAGATCCGATGGAAGAATTACAGAAGGAAGACCTTCCGAGATAAGTGGAAATTCTTCAAACAATGTAGAATTAGATACTTTAATTTCAAAATATAAAGTTCAAAAAATGACCAATTATCAAGTTGCAGAAGTGGTTTCCGCAGCTTGTTTTGTTTCCGAGAATCACAAGGTTATTCTCAAAGAAAGCCTTAAAATTACCGATGATTTAAAAGAGATCTGCAACCAATTCCAAAGTGGCGGAACCGCAAAAGAAGGACGAGGAATTTTAGATGAATATTATACTCAGGATAAAATTGTTGATGCAGTCCGCAATCTAATCAAAGACCATTTCAAAACCCTCAATGAAATTTCGGTTTTAGAACCCAGCGTAGGAACGGGAAATTTCATCTATGCCACTAATGAACTATCTGTAAATTCTAAAATTACAGGATTTGAAATCAACGAGACCACCGCAAAAATTGCCAAAATTCTACATCCCGAGGCGGACATCAATCTTCGTTCATTTGAAACTGAATTTATTGATGATCGAGGTAATAGAAAAGACTCAAAAGATTTTTTAGAAAGATATGATTTGGTCATCGGAAATCCACCTTATGGCGAACATCGAGGATTTTACAAAGGATTGGGCGAAGAACCAAAAATTTCAAAGTATGAAGATTATTTTGTTAAACGGTCATTAGATTCTTTGAAACCCAACGGCGTTTTGGCGATGGTTCTTCCATCAGGTTGGCTCAACCGACAAAAGAATTTACAAAATGCTAGTGTTTTGGATGGATTTCGTTTGCCCAACGGAGCTTTTGCAGGAACACAGATCGGAACCGACATTATCATTCTCAAAAAAAACAATCACCAGATTTCTGCGGATATTTCCAATTATTTTGAAAGTAACCCAGCAAGAATTTTGGGAGAAACCCGAGAAAAAACCAACCGTTTTGGTCGCTTGGAAAAATATATTCACGGAAATTTAGATGAAGCTTTATTTAAGATTGACCAGTTTAAAAATAGGAAAGAAACCCAACGGATCGGAAATCTGTTTGAAGATTTGTTTTTAGAGGAAGAACATACAGTTCTTGTACCCAAAGGAAATGCAATAATCGACGATTCCGCGAGGATTGAAAACCAAAATGAAAATGAAGTAAATGTAACAGAAGCTAAAGAAAAAATTGACCAGGTGCTTTCCAAACTTAATGACATCAAGTTTAAATCTCCCGCAATTACGACTGAAATTAGCAAGTATCAAAAACTGCGCGAAGATCTAATCACAAAGTCGACTTCGTTTTCTGATGAAAAATTAAAAGAATTGGTTGAAAAAAGTGATAGGATAATTTCTATTCACAATACGAGAGCCGAGAAGGAATATCAAGTTCAAACAAAACCGCAACTAAAGAAAGGTGTTTTAAAATATCAATTCTCGAAACAGGATCAAATTGTCAATACTTCCTTGCAAAATAGTTCTGATATTACCAAAGAAAAAATTGAAGCATTCAGGGATACGTCTTATGACGGCACATTAAATAATCGTGGAAATCATTATCAATTTGCTAACTTCATTGATGGAAACTGGGTTCACGATTTTTATTACACTGAAGGAAATATTTATGCGAAACTGGAACAATTGGAGCGGGATTTTTGCCGAAGTTCGGCTTCCAATTTTTTAATTAATGATAAAATTGGCGCCGGCACTGCCGGTCAATACGAAAAACAAAAGTCATTATTAGAAAATGTTCTACCAAAAGCGAAATCTTTAGATGAAATTTATATCAGTCCGAACCACGAGTTCGTACACAAATTTGAGTTAGGACAAATAAAAAAAGACCAATATAATCATATTACAAAACGTACCGAATCAGTCATTGTAGATTACAATCTTGCGGAAAAATTCAAAGATTTTGTCGGCACTTTGTCAAGTGAAGCCTTTGTAGGTTCTTCAGCTTGGGAAGTACGAAGTTTTGTAGATAACGAAACAGTTACAGGAAGCGATAAAGAAAGAAATGCGTTGGTCAGAGAAAGACGAAAAGCTGCTGCGAATGATTTGTTTTACAAGTTTATTCGGGAAGAACTTTCCGCTGATATTAGAAATCGCTTTGTAAAAGAATTCAACAGAAATTACAATAACATCCACGTTCCGGATTATTCTAAATTCCCATTATTTTCCAAAATTTATCTGCATTTCAAAGGTCAAGAATTGCGTTTGACCGAAGTTCAAAAAGCAGGAATCGGAAGACAAACCACAAAGGGAGTAGGGCTACTAGCACATGAGGTTGGTTTTGGAAAAACACTTTCAGGAATTCTTGCTATGCATGAGGCAATGGAGCGAGGAAATTGTACAAGACCTTTGATTGTGGTTCCTAATGACAGTATTTTAAAACAATGGGTGGAAACGATATTTGAAACGATTCCCAATGCTAAAGTCAATGTTTTAGGGAATCTGGGGAAAGATTATGACCTTTCAAAATTTGATAATAAAGACGGAGAAATTACCATTGTTACTTATGAGGGTTTCAATAATATTGGATTTTCATCAGAAATTACCGAAGAACTTTCTTCAAAATTCAGTTACATCTCTGCAAGCGAAATGAAAGGCGTTACCAATACGGAAAGAGAACTCCAAATTGAACTTCAGAAAGAAAAGGAGATCGAGGGAAAAATGAAGCGTGGTAAAATCTATGACTGGGAAGATTTTGGATTCGACCATTTGACTTACGACGAAGTTCACAATGCCAATCATATTGTAGGAAAGGTAAAAATTGAAGACCGAAGATTTACTTCCGATTTCAGAAGTCAAAACCAACAGACTTCCAAATTGGGAATTAATACATGGATGGCAGCTCAGCACATTCAAGATAAAAATGATGGCAGAAATGTAACACTACTTTCCGCAACACCCTTTACCAACAAGCCTTTGGAATATTATTCCATTCTTTCATTGATAGCAAATAAAAGATTAGAAGAATCGGGATATTTCAACGTCAATACATTCTTCGAGACCTTTATGGAAGCGGATAATGATATGGAAATTGACGCAAAAGGTGATGTGAAGTTTAAAGCCAATGTTCGGAGATTTAAAAACAATTCGCTGTTTCAGCAATTACTTTCGGAATTCATTGATATAAAAGGAGAGGAGGATAACCCTGAATTGATCCGTCCGAATAAAATTAACAAAGAGTATAAAATTGAGCAGAATGATCTGACAAGAGAACAATATGACTTGCTCAATGAAAATTTCAGTGAGACTGAAAAGGGAGCAATTCTAACGCATATTCTCAATGCCCGCTTAATTGCAATTTCGCCATATCTATCACCATATTATGATGGTGAAGAACCTTCTGTAAAAGAATTTATAGAAAATTCTCCGAAGCTGAAACAGACGATGGATTTAATTTATCAGAACAAAAAAGATCTTCCCGAATCCGGACAAATCATTTATTCTGAATTAGCTGTTGCTCAATTTCCAAAACTGAAAGAATATCTCATTACAGAAATTGGTTACAAACCCGAAGAAATCGGAATTATTACCGGAGCTACCAGTAAAAATCAAAGAATTGCTGTTCAAAATGATTTTAATGAAGGAAAAATAAAAGTGGTTATTGGTAGTGAAGCCATTCAGGAAGGAATGAACCTTCAGGAGAATACAACGGATGTATATATGCTTACTTTACCCTACAATTTCACGTCTTTGCGACAGGTCGAAGGACGAGCGTGGAGGCAAGGAAATAAAAACGAAAATGTGAGAATCAATTTTATGTTGACCAATGACAGTATTGATGTTTTTATGCTTCAAAAACTGCAATCCAAACAGGCAAGATATTTAGAAGCGATGAAAAAAGGAGCCGATGTTTTGGATATTTCGGATATCAGTACACAAGAGCTTAAAACGTCTATCATTACAAATCCCGAAACCAGAGCCAATATTGAAATCGAATTGATGAAAAAAATGATTGAAAGTGAGAAAAATAAACATTTGGCCGATAGTGCTTTTGTTTTGAGAAAGTATGAAGACTTCTTGAAAGTGAAGGAACTGGTGAACAAAGCTGAGCATTCATATAATAGAATTGAAGGCTATTCAAAAAGTGGCGATGGAAATTCTGAATATTGGGCAACCCAATTGCCATCTTATCAAAAAACAATCGATCTGCATAAAACTCAAGTTCAAGAAGTGATTGAAAATCTCGCTGCAAAAGGGGTTAATGTTGCCGAAATTGCGAAGCAAACTAAAGCTACTGAAGAGAAGATTTCTGAAATGGATAAAAAGTTGGAAGAACTACCCGAAACGAAAGAGAATCTAATAGCAAAATATAAAATTGAAAAACAGAATAATTCCAACAACTCAAAGACTGACTTCAAATCAGAACGAGCAGCCGAAAACAAAATGATTTTCAAATTAGATCATGAAGCTTCAATTATATCTTCTAAACCTGAGAATTTATTAAATTATTTAGATATAATGAGAGAAGGCGAAAATTATGAAAATTCATATTTAGGTAAAAGGCGATAAAAGTTAACTAAGTTTTTAGTAATTTTTGAGTTGTCCTGTGATTAGCTAATATAGTTAGGGCTAACCAAAAATGATTACTTGCCGAGCAGATTTTACTTGCAAAGACTTCTATGATGAGGTTCATTTTGTCCACTACAAAAGATTAGAAAACACGTTGTTTTCTAATCTTTTTGGAATTAAGATGTTTTCAGCTTGTAGAACACTTTCTCCTAGCCTTAGATGCAGCTATCTTAAAAGATTAAAATAAATACCTAGTTACAACACAATTCGTTCACTATTTAATCCAACCAAATACTTTTTAGCCCAAAATCAGTGTTTATCTATTTTTAATAATCCAGATTACTCTTGAATAGCCTGCTGCACCAAATCCATATAGTTTTATTCAAAAATATTATAGATTTTTATTGAATAATAGCACCGACAATTCTATTTCTTAAACTAATAAATCATCAGTGATAGTAGTAAGTTGAAATTGAGTTTTAAAAGATTTCATGTAGTAAAGATTAACAATGGCTAAAAGGGAAATAATAAAATATCCGATTACTGAAAGCTCAAATAAATTTGAGTTGGAGTCGGTTATGAAATTTCAGGAATTGCCATTAAATGTAGCTATAAAAATGCTAAAGGATTCAGGCACTATCGTTTCAGATGACGAGGCTGCTGAAATTTTATTATTTTTTCATACACTGGTTAAAATTACTATCAAGGAGTTTTTATCACCTGAAGATTAATTCGTACTTTAGTGATTACAAAGTATTTAAATCTTACATTATTCTATTCTTGTAAAGATTCTCTTATTCCACTTTTAAATAAAAAATTATGAAAGTTGCTGATTTATATATTCGCGTGTCAACTGACGAACAAGCAGATAAAGGGTATTCACAACGTGATCAGGAAGAGCGTTTACGCAAACATTGTTCTTCTCTGAACATAACGATTGATAAAATTATTTATGAAGATCATTCTGCCAAAACTTTTGAGAGGCCTGAATGGAAAAAATACCTTTTTAGTATTAGAAAAGGAAGAGGTTCTAGACAAAACAAATTCTTATTTTTCACAAAATGGGATCGATTTAGCCGTAATACCAGTGAGGCTTATCAGATGATATCCAACCTTAATAAATTGTGTATTACGCCTCAGGCTATTGAACAACCATTAGATTTACGTGTACCCGAAAATAAACTTTTGTTAGCAATATATTTATCAACGCCTGAGGTGGAAAATGACAGGAGGGCATTGAATGTGACGTATGGGATGAGAAGAGCGATTAAAGAGGGTAGAATGATGGGTATCGCTCCATATGGCTATATTAACAGATGTACACAGGACGGCCGTAAGTATGTAGCGGTTAAAGAACCTGAAGCAACAAACATGATATGGGCCTTTAAGCAGGTGGCGAAAGGACATCTACCTACAGCAGTTATTTTAAAAGAAATGAACAGGAGAGAAGGCAGAAAGCTGACAAAAAATTCATTTATGGATGGTTTGAGAAATATAGCGTACTGCGGAAAATTATTTCTAAAGGCATATAACGATGAGGAGGAAAAAATTGTTGAAGGAAAACATGAAGCACTGATCTCTGAAGAACTTTTCATGAAAGTTCAAAGGGTTCTTCATCGTAAGAGTAATAAGGATGCTTTCTTACCAGCAGGAAGGATAATAAATGAAGAACGTTATCCTTTGAGGGGATTACTATTATGCCCACAATGCAATAAAACTCTTACTGCCAGTAGTGCTAAGGGAAGAAGCAAGCATTACTATTATTACCATTGTACAACCTCATGTGGTTTCAGGCATAATTCTGAAATAGTTAATGATCTTTTTGTCGAAGAATTATCAAAATTTAGATTCAGCATCGGTGCTGAGAAAATATTGAAAACAATTTTAGAACAGAACTTTTCAATAGTTTCAAATGGTCTAAATGATGAGAGAAAGGTTTTGCAAAATAAACTTAATGCTATTGAAGGAAGAATTGACAAAGCAAGAGATATGTATCTTGAAGATAAATTGGATGAAGAAGATTTTAAGAGAATTAAAATGAAGTATAAAGTGGAAATTGAAGATATCAACTTTAAATTAAATTCATTAAAAAATTCTGGTCATACTGATGATATTGAGAAGAAGATGACTCAAGCATTAAATGCCATTGTCAACATCTCTGAAAGATATAATAACGCAAGTACAATTGACAAGCGCGCAATTGTTGGTTTGATATATCCTGAAAAGTTAACTTTCGACGGTGAGTATTTTCAAACCACAAAAATCAACAGTCTTGCTGGTAATATCGCCTTGATTAACAGAGAGTTAGGAAATAAAAAAAACCGACAAAGAAGTGAAAAAACTTCAAATGTCGGTCTTGTGACCTCGACAGGATTCAAACCTGTAACCTTCTGAGCCGTAATCAGATGCGCTATTCAGTTGCGCCACGAGGCCGTCGTTTCCTTGATGTTTTAAGGTTTGCAAATATAGCACTTTTTTCTTTTCTTTGAAAGATGAAACAGAGAATTTTACTTTTATTTACAGTTATAGCGCTAATCTCCTGTAAAAGAGAACAAAAAATTTCGTCCTCAGACTGGACTCAAATCTCAAACCGTACCCAATTTAAGGAACATGACGGTCTTTTGGAACTGAAGTCGGGAAATTTTACCTATAATTTTAAGAGAAATCAGACTCCGTTTAAGAAAATTATCCTTTTAAATGCGAGCATGGCCGGGTATATTTCCGAATTGGGAGCCGAAGATCTGATCATAGGTGTTTCAAGTCCGGAATACATTTATTCGGAGAAAATTCAGAATCTTTTGAAGCAGGGGAAAATCCAGAATGTAGGAAGCGAGCAGAAGTATGATGTAGAAAAGATCATTTCCATGAAGCCGGATGCTATTTTCACCAACTATATTGCAAGCTTTGATAACGCGTATCAATTGCTGAAAAATAATGGAATTCAGGTTGTTTTTCTGGATGAGTACATGGAGCAGCTTCCGTTGCAGAAAACGGCTTACATTAAACTTTTCGGAGAATTTTTCGGAAAAGAGAAAGAAGCTGAAGCAAAATATAAAGAAATTGAAAAGAATTACAGCGACCTGAAGCAGATGGCCTTAAAAGCAAAAGATAAACCTGTAGTGCTTGCCAATGAAATGTATGGCGATATCTGGTATCTGCCGGGTGGAAAAACATCGGTAGCAAATTATATCAGTGATGCCAATGCTGCTTACATCATGAAAGACAATAAAGAAGAAAAGTCTCTGACCATGAGCTTTGAAGAAGTCTATGCCAAGTCACCCGGCGTACAGTATTGGGTGAATGCAGGAAGTCATATCTCTAAAAAAGAAATGCTGGGTACCAATCCTTTCTACGGAAAACTGGAAGTATTCAATAAAGGAAAGATCTACACCATTGCCGGGAAAGAAAAAAATAAAGCCAACGACTTTTTCGAAAGCGGGGCAGTGAGAGCAGACCTGATCCTGAAAGATTACATCAAGATCTTCCATCCTGAACTTCTTCCGGAATATCAGCTTACCTACATGAAAGAGCTTCAATAACTCGAAGAATTGTTTATTTTTGCAGTTCCTTTTTACAAAAAATTATGTGGAAAAAAATTAAACAGCTTATTTTCATCGTTCTTGTTCTGAATGTGGTCTTCATTATCTGGGGCAGGTTTTTTAATCCTCCCATTACCATCACGCAGATAGGAGGCATTTTTGAATTCGGAAAACTGCACAGAGACTATATTTCCTATGACGACATGGGAAATAATGTCAAAAAGGCGGTAATCGCTTCTGAAGACCAGAAATTCTTTGACCATAACGGGTTTGATTATACCGCTATTGAAAAGGCGATGAAGAATAATGAGAAAGGAAAAAAAATCCGTGGAGGAAGTACCATTTCGCAGCAGACTGCAAAAAATGTATTTCTCTGGCAGGGCAGAAGCTGGTTCAGAAAAGGACTGGAAGCCATGTATACTTTCATTATTGAGAAGGTGTGGAATAAGGATATTATTTTGGAAAGATACCTGAATTCCATTGAAATGGGGCAGGGCGTGTTTGGAGTAGAAGCCGCGGCTCAGTATTATTTTGGAAAATCATCCAAAGATCTAAGTGCTTCAGATGCAGCCTGGATCGCTGCTGTATTGCCCAATCCAAAGAAATATGACCCTAAAAACCCATCCCCTTATTTAAGAAAGAAACACAATTGGATCATGAGACAGATGAGGAATGTGAGTTTGAAATAGTATCTTTGTACTAATGAAATTTTTTAATTCCAGCACAAATTTTGAATCAGTTCTTAAAAAATATTTCTCTTTTAAGAACGAGACCCATTCGTTAGAACCTTTTGCCGAGTTTTTAGAGAGCGTTAAAAGGTCAGATTTTACGGATGTTCTGAATTTTCTGAGAAACAACCCGAATTTTGCTGAAAATTTTAAACATTACATCCACAATGTTTTTAAAGAAAGACCTTTCAATCTTTCCCTGACCGAAGCTAATATTCTTTCAGAAAACGCCTTCTTTCCGGAACTTAAGAAAAGAATCCTGAATAAAGTACTGCCGCCCGTAGAAAACGAAAAAACGGTGTGGTACATGATTGATAACGTCAGCCTGAGACCCAAAAAAGATCTGGCGTTCCTCAATAATCTTCCTGAAAATGAAATGGATGAGTTTTTAGGCCTTCTGGGAGCTTCAGATTTCATCATCAAACCCAATGTCAAAAAAGAGCTGATCTTCTCGATGAGCATTCTTTCCTGGCGTGTAACAGGAATGGCGATGGAAGTGGAGGTCGTAAGAATGGCTCCGCAATACAGAAATCTCGACAATCCGTTTCTTGCTCTTCAGAACGAGTTGGAAGCACTTACAGAGGACCTTAAAAAAGATCCGGAACTGCAGCTGAACTCCAAAGACAGCCGCTACAAACAGATCAAGATCTATACAGAACACTGTCACGAATTTGTCAATATTGCTTTTAAAAATTCTGCTAAATATGGAATTTCGGGCAAAATCAACCAGTCTCTTCTTAAGATCCGCCAGCAAACCGAAAGGATTTACGAGATTGTACAGCTTCTTGTGATTGATAATGAACAGGATGTCACCATCAAATCAAAGCAGTTGATTTTTAATATTCTGAATTATAAATCCCATAAAAATAATATTGCAGACCTGATCAACGACAGTACACGTCTGATCTCTCACCTTATTACCAATCACACCGCTGAAACAGGAACCCACTACATCACTTCTACCCGTAAAGAGTATATGACGATGTTTTACAAAGCCAGTGGTGGTGGAATTATTGTTGGCGCACTCTGCGTCTTAAAAATGCTTTACGGTTATATTCCCGGAAGTGATTTTTCCCATGCGTTTTTATATTCCATGAACTATGCGATGGGGTTTGTGATGATCTATCTGATGGGCTTTACCCTGGCCACCAAGCAGCCCGCAATGACTGCCGCGACCATGACCAAAGTACTGTCAGAAGAAGGGAACAACAAACGGAATAACACTGAATTTGCCCATCTTGTATCCAAGCTTTTCAGAAGCCAGTTCATCGCCTTCGTAGGAAATGTACTGCTGTCCTTTCCAATTGCTCTGGCGATCATCTATGGTCTCGATGTCTTTTTCTCACAGAATTTGGCCGTTGAAAGATCAGATAAATTATTAAAAGATCTCGATCCGTTTAAATCGAAAGCTATATTACATGCCAGTATCGCGGGTTTCTATCTTTTTATTTCAGGAATTATTTCAGGAAATATAGGGAACAACTCTGTTTTTTATCAGATTCCGGAAAGGATTGCAAAAAACCTTTCGATCAGAAATTTTCTGGGTAAAAAATTCGCTAAAAGTTTGTCTAAATATTATGCTAAAAACTGGCCGGGAATCGTGTCCAATTTCTGGTTTGGGGTATTTTTGGGAGCAACAGCACCAGTCGGTCTTTTCTTCGGACTGGACCTTGATATCAGACACATTACGTTTGCTGCAGGAAACTTTGCTTTAGGCCTTTACGGGAAGGATTTTTCAGTAGACTCTTATACGTTCTGGATATCTTTCGTTACCGTTTTCCTCATAGGATTCTTCAACTTTCTGGTAAGTTTCAGTTTATCCATGTTTCTGGCATTCAGATCAAGAAAAATGAACTTTGGGCAGGTAAGTGAGATCTACAAAGAAATTTTCAGGTATTTTGTAAAGCATCCATTCAAATTTTTCATTCCCCTGAGTTCAGGATTAGATAAAAAAGCGGATGACCTGATGAGCAGCACTCTTACCAATAAGTCTGAAGAACATTAAATTATTTTACAGCCATCTAATATGCATATAAGTGAAAATGCTCCCTGAAAGGAGCATTTTTTGTTTTGTATACATCTGTCAAATATAAATTACCAGCAAATATCCGGTGATGGACATCTGTTCGGGAGGGTAACATAAGATAAACATTCCCCAGTGTCACAATTAGCCTCACAGCATATTTTTACTCCGGAGCCCATAATCTGGCTTAAATTTTCTCTGCTTAGTTTTTTAATTGATTTTTTCATGTTTAGGTGATTTAATATTGTTTTCAAATATAATATTAAATCCAATATCATGGATTAATTTAATGAAAAATAAACCTATAAAATACGGATATCATTGAATTGATCCTCTCCAAACTTGTCCTGAAACTTTTTAAGATAAAAACTTTTACGCATTTGGAAATCGTGTTTGAGAAGAGGAGAATCTATTTTGATGATGATGCATTTATCTTCAATACCAACGCTTCTGATTTCATTAAAAAGACTATCATCAAGATATTCTCCAAGGAAATCTTTAATTTCAAAAGCAATCAGCTTATGCTCAAAGCCATGAATCCTCGCAAAAGATTTTACGAGTTCTGAGGATTGAAATTCACGTTTTTTATTCCTTTTCATTTTACCTCTAAGTATTGGGTTTTGATTCCTGCTGTATTAAAGAACTTTTCCAGCAGTCCGTAAATATTCTCACAATAAAAATCTTCTTCAAATAGATTCTTTGGTTCTTGCTTATTTCCATCGCACTCAAAACATAGTTCGAGATATGCGAAAACCTGATCATTTTCATCATAAAACAATACCGCATTTCTGGGAAAATAACATCCTGATTCGGATAACAGTCCTGTGGTATATCTGCTACA
This sequence comes from Chryseobacterium carnipullorum, assembly GCF_900142785.1. Taxonomy (GTDB): domain Bacteria; phylum Bacteroidota; class Bacteroidia; order Flavobacteriales; family Weeksellaceae; genus Chryseobacterium; species Chryseobacterium carnipullorum. Next base: position 85,418 of record NZ_FRCD01000016.1, on the reverse strand, counting down.
GGTATTATGCATGATATCAGTCAGCTGCCGGATTTCCAAAAGATTCAAATTCTTTTGCTGCTGAATGCCATTCAGATTTTCAGTCCCAAGAATAGTTTCTAAACGAACAGGTTTCTTTCTGTTTTCGTATTTCTTTATGGCCAAAGAATCATCAGGAGGTGGAGGGGTATCAAAAGGTTCTCTCTTAAAATCCAGATTGTAGGATATCAGTTTTATTTTGGAGGTTTTTTTAAAAGGAAAGCTTTTAATACTATTGGAAAACGGTTTGGGTTTAAAATTTTTTTTAATGAAACTGCTACCTGCTTCATTAGGAGCGGGCGGTGCTTTTCTTTTCTGTGCAAATGATAAAGAAAATAACAGCAAAATGATCAGGAAAGTGATATTTTTAATCATAATTCAAAAATTATACTCTCTTCATTAATCTTCTTCACGACACTTTCCGTACGTTCCCTGTGAGTATCCGTTATAAAGATCTGTCCGAAACTTTCCTGATTAACCAGCTCGATTAGCTGTGAAACCCGCGTATCATCAAGCTTATCAAAGATATCATCCAGCAGAAGGATGGGAGTCTTCTTCGTTAATTCTTTGACAAGGCTCATCTGTGCGAGCTTTAACGAAATCAGAAAAGATTTCTGCTGTCCCTGCGAACCTATTTTCTTGATCAAAACCTGATCCATTTCAAATAGAAGATCATCTTTGTGAATTCCTTTTGAAGTGTAGGTAAGCATCCGGTCTTTATCAAGGCTTTCTGTTAAAAGCATCTGAAAAGCCCTTTCAGGATCTGCAGCGCTAAAACTTTCACTGAGGTCAGACTGGTACTGTACCGAAACGGTTTCCTTTCCTCCTGAAATAATCCTGTAAAAATTCTGAACGATGGGGCCGAGCTTCTCAACAAAGTTTCTTCTTTTGATAAAAATACGGGTTCCGTACTTACTGATCGGAGCATCATAGATTTCCAGTGAATCCTTGTCCCAGGTCCTGTTTTTGGCAAAATATTTCAGCAGTGCGTTTCTTTGCTGTACTGTTTTTTGATATTGTATCAGATCAAAAAGATATTCCGAATCTGTCTGGGAAATCATGGAATCCAGAAATTTTCGCCTGCTTTCTCCCGAATCTGAAATCAGATTGGAATCATAAGGTGAAATCATGACGCTCGGCAGATATCCGATGTGATCTGCAAGCCTGTCATAGCTTTTATCATTCTTTTTAATGATCTTTTTAGCTTCTTTCGGCTGAGAGATTTTAATCACATCTTCACTGTCTTCATTCTGAATCTCAGCATCAATCGTGAAGAAATCTTCCTCCCTTTTGATGTTGTTGGCATCTGTATTTCCTAAAAAACTTTTTCCTACCGATAAATAATGAAGTGCATCCAGGATATTGGTCTTTCCGGCACCATTGTTTCCCACAAAACAGTTAATCTGCGGAGAAAATTCGAACTTCTTCTCCGAATGGTTTTTGAAATTATAAAGGGAAAGCTTTTTGATAATCATTCGTCAAAAATACTCCAATATTAGCAGAAATAAAAAAGGAAGTGCAGAGCATGTTTCTATCCAGAAAGAAAAATAAGTGTCATCTCTTTTATTTTCAGAGAAATAGATAAGAATAAACGTAATAATTCCGGAAAAGAAAAATGCAGCGCCATAGATCATTTTAAGATAAAAAATGGCGATCATGATACTGATGAAGACCAGAATGTAGGCAATATATTTCGTATTCTGAACACCGATGAGCTTTGGAAAAGTTTGAACCGTATCACTTTTCATATCACGGATATCAAAAGGAAGCACCAGCGCTGTAATGTAAAAGAAACTTATCAGAAATAAGGGAATACTGAATTCAGGAAGCGTGAGCCAGCAGTTGACCAGCGCCCACACCAGCCCCACATAAAATACTTTCAGCAGTGGAATTTTCCTGATATAAACATCAAGGAAAAAACTATTATACAAAAGTCCCAGAACGACAATAATAGACCATTTCAGAAGTCTTACCTCATTGTGATTATGGATGATGAGCAAAGCACAGATAACGCCGGCTGCTGCATTCAGAAGCAGTATTTTGAAAAAGTGCTTGGTATACTGATATTTAGTGTAAATATATCCGCTGAAATAAGTGATGAAAATTAATAGAATTGTAGGGAAACGGAATGTGTTTTGCTCTTTCATAAAAAATACTGCAAAAAAAGTTCCCATCAGGGAGACATATAGCTGGCTGTCAATGACAGTTTTTTTCAGTATTTTTAAGACATTCATTTATCAAAAATAACATATATGAAAAGATTTTCCAAGATTTTTATGCTTTTGCTTCTAATGCTGAGCTTTTCCATTGTTTCGGCGCAAAAATATTATGACGACCAGTGGAAAAAAGTGACTGACAACAGTGCAAAAGGTAGCTATAAATCTAATCTTCCCATCATTTTAGACCTACAAAACCATGCCATGAAAGAAAATAATGCTATTCAGCTCATCCGTTCCCTGAAAGCGGAATTCAGTATTGTGAATCTGACAGTAGACGACGAAAAGAATGATGCTGCTTCCAAATTTTTCACAAAACTTCAGGGTGCTGATGCGCAATTGAAAGGTGAAGAAAAACTCTTATATACCATTCTTCTGAACGGATTTTTCATGGATTATTATAATCAGCATTCGTGGGAAATAGAATCAAGAACGAATGTCAATACACAGGACTTGTCACAGATTGAAACCTGGAGCAAACTTGATTTTAAAAACTACCTGAAAAAAAGTTATCAGGAACTTGACCAGCAGAAGCAGGACATGAAGAAGGTGATTCTGACGAAGTACAAAGCTATTTTTACCGATAGCAGGGATATAGCCTATTTCCCGACTTTACTGGATTGGTATTCTATGAAAAAGATCAGTTTTCTTTCCGAAAACAACCTTTTTACAAAAAATGAACTGGCGGAAAACAGAACACAGATCAATGCCACTTTTGATGAACTGATTGCTCAGAACAGCGGAAATCCTAAGCTGTATTTCATGAAGGAAAAGCTGACGGAAAACTGTAATTACAATCAGTGCAAAGACAAACTGGAGAAGCTTCAGAGCCTTTTGAAATCTGATGTAGAAGGAGATTACAAGGTGATCGTCATGGAAGATATCATGAACGAACTTGTCGCAAAAAAGAAAGATAAAGAAGCTTTGGCTATTGTTGATCAGGCGAAAAAACAATATCCGAAGTCGCCATTTATTGAAAACATAAAAAATAAAGAGAATCAGATCACGAATCCTTTGCTCACGATTAAATACGAGCAGCAGACCCAGAATAATCTGCCTGTTCATTTTGTAGCGGACCATAAGAACGTGAAAGAATTTTCATTAAACATTTATGAAGTAAAAGAAGACCTGACAACATTGATGCAATATGTACAGAATTCTTACAACAATACTTTTAGGAATGTGAAAAAAAATCTAGTCAGAAAAGAAACTTTCCAGCTTGGTGACGCGAAAGATTATCAGATGCATAAAACCTCACTGGAGATCAAGCCTCTCCCTTCCGGAATCTATGTTGTGGAATATTCCGTAGCAGGATCTGATGCAAAGGACAGCAATGCAAGACAAAATTTCTACTTCCTTGTTTCTGGAAACAGAGTGATCTACCAAACAAAAACAGACAGAAACCAGCTTTCCAATGCGTTGAAATTAGTCAACAGTGAAAATGGAAAGCCTGCTGCTAATGAAAGTCTTACATTCTATGAATTTGTTGCCAATAAAACCTTAAATAAAATCGACGGAAAAACTGATGCGAACGGTGTTTTTAAATTCCCTTCCACAGCCAGCAGTGAATATTACAGAACATTTTTGATCAGCCAGCCTAAAACCAATGATTTCCAGATCATGCAGGTCTATGGAAACAACGGAAATGTGGAAAACGCCGAAAATTACAATCCCAATAAACAAACCCGTACCCTCGCTCAGATCTTTACGGACCGGGCGATCTACAGACCGGGACAGACCGTTTATTTCAAAGTCATTAATACAAAAATTGATAAAGAAGCAGAATCTGTAACCTCAGGTTTAAAACAAAAAATCACCCTTCTGGATGCCAACAGCCAGGAAGTTTCTTCCCAGAACTTCACCACCAATGAGTTCGGATCTTATCACGGAAGTTTTATTCTTCCTAAAGGCCAGTTGAACGGTGTTTTCTACTTAAGAACCGATGAAGGATCTCAGGGCTATAAAGACATTAGGGTTGAAGAATATAAGAGACCCAAGTTCGAAGTGACGTTCGATCCTGTAAAAGAAGAATACAAATACGGACAGACCATTGAACTGAAAGGAAAAGCAATGATGTTTTCAGGAGTCGCTCTGAGCAATACGACCGTTAATTATGAGATCAAAAAACACAACATCAGATGGAGATATTTCTGGTGGTACCCTCGTGGAAACGACAATGAAAACTCGATTCTTGGCGAAGCTAAAACCAACGAGAAAGGAGAATTCGTTATCCGTCTTGATCTGAAAAAAGATGAAAAGCTGGAAGGAATCCAGATTGATAACTATGAGATTAATGCTTCGGTAACGGATATTAACGGAGAAACGCAGTCTGCCAATACCCAGCTGAAAGTAGCTTCAGTGTCACACTATATTAAAGCAGATGGAATCAAAAATACATTCAGTGATGAAAATGTAAAATTAAAGGTAGAAACCTTGAATTACAACGAACAGGATCTTAAAAAATCTTACAACGTTAAACTCTCAAAACTTCAGACTCCAAACAGAATCTTCAGGGATAACTTCGCCCAGGAAGTGCAGGATCTTCCGAAATATACCAAGGAAGAGTTCATCAGCAAATTCCCGCACGATCTGTTTGATAAAAACGAAGAAACCAAAAACTGGAAAGCAGAAAAGGTAATTTCTGAAAAGCAACAGCAGCCCGTTACAGAATTGGATTTAGGAAAACTGGAAGCAGGTGATTATCAGTTGGAGCTCTACAATATCGAAGGGAAAGACACGATAAAATCATCTCAGAATTTCAGCATCTGGGATAAAGGTTCTTTAAAACCTTCTCAGAAAACTTTCTTAACCGTTATTGAGCCAAAAAATGAATTTTCAAGAGGGGAGAAGGCTAAAGTATATGTGTATTCAGCAATTCCTGATGCTCTTGTGAATGTATTTGTTCAGGACGGTTCCGGAAAAACAGTGTCAGAAGTACATCAGCTGAAAAAAGGTGTTTTGGAATACACGACAGATATTCCTAAAGACAAAGGCGTATCCGCATTAAATCTTCAGTTCCAGATTGCAGCATTCAATGATGTACAGACGCAGGCGGTGACTTTAAAAATAAAAGATACTGAACAACCTGTAAAAATTGAAACAGTAACATTCAGAGATAAACTGGAACCGAACTCCAAAGAAAAATGGACGGTAAAAGTTTCAGGAAGCGATAAAGAAAAAGTCAATGCAGAAGTCTTGGCCAATATGTACGACATGTCACTGGATCAGTTTGCAGTGAATACATTCAGCTGGCAGAATTTATATGAACCCTATTCTATTGTTACCTCTTACGACATCAGACAGTATCTGCTACAACAATACTATCAGAAAAGATTGAAGTATTACAATGGAAAATATGTAGATATACCGAATTTTAATTGGTTTGATGGTGATTATAGTAGTTATGGATTAGGTGGACGAGTGGCCGGATTACAGATTGAAAATATGGTAGCATCACCTCCTTCTCCTATTGCAAAAGCATCTTCGGCAGAAGAAGTTGTAATGATTGGAGCTGTACAAAAAAGATCAATGAAAGTGAGTGCAAACGCAGGTGCTCAGGAAGCTCAGGCTGATGCAGCAGTATCTTTAAATGAAATGACAGTTGAGAAAAAAGATCTGGAAAAAGTTCCCGTACGTCAGAACTTAAACGAAACCGCATTCTTTTATCCTGATCTGAAAACAGACGCAGAAGGAAATGTAAGTTTTGAGTTTACGTCTCCGGAAGCATTAACGAAGTGGAAATTGATGTTCCTGGCTCACACAAAAGATGCCAGAGCAGCTGTATTGGAAAAACAGGTGGTAACGCAGAAAGAATTTTCTGTAACACCCAACTATCCAAGATTCTTAAGAGAAGGGGATGAACTGAATCTTCAGTCCAAACTGTCCAATCTTACCGATAAAAAACTAAGCGGTTCAGCAGAACTTCAGATTCTTGATGCCTTTACGAATGAAAATATTTCTTCTCAATTCGGAATCAATGCCGGAACACAGAATTTTAATTTAAATGAAAAAGGAAACAGTGCGTTAACATGGAAATTAAAAGTTCCGAATAATGTATCTTCCATTATATTAAAAGTAGTGGCCAAAGCAGGAGCATATTCAGATGGTGAACAGCAGGCGATTGCCATACTTCCGAACAGAATGCTGGTGACGGATGCAGTACCGGTTTTTGTGAAAGAAGGTGAAACGAAAACCTTTGTTTTGGATAATCTTAAAAACTCAAACTCTACAACAATGACCAATGTGTCGAATACACTGGAGTTAACCACGAATCCAATCTGGGAAATCATGTTTGCATTGCCAAGTCTGAAAAACGATCAGAACAGCTCAGCCGATGTGATCTTCAACAAGTGGTTTGCCGATGTACTGGCCTCTGAGATCTTTAAGGCCAATCCAAAAATGAAAACCGTTTTTGAAGAATATCAGAATAAAGGACTGCTCAATTCAAATCTTGAAAAGAATCAGGAACTGAAACAACTTTTACTGGAAGAAACTCCCTGGGTACTCGAAAGTAAAAATGAAGGTGAGCAGATGCAGAAGCTGGCTCTCCTGTTTGATGCCAATACAATGAGAAATTCAATCAATCAGGATTGGAGTGATCTTAAAAAACTGCAGAATCCGGACGGTGGATTCTCATGGTATCCCGGCTATCCAAGTTCTTACGGAACGTCTCTCTATATTCTTAAAAACCTGGGTAAGATCAATACCTGGTTAAAAGATAATGCGAAAGATTATCAGAGCGCGGATCAGCAGGAATTGATTACTAAACTGGTTCAGTATGCAGATAATGAAATCGATAAATACTGGGATGCGAAGAAAGATAATATCTGGAACAACTGGGCGATAGACTATCTTGATACCCGAAACTATTGGGAAAAACAATACCCTTTAAAAGGAAAAGGAGCCTCATTGAAAACACTGGTGAAACAGAAAGCGAAAACAGCGAAGATCACAGATTTCACTTTCTTCGGACTCCATCGTGCCGCTTTATTAATGAATGACTATGGCTTAAAAGACGTTTCAGATAAATTAATGAACTACCTGAAAGAAACATCCACTGATACAAAAACTCAGGGCGTTTACTGGAAACAAAACCTGAACGACTGGGGATGGTTTGGATCTAAAGTAGTGAATCATGCAGGAGCTTTAGAGGCATTTAATAAATTAAAATCCAACGATCAGAAATTCGTCGAAGACATGAAGATCTGGCTGATCACCCAGAAGGAAGTGAATTCATGGGGAAGCTCAAGAGGGACTTCAGAAGTCATCTTTACCATCTTGAACTCAGGTAAATCCTGGACATCTGCTGAAAGTGATAAAGCAACCATCGTTTGGGGTGGAAAAGAATTGGCTCCGCAAACACAGGCGACAGGCTATGTAAAATCAACAGTGAAAACTGATGTTGTAGACAAAAACTTAGGAACCGTTACCGTTACCAAACCTGGTCCCGGAATTGTACAGGGAGGATTGTTCTGGCAGTATTATGAAGATCTGGATAAAATCAAATCTTCTGAAAACTACATTTCCGTTACCAAAGAACTTTACAAAAAAGTAAAAACGGTAAACGGAGAAGAACTTCAGAAAATTTCAGCGGATAAGCCTTTAAAAATAGGCGATAAAGTAACGGTAAGAATGATCCTGAATACAGACAGGGCAATGGAATTTATTCACATTAAAGATATGCGTGCGGCTGGATTTGAACCTACAGATGTATTGTCCGGTTACCAGTGGAAAAACAGTTTAGGCTACTATCAGTCTACCAAAGATGCATCCACGAATTTCTACATCCAGTACATGCCAAAAGGAAAATACGTCTTTGAATATGATGTGATCTCCAATGCGGCAGGGAAGTTCTCTAATGGAATTACAACGATGCAGAATTACTATGCACCACAGATGAATGCCCATACAAAAGGAAGCAATGTTCAGATTTTGGAATGATTTTTGGCTATAGGGAAGTAGTAAAATTTTTAAAATAAAATAAAATGAGATTTTCAAAAACTTTAATGACGGGACTGATTATGTTGGCAGGTGTAAATGCTTTCGCACAAAAGAAAGCAGAAAAGTTTGAGAAGCTGGAGATTGAAATGTTCCCAAAAGCTAAAGAAGGATTTAAGCAGGTATATATTCAGTTGCCTGTTGCCAAAAATGAAAGCGACTTAAAAGTAGAATTTTTTGTAGGGGCTGAAAAATTGCTGGATTGCAACAAACATTTTTTAATGGGGAATGTAAAAACACAGGATCTTCAGGGTTGGGGATACAACTATTATGAAGTAGAATCTACTGGTGAAACAGGAGGAACTTTAATGGCTTGTCCGGATCAGAAGAAAACAAAGAAATTTGTGACCCTTCAGCCGGAGATCGTAAGATACAACAGCAAGCTGCCTTTGGTATTCTATGTACCGAAAGACCTTGAAGTTCGTTACCGTATTTTGCGTCCTGATACTAAAATGAAATCAGCGGTTCAGAGATAATCTGATCACCTTAAATAATCAACTCCTCACATTTTGTGGGGAGTTTTTTGTTTTTCAGAGGGTCTATTCTGTGGCATCATCAAATATTTGTCCCGCAGATTACACGGGTTTCTCAGATAAATCTTGAAGTACTACAGATAGCATAATTATAAAATTTCAATATTTTGAATCATAAATTTTACACACTTTTTGATCTGTGTCATAGGAGACATCTACGGAAACTAAAAATTGAACCATTAAGGCGACATTAAGTTTTTAAGAATATTAAGAATAGCTCTGCTTTAAGAACAACGCTTAAAAAAATCTTTAGATTTTCTCTTAACTATTCTTATCTCCTTCACTCATCTTACTGTTTCGAAAAAAGATTACATGAAATTAGAAAGACAACTATTCCTATGAATAAAAGATAATTCAATATTTTTTCAATTAAAATGAATTTTAAATCATAGTTAAACGAATCTTCTATGCCAATCATCATGAGAGCGTTAAAACTAAACAATTTTTAAACTTAATTTAAATTCACCCTATTGGCGAGTTATCTCCATTGATTTAACAAATTTTTGCATTATATTTGTTATAAACATAAACCATGAAAAACAATTTATTGATTTTTACGTTTAGTTTTTTGACTTTCCCTGCTTTTTGTTGGGCACAGTCTGCGCCGGACTTTAAGGAACTTTTAGACAGTGCCATGGTTCGGGATTCCGATCTCAAAATGCAGATTACCCAAAACAAACTCACAGATCTTGACGAACACAAACTGAAAGACATCTTTCTTCCTACCCTGGAAGTAAGCGGACAGGTCGGATATCTAAATGCCACAGCGAGACTGACGTCGCCGGAAATAAATCTGGCTCCTTTTATCAATATTCCCGAAGGAAGTTTTAACAATAACCTGAATGTTTCCGGGTTTTCAGGAATTGCGAAAGCAGATGCCAAAATGCTTCTCTACTCAGGCGGAAAAGTAAAGTATCTGAAGAAAGCAATCGAAGAAAAGAAGATCTCCGAAGATATTCTCCTTGAAAAAACAAAAGATGATGTCATAGCCAATATTTCAAAAGCATACGACCAGCTGGCCCTGATCCATCAGTCTAAAAAAGTTCTTGATGAAAGTAAAAAAAGACTTGACATCAACCGTAAAACAGCGGATAAAGCTTTAGGCTATGGCCTGATCACTCCATACGATCACAAAAAAATAGAATTGGCACAAGCCACACTGAATGCCAAAATAGTAGAGTATGAGGGGAAAAAAGAACTCCTTCTTACCCAGCTGTATATTCTGACCGGGATTAGTAAAGAACGTCTTAAAATGATCGATCCGGTACTTTCTCCCGTAGAACTTTTATCTCCGGAAAGAGGAATCGAGGAAAGAGCTGAAGTGCGTGCACTGGAACATGGCATAACCGCGGCAGACTACAAAATAAAAGCTGAAAGAACATGGATGATCCCTAAAGTACAACTGATGGCATCCGCTTATTATATCGGTCTTTACGGAAGCCGTATTAAAACTTCAGAAAATGTAATTCCTGCAGTTCCTGCTTTGGGATATGAAGGGGCTAAACTGGACTGGCGACCTACCAATATCAATGTACTTCCTTTGTTAACGGCTGGTGTAGGTTTTAAATGGGAAATTTTTGACGGAAAAGAAGGAAAACATGCAGAAGAGACCGCAAAAGTGGGAAAAGAAGTTCTTCAGAACAAAAAAGAAGATGCCTTAAAAAAATTAACCCTTAATCTGGCTAATAATCAGACCAACTATGATATTGCAACCGCTCAGATCACTTTAAAAGCCAAAGAAAAAGAACTCGCTGAAAATGCACTGGTTCAGGCCGAAAAAGAATTCAGGTACGGAATGAGCAAATCATCTCAGCTCATTGATGCGGAAAATGATCTTGAACTGGTAGAACTCGAATATCAGAATGCTCTTTTTAACCAGAGAAGAGCCGGAATAGAACTCATGAGATCGACTCAGGAACTTGATATTACCAAATTATATTAACCCCTTACCATTAAAATAATGCATAAAAATATATTCATAGCCTTTGCCGTTCTTTTTCTAGTAGGGAGCTGCAGTGAAAAAAAAGAAAACCTTAACGATTCTGAAGGCAAAACCAAAAAGGATGTCATTTCCTTTGCTCCCAAGGTTACCGGAAGAATTTTAAAAATATATGTAACTGAAGGTCAGTCTGTAAAAAAAGGAGATACTCTGGCTCTGCTTGATGTTCCGGAAGTGTCTGCAAAAATTGCCCAGGCTCAGGGTGCTGTCAGTGCGGCAACAGCTCAGGAGCAAATGGCAAAAAACGGAGCTACCGCAGATCAGCTGAGACAGCTTCAGGCTAAATACAAAGGTTTAAAAGAACAGTATGAATTTGCTCAGAAGTCTTTTAAAAGAGCCAGTAATATGTACCGCGACAGTCTCATGTCTCCACAGGCATACGATGAAATTTATGCAAAAATGCAGGGAGCAAAAGCCCAGTATGACGCCGTTGTAGCAGAGCTGGATGATGTGCAGAGAGGAACCCGTGTAGAAAAAGTAGAAATGGCGGCAGGACAGGCTTCGCAAGCCAAAGGAGCCCTTCAGGAAGCCAATGTAGCCTATTCTGAAAGATACATTATTGCAACCAATGATATGGAAATTGAAACCATCAGCCTCAATACCGGAGAATTGGCTACGGCTGGTTTTGCATTATTCAACGGATATATTCCCGAGAGTACATACTTCAGATTCACAGTGCCTGAAAGCGCAATCTCAAAATATAAAAAAGGGCAGACCGTCACCATGCAGGTGGTTTATAACAAAGAAATGCTTACCGGAACCATTGTCTATATCAAACAGCTGACAAGATACGCAGACATCACTACCGCTTATCCCGATTATCAGCTGCAGGATGCGGTTTACGAAATCAAAGTGAAGCCTTCTGACATGAATAAAGCTAAAAGTATATTGGTGAATGCTAACGTTATCCTGAAATAATTATGAAAGAATTTTTCCGACTTTTAAAACGGGAGTTCAAGCTTTTTATAGGCAATTCTACCCTAAGGACCGTATTTTTTCTGGCTCCGGTATTCTATGCCACATTATTGGGTTTCGTGTACAAAAGCGGAAAAGTAGAAAATACACCGGTACTGGTGATCGATCGGGATAATACTCCTTTGTCAAGTCAGCTGACCGATATGCTTGATGACAATAAAAGTATCAGCATTATTAAGTATGCCCATGAACCCTTAAGCATAAAAGATGAGGTGATCAGACATGAAGCAGCGGCGGTCGTTATCATTCCATCAAGGTTTGAGGCAGAAATGCTCCAGAAAAAATATCCCGAACTGAATGTTTATATCAACACCGGAAACGTTCTTACCGCCAATTTTGCCTCCAAGGCACTTCAGCTTACGATAGGTACTTTTTCTGCCGGAGCATCCATCAAAGCACTGCAGAAAGCAGGAATGCCCGCAACCAAAGCGGCGACCCAATATGAACCATTCAAAGCCAATTATATCACCCTTTTCAATACTACAGGAAACTATCTGATCTTCATGTGGCCGGCCATGCTGGCTGTAGTCCTTCAGCAGGTTATTCTTCTTGCGATGGCAGTAAGTTTTGCCGCAGAGTTTGAAAGAGGATCTTTCGTGAAAGAATACGCGAAGATGAAAAGATGGGCTTTCCCGACCATGCTGATCAAAGTGTTTCCGATCTGGGTATTTTCCATCCTTATTGTCGGAGTCTATTACTTTATGCACATGATTTTCCGGGTTCCGATGCCGGAAGGAATATTTAATTTCATCCTTCTTACAGCGGTATTTGTAGGCTCCGCATCATTTTTGGGCGTATTCATCAGTATATTGATTCCTGATGCTTTAAAAGCGACTCAGATCCTAATGGTCATTGCGTCTCCAGCATTCATTATCAGTGGATTTACATGGCCTTTGAGTGCAATGCCTGCTTTTGTACAATTTATAGCTAACATTATCCCTTTAACTCCTTTTCTTCAGGCCTTTAAAATTCTGTTGATACAAAAAGGCTCTGTCGAACTTACCTTTCCTTATTTAAAACATCTAAGCATCCTGCTGGTAGTGTATGCTGTTATTGGCTGGATTGCTTTAAAAATAAAACTATGGTTTATTTTTAAAAAGGCCGTTCCGGTGGAGAGTAAGGAATTGCATGAGGAATAGAATTGCGGGTGATGCGAACGTTAGGGTAATTAATAGTCTCGGGGGGGGTGTTGTGAGTATTTAAAATATAACCAATTTCACCAATAATTGACCCAGCATTATGAAAACCTGCATCGCTCAAATAGCAACTCAGAACGGGCAGCCAATAATCGGTACTCCTTAAACTCGTTCCCTCAAATGCGTCACCGTTTTTTTTATCCCTTTGTAAAAATCAAAAGAAAAAACTGATATATTTGCTTTCAGATAATTAGACATAATATGGAAAATGTATTTGATGCAAAAGATGCTCAGAACTATATTGATAGGATAAATAATTTGGTGGAGGATACCCACGGACTATGGGGGAAGATGACGGTTGACCAGATGCTTGCGCACTGCTGTGTATCTTATGAAATGGTGTACGAACCGGAAAAACATAAAAAACCGGGATCTATTGCCAAATTTATTTTAAAAACATTTGTAAAATCTAAAGTGGTGGGAGAAAAGGCGTATCCCAGAGATTCCCCTACAGCGCCTCAGTTTTTAATTACCGGAAGAAAAAACTTTGATGACGAGAAGAAAAGACTCATCGGCTTTATCCAGAAAACACAACAGCTGGGTCCGGAAGCATTTGATGATAAAGAATCATTTTCTTTTGGAAAATTGAAATCTACAGAGTGGAATAATATGTTTGCAAAACATTTGAACCACCACTTATCCCAATTTGGAGTTTAAATAACACAATATGAAAAAATTTTTATGGATCCTCATTCTTGCCTGCAATTTTGCATGGGGGCAAATGCCGGATATTTCTAATGTCTGGCTCAACAACAGTAAACCTTATATCGGAACCATTGGCGACCGCGGACAGGAACTGAAATTGAAAGTCAATATTTCTGAACAGAACAAAAAGAATGATCAGGAATATTTTATTTCAGGGTATTCTCTTGTGGATAATAATTATTCCAAATATGAAGGAAAAGTTACCATCACAAAATATAGAGATGCCAAAAGTAAAGGCTTGGTATTCGGGGAATATGAACTTGCAGAAGAACCCAAAGGAAAACATTCAGGTATTTTCAAAGGTAAATTTGTGTATAGCTTTAGATGGAATAAAAAAACTGAAAAAGTAGATGGACAGTATATAGAATTCATTGGAGATTGGAAAAGTTATGACGGGAAACTGGACTTCAAAACCCGTCTAAAAAACCAATAATAGTGATAAGAAGAATACTGGCTGTTCCTGCCGGACTGATTGCGGGAATCATTTGCATTACCATCGTTGAAAAAATAGGTCATCAATTGTATCCTCCGCCTGCCGGAGCCGGAAGTGATGATATGGTAGCGATGAAAAACTATGTGGCACAAGCTCCTTTTATGGCGCTGTTCTTTGTGATTATTGCGTATGCTATAGCAGCTTTCATTTCAGGATTTACAGCTTCAAAAGTAGCAAATAACGGAAAACATACCTCTGCGGTAGTCTGTGGAGTTATTTTTCTATGCATAACGATCTATATGATGGTTTCTTTGCCCACACCGATCTGGTTTTGGATTTTGGGGATTGCTGTATGGGGATTGGTATTCGCAGGAAGTAAACTGGCTTTAAAAACAAAAAAAATATGAAATGGTCATGGGGTACACTCAATACAGATGGTCATTTAAAATGTAAAATAGATATGAAATTAGGAGCATTTTCAATCAGCTTAAGTGTAAAAGATCTTCAGAAATCCAAAGATTTTTACGAAAAATTAGGCTTCTCTGTAATGGCCGGAGCAATGGAACAGAATTATCTGATCATGAAAAACGGAAGTACTTTGGTTGGCTTGTTTCAGGCGATGTTCGACGGCAATATGCTGACCTTCAATCCCGGATGGGACGAAAATGCCCGGAATCTGGAATCTTTTGACGATGTTCGCGATATTCAGAAACATTTAAAAGAAAATGGAGTGGAACTTGAGAAAGCTGCCGATGAAACCACCTCAGGACCGGAACATATATTCCTGAAAGATCCGGACGGAAACATGATCTTAATAGACCAACATAGATAACCTCATGATGAAAATATTAAAAAGAATTATACTCGTTCTCGGTTCCATCCTTATTTTATGGATGATCGTAGCCGCTTTTATCTCAGGAGACTGTGTGTATGAGAAATCAATAACCATCAATGCACCATCCGAAAAAGTATGGCAACAGACCAATACATTAAAAGCAATGGACCAATGGAGCCCATGGAATGAATTAGATCCTCAGATGAAAAAAGACTGGACCGGAACTACCGGTCAGCCGGGCGAAAAAGTATGCTGGGACAGTCAGAAAGGGACTGCAGGAAAAGGATGTCAGGAAGTGAAAAAAGTAGATGCAGCAGCGAAAAGAATTGATACGGAAATCAAATTTTTAACCCCTTATGAAAGTGAAGCCAATGCTTACGTGAAAATCGTTCCGGAAGGCAAAGGAACTAAGGCAACATGGGGATTTACATCCAAAATACCTTATCCGTTCACCGTAATGAAAATGTTTATGAATATGGAAAATGCGATTGGAAAAGATTATCAGAAAGGACTTTCCAGATTGAAAGAATTATCTGAAAAACCTTCAACAGAGACTTATTAAAACTTAACTCATAAAAAAAATCAATCATGGCATCAGTAAACGTTTATTTAACATTTAATGGAAACTGCAAAGAAGCATTCGATTTCTATAAGTCGGTTTTCGGAGGAGAGTATCCTTACATCGGAACATTCGGGGAAATGCCTCCAATGGAAGGCAAAGAAACTTCCGAAGAAGACAAAAACAGAATCATGCACGTCTCTCTTCCTATTTCAAAAGAAACCATCTTAATGGGCAGCGATACTGCCGGAGAATGGTCATCTAAGCTGAAAGAAGGAAATAATTTTGCGATTTCCATCAACGCGGAATCTAAAGAAGAAGCAGATCAGTTATTCAATGGACTTTCTGCAGGAGGAGAGGTAACCATGCCGTTGGCAGATACTTTCTGGGGGGCCTATTTCGGAATGTTTACCGATCAATTCGGGATCCACTGGATGGTCAACTATGACGATCCTGCAAAAGCACAGCAGCATCCTTAAAATTCATTCTTTGTATAAGGGATATAGGAAAAACTTACCGGCTTAGATATCTGCCGGTTTTTATTTTAATAGTACATTTGCATTCCAAAAAAAATTAAATTTGGGAAGAGGTGAAGGAGCAGATGACAGGTAGCAGGTCATAGGGATTAGGGCGTGTTGATAAAGCTTATAGCTTAATGCCTAAAGCCTCTGGCGTAAAAAAACAAACAAATATGAAATTTACAATCGAACAAATTAAAGCGGAACATCGGAAAGTAAAAAGCGGAGCAGATTTTCCGGCATATATCCAGGCTATAAAAAATCTTGGCGTATCGGATTATACGGTTTCTGTAGCAGATGGAAATACCCGGTATTTTGACACAGAAAATAAAAAGGCAGAGACTGGAAAAAAGTACGATCCTATTCTCGTTTCCGGAAAATTAAATCTTGAACAATTTAAAACAAGATTAAAGCTTCATCAGCAAGGCCGTACAGATTACCTCACATTTTGCAATGACTGTGCGGACAATGGAGTAGAAGGCTGGAAGATGGATCTTAATGAGATGACTTGTACTTATTTTGATACAGATGGAAACGAAATCCTTGTAGAACAGATTCCAGGCTAATCTTTATGGTTATGCCTGTTTCTTATAGCCTAAACCCTAAAGTACTTTTTGTTTGCAATTATTGATTTAAATTATTAATTTTGTTCTGTACGATAGATAATAGTAATTGAATTTATGAGAAAGGTATTGACGAAGCTGGCATTTACAGTATTGAGTCTGGGATCCATAGCAGCCTCTGCGCAGAAAAGTGATTTAGGAGCATGGTATATGTATTTTGGAAATAACAAGATCAGCAAGAAGCTGAATTTACATAACGAAATCCAGTACCGGAATTTTGATGCCGTAGGAGACCTTGAACAGTTATTAATTCGTACAGGCATAGGATATGACCTGACTGAAAACAATAATAATGTTTTACTGGGTTATGGGTTTATTTTAAGTCGTCCGTATGTAAACGGCGAAAAAAAAGAAAATATAGAACACCGGATCTTCCAGCAGTTTATTACAAAGCAGAAGTTCGGACGTTTTAATCTTCAGCACCGATACCGTTTGGAAGAACGTTTTCTACAGGATGACTTCAGAATGAGATTCCGATATATGATAGGGTTGAATATTCCGATTACCCAGAAAGAAATGCTGCCGAAATCTCTCTATGCATCAGTGTATAATGAGATATTTCTGAGTTTTGATAGTCCCGTTTTCGACAGGAACAGAGTATATGGAGCTTTAGGATATGTCATTAATAAAAACATGAGGATAGAAGCAGGATATATGAACCAGATTCAGGAAAACAGGAATCGCGGGCAGATCCAGATCGGTTTCTATAATAATATTCCTTTTAATAAAAATTAATACAGACAGTCTCTGCCGGATGCCATGATGAAGAAAAAAAACTGTTAGTTTAGAATTTATAATCAACAGAACAAAAAACAAATAAACACAATATGCATTCAGGGAAAAGATTCGGAGCGCTGGAATTCGCGATTTGGACGAGACGAAGTATTTATATATTAACAATACTATCTGCCATACCAACAGTTTTATACTTTTCAGGATGGAAGTTTCTTTCCGTCCCTTGGCAGCCCATCGCTATTTTGGGAACTGCGGTAGCTTTTATCGTAGGTTTTAAAAACAATGCAAGTTACAGCAGACTTTGGGAAGCCAGACAGATTTATGGCGCCATTATCAATGACAGCCGTAGTTTTGGATATATTCTGAGAGATGCTCTATACGGAAAAGATCCTCAAAAAGTAAAAGAAATGTTTCACCGCCATTATGCGTGGCTTACGGCCCTCCGTTTTCAGCTTCGCGAACCCAGAACCTGGGAGAATATGGGGACAGCACAATACGATGAATATGCTAAGAAATATGAAATTCCGGAGAGACTGACCAACCTTAATGATGAACTGAAAAAGTATCTTTCTGATGCGGAGCTTCAATATATTGTAAGCAAAAAAAACAGGGCAACACAGTTAATGGCAAGTCAGAGCAAAGAATTGTCCGAAGCCTATGCCAGAGGAGATCTCAATGATTTTCAGTGGACACAGATCAACCAGCAGCTGGTGAAATTTACAGACGATCAGGGAAAAGCAGAAAGAATTAAAAACTTTCCGTATCCGAGAAACTTTTCATCAATTACAACCTATCTTTTGTTGCTGTTTATCCTTTTTGTTCCTTTTGGATTACTGAAAGAACTCGATAAATTAGGTGAAGGGACAGCTTTGGAGGGCTGGACCTTATGGTTTAATATTCCGTTTTCATTAATGGTAACCTGGTGTTTTCATACCCTCGACAGCGTAGGAGAAGCTTCCGTAAACCCTTTTGAAGGCAGCCCGAATGACGTGCCGATTACCCAGATCAGCCGTACCATAGAGATTGATATGAGAGATATGCTGGATGAGTCCGATCTTCCTCCAGCCATTGCTCCAAAGAACAATATTGTGTTGTAAAAGGTAATGATCCTGTACTTTAGATTCCAAAAACCTATGCGGTTTAAAAAGGAAAAAAGATAAAAAACAGATGAAAATCTTCGATTTTATCGCGCCTTACAAGCAGCCACTGGATACAAACTTGCGCCTTTGCGATCAACCAACAAAAGTTGTAAATATCGTCAATAAAGATAACCAACAGAAAAGGTTCAGTTGATCTGAAAGTTAACACCTTCAGTTTAACAAAAATTTAAAAGCAACTTAAAAAACATCTCAAAATGATTCACAGTTATGTTATAATATCCATTGCAGTCTTGCTGTCTGTGATGATATTGGTGATGATAGGGCAAAAGCTGAAAGTAGCTTATCCCATCTTCCTCGTGATTGCCGGTCTTCTGATTAGCCTGATCCCGGGAATGCCGCATATTGAAATAGAACCGGATCTGGTATTTCTAATCTTCCTTCCTCCCATTCTGTTTGAGGCCGCATGGTTTACGTCATGGCAGGATTTTCACAAATGGAGAAAGCAGATCTTTTCAATGGCTTTCGGGCTGGTATTTCTGACTTCAATTGTTGTGGCGTATCTTTCATCTTCCATTATTCCCGGACTTACCGTTGCCATGGGATTCCTGCTCGGAGGAGTTAATTCTCCGCCGGATGCGGTGGCTGCCACTTCAGTCTTAAAACATATGAAGATCCCTAAAAAAATCACGAGTATCCTTGAAGGCGAAAGTCTTATCAACGATGCTTCAAGTTTAATTGTATTTAAATTTGCTTTGGCAGCCGTAATTTCAGGTCAGTTTATCTGGAGAGATGCTATTCAGGACTTCTTCATGATGGCGGTGGGTGGAGTCGTAGTTGGTGTTGCTACAGGAATGCTTTTCGGAGCTTTATTGAGGATTATTCCTTCCAATTCTAATATTGATACCGTCATTACACTGATCGTTCCGTACATCATGTATGTGGGTGCAGAACATTTCCATTTTTCAGGGGTATTAGCCGTGGTTGCAGGAGGACTTTTGATGTCTTATAATTCACATTGCTATTTAAGCCATACCTCCAGGATACAGTCCGGAAATGTCTGGAGCGTACTGATATTCCTCATGAATACAATTATTTTCATCCTGATTGGTTTGGAGCTTCCCGTAGTCGTTGCTGCCATGAAAGACTATACCATTTCAGAAGGCATATTTTATAGTGTAGTGATTGGCGGAGCAATTATTTTGACCCGGTTACTGTACAGCTATGCCGTCATGTATTTCCCAAGACTCTGCTCTAAAGAATTAAGACTCAAAATTCCAAAACCGGACTGGCGCGAACCTTTCATCATCAGTTTTGATGCCATGAGAGGAGTGGTTTCACTGGCTGCCGCACTTTCCATTCCTGCATTTTTGCCCAATGGAGATGCTTTTCCTCACCGTAATATCATTTTATTTGTAACTTTCGTTATTATATTGATCACATTGGTAGGACAGGGACTCCTTCTGACTCCGATCTTAAAATGGTTGAAAATAGATGATGCCGGAAGCGAATTACCGGAAGAAAAACAGGAAGTGATCCTGATGCGAAAGCTTAAAGAAACAGCATTGCATAAACTGGAAAATGATTTTTCCGAGCTGGCTGTAACGAACACATTGGTACGCCATCAGAAACACAAGCTGGAAACCGAAATGATGTTGATGGCAGATAAGGCCCAGTGTATGGCTTCAACCGGAGATTATGTGAATGCAATCAACGAAAATAAAGATGTGCTTCGGCAGATCATCCAGGCTCAGAGAAATGAACTTCACAGGATGAAAAAGGAGAAAATATTTGATGATCATGTGATGAGATCTATAGAAATGCAGCTGGATTTTGATGAAGCTAAAATTACAGGGTTTTCTCATGGATAAATGGTAATGTAAACAAATGAACACGAAAAAGATTATTGTAAAAACAGAATCTTCCAATGTATGGTGGGGAATTTACGGCCTTTGCGATAAGGCAGGATGGGAAGATTTGCAATTGTTTTATGAATCTGATGAAAGGATTTGCGTAGTTTGCTTAAATACAAAAGGATATTTAAGAAATGCTTTAGATGATTTGCTACACCAAGAAGATGAAAAAGATTTTTCTGAGGCAGTTCAGCATTATCTATCTGATGAGGTCTGTCATTATTGGTTCTATTATGACGAGCCTGATGATGAAGACTTTCAAGAAGTCGATTATGATGCTCCCAAAAATGAAAAAGGGATTAAGCCTCGATTTATGGATATTTGGCATCCTGATGAAGGGATTGATCTTAAAACAATTGAAACAGCAGTAAGTTCATTTGCCAAAGATTTTTTAGGAATAGAAAACTGTATAGTTGAAGTTGTGCATGAAGAATCTTTGGAAGAATCTATTAAAAGCTTTAAAATACATCAGGAAAGTTTGGGTGAAGGTAATGTTTATATAAGGTTTTCAAACGAATTGGTTTTAGAATTATCAGAACGATGGAAAATGGGAAAAAAGGAGGTGTTGGAAAAGCTAAATTCAAGTATTTAGATCTTTTTTAATTAAAAAATAAAAATATGAACAACCCAATCACTGTTCAGTACAAAATAAATGCTTCCGCAGAAAAAATATGGAAGGCGCTGACGGATAAGAATGAAATGAAATCCTGGTACTTTACGATCCGGGATTTCGAGCTGGAAATTGGGAAAGAGTTTGACTTCTATGAATCCTGTGACGGTGGGAAATACCTCCATCTTGGCCGTATTTTGGAAATAATTCCCAACAGCAAACTAAAGCATAGCTGGTCTTATCCGGAACTTTCTGATGCCGTAACAACTGTGACATGGGAGCTTCAGCCGGAAAACGACGGAACATTAGTAACGGTGACGCATGAAAATATTGAAGGATTCGATGATCTGGGAGAAATATTTTCCAGGGCAAGTTTTATAGAAGGATGGAATTCAATTATAGGACAGAGTATGAAGGAATATGTAGAAAAATAGAACGAATGATTGAGCTTCAGATTTTTAAAACCGAAGATGCTCCAGAGCTGATATCCAAAATAAAAGACAAAAGAGCACTTCTTCAGTTTGCCGGCCCTGCTTACCATTTTCCACTGACCAGAGAACAGCTGGAAAATGATCTTGACAACGAAAACAGATTCATGTTCAGGATTTTTGATAAAACCGAACAAAGTGCTATTGGCCACGCTCAGATTTTTTTAAAAGAAAATACTTTTCTGCTCGGGAGAATCCTGATCTGGGACGAAAACAACAGAGGAAAAGGTTACGGAAAGAAAACGGTACTGGAATTGCTGCAATATGGCTTCAATACCTTTGAGAGAGAAACAGCAGAACTTAATGTGTACGACTGGAATACCGGAGCCATCGAATGCTACAAAAAAGTAGGTTTTGAAATTGATCCCGATGTGATGAACCAAGTCAGCATCGATGACGAACTTTGGCTTTCCATTAATATGAAGATCAGTAAAAGTAATTTTAAATCCTGGAAAGTATGACATTTACAGCACTCCGCCCCATACTCTGGACAGAAAATATAGATGAAACAATAGGGTTTTACACCCGGATTCTCGGCTTTAATTTAATCGGAAGAAATGATGAATGGCAATGGGCATCGCTTAAGAAGGATGAGGTAATGATCATGCTTTCGCAAAACGACTATGAAAAACCCAATGGAATAGGCTTTACAGGCTCATTGTATTTCAATGTAGACAATGTTGATGAACTTTGGGAAGATCTTAAAACAAAAGCAAAAGTCTGTTACGAAATTGAAACTTTTGAATGGGAAATGAGAGAGTTTGCGGTCTATGATAACAACGGTTATCTGTTACAATTTGGTCAGCCCGTGGATAATGTTGGCAATACGGAATAAATTTTGCTATTTTTGGGGAAATATTTAGAAATTAAATGAAAAAGAATATCATAGTAGGTTTAGCGGTGGTTTTGATGCTGGCGTCTTGTAATAAAGATGAAAAGATCCTGAACACGCTGAATGAATATAATAATACAATGGTAGAAAAAGGATATCATTTCGGTGATCAACTTGAACTTCCAAAAGAGGTAACGGAAAATGCAGAAAGTATCAGCATCAGCTTTGGAGACAAAGAAACTTCAAATTTAACAGTTGATCCTAAATTCTTTACGTTAGGCGACAATGCCGTTACTTTTAACATTAAAACAAAAGGAGGAAAAACTCTGAATCAGGATGCGACCATTAATGTATTTGCAAAAAATCCTGAGAAAAATATAGCCTACCAGATCATCGCAGAATACCCGCACGATCCGAAGAATTTTGTACAGGGGTTCCAGATCGAAGGAAATACCATTTACGAAAGTGACGGACAGAACGGCTCTTCCCAGATTCTGAAATATACTTTAGGGACCACAACTCCGTTGGCCTCTACAAAACAGGCACAGGAAGATTTCTCTGAAGGAAGTACGATCGTGGGAGATAAAGTGTACCAGCTGACATGGCACAGTAAAAAAGGGTATATTTATGATAAAAGCACTCTTAAACTCCTTTCTGAATTCGCTTATCCAAACGTTTTAGGCGAAGGTTGGGGACTTACTTACGATGGGAAAAACCTCATTGCATCAGACGGAAGCAAGCTTTTGTATTTCCTGGACGCCAACAACCCTTCAAAACTGATCAAATACGTAGCAGTAGCAGGAAGTTCACAAATTTATGACCAACTGAACGAACTTGAATACCACAACGGATTCATTTATGCCAATGTATGGCAAAAACCTGTGGTATTAAAGATCAATCCTGCAACGGGAGAAGTCGTAGGAACATTTGACTTTACAGATATTGCGAAACAGAATACCAAAGGAAGTGATGACGTATTGAACGGAATTACTTTCAAAGGCGACAATATGCTTGTAACCGGTAAAAACTGGCCAAAAATCTATGAAGTTCAGATCAAATAAACTGAATAAAGATCTATCCATAAAAAATAGCGTTCCTCAGGAGCGCTATTGTCATGTAAGGACTAAAAATTTACTATTTTTGACGAATGATTAAAAATTCAATGAAAAGAAATATCATAGCCGGTTTAGCAGTCATTTCCCTGTTGTCATCATGTAATAACAAGGAAAAAATGCTCGATTCACTGGCTGATTACAATAATTCAAAGGAAACAACAGGATATCATTTTGGAGACCGGCTTACTCTTCCAAAAGAAGTTACAGATCATGCAGAAAGTATTAGAATAAGCTTTGGTGAAAATGAAACTTCAAATTTGACGATTGATCCTAAGTTTTTCACCCTGGGAGATAATGACGTAACCTTTACCATTAAAACCAAAAGCGGAGAGACCTTAAACCAGGATGCGACCATCAATGTTTTCGCAAAAAATCCTGAACAGAATATTTCATACAGCATCGTTGCAGATTATCCTCATGATCCGACTAATTTTGTTGAAGGTTTTCTTATGGAAGGCAATACGGTTTACGAAAGTGCTGGCTTGGACGGTGCTTCTAAACTGATAAAATATACTTTAGGTTCATCTACTCCTGGTATTGTGGAAAAACAGCCCGCTGATATTTTTTCTGAAGGCTGTGCTATGGTAGGAGATAAAATTTACCAGCTGACGTATAAAAGTAAAATTGGTTTTGTATACGATAAAAATACGTTAAAAAAACTTTCCCAATTTCCGTTACCGAATGTCATCGGAGAAGGGTGGGGTCTGACCTATGACGGGAAAAATCTTGTCGCAACTGACGGTTCAAAAAACCTTTATTTTCTGGATGTTAATGATCCTTCCAAGGTAGTCAGAACAGTCGCCGTGGCAGGAAATGCAGAGATCTATGATAATATTAATGAACTGGAATATCATAAGGGGTTCATTTATTCCAATGTTTGGCATCAGCCGATTATTCTAAAAATCAATCCTGCTACAGGTGAAGTTGTAGGAAAGTTTGATTTTACCAAATTAACGCGTGAAAATGATCAGGGGAACAGCGAACATGTTCTAAACGGAATTGCTTTTAAGGGTGATAATATGCTGGTGACGGGCAAAAACTGGGCGAAAATTTATGAAATTGCTGTTCAGTAGTTCATTATTTAAAATTCAAATAAAAGGATGTAAATTGCTGACGTTCCCCGGAGGAAAGTTATCTTTGCCAAAATAGATTTTGAAACTACTTTATATCATATTGACCTTCTTTTTCTGTACAGTTTCTGCACAGAAATCACTTCCTTTGGACACCTTGAAACTAAAGGAAGCCAAAGATATGCTCGCCGACGATTACGGCTACCTGTATATCTATAAAAATAAAGATTTCAGTTTCACCAAATATGATTCTTTGGGCAGACAAATTGGCAAAATGATGCTCACGGTTCCCTATAAAGTACAGTCGGTACAAAATCCTCTGAGCCTCGCATTATTTTCAGAAAATGCTCAGGAAATGAAATTTGTAGATCAGAATATGAACGAGATCCAAAAGGTTGACTTCAAACAAAAATTTGGGTTTATCAAAATGGCTTACGCAGAAGATCTTCAGCAGCTATGGCTTCTGGATGACAGTACGAAACGCCTCATTCAGTACAATTTCAGAAATGATACCATGATCAACGCTTATCCTTTTGATATCAGCTTTGATGATCTGATGGATCTTTTGGTCTACGAAACCAAGGTCTATATTTTAACCAGAAAACATATCAGGATATATTCGCTGAAATTTGAAAAACTTTTTGAAGCCCCGCTGGAAAACGGCAAACGTTTCAGAAGAGAAAATGAAACTGTTTTGGTAGTCGCAGACAACGCGATTCTGAAATACGATCCTGAAAAAGGAATGGTGAAAGTTTTTGAAGATAAGGATGCACAAATTGTGGATAAAAACATCCTTTCTTATTTTGAAATCAAAGCCAACAAACTCTATATTTACAACCTGGAAAAAATAAAGGAAACTAAACTGCAGACAGAACCCGAAAACAAGCAGGAAACTGCACCACCGGTAACAGAGCCTTCATCTGAAAAAACGGCGGGAGAAGAAGGGAAGAAAACAGAGGAAGAGAAAAAGGAATCCATTGAGAAAGCTCCTGATCATACCTTACAGAAGCTGATGGAAGATACTTCCGAAGTTCAGGCTGCAGGTGTTTAGACCAATTAATAAAAAAAATACTTAGGAGAATGCATATTGCAGTTACAGGAAACATTGGAGCAGGAAAAACAACTTTAACCACGATGCTTGCCAAGCATTACGGATGGGATGCACAATTTGAAGATGTAGACCACAATCCTTACCTTGAGGATTTTTATGCCGATATGAGCAAATGGAGTTTTGCCCTTCAGATCTATTTTTTAGGAAGCAGATTCCGTCAGGTAAAAGAGATAAGAGAAAGTGGGAAAAATATTATCCAGGACCGTACCATCTATGAAGATGCCCACATTTTTGCCGAAAACCTGAATGATATGAAACTTCTTTCAGACAGGGATTTCAATAATTATATCTCTGTTTTTGGTTTGATGAAATCATTTGTTTCTGCGCCGGATCTGCTGATTTATTTAAAATCTGACGTTCCGAACCTTGTGAAAAAGATCTACAAGAGAGGCAGAGAATATGAAGCATCCATCAGTATTGAATACCTTTCAAAACTGAACCAGAAATATGAAAAATGGATCTCCGATTATACAGAAGGAAAGCTTCTTATCATCGAAGTAGACGATCTGGATTTTGTGGAAAAACCTGAAGATTTCGGATTTATCCTGGAAAAGATCGAAGCAGAACTGAACGGTCTTTTTTAACAAATTTTTATCAGAATTTAAGACCGCTTTCAATTCATTTCTTCCTAAGTTTGAAAGAAAGAGTTTCATCTTTAAAAATAATTATATTATGATGGTTAAGGTTTTACATAACGGAAACTGCTCAAAATCAAATGCTGTCCTGGAGTATCTGGATGAAAATGGTGTGCCTTTTGAGATCATCAACATCCTGGAAGATCCTTTGAGCATATTAGAGATTAAAACAGTACTGAAAAAGCTGAATCAGAGTGTATTTCATATGATCCGGAAAACAGATAAACTGTATATGGAGCAATATGCGGATAAAAATTATTCTGAAGAAGAATGGATCAAAATCCTTTCTGAAAATCCTTCCCTGATACAAAGGCCTATTCTGATAAAAGGATCTGTTGCCATGCTGGGAAGACCTATTGAAAATGTGAAATTTTTTATTGAAAAATAATGAACATAAAAAAAGTCAGCGTAAGCTGACTTTTTTGTTCTTTATAATAGAATAACGCCTTCTATTTTTGCTACCTCTTTATAAATAGTCACTACCTGATCAGCATCCAGAACAAATGCGTTGATATTGCATGCCGTGTATTTGCCGTTTTTACTTTCGCGGTTTCCCAGGGTAAATTTAATGCCATCAAAAACTTTATAAATTTCAGTAAGTTTTGCCTCGTCTGTAGGAATGATAAACTTGAATAAATAATCTTCAGGAAAGTCATGATGACCTTCCAGTTTTTCCTTAAGGGAATTATAAAATTCCTCTGGATTTGCGTGTTGGTTTCCTTGTAATATGTCCATCTGCCGTTGTTAAATTATATATAAATATAGCGAAAAAAAATCTATTTTCCAAGAGGTCCGAGCAGCGCTTTGGAGTTCTGATGCTCATAATCTTCGATAATATTGAACAATCCATTGACTAACTGTTCAGAAGCCAGTTTACTCAATCCGCCTGTATTTACATTGCTGTTGCCTCCGCCTAAAAGACTTCCAAGAAGATTGTTTCCAGAAAGAGCGGTATTAATGGTTTTTGCAATTCCATATTCATTTAATTTCTCATCTACTTTCGGAGCAATAGCTGCTACAAGCTGTTGAGAAGTTTTTTCCTTTAAAATTTGCGTCGCTGTAGTACCTTGGATGATTCTTGTAACATCCTGTGCATTTAAGCTGTTCACTGCATCCTGTAGAATAGGCTTTGAAAGATTCACAGTATAAGCTGCTGCCTGCGCAATAAAATCCCTTTCCTTGGCTACCAGCGATGGAGCAATCTTTTCCAAAGTGGAATTGATGTCTCTAAGTTCTTTGGGAAGGGCTTTGTCTACCATATTATTCTGAAGAAAGGCTTCTTTATTACTGTAGATTCCCATTCCTTTATCAATACCGTTCAGCAAAACCCTTTTTATGATGGATAAACCTAGGTCAGTCGTGGCCATTGTCTGGCATGATTGGACACTGGTTAAAACCGCGACTCCGGTTCCTATTAACAGTGCTGCCGAGATGATATATTTTTTCATTGATCTTTTATCTTATTTTTTCAAATATTGCGCCAAAGGTAAACACTATTCCTGTATTAACAAAATATTAAATTTCTGGTACCAATTTGGTGAATATTTTGTTAAAAACACTGGTTTTTTGATTGGTTATTTTATTGTAAATTGATAGTTATAATGTCATTTGCTTAATTAAGTCTGATTTATTCAGTTTTTTGTTTAACATTTATGTATTTTTTTTAAATTTTTAAGATATGTTAACAATGTTCATTTTTTTTTCTATTTTTGACTAATGTCTTTTTTTGAGAATTTAAATAACTCCACCAATAAGGACATCAGTTAAAATTAGATTGTACGAATAAAATTGAACTATATGAAACAACGTGATTTAAAGTATTCATGTCTCATTGCAGTTTTGTACTTCGGTATGAATGTCAATGGACAGACTACTCCTAAAGATACTGCTGCCAAGGAGCAGAAGATCGAGGAAGTAGTTCTGATCGGATATGGATCTCAGAAAAAAGAGAATGTTACCGGAAGTATCGGGATGGTTTCTGCAAAAGACCTTGCAGATAAGCCCAATGCCAATCCAATAAGCTCAATACAGGGTAAATTATCCGGTGTACAGGTGTTAAACTCAGGAACGCCGGGAACTTCTCCAAGAGTAGATATCAGAGGGGTCGGTTCACTGACAGGGAAGACTGTATTCATCGTAGACGGAATGATTACCGATGATATATCTTTCCTTAATCCTCAGGATATAGAATCTATGAGTGTGCTGAAAGATCCGTCCAGTTTGGCGATCTTTGGAGCCAGAGCAGCCAACGGAGCGGTAATTATTAAAACAAAAACAGGGAAAGGAAAGCCAGTTTATAACTTCAGTTCTTATTTAGGGGTGAAGAAAATCACCAACGTTCCTAAAATGCTTAATGCTGATCAGTATATTGAACTCTATAATGAAAAACTGATTAATGATAACGGAAGCAGCAACGGATCTATTTCCAGAGCCCAGTTTCCTTCTGATACTGATTGGTTTAAAGAGATCTTTACCACAAGTATCATCAATTCAAATGATTTTTCAGCATCCGGAAGTTTAGGAAAACTGAATTACTACGGTAGTGTAGGTTACCTGCAGGATGAAGGAAATTTTGCTGCAGGAAGAGGTTATAATTCAGGAACAGGATTTAACAGATTCAATACGAAGGTCAACCTGAGCTATAAGATCACGGATAATTTAACGATCGGAGATAACTTTTCATTTTCAAAAATGCGTACCGATCTTGCAAAAAATCCTTTGCTGAATGCATATAACGCCCCTCCGACTTTTCCTGTAATGAATCCTGTTTCAGGAGACTATCAGTATTTTAATGGATATTCTATTCCTAACCCAAGAGCTGTACTGGATCTTTACCGGTCGCAGATCAGACAGGAAAGAATGCTGAACAATATCTGGGCTGAGTATAAATTTTTAAGTGATTTTACTTTAAGAGTTAGCTATACAACAGATAACTATAATACAAGCCAGTACGAATTTACCCCTACAATTACTTCTGCTCCCACGTCGGACCAGAAACCTAATAAGCTCATCACAAGGGATTCTAAAAACAGAAATTATATCTGGGATAATACATTAAGCTGGAAAAAATCATTGGGTAACCATAATCTTGAGATTCTTGCAGGATATTCCAGAACAAGAAACTCCTATTCACAAACGTATTTAGAAGCCTTGAATGTCAACTTTAACGGATCAAATGAGTCCCTGAATATCTTTAGTGGAACAGATATCGTTAAAGTTTCCAATGCAGTGGAAGCTTATGGTGTAGCACCTTATCAGGATAGGATTGAGTCTATGTTTGGGAGAATCAATTATGATTATAAAGGGAAATATCTTCTGAACGGATCTGTTCGTAGAGACGGTACTTCAAAATATTCTTCAGATGACAGACACAGAATATTTCCGGCAGTAAGTGCAGGATGGGTGATCTCTAAAGAAGAATTCATGAGCAACCAGAATGTATTCAGTTTGTTAAAATTAAGAGCAAGCTGGGGTAAACTTGGAAACCCGGATGTAAAAAGAGCTTATACTCTTTTGACTACAATCTTTAAAGACGGTGCTTATTATGGAAATACTGGAGCTCCGGCACAGACGATCGATACTGTTATTGATCCGAACATCGGGTGGGAAACTACCACAGGTAGAGACATCGGTTTAGAAATGGGGTTATTCAATAATAAACTTAAAATTGATGCAACCTACTTCGATAAAGATACCAAAGATGTGGTATACGGAGTGGTTCAGGGAACCGTTTCAGGAGCGAGTAACTGGAATAATTTCGTTACGAACGCATACTCTTTCAACAACAGTGGTTTTGAAGTATCAGTAAACTATGATACCAGAATCAATGATAAGATAAAGTTGGGGGTTTATGGAAACTTAACGACCATCAAAAACAAGATCACTTCTGTATATGAAGGATCATATTTAAATACAGGAGCCAGTTTATTCGGAAACTCTATTGTTAGATTAGAGAACGGACAGCCGGTAGGTTCTTACTATGGATATCAGGTAGTTGGGGTATTCCAGAATCAGCAGGATATAGATGGTTGGGCACAGCAAAACACCCCTAAAGTAGGAGGTTTCAAGTTTCAGGATATAGACGGCAATGGAGTTATTGATTCCAGAGACAAAACATTCCTGGGAAGTCCGATTCCAAAAGGAACGTACGGTTTTGGTGTTAATTTAAATATCTATGATTTTGATCTTGCTTTAGATTTCCAGGGTGTATTTGGAAACAAGATTTACAACTATAACCGTGAACAACGTTATGGAAACGAAAACTGGGATTTAGATTTCTATAACAACAGATGGCATGGAGAGGGAACTTCAAATACCTATTCTATGACAACCAATAACCAGGAAATCATTAAGCCGAACAGCTTTTTCGTAGAAAGTGGAAGTTATATAAGACTTAGAAATATTACTTTAGGATACAACCTGCCTAAAGATTTTGCTAAATCTTTAATGGTAACCAAGCTTAGACTATACGTAAGTGCTCAAAATCCATGGACAAGCTTTAAGTATAACGGATTCTCTCCGGAGATTTTAAATACAGACAGAGTACAAATGGGTGTTGACAACAGTATCTATCCAATTTCAGCCATCTATACCATTGGTATGAATTTAACCTTTTAATTAGAGAAAATCATGAAAAAAATATTTTTATCCGTCGCTTTATTTTCACTGGTGATCAGTTGTAAAGATGATTATCTGGATATAAAACAGGAAGGGACAACAGAAGCTGGAGCATTTTTCAAGACACAGGACGATGCGATGCAGGCTACCAATGCCATTTATTTATTCTTAAGAAGCTGGGAAAATTCAGCCTTTCCTTATCAATTTGTATTTGGAGTGCCGGCAGATGACGTGGTTAAAGGTTCCAACCCTGGGGATGGATCTTTCATCAATGCTTATGATCAGTTTACCTATACCGTAAGTGATGATGGAGTAAGAGGATACTGGATCGGACAATGGCAGGCTGTCAACAGATGTAATCAGGTGATTTCCAATGTTCCGAACATCAGCATGGACGCTACCCTAAGAGACCGGTTGGTGGCAGAAGCTAAAATGTTAAGAGCTTATTTTTACTTTAATTTATTAAGAATTTACGGTGGCGTTCCTATTTTTGACGGTATTCCATCTACCTATAAAATTCCTAGAAATTCTGCTGAAGAAGTATATAATTTCATTATTTCTGACCTTACAAGCGCTGCGGCAGTTCTTCCTCAGTCTTATGGAGCAGCAGATCTTGGAAGAGTAACCAAAGGCGCTGCTTTAGGAATGCTTTCCAAAGTGTACCTGTATAAGAAAGATTGGCAGAAAGCCTATGATACCTCTAATCAGGTTATCGGAATGGGCTATGGTCTTGATCCTGATTTCAATCATTTATTCAGAATTGCAGGAGAATTTGGTTCTGAGTCTGTATTTGAAGTAAACTGCGAATGTTCTTCTCAATATGGAGGAAGTCAGTATGCTGAAGTTCAGGGCGTAAGAGATCAGTTCGGATGGGGATTCTTCACTCCTTCTCAGGCTTTGGAGAACGCATTTGAGCCGGGAGATATCAGAAAAGAGCTGACTATTCTCAGAAATGGGGAAACCACTCCTGAAGGTGATCTTATTGCCATGGGAGATGCGGCTTCTGTGACGACGTACAACCAGAAAATATATGTTCCCAAATCTCAGAATAACAGCGCTTGTGCCTACGGTTCAAGACAAAATATCAGAATCCTTAGATTTGCAGAAGTACTGCTGATCAATGCAGAGGCTGCCAATGAGCTTGGAAACACAGGAACTGCTATTACTAATCTTAATAAAGTGAGAAACAGAGCTCAGTTAGGAGCTACTACAGCATCTACTCAGCTGGCTCTTAGAAATGCGATATGGCATGAGCGTAGAGT
Organism: Chryseobacterium carnipullorum; assembly: GCF_900142785.1. Lineage (GTDB taxonomy): Bacteria > Bacteroidota > Bacteroidia > Flavobacteriales > Weeksellaceae > Chryseobacterium > Chryseobacterium carnipullorum. The sequence goes on along the minus strand of NZ_FRCD01000016.1, from coordinate 53,326 downwards.
AGAGCTGGCTCTGGAAGGCGACCGTTTTGTAGATCTTGTAAGAACAGGACAGGCGGCTACTGTATTGGCCCCTTACGGATTTAAGGCTGGAAAGAATGAACTTTTCCCGATTCCATTGGACGCAATCAATGAAAGTACAGGATTGTTTACCCAGAACCCGGGATATTAAAATATAACCATAAGCTTTAGAGGAGAATGAAAGTTCTCCTCTTCTTTTAGTAGAAACAGGTAAAAAAAAGATTTCATGAAAAGGACCGTATTATCAATTGCCGTAACTTCTTTATTTTTTGCATATTCGTGCAAAAACACCCAAGCTTCCAAGCCGCAAACCGCTCAAAATAAAGCCGTAAAAAGCAACATTACCGATGAGCAGCTGATGGATAAAGTTCAGAAAGATGCACTGAAATATTTCTGGGACTATGCAGAACCCAAATCCATGTTGGGAAGAGAGCGCTATCATGAAGACAATATCTATCCGGATCATGATAAGCATGTAGTGACTACCGGAGGTTCAGGATTTGGACTGGCCACATTATTGGTAGGCGTGGAAAGAGGATTTATTCCAAGACAAGAAGCTGTAAAGAGACTGACTCACATGATGGATTTTCTTGCCAAAGCAGACCGTCATAAAGGAGCCTGGTCCCACTGGATCAATGGAGAAACAGGAAAAACAGTTCCTTTTGGAAAAAAAGATAACGGTGGAGATCTTGTAGAAACTGCATTTCTTACTTCAGGGATTCTGATGGTACGTGAATACTTTAAGAATGGTAATGCCGAAGAAAAAGTCCTGGCCGCAAAATGTGATGAGCTTTGGAAAGGAATTCAATGGAACGGGTATACAAAAGGAGGCGAAAAAGTATTGTATTGGCACTGGTCACCCGAATATCAGTGGGAAATGAACTTTCCTCTGGAAGGATACAACGAATGTCTGATCACCTATATTCTCGCAGCTTCATCACCCACGCATCCTATCGATGCAGAAACTTACTACAAAGGCTGGACGAGAAACGGAACTTATCTTACTGATAAGACAAAATACGGACTTCCTCTGTACGTAAAACACAACTATGCCGAAGAATACGGCGGACCACTTTTCTGGTCACAATACTCCTATATCGGCCTGGATCCTACGGGACTTTCCGATAAACTGGTGAAAAATTATTTTGACCTAAACAAAAATCAAGTCCTAATCGACTATAAATACTGCGTGGAAAATCCAAAACAATGGAAAGGCTACGGCCCGAACTATTGGGGACTCACCGCAGGTTACACAAGAAATGAAGACGGAAGCACAGGCTACACCGCCCATATGCCAACCAACGACAATGGCGTGATCACACCAACTGCCGCATTGAGTAGTTTTCCCTATACGCCGAAAGAGTCTATGGACTTTTTAAGATTCCTCTACACTCAAAAACCAGAATTTATTGGATCAGCAGGACCTTACGATGCGACTTCAGTAAATTACAACAACTGGTTTACCCCAAGATATTTAGCAATAGATCAGGGAACCATTGCTCCTATGATCGAAAACTATAGAACAGGATTTCTGTGGAAACTGTTCATGAATGCCCCTGAGATTCAGCAGGGACTGAAGAAATTAAGCTTTCAGTCTGAAAAATATGGAATCAAATAATCCGATTTTTAAGATGATCTTTATACCAAAAGATTAAAAGATAAAGTATCTTGTTTAAAAAACAACAATACATCACACCTCTAAATAACGATATGAAATTAAGACTAAAACACCTTCCTCTATTACTCTTGCCGCTTTCACTGTCTATGAATGCACAGGAAATTAAAGGAGAACTCAACAAAGAAGTCAAGAGACAGGAAAAAATATCCTACATCCTTGATTACCCTCAAAAAGTAAAAGGAAATGTTCCTTTGATTGTATTCCTCCATGGTTCAGGAGAGAGAGGAAACAATCTTGAAATGGTAAAAGCCCATAGCCCGTTCACCTATAAAAATCTGATCAAGGAACCGGTAGCGATTTTAGCACCACAATGCCCTGCGGATACATGGTGGGATACAGTGACGCTTTATAATTTGATCAAAGAAATTCAGAAAAAATATAAAATTGATGCCTCAAGAATTTACCTTACCGGACTTTCGATGGGAGGCTGGGGAACCTGGAAGCTAGCGATGGAACATCCGGAAATGTTTGCAGCAGTAGTTCCCGTATGCGCTCCGGCAGACAAAGTAATGGGAGCCAATATTGAGCGATTTAAACAGTTGCCTGTAAAAATTTTTCACGGGGGAAATGATGATGTTGTTTCTCCAATGAATTCAATAGAAATGTATCAGGCTTTAAAAAAAGTAAACCCAACGGCTACATTAACTATTTTTCCAGATGATAACCATAATTCGTGGGATTCTACCTACTCTGATCCAAAACTATATGAATGGATGCTGTCACAGAAAAAAGGACAATAAATTTTAATTAAAGAATAAAGAATAAAGAATAAAGAATAAAGAATAAAGAATAAAGAATAAAGAATAAAGAATAAAGAATAAAGAATAAAGAATAAAGAATAAAGAATGATAATCTTTAGAATTAAAAAAGATATTCAGCTAAAAAAATAACGTTCAGGATTCAATGGTAAAGTTTAAAGTTGAAAAAAATCAGCCTTTGCTGAGTGTTAACGCCCTTACGTTCTAAAGAAGTTTGATTTACAGAAAACTTCGCGTCTTTGCGTTAATTGATAATAAAAAACTTAGCAATCATTTTGTTATAGACTTTGTATCCAAAAATAGAATGTTTGAAAAGGGTTAACGCCTCCCGTTAAAACAAAAATAAAATTAGAACTATAATTTAAGAAGATAGATTTATGAAAAAGTTAATTGTACTCGCAGCTTTAGCGCTTTCGCCGGTCTTTTCCGCACAGGAAATGGTAACCAAGCCGGTGCAGTCTTTCCAGACAGCACAATATCAGGCGAAAAGAAAAGCTTTTGTAGAAAACCTTTTGTCTAAAATGACTTTAGATGAAAAGATCGGTCAGCTCAATCTGCCAACCTCCGGAGATTTTACAACTGGACTGGCTCAAAGTTCGGATATCGGAAAGAAAGTAGAGCAAGGATTAGTAGGAGGATTATTCAATATAAAAGGCGCTGAGAAGATTAAAGCAGTTCAGAAAGTGGCCGTAGAAAAAAGCCGTCTGAAAATTCCTTTGATCTTCGGGATGGATGTCATCCACGGTTACGAAACCACCTTCCCGATTCCATTGGGACTGGCTGCTTCATGGGATATGAATCTGGTACAGCAGTCTGCAAGAGTGGCTGCGAAGGAAGCTTCTTCAGACGGGATCAACTGGACATTTTCGCCAATGGTGGATATTTCCCGCGAGCCAAGATGGGGGAGAGTATCTGAAGGTTCCGGAGAAGACCCGTACTTAGGAAGTGAAATTTCTAAAAATATGGTGTACGGATATCAGGGGAAAGACCTTTCCGTAGGCAATACCATTTTAGCGTGTGTAAAGCATTTTGCCTTATATGGAGCAGGAGAGGCAGGCCGTGATTACAATACGGTAGATATGAGCCACGTAAGAATGTTCAACGAATATTTTCCACCTTATAAAGCTGCAGTAGATGCAGGAGTAGCTTCTGTGATGGCTTCTTTTAATGAAGTGGACGGAGTTCCGGCAACCGGAAGTAAATGGCTTCAGACCGATGTTCTGAGAAAAATGTGGAACTTCAAAGGTTTCGTTGTTACCGATTATACAGGAATCAATGAGATGATTGAACATGGAATGGGAGATCTTCAGCAGGTATCTGCTCTAGCTCTGAAAGCCGGAGTTGATATGGATATGGTTGGAGAGGGATTCCTGACCACTCTTAAAAAATCGCTTGATGAAGGAAAAGTAACCCAGGCAGAAATCGATAGCGCAGCCAGAAGAATTCTGGAAGCGAAGTACGATCTTGGATTATTCGACGATCCTTACCGCTACGGAGATGCAAAACTGGCAGCAAAAGAGGTTTACAATATGGAAAACCGAAACATCGCAAGAAGTGCAGCAGCCCAGTCAATGGTTTTACTGAAAAATGAAAATCAGGTGCTTCCGTTGAAAAAATCCGGAACAGTAGCGGTGATCGGACCGTTGGTAAATAACTCAATGAACATGGCTGGAACATGGAGTGTTGCCACCAAACATGCCTCCTCAATATCTCTGATGCAGGGTCTTCAGGCCAATTACGGAAAAGAAGTGAAATTCCTTTCAGCAAAAGGAGCAAACATTGATTACGATGCAAAATTAGAAGAGATTTATGCCGCTCACGGTAAAAAAACAGACAGAGACAGCCGTTCCAAAGAGCAACTGTTGAAAGAAGCTGTTGATATTGCTAACAAAGCAGATGTTATCGTTCTTGCGATCGGAGAATCTGCAGAAATGAGTGGAGAATCTTCTTCAAGAACAGAGATCACCATTCCTCAGTCTCAGGTAGACTTATTAAATGAGTTGAAAAAGACAGGAAAACCTATTGCTATGGTTCTTTTTACAGGTCGTCCACTAGCTTTAACCAACGTAAAAGATACCCCTGATGCTATTGTCAATGCATGGTTTGCAGGCTCAGAAGCTGGAAATGCGATTTCAGATGTTTTATTTGGAAAAGTAAACCCTTCCGGAAAGCTTCCGATGACATTCCCAAGAAGCCTTGGGCAGGTACCGATCTATTATAATGCAAAAAATACAGGACGTCCGCTGAGCCAGGATAAAGTAGATAAATGCGTATATGAAAGATTCCGTTCCAATTATATGGATGAATGTAACACACCGTTATATCCATTTGGATATGGTTTGAGTTATTCTAAATTTGCCTATTCAGGAATGTCTGTTTCCAATCCGAATCCAAAAGGAAATCAAACCGTTCAGGCTACAGTGACGGTAACGAATAGCGGAAACTATGACGGTGCAGAAGTAGTACAGCTTTACATCAGAGATATGGTGGGAAGTATCACCAGACCTGTAAAAGAACTGAAAGGCTTCCAGAAAGTATTCCTTAAAAAAGGAGAATCAAAGAAAATAACCTTCGATATTACTCCGGAAAGCTTGAAATTCTACAACGGAGAATTGAAATTTGACTGGGAACCGGGAGAATTTGATATCATGATCGGAACCAATTCTGATGATGTACAACATTCAAAAATCAACTGGACTAAATAATAATAATAATAATAATAATAATAATAATAATAATAATAATAATAATAATAATAATAATAATAAGCAAAGCCATTCTTTTGAGTGGCTTTTTTCCTCTTTTGGCATGATTTTTAATAGCACATTTGTAACTTTAAGATAATAATTATGAAAAAAACAATTGTACTTAGCGCAATGTTTCTGGGATCTTTTGCTTTCGCACAGACGGTAGGAGGAGACAGAGATGCCCATGGATGTATCGGTTCAGCGGGGTATACCTATTCCCAGATCAAAAAAGATTGTGTAAGGGTTTTTGAACAGAAGATTAAATTAACAGAAGTTGCTCCAAAAGGAAGTTCCACTTCAATGGCTGCCGTAATTTTCAGCAAAGACATGAAAAAAGCTGAAGTTTTCGTGCCGGATACAGATGGGGAAAGCTTGATTCTTACAAGATTGGGAAAAGGTAAAGCATGGAAAAAGGATGGCTATCTATTAGTTCCTTTTAAGAAAGACGGATATCAGCTTAAAAAAGACAATGTTGTCATTTATCAATAATTACAAATTTTATACATACCATAGAGACTGCCTGTTAAGGTGGTCTCTTTGTTTTTAGAATTACGTCTTGAAAAGGCCACCTCAAAAATCAGAAAGGGTTAAAATAATATGCAGATAAGCAGCTTAAAATAAGCTTGTTTTTTTGTATCTTAGGTCAGCTAATACCCTTGTTGCTGTTATATTTTTATACAACTCAAACCATTACTATTTTACTATGAGAAAAACTATTTTATTAGGCGCAATGTTCTTCAGTTGTTTAGCCTTTACCCAACAGAAAACTCCTGTTCTGGGAGGTGATAGAGATGTTCACGGCTGTATAGGCTCGGCAGGTTATACCTATTCACAGATCAGGAATGTTTGCGTAAAGGTCTCCGCACAAAAAATCAAATTAAAAGAAGTAGGTTCAGATAAAAGTTCCACATCTATGACCGCTGTTATTTTTAGTAAAAACATGAAAAAGGCTGAAATTTTCATTCCTTATGACAATGCAAAAAGCATTATCCTTGACAGAGAAGGAAAAAGCAAAATCTGGAAAAGTGGTAGCCATATTAGAGAAACGTATGTTTTAGTTCCGTACAAAAAAACAGGGTATCAGATTAAAAAAGATGATGTTGTGATTTATCAGTAAATCCCGGTTCCTGGTATAAAAAGTTGTTTCGTAAGAGCGGCTTTTTTGGGCTTTAATAGCAATTTAATGATCCTGTGTTGATTTTTCTTAATCATAAATAAAATTAGGATTAAATTAAAAAATGTATATTAGTATCACCAAATCATAGCAGAATCCGAAAAGCTTATAGAGTAGGAAAGATCAAAAAAAGACGATATGAAAAATCTAAAAAAACTTTCAAAACAAGAATTGAAAACAGTTCAGGGTGGTATTCCTATGTGTTTAGCCGGATATTTCTGATGTTCATTTGTAAAAAAATGTATTCCTGTAGGATCTAGCTGCGGACTTGAGTTGTAGCCGGTAGCTTTTGGTCCGGATAACGTAAAGATCATTTTCTGATGCTTCAAGTTATTCACTGAAAAAAAATAAAGCCGTTCGGAAGAGCGGCTTTATCTTTGTGATTTTCGATAATCTGAATAAGATTCAAATCAGCATTAATAACACTTATCAGCATTAATAACACTTATCAGCATTATAAATTCTGCACGGACCGTTTTCAGTGTACTGGCAAGTTCCATCCGGACATCTCCCTCCCTGTGGCGGAACCCAGCCTCCTGAAATTATTTTTAAATCAGATGGAGTTAATTTTTTTAAATTTTTCATAGTACGTTTGGTTTTGATTTGTTGTTTTAGTTCGTAAGCTTTTCAAGCTTCATGTTTTTACTAAATTAAAAAATAAATTCAAATAAAATCACCTTTCGTTGAAAAATTAATAACGATATACAAAAGACCACTCCTGTGAATGGTCTTTTATCTATACCCAATGACAAATAGTTGCTGTTAAAAACAGAATATTAGCCAAGAACGGTTTCTTCAGCATATACAAGGCCTTCATAACAGGCATTGTAGATAATTTTCAGATCCTCAAGTGTCGGTACACGCGGATTGAAACCTGTACAAGGATCAATTAATGCATTGTTGGCGATGTAATCCAGGTTTTTATCCCAATCTTCTCTTGAAATTCCAAAATCCTTCAGCGATGAAAGGTTATTCACTTCAGATCGCAATGCTTCAATAGCCTGAGCCAGATCTTCTGCGGTTTCCTTGCCAATTATTTTGGCCAGATCAGGGAAACGGTCGGTAGCCTGTGCGTTGAAACGGATCACATTAGGCAAGAAAATAGCATTGGAAGCTCCATGAGGAATGCCGTACAATGCACCTACCTGATGAGACAGGGAATGAACAATTCCCAACCATGCATTATTAAACGCTAAACCTGCCATAAAAGAGGCATCATGCATATTCTGACGCGCTTTAATATTAGTTGGATTATTCACAGCTTCTTTCAGATTGTCAAACACAATTTCTAGACCCCCTTTAGCCAATGCATCTGCATAGTTATTTTCGATATTCGAAACATAAGCTTCCACACAATGGGTCAATGCATCTAAACCTGTATTAGACGTAATATCAGCTGGCATTGAAGCACATATTTCACCATCTACAATAGCAATATCCGGAGTCAGTTCATAAGAAACGATAGGATATTTTACTCCCTTTTCACGGTCTGTAATCACTGCTAATCCTGTAGTTTCAGTTCCCGTTCCGCTGGTAGAAGGGATTGCGATAAATTTAGCTTTATTTCTCAATACAGGGACAGAGAAAGGCTTGATTAATGAATCAAAATCCGTATCAGGGAATTCATAGAATACCCACATAATTTTTGCGGCATCGATCGCAGAACATCCTCCCAGCCCGATGATCCAGTCCGGTTCAAAAGTACTCATGACTTCAGCGCCTTTAAGGCTTGTTGCAGATGAAGGGTCCTCTTCCACACCGTCAAAAACTTTAGTTTCTATTCCTGCCTCAGTTAAAAAAGCAATCGCCCTGTCAAGCGTTCCGCTTTTTCTCATAGAACCCCCTCCGGTTACGATAACCGCTTTTTTACCTTTAATATTTTTTAACTCTTCAAGACTTCCAGGACCATGGAAAACTTCTCCTGCAATAAATAATTTACTCATTTTTCTTTTTCTTATAATGATGCAAAATTAGAGAAGCCGGAACGCATGATGCTATACAAATGAGACTATCCGTTATACATTTGCGCCAACTCCTGCTGAAGTTCTGTTGGAGTCTCTTTTAATTTTGATTTTACAAACTTATTGAGGGCAGAAGGAGAATTGAAACCAAGATCAAATGCAATCTCTTTATGCGTAAGGTCTGAGAATAAAAGCTGTCTTTTAATCTCCATCAGAATACGGTTATGAATCGCATGAATGGCCGTTTCTCCACAATGTTTCTTGGTGATGGAATTGAGTTTTTTAGGTGTAATGGCTAATTTTTCAGCATAATACTGAACCGTTCGCTGCTCTTTATAATGTTGATTAAGATATTTTTTAAAGCGCACATACAAAGGCTTATCCGTAGTTTCCTTGTACAGTACCGGATGCAGTCCGTGAATAGACTCAATGAGACCCAAAAGGAAAATTTTAATATAAAAACGGGCCTGTTCTTTTTTGATAAGACTCGGGTTCATGTAAATATCCTGGATGATTTCCAAAAGATTCTTACTTCTCTCAAAATCTTTCGGAGAAAGGATCGTGCAGTTAAGCTGCGTCGAAAGATTCACATTATAAGTACTCAGTTCATTTTTCAGAATATCAGAGCAGAAAAGTATTTCTTCAAACAAAATAATTTTCCCTTTTAAATCCTCACCCGGATTTGAGATAAACTGAACCTGTTCAGGGAAAATCACAGAGATCTTTCCCGGCTTAAGATGATGTGTTTTTTCTTCAATATGAACCTCAAGATGGCCGGTTTCCATGACAATAATACAGAAGTGATCTTTTTTGTGGGGCTGCAGGTATTCCCCAAGCTTTTCTCTGTCCAGATCAAAAATGCGGAAAGACAAATTCTTATCCTCTTCTTTTTGGATGTTTTTCTTTATTTCCAGTTTCTGTAAGCCCATGGGATTGATGAATTATTATGGTTTAAAAATGAATCCGCAAAATTAGTCCTTTTCAGGAAATCTCAATGACACCAAAGAAGATCCGTGTTTATCAACACAATTGACGAGAGAAATACAATCATTGGAAAAAGGCTTTTACACGTTTACCGATGCAGAAAATAAAATTGCCTTAAACCTATGCTTAAAACACCCGTTACAATTTTCATCTCTCACCGAAAATCCTTATTTTTGTACATCTAAAAGTAAAAGAAAGAATGAATTCCTACAAAAATCCATTGGAAGAGCGCTATTCCAGTGAAGAAATGTTGTTTAATTTCTCACATAATAACAAATTCCGTACCTGGAGAAAGCTTTGGATAGCTTTAGCTGAAATTGAAAAAGATCTTGGTCTTGATATTACAGAAGAGCAAATTGCCGAGCTGAAAGCCAATGCCGAAAACATCGATTACGATAAAGCGGCTGAGTATGAAAAAAAATTCCGTCATGATGTAATGGCTCACGTTCACACATACGGTGATGTGGCGCCTTCAGCAAAAGGAATTATCCACTTGGGAGCTACTTCGGCTTTTGTAGGAGACAATACCGACCTTATTCAGATCCGTGACGGGCTTTTAATCTTGAAGAAAAAGCTGGTGAACGTCATGAAAAGTTTAGCAGATTTCTCCATTCAGTATAAAGATCTTCCAACCTTAGGATTTACTCATTTCCAGCCGGCTCAGCTGACAACTGTAGGAAAAAGAGCGACCCTTTGGCTACAGAGTTTGGTTCTTGATATCGAAGAACTGGATTTCTTCTTAGAAACCCTTCGTTTCAGAGGAGTAAAAGGAACTACTGGTACTGCGGCAAGTTTCCTTGAGCTTTTCAACGGTGATTATTCAAAAGTAAAACACTTGGATAAAGAACTTTCAAAAAGATTCGGTTTCGAGAAAGTATTTGGCGTTTCAGGTCAGACGTATGACAGAAAAATCGACGCTAAAGTCGTTGCTTTATTAGGAAATATTGCTCAGTCTGCTCATAAATTCACCAACGATTTACGTCTTCTTCAAAATCTTAAGGAAATTGAAGAGCCATTCGAAAAAAACCAGATCGGTTCATCTGCTATGGCGTACAAGCGTAATCCAATGAGAAGTGAAAGAATCGGAGCTTTGGCAAAATATGTAATGTCTCTGACGACCAGTTCAGCAATGGTAGCGTCTACCCAGTGGTTTGAAAGAACACTGGATGACTCTGCGAACAAGAGACTGACGATTCCTCAGGCATTCCTTGCCGTTGATGCGATTCTTTTAATCTGGAACAACATAATGAACGGAATCGTTGTATATCCGAACAGAATCAACAAACATATCGAAGAAGAGCTTCCTTTCATGGCAACAGAATACATCATCATGGAAGAAGTGAAAGCTGGTGGTGACCGCCAGGAAATTCATGAAGTCATCAGAGTTCACTCTATGGAAGCTTCCAAGAAAGTGAAAGAAGAAGGAAAAGAAAATGACCTGATTGAAAGAATCTTAAATGATGATTCTTTAAAACTAGATAAATCAAAATTAAAAGAAGTTTTAGATCCTAAAAACTTTATCGGTTTTGCCCCTATTCAGACAGAGGAGTTCATTGCGAATGAAGTCCAGCCGATTCTGGATCAGAATAAAGACCTGATAGGATTGGAGGCTGATCTTAAAGTATAAAGCTTATGCAGCCTTTTTGGGCTGCATTTTTTATTTTAGCCAGTATGAAAAAAACTCTTTTACTCATTGCCATGATCCCCATCCTTTCTTTTTCCCAGAAGAAAGAGGTTTTAAAGTATTTTATCTCAAAAGATACCTTGGCAGGCGTAAAAGATCAGGACGGGAAAATTATTGTTCCCGCCCAGTTTAAGATCTATTCGGATCTTCAGGACGGCGATTTGGTGAAAGAAGAAACCATCTATTTCGACGGTTCTAAAAAAGGAGAAACCAAAGAGAAAAATGCATGGGGCTATGTGTATGATAGAAAAGGAAACTTTCTTTACAGACCGTTTTTTTATGACAATGGAGCAGATTATTTCAAAGAAGGACTCAGAAGATTCGTTAAGAATGGGAAAGTAGGTTTTGCTGACCGGAATGGGAAAATCGCCATAGAACCAAAACATGATTTTGTTTCATATTTCGAATACGGTTATGCATTGTTTTGTGATGGCTGTGACTGGGAGAAAACAGAAGATGAACATAAAGGAATTGTTGGTGGAACATGGGGAGTAATGAATACCAAAGGCGAGACGGTGAAGCCCATTGTAAAATCATCTGATAAAGACAAAGAAATTCAGGGGAAATACTATCCGAATCCTTTTCACTACAATGAAAAAGAGAAGAACATTCTTCAGTTTTTTGAAAAGCAGAATAAAACACTTTCAGGATTGTATTATATCAATGTTTATCCTGAAATGTCTGAGGCTGAGAAGAAATTAATTTTTGAAATCGTGGAAAGGCCCAAAGAGAATTTTCCTTATTATCAGATTAACACCTATGCTGTAGGGATGGATCTTACGATGTGTGATCGGTTTAAATTTCTGGTTTCAGAAGAGGGTAAAGAAAAGTATACCATGGATTATGGTGAAAAAGTTCCTTACGAAGAATGGCTGAAGAATGAAATAAAAGAAGCGGAACAGTTTCAGAAAGAACGTCCTGACAATCCTAATAAATTTGTAAAATAACAATAGCCCATGAAGAACCTTTCGATTTTTTTATTGATTCTTGTGTCTGCAAAAAGCTTCTCGCAAAGTCAGAAAGAGATGTATTCCATCATGGAAAAAACTGCACAAAAATTAAAAGAAAAATCGGGCGCTTATTCCGTATCGGTCGGAATAGTGAAAGATGGTAAAGTGTATACAAAACATTACGGAGAAATAGATAAAGGAAAGGGAAATAAAGCAGATGACAATACCTATTTTGAAATAGCATCGGTGACCAAGCTTTTTACCGGACAATTGTTGGCTCAGGCTGTTTTGGAAAATAAAATTAATCTTGAAGATGATATCCGTAAGTATCTGAAAGAATCCTATCCTAACTTAGAATACAATGGAACTTCTATTAAAATTAAAGATTTGATTTCCTACAAAACCGCATTGCCGCGCAATCTGCCTGATGACACCGAAATTAGGAAAACAATGTCAGGCGAAACTCCTTTTCAATACAATACATTAGGAGAAAATTATACAAAAGATCATTTTAAGCAGGATCTTCAGAAAGTAAAACTGGATACGATACCCGGAACTAAATATGCTTACAGCAACTTAAGTCTTGAGTTGACAGGTCTTATGCTGGAAAATATATATGGGAAAAGCTATGAAATGCTGCTTTATGAAAACATCTTGTCAAAAGCAGGAATGGATCAAACCAAACTGGAGTTGGGTAAAGGTGAAGTTTTATCGAATGGGTATCATTCAAGCGGACGTCTGATGCCAAAATCCATAAGCTATTTATGGGGTGCAGGCGGGTCAAAAACCAAATCGACCATGGGAGATATGGTGAAGTTTTTAAAGTACGAACTGGATTCAAAAAATTCAGTTGTTCAGGAATCTCAAAGAAATATCAATAATAGCAAAGGAGATTGGTACGGCTATTTCTGGGATGGCTTTGGTCTTAGCGAGCATGGTAAAATGGGATATAAGCATGGTGGAGCATTTGGAGATCAGACCTGGTTTATGATCTATCCTGAGCTGAATATGGGGATTTGCTTAATCGTCAATATCAGCGGACCAGATACGTTTCCAGCTCTTTATAATTCAGCTGCCAGATTAGCGAACGATCTGACTATAACACCAGGCAAAAAGAAAACAGAAGGATATTATCTGAAAGGAGAGAATGTAGTGTTTACCTATACCCATCCAAAAAATTTAAACTCAAAACTGATCAATAGCGCTTCTGTTGCAGGATCTTTCAATGACTGGAAGACCGACAATAAGAATTATCAGTTAACGAAGAAAGAAGATAACCGCTTCGAGTTGGAAATTCCGAAATCCCGTTTTGAAAAAGGGAAAACCTATTCCTTTAAATTGGTTTTAAACGGAGAAGACTGGATCAATGCATCAGGAAATGCTTCCAATACAGACGGAACAGATGATAATAATCTGACCTTGAAGTTTTAAAAGATAAAGGACCGTTATAGGTTCTAAAAAAGTAAAAAGAAAGTAATAAATCTAATATTTAAAATCTGACATCTAATGTCTAATAACAAAAGAATTTTCGTAGAAAAAAGAGGTATTTTCGATGTTGAAAGTCCAAAAATTTTTGATGAAGTAAAAGCAGTCGTTCCGGCGGTCAAAAATGTGAAAGTGTATAATGTGTATGATATTTTCGGACTGAATGATGGAGAGTTCGAAAAAGTGGTCAACAGCACTTTCGTAGATCCTGTGACTGATATTTTACACACAGAAAATCCTGGAGAGGAGATCTGGTTTGCCATGGAATTTCTTCCCGGCCAGTATGATCAGCGGGCAGATTCTGCACAGCAGTGCATCGCTTTACTCACGGAAAATGAAAAGTCCAAAGTAAGAAGCGGAAAACTGATTCAGTTTGAAGGCATTTCTGAGAGAGACCTTGTAAAAATCAAAGACCTTCTGATCAATAAAGTGGAATCTCAGGAAAAAGATCTTTCCATCTTAAACATTCCTGCCGATGAAATTCCTACAAAAGTTTTGATCCACGAAAATTTCATCAGTTTCGGTGATGCTGAACTTGAAAATTTCTATAATGATCACGGTTTTGCGCTGGGATTGGATGACCTTAAATTCATTCAGGAATACTTTAAAACTGAAAAGAGAAATCCTACCGAAACGGAACTGAAAGTTTTAGACACCTATTGGAGTGACCACTGCCGTCACACCACTTTTGAAACAGAATTGTCAGATATCCGGTTTGAAGGAGCATTCAAACAGACATTGGAAACTATTTTCAGTGACTATATCGAAAAAAGAAAATTCTTAGGCCGTGAATTGAAGCCGATCTCTCTAATGGATCTGGCAACGGTGTGCGGTAAATATTTCCATAAAACAGGGAATCTGGAGAACCTTGTGATTTCAGACGAGATCAATGCATGTACCATCCAGATCGAAGCTGAATACGATGGTAAAAAAGAACCGTGGTATTTATTATTTAAAAATGAAACCCATAATCACCCAACGGAAATTGAACCTTTCGGAGGGGCCTCCACCTGTTTGGGAGGAGCGATCAGAGATCCTTTGTCCGGAAGATCCTTTGTATTCCAGGCAATGAGATTAACAGGGGCTGCTGATGTTTTAGAGTCTGTAGACAAAACTCTGCCGGGGAAACTTCCTCAGAAGACCATCACCAAACAGGCTGCCAACGGATATTCATCTTATGGTAACCAGATTGGTTTAGCCACTACTATGGTTTCTGAAATCTATGACGAAGGCTATAAAGCCAAGAGAATGGAAGTAGGATTCGTTACCGGAGCCGTTCCTGTAGATTGGGTAAGACGTGACAAACCTGAAAATGGAGATTCCATCATTATTTTGGGAGGGGCAACAGGTCGTGACGGTGTTGGCGGTGCGAGCGGAAGTTCAAAAGTACAGGATGAAAACAGTATCCACACCATGTCTACTGAAGTTCAGAAAGGAAATGCCGTTGAAGAACGTAAAATCCAGAGACTCTTCAGAAATCCTGAAGTAACGAAACTGATCAAGAAATCAAATGACTTCGGAGCAGGAGGAGTTTCTGTAGCGATTGGTGAAATTGCAGATTCTTTAGAAGTAAACCTGGATGTTTTACCTTTAAAATATGAAGGATTAAACGGAACCGAGCTGGCTATTTCTGAATCTCAGGAAAGAATGGCTGTAGTAGTTGATCCAAAAGATAAAGAACAGTTTATTAAATTCTGTCAGGATGAAAATATTGTTGCTGTAGAAGTAGCAAAAGTAACAGATTCAGGAAGAATGCAGATGTTCTGGAAAGGGGATAAAATCGTTGACCTTTCAAGAGAATTCTTAGATACCAACGGATGCTCCAAAACTCAGGAGGTGAAAATTACTCACCTTGAAGAAGTAAAAGAAGAAACTGTATCTTTTACAAAAGAGAACTTCATTAAAATATTAAGCGACAAAAATGTAGCTTCACAAAAAGGACTGTTGGAAATGTTTGACTCTTCTGTAGGTGCCACTACGGTTGCGATGCCTTTGGGTGGAAAATACCAGCAGACACTAATGGAAGGAAGTGCTCAGACATTACCCATTTTAGGAGCAAAAGATATTGAAACGGTTTCCTTTGCGAGCTGGGGATTTGATACCGGAATTTCAAAGCAGAATTCACTGTTGGGAGCTTCTTATGCAGTTGTAGAAAGTGTCGCTAAGATCGTTGCGATGGGTGGCGATTACAGAAATATCAGATTAACCTTCCAGGAATATTTTGAAAAACTGGGTCAGAATGCTGAAAAGTGGGGCAAACCTTTAGCTTCTCTTTTAGGAGCTTATGATGCTCAGATCAATCTTGGTCTTGCTGCGATTGGAGGAAAAGACTCCATGAGTGGCACTTATCAGGATCTGAACGTTCCGCCTACCTTGATCTCATTTGCATGTGCCAACGGAGAAAAGAAAAATGTAATTTCCCCTGAATTCAAACAGGCTGGAAATAAAGTCTACTTCTTCAACCATACTCCGCAGGAAAATGGTCTTCCGGACTACGCAAGCTTAAAAGGAATTTTCGAATTTATTTTTGAAAATATCAAAGCCGGAAAAATCGTTTCTGTAAAAACCATTAAAGAAGGTGGGGTAGCAGTAGCTTTAGCCAAAATGAGCTTTGGAAACAGGTTGGGAGCAGAGATCACGGTTGACGAACATGTTTTGTTAGCTAAAAAGATCGGAAGCTTAATCATCGAATCAAAAGAAGAGTTGAGTCATACTTCTCTACAGCAGATCGGTGAAGTAAAAGATTCGGGTATCTTGGCGATAAACGGTCTTGAATCTTCAATCTTAGATCTTGTAGCTGCTAATACCGGAACATTTGAAAACCTTTTCCCAACGCAGGAAAAAGAAAAAATTACGGTTGAAATCGATGAAAAATCAAACTCGATCAACCCACGAAATATCATTATCAAAAAGCATGGAATTGCCAGTCCGAAAGTATTTGCTCCTGTATTCCCGGGAACCAACTGTGAGTATGACACCTTGAATGCATTCCAGAAAGAAGGCGCTGTCACCAGCAGTCTTCCATTGAAAAATATCAGCCACCAGTTGCTGGACGAAAGCATCGATGCATGGGTAGAAGAGATCAGAACATCTCAGATTCTGGCCTTCTCAGGAGGTTTCTCAGCAGGTGATGAGCCGGATGGTTCTGCAAAATTCATCGTTAATGTGTTGAAAAACGAAAAGATGAGAAACGCTGTTCACGAATTACTGGACAGAGACGGCATGATCATCGGAATCTGTAACGGTTTTCAGGCTTTGGTTAAATCAGGTCTGTTACCTTACGGAAGAATCAAAGATCTGGATGAAAACTCTCCGACATTGGCTCATAATGCCATCAGAAGACATATTTCCCAGATGGTCAACGTGAAAGTAATCAATGATGAAAGTCCTTGGTTAAAAGGAATGAAAGATCAGGTATTCACCATTCCGATTTCTCACGGTGAAGGTCGTTTCATGGCTTCCGAAGAGGAAATCAAAAAGCTTTACGAAAACGGACAGATCGCGACTCAATACATTGATCTTGATGGAAACATTGCCCATGGAATGCCATTCAATCCAAATAACTCATTATTCGGAATTGAAGGAGTTACCAGCCCTTGCGGAAAGATTTACGGAAGAATGGGACATCCTGAGCGTTTTGCAGAAGGCCTCATGAAAAATATACCGACCGCGAATTACCACAATATATTCAAAAACGGAGTAGAATACTTCAAATAAACAGACCAATGACCGCCACTGAATGGCGGTCATTTTTTTATATTTACAGGGATTAAATTTTAAGGATAACCCAACGGGCTTTCGGCAATATATTCAGAACAATGTTGAATTCAGATAAAAATAAATTAATTACAATCAATGGCAGTCATTTTTCGGATCTGTCAGGTTTCTACGACGAAGTTTCTTTGGTATTGATGAAAAATACAGACTGGAAAGTGGGAACACTGGATGGCTTTGATGATATCCTTTACGGAGGGTTTGGAGTATTTGAAAGCGGCGATGAAATTCAAATCACCTGGAAAGATTCCCAAAAATCAAAAGAAGATCTTGGTCTGGAAGATACCCGTCATTTTTATGAAAACAAGATCAGACAGGGAAAACCTTTTAACGTAGAACTGATTCAGCAAAAAATGAATGAATTGATTTCCGGAAATGGTCAGACCTTATTCGAAATTTTAATAGAAATTATAGAATCGCATAAAAATATTACCTTAATTTTGGATTGATATTAGACGGATGATGAGTGATGAGTTATAAATTATGAGTGATGATCAACTGTATTACTTATATCCCAACATTGCTAATATCTAACATCTAACATCTAATATCTAACATCTAGCATCTAGCATCTAGCATCTGATATCTGATATCTAATATCTAACATCTTATTTAAAAATGAAAAAAATGATTTACGGGCTGTTCTTTGGCGACAGCATTACCTATGGAGAATATGACGGAGTTTTCGGAGGATGGGTAGACATCCTCAAAAGATATGCACTGCAAAAGTTTCATGAAGGAAGTAATGAAGCCATCCTTTTTAATCTGGGAATAGGAGGTGAAACCACAGAAGGACTACTGAAAAGGATGCCTTATGAAATGGCAGCCAGGAATTCGGCGGAAGGAAATATTATTTTTATCGGTTACGGAGCCAATGATCTGGCAAAGAAGAACGGAAGTTACCTCGTAGCACCTGAACAGTTTGAAGAAAATATAAAAACAGCGGTTCAGTATGCAAATCAATATTCCAATGATATTTATCTTGTAAGCATCCTCCCATTTTCCAGAAACGTGGATGGAGTAGAATCGGCCACAGGGAAATTACGAGTAAACGGAGACGTTTTGATGTATAACCAAATCCTTACCAATATAGCAGCTGAACATTCTTTGCATTACATTGATTTCTACGCTGCAATTGTCCCGGATAAAGAGATTCTGCTTTCCGCAGACGGAGTTCATCCTAATGAAAAAGGCTACGGAATAATGGCTGAAACGATAATACCCATCATAGAAAAATACTTATCATGACGCATTTATTTTCATACGGAACCCTGCAGAAAGAGCAGGTACAACTTGAAACATTCGGACGACTTTTAGAAGGTGAAAAAGATATTCTTACCGGCTATAAACTGAGTAAGGTCGAAATTACAGATCCTGAAGTTTTGCGCAAAAGCGGCCAGAAATACCATCCGATATTAGTATTTTCCGGAAACAGCGAAGATGAGGTTGAGGGAATGCTTTTTGAAGTGACAGAAGAGGAAATTCTTCAGGCAGATGAATATGAAGTGGATGATTATAAAAGAGTAGAAACTGTTTTCAAATCCGGAAAGAAAGGATGTATTTATATTGGAAAATAATTCCTTTTATAAAGCATATAAATGTCGGTACAAAAACATTCTGTAGATGCTAAAAGAGATACTTCCAGTACACAATAATTCCCACAACAACAGCTCCGGCAGCCATGAGTAAAACAGCCCCCGCGGAAATATCTTTAATAAAGCCGATTCTCTTGTCAAAATCAGGTTGGATGATGTCACATATCCTTTCTATGGCAGTATTGAAAATTTCAGCACTTAAAACAGCAACAGAAGCCATGAGAACGAGTGCGGTATCTGTTCCGGAAAGGTTAAAATAGAAAATAAAGAAAAGGTTAATGAAAAAAGCCACAAGTTCAATCTGAAAATTTCTCTCCGTGAGTACCATCTGGAAAATACCCTGGAAAGCATGCAGAAAACTTTTATGGATAAGTGGTTTTTTCATGAGTCTTTTTCGCAAATATAGGATTTGTATTTTGATGGTACCCAAATTCCGGATCTTTGATGTGAAAATTAATCATGATAAAATCTGAACATAATGTCAAGTCTGAAAACAGGTTAATGATATTTGTTCAAAACTCCTTAGGATTATTTTTTTCATTATAGTTTCTATTTATTATATTTGTAGAAACTTATTTTTAAATCTATGAAATTTATTATTTCAAGTGGTGAACTGCAGAAAGCATTGCAAACTGTAAGTGGCGTAATATCAAGCTCTCAGTCGAGACCGATTTTAGAAAACTATCTTTTTGAATTAGACGGAAATAACGTTACCATTACAGCTTCTGATGGCGAGACTACGCTCGTTACTTCTCTGGAGGTAAAGTCTGACGATTCTGGTAAATTTGCCGTTCCTGCTAAAATTTTTCAAGATTTTATCAAGACTTATGGTGAACAGCCTCTTACGTTCGTTGTGAAGGATAATGCGGAAGGAACCGGAAGCCAGCTGGAGATTTTAGATGAAAAAGATAATTTCGCTGTAGCGCTGGATAATGCTGATGACTATCTTGAACTTCCGGAATTCGATGCTTCCCAAAGCGTAACAATGCCTGCCGGAGTTTTATCTGAAGCATTGACCAACACTCTTTTTGCAACCAGCAATGACTCTCTTCGTCCCGTAATGACAGGAGTGCTCTTCCAGTTTGGAGAAAATGAAACGAATTTTGTTTCTACAGACTCCCACAGACTGGTGGTTTACAAAAGAACAGACCTGATGAATGCCGAGCCCATGGAGTTCATCATGCCTAAAAAACCTTTGAACATTTTCAAAAATATACTGGCAAGTTCCAATGAAGACGTTAGAATCGACTTCAACGAGAACATGGCTAAATTTACTTTTGGAAAACATATCTGGATCTGCAGACTGATTGACGGAAAATATCCTAACTACACGGCAGTAATCCCGAAAGAAAATCCAAATGTACTGACGATCAACAGAAACCTTCTGTTAGGAGCCATCAAAAGAGCGTCGATCATGTCTAATAAATCGACCAACCAGGTAAGATTTAAATTGTCGGCCAACATTCTTCACCTTCATGCAGAAGATACAGAATATGCAAACAAGGCAGATATGCAGATTCCTTGCGACTATAACGGAGAAGATATCAATATCGGTTTCAGCTCTAAATTTTTAACTGAAATGCTTACGATTTTAGGTTCTGACGATATCACTATGAAAATGTCACAACCCAACAGACCGGGGATCATTGAACCTCTTGACGGTCTTGAAGACAGCGAAAATATACTGATGTTATCAATGCCGGTTATCGGATTGTAATATTTGACAAATACATAAAAGAGGTTTTGATTTTTCAAGACCTCTTTTTTATTTTAAATAATCAAATGAGCTTCTTACAGGTCTATTCATAGCAGATTTAAAATCTAATATTTCATTTTATCTGTTTTCTGTAATACGATAGATTCTGAGAACTGTCGTAAAATAATAAAACTATTTGTTTTAAAGTCATTCCTAAATTTCGCTGTTTCTCAAAAAAACACGACATTTGTACGGGAAAAACCGTACAGGAAAATGGGTACGGAAATTCAATAAATTTTTCAAAATATAGCAAATGAAAATATCAAACAACTGGCTGAAAGACTTTATCAAAACGGAACTGAAAACGGAGAGAATCGGGGAATTCCTTACAGATATAGGTCTTGAAGTTGAAGGGATAGAAAAATTTGAAAGTGTAAAAGGCAGCCTGGAAGGTATTGTAGTAGGAAAAGTATTGACCTGCGAAAAACATCCGAATGCAGACAAATTAAAGAAAACAACAGTTGACGTAGGTAACGGAAAAATATTGAATATTGTTTGCGGAGCTCCCAACGTAGAAGCAGGGCAAACCGTTCCTGTAGCTGTAGTCGGAACTAAAATCTATGACAAAACCGGAAACTTTTTTGAAATCAAAGAAGCTAAAATCAGAAGTGAGGTTTCGCAGGGAATGATCTGTGCAGAAGATGAACTTGGCCTTAGTGAGGACCACGGCGGAATTATGGTTTTGGATGAAACCAAATATGAAGTGGGAAAAAACTTTGCTGATTATTTTGAGCTCACCAACGATGAAGTGTTGGAAATCGGTCTTACGCCCAACAGAACAGACGCAATGTCTCATTATGGAGTGGCAAGAGATCTTCATGCATTCCTTTCAACCAATCAACAGAAATCAACATTTGAAAAAGTGTCTTCAGAAGCTTTAAATAGTGAAGGTTCACACAATTTCACTTTGGAAGTTGAAAATGCTGAGTTATGTCCAAGATATATCGGAGCGGTAATTGAAGAGGTGAAGGTAGCAGAATCTCCTTCTTGGTTAAAAGACAGATTAAAGGCGATAGGCTTAAGTCCTATCAATAATATTGTCGATATTACAAATTATATTCTTCACGGTTACGGGCAGCCGCTTCATGCATTTGATGCAGATAAGATTGCTGACAGTAAAGTGAAAGTGGGAACTGTAAAAAAAGGAACAAAATTCACAACGTTGGATGGTGTTGAAAGAACTTTAAACGGTTCTGAAGTCATGATCAAAGACGGAAAGGATCATCCGCTATGTATTGCCGGTGTTTTCGGAGGGGCGCAGTCAGGAGTGTCCAATGAAACAAAAACCATCTTTTTAGAAAGTGCTTATTTTAATCCGGTAGCGGTAAGAAAAGGAGCTAAACTTCATAATTTAAATACAGACGCTTCTTTCAGATTCGAAAGAGGAGTGGATCCTAATATTACCAGAACAGCCATCACGCGTGCGATTAAACTGATCCAGGAAATTGCAGGAGGAAAATTGGTGGGAGATCTTTTGGAAGAATATCCTAAGAAAATCGAAGACAATTATGTGATCATCAGATTCTCAAAAATTGAGCAGATTTTAGGAACAAAGATCCACAGAGAAAAAGTAAAAGAGATCTTGAAAGCTCTTGAAATCCAGGTTTTAAACGAGATCCAGAACGGGCTTGAAATCTCTGTTCCGGCTTACAGAGCTGATGTAACAAGAGAAATTGATGTTATTGAAGAAATCTTAAGAATCTACGGATACAACAAGATCGATGCTCCGCAGAAAATTTCATTTACCCCTGTAAAACTGAGCGCTAACGATCAGGATGAACTGGAAAACAACTGGGCAAGAACCTTACAGAGTATTGGATTCAATGAAGTGATGAACAACTCACTGACTTCTGTAAAAGACGAAACCGATGCAGTGAAATTACTGAACCCTTTAAGTGGAGATCTTGCATTCATGAGAAAGTCTTTATTGGAAGGACTTCTTCAAAATGCGGTCTACAACATCAACAGAAAGAACCAGGATATCAAGTTCTTTGAATTTGGAAAAATCTACCATAAAAAAGATAAATACGAAGAAAGAAAGCAATTGGCGATTCTGGTAACAGGTAGAGATGTTGCTGAAAACTGGTTACAGCCTAAATCTGCGGTAAGTTTCTACAATCTTAAGGCCTACGTAAAGTTTTTATTGGAAAGACTTGGGGTAGATTATAAAGAAGTGGCTTTAGCAGACGATAGATTCTCTGATTCTTTAGCGTATGAAGCAGATGGGAAAACTTTAGTGAGAATTGGTAAAGTATCTCCGGTATTACTGAAAGATTTTGATATCGATCAGGAATGTTTCTATGCAGAGATCGAACTTGAATTGGCGCAGCAGTTACGTTCTGGAAATGCACTGAAATTTAAGGATATTCCAAAATTCAACAAGATCCGGAGAGACCTTGCTTTATTGATCGATAAAAATATTAACTATCAGGATCTTTATCAGACCGCTAAGAAGAATAAATCTCCATTCATCAAAGACATCAATTTATTCGATGTGTACGAAGGCAAAAACCTTCCGGAAGGGAAGAAGTCTTATGCTATGAGTTTTGAACTTCTGAATGAAGAAAAAACATTGGAAGAGAAAGAAATTTCTGAAGTAATGGATTCTCTGATCAAAGCATTCCAAAAAGAATACAACGCAGAGTTAAGATCTTAATAGAGAACAGATATAGTATTGAAACGGGCTTTATAGCCCGTTTTTTTTGTTTTTCACCACAGATTATGGAGAGGTTTCTCAGATAATGATTTTCAATGATTCGGGTAAAAATGTTCAGTCATCAGTCATCAGAAGAGTTTATTTTATCCAAAATATTCAATGATCCGGTGTTCACTCCATGATTTTATGATCTGAAATCAATTTAGTTTTATTCTTAAAATAAAGAATATGATTTACAGAATATAAAAGATTTATGATTAAAAATAATTGGAAAATAGAATTCTTAAAAAGTAATAAAATCCTCTGCAGCCCGTTTAAATAATATAATTTCCTTAAATTTGAGTAATTCAAAAAGAAAAAAATGAAAAATCTTTTTTTAAGTATAGGTGCGGCGGCTATTCTGGCGTCGTGCGGTACAATGTCCAGTGCTTCTGCCTCTAAAGTAGGAAAAGCACAGCCATCACTGGCGAATACAAAATGGACGTTGGCAGACAATGTGAAAGGCAAAGTTCCAACCCTGAATATTGAGGGCGAAAAGATCAATGGAAACGGAGGGTGCAACAACTATTTCGGAACCGCTAAAATAGATCCTTCTACAGGTGATTTCTCTGCAGGACAGATGGGATCTACCAAAATGATGTGCAACAATATGAGTGTTGAGCAAAACTTTATGGATATGGTAGGGAAAGCCAATAAATATGTAATTTCCGGAACTACCTTAGAATTGTATAAAGACAATCTTCTGCTGTTGAAATTCAACAAAGCGGAATAAAATAAAAAAGGAACTCAATTTGAGTTCCTTTTTTTATGTTTAGGTCGTTATTATTCTTCCTCTTCTTCGTCGTACTTAGCCAACTCTTCATCACACCATTTGAACGCAGCCTCTACCACTTTTGTAGCTTCGTCTGCCATAGTTTCTTCATCGTCACCTTCTAAATCATCTAACCACTCAACTTCTTCTTCTTCAACGTTTAAGATGAATCTTGGATATTCTGTGTGAACTACGAATAAATCTTCAGGAAATTCCGAATTGTCTGCTAATAAAAACTTTGGTAATTTCATTTTTTTAAATATTTTAACTTTGATCAAAGATAAATAAAATTATTGACTTAAAATTATTTCAAAAACATTTTTGAAACTTTTTCAGCTTTTTTACTTTCTGAATAATCATAAAAACCTTCCCCTGACTTTACGCCTAGTTTTCCAGCCATTACCATGTTCACAAGAAGTGGGTTCGGAGCATATTTAGGATTTTTGAAGCCGTCATACATTACATTAAGAATGGCAAGACAGATATCCAGACCGATAAAATCTGCCAGTTGAAGCGGCCCCATCGGATGTGCCATACCAAGCTTCATCACCGTATCAATTTCTTCTACACCAGCCACTCCGTTATAAAGTGTTTCGATAGACTCGTTGATCATCGGCATAAGAATTCTGTTGGCCACAAAACCAGGATAGTCATTCACTTCCACAGGAACTTTACCTAAAGTCTTACTCATGTCATAAATGGCATCGAAAGTTTCCTTAGAAGTAGAATAGCCTTTGATGATCTCTACCAGTTTCATGATAGGAACCGGGTTCATAAAATGCATTCCGATCACTTTGTCAGCACGTTTTGTAGCCGCTGCGATCTTTGTAATAGAGATAGAAGAAGTATTGGTTGCCAGAATACAGTTGGCAGGTGCCAGTTCATCCATCTGTCCGAAAATTTTCAGCTTCAGATCCTGATTTTCAGTAGCGGCTTCTACAATAAGGTCTGCAGATCCTGCGGCCTCCTTAAGCTCAGTAAAAGTGCTGATATTTCCTAATGTTTCAGCTTTCTGCTCTTCAGTAAGGTTTCCCTTTGCAATGATTCTGTCAAGGTTAGTTGTAATCGTTTTCAGGCCTCGGTCCAGTGCGTCTTGAGATACATCTACCAGATTTACTTTGAATCCGCTTTGTGCAAAAGTATGCGCAATACCGTTCCCCATGGTCCCAGCTCCAATTACTACAATGTTTTTGATCATTTTTTTCTTTTATTTATAGATAGTTAAATTTTTAATGTTCGTAAGATCAGATTGACCAACGATCACTGAAGAATCGAAACTTACAGTGCCATCGCTGTCTTTCTTTCTGTTTTTATTTTGTAAAGCTACAGCAGATTCAAGACCTTTTACAAAAGCCATCTTCTGTTTTTTGCCCAGTCTGTCTGTTCCGATGTATAAATTAAATTCGCCCTCTCTTCCAAGTCCGCCATGTCTTAAAACTTCAAAAGATTTAATCCGATTCCTTTTCTCAAACTTTTTCAGATAATCCGTTACAGGTTTTGTTGAGGGGGTTCCACAACAGATGCTTCCATAGCTGATTTGTAGGTAGCTCATATTCTTCTGGGAAAAAAAGAATACAGAGCAGAACAGACTTATCGTTACTAATGCCTTTTTCATATCAATGATTTATGGGTCTGAGAAATGATATTGTATCAATTTCTCTGCTTTAAAAATAAGCTTAATATTTTACTTATTAAAATCGTCCCATACGGCCTTTGAAATATCAGAAACCACTTTGCAGTTCACGGCATCTGTCTCGGTGGAATTGCTTACAAATATGGCAATTGCGTAATGTTTTCCATTGGGAAGAGTAATGATTCCCATATCATTTTCAGCTACCGTAAGACCGTTGTCATACTTTCCTGAAGACCCGGTTTTATGAGCTACTGGTGTGTTTTTAGGAAGTTGTTCAACAATTTTATTGGTACCCGTAGTGGTTCCGATCATGATCTTCATCAGATAATCCGTAGATTTTTTGGAAAGTAATTTCCCGTCATAGAATTTTTTCAGGACCAGAACTGCAGAGTTGGGTGTACTGTAATTGTCATATTGAGTTTTCCAGTTTTTGTGCATATCATCTTCATTGCGTTTGATCTGGAAGCCTTTTACCCCTTTAGAATCCATGAAATTCTGAACTGTCTTCGTTCCTCCGATAATTTTCAGCAGCATATCACAACCATTGTTGTCGCTTTGGGCAACAGTATAATCCAGCACTTCCTCCAGAGGAATTGAAACATTTCCTTCCGGATACTTTTTGCCGATGGGTGACCACGTATTTGGCAGCATATCCTCCTTTTTAAAGAAAATATTCTGGTCCAGCGAAAGTTTCCCTTTATCCACAAGATCCAAAACTGCACAGGCAATATGAAACTTGAATACACTTAACGTAGGAAGTGGCTTATCGCCGTTTTTATGGTATTTAAAATTATTTTCAAAGCCCAGAACGGAAACACCAACGGTCGCTTTTTTACCCTCAGTAATAGCGTTTATTTTTTGCTCCAAAGCTGATTTCTGAGCGAATGTGAATGATGAAACCAGAAAAAAGAAAAGTCCTATTTTTTTCATAAAATGGCCATTAAAACAGATCCCTTTTATCCATTAAAAAGAAAACTGAGGTTGAGAATAATTAAGAAATGAGTTTTACAATTTCCAGAGCTACCTTTAAAGCTTCAGTCCCGTCTGCAAGAGAAACTTCTACATTTTTGCCGTCAGTGATGGCGTCTGCAAAAGAATTCAATTCGTCAAGGATGGCATTATTAGGCTGAATGTCCGGATATTCAAATAAAATCTGGTTTTTTTCTCCGTCAGCATTTTCAATGATCATGTCGAATGGAGTAGGGTTTTCAGGAGCATCCTTCATTCGGATTACTTCTGCTTTTTTCTCTAGAAAATCTACTGAGATATAAGCGTCCGTCTGGAAAAAACGACTTTTTCTCATGGCTTTCATAGAAATTCTGGAAGTCGTAAGATTGGCTACACAGCCGTTTTCAAACTCTATTCTTGCATTCGCGATATCCGGAGTTTTACTCACCACACAAACACCGCTTGCATGAATATTTTTAACCTTAGATTTAGCCATGCTCAATAAAATATCCAGATCATGGATCATAAGATCAAGAACCACAGAAACATCAGTCCCTCTTGGGTTGAATTCTGCCAGTCTGTGAATCTCTATGAACATTGGATTTTGAATGTATTCCTTCGTCGCAATAAAAGCTGGATTATATCTTTCCACATGTCCTACCTGCGCTTTGATACCGTTTTCCTGACATTTTTGAAGAATCTCTTCTGCCTGTTCAAGGGTTTGGGTCACTGGCTTTTCTATGAAAAAATGAAGCTTTTTTTCAATCGCTTTTAAAGCATAATCATAGTGATATACTGTAGGCGTCACAATATCCAGCATATCGATCTGCTCAAGAAGTTCATCAAAATTTTCAAAATATTGATATCCGAATTCAGCTTCTATTTTTTTTCCGTTTTCAATATCTTTATCGTGGAAACCTACCAGCTCGTACTTATCTGACTGGTTAAGAAGTCTTAAGTGGATCTTTCCCAGATGTCCGGCACCTACCAAACCTGCTTTTAACATAGATTTTTTAATTTTGGTAAAGATAAGAATTTTAGGTATTAGGAAAGACGTTGTTGCTTTTTGGTTGATAAGTATTGATAGTTTTTTTACTTTTGTAGAAACTACTACCCGTAACCTAATAACTACTATCTTACTAATGATGCATGATTCGTTTGTACATAAAGGAAAAAGAAAAATCCTGGTTGAATATTTAAGACATAAGATCGGGATCTCAGATGAAAATGTACTTTCGGCAATGAGTGAAGTTCCGAGACACCTTTTCATCGAAAGCATTTTTGAGGATTTTGCCTACGAAGACCGGGCATTTCCTATTTTATCACACCAGACCATTTCCCATCCGTCAACGGTGGCCGAACAGTCTGAGCTGCTTCAGATAAGACCTGGTGAAAAAGTACTTGAAATAGGAACCGGATGCGGCTATCAGACGGCTGTATTGATTGCGATGAAGGCTTTGGTATATACGGTGGAAAGACAAAAAGACCTGTTTGATTTTTCAAAGAAGAAATTCCGTGAACTGCATTTAAGTCCAAAATTTCAGAGCTTTGGAGACGGTTTTGCCGGACTTCCCACGTTTGCGCCTTTTGATAAGATTATTGTCACCTGTGGCGCTTCCGTTTTGCCAACAGAATTATTGAAACAACTGAATATTGGAGGAAAAATGGTTATTCCATTAGGACCAACCGATGAGCAGATTTTATACCGGTTTACCAAAACGGCTCCTACCCAATTTGAAAAAGAGGAATTCGGGGCTTATAAATTTGTTCCGATGTTGGGGGATACGAACCATTAGAGGTGATAAGGTTTTGACCAGAAAATGTGTTGAAAAGCTTTTGTGGTTGATGTTTAACTTTTTTAAACCACCCCGTCAAAAATTCTTTGAATTTTCGCCACCCCTCCGGAGGAGGGGAATTTTGAGATTTCCCTGGGAATTGAAATTGGTTTAAGAGATTTTGTTGTTGTTTTTGCTTGTGGATGCTTATCTCACCGCAAAAAGCACAAAAGCCTTTGCGTATTTAACACTTTAGAGCATTTTAGTTTTAAAAGTTTTACCATTCTGAAAATAGCAAGAACACCTAAGAAGAAAATCAAATATTTTCGTCGAAACTTAGGTGTACTTCTTCTATATGCAATATATTCAACTTAAAAGTAACTTAAGTGTCGAAAAAGCTTGTCACTTTTATGGTTAAAAATTGAATTTTCTCTATTTTAATAAACGTTAAGACGGGTTCGGAATAGTAATTGAATGCAATCTAAAACCGATTGATGTCGCATGCGGAAAAATCAGAAAAAGATGTTTGGGAAGTAACTCGGAGATGGCTTCAGATGCCTGAGACAAAAACAAAGATAAACCTCAGTAATTTTAATACTAAAGTTAAATAACCTCACTTTTAACCTGGTGGGGTTTTTTATTTGAAATTTTAAAAACACGAAATTAAATCAAAATAAAACATGAAAGTATTTGTAAACAGAAGAATTCCTGAAACTGGAATCAATATGCTGAAAGATGCGGGGCTGGAAGTTTTTATTCCCGAACATGAAAACCTTTCTCACGAAGAATGGCTGATCTATTGTCAGAATCACGATGCTATTTTAAGCGTGGGCGGAGAATTTAAATATGACAAAGATTTTTTTGTTCAGTGTCCCAATATAAAGACCATTGCCTTATATTCCGTTGGTTTTGATCATGTAGATATTCACGAAGCCAACCGTAGAAATATTCCCGTAGGAAATACACCTGATGTACTCAGTAAAGCCACTTCTGATGTCGCTTTTCTTTTAATGCAGTCGGTGGCCAGAAGAGCGAGTTATAACTTTCAGAAAGTAAAAGACGGGAACTGGGGAGACTTTGATCCTTTGCACGCTTTAGGACAGGAATTATATGGCAAAACATTGGGAGTATTGGGATTGGGAAGAATAGGTTTTGAAATGGCTAAAAAGTCCCAAAAAGCTTTTGATATGAACATCATTTACCATAACCGTCATCCAAATGACGAAGCAGAAAAAGAATTGAATGCTACCTATGTTTCTTTTGACGAATTAATTGCGCAATCTGATGTATTAAGTATTCATGCCAGTTTTACTCCTGATCAGAAAGATCTTTTCAATGGTCCTGTTTTCGAAAAAATGAAGGAGAATGCTATTTTCATCAATACGGCAAGAGGGGGTTTCCAAAATGAAAAAGACCTCTATGAAGCCTTGGTTTCAAAAAAGATTTGGGGAGCCGGTTTGGATGTTACCAACCCTGAACCGATGTCTAAAGAAAGTCCTTTGTTAGAGCTTTCAAATGTATGTGTATTGCCCCACATTGGTTCTGCGACCATGGAAGCAAGAACAGGAATGGCCAGAATCGCTGCTGAGAATATTATCGCTTTCTCTAAAGGTGAAAAAATACCTTATTGTGCCAATCCTGAGGTATATTCGGTGAGTTCTTAGCATCTTGGAATTATTTTTGTTCTTATTGATAAACCTTAAACACTTAATATTATGACACCAGAAAACAATACCAACGAACAAAACAGAAAGCTTGAAGAGATGGATTATAATCCTAATGAAGATATATTCAACAAGGAAAAACATATTCCGCTCGACGGTGACGGAAATCCCATCCTCAATGAAGAAGACGATGACAAAATAGATAAGGGCCTGGATATTCCCGGCACTGAAGATGATGACGACATGGAAGAAATAGGATCTGAGGATGAAGAAAACAACTACTGGAGCACCAGCGATAATGAAGATGACCATGAAGAAAAAAATGATGATGTTTTAACGTAAATTCTAAGCTTACAGCATACAAACCTTACTGAAATTAGTAAGGTTTTTTTATTTTTGAAAACCATCTGTTCTGCGACGAATATCATTCCCCTCTTTTGGAGGGGTGGATTCGACTAAAAGGAGAAGACGGGGTGGTAAAAAACAAATACACAAACAATGAAAGAAATCTTAACCCACATCCAAGGCGTTCCCATCCAAAGGAACTTCGTAGAAAACCTGCCCTTTAATCCCCATCTGATACTATTGTTGAAAGAAAAACGAAAAGCACGTATTTTAAGTGAGGTCATTTTCTGGAAAAAAGTTCGGGCCGGAACATTTCACCACATTGATTTTGACAGACAAAGAATCATCGGAAACTATATTGTAGATTTCTATGTAAAAACTTTAGGATTAATTGGTGAGATTGACGGTTCCAGTCATGATGAAAAACAAGTGTATGATGGAATCAGGCAGGAATATCTTGAGTCTTTGGGACTTTTGGTTTTCAGAATCAGCGACTTTGACATAAAAAATAATTTATATGTAGCCATGAAGGAACTGGAGTATTTTATTATAGAAAATTTTGGGATCACCCCGTCTTCCAAAATTCCATAAATTTCACCATCCACCCCTCCGGAGGAGGGGAATCTTCGGTTGGCGTATGTATAACAGTCGGTATCTACAGATAATCCATCAACAAGTTCACTATTTCAGACAATCATCTATACTGCAACGAATATCATTCCCCTCCTCCGGAGGGGTGGATTCTCCTGAAAGGAGAAGACGGGGTGGTCAAAAATTATACACGCATTTTCAACATACGCATTACTTAGTAACCACCCCGTCTTGCAAAATTTATAGAATTTTCCAATCCACCCCTCCGGAGGAGGGGAATCTCGGTTGGCGTATTTATAACAGTCGGTATCTGCATATGAAGACATCATCAAATTCCCTTGCCTATATTTTCTAATTTGAATATCTTTAAAACTTCAAAACGTTGAATTCTAAACATTGAACTAGATAGCAATATGACATTTCAAGAACAGATACAGCAGGGGATTCCGAATCAGCTGCCACAGCCTAAACCATACGAAACCAATATCAACCATGCACCGAAGCGTAAAGAAATTTTAGGAGAAGAAGAGAAAAAGCTTGCTCTTAAAAATGCCTTACGGTATTTTGAACCTCAGTTTCATGCAGAATTGCTGCCTGAATTTAGAGAGGAACTGGAGAAATACGGGAGAATTTATATGTACAGATTCCGTCCGGATTATGAAATGAAGGCAAGGTCCATCGCAGATTATCCCGGGAAATCGGAGCAGGCAAAAGCCATCATGCTGATGATTCAAAACAACCTGGATTATGCAGTGGCACAGCATCCTCACGAACTGATTACCTATGGTGGAAACGGAGCCGTCTTCTCCAACTGGGCACAATATCTTCTGACGATGAAGTATCTGTCTGAAATGACAGACGAACAGACTTTAACCATGTATTCCGGGCATCCGATGGGATTATTCCCTTCTCACAAAGATGCACCAAGAGTAGTGGTAACCAACGGAATGATGATTCCTAATTACTCCAAACCGGATGATTGGGAGAAATTCAATGCGCTGGGCGTTACCCAATATGGGCAGATGACAGCGGGAAGTTATATGTACATCGGTCCGCAGGGAATTGTTCACGGAACCACGATTACGGTACTGAATGCTTTCAGAAAGATCAAAAAAGAACCGCAGGGAGGCCTTTTCGTCACTTCAGGATTGGGTGGAATGAGCGGTGCGCAGCCAAAAGCAGGAAATATTGCAGGCTGTATTACGGTATGTGCTGAAGTAAATCCAAAGATCACAAAAATCCGTCACGACCAAAAATGGGTGAATGAGATTTATGAGAATATAGAGGAATTGATAGAAAGAGTAAGAAAGGCTCAGGAAAATAAAGAAACCGTTTCTCTTGCTTACCTTGGAAACATTGTTGAGGTTTGGGAAAAATTTGATGAGAAAAACTTAAAAATCGATATCGGTTCAGATCAGACATCGCTTCATAATCCTTGGGCTGGCGGCTATTATCCGGCAGGTCAGAGCTTTGAAGAATCGAATGCGATGATGGCTGAAAATCCTGAATTGTTTAAAGAAAAAGTTCAGGAAACCTTAAGAAGACACGCAGCTGCGATCAATAAACATACTCAGAAGGGAACATACTTCTTTGATTATGGAAATGCCTTTTTACTGGAAGCTTCCAGAGCCGGAGCGGATGTAATGGCTGAAAATCCGACTTTAGGAAGAGAATTTAAATATCCGAGTTATGTTCAGGATATTATGGGTCCAATGTGTTTTGATTACGGTTTCGGGCCGTTCCGTTGGGTATGTGCCAGCGGAAAACCGGAAGATTTGCAAAAGACAGATGATATTGCCTGTGCTGTTTTGGAAGAGATGGTAAAAAACTCTCCTGAAGAGATTCAGCAGCAGATGAAAGACAATATCCAGTGGATCAAAGGCGCTCAGGAAAACAAACTGGTGGTAGGTTCACAGGCAAGAATCCTTTATGCAGACGCAGAAGGAAGAATGAAGATCGCAGAAGCTTTCAATACTGCTATCAAAAACGGAGAAATCGGGCCTGTTGTTTTGGGAAGAGACCATCACGATGTTTCCGGTACAGATTCGCCTTACAGAGAGACTTCCAATATCTATGACGGTTCAAGATTTACCGCAGATATGGCGATTCACAACGTGATTGGCGATAGTTTCCGTGGGGCGACCTGGGTATCTATCCACAACGGTGGCGGAGTAGGCTGGGGTGAAGTGATCAATGGTGGTTTCGGAATGCTGCTGGACGGAAGTGATGAAGCAGACCGAAGACTGAAATCTATGCTCTTCTGGGACGTGAACAACGGAATTTCCAGAAGAAGCTGGGCCAGAAATGAAGGCGCTGTTTTCGCCATTAAAAGAGCCATGGAAGCAGAACCCAATCTGAAAGTGACGCTTCCGAATTTTGTGGATGAGAGTTTGTTTTAATTCAAAAGAAATTAAATCATAATAAACAACTTTGCTGTATTTTGTATAGCAAAGTTGTTTATTTTTATATAAATCTTAAGCCTAAAAATAGTTGAAAAAATATACCGCACAAATTAACAACAAACAACTTGTCTTAGTTTCAGAAGATCAAAAAGAGATTGGGCGGATTGTAAAACTCAATAAGTTCTTTTCTTCAGGCTATTATATCATTTTCAATTCCAGAAGCTATGATATCAAAAATGTAGGTTTTCTAAAGAACGATGCAGAACTTTTTAATTCCAAAGGCGTCATTTATTTTACAGATTTGGGAAAAGAAAGAATCATTAAGTCCGGAGCCGATGTTAGGATTTATAATTTTAAGTTGAGTAAAACAAATCAGCTATTTGAAAAAGGAAAACTCTTAATAGAAGTAACAACCGAGGATAAAAAGAAACTTAAATATCCTATTTATCACCTTGAAGTTGACGAATCTGTTGATGGCTTGCTAGCGTTGTTTTTCTTACATTATTCAACGCAGGAGTTTAGTTCTATTGGTGGGGACGGGGATTAGATTTTTGTAAAATCTAACGGAATCTTGAGAAGAAGCTGGGCCAGAAATGAAGGCGCCGTTTTCGCCATTAAAAGAGCCATGGAAGCAGAACCCAATCTGAAAGTAACGCTTCCCAATTTTGTGGATGAGAGTTTGTTTTAAAAACTTTTTAGATATAAGAAAAACCTGCTTCACAACAGGTTTTCGTTTTATTATAGTTCGGATTTATTTTATTTAAAGCTTTTTTCTAACAGCTTTTTGTCATTTTCACTGAGCTTCTCATATTCTTCAATTGTCATTCCTAATCTTTTCAAATTTCTATCTATGTATATATTAACTTCATCAACTACTCTTTGAGCATCATCAATCAATGCTTGATACTGACACTCAATTAATTTACCCAATAATAGAGCTTCGGCAGCTTTATAGTGATTTATAAAATCTTCCTTATTCTTAAAACCATAACGAAGAGTATTTGTGGTCTTTTTATCTCTTTCAACATTAAATGCGTCATAATATTCTGTAAGCGGTTTCATAAGAACTTTCTGCATTGTTTTGTTGTTAAAATTTTCCAGTTTTAAAACATCATCTACAACAGATTTTAAAACCTTTCGAGTATTTTGTAAATATTTAACTTTATTATCTTGGATATTATATTTTTGTAGTTCTAGTGTCAAAGAATCTGTTTTTAAACTCCTTTTATTTAAAATCTCATCAACATTTTGTCCATAGGAAATTCCAAAAAAAATACTGAGTAGTAAGAAAATAAAAATTCTTTTCATTTATAAATATTTTTATCTAAATTATTATAGATCCATATTCTAATATAATACCTGGTGTTGGTGTGGCATTTCATCATATTTACCATATTAGACACGAACTTGAAAGCTCGCCTAGCGGGGGATATATAATTTGATTGTAATTCCTAGTAAAGAGACCTATTTATTATTATCTCTATCTCTATCTATTTTTATCAGCTTTGTAAAAATCTCATGATCAAGTTCAGAATTGTAAGTATTATTATACGAATTTCTATATAAGTGCTTGTTTATAAATTCAATTTTCTCTTTAATAGAATCTCTTTCTTTTCTTAATCCTAAAACGTAGTTATTATAATTGTTTACTTTTTCTTCTATATCTTCAATATTGTTATGGTCGTTTAAAAAAGAAATAACTTTATCATCATTATGAATTAGTTTTTCAATTTCGAGTAATCTTTTATGTAAAACGTCTGTTTGATCCCTAGTTGTTTCTTTGAAATAATAGTTGTTTTTTTCATTATTTTTTAGGGTTTCTAACTCTGCAAACTTCATTGCTTGAATTTCTTCTAATGCTTTCTTATTAATCTGCTCTTTCAAATAAGTTTGACCATAGCTTAAAAATCTTTCAGATGAGTACATATGAAATTGCTTTTGTGATTCTTTATAAACTTCTTCCACCAATTCTTGTCTTGGACCCATATTTCTCCCATCTTTTAATTTCCACCACCAATCGATTTTTCTTTCGTCTGTAATTAAAATGATATCTTTATCTAAATCTTTAGAAATTTTAATTATCTGTTTCCATAATACTAAATCTCCAAATTTTCGGAAGCCTTCTTTAGTTTTTTCATCTTCAAACCCAGGAGGTATTTTTTTAGCATATCTGTTTTCGCCTTCTTTATATATTATTTCTAATTCTTCATTTTTAAACTCATCGCCTAACTTTGATTTAAAGATTGTAGCAAGTTTATTATAAATTGGATCTTCTTTTAAAAAGTTACAATATTTTTTTATACTATCCTCGACCTCAATACTTACATTTTCAAAAACTTTATTAAGCTTAGAGTCAATGCTAGATGATAAAAATGGTGGCTTATTTGTGGACTGTAAATCTTGCTGAATTTGTGAAATTTTACTTAAAAAATCTTTATATGCTTTTTCTTGTTCGGCAATAACTTCGTACCTATTACGGTTATATTCTAATGCTGCTTGATGAGGTAGGTATATTTTATCAGAGAATTTTGAAATTAAATCAATAAGTGTTTCTCTTGTTGTATCAGAATAACGATATAAGTTGAGTAAAACATTTGTATCAAATATTATTAATCCATTGTCCCATATAGCTTTTATTTCTTCTTCGGTTTTTTTGTAATAGCCTTGAAATATTGTTTTCATCGATATTAGTATAGTTTTTAATAGTTCCAAAAATTTTCGTTGTCTAATATATATAATTTTAGAGATATCTGAATACGGTTTCCCATAATCAGAAGTTTCCAACTCCAAAACACCTGTTCTCACAACCCACCCAACCCCTCCGCAACTCCCACCCACTACTAAAACAAACCACCCAACCCCTCCGGAACTTCAAAACAAACCTGTTTCTAATCTCCGGAGGACTCCGGAAGTCTCCCGCTACGTGCAGGAAACCACAGAAGTGCTCCGGAGATCACGCGCAAGACTGTTTGTAACCTAGCGACTTTTTAATATATTTGATTCTGAAAATAAGTTTCCATTCATTAACCAATACACAAAAAAACGTATGAAAATCGCACTCACCAAGCTGAGTACTAAGGATCTTGCGACTTTAGCTCAGAGAACCATTTCAAATGCCCAGTCAGGGAAATATCCGGTTATTGCCAACCATCCGCTGCTTGCAGATTTGCTGGCTTCCTATACCGAATACGATAGGGTATACACCAAGCAGGTCTACAGCGGAAAAGGAAAAGACGTTGCCGCGCTGGATCATGAAAGAGATGTGGCGTACAACAGCATGAAAGCATTCCTGAACGGGTACCGGAAGCTTTCTTCTGCCGCCAATTATCAGCTGGCGGAAGACCTCTATCGGGTATTTAAAACTTTCGGGCTGGATCTGGACCGAAGAAGCTATTCTTCCCAGACTGCCCAAATGAAAAAGCTGATCGAAACCCTGGAAAGTTCCGAGAATATGCAAAAAATCAGAACACTTGCTCTGGAAACCGCACTGGCTGATATGAAAGCCAAACATGAAGCTTTTGAAACGCTGTTTTCTGAACAGGCAGGGATTAATGCAGATCTTCGCCAGATGAAAAGCGCATCGGCCATCCGAAAGGATCTGGAAAAAAATCTGAAAACGTATATCAGTTTATTAACCGTGATGAAAAACGTTCCGGGGTGGGAACTTTTCTACAATGATGTCAATGAATTGGTAAAGGCCGCGAAAAACTCTTCGGTCTTAAATCCAAAGCAGGAAAAACCATCTTAAAACAATGAAACCAAAAAAACTCAGCACAGCGCTGAGTTTTTTGTATTTCTTATCGTTAGACCATCGCAAAGGCGCAAGGTTTTTTTTAGCTATATGATGAGGTAAGGCGCAAGAAAACCGAAGATTTTCGGCAATGGGGAAGTGAGCTTGCTTCGTCGCAGCACCCATCGCAATCACGGCAGGAATCATTAAGAGTATTTGAGCTGTTTAGAAATAGTAAGCGTCATGCTTTATAAAACATCTTTGATGTTTCTTAACGACCCTTAATACCTTAAATTTTCTTAATGGTTCAAAATAAATAAAGTTTAGAAACTCTTTATTTTTTATACTTTTTCAGTTCTTCCTCCAGCCTTTGGTTCTCCTTTTTCAGGATCTGTATCAGGTCTCTCTGGCTTTCCAGAAGATATTCCGGGACGTTGCAGTAATAATTACCATTGATATTGCCTACATCAATTGTATTATTATTAAAATGATTTATATTTTTAGCTTCGTCTTCCTGATAAATTTCCTCCACAGGAACTTCCAGAAAACGGGCAATTTTTTCCCATTCTTCTTTTCGGATGCTTACATCTCCGCTTTCTTTTCTACTGTAGTTGGAAACGTCTGTGGCAATGATATCTGCGATCTGCTGCTGTGTGATGCCTTTTCTTTTTCTTACCTCGCGTAGTTTTTCTTTTTGCATAGCTGTATTTTCTACAAATATGCAAAATATTACGCAAAAAAAACAGGGGTTGCGCTTTATTGTTTTTCATATTCTTTCAAAAAATTAAAAGTAGCATCTTTCAGAGATTTTTTTAGATTGTTCGTTTTGTCTCCACCACCGCTTTTACGGATTCCGGTTGTTTTTATTTCTTTATTGTCGGTGCGAGTTTTATAATTCACCACTGTTTTTAGGGTCGCTATAGAAAGTCCAAAGTGCCAGTTTATTTCCGAAATGTCAGCATCAATAATTAAAGGATCTTTATCGGTGATTTCTTCTGAATTTTCAATAAATTTTAGTTTTATTTTGGTCTCACTTGCCAGCTCATTTATAGATAATTTGAAAGTTTCTTTTACATCCGGTGAAGGGGTAGGACCAAAAATAGTTCCTACTGTTCCCGTCATATTAATTTGATTTTGGCTTTTAGGATTTAGTTTGAAATAAATAGATTTTTCTGCATAAAAATTTTTATTCAAAGTTTTGTTCGTATAGTTATGAGAGGTTCCACAACCTATTAAAGTAATGGCTGCTACAAATAATAAAAGAAATTTTAAAGTTTTCATGGAGTTTGTTTTTAAATGTGGTTTGATGTTTAAATTAACGAATTGTATTGACCTAAAAAGAGTTCCCAAATATAAAAAATAGATCTTAATCAAAAAGCTTCCCTTTGCTGCTCATTTTTACAGAACTTATCTACATGTTTCCAACCTTTTCCCATCATCCCGCATCTCTATATAAAAAGAGACTATGAAAATCACCATACCAAAACCATGTCACGAAAACTGGGAAATAATGACGCCCGAAGAGAAAGGTAGATTTTGTTCCGTTTGTTCCAAAACTGTCCGGGATTTCACCGGGGCTTCTGATCAGGAAATTATAGAGGTTTTTTCCCATTCTTCAGAAGACATTTGTGGGAATTTTAATGCATCACAGCTTAACAGAGATCTGCAATATTCTTTTATCAATTCACTCTTTACGAAGTTTGCGGTCGGTTTTATGCTGACAACAGGAGGATTTGTTTCAGTATATGCACAGCAAGATGAAGTACACGATACTTTAAAAGCAGACGAAATAAAAGACGTTGTGATCTTCCCACAAAAACAAAAATTGCTGCTGGGTTCAACGACCGTAATACCGGGAAATCTTTTAGTGAATACTCAACGGAGTGAAATGCAGGCCCAGCTGAGCGGTTTGATGGGTAAGGCAATTACTACTGTAAAAAAAGACGATACCGCTCACCGGAAAATGATGATTGGAGGCGCTTCATCAACGCTGAGGAGTACTGAAAAACCTTTATGTGTCATCAATGGAAAGGTGAGTAGTTTCGAAGAACTCAGTTCGATGGACACTAAAATAATAAAAACAATGAATGTTCTGAAAGGAGCTTCTGCAAAGGCAATTTATGGTGAAAAAGCCCGAAACGGCGTCATTGTAGTAACCACTAAAAAGAAAGAAAAGTTAAAAAAATAACGAGTTGCGGCGATCGAAGATCGCCGCAACTCGTTTTAAATTATTTTAAAAGTAAAAAACTTACTTTTTCACTGCTGCAATAGCTGCTTCGTAATTAGGCTCGTGCGAAATATCATCCACCTGCTCTTCATACACAATCTTTCCTGAAGGATCAATCACCACAACGGCTCTGCTTAAAAGCCCTTTCATCACAGAATCTGTGATTTCCACCCCATACGTTTTCCCGAAATCAGAACGGAAATCCGAAAGCATCACCACATTCTTGATGCCTTCTGCGCCACAAAATCTTTTTTGGGCAAAAGGTAGATCTTTGGAAATACAAAGAACCACCGTGTTGGGGATATTGGCCGCATCTTCATTGAAATGATGGACGGAAGCCGAGCAAACGCCTGTATCTACGCTTGGAAAAATATTAAGAATGATGAATTTGCCTTTGTAAGACTCCAGAGTCTGGTCTTTCATCGTAACGTCGGTAAGCGTAAACTTGGGTGCTGCTTTATTCACGGCCGGAAGTTTGGCGTAGGTATGGACTGGTTTTCCTCCCATCATGACTGTATTCTGAGCGAAAGTGCATACTGAGAAAAGGAATAACGTACTGAAAATTATTTTTGAAAACATGACATTTTATTTTGAAGCAAAATTATTCTTTTTTTGGTCTCCGTTTATTAATTTTAATTCAAATACCCGATCAATAGAGCAAATCTATCAACTGTCTCTTTTTAAAATCAATTTTAACGGCTACCTTTATTCTGTATAATATTAGAATCACACTCAAGTATCAAAAAAATAAAAATTTATGAATTCAGTCAACAAGCCGTTATTTCAAGATATTTTTAAAAATGAAAACGATATTCCCGAAGAATATAAAGTTCCCGAGATTCACCAGAAGGTCTATCTTCTGAATGGGGAGCTGGTAGAATGGAAAGGAGAGGTGCAGAATATCTATTCTCCCGTC
Organism: Chryseobacterium carnipullorum; assembly: GCF_900142785.1. GTDB lineage: Bacteria > Bacteroidota > Bacteroidia > Flavobacteriales > Weeksellaceae > Chryseobacterium > Chryseobacterium carnipullorum. Next base: position 13,064 of record NZ_FRCD01000016.1, on the reverse strand, counting down.
TGCATTCCTACAGAAAAAGGTCTCGAAAGAAAACTTCTCGGAAGTATCCCCAACATCGGCCCCAAAGAAGCGATGGACGTTCTTGACGCTTGCGTGAAAGCTTATGATAATGGCCTGGGCGAATGGCCAACCATGTCTGTAGAAGGGCGCATCCAATGCATGCAGAAATTTGTGTACCTCATAATTGAGCAGCGTGACCTGGTCATCAAACTGCTGATGTGGGAGATCGGGAAAACGCTCGCCGATTCTACCAAGGAATTCGACAGAACTGTAGATTATATCAATCAGACCATTGATGCACTGAAAGATCTGGACAGGGAATCTTCCCGTTTCCAGGAAGCGGAAGGAACGATTGCGCAGATCAGAAGAGCTCCGTTGGGCGTTGTTTTAAGCATGGGACCATTCAATTATCCTTTGAATGAGATCTTCACTACCTTGATTCCTGCCCTGATCATGGGAAATACCATTTTATTTAAACTTCCAAAACATGGTGTTTTAGCCCATTACCCGTTACTGAATGCTTTTAAAGAAGCCTTTCCGAAAGGAACCGTCAATACCCTTTATGGTAAAGGTTCAGAGATCATTACTCCCATCATGGAAAGCGGAAAAGTAAACGTTCTTGCCTTTATCGGATCCAGTAAAGTCGCCAACGGCCTCAAAAAGCTGCACCCTAAAGTCAATCGTTTGCGCGCCATCCTCAGCCTTGATGCTAAAAATGCAGCCATCGTCACTAAAAATGCCAATCTGGATGTGGCAGTCACCGAATGTATTCTGGGAGCTTTATCCTTCAATGGACAGCGTTGCACCGCTCTTAAACTGATATTTGTTCAAAAAGAAATTGCTGAAGAATTTACAAAAAAACTAAGTGCTGCTGTTTCTGCCCTGAAGCCGGGGCTGCCGTGGGAAAAAGATGTCAAAGTAACCCCACTTCCCGAAGTGAATAAACCTTCTTATCTGAAAGAATGTATTGAAGATGCTTTGGCAAAAGGTGGAAAAGTTTTAAATGAAAACGGAGGATTCACGGAAGAATCTTTTGTTTTTCCTGCCGTGGTTTATCCGGTAAGCAGTGATATGAAATTATATCATGAAGAACAGTTTGGCCCTGTGATTCCTGTGGTTCCGTTTGAAGACATAGAAGAGCCTATAGATTATCAGGTCAATGCCTCTCATGGGATGCAGGTGAGCATTTTCAGTGAAGATCCGCAGGAGGTTTCCCGATTAATTGATCCTTTTGTGAACCTGGTAAGCCGTGTGAACATCAATTGTCAGGCCCAGCGCGGCCCGGATGTTTTTCCGTTTACAGGAAGAAAAGACAGTGCCGAAGGAACACTTTCTGTTTTCGATGCACTCCGTTCATTTTCTATCAGATCTCTGGTAGCCGCAAAACTTACGGATTCCAATAAAAAATTATTAAATACCATCGTGAGAGAACATGATTCTAATTTTCTAAGTACAGACTATATTTTCTAGACAGAATTTCTATTCTATTTAACATAAAATAATAATCCTCATTAAATTTCTTTGTTTTTTGAGGATTTTGTATTTTGAAGCGTGGCTATTTTAGTTTTTATGTTAAAAAAGTAGTATTTTTATGAAAATGCTGCTGTACGAGTAGAGTTTCGAGCATGTCTTTAATGGAAAAAGAATTTTTAGAGAAAATTGAGAAACATAAAGGTGTTATCTTCAAGATCTCTAAAATGTATATGGACGATCAGGATGATCAGAATGATCTTTATCAGGAGATCATTTATCAGGCCTGGAAATCATACAGCGATTTCCAAAGGAGAAGTGACTTCTCTACATGGCTCTACAGAACAGCGCTGAATACAGCCATTGTATTTCTGCGCAGCGAAAAAAAACGTAGTTTTATACAAAATCAGGGGATAGAGAATCTTGTTGTTCCGCATGAATCCTATAATGATGCAGATGATAAAAATATGAAACTGATGTATGAGGCCATCCACCAGCTCAGCCCCATAGACAAAGCACTTATTTTTTTCTTTTTGGAAGATTTTCCGGGCAAAGAAATTGCCCTCCAGTTGGGAATTACGGAAGTGAATGCCCGCGTAAAGCTCAATAGAGCAAAAGCAAAATTAAAGGAAATCATCGAAAAGCAAAAAAAAGATAAGATCTAAAACAAAAACAAATGGAGTTAGAAAATTTAAAAGAACTTTGGAATAAAGACAACAGGCAGGATCTGCCTGAAATTTCCCTCGAAAAACAAAACGAGATCCATTCTCCGATGCAGATGCTGAAGATCAATATGGAAACAGAATTCTGGCTGATGGTCGTCACCATGCCCATGCTTCTGATCGGCTTTCCGTTTGCCTCTGGTGACCGGAATATTGTGATTATCTCGGCCTTTGTCGTCGTTCTGACGGTGGGGTTTATTATTTATTTTTTTTCCCGCTTTCTCAAACTTTACAAAATACTGTGCAAAAGCGGCATCAATACCAATTATGATCTGTTTAACCTTAAAACACAGCTTTTAATATCGAAAGAAATCTACATTTCCTATTATATTTCCTACATTCCGCTCGCTTTTCTGCTATCCCTTATCAAGATCAACTTTCATTTTGAAGTGCAGTATAATCTGGCCATTTTCGGGGTCAGTTTTCTGATTACCCTCATGCTGGTCTGGTTTATTATAAAATATTGGATCTATTATATGTACGGCCGGTATATAGAAGATGTGGTACGTTTGGTAGATGAACTGAACGGCTTGGAAATACCACCCAGAAAAGCCGGAAAAAATTCATGGTTTGAGCGTTCCCAGAAGTTTTTTATGAATAAATTCGGACTTAAAGGAAATATCGTGAATACCGTCATTTGGTTTGTATCAGTCTATGTCTTTATCATCCTTTTTTTGACCCTCGTTCTTCTGCTTCTCATCATCATTGGTGTCAAGCTTGATTGTATAGATCTTCATACCCTTCAGAAGGCTTTGGACCGGCTGAATTAATTTCTTTAAAGAACTTAATAGAATACCACACCCCGAAGAAAATTTTCTTCCGGGTTATTTTTTAAAATTTTGAACAAGAGGTTAATGGCTGAAAAACGCCTGTATGAGGGGACCCGGGAATATTGGGTTAAATTGTATACGAATGATACTGCTTTTTTGTGTAAATTTTTCACCTGGAAGTGTAACATTTTTACTTTTTTCCTACTAACTACTAGAAACATAAAATGTTAGTAATCTATTGGGACTTGTGCTGCTCAAATGAAAACTGACTGTTCAATTTAATAGATAAACCATTCTGTAAAAGTTTATAGATTAAATTATTTCGTACAAAGGCGCTGTTTTATGAACGGATGCCGGAGAAAAATAAATAAAACACACAATGGAGCCCGGCAGGAAATTTTCTGTTGGGTTTTTTATTTTTAAGAAATATCTGTAACATTTTTTTACATTTAAAACTAACTCTGTAGAGCCCGAAGATATGAACTCATCAGAGCAGGAATTTTTAGACAAAATAGAAAAACATAAAGGAATCATTTTTAAGATTTCTAAAATGTATATGTCCGAAAAAGACGACCGGGATGATCTTTTTCAGGAAATAACGTATCAGATCTGGAAAGCCTATCCCAACTTCAGAGGCCAGAGCGAGTTTTCTACCTGGCTCTACAGGATTGCCCTCAATACCGCTATTATTTTTTTGAAATCAGAGAAAAAGAGAGGTTTTATTTCCAATGAAGATTTTTCCGTGTATAAAGTTATTCAGGAAGAATATGACGAAGGAAAAGAAGAAAAACTGATCCAAATGTATCAGGCCATACGCCAGCTGAATGCCATTGATAAAGCTTTTATTTTTTACTATCTGGAAGACTTTTCCGGAAAAGACATTGCAGAACAGATGGGGATTTCCGAAGGTAATGCAAGGGTAAGAATGAACCGCGCCAAAAATAAACTGAAAGATATCTTAAACTCAAATCAATCATAACTTTAAATCAGTACCCCAATGAATATAGATGAATTAAAAAACGTATGGAATGAAGAGGTTTCGGAAGAAACCCCTGAAATAAGTATTGAGCAGAGAAATAAGATCAACCTTCCGCTGGAAAAAATGCGTAAAAACATGCGCATGGAATTCTGGTCTATCATTGGGATCTTTATATTTTCATTTACAGTATGTGCCTTCTGCAGGCCATTCAAACTCCAGTTTTATATTACGGTCCTTATCGCATCCATGCTCCTGGTGACGATCTTCTTTTTCAGTAAATTTTTCAGATTGTACAGTGATATCAGCAATCCCATGCTCAAAACGTATGATTCCCTGAAAGATCTCGTGATGCAGGTCAATCTGAATAAACAATATTATTTGTCATACTATCTGAGCTTTGTGCCTTTCATCGTCTGCGAAATGATCATTGTAATAGAATTTATTCCATGGCGTGAGCCGATGAGTGAAATAAAAACAGCCATTATTCTGATCAGCTCAGTGACAGGCGGACTTTTCTTCCTGTTTCTGACCGGAAAATTCTGGTTCAACCGTTATTATGGAAGATATATTGTCCATATTGAAGATCTTATGAAGGAATTAAAGAAGTAGAAACAGTTTCGGCGGGCTGAAAGCCCGCCGAAACCCTATAAAACTATTGATGTTCTTTTTCTTTCGCAATTTCTTTTTTTACCCATTCCAGCTGAGGATCTCTCTTTTCAATAATATCCTGCATACTTTCTGTAATGGTAATATCCGGCGCAACTCCTTTTTTCGTATGTAGAAAATTGATGTTGGGTTGTACCAGTAATAATCCGATGGGAAGATTGATTCTGGAATGAGGCAGTTTTTGGTAGGAATAAAATCCAGCCACCGTTCCGTCATTCGCACCCCCGGTTTCTTCACCAACCAGAACTGCCCTTTGATCATATTTCAGCTTTGCTGTGATGATCGAAGAAGCTGAAAAACTTCCCCCGTTAATCAAGACAAAAACCTTCCCGTTGAATGCATCCTTGTTGGGTTTTGTAGGCTTGTCTGCTTTCATTTTATAAAAGACTTTTCCATCCTTTTTATAGGTGCTGAAGGTCTGTGCAAAAACATAAGTAGGGTAGGCCAGACTCTTAAAGGCATATTGAAAAGCATTGCTTTTTCTGAAATAATTCGTCTTTAACGGAGTAAGCCTTGAAGTAAGCTGCGAAGGCTTGATCAGTACATAAGGCTGTGGTGCCAGATATGAATACAGATTGTTGATCTCATACAAAGATCCTCCGTAGTTGTTACGAACGTCGATGATAAGGTATTTGGATCCTGCTTTTTTGATCTTCTCAAAGGTTTCCTTGTAAAACTTGTCAGAATAATCCCTTGAAAAACTTTTAACTTTTATGTAAGCAGTGGTGCTGTCCTTATCCAGAAATTTAAAATTCCGGTTATAAGAATTGCTTGATGCTACATAATCATTCACTTTCTTTTCAGGCGTGCGTTTTTCCTGCTGCTTATCCTGGTCCAGATCATTTCTGGATTTGGATTCCCGGTGTAATGTATACGTGTTTTTTTGCCCTTTGTACAACGTTTCTATCGTTGCGGTATCTTTAAAGCCGTTTTCTGCCGTATAAAAATTAAAGAATACATCTTTTAAAAAATAAGACTGAAAAGTAGTATTGTATCCGTCACTGCTGATCAGGGCACGGTATTTTTTTAAATATTCACTGACAGGAACCGTATTGATAGACAAAACTTCAGTTCCCGGTTGTATGTTTTCTATCGAGTCTTTATTTTCAGTGATGTATAAATGATCATCTTTTACATAATATTCAAAGCGGCTGAACAATCCTTTCTTGTTTTCAAGAGTCTTGATCTCTCTTTTCGAAAATTTCTTTCTGGGAATTCTCAGCGAAAGATGTCCTTCACGGATATCCGCGATCACGGGTTGCAGTTTAAAATAAAACTGTAGGGGAGTAAGAGGTTGGTTGATTGTTTGTTTCAGACTGTCAAATTTGTGGTCAAGATCCTGTTTGGAAATATACCAGTAAAGCTGGGGATGCATCTTCTGAAGCTTTGAATACGCATAGTCTACGTCTTCCTTAAGCTTGTCTGGTTCAATGCAAGATGCCCGCTGTTCATTGTGCCTTCTGATAGATGCACATGAGGATAGCGCTGCGGCCAGCAATATAATCGAATAATTTTTCAACGTGTTTTGACTTTTTTCAATCTGCTAAATTAAAAAAGATTAAAAATATTCTGGTTAAATAAATGCTAAATTATTCAGAATGTTTCATAAAATGTTCTGAATTTACAGTTTTCTATATTTACAGATTCATTTGTTTCTCCTTTAAAATATTTACTCTACAATAAGTGATAAATGTCAGGTTATGGAAAGATGCATATTGTTTCTACTCTGAAATCATTAGTTTTGCGCGAAAAATATATAAATTATAAAGAATATGAAAAAATTATTATTACCATTAATAACTTTAAGTTTATTAAGTTGCTCATCGGAAGATATCCTGGAAGATGTGAACATTCAAAACAATGAGATTCAAACTAAAAATGATCTGTTACAGCGTGGAGGAGGAGGATTTGTAAACACTCCTACTGATCCACAAAATAAAGTATGGCAGATTATTGATTATCCTTGGCAGATTTATGGATTTTACAGCAGCTTTTTGAATAAACATATGTATTCAAGCAGCGGGCATCCTTCCATGATTCCTAAAACCCAGCCAGGACAGTCATGGTATTTTCTGGACAGAGCTTTGGGAGCAACTGATGGCGAAGGAAATGGTAATGGCAGCATGATTTCATCCTGGTTTAATACCAATACCCAGGATTTGGTTCTGACGACCAATCCAAATGAATTTACAGGGCAAAACGGCTGGGAAAAAGTGAATGATTTAGGTAAAAGCTTTATTGGCAATGAGCCGGGAACCTTCCCTATATACAGATATTTCAGAAATGAAACCAAATCTCATTTTTATACAAGAGACAAAAATGAATTAGGAGACGGAAAGAACGGTTTTGTATATGAAGGAATCGCTTTTTACCTTAAAGAACCTGCACCTTATGAATACAGAATCCATGACGGGACTTTCTATCAGGATAAAAAGACTAATTCTGTATATGTAGTTATGGAAGGACAGCTAAGAATGATTGAAAATACAGAGGTTCTTACCAGGGTATTTGATTTTAGAAATAAACGTCCGCTTAACATGCCTGCCACTTACATCAATAAGGTTGATGATATTGAAATTATTCAGGGAAGCAGAGGGCCAATGATACAGGCAAACGCACGTCTTTCCGAGGATGTAAATACCGGTATGAGGTATTTTAGTGATCCTAACGGTACCCGTGGTAATCTGAAAATTATACCTTCTATGCTATTATTTGATATCTACCATTTTAATGATGGCTCTCTTGTAAGAACAACCGGTACCAATAATAGTCGTTTGCAGGAACTTAAAAAAACATATTAAAATCCTGAAAAATTGCCCTGTAATCTCAGATTAAGCAATTTTTATAACTTCATAAACTCCCAATTATCTCTGATAGGTAATTGGGAGTTTTTTATTTAATTGCCACAATTTATATTTGAATTATGCTAAAAAAAAAGCTGAATTTCCATGTCAGTTTAAAAATAAATACCTTTGAAGCTTATTTTAATGCAGATGATCTATTTTATTTTACCAGCCGTTTTTTTGATTGCTTTATCCTTCATGGTGATGAATCTGCCGGCTTTTGGAGCGGCACCAAAAGGCAAAAGACTCGAGCGCATAAAACAGTCAAAACTCTATAAAAACCGTCAATTTCAAAATATCAGTCATACCCCGAATATTACCGAAGGGTACAGTACTCTAAAAGTTACTTATGATTTTATTTTAGGTAAAAAAGATCCGCTCCTCAAACCATTGAAGATGATTCCTTCCGTTCATACAGATCTAAAAAAACTAGACAAAGATCAGGAGGTATTCATCTGGCTGGGGCATTCCTCTTATTATCTGCAGACGGATGGTGTGTCTTTTCTTGTAGATCCTGTGCTGAGCTTATATGGTTCTCCTTTTAAGTATTTTAACAAAGCATTTAAAGGATCAGATATTTTCAAACCGGAAGATATTCCCAATCTTGATTATCTGGTGATTACGCATGATCATTTTGACCACCTGGATTATCCTACTGTGAAATCAATCAAAGACCGGACGGGTAGGGCTATTGTGCCTTTAGGAGCCGGAGCGCACCTTGAAAGATGGGGCTATCCTGAAGAAAAATTGATTGAAGAAGAATGGGGAGCAGAAGTGCTTTTAAAAAATAACATAAAAATCAGTTTTACACCGGCAAGACATTTTTCCGGAAGAAAAATAAAGCAGAACAATACACTCTGGACCTCCTACGTTCTGGAAACGCCTACAAAAAAAATATTTCTGGGTGGTGACAGTGGATACGATTCTCATTTTAAAGCAATAGGTGAGCAATTCGGACCTTTTGATTATGCAGTTCTGGAGAACGGACAATATGACGAAGCCTGGAGGTATATCCACGCACTTCCTGAAGACGTTATTCAGGCTGCGATTGACCTGCGGGCCCAAAATACTATTCCTGTCCATTCTTCAAAGTTTGCACTTGCTCTTCATCCATGGAATGAACCGCTTCAGAAAGTAACGGATTTAGGAAAAGAAAAAGGACTCAACATCCTTACCCCAATGATTGGGGAAGTATTGGATATGAATGCTTTAGATCATCAGTTTAACCATTGGTGGGAAGCCTGATTCATGCATGCCAGATATTCTTATATCTTGAAGGATGATTTTCAAACTGCTGGCGTACAAAATCACACTCGGGATCTACCAGAAGATCTTTTTCCTCGGAATAGCGGACCAGTTCATCCAGAAGCATTTTGGCATAGCCGTGGCCTTCGCGTTCCTCAATAATTTTAGTATAATAAACGATCAGCAGCCTTCCGTCAATTTTTATAGACATATATCCTGCTTTTTCTCCATCCAGTAAGAGTTGCAGTTCGTCCTGATAGGGAGATATTTCAAACTTTATATTTTCCATAATAATTAAGATTTGGTTGGGTTAAAATGATTTCCTTAATTCCGGTTATCAAAGATGGTCATCAGGTGAAAATGTGAAATTTCTTGCAGACTTATTGTTCACCCATTTAAAATTACAAATTAAAATAATACAAAACATCAGTTTTTATCAAACTTAACGAAATTTTAAGTCATTATTCTGCTATCATTTTAAAGATTGTCATGGGTTTGTTCTTTTTTAACAAAGATTGGGAGTATAATTTGAAGGATTGGCATTTTAATTGACTTTAGTAGAGTAATCTAATTTTAAAACGATACTAAGAATGAAAAAAATATTAATCGCATTAATGCTCACAGGAACTTTTGGATTGAGCTTTGCACAGTCAGATTATTATAATGATTACAGAAGAAGTATCAGTGATATCAACTGGCAGTCAGTGGCAGCAGATCTTTTGCTTTCCGTATCCCAGACCAACCAGCTGAATTCTTTAAATGACAGATACAGGGATTATGATTCTTGGAACAGGACTTATGTAAGTCATCCGGACAGATGGAGGGAAGACCGGTATAATGAGATCGAAAGAATACTCGGAAGAGAAAAGTATACTAAGTTTAAAAAGAACTATTATAAAGGGCAGAATCCTGTAGCAGTATATAACCGTAACAAAAATAACGATAAGAAAAATAAAGGCCATAAAAACAAAGAGTATAAAATGAACAGGGAAAAAAGGCATCATCATTAAATCTAATATCAATTATATAGTCAATTACAGGTGACTGGCATTTTTGTCAGTCATTTTTTTGTTGCATAATAATCAGTTTAAAAACATTGTATTGGTTTGAATTTTATAACTTAGTACAATGGAATCTAAAGAAACAATACAAGGATTTTATTTACGGAATGCCTCAGTGGAAAGACTGGAAACTGATAAGACTGCCGGAGTCGGGCATTTTAATGTGTTTACGCGTGAAAGCTGTTCTCTGTTAACACCTTACAGCAGAAGGGATTATTATAAAATTTCGCTGATCATTGGAAAAGGAAAACTCCATTATGCAGATAAATGGATCTATGTAGACCGTCCGGCGCTCTTGTTTTCAAATCCTGTTGTTCCTTATTCATGGGAAGCAGATGACGAAAACCAGACCGGATGGTTCTGTCTTTTTACAGACCAGTTTCTGCAGAACGGGACCCGTCTGGGCAATCTTCAGGATTCGCAGCTTTTTAAAATTGGGGGAACGCCCATCTTTTTTGTGGATAAAGACCAGCAAAAAACGATCTCTGATCTTTTTATCAAGATGATGTCTGAAATAGAGTCCGAGTATATGCACAAATATGATATGCTCCGTACCTGCCTTCATCTTTTGATCCATGAAACAATGAAGATGCATCCTGCAGAAAACTTTGAACCCTACCAGAATGCTTCCCATAGAGTGGCCTCATTATTTATGGAACTTCTTGAAAGACAGTTTCCCATTGACAGCCCTGAAGCTTATCTGAAATTAAAAACGCCTAATGATTACGCACAGAGTCTTTCCATTCATGTCAATTCTTTAAACCGTTCTGTTAAAGAAATGACCGGAAAGACCACCAGCCAGCAGATTGCATCACGAATCACTCAGGAAGCCAGTGCACTTCTGAAACATACAGACTGGAATATCTCTGAAATTGCCTATGGATTAGGATTTGAGGAGCCCGCTTATTTTACCAACTTCTTTAAAAAGCAAACCGGATTATCTCCCAACGCAGTCAGAACAACGGTTGTTTGATTTTTATAATTCTTGGTTTGAATTCTATAGAATATCCGGACTGGTCTTGTTTTAATTTTGTCTTATCAATTTAAAATCACAACCCATTATGAAATTCAGAAAATTAGGAAACACAGGAGAGCAGTTATCTGCAGTAGGATTAGGATGTATGGGAATGAGCTTTGCTTATGGCCCGGCAGATGAGCAGGAAAGCATCAGTACCTTACACAAAGCATTAGATTTAGGAGTGAACTTCTGGGATACAGCAGATATGTATGCAGATGGAGAAAATGAAAAACTTATCTCAAAGGTTTTGGTTCCGAACCGCGATAAGATCTTTATCGCGACCAAATTCGGATTCAGATTTAAAGATGGAAAACCAAGTCACAGCGGAGCACCGGGGACCTATTTTGACGGTTCACCGGAGTGGATTAAAAAAGCTGTTGATTTAAGTCTTCAACGATTGAAAATCGATACCATTGATCTCTATTATGCTCACAGAGTGGATCCGAATATTTCGGTAGAAGAAACAGTAGGCGCTATGGCAGAACTGGTAAAAGCCGGAAAAGTAAAATATCTGGGATTGTCAGAAGCTTCTGCAGAATCGATCAGAAAAGCGAATAAAATCCATCCAATCACCGCATTGCAGTCAGAGTATTCTATTCTTACCAGAGATGTAGAAAATGAAATACTTCCTACGATCAGAGAACTGGGAATCACGCTCGTCCCTTATTCTCCTTTGGCAAGAGGTCTTTTTGCTAATATCAATGACGTACAGAATTTCGGTGACGAAGATTTCAGAAAAACCTTACCACGCTATCAGGAAGAATATTTGGAAAACAACAGAAATCTGGCAAAGGAAATCAATGAACTGGCTCAGTCTAAAGGAATAAAAGGGACTCAGCTAGCACTTGCCTGGGTACTCAATCAGGGAGAAGATATTATTCCTATTCCGGGCACTAAACGTATCAAATATCTGGAAGAGAATATAGAAGCCGTGAACATTGATCTGTCACCATCAGATCTCGAAACGATCGATGTTCTTCTTAAAAAATACCCTAATGTGGGCGAGAGATATACCGAAGGTTCAATGAAATTAGTCAATAACTAAACCTATCCTATTTCCGGATTCCTGAATATAAGCAGGGATCCGGATTTATTGGATAACATTTATTTTGATTATGAACAGAAGAGAACTTTTAAAAAACGGATTGATGGCGGGAGCATTAAGCTTTGTTCCTTTTACAGATGTTTTTGCAGGAACTAAAATGATGATGCCTGATCCCGAAGAAGACCTTTCAGGGTTTAAAAAGCTAAAACTTGGAGCACTGGAGCTATTTGTTCTGACAGACGGATATATTCGCGAGAAAAATATCGATACATTCTCCCCGAGAGCAGATGTGCCTAAAATGAAAACCATGCTGCGGGATCATTTCCGATCCGATCAGTATGTAGACCTTGCGATGAATCTGATGCTTGTCAAAACAAAAGACAGACTGATTTTATTAGATTCAGGAATGGGCATTTTCGCAGATGAAAAAACAAACTTTCTTTTAAAAAGCCTTCAAAAGGCAGGGTTTTATCCCAAAGATATCACTGATGTTTTTATTTCCCATGCGCATCCGGATCATATCGGTGGAGTGGTAGACCAACAGAACAATCTGGTTTTTCCCAATGCTAATCTCTATATTTCAAAAGTAGAATACGACTTCTGGCTGCAGGCTTCTATAAAAGATTTTAAAAATAGTTTCCTAAAGAAACAGCCTGAACTTCTTAATCAGGTAATTCCGGCGATTCAGAATGTACTGAAAACAATTCGTCCGAAGCTGAAATTTTATGATTTTGATAAGCCATTATATGATCATTTCAATTTCCGGCTGTCTCCGGGACATACGCCGGGACTTACGGTGGTGTCTGTAGATTCGGGCAATGAAAAATTAATCTACATCGCAGATCTTGTCCATTCTGATGTCGTTCTTTTTCCACATCCTGACTGGGGCTTTTCAGGGGATACAGATCTGGATATTGCTACAGAATCAAGAACAAAAATGCTTGGTTATCTGGCCGAAACTAAAGCCAAAGCTTTTGCTGGTCATTTGCCTTGGCCGGGACTTGGCTTTACGAAGAAAAAAGGCGATGGATATGAGTGGATTCCTGAGAGTTTTATGAATTGATTGAATCAAAAATTCAAAATTAAGATTGACCATACCAGACTCTGCTTCAGATTTTTATAACATCTTTTAAATCAAAAATCCTCTCTTTAGACTGCACCCCAAAGTTTAGACAAAATTAAACAATATTATTATATGAAAGAGTTCGGTACTGTACCGGACTCTTTCCTTTTAGATTAAGTCTT
>NZ_FRCD01000003.1 GCF_900142785.1 Chryseobacterium carnipullorum | reverse complement strand
GTCTGAAAAAAGTAGAACTGGAATTTGGATTACACGCTTTAGCACATAACCTAAGAAAGAAAGTTGCCTGAAGAGGACAACTTTTTCCTTTTTTGGACAATAAAACAAAGTTCAACTAAAATAAAATCCGTCTCGCAAATTGGTTGTGAGACGGATTCCTTGTTTTTTATGAAATAAATCTTAAATAGTCGGTTTCCAATCCACAACAGCTCTAATAAACGCTTCTGCATTTTCCACAGGGATATTGGGTAAAATTCCGTGTCCAAGATTCGCAATATACCGGTCTTTTCCAAAACGGTTGATCATCTCAGTGACCATCTTCTTAATTGTTTCCGGACTGGAGTGTAATCTTGCAGGATCAAAATTTCCCTGAAGCGTCATCGTATGGTTCGTTAAGGTTCTTGCAAGCTCAGGCTTAATCGTCCAGTCAACCCCTAAAGCAGATACTTTAGACATCGTCATGTCTTCAAGGGCAAACCAGCATCCTTTTCCGAATACCACCACATGGGTAAGAGGGCTTAAGGCTTCAACGATCTGGTTGATATACTGCCACGAGAATTCCTGATAATCAGCAGGAGAAAGCATCCCTCCCCATGAATCAAATACCTGAACGGCAGAAACACCTTTTTCAACTTTTCTTTTTAAATAGGCAATTGTAGTATCTGTGATTTTCTGAAGCAATAAATGAGCGGCTTCCGGCTGCTGGAAACAGAAGGATTTTGCAATATCAAAAGCTTTGCTTCCTTTTCCTTCCACGCAATAGCATAGAATCGTCCATGGTGAACCTGCAAAACCGATCAGTGGAATTTCGTTATCTAATTTAATTAATGTAAGCTCAATAGCATCAAAAACGTATCCTAAAGTATCATCCACGTCAGGTACCACCACATTCTGAACCTGTTCCATTGTTCTGATTGGATTATCTAACCACGGGCCAACATTTTCTTTCATTTTAAAATCAATTCCCATGGCCTGGGGAACTACCAAAATATCAGAAAACAGGATCGCTGCATCCAAAGGGAATCTACGGATCGGCTGCACGGTGATTTCCGAAGCCAATTCTGGAGTCTGACATCTCGTAAAGAAATCATATTGATCACGAAGAGCAATAAATTCGGGCAGATATCTTCCGGCCTGTCTCATCATCCATACTGGTGGTCTTTCTACAGTTTCTCCACGGAGTGCTTTTAAATATAAGTCGTTTTTAATCATAATTTATTTAAACTAATACGGCCGTTCCCGGCACTCATTATTTTTATCAGCCAAACTTGTAGCTGCTCAAAGTTCCTTTTTTATCAGCCCAAAAATAGAGGCCAGATTATTTTCTTCCGAGGTAAATATTTTTTCTTTTGTATATTTTCTCAGTTCACCGGAGGTCGTTTCTCCGATTGAAAAAATCTTCATGCCTTCTAAAGAATTGAGTTTTGCAAAACTACGAACTCCACTTGGACTAAAAAAAACTGCGGCATGATATTTTTCAGATATTAAAGGCTGAATTTCTTCTGTCTTGTAGATCGTAATCTTTTTGTAGCGGATATTCTGCAAGGGAAGTTCCTGGTCCAAAACATCGATGGCCAGATTACCGCAAAAATGAAGAAATTGCTCGTGCTGGCACTTTCCGGTAATAAATCTCGAAAGCGTTTCAGCATTTTTCAGTACTTTGAATGTTCCAAAGCCGTATTTCCTTAGTTCACGTTTTGTTTTTTCACCAACACAGTAGATCTTGTTGTAATTTTTTGCCGTAAAATCTTCGTTAGGCTTAAATTGATTTTTAAAAAATGATCTCACACCGTTGACACTTGTAAATATCAGGGAGTGATTTTTCAAATCGAATGCAGCTGTTTTTATAGGTTCAGTTCTAATTACCTCAATACAATCCGCCGAAATATCCGATCCTAATTCTTTGGATAATAATGGGGTATCTATGGTCTTGGTAAATAGAATTTTCATTAGGGTTGATCTTTTAAATGTAAATCAGTAATTAACAGTCTCACTTTT
Organism: Chryseobacterium carnipullorum; assembly: GCF_900142785.1. GTDB lineage: Bacteria > Bacteroidota > Bacteroidia > Flavobacteriales > Weeksellaceae > Chryseobacterium > Chryseobacterium carnipullorum. The sequence continues at coordinate 344,521 of NZ_FRCD01000003.1, read as the reverse complement.
TTCATGAAATCTTTGCCTGGATCTTCTTTTGCTGTAAAATAATCAGGGTCTGTTTCCTTCCAGAGATTGGAACCCCTAAATATACCATATTCTGAGTGTCCTATAAGATATTCTATACTGTATTTTTTAGTTAAGTGTCTAATTAATTGTGCGTTTGCTAAAATTTGTTTTTCTGTGAGCGGCTGGCTTTTGCTGCCAATGTTTTCAATGCCGATAGCACAATAATTGAGTCCTATAGTATGTCTTGCAAACCTGTTGGGATCCATCAGCTGGTAGATCGTTCCATCCCTGTCGACAATAAACTGCGAAGAAACATTAAGTGTGCTTTGCTTCTTTAAAACATTTCTCGCAGACTCCAGATGAGTCTTATTGAAATATTTATAATTGGTTTCAACAGTTCCGCCAGCGGTGTAATGCAGTACGATCATCTTAGGCGAAATGGTTGCTGAACTCTGAACGATATTATAGTGACTTTTAAGATATTCCAGACTTAAGCGAACTCTTTCCGGAGAATAGTCAATAGGTTTATTGATGATTGTAAATTCATTGGTCTGAGCTTTCGTACAACAGACTATCAATGTAAAGAAAGCATACATAAGATTTTTCATAAAAGGAGCCTATTTCTGGTATTGATAATGTCCTGTAATCGTGTATTTAAAAAGGACATCTTCCATCACCTGTCCGCCACCTATATTATGGACAATCAAAAACCTCTTTCCATCAGTAGATTTTTTATTCACAACAATTCCGATATGCGTCAAATTTCCGGGTAAAAGCCAGGTAACAATATCTCCTGGAATATAAAGTGAAGGATTGGTTTCAATGGATTTTGTTTTTCCAAATGTAGAAAAAAATACGGCAAGGTTCGGAACCCTGCGATGATCGATATTTGTGTCCGGTTTTTTCAATCCCCAGATTTTTGGATATTTTGAGAAGTTTTTCGCCATATCCTCGTGTACTTCCTTTTGCAGATCAATTCCTAATTTTCTATACGCTCTTATAACAACGTCGGTGCAGACTCCTTTATCTGCAGGAACGTCGCCATCAGGATATTTGAGTATAAAATAAGTGGGATCGTATCTGATTGTGTGATCGATTAATCCCAAAGCAGAATCAGATAACTGAAGCGCAAATTTATTCTGTGCGTTTGTGATAAACACGCAGAATATAAGTAGGAGTAAAAACAGGGACTTTTTCATTGTTTGTACATAAGAATATTAAAGTACAAATAGACTCAAAAGTTTTTAATAAGAATTTTTAATTTCAGTCATTAGTTCCTTACCTCCGTTTTCAAGGACAATCTTAGCGAACTTTTCTCCGAAATTCTCAGTTTCATTATATTCAAAACTTTCGTCGGTAGCGATACAGTTTTTACCATCTAAAGAGCAAAGAGCAGCTTTGAAACGGACCTGATTTTCGATGATTTCAGCAAAAGCTCCGATTGGGGCAGTACATCCGCCTTCCAGGGTGCTCAGGAAATTTCTTTCGATCTCTACACAGATCTGGGTTTTCTTATGGTTGATTTGTGCTAAGATCTCATTGATCTCGGTTTTTTCTGAATGTCCTGCAACAGCAATCACTCCCTGAGAAGCAGCTGGGATCATTAATGGAAGCATTTCATAGTCAATGTCCATTTTCATTCTCTTAATACCTGCCAGAGATAAAATCGTTGCATCAAAATCTCCGTCCTCCAGTTTTTGAAGACGCGTCTGGATGTTTCCTCGTATGTCTGAAAACTCAGCGTGAGGATAATTCTTTAACCAGAATGCTCTTCTTCTCAAACTGCTGGTGGCCAGTTTCAGCTCATGGAATTCTTTATTTCGTGCAGATTCTTTTCTGATCAGAACATCCTGTGGGAAATCTCTTTCCAGATACGTGATGATCTCAATATTTTGCGGAAGCTGAGTTGGAACATCTTTTAAAGAATGTACAGCAATATCAATCTCATCATTCAACAGGGCGACATCAAGGTCTCTTGTGAAAACCCCGGTGATTCCTAAAGAATAAAGCGGTTGATTTAAGTTCTTATCGCCCGAAGAGACGATAGGAATGATTTCCGTTAAATAATTGCGGTTTTGAAGGTTCCTTGCAACCTCTCTTGCCTGCCAAAGTGCCAGTGCGGAATTTCTTGTTCCGATCCTAATGCTTTTCATTGAATTCGTTGTTTGGTTGTTCAACTAATATTTCGTGCATTAATTTACTAATTTCTTCGGCTTTTAAAGGGTTGTCGATGATAAATTTTGCAAAACGGTTGGTGATTTTCTGGATCATTTTGTCAGAAAGCTCCATGTCCGTGATGTTGATGTATTTATTTTTTCTGTAAAAGTTATGCATTTCATTACGTTCCATATTCTTCAGAACAGCTTTGAAATGGTGAATGTTTGGGGCCAGCTTTCTCTTTTTTTCCCATTCCAGAAACTCTTTCATCAGTTCTTTGATGATTTTTTCAGCTTTCGGAATTTCTTTTTCACGCTGCTGAATCGTCTCCTGGATCTGTTTGGAAAGCTCATCTACATCAATCAGGGTTACATTTTCATTTTCCGTAACGTTTTTTTCAACGTTGTGCGGAATCGATAGATCAATCACAAGGGTTTCCTTTCCGTTCGGGAAGTGAGACTTATTGATGATAGGATGTTTTGCTCCCGTCGCAACAATGAGGATATCGGTTTCTTTTAATTCTTTGTCAAAATCAGAATAGTCAACGTGAGGAATATGATATTTTTCGGAAATTTTTTCAGCTTTCTCCTGAGTTCTGTTGGCAATTTTAATTTTAGGCTGATACACATGTTTTACCAGGTTTTCAACCGTATTCTGTCCAATTTCACCTACGCCCAAAAGAAGAATGTTCTTTTCCGTAATTTTTTTCTGGTTGTTTAAAATATAATGAACAGCTGCATAAGATACCGATGCAGCACCAGTGGAAATTCCGGTTTCATTCTTAATTCTTTTCGAAATCTGAATAGCAGCATTAATGGCTCTTTCCAGATAAGGATTGGAATTCTGCCTCTCTTTTTTAAACCGGCTGTACGCTTTTTTGATCTGTCCGATGATCTCAAAATCCCCGATGATCTGGCTCTCCAGTCCTGCTGCTACTCTGAACAGATGGATAAGCGCCTCTTCCTTGGTCAGAATATTGGCAAACTGAAGAAAATCTGTAAGATGTACTCCAATCGTTTTGCAGTATTCTTCTGCGATCAGAAGATAATTCGGTGAAGTGGTATAGATCTCGGTCCTGTTACAAGTGGAAACCACAAATGCATCCCCTAAATCCACATTGTGAATTCTGGTGACAAAGTTTTTGATATTCTCATCAAAAAATGCAAATTTACCCCTCGTTTCTGCATCTGCTTTTTCATAGCTGATGGAAAGCACAGCAAAATTCGATGTTTGATGGATGTTGGAATACTGTAACATAAGCAGTGCAAATTTACGGTTTTTTTAATTAATCATCCTCTGATAATGTATATGATAATTATCGTGAAAAACTATTGTTAAAAAATAGAGGGAAGTCAGATGTGAAGAAATGATAGATGGTTTCAAATGGAGTATTGTTGTTTGAAAATCGCTTATAATCAGTTCTTTATTGGTTTTTCGTTGTGTTCCTGTTGCTGTTTTTGATTTAATTGCCTTTCATTCCCCTGTTTTCTTGTTTGGTCCCATTAATTTTAGTTTAAATAAGGCTCTGTAAATGATTAAATCAAAACTTAATAAAGAATTGTGAATTTTAATAAAATTTTAACCAAATTATATGCAGGTTAAATTTCTTTAGTGGTGTTAAATTCATATCTTTGTAAACTTAAAATCAGAAGGAAAATATGAGTTTATTCGATATGTTTACGCAAGAAATTGCGATAGACCTTGGTACTGCCAACACCCTAATCATCCATAATAATAAAATTGTTATAGATCAGCCTTCAATTGTTGCAATTGAACGTTCTACGGGTAGACCTATTGCGGTCGGTGAGCAGGCTAAGCATATGCAGGGTAAAACTCATGAGGATATCAAAACGATCCGTCCACTGAAAGATGGGGTGATCGCTGATTTCCATGCTTCTGAACACATGATTAAAGAATTTATCAAAAAGATTCCCGGAATCAAAGGTAGATTCATACAGCCGGCACTGAGAATTGTAATCTGTATTCCTTCTGGTATTACTGAAGTTGAGAAAAGAGCCGTTAGAGATTCTGCTCAGAAAGTGAATGCGAAAGAAGTAAGATTGATCTATGAGCCAATGGCTGCCGCAATAGGAGTTGGAATCGACGTACAGAAGCCTGAAGGAAATATGATCATCGATATAGGTGGTGGTACTACGGAGATTGCTGTGGTTGCCTTAGGAGGTATTGTTTGTGACAAATCGGTGAAAATTGCAGGAGACGTGTTTACCAATGATATCGCTTACTATCTCAGAACTCACCACAACCTTTACATCGGAGAGAGAACGGCTGAGAGAATCAAAATTGAAGTAGGTTCTGCAGTGGAAGATCTTGATGTTGATATTGAAGATATTCCGGTACAGGGTAGAGATCTTATTACAGGGAAGCCAAAAGAAATCATGGTAGGGTATAAGGAAATTGCTCGTGCATTAGACAAATCTATCATCAGAATTGAAGATGCAGTTATGGAAACACTTTCTCTTACACCACCGGAATTGGCTGCTGATATTTATAAAACGGGTATCTATCTTGCGGGAGGAGGTGCTTTATTGAGAGGTCTTGCAGACAGATTGCACAAAAAGACCGGTCTTCCTGTGTTTGTAGCAGAAGATCCGTTGAGAGCTGTTGTTCGCGGAACCGGTATTGCCCTTAAGAATATGGATAAATTCAATTTCTTAATTAAATAATTTTAACCTTTTACGACTATATATCTGAATGGGATTTTTGCTGAGACTATTTTCGAAGAACGCCCTCTTTGTCTTCTTTATATTCCTGCAGATTGTTGCTCTGGTTCTGATATTCTCTAAAAACGCCATGCAGAAATCATGGGTAGCTGGCCAGTCGGCTGCGCTGAATTCATGGATTTCGGGGTATATTGATGAAGGAGTTTCATATCTGAAACTGAAACAGATCAACGAAGATCTTGTGGCTCAGAATAAGTCGCTGATGATTCAGCTCTATGGAAAAGAAGGGGCGAAAAATCCTGTATTCAAAAAAGTTCATGATACTTTAGGTGGCGGGCAGATCTATACTTTTGTAGATGGTGAAATCGTATTTAACAGTATCAACAGAAGAAATAATTACTTTACAATCAACCGTGGCCGCAGAGATGGGGTTTTTCCTCAGATGGGCGTAATGGCTCCCAAAGGAATTGCCGGAATTGTAATCAACTCTACAGACAGCTATGCTTTGGTTCAGTCTGTTTTGAGTGTTAATAAAATCAGAATCAACGCTTCGTTGAAAAACTCAGGGTACTTTGGAACTTTAACCTGGAATGGTGATAATTCAAGAGTAATGCACCTTGCAGACATTCCTAAATATGTGGCTTTGAAAGTTGGAGATACCGTTGTTACAGATGGCAAATCCGCTATTTTTCCGAAGGGAGTAATGATAGGCACTATTGCAGGATATTCTGTAGATAACAAGACTGGTTTCTGGGATATCTCAGTGGAACTGAGCGAAAAAATGGGTGCGCTGAGCAAGGTATTTGTAGTGAAAAACCTTAAAAAAGCAGAAGTACAGAGAATTCAGGATACATTGCAGACCGTAATAAAAAAAGAAAATGATTAGCAGGACTCTATTTACCGATATATTGATCATGATCTTCCTGGTTGCATTACAGATTTTTGTACTCAACAAGATCATTCTTTTCGGAAAGTACACACCGGTTCTTTATCCGGTTTTTGTCATGTTTTATCCTTTCTTCAGAAATAAATATCAGTTTTTAGCTTTAAGCTTTTTAATCGGACTTTCTGTAGATGCGTTCCTCTTTTCATGGGGAATCAATGCATTTGCGACTACCCTTATTGCTTATTTCAGAACATTGATTTTCAGAACTTCCACAGATACTTCCACAGACTTTTTCTCTTTTCAGTCCCTTCAGTGGGCACAGTTTTTACTGTTTCTTTTTTCAAGTATCTTTCTGCACCAGCTTTTAGTGCAGTACATTGAATTTTTTAAATTTAGCCGTTTTTTCGAAATATTACTTAATGTAGTGATAACAAGTATAATTTCCTTTATATTTATCGTTGTTTACGCATTAATATTTAAAATCAAACAAAAAGTTTGAACACACGTTATTTAAAAATCTTTTCCATATTAGTTGTCATCGCCATTATTTTTGTGGCGAGGCTTGCTTATTTACAGTTATTTACAGACCGTTATGCCTTAAATGCGGCTAATACCTCCATCAAAACGGAATACGTCATCCCGCAGAGAGGGGTGGTCTTCGACAGAAATGGAAAGATCCTGGTGGGAAACCAGCCGGCTTATGAGATTTCCTTTACGCAGGCCTTAATGAAACCCGATTTTGATACTTTGGGTTTCTGTACTCTTATGCAGATCAGCAAAACTGATTTTATCAAAAGAATCGATATTATTAAGAAAGAAAAATACTATTCAAAGCTGACCCCTATGACCTTTTTAAAGGACCTCAGCAGAGAAGATATTGCCAGGGTGCAGGAGATTATTTTCAAATATCCCGCATTCAGTATCGTATCAAGACCTCAGCGTCAGTATGAGGTAGGCACTTCCGGAAACCTTTTGGGGTATACCAGTGAAGTGAATGAAAGAGAAATAAAAAAAGATTCAGCCTACTATCTTCCGGGAGATTTTATCGGTAAAACAGGAGTTGAAAAATCATATGAAAAAGAACTTCGCGGGATTAAAGGCATCAAGTATATCCAAAAGGATATCAGACTTCGCAATATAGGATCTTATAAAAACGGAACTTTAGATAAAGATGTGGTTACCGGAAAAGATATTACTTTAACAATTGATTACGATCTTCAAAGGATGGCAGAAGAAATGCTCGTCGGTAAACATGGAGCTATCGTTGCCATTGATCCTAATAATGGTGAAATTCTCACCATGGCCACAGGACCGGATATTGATCCTAATTTATTTACCGGACCTTATAAATCTAAAAATCTTTACGCGCTTTCTAAAGATACCTTATACGAAAACAAACCTACTTTTGACAGGTCTGTTCAGGCGGCTTATCCTCCGGGATCTACTTTCAAGTTGCTGACCGCTCTTGCAGGAATGCAGATGGGGGTTATGGATGAAAATACAGTTTTCCCTTGTGGTGGCGGATTTTTCTACAGAGGTTTAAGAATTAAAGGGCATGGAGGAGCAGACCCTCTTATTCCTTCTATCCAGGTTTCGAGTAATTGCTACTTTTCTCACGCTTATATAGCCATTATGAATAAGTATCCGGGAGACCCTTCAAGAGGAGTTGACGAATGGAAAAAAATCATGAGCAGCTTTGGGGTAGGCGAATATCTGAACAACGATATTGCTGTAGGCTCGCCTGGAAGAATTCCTTCCGGTAAATTTTATGAAAAAAGGAGCGGCAAAAAAGACTGGAGTTCTGCCTATACAATGAACGGTTCTATCTTCAACGGAATGGGACAGGGAGATGTATTGGTCACGCCTCTTCAGTTGGCAAACTACGTTGCGGCTATTGCCAACAAAGGCTGGTTTTATACGCCTCATATCGTTAAATCGATTGACGGAAAGCCAAATCCGGATAAAAGATTTAAAACAAAACATAAAACCCTTGTAGATCCTAAACACTTCGAGCCTGTATTGAAAGGGATGGAAGCGGTGGTGTTAAGGGGTACAGCAAGAAGTTTGAAATCCAATGACTTTACCCAACTTGCCAAAACAGGGACTGCACAGGTTCCACAAGGAAAAGATAACTCAATCTTTGTTTTAATTGCTCCTGCAGATAAACCAAGGATTGTGGTCGCTGCTGTAATGGAACATGCAGGATTTGGAGCAACATGGGCAGGACCTGCCTGTACTGTGATTGCTGAAAAGTACATCACAGGAGATCTGAAGCGAGAAAATCTTTACAAAAAGATGACCAGTGCCAGCTTTATGCCCGAATACAAAAGACAGTGGGTAGCAGATCTGAAACGTAAAGGTTTATACAAGGACCCTAAGGAAGATTCTGTTAAGCTAAAAAGAAAGCAGGATAGTCTGAGATTTATTAAAGAGCAGAAAATAAAACTGCAGAAGAAAATAGACGAAGAAACAAAGAACAACGCTAAAAAAGTAAAGCAATGAAGTGGGCAGAAGGGATAGATAAACTTGGTCTTGGGCTGTATTTCGCGCTTTGTATTTTTGCAATTGCTAATATTTACAGTGTTGACCAGAAATTAGGAGAAAAACAATTGGTTTTTTTCTGTATTTCTTTATTTGTCGGACTTATAATATTCGTTGGAAGAAGTAAGTTCTTTGAAAACATGGCGGGGATTATTTATATCGGTGGTGTTTTACTTTTGATCGGACTTTTTCCTTTTGGAAAAGAAATTCTGGGTCAGAAAAACTGGTATAAATTCGGAAGTTTCACCATGCAGCCGGTTGAGTTTGCCAAGATCGGAACTGCTTTAATGCTGGCCAATTATGTCTCCGGACCGGATTTTAATCTTAAGATTAAAAAATCACTCTGGACTGTTCTGGCCATTATCGGAATTCCGGCTGCTGTTGTTCTGGCGATTCCGGATGTAGGTTCCATGCTAGTATTTATCGCATTTTTTATTGCATTATATAGAGAAGGATTGAGCGGACTTTTGTTTGGGGTAGGATTTGTATTTGCCGGTGTCTTTTTGATCGCTCTGGCTATTCCTCCTATTTATGTAGCACTAGCCGTTGTTATCATTGCAGGGGTATTGATCGCCATGAACTATCACAGAATGTCATGGGATGTCATTTCTATTTCAGGAATTGCAGGATCCATTATTTTATTGTGCGGTTTGGCTTTCGGCTCACCTTATATTCTGGAAAAACTTCCAAAACACCAGAGAGAAAGAATTGAGGTTCTTTATAAAGGAGAAAAAGCATTCAGAGATACCTCCGGGTACAACTTATTATATTCCAAAACCGCTATCGGATCGGGTGGCGTTCTGGGCAAAGGATACCGGGAAGGATCGGTAACACAGGGGAAATTTGTTCCTGAGCAGGAAACTGATTATATTTTCTGTACAGTAGGGGAAGAATGGGGCTTTGTAGGAAGCGCAATTCTCGTTTTATGCTATATGGTGTATATCGGACGTATTTATTACCTGGCAGAACAGCAGAAGTCCACCTTTAACCGTGTATTTGGGTATTGCTTTGCTTCTATCCTGATGCTTCACTTTACCATCAATCTGGGAATGGTAATGGGGCTTTTTCCAACTGTAGGTATCCCGCTTCCTTATTTCAGCTACGGAGGAAGTTCACTTCTTGCCTTTTCGATGATGACTTTCATTTTCTTTAAACTCAATTATTCAGATAAGAACAGCTTGGTTTAAGCGTTGGAAGATGAGGTCTTTTTGCCGCTTCTCATACGACCAATATAAAAGCTTCATTGCCATCAGAAGAGTAGAACAAGCAGTATTTAAAGAATAGAGGTAAATATGAAACAGACATACATTTCAGATCAGGATTTTCAAAACATCAATTGTACTGACCAGCCTTTTGAAAGAGGAGAGTACGAAAACTGTACCTTCAGAAATTGCAGCTTTGAATATGCAGATCTTTCCGGTTTCAGTTTTACAGACTGCGAGTTCATCACCTGTAATCTAAGTATGACAAAACTCGTTAAGACAGCTTTTCGCTCGGTTTATTTCAAAGAATGCAAAATGTTCGGACTTCAGTTTAATGAATGTAACGGCTTTGGTCTTTCATTTACTTTTGACGGATGCGCACTCAATAATGCGGTCTTCTATACTACTTCAATTAAGAAAACGGTCTTTAAGAATTCAAAATTAATTGAAACCGATTTTGCGGAATCTGATCTCTCTCAATCAGTATTTAAAAACTGTGACCTTTCCGGAGCCATTTTCGATCGTACAAACCTTGAAAAAGCAGATCTGAGAACTTCCTTCAATTATTCCATAGATCCTTCCGTCAATCGCCTTAAAAAGGCTAAATTTTCACTTTCTGAAGTGCATGGACTTCTGTATAAGCTGGATATTGAAATTGACCGGAATTAGAGGTTAGAAGTTAGAGGGTGGACACCACGAGAACATCTGTTATTCTGAAAATCTACACATAAATAATTCAATAGAGGTGGGTTTTAACAATACTTTATATTCCAACACTCTAAGGAAGGCTTTGGAACTTATTACTGCTACTAGTCAAACAGGTCCTAGCTACTACGTTCGTTGTTAATATTGCCTATAATTGATTTTAGGTACCCATCATTCCCATTCTCTGAAGGGGTGGATTTTTGCAAAGCAAAAAGACGGGGTAGTAAAAACACTCTTCATCAAAAGCTCACCACCCAAAAAATAAAAAACCATCAGATTTCTGATGGCTTCATTATTTAAATCAATTATTTAAAATTAAAAACTTGTCGCTGTGGATGGAGTAGAAGATGCTAAATTGTTATAAGCGTCTCCGTTCTCGTTGATCACTCTTTTGGCAAACCTGAATTTTGGTCCCCAGTAAGAATCATTCAGCGAAGAGATCATTACCCCTTTAGAAGTGGCTGCGTGGATGAATTTGATTTCACCTTCTTCAGTTACACTTTCTACAATACCTACGTGAGAGATTCTTCTTCCGTGTGAAAAGAAGATTAAGTCTCCTTTTTGAAGATCTCCTTTTTCAATACTTTCACCTTCCTGAGCCTGAGAAGCGGCTACTCTTGGTAAGCTAAGTCCTGCTGCTGCTCCGAATACAGAAAGAACGAAAGCTGAACAATCAATACCTCTTCTGGTCATTCCTCCGTATCTGTATGGAGTCCCAAGGTATGTTTCAGCTTCTGTTAGGATATTATCGATCGTTTTATTGTATTTGACTGCTTTTGCAATCTCAGAATTCTTAATAGATTTTTTTGCATTGGCTATAGATGCCGCCTTTTCAGCTAGAAAAGAATCGATAAGTCTTTGCTTATCCTGCTCCATTTTCTTGTTATCAAGAGAAGCTAGTTTGGCATCTGTTTTGTATTCTTTAGCATAAGTTGCTGGTTGTGAAACTACATAATTTGTAGCGCATGATTGAACTGAAACTGTAGACACTAAAGCAACTAAATAAAACAAAACTCTTTTCTTCATATATATTTGATTATCCGTGTTAAAAGGAATATTTATTTTCAAAAGCATTACAAAAGTAGAGATTCCGATTAAAAGACCCCTGATATGATTATTGTCAGGTTCTTTATTTAACACAATTTAACATATTATTTAAGTATGTTAAAGAAAAACAAACCGCAATCGCCTATTTTTGGTGAGTCTGCGGTTTTTTTTATTATGATTCTTTAACATAATAAATCAAATTTCCTTTATTTACCGTGTTTCAATATTCAAAACTCTAATTTCAAGGCTGTTAATAAATCAAAAAAAACTCCCCGGAAAAAACCGGGGAGCTTAACTAATATGGAACTTTACAGATGTTATTTTGTAAATAACATTTCTCTATATTTAGTCATTGGCCAAAGCTCATCATCTACCATCATTTCAAGATCATCAGAAGCTTCTCTGATCACATCAAATAAAGGGATTACTTTGCTGCAGTAAGTTTCTGCCTGCTTCTGACTATTGGATACAGCTTTTGCTGCTTCTCTTGCTTTAATAAGATCCTCAACGCCAAGTTTGATCTTGGAAACATTCTCAGAGATATTAGTGATTAAGCTCATTTGCTCTTTCGCCAATGTTTTGAATTCTTTGTCAGGGAATATTTCTTTAAGACCTTTTACGTTCTCGATCAATCTGTTCTGATAATTTAAAGCAGAAGGAATAATATGGTTTCTTGCGATGTCACTTAAAACTCTTGCTTCAATATCAATAACCGTAGAATATTTTTCTAATTTGATTTCGTTTCTGGCCTCAACCTCTCTGTGGGTAAACACTCCGATTTCTTCATAAAGAGCAACGAATTTTTTATCCATTTCCTGCTTAAGTGCTTCCGGAGTCGTTTTTAAGTTGTTCAAACCTCTCTTTTTAGCTTCTTTCGCCCAGTCATCAGAATATCCGTCTCCCTCAAACATAATGCTCTTGCACTGCTTGATGTACTCTCTCAATACATTGAAGATGGCCTCGTCTTTCTTCAGTCCTGTTTCGATAAGCGCATCAACTTCTTTTTTGAAATCGATTAATTGTTTTGCAGCGATCGTGTTCATTACAGTCATAGACTCTGCACAGTTGGCAGAAGATCCTACCGCTCTGATCTCGAATTTATTTCCTGTAAATGCAAATGGAGAAGTTCTGTTTCTATCTGTATTATCTAACAGGATTTCAGGAATCTTTCCAACGACGTTAAGTTTTAAATCTGTTTTTTCGTCTGGAGAAAGTTTCCCTTCTGTTACTTTTTCCAGTTCTTCCAATACTCTGAACAACTGGCTTCCGATGAATACGGAGATAATTGCCGGTGGAGCTTCGTTGGCACCCAATCTGTGGTCGTTACTTGCAGATGCGATGCTTGCTCTTAAAAGATCAGCATATTCGTAAACTGCTTTAATGGTATTAACGAAGAACGTTAGGAACTGTAAGTTTTTCTTAGGGTTTTTTCCCGGGCTTAATAAGTTTTCACCTGTGTCAGTCGCTAAAGACCAGTTGTTGTGCTTTCCGCTTCCGTTGACTCCTGCGAATGGTTTTTCGTGGAATAAAATATGGAAATGGTGTTTGTGAGCAATTCTTGCCATGATATCCATCAACAAAGAGTTGTGGTCTACAGCAACGTTTACTTCTTCAAACATCGGGGCAAGCTCAAATTGGTTCGGTGCTACCTCGTTATGTCTTGTTGTGACAGGGATTCCCAGTTTCATACATTCGATCTCCAGTTCTTTCATGAAGTTCATTACCCTTGTAGGGATAGAACCGAAATAGTGGTCATCCAGCTGTTGTCCTTTAGCAGGAGAGTGTCCTAATAAAGTCTTTCCTGTTAAAACAAGGTCCGGACGGGATTGGTATAATGCGGAATCAACTAAGAAATATTCTTGCTCCCAGCCTAAAGTAGGAGTTACTTTTGTTACATTTTTATCAAAATACTGCATTACATTGGTTGCAGCTTCATCTACAGCATTCAAAGCTCTTAAAAGAGGTGCCTTATAATCTAAAGTTTCCCCTGTATAAGAAATGAAGATAGAAGGAATACATAAAGTAGTTCCCATGATGAATGCAGGAGAAGTAGGATCCCATGCCGTATAACCTCTTGCTTCGAAAGTATTTCTGATTCCTCCGTTCGGGAAAGAAGAAGCATCAGGCTCCTGCTGGATCAATAAGTTTCCGCTGAATCTTTCGATCGCTCTTCCTCCTTCAATAGGAGTAAAGAAAGAGTCATGTTTTTCTGCGGTAGTACCTGTTAAAGGTTGAAACCAGTGAGTGTAGTGAGTAGCTCCTTTGCTCATTGCCCAGTCTTTCATAGCTACGGCTACTTGGTCTGCAATGTGTCTCTGGATCTTTGTTCCTTTTTTGATAGCATCCATAATAGACTGGAATGCTTCCTTTGTCAAATATTCTCTCATGGTCTCTTCTGAGAAAACATTCTGGCAGAATAATTCTGACAGTTTTCCAGGAACTTCAACAGAATTATCTTTTCTGAAGTCCTTAAATGGTAAAGTTTCTAACGCTTTGAATCTTAAAGTTGACATAGTAAGGTTGATTTTTACAGGGCAAATTTACAAAAAAAATGAATTGAAAATACTTTACCCCTATTTTTTTTAGGGGGTGTTGTGAAACTTTATCAAATCAAACAATAGTTTAACTTTTTATATAGGGGTTCTGTAAGAGTGAATTGTAATATTTAGCCCTGTCGTAGCATCATAATACGTTTTATGATGCACATTTTATATTTTTTTAATATACGAATTTAAACTGCTTGTTAAAAGATACTTAAAATAGAATGCGCAAAGATTTTGTATATTTGTGTGAAATTTATTTTATGACAAATTCTAGAGCTAGAGAAACAACGGAAGCAATTGAAAGATTGTATATTTCTATGAGACACCTCTTTTACAGAGGTTTTTTTAAACCTGCCGGTGTTTCTGGAGAAAGTATCAGAAGTTTGTTAAAGACGATCAATCCAGAGATTTATGGTACCATGAATATTCCCAACAAATTTGAATTAGATGGTTTGATGTATGTTTTAGACAGACTTCCGGAAGGAATTGAAGAATGTGCTTTTATTCATCTTACATCAGATGAGGGTTTTGATAAAGGAAGTTTCGAACCTATTGTCCCTAAAAAGAGAAGAAGAAACTGTTACCGGATAGATGAGCACCAAATGAATATTGAAGTTCTTTTGGGACGCTCTGAAATTTATGATATTCTTACCCACCTTACCTTCTTATTTATAGAAGCAGATAAAGTGAGAAATCTGGCTTTCATTCAGGATGAAAACTGGAAACCTACACGTGCTTTCAAAATTATTGAAGAAGTGGTAAAAGGGGAGAAGAAATTCAGCAGAAAAGAAAAAGAAGTGGCTCTTATACACTTATCTTCTTTAATAGGAAGAACTTTTGAAGAGACTTTGAATGCTTATAATTCTTTCGGTGATGATCAGAATCCTGACCGTCTGTTTAAAATCATCTACAACTTAGGAAAAGTAAGTCTGGAAGATGCCAAACAGACGAGAGAAAGAGAAATCCATTTCAGTGCTATATTAAAGGAAAGAGTAGGACACCACTACTTCGGTGAAAAATGGGCCAACAAAGTGAAAGAGGTTTTATTTGAAAACAATCTTCACATGCGTCCGCTTCACATCATTTCTGCCAACATGCATTCTGTGAAAAATATGTTGTACGGAAATGATGCCTTAAAGAAAAAAGACAACAAAGAAGTAGACTACAAACTTTACGGAGAGATTTCTGATAAAAAAGAACTTCGGGACAAAGTGTCAAAATATGCATTGGAAGAAGGACTGATCTATATTAATGATAAGAGCGGAAGTAATATCGATGTTCAGATTATTGATTTAAGCAAAACAGACCTGAAAAATACACCTTTCAGCGGAATCAAATATGGCGGAGACGATGTGATCATGGTTTTCGACTATGCTTTCGGAGAACAGGCTTTTGAGGTTATGGACGAATTGCTGAGACCTTTTGAGAGTAAAGGAGAGGTGTACATGATGAAAGTGAAATCTGTTTCTATCATGGGGAAAGCCGGAATTCTTGCCGGAGGAAAAGGAGATATTATGATCCCTACTTCTCATATTTTTGAAGGAACGGCAGATAACTATCCTTTTGAAAATGCTTTGAAACTGGATGATTTTAAAGATGATGAACTGAAAGCATTTGAAGGCCCGATGATCACGGTATTGGGAACATCGCTTCAGAACAGGGATATCTTATCATACTTTATGAATACCTCATGGAAAGCCATCGGTCTTGAAATGGAAGGAGCGCATTATCAGAAAGCCATTCAGGTAGCGTCTAAGATCAGACATCATATTGCACCGGATCTGTTCGTATGTTATGCTTATTATGCTTCAGATAATCCATTGGAAACGGGAAGTACCCTTTCTTCAGGAGGTTTAGGCCTTACTGGTGTAAAACCTACATATCTGATCACTTTAAGAATCCTTGAAAAGATTTTACAAAGCGGAAAAAAAGAAATTCCAGCTAAAAAATAATTTGATTTTAAATCATATTGAACCTCAGATGTTATTGCATTTGAGGTTTTTTGTTCTTTGAAACACGAATGACACAAGTGTTTTTCACGAATACCACGAATTGATTTGTGTTTAAATTTGTGCTTTTATTAGCGTAATTTGTGGTTAAAAATCTGATTATCTGTACAGTTCGAGAAAGCTTTAAAAAATAATTATCTTTAATAATTAAAAAAAATCAAACAATGAGCTCAGCTTTACAATTAGCAAAAAGATTCAGAGAAGTTCTGCTGGATGGTTTTTGGATCGCCAATACGAATTTTAAAGATCAGCTTTCAGATGTCACCTGGGAACAGGCTGTGACGAATGTAGATTCTTTAAATACCATTGCCATGCTCACCTTTCATATTCATTATTATATAGCCGGAGTTGCGAATGTACTGGAAGGAGGTGATCTTGAAATAAAAGATCAGTTCAGTTTTGATCTTCCACCTATTGAATCTGCGGAGCAATGGGAAGTGCTTTTAAATAGGCTTTGGACAGACTCAGAAAAGTTTACATCATTAGTTGAACAACTTGATGACAGTAAACTTGATGAGGTTTTTGTAGATGAAAAATACGGAACCTACAAAAGAAATATCGATGGAATGATTGAACATGCTTACTATCATTTAGGGCAGATCACCTTAATAAAGAAGATGCTAACACCCCTGTAATTTGAAACACAAATGCCAAATGTTTTTAACAAATATCACTAATAAGCCATGTCAAGGTTCTAAACCTTGACATGGCTTCCAGAAAAATATCTTCATGCATTATTAGTGTTTAAAATGGTGTAATAATTTGTGCCATTAGTGTTTAAAAAAACAAAATCTAAGCAAGCAAACTTAACCATCTGAATAAAACCCCATCTAACTTCATAACAGATCAAAAAACCTTAAAATACCTCCATATTTGAGGGTTTTACATAAATTACCTACCTTTAAAAAAAATAAATTTTAAATGAGAAAATCGGCTGCAATCCTTTTTGCGTTTATCATTTCACAATTTCAGGCTCAGCAGGGAGCTTATTATCAGCAGGCTGCGAAGTATAAGATGGATATTGATGTTAATGCTGAAAAATTTACCTATCAGGGAAACCAGAGTTTAGAGTATACCAATAACTCACCTGATGAGCTCAACGTGGTGTATTTTCACCTGTACTGGAATGCTTTTAAGCCTAATTCAATGATGGACCAGAGAGTGGCCGGACAGGGGAAAAACGGAGATTCCAGACTGCAGAAAGACGGAGTTTCAAGGTTGGCCTCCATTCCAAAAGATCAGGAAGGCGCGCAAAATATCCACTGGATCAAGCAAAACGGAAAAGATCTGAAATTTGAAATCCAGGAAACCATTATGAAGGTCTATCTGGCAGAGCCTATTCAGCCCAATTCTACAACTACCTTTACAATGGATTGGGATGCTGTCATCCCTGAGCAGATCAGAAGAAGCGGGAGAAATAACAGAGAAGGCGTTTATATGACAATGACCCAGTGGTATCCGAAAATTGCCGAGTACGATTATGATGGCTGGGCTACTTTTGATTATATCGGAAGAGAATTCCATGCGCCGTTTTCAGATTTTGATGTTACGATCAAGATCAACAAAGATTATGTCATCGGAGCAGGAGGGATTCTTGAAAATCCTTCAGAAGTAAAAGGGTATGATGCCGCTGCAAAAATAAAAGCTGATAAAAGCAAAAAAGCAGTCTGGAAGTGGAAAGCTAATAATATCTTAGACTTTGCCTGGAGTGCAGACCGGGATTATATCATTAAAAGTTTTGATGTTCCGGAAGGGCCAAAAGTGTTTCTGGTTTATCAGCAGAATGACAAAACTAAAGTTTGGGAAGAAGCCCAGCCTTATGTCACCAAATATTTCCAGCTAATGAATGCACACTTCGGGAAGTATGTATATCCTACCTACGCATTTATCCAGGGAGGAGATGGTGGTATGGAATACGGAATGTGTACCATGATCCTGGGAGAAGCTCAAGATATGAAAGGCCTGATGGGATTGATGGCTCACGAAGGTGCACACTCCTGGTACCAACAAATGCTGGCAACCAATGAATCGGTAAGACCTTGGATGGATGAAGGATTTACAAGCTATGCGGAAGGTTATGTGATGTATCAGCTGTTTCCTGAAGAACTTCCCAACCCATTTGCCAATACGGTCAATGCCTACAGGAATTTCGTTAAAAAAGGGATTGAAGAACCCGCGGTATGGTTTGGTGACCACCATGACAATGGAACGGCTTATACTTATGCATCTTACGTAAAAGGAGAATTGTACCTGGTAGAGCTTGGTTATATTATGGGTGAGCAGAAACTTGCCGAAACCTTAAAGCAGTATTACGATCAGTGGCATATGAAGCATCCTACTGACAGAGATTTCCTTCACATTGCCCAAAAAGTATCAGGAATGGATCTGAAGTGGTTCCATAATTATTGGATCAATACCACCAAAACTATTGATTACGGGATCAAGGATGTGAAGTATGATACAAAATCCACTACGATTACCCTGGTGAATAAAGGGCAGGTTCCTATGCCTATAGATTTCAGTGTATTAACTACAGATAAAAAAGTGGTTACCTACCAGATTCCTTTAAACATGACCCATACCTGGAAGGAGAAAGATATCTACGGAGATTTTAAGACCATGCCTTACTGGCCATGGACACAAAAAGAATATACGTTGACCATTCCTTATACAAAAGCTCAGCTTTCTGTTTTAGGGATAGATTTCAGCCAGAGATTGGCAGATGTGAATGTGGATGATAATATTGTGGAAGTGAAACAATAGATCCAATAAGATAAAAAGATAATCCCACAAAGCTTTTTTTTTTTGTGGGATTTTTATTTACTTTTCTGTTAAGATTTTATGTCTGAAATCTGGTGTCTGACATCGGGTATCTGGAATCTCCCAGTCCTTATTTTATTCCAAACTGCTGTACCATCCAATGGTTAGGGTGATTCTTGACAAGATCATTTTTTAAATCCTCATCTTTTGTGTTGAGGTAGCGGTATACTTTTAAAGGAACTGAATCCGGATATTCTTTTAATCCCTGATCCAATACCACTTTGGCCTCATTTTTCTTTCCGGCTCCGTCCAGGGATTCGGCCTTGTAGATATAGATGATGGCGGGTACTTTTCCATAAACATCTCTGGTTTCATTTTCCAATATGTTCATGGTTTCGATCTGGAATTCGGTATCAGGTGCTTTTCCAGCCATTGAGGTTCTGCTGATGTGCTGTTGATACATCAGAAAAAGCATCAGGATATGCAGGTTTTTTGTATTGGGATCTGACGCCATTTTCTCAATTCGCTGAACCGTTTCGGGAGTCATTTCGTCATTTTCTGCCTGCAGGTTTTTATTGTAAAACTCGTCAAGCACTTCATAGACTGCCCGGTCATTCTTGTCAATCTTGGCCTGTTCTTTTATTTTTTGAAATAGGTCTTTTACTTGGGCACCACTTTGCGCAAAAGCACTCAGACCAATACAAAAGAAAAATGCTAAGATCAATTTTTTCATAGAAAATCAGTTTAAAATATTTTCAGTTTTAAAGGTAATTAATTGTTTCCAATTCTCTAAATCTTCGATCCTATTTTTCCTTGGTAGGTGTAGAGAAATACTTTAGTCATTGAAAATAAGAAGAGTTAATCCTGGTATTCTTTTGCATAAGTTTTCTTTTCAGTCAGGTATTCAGATTTGCTTCCGTCTCCTGTTTTGAAGAGCGTTTTAATGCTCTTGTGTTGTTTGGGGCTTGTAAAATCAGGCAAGTAACATACAAAGTGCAGGTGAGGTCCATTGGTCCAGCCGGTATTGCCACTTATTCCTATCGGATTACCTTTTTGTACAGTATCTCCAATTTTTACTTTGACTCCATTTTGCTTTAAATGATAATATTGAGCAATAGTTCCGTCTGAATGTAAAATAGAAATATAATTGGCCAGATTTGCGCAACTGATTGTAGGACATCCTTTGTTGTTGGTTTGAACTGCATCAATCACTTTTCCTTCCCTTGCCGCTGTAATCTCCGTGCCTTCAGGCATTACGAAATCCAAAGAGTTTTCATTCTGGTGAGAAAATGTTCCGTTGTATCCCTGATAGACATTGAAAGATTTGCCTTTTTGAAAAGGAAGTGCATATTGATAATCGGAATCATAGGTTTTAACGGTGGCATCTCCGATCATTGTATAATAGTTGGGCATTTTTTTTATTTTCCAGCCTTTTGTCTTATCATTAACTACAAAATAAGTAATTCTGTACTTTATGGATTTTGCTGGGATTACCTGAATGAGTTTGAATGGTTCCGGAATTCTCATGTTTTCAACTTCAGGTTGCTGAGGAAATGAGATGGAAATGGGATAAATTTCAGTATTATCTACATAATATCCTACTGTATCTTTCTTTTGCTCAAGATATATTTTTGCCGGTTTCTGCGCGAACATTAATGCAAATTGAGATAGTAATATCAGGGTAATTATTTTTTTCATTCTTTTGTGGCTTTTGATTGACTTTGCAATGATAAAATTATTTTACAAATCCGCAATATGATTAATAAAAAAAAATCTTTAACTTTTTGTAGCGATAACTGGAATTTATATAAGATAGATGCTTATTGTCAGTTCTTTACTGGGTTTTATAGGAACAATGGTAAATACAGATTAAGGAATTGAGCTAAATAATATCGATATTGCTTATTTTTAAGGATAAAGCCTTATTTTTACAACTGTTTTTTAACCCATACAAGCTTAAAAAATTAAATGAATTCAATTGTAATTAACGTAGGGAACAGCAATATCAGATTCGGACTTTTCAATGGAGATAACTGTGATATTTCATGGGTCATCAATACAAAGCCGTACAGAACAGTAGATGAGCTGTATGTGCAGATGCTGATGCTCTACCAAACCTATAAAATAGAACCGACAGAGATCAGTAAAATCATTATCGGATCAGTAGTACCTCAGCTGACCAAAGTGATGAGTTCGGCGATTAAAAAAATCCATGGTATTCTGCCTGTGATTGTAGACCGGTCTACTCCCTCAGGAGTGCAGGCCAAATCTAAACAGATGGGAACAGATATTTATGCTAATCTTGTAGCTGCCCATCATTTGTATCCTGACCGGAAAAAAATCATCATCGACTTTGGAACAGCCCTTACAGCAAGCTGTGTAACGGAGACTGGAGAAACACTCGGCGTGATTATTGCCCCGGGAATCGTTACTTCTTTAAATTCTTTGATTAACCAAACGGCTCAGCTTCCTGATATTGAGCTTAAAAAACCTAAATCTGTATTAGGACTGGATACTGTGACCTGTATGCAGAGTGGTATGGTATACGGATTTCTTGGAATGGTGGAAGGTTTTATAGACCGTATCAACGATGAGGTGAATGATGACTGTTTTGTGATTGCCACAGGTGGTGTTTCACACGTTTATAAACCCCTGACCGAAAAAATCCATGTGATGGACAGATTGCATACATTGAAAGGACTCTACTTTTTAGGTAAAGATTTATAAATAGACAAGATCATAGCTCAGAATTGAGTTGAAAGATTTTTTATAACCATGGATCATGAGAAAATTAAAAGAATTTCCGAAAATCGAAACTGAAAGACTCATCCTTTCGGAACTTAGAGAGGAAGATATTCCATTAGTCACCTTATATCTTCAGAATAAAATTTTCTCCGATCTTACCTCCAATATTCCTTATCCCTATACCAGAGAGCATTCTGAAATTTGGATTAAAATGTCCCGGGAATCCTTTGAAAACAATACAGGCTACACTTTTGCAATCCGCGATAAGGAAGGGCAAATGATAGGAGCTATAGGACTCCATGACAGGGAAGATGACAAAGCCGAACTGGGTTATTGGATGGGAAGGTCTTTCTGGAACAAAGGATATATCACTGAGGCTGCTCTCGCTCTGATTGAATTTGGATTTAGGGAACTGGAAGTCAACAAGATTTATGCTACTTATTTTCTTCACAATCCTGCTTCAGGAAGAATTATGGAAAAAATAGGAATGAAGGAAGAAGCACTGTTAAAACAACACCTTAAAAAAAATGGTGAATACTTTGATGTCATGATGTATTCCGTTTTTAAAAATATCAAATGATTTAAATTTTTAGTGAAGCTTTCTGCTGGGTGCAGGCATTTTCTTTTTGATTTTTATGCTTTTCTTTCCATTGGATTTTCATTATATTTCATGGACAAATAATACTCTCATTCTTGGAGATTACAGCAGTAGAAAGATTGATTCTGATGTGGTATATCAGTAAAAAGACAGCATTCTTAATCTTTTAGTTTTGGAAAATATAGGATAGAGACCAAAGCATTAAACTGGAGAAAGATGAATGCCCTAAAGCCTCTTTTCATCCAGTAATAGAGGAAGAGCAGTAGGTTATCTTTTGCTTTTGAAAAACTCTTTAACAATAGATGAACACTCATGTTCCATTACTCCGGTTACTATTTCTGTTTTTGGGTGCAGAGAAAGATGCTTATTGATAAACCCCCTCTGCTCATCTCTGGCGCCAATCACTACTTTAGAGATTTGTGACCACGAAAGTGCTCCTGAACACATCACACATGGTTCTAAGGTTACGTACAATGTACAATTCATCAAATATTTGCCTCCAAGAAAATTGGCAGCGGAGGTGATGGCCTGCATTTCTGCGTGGGCAGTAACGTCATTCAGGGTTTCGGTAAGGTTGTGGGCTCTTGCAATGATGCGGTTGTTGGAAACGATCACACATCCGATAGGAACCTCATCTTTTTCCCTTGCAGCTTCTGCTTCCTGCAGGGCCATTTTCATGTAATATTCGTCGGTAAACATTTAGTCTTCGATAGTTAAGGTTAAAGGAAGTGTCAGCTGGTGTCTTACCGTTTCTCCTTTAATGATGGCCGGTGAAAATTTTTCTGAAATAGAATACAGCGCGATTTCAGCCTGTCTGTTGAAGGTAAAATTATTTCCCTGGGCATGCACATTGCTGATACTGCCATCTTTCTCAACAATAAAAGCGACATCCGTTTTTACCGTTTTTGCTTCAGTGTAGACACCGTCTGTATAAAAAAGATTGGCAACTTCCTGTCTCAGTGTATTGAACCCACCTGGATAATCCGCGGATTTTTCAAAAACGAAAGGCTTTTCAGTAGTAATTTCTGACAGACTTTTTGGGCTTTTCAGCGATTGGAGGTCTTCCGTGTTTCTCACTTTTAGCAAAGCTGCTATCATGGATACGTTTTCAATGCTGTCCATTTTTTTCATAAAAAGAGTAAAATCAACCTTTATGCTGGCCTTTCTGAAAGAGTCTGATTCCAGGTCGAATTTCTTTTTAAATTCTGTACCCAACATGCTCCGATGCTGGTTGTAATAGTTTTTTACAAGCCTGAATTCTTCCTTCTGCTGGGAAAAACAAAAACAAGAAATGAGACAGAACAGGGATAAAAATAAAGCTTTCAAAAGAGTATATTTATGTAAATATAATCAAAAAAAGTGAGCTTTTACATGTAAGATCAGCTTTCCAGATACCGGTTTAATGACTCCTGTAAATGAGTTCGGATGTCATCAACTAAACATTTAGGTTCCAGGACAGTAACTTCCTTTCCGTAAGAAAGAATCTCCTGCATAAAATCATAAGTAGGGTGGAGGAAGAACTCAAAATAAATCTCTTCTGGAGTTTCTTTCGTTTCTTTCTGAGACTGATGCAAGGGAAAACTTCGGATGTATTCGCCCTGATGTCTGCTGCATTTCATGACAATATTCTGCGGTTTCTGCTCCGCCAGATTCATGACACCAAAAGCATTTTTGAAATGTTCCCTGAAATTGTAATTATACTTTTCACGGAATTTGCTGTCGCTCACGTCCAGGTAATTCACTCTATCCAAACCAAAGGATTTCAGGACCTTATCTTTGGTGTCAATGGCGATGAGGTACCATCTGTCCTTGGATTCCTTTAAGGCAAGGGGATGTACCTTTCGGGAAGTCATTATTTTGTTTTTGTAGTTGTAATGTTCAAAGCTTACGACCCTTTTATTACGGATGGCGAAGAACAGATCATAGAAATGCTCTATTCCGGTGGGTTTTCTGCTTTCAAAAAAGATAAAATCTGAAAAATCCGGATGAAGGTTCAGGGCATTGCTTACCTGAAAAGATTCCAGTAATTTCTGATTGTATTCATCTACTTCCATGATGGGACGGCTTTCAATATAATAACGGTTGTCTCCCTTCTTTTTGTTGTGAATGGAAAGATTAAAAAGATCAGAAATCTCCCGAATATCCCTCTGCAAAGTACGGATCGAGTAGCTCTTGATCCCTGCATCCTGAAATTCGAAAGAGTTCAAAAGATAGTCCTCCAGCTGGGAATAGGTAGCCGGAGAACTTTCTAATCTTTTGATAATTAAGGCATATCTTGTCAGATAAAAATCTTTTTTCATTCGTCTATAATTTATGCGGCAGCAAAGCTGCGTTTCATGGTAAAATTTTATAAGACAAATATATAGGCTTAATGCGACAAAACGTGTCGTGTTTTAATTTTTATCTAATATATTCTTATTAGAAGGATGCCATTAAATTACCATTTTCATCCCATTTTTTATAAGTTCCGTCATATTCTGCGTTATTATGGGCTTTATATTCTGTATATTTTTTACCGTTTTTATGATAAGATCTAAACCAACCTTCCTGGTATCCTTCTTTATATTCTTCCTCACAAAAAAGTTCGCCGGTGTCATAGTATCGTAAAACAACACCTGTAAAAGGGCTGCCATTGTGATAATAGATAGGAACTCCTCCGCCATCTAAACGGTTACATGTTAACTCACTTTCTTTTATTTTTAATGCCATGATAATTTGATTAATGTATTAAACATTTAATAATGGGTGTAATATAGTGAGACCATGCTAATAGAGTAGTTCTTGATCCTTTGTACGCTTTATGTAAAGCGATTTTAATTGTTCTTCCATAACGATTCTTTTTTTGTATCGCTATTTCAGGACTAGACAAAAACAATAATATAGACTTAATGCTACAAAATTTGTCTTGTTTTTATTTTTTAACGATTATTATGTGGAAAATAATACGAGACTGCCTCAATGTTGAGACAGCCTCGTAGATTATTGCTTTTTGCGGGTATTGATAGAATGGAAAATTGTTTGTCTTTTTTGAACTAGATTTTTTGGAAATCCATTTCTTTAAAATTTATATCATCAATGTTACTGTAATTAATATTATATTTCTTTAAATAGTCAATTGCTTTTTCTTTGTCCCCTTTTATAATCACTTTTCTCATTAAAAGATTCTGTTGTCTGTTTACTTTTTCATAAATAATAATTTCAAACTTATTTTTCTTGTCACTAGAAGTAATTGCTAAAGTATTATAGTAAAAAATATTTAGTATTTTGAAATCTGTATTGATATCAATATATTCGTTTGAAATAACATGGGTTTTACAGAAAAAACTTTTTGAAAGCCATATTTTAGAATCATTATTATCACAGCTATTACTTACTGTAAAAGAATTTAAATAAGTATTAATATATTTAGTTCCCTTATTGTCTTTCTGAGATTGTATTAATAATTTATTAGGAGCTATTTCTAAAAAACTTATACAATTTGCATTATTAGCTCCATATTGATCAAATTTGAATTTTACATTATATTGATTAGGAGACTCTTCAATTGTTATTTTATAGCTATTTGTTTTACCATCTCCTTTATATTGAGTTGCAAATTTTAATGGGAAAATATCAGATTGAATATATTCTTTTGAATTGACAGAGTAATTACTCAAAGCTTCTTCGAAAGCTTCGTATAGTGAATCCTGCAAAACATGATTGATTTGTTTTTTTAAGTCATATCTAATTATGTCTTGTGCTGCAATATGTAGAGGAACAAATGCGAGTAGTATAATTTTAAAGAGATTTTTCATAGTTTATTTAATATTTTTGTAATTTCACTAGCAAAAATAGTTAAAATTTTATCACTTGAATTTTTAATTTCCGAATAATCCCCATCATATTTTTTTTCCAATGCTCTAGTAAGAAAGTCCATTAAATGTCTACTATAATCCCAGATGAAACCTAGTTCATTTGTGAAATCCACAAGGCCTGATTGATTTCTTTCTGTTTTTTGCTTGAAACTAAGTTCTGCAATTGTATTTACATTAGATGAAACCTTTTCTCTCATTTTATCCCACTGATATTTGATGAAACACCTTCTGTCAGGGTCACCATTTTTAGGATAATCCATAATGTTTTCAAGGGTGTGTTCCTTAGGAAGTTTTAAATCTCCAATTTGGGGGCTACTACCTAGTATATCAAAGGTATGTCTCACACCGAAAGAGTGACCAATTTCGTGAGCCAAAGTCATGATTTTTCCAATGGCATTATTAGGAATTATTATTTCCTTCCCATCAAGAAAAGCCATTGCTTCATCACGAGATGTAATTGATGCAGTTGCAGTTAATTTTGTGTTGATTTTTGTTTCAATATTGTGGCATATAAAAGCAAAAAGATAATTTATCTTAAATTCACCGTGTAAATAGCTGTATAGCCTATCTACAATGAGGTCATATCTCTTCATCACACTGCCTCCTGAATTGAATGGCTTTGCCGTATCCAAGTCGTCAAGTTCTTTTTTTATTGATGATGATGGCTCAAGAAATTTTCTGGTAGCTTTACCGTCATTTACATCTAGTTTTTTTAATTCGGTCTCTGTACTAATCAGAATTTCATTAACCATGTTTTCATAAAATTTAGACATTATTATTTTTAAAGCTTTATCTAAATCACTTAATTCATATGGCTTACCAGGTCCCATATTTGTTAAAACATTTGAAATTGGGTGACCATCGTATGTACCATCAACCAGCTCCTGATCTGTAGGTTTAATGAAAAATGTTTTATTTGCTCCTCCAGAAATTAGCTCAACAGAAGATTGATTAAACGCTTTTAGATTTAAATCATTTATCATGGTTGCACCATTAAAAGGGGTAGTTGGAGTGGATGTGTTATAAAAAACATCAATAAAGAATATTTTTGCTTTTAATAATTTATTGGGCAGCAAATTTATCTTTCCTATTTCTAAATCTTTTCCCGATCCATCATCTATAAAAGCAGTTAACGTAGTTTTATCATCAATGGTTTCAGCTGATTTTGTTTTAATTTTGAAATCTAAAATATCTTCACTATTTTTAAATGTAAGGGTGTTAGTGAAAGATTCAATGCCTTTTTTATTTGACAGTTTGAACGAAACAATAACTCCAAGCTTTGCCGTACTATCAGTGTCGAAAAATTTTGCTGAAAGTATTACTTCTTTTCCAGGTTTAATGAGAACATTTGGAGCATAGTAACTTAGATCAATCATTTTTTTGTTTCTTTTAGATAATGTATATGCATAATCAATAAAGTAAGATGTTGATGGATCTGTTAAAAGTTTGCCCGGAGCCTTTAGTTCAGATGATAGACTTGGATCTTTATCATAAAAAGTTTCTAATTTACCTAATATTCTTTCTTTGGATGTATCGTCCACTGTTTTTCCTCCAATTATTTTTTTTTCGTAATATTTATTTTTATATACATCCGTATTATTTGCATATAGACGTTCGTTAAATACGTCAAAACCAAAAGATTGATCATATTTCATATCACCTTTTATATTGCCTGAGGACTCCTTTTTAGGAAGACCATTTGCTTGATCCGATGACCTGAAAAACATTAATAGTTTGGGAGTTGTAGCACTGAACTTTCTTACATTAGTCTTATAAACATCCACATCAGCCACTCCAATGCTTGCCAGATTTCTAATATCTATATTTTTCATTTTGAGTTTTTTAAGATTAAATTTTGAAAAACAGCGGTGATGTTTCACACCGCTGATTAATGTTAGCTATTATCCAACAATTGTTGTAGGCAATGTTGTAGGATCGGTACTATGGCTTAATTGTACGTCTCTCTGCTCAAAACTCGTCTTAGTCTCCAGTTCCGAAGGATTCTCACAATTGTTCGGATCAGTTTCCGGGAAGATTGGAAGAGGTTCCTCAACGGGTAATCCTGTAGATTTATCCTGAAGAATAGTAAGCGTAGTAGGTACTTTGGTAATCCAATATTTGCCCTGTGCTACTCCTGTAGGCTGTCTCATTTCATCCACGATACTCATGTACATTGGATCTCCGATAACAGGAACAGCGCCCCCATTCCAGATAATTCCTGTTTCCATGAAGAACTGTACAGCATTTTCAAAGCCTGGTTTTACGGTAACGATAATTCTTGCCATACCTGCCTGTAAGAAGCTTCTGAACAATGGATCCATGCTCTCACTCAGGTAAAATTCCTGCCAGCTCTTACGGTTGGCCCAGTAGTAAGGATAGAACGTATAATCCATAATTTCCCATTCGAAGGCCTGTTCCATAAACTTGGCAAGGGCGGTATACCTATCCAGATTGTCACTCAGATATACCTGGAAGTTATCCATCGTTGTTTTTTCCGCAGCTCCGTTTGTTGTTTCCAGTCCTAATGTATTTGTATTAAGATAATCCTGTAGCAGGTATGCAATACAGTTGTGCTTTAAGACATCATGCTCCATAAAACGGTAGAATTTATCCTGTCTTTCTTTAAGCTGTGCCTCTTTTTCTTTCTGCTCTGCATCTAATCTTGTCTGCTCTTCCTGGAATTTTGTATAAGCATCTTCATACGCTTTAATGATCGCATTGAAGCTCTCTGTTTTCCATTTGCTGATGAATTCATCACTCAGTTCGCAGTTTATTGTTGCTTTAACGGTATAATGTCTGATATTGTGTCCTTTCACCTGAAAACTTACATTACCGGTTATATTGAACCCGGAAGAGGCTCTGTCAAAAATAATATCCCCACGATCATTATGACCAACGAAATCCCCATTAAAATTGGAACAGTATACTTCCGCATAACGGGATCCCTGTAATCCACCGCCTCTGTTTCGGCCTGCCTCACAATGGAAGCTTGCATTTTTCCCGGCATAGTTATCAGGAATTGTAAACTGAGTATAATCTACTCCAAAATCGTCATTGGTTTGAGGAACACTTGCCGCAGTATGGATCACCTGTTTAGTAGGTGCCGGGAAAGCATCCAGCTGTACTCCGTAAATCTGTGCCCAATGCTGTATCTGTTCAATATTTGCAGATTTAGGATCCGGCATATACCATGGTTCAGGAGCTTTTCTTGGGTCTACAGGAGCGGTAAGTACCTGGGCTTTGGCAACGGTAAGAGCAAGACGGTGTAATCTTGAAGGTTCAGGAACCATAAATTCAAACATCGTACGTTTACCATAGTTATAGATCTGATTCTTCATTTTCTTATCGATCCATCGGTAAACTCCTGTGATATGCTTAGGTTGTGCAGCATTAGGATTATCAGTATTCGTGACCTTTCCTCTGTTGTCAAACTCATGCACATTGGTTTCCGTATATTCCTTGATGATTTTCTGTACTCTTTCTTCTGAAATTTTGGTAAGAACTCTTTCCATGGCTCTTTCCGTAATTTCCTGAGACTTCATCACCGCTTGTCTTGTACTGTCATGCTGTGCTGTATTATTGGCATAGTCTGCACCAATTTCAAATTTCATAGCATTGTCATTCCCATAGCTGAATCTTGTATAGGCAGAAATACTTTGCTGCTTTTCCACTTCTTTGGCTACTTCGGTCTGCATATCCGTTCTGGACGTTTTTGAAGTATCGGAAATTTTCTCGGTTTCCTGAGATTTGGAAGTTGTATCCGTAATTTCAGAATAATCTCTTGAAACAGAAGATTTATGTCTCAGTTCGCTGGCCATAACATTCTCAATATTGGAAACTTCTCCAGGAACATAGGCATGAACACTTTGTACAACTTTCAGATAATCTGCCACTCCAAGTCTTTTGATTCCGAAATTTTTACGTTTCTGGATCGTTACCGGTTCAGGTTCACCCGGATTTTCAATGGCGGCACGTTTTAGGGTAAGCATTCCTGTAAGACTTAGGTCCTGCTTGATGTATTGCTCGCTAATATCTCCATAGGCAAAGCTTCCGTTATCAAAAATGATTTCAATTCTGAAGGTAAAAGTGTTTCGGAGTTTGTTCACTAAACATGTCGGTAAAGTGATTTTATTATCTACAACCTGAATATTGCTGTAGTTTTCTTCAAAAGATCCGGCAAGGTCTGTAGTGGCAATGACCTTGGCATTGGCAACACTCCATGAAACATCTTCAACCTCAAAAGAAAAATTAACGAATCCTCCTGTACCCGACATTCTGAAAGAATTGTGCGCATAGAGACTGTAGGCCATTGGGTTTCGGGCTGTACTTTGATTCACCGGAATAGAAGCTCCTCCCACGTTCACATACTGCTGCTGCTGAAGAGGGCTGTTCAGTAATGCGGTCTCCATGGATGAAGAAATGTTGTTTTGTACTACGATCAAGGCATCGGAATAGCTTTGTATTTCATCATCAATGATAATGGTCTGATTTCCGATTTTCATGGTATCTGCTGAAAGAATCTGAAGACTTTCGGTATCTGCCATTTTAGATATTTCTCCCGCATTGAATTCTCCAAAAAGATCAACAAAAAGGTCAAAGGATTCAGGAGACAGTTTTGCTTTTAGATCTTCCAGATCGATTTCATTTCTGAAAGAAAATTCAAAAGAGGGAACTTCATATTCCTTTAAGCTTTCATATAGACGTTTTTTCTCTTCTTCTGGAGTTTCCGGAGTGATTTTGCTTTCCACTTCAGCCAGTTTTCTATCATAGATTTCCATACGTTCTCTATTTTCATCCACATACCTTGAATAAGCTTCCTGGTATGATTGATGACGGGACTTATGATATTTTTTCTGAATTTTTTCCAGTTCGGTGTTCAGTTTAGTCAAAGCGTCTCTTCTGTGAATTGCTTTGTTTACAACCAGGGAGGCTCTTGCTTCGGCTTCTAATCTTTGAATGGTTTTTGCGCTCAGAACAGGTCTTGTTTCACCTGCCGTTGCTCTTGCTGAACCAGCTGAAACCGTTTCTGAACTGTCCTCTGAAAATAGAGTTTTTGGTAATATAATCTGACTATTCAATGCTTTCTCTAATGGTTTTTCTCCATTTACCTTGATGATTTCAGGGTCAGTAAGATCCTGATTGTTGGCAAAACCAAGCTGAATGGCCATCAGAATATGGCTGATCGCTTCTTTAATGTAGAAGTCTCCCTGAGTAATGATCTGATAAATAAAGTTATTCCAAAGAAGAGTAAACGTTTTAACTCCCTCAGGATTAAGATTTTTGTTGGTGTCAATAAGACTTTTGTAATAATCTGTAACGTAAGTCCAGTCATTACTGTCCAGTGTTTCTCTTTTAGAAAGTTTTCGCCCAATAGCCAGAAGGTCTTTATATACTCCTTCTTCAATTTTCTTTTCGGTTTCAAATCCTGCATTATTAAATCCGCTGGCTGCTCTCTTCATTTCTCCAAACTTGGATGTTTTGGCGGGCCTTCCGGCAACTGCAGTGTCAAAAATACCGGTTGCCCCTTTGGGTCTGTGGATAAATCCCAGGTTTTTATCTTTAGTTTCTGTTAATTGAGGGTTTCTTAAACTAACGAATCTGAAAAGCGTCTGTGACGCATTGTTTGTTGTGTTCATGTTATTTGTTTCTTTGTAATTAATGATGCCTTCTCCTATTAAGGATTTCCCCACGGTAAACGCGGACTTTGCTGGTGGTGTGTTATTTAGTTCCATTTTATATTAATTATTTTTTGGTGTATTCAAGAGTTAGGGTAAATGAGTTAATGGCGGAGTAATCATAGTCAGGGTCACCCATAAGTTCAATGATTGCCAGCTTTCTTTCTATAGTGATGTAAGCTTTTGTTCGCCATTGGTTACCTGCGAATGCTGCATCTATTGCATACCATTCTGTAAACATCTCGTTGGAAATAATGGTGTCAAGATCCGGAAACTCCGTTTTGAACTCAACCAGACCTGTTCTTGGAATCTGAGTGAAAACCACGGTTTTTTTGTAAACAGGTTTACCATTGATCCAGGTTCCGCCTGTTTTTTCCTCTTTTGTAGTATAAGAATGTTGCTTATCTGCATATTGCTTTTGGATATAACTTTCATCCACATAATAGTCGCCATAGTAACTTGTTCCCCGTAAGCCTGAGAAAGCCGGATTACTGGATCCTATCGTGACATCACTATGATAAACACTTAATGTGGATACTACATTGTCACCTCCCATCCAGTACATAAGTGGGGTTAGGGTACCATCATCCTGAATATCAAATCCAGATTTCTCATTATTGGGAAGTTTGCTATAGAACCCGAAGGAATTATAACCTGTTGTATCGCTGCCTTTATATTGAATAGAGCCTGTTAAAGGTCTGCCGTCAACAGTACCGGAAAGTGGTATTGAGTCAGTTTTATCTTCCCATCCGAAAGTTCCGTCTGGATTAGCTACAATATTTTTGGTATAGCTGCTGTCTGCGGAAGGTATTTTACCAGGAGTTACTGAAAACTTACCATTGATATTGACGTATTTGTCTATAAAGTCCCCGGAGATCAAGGCATTGGATATTGATGCACTTCTGCCACCATTAAAATTTTGGATATAGAGTTTGTTTTTAATGGGGAAATTATTAAAATTAGAATCCCCGCCGATAATGACATTATTTGCAGAACCGGTACCAAGAGCAGTTCCTCCTCTATAACCCAAAATAATATTCTGGCTGTTATCACCTCCTCCTGAGTTTCCGGCATAGGCTCCAAGTATGGTATTGCCCTGTGAACCTTTACCATTGTTGAAACTGGAGTACCCTACCACGGTATTTTCATTCGAACCAAACCCGTCTTCCATACTGAAGTTACCAATGATGGTATTTCCTAAAGTACTGAAATCTGTATTGCCTGACCTGTGTCCAATTGCTACATTGTCATTACCCAAAGTTTTTGATTTATTACCAATCGAGATCGTATAATTGGCCTGGCTGCTTAAGTCATCCGTCTCTTCACCTATGATGATATTGTCCAACTGAGAAGAGCCGCCATAACTTATTCCCTGTACTTTGATGTTTTTGGTGGTTTCATTTCCCCTGTCTGTTACAGTCTGAAGGCTTCCTACATCTCCCTGAGTAATATCAATGTATCTCGTACCGGTCCATCTGTACAGTTTATTGGTGTCTGCGGTAATATAAATTTTTCCCGATTCACCCTGCTGTGGCAGATTGGATAATGATGGAAATTCCAGTACATCATCTACATAACTGGGTAATTGTGATGCGGGAACTTTACCGCTTACAAGATCTGCCTTCTTTGAAAAATCATATTCTAATTTTTCTGATGGAATTTTTTCGTCTTTGTGCCAGTAAGAGTTCTGCCATTCCCAGAATTCTTCCTGTACTGGGATATCTCCGTTTTCGAAATATTGTTTTAGTTCTTGTTTTGTTTTCATCTTGTCGTATTTTAAATTTAATTACATGTCGCTGACTAGAGTTCCGCCAACAACCCTTGTTTTGGGATCAAATGAATCAGGATAATATTGAGTATTTCTGTCCAGTCTTATGCTGGATAAATCAGGGTTATAATTAAAGGCATTTGGGCCAATCTTTAAAACACCTGGCGGAATATATAATGCGCTAATTCTGTTAGAAGTAAAGGCAGAATCCTTAATTTCTTTGACGCTGTCAGGAATTACTACTGAGCTAAGCTGATTAAATGCAAAGGCACGTTCACTGATGATGGATACATTTTCCGGAATAGTTAATGTTTTTAAAGCATTGCTGCTGAAAGCATCCACTCCGACAGTGAGTAGACTGCTGGTAAGAGTCAATTCGGATATGCCTAATGCAACTCCAAACCTATCGGGAATGTGCAATGTGCCTGGCTTTATAAATATCCTTCTGACCTGTAGATGAGCCAGAGAGGCATTTCCTCCTTCAATTATCTCTGCATAAAAGTCATTGACCCGCGGAAATCCGTTTTCCAGACCGGCGATTTTCGTCATGTCTATTTTCTCATCTTTATGCCAGTAAGAGTCCAGCCATGTCCAGAAATCTTCCTGTGCAGGCCTGTCTCCGTTTTCGAATAAAAGCCTTAGTTCTTCTTTTGTTTTCATGTTGAATTGTTGTTATAAATCGAAATAGCGCATTATTGTTGCTGTTTCCGGAATTCCTGCACTACTTAAATCTAACCCGCTAAGTGCAGATACTTTTTTAAGAGATGGAATATTAAATGCGTTTTGTCCTACGGATTTAACAGATTTAGGAATGTATAGTTCAGTTAAGTTTTTGCTTCCAGAAAGTTGAAATGCTCCGGTCTCTATAGTTTCTATACCATTGTCTAATATTAGTTCAGATACTCGAGCGTTTAATCCGCTAAATGCTCCTGACTCAATAACTTTACATGATCCAGGAATTCTTAAAATATCAGTTAGATATTGTGATATGAAGGCATTCGTTTTTATCCTTTCCAAGGAGTTTGGAAAAGTAACGCCTGAAATATAATTTCTACTGGTTGGTGAAAATGCGAATCCTGTCCCGCCAATAATTTTTATGCCTTCATGAAAAATGATTTTTTTTCCAATACCAACAATTTCTGTGTTGTCTGTGGAAGAATAAATAAAGTCATCGTAAGCAATTAGATCGAGAGAGCTATTTTTCAGCTTTTCATCTTTGTGCCAGTAAGAATCCAGCAGAGCCCAGAAATCTTCTTGTGTAGGTTTGTCTCCGTTTTCGAATAAGAGTTTTAAATCTTCTTTTGTTTTCATAATAAATTGTGTGATTTTGTTTATATTAATAAGTCTAGATTTGAAAGGTCTTTTTAATAGATTACCTTCATGTTTTTAGTCTCTTTTTTTGGCGGTAGTAGACTCTATTTCCGCTCTACCGTTACATTTTCATATGTTGTTGTTTTTATATCTTTTTAGACATAGTTCTGGCTGTCCGGCATTTTGTGAATGATGGATTCAAAGGTGTTTTTGAATAATTATAGGATGATGTCGGGTGTATTGATTTGGTATTTCAAAGATAATTCCGGACAGCGTCAGAACTCGTCGTGTTATAATGTATTTAGTATCTATTTTCTTCAGGAATACCATCTTCGAAATCTTCCCTGAAAAAGTTTTCAATGTCGTTGAGATAGTTCTCATAGTCCATCTCTGCATGTTCGATATCGCTCCATTCAATAGTATAGAGATCTTCATCGAAAAGGATATCTGGATTGTGATCTGGTGTTTCCATGTTTTGTGTTGTAGAATTTGGGTTATGTTTTAAACATATTTCTGGCTGTCCAGCATTAATAAATGTTGAATTCAAAGGCTTTTTAAAATTTTAATGATTGTTTTTTTGTGTCTTTGTTTATACTTCAAAAGTAGTGACGGAAGGCGACAAAACTTGACGTGTTTTAAAAACTTTTGATTATTTTTTCAATATTATCTTTTAAGCTTATATTGTGTGTTTATAAGGTAAAAAGCTTATATTTTATTTCTGATCAGTTTCTGTACAATCTGGTTCAGCGTTTCCCTGTGATCATCAATATAACTCAATCCTGCCTGGATCAGATTTTCAATATTTGATCTTCTGACATTGTCCATACCGGGAGATGCATTTTTTAGCGATGGATTCAGACGGTAATAATTTTTCTGATTTCGCTGACCTAAAGTTTGAAACATCTGGCCCAACTGATAATCTACGGTTTCTGCATTGGCAGACATCAGAATATCAATAATAGGATTTACCCAGCCTATTTTTCCTGATTTTTGAAGTTTTTTAAAAGAATAAGGTCTGGCCTCAATACCCGTTCCGATAGAAACGATGATCATATCATTCACGCCGGGATGATTGGCTTTCTGGTGATTTTTCAATACTTCTGCAAATGGAATTTTTCTTGCTTCTGCGTAAGCACAAAGCGTTGGGTTATTGGCAAACATACCCCCATCGATCAGGCTGAAAATCTGTCCGTACATCGATTTGATCTGTACCGGACTAAAATAGGTAGGTGCTGCGGATGTTGCTCTGCAAATATCTTTGACATAAAAATTGTCGGTGCTCAGATTCGCCTCCCAGGAATTAAAAAGCTTGGCTTTTCTGTTTTCAATATCATAACTGGTAATTAAACATGGTTTTATAAATTCTTTAAGTTCTAAGTGTCCAAAAAAGTCATTCAAATTTTTTTCAAGTGATTCCTGAGGAATTTTTTCATTCAGCAGGCCAAACGGATTGACCAGCTTTTCCCAGAAAGAAACTTGGAAGATGTCGCCGCCCCTCTCAGCATATAATTCTAATCCTTTCTGGATAGAATATTTAGCTTTTCGGTGTTCATCGGGACATAGAATAATGGAAGCGATCAGTCCTCCTGTACTGCTTCCGGCTACCATATCAAAATAATCACCGAGTTTAGCGCCCGGATTATCATGATACTGAAGCTGTTCCTCTATGTAGCGGAGAATAATGCAGGTGATAATACCTCTTATTCCGCCCCCGTCCAAAGAAAGAATGGTTGTCTTTTTCATGTGATGTTTTGTTGGTTTTTAAAAGAAAAGCTGTGGTCCTGAGACAACTAAAACCAACGTTCCGCCTTGAATACGGATGCTGGTTTTAGTATTGAGATCTCAGTTAACTAACATTTTTCTTATAAAACAAAGGTAGGACTGGGAAGCGACAGAACTCGTCGTATTATAATTATTTTCAAATAGAAGGGAATTAAAATAGAATATAATTCTGCTTATCCCTGGGCATCTTGGACAACGTTCGCCAACTCGTTTTCACCAAACCGTTTTTAGTCTGAACATTCTTTTTTTCAAAGTGAGGAAGATCTTTGAAAGTCTTCCAGTTTCCGCCCCAATCCCAGCCGTGTCTTGCGAAAATCTTGACACATTCATACCAATCCGCTACTTTATCATTATCCCAGTCTTTTACCGTATCCCAACTTGCCGTCTTTCCATCGATCATCAGGCAGATATCAACCGCAAGACCGTAATTATGAATACTTTGCCCAGCCTTAGCATTAGTGACTTTTTTTCCGGAAGTGATTCTTCCGATGGCATACAATTTTTCCTGCTCTTCAAAAGATCTTAATCCCTGAGTAATTCTGATTTTTGCTCTGCCGGTAAGCGCTTCATCACATTCTTTAATAATCTGTTTTACTTCATCTCTCACAGAAGGATGGAGCTTGTCTATTCTTTGTATTGTTACTTTATCCATGATTGATTGTTATAACACAAAAGTATAGGTTAGTGGCGACGAAACTTGACGTATTTAATATAAATTTTAAATATAAATAATGTTTTTAGCGAATGTATTGCAGTTTTCCTATTGAATAGAATTGTTTAGTCATAGGATGAAATAAGATGGATTGTATGATGTACCAGGCGGTAAATAATCCTATTTATGAATGCAAATTATTTTGTGACTATTTCAAGTTAAGTTTATATAGGATCAGAAAAATTAATACAAGAAAAGACAATTGACTGTATATTTGTAAAAAACCTGCTCATTAAGATTGAAAAATTAAATGAGAAACTGATAAAAAACACAACATTTCAATGCATACTATTTTACCTTTTTTTCTGGCAATGATAGCGGCTATCGTATTGCTGAATATGTGGGCTGCCAAGCTGAAAATTGCTTATCCAATTCTATTGGTTGTTTTTGGTTTACTTGTAAGTTTTGTGCCGGGACTTCCCGTTGTAAAAGTTGATCCCGATCTTATTTTCTTTATATTTTTACCACCCCTGCTTTTTGAAGCTTCATGGGCCATTTCTTTCAAGGAGATGAGAAGATGGTGGCGTATTATAGGCAGTTTTGCTTTTTTGGTTGTCTTTTTTACAGCGCTGTCAGTGGCTGTTGCTGCTAATTATTTTATCCCGGGATTTACAATAGCTTTAGGTTTTTTGCTGGGAGGGATTGTCTCTCCGCCGGATGCCGTGAGCACAGGGGCTATCATGAAATTTGTAAAGATTCCCAAAACGACTTCTGCTATTCTGGAAGGAGAAAGTTTATTAAATGATGCCTCCTCCCTTATTATTTTTCGTTTCGCACTCATAGCTGTAGGGACAGGACAATTTGTATGGCAGGAAGCTTCCCTGAGCTTTTTGTGGATGGTTATCGGAGGTGCGGGAATAGGTCTGCTGCTGGGGTGGATATTTGTGCAGGCCCACAAGCGTTTGCCTACAGATGCCTCATCGGATATCGCGCTTACCCTGATAGAACCCTACATCATGTATTGGGTTGCAGAACAGTTTCACAGTTCCGGAGTACTTGCTGTAGTATGCGGAGGTCTGTTCATGTCAACGAGACGTTTGATTTTTCTCAATAGTGCGAGCAGAATAAAAGGGCACAGTGTGTGGGAAAGTTTCGTATTTATTCTGAACGGGATTGTCTTCTTACTGATCGGACTTGAACTTCCTGAAATTGTGGGTGGACTTCGTTCTGAAGGAATTCCATTAGCTACAGCGATTAAGTATGGAATACTCGTCACCATTGTTCTTATATTAGCAAGGATCATAAGTTCATATGCTGCGATGCTGGCTACTTACATCTTTCGGCCAAGTGTAGCTCCCAGAGCGTCTACCAGAAGAAGAAGCCTGCTGATGCCCCTTTTTCTGGGTTGGACAGGAATGCGTGGTGTGGTATCATTGGCTGCAGCGCTGGCTATTCCTATTACGCTTCAAAATGGATTGCCTTTTCCAAACAGAAATCTGATCCTGTTCATCACATTTGTGGTCATTCTGCTTACGTTACTGGTTCAGGGACTTACGCTGCCTTATATCATCAATAAAGGACATGCCTTTCAGGATTTTATGAATGAAGAGAAAGAAGAGGCGACAAGGCTGAAAATAAAAAACGAACTGAAACAGCATGTTTACCAATTCCTTAAAGCAAAGCATGAAAACGAACTTCAGGGTCATGCGGGAATAGAAAGAATGCTGAAACATTGGGAGGAAAAAACAAAAGCCAATGAAGACGGCTGGATGAATGAAAAAAATAAAATCATTTTTGTTGAAATGCTGGAAGTCCAGAGACAATATCTTTCAGAACTGAATAAAGATGTTACCATTAATGAAGACGTGATTCGCCAGCAGTTATATCAAATCGATCTGGAGGAAGAACGACTAAAAATGATCTGATTAATATGAATATAAAAATACTTTTAGACATGTTTTAATGGTTAAAATATGTCCTTTTTATGGAGACCCTCAAAATTTATTAAATGTCGAATTTTTATAGTAGTTAAGGGTGCTTCAACAAAACAATTTTCAGCATGCGTACAGAGTTTGCGAACCATTTGCCTGATATAGTGTAAAAAAGTTTTGGAAAAATCACGGGATTTTGCCATATAATTACTGGAATAATTGAACGGATTCATTAACAAGGAATTTCACCTGATCCGGTCTTCCTCTGTCATTTTTAGGATTATTACTGTAGCTCCCTGTTCTTACAATCACCATATTATGCTCAGGAATCATAATGATATACTGTCCCTGCAATCCCAGGAAATAATAATGTTGAATAGGATTGTCATGATTGATCCAAAGGCCCATTCCATAGATTTCTTCAGATTTTTCAGTAGGCGTTCTCATCTGCTCAATAAACCCGGTATTCAGGATCTGTTGTTCTCCCACTTTTCCATCATCTAAAAACAGCTGTCCCAGTTTCGCGTAATCTCTCGCATTGGAGTGGATACAGCAATAGGTTTTCTCCATCCCGTGGTTGTCTGTGCTCCATGACGCATTCTGTTCCATGCCCATCGGAATCCAGAATTTTTCAGATAGATAGCTTGCTAATGTTTGGTTTAATGCTTTTTTTAGAGCAAATCCGAGCAGCTGTGTAGATCCGCTCTGATATTCATACCGCGTACCGGGTTCTTCTTTAAATCTTCTTGAGAATACAGCTTTTACAAGATTCCTTCCGTAATAGGCTTTTGCATTGGGAAGAAAAGGATTATTGTAATCTTCATCCCAGTCCAGTCCGGCTTCCATTTGGGCTAAATTTTTAAGCGTCACCGCATTCCCGAATTGTTTTTCTTTGAATTCAGGATAGAAGTCGGAGAGTTTTTCATCAATAGTGTTAATGATTCCTTCTTCCAGAGCTTTCCCCAACAGCATTACGGTTACAGCTTTAGCCATGGAAAAAGAATTGGTTTGCGAAAGCTGATTATAGCCATCCCAATACTGTTCATGCAGAATTTTCCCATTTTTTATGACAACAAACGCTGCTGTTTTGGATTGTTTTAAGTCTTCAATCACATGTTCAGGCAGTTCCTTCTTATTGTAGTCGGGATCTTCCGTCCACAGTTCAGGCTCTTCGGTAGCGATGAGGTTTCCTGGGAAGAGCTTCCCGTCGTCGATATATGCGCTTGATTTTCCCTTGAGATACGTTTTGGAAATTCCGCTGAATAAATAATCGTATCCCAAAAGATAAACCGCAGCTACGCCCACCGCTGCTCCGCCTATTACATATTTTAATGCCTTCATATGATGATGAGTATCAGTCTCAAACAAATTTAAAATAATTTCGGTAAGAAAATAAGAATGGAAGGGTAAATAAACTATTTTTGCGATTATTGATGAAAAATATGACCAGAAAACTCATTGTATTTGTGTTTTTCATTTTTATAGTGATGGGAAATGCTCAGACCTATAAAATGATTGACACTGCAGATTATTTGCAGAGAAAAGAATTTTTAAAAAATTTTGCCGGAAACAACGAAGGTTTTATTAAAAAAATAAGATCACAGTATTCCGGAAAGACAGGCTCAGAACTGTCCAAAATCTATAAGGAATTCGGAAACGATTTTGAAAAGCAGGTAAAAAATAAAGATTTTATTTTTAAATCCGAATTTGAAACTGAAATAGAAACCCTGATCCAGCGTCTTAGAAAAAACAATCCCAGGATTCCTCAGGACCTGAAAATTTTAGTGGCAAGAGATAATACGCCCAACGCCTACTGCCTTGCTGACGGGACTTTTGTGATCAATATGGGCTTATACAACTGGTTTAACAGTGAAGATCAGATTGCGGCTGTGATCACTCACGAATTGGGACATAAAATTGATGAACATTCCCTTAAAACCTTTTTAAGCATTATCGAACAGAATCAGCTGGATAAAATTGCCGTACAGAATCTGAAGGAAACTACGGCAAACCGCAGCCAGGCTCAAAATAAGAAAGCTTTCGACATCCTTAAAAACCGCGTTTATAAAAAAGGAGTGGAAAGAAGGCAGCAGGAAATGCAGGCCGATTCACTGGGCTATGTCCTCTTCAAGAATAGTGATTTCAACAAAAATGAATACGTGAATGCACTTCAGAGATTGCAGGATTTTGATACGATCTCGCCCCGCCAACTGAAGATAGAAACATATAAAAAGCTTTTTGACCTTCCCAAACAGGCTTTTAATGAAAAGTGGATGAAAAAGGAAGATTTTTCGCTGTATAATTATAATTTTTATAAAGAAAAGCTGGATAAAGATTCCCTTGCCTCACATCCCGAAATGTCCAGGAGAATTGAAAAACTGAAAAAAACATTTCCGGAACTTAAAACTTCGGTGGAGTCTGAAAAACCATCTGAGACGTTTACAAGCTTAAAGAAAATGGCCAGAATGGAGATTCTTCCCAATTATTTTCATTCCGAAGATTATGGACTGGGCATTTATGCATCAATGCAGTTTCTGCAGGATGGGGAAGAAGACAAGTATTATAAAGGCTGGCTTGGTAAATGCTTTACGAAAATATATGAAGCCCGTAAAAATTACAACCTGAACCGCTATCTCGATAGGATAGAGCCTAAAAATCAAAGTGAAAGCTACCAGCAGTTCCTGAATTTTATGTGGAATCTGAGCCTGGATGACATCAAAAATATCGCAGACTTTTATCAGAGCAGCTACCAAATAAAAGAATCCTGATACATCAGGATTCTTCTTGTTCTTCTTAATAGTTCAGTTTTTCTAAACGGATTTTATTGAATTTTTCTTTTTCGTTGTACTCACGGAGAAGAATATACCCTTCTTTTCCAACGTATGGCGTTACGGCATAATTATCTTTTTCAGAGATAGGAATGATTTCTTGTTTGAATTTACCGTCAATAACTGTATTGATGAAAAGATTCCATTTTTTCTGCCTGGTCACTTCATCTTTCTGATAG
The DNA here is from genome assembly GCF_900142785.1 of Chryseobacterium carnipullorum. Lineage (GTDB taxonomy): Bacteria > Bacteroidota > Bacteroidia > Flavobacteriales > Weeksellaceae > Chryseobacterium > Chryseobacterium carnipullorum. The sequence goes on along the minus strand of NZ_FRCD01000003.1, from coordinate 302,667 downwards.
TCGCGGTAGAAGAAAACAACATCTTTTCCACCGTTGAGGTATTGAGAGAAAAGATAATCACTGTTGACCCATTTTGTTTTTTCTTTTTCGAAAACCTTAATATTTTTGATCTTGAAATCTTTATCTGTATACACATACACAAGGTCAGTGGTTTTTGGAGCATTGTACTGACCGGCTGGTTTATACTTTTCAGAAAGAATTCCCACACTTCCGTCATTCATAAAGTACATATCTTTGGTCTGAAGCATATAACCGCTTTCTACCATACCATTGGCATTGATCTTTGGCAGAAAGGAGGCGAAATCCGGTTTGAAATTAATTTCTTTGGTATCTACTGTAAAGTCAGATTTGTTCACCATCATTCTAGCATAGCCTACAAAATCATACTTGGCAAAATTTCGTCCCAGCAGAACAATTTTATCATCAAATGTTTTATCATTGTCAATGCTGCTGTCATAGCCTGAAGAAAAACTGTCGATGAGGTCAATAGTTGTATCAGATAGCCCTGTGATTGGCTTATTGGCGACTTCTTTTCCGGTCTTCATATCAATCACGACCAGGCTGAAAGATTTTTTATCGTCATCTGCCTTTTTCATGATGCAGTACATGTATTTCTCGTCTTTTTCCAGAACAGAAAGGGTGGAGAAAACTTTTTTGGAACCGTCAGTATTGTATTTATAGCGCCAAAGCTCCTTTTTTTGATCATCAAATTTAATGAGACTGTTATTATTCACATATTTTCCGTAGTCTTTATATTCCACAGCAAAATAGCCCCCTTCCTTTACTTCTCCTACAGCCGAAACATAGTTGTACCCCTTTTCCTTTTTTTCTTCGCGGTTTTCTTTACGCTGTGCTTTCCAGTTTTTAGGCTCGTTGATCTCCTTGAAGGTTCCGTCCTCAAGATAATCGTAATATACTTTTCTTTTGATGGTATTGGTTTTCGGATCAATCACCATAGACACCGGCGTAAAGATTTCTCTTGTTTTGACCAGAGAATAATCCATCATCGAAGGTCTTAAGATGATCTGCCCCTTAAAGTCAACATACCCACGGTAAGAAGCGGCTGTAATATCTCCTTCAAACTCTTTGTTGGCAACAGGGTTAAGGTTCTTATCCAGGATAACATATTCGAATTTTTTGGTCTTGTCGCCTGTTTTTCCGTAAGAATAAAGAGAGACATAGCCGTAAAGGTTGTCTTTATCGTCAAACAGGGCATTCATTCCCACATGGTCGCCGGCGGCAAGTGCTGTAAGGTCTTGGGTCTGGGAATAAGATAAAGTTTGGAACAATCCGAAGAGCAGAAAATATATTTTTTTCATCATTATTAATTTTGCCAAAAATAGTAAATTAAGGAATACGTACGAAAAGTTTCGTTTTCTTTATTAATATTCTAAATAAAACGGAGAACTTGAAAATTTTACTGATGAAGAAACGATACGATGCTGAGTTCTTCTAAATATGAAAAGCTTTATAGGTCTCGAAGAATGATAAGATTATAATCAATCGTCTTTTCCGCAGAATCATCGAGCGTTTAGTTTTGCTATTTAGGCTAATAAACAGCAATAAAAAAGCCCCATGATCTGGGGCTTTAATCTATAGTTTAGAAAGTAGATTTCTGAAGTTCGTTTTCTCGTCGATGATTCTTCTTAATTCAGAAACAGGAACTCTTTCCTGCTGCATCGTATCTCTGTCTCTTATCGTTACCGTATGATCTGTTAGAGAATCGTGGTCGATGGTGATACAGTAAGGAGTACCGATGGCATCCTGTCTTCTGTAACGTTTTCCGATCGCATCTTTTTCCTCATAGAATAAGTTGAAGTCATATTTCAGATCATTGAAGATGTTTTCAGCATACTCAGCAAGACCATCTTTTTTCATTAACGGAAGAATAGCTGCTTTTACTGGTGCCAATGCCGGTGGTAAAGATAGAACGGTTCTTTCGGAACCATCTTCCAGGACTTCATCTTTAAGACAGTGTGAGAAGATCGAAAGGAACAATCTGTCTAAACCTACAGATGTTTCCACTACATACGGAACATAGTTTTCATTTCTTTCAGGATCGAAAAACTGAAGTTTTCTTCCTGAATGCTTTTCATGAGCTTTTAAATCGAAATCCGTTCTCGAGTGAATTCCTTCCAGCTCTTTGAAACCGAATGGGAAGTTAAATTCAATATCAGCCGCTGCATTCGCGTAGTGCGCCAATTTCTCATGATCATGGAATCTGTAGTTGTCATTCCCTAAACCTAAAGCCAGATGCCAGTTCAGACGTTTTGTTTTCCACTGTTCGTAGAATTCAAGTTCAGTTCCCGGAGCTACAAAAAACTGCATTTCCATTTGCTCAAATTCACGCATTCTGAAAATAAACTGTCTTGCAACAATTTCATTTCGGAATGCCTTACCGATCTGTGCGATACCGAAAGGAAGTCTGTGACGTGATGTCTTCTGTACATTCAGGAAATTAACGAAGATACCCTGAGCTGTTTCCGGTCTCAAATAAAGATCCATCGCGCTGTCTGCTGAAGCTCCAAGTTTAGTTCCGAACATCAGGTTGAATTGTCTTACCTCCGTCCAGTTCTTAGAACCCGTATCAGGATCAGCAATTTCTAATTCTTCAATTAATGCTTTTACATCAGCAAGATCTTCATTTTCCAGAGATTTTGCCAATCTTGAAAGAATAGCTTCTCTTTTCGCACGGTATTCCAGAATTTTTGGATTCGTTGCTACAAACTGAGCCTTGTCAAAAGAATCACCGAATCTTTTCGCTGCCTTTTCAATTTCTTTATTTTCTTTCTCTTCAATTTTCAAACAGTAATCTTCCACTAAAACGTCTGCTCTGAAACGTTTCTTAGAATCTTTATTGTCAATTAATGGATCGTTGAAAGCGTCTACGTGGCCTGATGCCTTCCATGTGGTAGGGTGCATAAGGATCGCGGAATCAATACCCACAATATTTTCGTTAAGCTGTACCATCGCTTTCCACCAATACTGTTTGATATTGTTTTTTAATTCGGCACCATTCTGTCCATAATCATAAACAGCGGATAAACCGTCATAGATCTCACTGGAAGGGAAAATAAAACCATATTCTTTAGCGTGAGAAATCACTTTCTTGAAAACATCTTCTTGCTTTGCCATAATTTTTTTACGTCTGATGTGCAAAAATATGAATTTGGATTCCAAATTCATGAAATTCAATAAAAAAAGAGTGTATTAACAGAAAAATAGGGGTTCATCCAAGAAATATTACTCAAAGTTCAACTTGTTGATTCCTTTTAGCCACCTTAAAATTTAAGTTTAAATGATAGATGTTACGTTAAATACTTTCGCTGATTGAATAGATTCCAGGGATTTTAGAAACTATAAGTAAGACCAATGCTGTTTCCGCTAAGGTCAAGTTGGTACGAAGTTGTTTTGGTTTCGTCTGTACCGCCAGCTTGGTTTTGTGTATTGATGGCCTTCTTCATATTTTTTCCTGAACTTATAGCAAAAGGAATTCCGATTCCTATAGCTCCCAGACCGATTCCTACCAATCCCCAGCCACCTTTATCTTTTTTCTTGTAAGCAACCCCATTTTGATAGGTTGTTTTCGTTCGGAATATCTCTCTACCCAGTCCGAAACCTACAAAACTTCCGCCTATAGCTCCAAAAATTTGTGCTACCGTACCGTTGGTATTCGCTTTTTTCATATAGCCTAAAGCTTCAGGATTGGTGAATACCTTTTTGTATTCCGAGAACTTGAATTTCTGATCTCCTTTGATGAAAAATTCACGGTTATTCTTCCCAAGTTTAAGAGAATCTGAAACCTGTGCAGCGGTCGAAATAAAGAAAAATGCCATGAATAAAGCCGAAAATAATAATTTCATAAGGTAATTTTTCCGCGAAAATAGAAAAATAAAACAAATAACCGCAAAACATTGTACTATTTCAGGAGCCGGGAACCTGCTTTCTCTACTCGCTATTTTATTGTATTATGCGCGGCGGCGGAGCCGCCGCGCATAATACAATAAAATGAGCTCAAACATGCCGTTCAATCAGGGCTAAATCATCCGGAAATTTCTACTTTTGTCCCATGTTAGAAATTCTTTATCGTGATGAGCACCTTATTGTCATCAACAAACCCAGCGGATTACTGGTCCATAAATCTTTTTATGCAGGAGAAGCAGATACTTATGCTATCCAGGAATTAAGAAACCAAATTGGGCAAAAAGTGTTTCCTGTACATCGGTTAGACCGGAAAACTTCGGGTGTTTTGCTGTTTACTTTAGATAAAGAAACCTTGAGAATCATGAGTGATCAGTTTGCATCACGAGAAGTCGAAAAGAAATACATAGCTATTCTACGAGGCTGGACGAAAGAAGAAGAAACCATCGATTATGATTTGATTAATGAAAATGAAGTCAGACAAAATGCTGTTACTTACTATCGTCGTTTGCAGACTTCGGAAATAGATTTACCTTTTTTAAAACATCAGACTTCGAGATATTGCTTAGTGGAAGCCATTCCTGAAACGGGAAGATTTCATCAGTTGAGAAAACATTTCAAACATATTCTGCATCCTATTTTAGGGTGCAGAAAACACGGCTGTAATAAGCAAAATAAGTTGTGGCTTCAAACATTTGGCATCAACAAAATGACGCTCCACGCACATCAATTGATTTTTAATCATCCTATTTCTAACGAAAGAATTACGGTAAATGCTACTATAGATGATGAATTTAAAAGAGTAGGAGCTATTTTGAATTTTGACTTGAGTTCCTATTTGTAATAATTTTACGCAAAGATTTCTATGATGTTGCGTTTATTTTAGGAAAGCAAACGAAAGAATCAATTTTTAATTGATTCGATGAAGCTTGTGGATAAAGCTTTCGCTTATTCAGTGGCGTAGCCATGCCTCTTTGCTCACCTTGAAGCTAGGAGATATAGTATGAAACTTTGCGTGAAAAACACTTACAGATTAGCAGTTTGTGTTATTCGTGAAAAACATTAGTGCAATTTGTGTTTAAAACTATCTTACATCAAGATTTCATTTATTTTAAAATGAGTATTTTTGTAAAACTTTTTTTCAATGTACAAAAGTATCATCAGACCTATTCTTTTCAAATTTGATCCCGAAGATGTTCATCACTTTACTTTTTCGGTGCTAAAGAATTTTGGATTTCTTACTCAATTATTTTTCCCTAAGCCCATTGTAGATAAACGTCTGGAAAGAGAAGTTTTCGGATTGAAATTTAAAAATCCTGTAGGGTTGGCTGCCGGTTTTGATAAAAATGCAGTCTTGTTCAACGAGTTGGGGGATCTTGGTTTCGGCTTTGTAGAAATTGGAACTGTAACTCCAAAAGCACAAGTTGGAAATCCTAAGAAAAGACTCTTCCGTTTAATTGAAGATGGAGGAATCATCAACAGGATGGGTTTCAATAATGATGGTCTTCAGGCTGCTATAGAAAAACTCAAAGGAAATAAAGGAAAAATAATCATCGGTGGCAACATCGGGAAAAATACCGATACAAGCCCGGAAAACTATACCCAGGATTATCTGGATTGTTTTGAAGGTCTTCATCCTCATGTAGATTACTTTGTACTGAATGTAAGCTGTCCGAATGTAGGGAGCCACGCCAAATTGCAAGATGTAGAGTATCTGCGTGAGCTGATTACAGAAGTAAAGAAAATTAACCAGTCAAAATCTGTACAGAAACCCATATTACTGAAAATTGCTCCGGATCTTAACAACGCTCAGTTGGATGAAATTGTTGAACTGATTGCAGAAACGAAAATAGATGGAGTGATTGTTTCCAATACCTCTGTGAACCGGGAAGGTCTTAAAACCTCTCCTGAAGTTTTACAACAGATAGGAAATGGAGGGTTGAGTGGAAAACCAATCCGTGAAAGAAGTACAAAAATGATCCGATACCTTTCTGATAAAAGCAACAGAGCTTTCCCGATCATCGGAGTGGGGGGAATCCATAGCGCTAAAGATGCTATTGAGAAACTGGATGCAGGAGCAACCCTGGTACAGCTTTATACCGGATTTATCTATGAAGGCCCGGAACTGATCAATGAGATCAATAAGGAATTATTAACGAGAGCCGGAAGATTGCCTAGATAAAGATTCTCAGTTTATTTATCATCTTACAAAATAATAACGATAAAGGTATATTAAAAAAAACGCTGTAATTTTTTAAAACTACAGCGTTTTTTTAAGTGTCAATTCATTTTGAAATTATACACCAGTTGATCCTGCACATACACCTCCGATACATGCGCCTTCTATTGTAGAAGGTCCTCCCTGATTACCAATAGCTCCGGGTCCAAATCTTCTAGAGCAGTAACTCTTTGAATTACAAGGACAACCGATAGGTACAATTTCTGTTGCATTTTGACATTCATTGCTAGGGTCATAGTTGACAAAATCAATTAATCCTCCTGTAATGTTTTTTAAATCCTTTCTTGATAAAGGGATACCTCCTTTTAATCTTAATGTTTTTTTCATATTCTTAAAATTTTTACCAATATAGTAAAAGACAAATATAAATAATATTTAAATATCAATACTTGGTGAACTTTTATTTTCGAAAAAACTTTAATTATTTGGACTTCAAAATCGTTGCATTTTTAATATCAACTGTAAAGATATAAGCGGGGAAAGAGGCTGTTTTACTAACTCTAAATTGTAGTGTTTTTCGGTCTTTAGATTTCGACTCTACCGTGTTGTAAATGTTTTCAAGACAACTTTCAGTGAGAAATTCTTCGTAATTTTTATAATTCCAGTCTTTGGTAAAATATAAAATTCTATAGCCTTTCTCGCCTTCACTGGCACCGCATCTTCCACAGGCATTAAAGTTGGAAGAATGTTCAAAATATAATAAAATGCGATTCCCGTTTTCTCCTGAAGCGTAAGAAATCAATTGGTTTCCTCCATGTTTGTTGATGAAATCAAAAGTATTGATGTTCTTGTTATTGGGTAAGGTAAGATAATTATTAAAACGGTAAATCATGTCATTGCCGGTAAACAGATGGGCAGATTGCACTTTTTTATTTAAGTAGAAATTTCCTTCAATAGAATTTCCTTTGAGATTCCCCGGTTCAAAAATAATATATTCTTTGGGTGTCAATTTTTCTGCAATTTCAGCAGTTTTTTCCACCTGCTGTGGCGAAGTAATCCGATCTTTCAACAGTTTAGCGTTTTGTTTCTGTTGATTTCCAAAATGATATAAAGTTAATTTTCCGTAATCATAAATACCGGTCAGAGGTATTTTCTTCTGGTATTTATCGTAATAATACCAACCGTCTACAAAGTACTGATACAAGCTACAGTCTGCAATTCCTGAATAACAGAGTTGCATGGTGACAGGCATTCCCGCAATTTCACCTTTAAAAATCTGAGAAGAATCTGTTACTGTTTTTAATTCTACTTTCTGGCAGCAACAGAGCATAAACAGGGGAAGAAATAATGTGATGAATAGTTTTTTCATGGTTGGTGGTGAATAGTTTTTAGAGAAAGAAAGTGGCAATGGTGTAGATAATTAACCCTACCAGTCCTCCTACGAGTGTTCCGTTCACCCGGATAAACTGAAGATCTTTTCCTACTTCCAGTTCCATTTTTTCGCTCAGCTCTTTGCCCTGCCAGTTTCCAACGGTAGAGCTGATGAGGTTTCCAAACTGATGGGTATTTTTGAGAATGTACTTATAAGCGGTCACTCTTACCCAGTGATCGATCTTATTCTGGAGATTTTCGTCTGTTTTTAGATTTTGGGAAAATTCATTCAGATTTTTCGTGAGATAACCTTTTAAAGCAGATTGGTCATCCTGAAGTTCTTTCATCAATGTTTTCTTGATAGAAATCCAGATGTCACTTGAATATTCGTCCAGTTTATCATTTTTAAGAAGGCCGTTTTTGATGGTTTTAAATTCATCATCCCATTTAGGATCTTCTTTCAGATCGGTCGAAAATTCATAAATCTTCTGGGTAATAAGATTTCGGATTTCATGTTGCGGATCTTCCTCGATTTCTTTAAAAAAGTCGGCCAGTCCGCTGGCAATTTTAGTGGCAATCTTATTGTCAACGAAAGACGGGATAAAAGAATAACTGCCTTTTTCGACCCGCTCTTTGATCATATCATCATTTTCGATGATATAGTCTTTGATCTGTTTGGAAAGATTGGTAACAATTCTCTGATGATCATTCTTTTCCAAAATATAATTGATGCCGTTTCCTACCACTTTATTAAGCTTGATGTCATCTGTCATTTCAGACACTTTTTTGCTGATAAACTGGCTTACAGAAGTATCATCAAGTTTATTAAGAATGTCCAGAACAATGTCTGACAGGTTTCTGATCAGAATGTCCTGACTCTTTTCCTTGGAGAGCCATTCTCCAACGAAGTTTGAAATTTTAATCTTTTGAATGTAGGGACGTATGTTCTGCGGAGAAAGAAAATTACTGACCACAAAACTGCCAAGATTGTCTCCCAGCCTTTGTTTGCTGTTTTCAATCAGGTTGGTGTGGGGAATTGGAAGTCCAAGCGGATGCCGGAATAAGGCCGTCACCGCAAACCAGTCTGCCAAAGCTCCAACCATGGCTGCCTCGGAAAACGCACGTACGTAGCCTACCCAGTGGGAATGGTTAGACTTCTGAAGTAGGGTTGTGGCTATAAAGATGATAGCCATCAGAACAAATAATCCGGTGGCAAATGCTTTATATTTTCTCAGTTGTTTTCTTTTTGCTTCATCATTCATATTCTCAAATTTAGTAAATTTGGTTGTGAAGTCTGATATTTAATATCCAACCACAAAACTCATAAAAGTCTTAAATTCTTAAACTATTGAAAATTAATATTTTACTATAAAAAAGTTCAAAGTAGTAAGCTTTTTAAACTAAGCGTTTTAAAGTTTCAAAAAGCTTTTATGACTTTTGTGGTTTAATTTTTTAAGCTTAATCTCAAAAATATTTAAAATTCATCCTATGGAAGATAAAGAAGCAAAAAACAATCCATACTACTCCAGAACCGACACGACAAAACTTGATATTTCCAATGAGGAGTGGAAAAAAATTCTGGCGCCCGACTTATATGCTATATCCAGAGAAGCTGCTACGGAAAGAGCGTTTACAGGAAAGTATAACGAATTCGATGAAATCGGAGACTATTATTGTGCGGTTTGTGGCAATCATTTATTTCGGTCCACTTCAAAATTCTCCAGCAGTTGCGGATGGCCAAGTTTTTTTGAAGCCGATAAAGAAGGAGTCTATTACAAAAGAGATACTGCCTATGGAATGGAAAGGGTGGAAGTGCTCTGCAAAAGATGCGATTCTCATCTGGGACACGTCTTTGATGACGGTCCAAAGCCAACAGGATTGCGGTATTGTATGAATTCTGTGAGCCTGGAATTTGTTGGAGATTCAGAAAAATAAACCTCTTTAATTCACGTAATCAAGACGTTAAAGTTTCTTAAATAGCGTTAAACTTTGTAGAGTTATAACTGTCTGACAGTTATGTTTTTATAATTTTGCCTCACTAATTTGGAATTTAATATTATTGAATGAGAGGAATTTATAGTGTATTAGGCCTGGTGTATATGGTCACGACTTCATTCTATCTTTCGCCGGGTAAGGCAGTAAAGACTGGGAATGTAAATACAGCAAAAATTGAAAAAGTAGCTGACACGAAATCTGAGAAGACTGCCGCTAAAGCATCTTCATCAGAAGAATTGTACAAATCAATTCCATTTGATCCTGAGCATGAATTAAATTATGAGGTTTTCTCAAAAGCATTAACAGGATTTGAAAATTTAAAAAAAGCAGGATTGCTGAATCAGGACTCGCACTTATTGACTATTTGCGATTTTTCTATGTCTTCAAACACCAAAAGACTTTGGGTGATTGATACGAATGAGAAAAAGGTACTGTTCAATTCACTGGTAGCACACGGAAAAAATACAGGCGAAGAATTTGCTGCGAATTTTTCTAATACGGAAAGTTCGCTGCAGAGCAGTCTGGGATTTTATATCACGGATGCCACTTACCAGGGAGACAACGGATATTCTTTGAAATTGTTAGGAATGGACAAAGGTTTTAATGATGCAGCGTACAGAAGAGCGATCGTGATGCACGGAGCCGATTATGTAAGCGATGAATTTGCATCAGTGCATAAAAGAATCGGAAGAAGCTGGGGATGTCCCGCTGTCCCGAGAGCATTGACACAACCCATCATTAATACCATAAAAGGACGAAACTGCCTTTTCATTTATTATCCCGATCAGAAGTATCTCTCCTCCTCTGAATGGTTAAGATCTTAGTTTTGATTCAGCATTGTATAAAAAGATAGTATCAGTTTGAAAAGTACGAGTGCGTTTATTTCTGCCATAAGATTGTTCAGTCATCCTGATGGGACAAGTACCTTCGAAACGGGGAAAATCCCAACTTTGAAGCCTATGAACACAACCACTTTTTGGGCTAGTACGGTCACTGAAGAATGGGAGAAAAAGAAGCATGCTGCACCTCGAAGACAATATGTGGTGACATTAAAAGGAAGTATCCTGTTTAAGGTAAGCGATGGCTCTACATTTCAAATTGAACCGGGAATTATTCTTTTAGCGGAGGATGTTGAAGGAGAGGGACATTCCTGGGAAATTGTAAATGGTCAGGAATGGGAAAGATTATATATTCCGATTGCAGACGGTGCAGATGATTTTTTTATACAGGATTCAGAATAGAGAATTACTATTTTAAAGAACTTAAAAAGCTTCTTACTGAGAGGCTACAATATGAAAGCAGTCATTTTTTGGCTGCTTTTTTATTTGCTTTAACCAAAAAAACTCGAATCATCATTCCGAAAGATTTTACAGAATAAAAAGAGCGTGACCAGCTGCCGGATTAACGCACAACGTGCAAGAGGAAAAACAAAAGATCCCTGCGCCAGAGAGCACAGGGATTGAATTATTGAATCATTAAAGATTATTTAAACTTTTTAAAAACCAAAGTAGCATTATGTCCTCCGAATCCAAAGGCATTACTTAATGCGAAATTGATCTCCTTTTCTTTGGCTTCTCCAAAAATGATATTCACATCTTTAGGGATGTTTTCATCGATATTATGCAGATTGATCGTTGGAGGAATAATTCCTTTTTCTATAGCTTTGATCGAAAGGATGGCTTCTGCAGCTCCGGCAGCCCCCAATAAATGTCCTGTCATAGATTTTGTAGCACTGATATCAAGGTTCTTGCTTCCTCTGAATATTGAACTGATGGCTTTTAATTCTACCAGATCTCCAAGTGGAGTAGAGGTGGCGTGAGGATTTAGATAATCAATATCTTCCATATTGGCTCCTGCTTCTTTCATTGCCAGCTGCATGGCTTTAATGGCACTCACTCCGTCCGGATGAGGTGCTGTCATATGATAGGCATCAGCAGTCATTGCAGCGCCACCAAGTTCAGCATAAATTTTTGCACCTCTTGCTTTGGCATGCTCATACTCTTCAAGGATCAGAGCACCGGCACCTTCACCCATTACAAAACCATCTCTGTCTGCATCATAAGGACGGCTTGCAGTTGCAAAATCATCATTTCTCGTAGACATTGCTTTCATAATGGAGAAACCACCCACAGAAGCCGGAGTGATTGCTGCTTCAGAACCACCGCTGATAATGACTTTTGCTTTTCCAAGGCGGATATAATTGAAGGCATCCATCAATGCTGTATTTCCTGTTGCACACGCTGAAATAGTAGTATAATTGATTCCCTGAAGCCCAAACTTCATGGAAATCATTCCTGAAGCCATATTGGCGATAAATTTAGGGACAAAGAATGGATTGAATTTGGGAGTTCCGTCACCATGTGAAAAATTCATCACCTCAGTTTCGAAGGTGAGCATTCCTCCCTGACCAGTACCCCAGATTACGCCGGTATCAAACGGGTCCATTTTTTCCAGCTCCAGTCCAGAATCCTGAATAGCTTCAGTAGAAGCATACATTGCATATTGTGAAAACAGATCGCTTCTTTTTATTTCGTTGTGGGTCAGATAAACTTTCGAATCAAAGTTTTTCACTTCACAGGCGAAGTGCACTTTAAATTTTTCTGAATCAAAATGGGTAATTAAACCTGCTCCGCTGACACCGTTAATGCTATTTTGCCAAAAATCTTCGACATTGTTCCCCAAAGGCGTCACCGCGCCCAGTCCTGTAATGACAACTCTTTTCATATCTAGTTATTAATTTTGAATAGATTAGAGGTTCCTCTGGCAATCAGTCTTGTTTTGTCTGCGTTCCATATTTCGCATTGCGCATTGACAAACTGCCGCCCTCTTTTTATAATTTTCGTTTCGGCTACAATATTATCATTTTCTTTTGCAGTTGAAAAATAATCGATCACATTATTGATGGTTGTTATGAAAGAATTTTCGTTCAGTGAGAACATGGTGGCTCCTATGATATCGTCAACGATGGCTGCTGTTACCCCGCCATGAAGATTTCCAATAGGATTCAACCATTCCGGTCTTACGGTATATTGAAACTCTAGATGTCCTTCTTCTACAGAAAGAACAATCGGATTGAGCCATTTCATGAAAGGGGATGGTGACTGGTCAAATTCCTTTCCGATGAATTGCTGTAGTTGTGCTAATCTGTCCATATTTTCTGTTTTATTTTTCTAAAATCATCGTTACCCCCTGTCCACGGGCGGCACAAATAGAAATGAACCCTTTTCCGCTTCCTTTTTCATGGAGCAGTTTCGCCAGCGTGCCAATAATTCTACCGCCTGTTGCGGCAAACGGGTGGGCTACTGCGAGACTTCCGCCTTTTACATTCAGCTTATCTCTGTTGATTTTTCCCAGTGCTTTTTCCAAACCAAATTTTTTCGCCAGATCATCATTTTCCCAGATTTTGATGGTGGCAAGAACCTGAGCGGCAAATGCTTCATGAATTTCATAATAATCAAAATCTTCAAGGCTCATTCCTGCTTTTCTGAGCATTCTGTCTGCGGCGAAAACGGGGGCGAGAAGCAGGTTATGTTTATTTTCCACATATTCAATTCCCGCTACTTCTGAAAAGGTGACATACGCCAGAATAGGAAGTCCGTTGGCTTTGGCCCATTCTTCACTTCCCATCAAAACTGCTGACGCACCATCGGTAAAAGGGGTAGAATTTCCAGCGGTCAAAGTTCCGTTCTCTTTATCAAAAGCCGGTTTTAGCTGCGAAAGCTTTTCAATACTGGTATCGCGGCGAAGATTATTGTCTTTATCCAAACCGAATGCAGGAATAATCATATCATCAAAAAAACCTTCGTCATAAGCTTTGGCCATATTCTGATGACTTTTTAGCGCCAGTTGATCCTGCTCTTCACGCGATATCTGATAGTATTTTGCCGTGATTTCCGTATGTCCGCCCATGACCAGACCCGTTTTCGGTTCCTGTCCTTTATAAGGAATAGGCATCCAGTCTTTCAGTTGTGGAGTCAGCAACTGTTTTAGTTTTCCCAATACTGATTTTTCCTTATTGGCTTTTAACAGGGCTTTTCTTAATCTTGGCGCAGACTCAAAAGGGATATTGCTCATGGCTTCCACGCCACAGGCAATACCACTTTCAATTTGTCCCAATGCAATTTTATTTCCAATATAGACTGCAGCTTCAATTCCAGTATCACAGGCTTGTTGAAGATCACAGGCAGGCGTAGCAGGATCCAGTGCCGTATTCATCACAGATTCCCTGATGAGGTTGCTTTCAGAGATATGTTTAATTACCGCGCCACCGGCTACTTCACCAAGAAGTTTTCCCTGTAGATGGTATTTGTTGATCAGTCCGTTCAGTGCAGCTTCCAAAAGTTCCTGATTATCCAGGTCTGCATAGGCTGTATTGATTCTTGCGAAAGGAATTCTGCTGTATCCTACGATAGCCACTTTTTTTGTTTCCATAGTGAAAAATTTATGAGGGAAGTATTTTTAATTCTTTATCGATCATGAATACGATTCTGTCCAAAGCCATATGTAAATATTTTTCCTCTTCTGTTGTTTTGGACAGTAATATTCCGCCTTCAATCATCATAATAAACAGAGATCCGTACTCATCAGCATTGATCTTTGGATGTATTTCTCCGTTTTGCTGACCGTCTGCAATCACATTTGCTATTTTTTTTATCCAAATTTCAAACGATCGGGTGACCTGTTTTTTCAGGCTGGGAAAAGTATCATCGGCTTCAGTGGCAGCATTCATCAGAGGACACCCCCCGTTTTCAAATACCGCTTTCCAGTTTTTACGGTAAAAATTAACAAAAGCGTTAAGTTTATCAATCGTAGAAGGAAATTCTTCCCCTAGAGAGCGGGCCATATTTTTGGCTAGAAGGTTTGAATTATATTTATATACTTCAAGAGCTACTTCATCCTTATTTTCGAAATTTCCGTAGATACTGCCTTTCGTTAAACCTGTTACCTCTGTGATATCAGACAAAGACGTAGACAAATAGCCCTTCGTATTAAATAAAGAAGCTGTTTTTTCAATGATAAACTGTTTGGTCTTTTCTGCTTTTGACATTTAAGTATTTAATTTCAATACAAATATACAAAAATATACCGATTGGTATATTTTATTTTGAAATCATTGCTTGCCTTCATCATGATGTATGTCTAATCTATGAGCACAAAGGTCACAAAAGCATATTGAAACACTTTAGTTATTTTAAGGTAAATGCAGTAGGCAGAAGTCCACTTAAGTTCTTATGAAAATCTCTGATTTTCTACTGATTTGGTCTTCCTTTTTTCAGGATGGTAAAAGTTTTAGAACTAAAGTTTTTAATAATTAAAAATTTTATGGATTGTAGTTAATCAATACACTTAATGTTTTTAGAATCTTTAATTTTCTTTATTTCGCTGGGGAAATCTGCTTGATGTGCGGAATATAAAATTTAAAACCATTAAGAATTTTTAAGCACAGAAGAAGAATTAAGAATCCGCGGGCGGTTATAAGGTGCGCTGCCTCAAAATATCATTTGATATTTTCTTAACTTTCCTTCATTCCTTAAAAAGCCTTAATGGTTTCGAAAAAATGAGTTTGAATATTATTGAGCTAGAGTAGCATTCAAAGTAATCTCAAAATTGAAAGCTGCACTTACCGGGCAACCTTCTTCAGCTATTTTAGCATATTTTTGAAAATCTTCTTCTGAAAGTCCCGGAACTTTTGCCGTTAAAGTCAGTTCAGATTTTGTGATCTTTCCAAGGCTTGGATCAAGAGTAATCACAGAAGTTGTTTTTAGCTCTTCAGGTGTAAAACCTGCCTGAGAAAGTTCTGCACTTAGCTTCATGGTAAAACATCCTGCGTGGGCTGCGGCAAGCAATTCTTCAGGGTTCGTTCCCACCCCGTCAGCAAAACGGCTGTTGAAAGAATACTGAGTTTCGTTTAAAGTTGTACTTTGGGTCGTTAGATGTCCGTTACCTTCTTTGATGTTACCGTTCCAAACGGCTGTTGCGTTACGTTTCATAATGTTTGCTTTTTGTTGTTTTAATATATTGATTTTGATGATACAAATATAGGGTGGCTGTAAGCCGGATTCAATAGATAAAAAGACTTAAATGTTGTACTTTTTTCCCGATGAGTAGTTTTTCTTAAAATTTGATGGTGTGTTTCCTGTTTTGTTGGTGAAAAGCCGGTTGAAATAGGCAGGATCTTCATAGCCAAGATCGTAGGCAATTTCTTTAACGGGTTTATCGGTGTAGAAAAGAAGCCTTTTCGCTTCCAGTAAAATTCTGTTGATAATCAACTGATTCGGGGAGTCTATATTTAGGTTTTTAAATTTATGCGTTAATGTTTTCGGAGCGATATGGAGAAGCTCTGCATAATCTGCCACATTGTGCTTCTCTCTGAAATGAATTTCCAGATACCTGCTGAAGTCCCTGAAAACATCCAGCTCGCTGCCGGGAATTTTGATGGTGTCATTATTAAGATGCTGCTTTTTCCAGTTTCTGGTAGCCCGGATGATGATCTGTTTTACATAGGTTCTGATCATTTCCTCAGCAGAAGAATCTTTCCATTCTAGTTCATTTTTTATATGTTGAAATAAATTTTTAATGTCAGAACTTTCTGTATCATTAAGCTCTACAAAAGGAATTTCAAATACATTGTGAAAAAGAAGTCCGTCGCATGCTACTTCTTTATCATGAATCTGAATACAGTAGAAATCACGGTTATAATAGAGCAGTGTAGCTTTCTCTTTTCCTATTTCTATCTTCAGGTGCTGGCTGGTAAGAAAGAACAGGGAGGGTTTTGAGATTTTATAATGATTAAAATCTACGGTAAGTGCATAGCCTTCCGGAATGAAAAGAATTTTAATGTCATATCTGAATTGATTTCCGTTGATGATCCCCAAATTGTCTTCGGAGAATATTTCAAGGCCAAGTTTTTTATAGTGATCTTCAAAAATAAGCTGCTTCTGCATACAATTACTTTAGTCTAAAGATACAAAAAAGAAGGTTTTACGAGTATTAATAAATGAAACCTGTTTTTATACGCATTATTTTAGAGGATTCATAAGGTTTCTATTATCCATTATAGGGGCGATGTTCAATTTTTGTTTCACTTTTTTAATTAAAAACAGAGAAAAAATAAAAATTATATATTAGTTGATTAGTTTTTTATCAATTTTGTAAAAAGTACTGTATTGAATGATAACTTTAACTTCTTCAAAGATTAAATGAGCAAGCTAGAAAATATTTTGAGAGAAATCACCCCGTTATCTCCTGAGGACAGTTTTCTTGTATTTGACAGGATAAAAGCCTCCTTTGATTTCCCTTATCATTATCATCCGGAGATTGAGATCAATTTTATCATCAAAGGAAAGGGATACCGGCGTATGATCGGTGACCATACAGGAGAGATCGGCGACATCGAACTGGTACTGGTAGGTCCCAATTTACCACACTGCTGGGCCAACCACAAGTGCAAAAACCGCAAGACCCATGAGATCACAGTACAGTTCAATCAGGATTTTTTTAATCAGTCTATGATGGATAAAAATATTCTGAAACCGATCAGCAACCTCATGAAAGACTCAATTCGGGGAATCTTATTTTCGCAGGAAACCGCTGAAAAAGTGAAAGAATCCTTTCTCAATTTATCAAAAATGAACAGCTTTGAATCTTTTATCGAGATCATGAAAATTCTCAATGAATTGGCCATTGCAGAAGATAAAACCGTATTGTCATCCTATAGTATAGAACTTGAAACCTTCGCTGATAATGACAGGATGAAGATTGTTCATGACTTTGTCCATAAGAATTTTGAAAATAAAATAACACTCCATGATGCTGCTTCGCTGATCAATATGAGCAGTGTCACCTTCAACAGATTTATTAAAAAAAGAACCGGTAAAACTTTTGTGAATTATCTGAATGAAATCAGAATCAGCTATGCTGCTCGGTGGTTAATGGAGAAAAATCTTACCGTTTTTGAGACCGCTTTTGAGGCTGGATTTAATAATATAGCCAATTTCAATAAAGTTTTTAAATCTATTAAAAAAACAACTCCTACTGAATTTAAAGAACTTTTTAAGGGGGTGAAAAAAATTGAGTAACCTATTTTAAATTAACGAAATACATTGTATATACCCAAGATCCGGATACCTCTATCCGGATCTTTTTTTGATGGGGGACAGATGCTTTTTAGTCAAAAAGTGTTAAAAAAACAGCAGGTAAATCATGCAAAAAACAAAAGTTTGAAATGGATGTACTATGCTGCAAATCAGAGGGTAAATCTGGTATCTAAAAAAGACCTGAAAAAATAATATCGTTTTATGATAAAATAGCATTATATCAGGCTGTGAACAAAATTTAGATTTGCTAATATGAATTAAATCTTAACAAAACTTTAATTATTTAATGCATATGGAACATAATGTTGAAGAAAGAAGAAGATTCATCTTATTTTATATGGTAAATAATATATAAAGTGATGGAATTGATTCTTAAATAAATCTTAATAAAACTAAACCTTATGAGAAAAACTGTTATACCGGTTTTATTAGTTTTTTCTTTGTCTGCTTACGCACAGGAAACTAAAAAGGCAGATACTGCTAATACAACCAAAATCGAAGAGGTGGTTGTAACCTCTTTAGGAATAAAAAGGCAGGCCCGTTCTTTAACGTATTCAAGCCAGCAGATCGGTGGAGACGAACTTACAGCAGTGAAAACTCCCAATTTTTTAAATTCTATCAGTGGAAAAGTTTCCAACGTACAGATCAATAGAACTAACGGGGTGGGAAGTTCGGTGAGGGTTTTAATGAGAGGGAATAAATCAGCCAACAGCAGTCAGCCGCTATATGTAATAGACGGTATACCTATTATAAACGGGGTTGGCAAAGCTCCCGAGGCCAGCCAGTATTCTACAATGCCTGATGCAGGAGACGTTTTAAGCTCCATCAATCCGGATGATATTGAAAGCATGAACTTCTTAAAAGGGGCTTCTGCTTCTGCTCTTTATGGCTCTATGGGTGGTAATGGGGTTATACTGATTACAACTAAAAAAGGAAAATTAGGGAAAAGCTCTATCACTTACAATACCAGTCTGACGGTAGATCAGGCATATAGTCTTCCCAAGCTGCAACATAGCTATCTTTCTTATGATCCTGCAGTGTCTGGCCAAACGCCGGGTGTTTCCAATGAAAGCTGGGGGGCAAAAGGCGCTTCTAAGGATCACTTGAAAGATTTCCTGCAAAATGGAACGACATGGGTTAATAGCCTTTCTTTCCAGTCAGGAACAGAAAAATCAACAAATTATTTCTCTATAGGAAATACTACAAATAAAGGGATTGTACCTTCTTCTTATTTTGATCAATACAATGTTTCTTTTAGAAATTCCAGCAAATATCTGAATGATAAATTAACGTTGGATGCTAATTTTATTGGTTCGTTACAGAACAGTGTCAACAGACAGACTCCCGGTGTTTCTTTTTCACCTTTAGTCAGTTTATATTGGTTGCCAAGAGGAGTAGATTTTGATCAGTATAATAATAGTAACTATTCTTATATCGACAAAACGAGATTGTTACCTGCTCAAAACTGGTGGGCGATAGGACCAGATGGAAAATTCAACGGAAATCCTGCAACGCAAAACCCTTATTGGATATTAAACAGAAATAAAGTTACGGTTAATAACAAAAATACGTATAGCGCTTTATCTCTTGCCTATCAGATTAATCCTTGGTTATCTGCAAGGGTAAGAGGGAATTATAGCTGGAATGTGACGGATAGCCAAAGAGGAGTCTCAGCCTATTCAGATCCAAATCTTATAACGAGTAGCGGAATTAATGGAAGGCTTCTTCAAAACAAATATGAAAACTCTTCTACTTATGGGGATGTCTTATTGGTAGGAAGTCCGAAACTGAGCGAAGATATTTCACTGGATTTTACAGTTGGTGGAAGTATCAATACTTCAAGAAATACAGTTACAGAAATTGATAATGCCTACTTGTCAGCTCCGAATTTATTTACAGTCAGTAACCTTCAATGGAATGTAGACCGGAGCGTAGGAGATGGGTTTCATCATATAAATTACAGTACTAAAAAACAAATACAGTCTGTTTTTGCAAGTGCATCTTTGGGGTATAAGAATATGTTTTATGTAGATATGACCTTTAGAAATGATTGGGATTCTACATTGGCTTTTACAGGAACTAATGGATACGATTATGAATCTGTAGGGGTTAATGCTGTCTTATCCTCCATCTTTAAACTGCCTGAAACTATTAATTTTTGGAAAATCAGAGGATCTTATGCTACCGTAGGATTGGGACTACCCGCCAATTTGACAACTGCAACAACTCCATATAATACTGCTTACGGATATATTGTGGATGCTGGTCAAATTTTATATCCTAAATATTCACTCGTGACAGATCCTGCTTTTAGTGAATTGTTTGTAAAACCGGAGCTCAATAAGACTTTTGAAGTGGGGACTGAATTAAGATTGTTTAAAAACCGATTGAATTTTGATATTACCTATTACAATTCAAAAGCTACCAACCAGCTTCTGCCAGTTACGATCTCCTCTAATTTAGGAGGTTTGCCATCCGGTTCCTATTATGTAAACGCTGGAAAAATACAAAATACAGGTTTTGAATCTTCTCTGTCCTATAAAATATTTGATTCAGGAAAATTCGGCTGGACGGCTAATTTGAATGGGTCTACCAACAAAAACAAAATTGTGGAATTATTTCCAGACAGGTTAAAAGTTCCGGAAAATCTACCTCTTGCACTTACTGGTGGAGGTGCTTATACGAAACTTAAAGTGGGCGGATCTTTCGGCGATATCTATGGGATCAAATTCCTGAGAGATGACCAGGGGAGAATTCTGGTTGATGCTGATGGAAAACCTTTGGCAGAGAAAAACATCGGCTATTTGGGGAATCCGAATCCTAAATTTATGTTAGGGTTTGGCAACACTTTTAATATTGGAAAATTGGGGATTTCTTTTCTTGTTGATGGGAAATTTGGGGGTAAAGTGCTGTCTCTTACAGAAAAAGCAAATGATATGCTTGGGGTAAGCCAGACGAGTGCGTCAGCCAGAGATGCAGGCGGAGTAGCTATCCCGAATGCTGTATATGCACCGGGAACTCCGAATGCAGGAGCAGCATATACCGGGCTAACCGATGCTAAAGTTTATTATAAAGCTGTAGGAGCGAACCAGGAAGGAGCAGGAATTGATGAAGCTTATATATACAGTGCAACCACTGTAAGACTGCGCCAGGCATCTATAGCCTATACTTTTGATATTAACTCCAGCTACCTGAGAAACACAACTGTAAGTATAGTGGGAACAAATCTGTTTTTCTTTTATAAAAAAGCACCGTTTGATCCTGAGCAGGTTTCAGGAAACACACCTGGTGGTGTAGGAGTGGATTCTTTTGGGATACCAATTACCAGATCTATCGGATTATCATTAAAAGCTAACTTCTAAATATACCATACTGAAATGAAAATAATTAATTTTAAAACTTATATAATTGGAGTAGCAGTGTTTTTTTCTGCCTCCAGTTGCACCGGAGATTTTGAAGAGTTTAATCAGGAAAAAGTCGGTGGTCCGGAAAATTTTTATGCAGATTTTAAAGCAATTGTAGATCCCATGAAATCCATACAAAGAGGTTTTCAGGCAGATTATCAGTTAGCAACCAATCTTAATGCAGATATGTATAGCGGAATGTTTAGTACAGCATCACAATTTAATGGAGGAACAAATAATCTCACCTACTTAATGATGGATGGCTGGAACAATAGAATCATTGCGAGACAGCAGGATACTTTTAATAATTCTATTATCATTGATAATGCCGCAAAAAACAATTATCCGGGAATAGATTTCACAGCAACTTTTGCAGTTAAAAAAATATTGAAAATTCTTACAGCATCAAGAGTTTCAGATCGCCACGGACCCGTAGTATACAGCAAATATGACACGCCTAATGCAAACGGGATTACAGATTTCGATTCTCAGCAGGACGCTTACAATAAGTTTGTTAATGATCTTACCGTTGCCATTTCTGATTTACAAAAAGTACAAAATACTTCAGCAACGCAGAATGTAGAAGATAAAAGTGTGGTGAAAAAATCAGATTTGATTTATGGTGGAGATATAGCCAAATGGGCCAAGTTGGCCAACTCTCTTAAGCTGAGGTTTGCTTTGCGTATGAGTTATGCTGATCCCGCAAAATCAAAACAGTATGCTGAAGAAGCTCTGGCCTCATCCGCAGGATTAATATCTGATAATGCAGACAATGCTTTAATCAATGTTGGGCAACACGAATTAAGTTTTATTATCTATTCGTGGGGTGACTGTTCTATAGGGGCACCCATTATGGCTTATATGAATGGATTCAAAGATCCAAGACTACCTGCGTATGCCAATCCGGCAACTGATCCGGCAACCTATATCAATGGCAAACCTCAGTATATAGGAATACGTCAGGGTATTAATTTAATCAATGGACAACCTACCTATGGTGGCTATTCTCAACCGGCAGCAAGAGCTGCCAGCGGTGATTATTTTTCCGGTGTAAACGGAAAGTTCAAATTGTTTACTGCTGCTGAAACCTGGTTTTTAAAAGCTGAAGCAGCCTTGAGAGGTTATTCGGGTGCAGGTGATATACAAGCCAATTATCAGGCGGGTGTCAGCCAATCTTTTGGGGAATGGGGTAAAAGTGCTGACGTAGCTGCTTATCTTACGGATAGTGTTTCTACAGAAGCTCCTTATATTGATCCTAAAAATTCAGATAATAATGTACTTGCCGGGGATTCACAATTAAGTACAATTACAATTGCCTGGAACAACGGCGATTCTAACGAAAAGAAACTGGAAAGAATTATCACGCAAAAATGGCTGGCTCTTTATCCGGATGGTCCTGAAGCATGGACAGAACAGAGAAGAACAGGATATCCGGTTTTATTCAAAGTCAGAAAAAATGATAGTGGAGGATTAATTAATACAGATCAGATGATCAGAAGAGTTCCGTTTACAAATGACACCAAAAATTCAACTTTTAATTACGCACAGGCCGTTCAGCAGTTAGGCGGTCCTGACAACGGAGCCACCAAACTATGGTGGGATAAAAAGTAATAATTTTAAGCAGATCAATGATCAGGATATAGAGGCCGTCTCAAAGGTTAGATTTAATTTGTTTTTTTCATTTCGGAAGGAGAAATTTCTTAAAACACTTGTTTCAGAATTCTTCAATTTTAGTTTCGTTTCAATCCGGAATGCCACTTTTGAGAGGCCCTCTTTTCTTTATCTATTTTAAATTGAATATGGAAAACAACAGCTCTGAAACCCGTTCGGTAAAACCAATCCTCTGGATCTCTACATTGTATTTTGCAATGGGGATCCCCTTTGTGACCATTAATGCGGTCTCCGGGATTATGTACAAGGACATGGGCGTTTCAGACTCTAAGATCACATTCTGGACAGCGCTCATTATGTTTTCCTGGACATTGAAGCCTCTCTGGAGCCCTTTTCTGGAGATCTACAAAACAAAAAAATTCTTTGTAGTGGCCACTCAGTTTGCTATAGGAATTTTATTTGCATTGATCGCACTGACGCTGCCCTTGCCGGATTTTTTCAAATACAGCATTGCCCTATTCGCAGTGGTTGCATTTTGTGGCGCCACGCATGACATTGCAGCAGATGGTACCTATATTAATTTTTTAACAAACAAAGAACAGGCAAAATATATCGGCTGGCAGGGCGCTTTTTATAATCTGGCCAAAATTATCAGCAGTGGGGTGCTTGTTTATTTCGCCGGAGTTCTGGAAAAAACAAAAGGGGTTGTTAATGCCTGGATGATCATCATGGGAATTTATGGCCTTCTGTTTTTAGCTTTAGCTATGTATCATTATGCGATTCTGCCGAAAGAAAATAAACAAAAAAAAGCAACCAAAAAGGCAGGGAATATCCGTAAGGAGCTACTGGAAGTAATTACTTCTTTCTTCAAAAAGAAAAATATTATGTGGGCCGTATTGTTCATTATCCTTTACCGTTTTGCAGAAGGATTTGCAATAAAAATTGCGCCTCTATTTTTCAAAGCTCCGAGAACGTCAGGCGGATTGGGATTGTCTACATCAGATATTGGACTTATTTACGGAACGTATGGTTCAGCAGCATTTATTTTAGGATCTGTATTGGCGGGTTATTTCATTGCGGGCAGAGGACTGAAAAGATCTCTGATCTGGCTGTGTTCGGCCTTTAATATTCCATTTGTAGTTTATGCATTGCTGGCTTATTTCCAGCCAACCGAGTTGCTTCCTGTAGGCGTTGCCGTTGTGGTAGAATACTTTGGCTACGGATTCGGTTTTGTAGGGTTGATGCTCTACATCATGCAGCAGATCGCACCGGGTGAACATAAAACGGCTCATTATGCTTTTGCCACCGGTATTATGAATCTTGGAGTCATGATTCCCGGAATGTTCAGTGGGATGATCAGCGATTGGATAGGATATAAAATGTTCTTTATCTGGGTACTCGTTGCGACGATTCCTGCTTTTATTGTAACCCTCTTTGTTCCGTTCTCCTATTCTGAAAAATTAAAAGAACACTAAATCATTTATTAAACATATTAAATAAAAAAGTAAAAATACTTTATGACATTTCAACCAGCAAAGATCCCTTGGCAGGATCGTCCGGAAGACAGCCGTGATATCATGTGGCGTTACTCTGCAAATCCGATCATCAACAGATATGCAATCCCTACGTCCAACAGCATTTTTAACAGTGCGGTGGTTCCTTTTGAAGATGGGTTCGCAGGAGTTTTCCGTTGTGACAACAAAGCCGTGCAGATGAATATTTTTGCAGGCTTCAGTAAGGATGGAATCAATTGGGAGATCAATCACGATCCTATTGACATGAAATCTGGAAATACTGAAATGATAGAATCCGATTATAAATACGACCCTCGGGTTGCCTTTATAGAAGACCGGTACTGGATCACCTGGTGCAATGGATATCATGGCCCAACCATCGGAATTGCCTATACATTTGATTTTAAAGAATTCTTTCAGTGCGAAAATGCATTCCTTCCTTTCAACAGAAACGGAGTTCTTTTCCCTGAAAAAATAGACGGTAAATATGCCATGCTGAGCAGACCGAGTGATAACGGACATACCCCTTTCGGAGATATCTACATCAGCTACAGCCCGGATATGAAATATTGGGGCGAGCACCGGTGCGTAATGAAGGTAGCACCGTTTGAAGACAGTGCGTGGCAGTGCACAAAGATAGGCGCGGGGCCTGTTCCGATTAAAACGGATGAAGGATGGCTGCTTTTCTATCATGGAGTAATTAATACCTGCAGAGGATTCCGTTACTCAATGGGAGCATCGCTGCTGGATCTTGAAGATCCGTCAAAAGTACTGTACAGAACGAAACCTTATTTACTGGCTCCGGCAGAATTGTATGAGCTTACGGGAGATATTCCCAATGTGGTGTTCCCGTGTGCTGCTCTTTCAGAAGGAGATAAGGTAACCGTCTATTATGGAGCGGCGGATACCGTTGTGGCCATTGCATTTGGATATATTTCTGAAATCATTGACTTTATGAAAAAGAATTCGCTTTAAATGGATTAAAATCTGAGGAATATGCTGGTTAACTTTATTTTCCTGCTTGTTGAAATCATTGTTATGGTTTTTATATTGTTGAATAAACCCTTATCTTGAGAAATTTTTAAGATTTCCCTATTATGATTATGAAAAAAGAACTGCTTATAATTTTATCACTGATCCTGTTTTCTCATGCTGGAAATGCCCAGCAAAGGAAGAATGATGTTCTTTCCTGGGTAGATCCTTTCATAGGAACAGGAGGGCACGGTCATACCTTTCCCGGAGCGACTATCCCTTTTGGGATGATCCAGCTCAGTCCGGATCAGAATACCAAAAGTGGCGATTGGGATTGGTGTTCCGGGTATCATTACAGCAGTAAAACCATCATGGGATTCAGTCATAATCATCTCAGCGGAACGGGCTGGGCAGATTTGGGAGATATTTTAGTGATGCCAACCGTTGGGAAAATAAAGATGCTTCCGGGTTCGGAAGACAAGCCGGAAAGTGGCTACCGTTCGACATTCAGTCATGAAAAGGAAACCGCTTCACCGGGCTATTATTCCGTGATGTTGGACAGCTACGGAATCAAAGCCGAGCTGACTGCTTCTCCGAGAGTAGGTTTCCATAAATATACCTTCCCAAAGAGTGAAGAATCCAATGTCATCATTGATCCTACCAATAAAATCTTCGGGAATATTTACCATACCCTTGTAAGCATAGAAGGAAACAATAAAATTAAAGGATACTGCTACAGCAACGGCTGGGGCGGAAAACGTTTTGCTTATTTCGTGATGGAATTTTCAAAACCTTTTAAATCCTATGGAACTTATTCCGAAGGAAAAATAAAAGAGAACGAAAAAATAGCTCTTGCAAAAGATGCCAAAGCTTACGTGAGATTTTCAACGGAGGAGAATGAAAGCATTGAAGTAAAAGTTTCCTTATCTCCCGTAAGTACAGAAGGTGCTCAGGAAAACTTTGATGCCGAAGCTAAGAATGTGAATTTTGCAAAGGCTAAAGAAACAGCTCAGAACACCTGGAGAGATCTCATCAACAGATTCCAGGTGACCGGCGGTACGGATGACCAGAGAAAAATCTTTTACACAGGAGTATATCATACTTTCATTGCGCCTAATCTTTATATGGATACCAACGGAGATTATGTAGCTGCTCAGGAAAATATGAATACCAAATGGTTTACCAACTACAGTACCTATTCCTATTGGGACGGCTTCAGGGCAACCCATCCATTGCTGACCATTATGGATCATAAACATACCAAAGAATTTGCCAACTCTCTGATCAGCAGATACACCGACCGTAAAGACCATATGCCGATCTGGGAATTGTGTGGTTATGACAACTTCTGTATGCTCGGCTATCATAGTGTATCGGTTATCTGGGACGCTATTTCAAAAGGGGTGCCGGGAATCGATCAGGAGAAAGCATTTGCGGCGATGAAAGATGCTTCTTTAACGGACAAAATGAGCAGCAGCGATGGTGGCGGAGGCCTGAATGATTATATTAAATTAGGCTACACTCCATCAGAAAACGGAGCCTCAGTTTCCGCAACGCTGGAATATGCGTATGACGACTGGTGCATTCAGCAGCTTGCCGAAAAATTAGGTAAAAAAGACGAAGCAGAAGTGTATAAAAAACGTTCCCTGAGCTTCCTTAATACGTTTAACAAAGAAAATAATCACTTCTGGCCAAAACAGAAAAATGGAGAATTCTTACCGGATTTTACTTTGAACGACTGGAAAAAACTTCAGCCGCACTGGGTTTCAGGAAACATTTGGGCGTATGATTTCTTTGTTCCCCATAAGATCGATGAAATGATGGATCTCTATGGAGGGAAAAAAGGATTCGAAGAAAAACTGGATAAAACCTTTACCGAAGAACTTAAGATGATCGGTGAGCAACACGTGGATATTTCAGGATTCATCGGTTCTCTTGGATTCGGTGACGAACCGGGGCACCATGTCCCTTACCTGTACAATTATGCAGGGGTTCCTTATAAAACGCAAAAAATGGTCAAATTCATCCGCGATAATATGTACGCAGCAAAGCCGGACGGCATTGTCAATAATGAAGACTGCGGTCAGATGTCTGCATGGTATATTTTCTCGTCATTAGGATTCTATCCGGTGACTCCCGGAAAACCTGTATATGCCATTGGTGCACCACAGTTTCCGAAAGTAGCCTTAAAACTGGAGAATGGAAAAACCTTCACGGTAATTGCCGATAAGATTTCTGATAAAAATATCTACGTTCAGAAAATGTTCCTGAATGGAAAAGAATTCAAAAGCTGGGAAATTAACCACAGTGATATTATGAATGGAGGAGAACTGAAATTTGTAATGGGAAGAAAACCTGTACAATAGATTAATAAAAAACAACGAAATATAAAGTATAATGGAAAGGAGAAAGTTTATAAAGACAAGTGCAATAGCAGGAGCAGGATTATTATTTACTCAAAATGTTTTTGCTAAAACATTGAGTATAGAAGATTTTCCGGTGGTCCGTGTACCGAAAGATAAAAGACATTTTACGAGTGAAGCGGTAGACACTGCCATTGCAGCTTTTAAAAAGAAAGTGAAGAATAAAGAATTATCCTGGCTTTTTGAAAACTGTTTTCCCAACACTTTAGACACCACCGTTTTTTACAAAGAAACGGATGGAAAACCCGATACCTACGTGATTACAGGAGATATTGATGCGATGTGGCTTCGCGACAGTTCTGCACAGGTTTTCCCATACCTGCAGTTCTCAAAGAAGGATGAAAAACTTCACAAGCTGATCTCCGGAGTGATTCACAAACAGACAGAATTCATCCTGAAAGATCCTTATGCCAATGCTTTTTATAATGATAACAATAAAATAAGCAAGTGGAAAGAATATGACCATACGGACATGAAACCAGGGATCCATGAGAGAAAATGGGAGATCGATTCATTGTGCTATCCTATCCGCCTCGCTTATCATTTCTGGAAGACTACCGGAGATACAAAACCTTTTGATAACAATTGGCTGCAGGGAATCAAGCTTACTTTGCAGACTTTTATAGAACAACAGAGAAAAACAGGTTTAGGCCCCTATCAATTCGAACGAACGACAGCCTGGGCTACAGATGGAATTCCGATGGGAGGTTATGGTTATCCGACAAAACCTGTAGGACTCATCAACTCTATGTTCCGCCCAAGTGATGACGCTACGATCTATGCTTTCCTTATCCCTTCCAATTTATTTGCAGTCTTGAGTTTACGTCAGGCAGCGGAAATGGTTTCACAGATCAAAAACGAAAAAACATTGGCTCAGCAGCTGAATAGTCTGGCAGATGAGGTAGACGCGGCCATCAAGAAATACGGGATCTACAATCACCCTCAATATGGAAAGATTTATGCTTTCGAAACCAATGGATTCGGCAGTTATAATTTAATGGATGATGCCAATTGTCCAAGCCTTTTAGGCCTTCCTTATCTGGGTGCCGTAAAAGCTGATGATCCGGTTTACATAAATACAAGAAATTACGTTTGGTCAGAAGACAATCCTTTCTTTTTTAAAGGAAAACTGGCAGAAGGAATCGGTGGACCACACATCGGTCTTGATATGATCTGGCCAATGAGCATCATTATGAAAGCCCTTACTACGAAAGACAGAAAGGAAATCAAATGGTGTATAGATACTTTACAGAAAACCCATGGAGGAACAGGCTTTATGCATGAGTCCTTCCATAAAGACAATGACAAAAAATTCACCAGAGAATGGTTTGCGTGGGCCAATACATTATTCGGAGAGTTGTTGTGGAAAACCTTTAACGAGAATCAGGATTTACTGACTTAGATTCGATATTTGCAGAAGGTGGCAGCATGCCCTTTATTCCCGTTTTTTAGTTGCAGTGTTTTACCAGAAATTCATTGAGGGAGAGCCTTGTGAAATTCTCAGTCCGTAGCTGATCATTTTCTTCTTTTTGAGAGAGAGTGAATAGATATCAATACATCAAAATAACTTAAAAAAAACATTATGAAAAAAGCCATTACTACATTGATCTTACTGATCATTCATGCAATACCTGTGTTGAATGCACAGCAGCTTAATCCCACGGGAATATGCTATGTGGAGGTGAATAATAACAATATCCTGAATGCCGGATCATACAAATTGCAGACCTCAGGGAATTATTTATTTAATGTTGTCAATATTTTTGCGGCCAATATCAATTACGATACAGGTCGTGGAAGAGCCTATCTGAGCAATAACAATAACGTAACCAAAGTGCTCACCAATGCTGATACCTATATAAAACCGCTTCAGAATAAAGGGATGAAGGTGGTTTTAACCATTCTGGGAAATCATCAGGGAGCCGGGTTTTGTAATTTTCCAACCCGTGAGGCAGCTAAAGACTTTGCCTTACAACTTGCTCATACGGTAAATACCTACGGGTTGGACGGGATCGATTTTGATGATGAATATTCTGATTACGGACAAAACGGAACAGGCCAGCCCAATGACAGCTCTTTTGTGATGCTTGTTCAGGAACTGAGAGCTTTACTTCCGGATAAAATCATTTCATTTTATTATTACGGTCCGGCAGCGTCAAAGCTTTCCTGGAACGGATTAAGAGTGGGAGACTATATCAATTACAGCTGGAACGCCATGTACGGAACTTTTTCCGCACCCAATGTTCCCCCTCTTACAAAAGCACAGATTTCCCCAGCAGCAGTCTGGATGGGAAATACTTCCAATTCTACAACAACAAGTTTAGCCAGCCAAACCAAAACCGGCGGCTACGGACTTTTTCTTTGGTATGACCTTCACGGAACCAATGAAACCGCGCAGCTTTCTGCCGGAACACAAACTTTATACGGACAGCAGACGGTTTTAAGCACTCCTTTGCAGTCATGGACGGCTGGAGCCAATTGTGATGCCCCAATCGGATTATTTACCAGCAACCTTACCGGAACAAGTGCAAAACTGAACTGGTCAGCGGTAGGAACCAATACTTATGATGTAGATTACAAACTAGCTTCAGCTACCACATGGACAAGCGCGGCAACATCGATTTCTGCTACTTCTGTTACCATATCCGGATTGACAGCCAATTCAGAGTATGACTGGAGAATCAGAACGAACTGCAGCGTGAAAAGTACTTATATTTTCGCTCCGAGATTCAAAAGTGCAGGCGCAACAACTCCTTCAGCATCAACCTCTCTTTTATTGGATGGCACCAGTGAATCCGGTTCGGCAGGAAATATGAATTTAAACGGTTCCGCATTATCTTTTGAAGGATGGATCAAACCTTCATCTTTCAAGTCAGGATCTCCTTACATTTCCTCTCTTATGGGAACGGAAGTGAGTGACAGTAATTCTGCATTCTTACGATTGGGAGATGCCAATCTTGCCAATAACAAACTTCAGTTTGTGGTAAGCATCAATAATGTTCAGCAAAAGCTGGCTTCAGTTACAGCACTAAATGCCAACACCTGGTATCACGTTGCAGCAACGTATGACGGTTCTGCTATGAAGATTTACATCAATGGCGTTCTTGATGCTACCAAATCCCAAACCGGAAATATTGCTTCCAATGGATCATTTAATGTAGGCTATTTATACAATACATCCAGAAATTTTAATGGTAAAATAGATGAGGTCAGAGTTTGGAGGAGAGCATTAAGTCAGACAGAAATCAGTCAGAAAATGTGTAATGTAACACTTCCTGCAACTTCTCTTGCTGCCTACTGGAAGTTTAATGAAGGCAGTGGTTCAACGGTTCAGGATAGCTCAGGAAACGGAGTTACATTGACACTAACAGGCGTAGATGCTTCCAATTGGGTAACAGATATTCCATGTCCGACAGGAACTCAGAAGGCTTCCGCAAGTGCTGAAAATCAAAAAATAAAAGGTTCAGAGCTGACATCAGCTAAAAAACAGATCAGATTGTATCCAAATCCTGTCAGTGCATCGTCACCACTTACGTTGTCTGTTCCTGAAGAATACAACAGAGGAAAATTATCGGTTTATAATTTTAATGGAAGTGCTGTTGAAACGAAAACATTACAGGCCGGAAATTATTGGTATGATCTGTCGAAGCTTTCAATAGGAAATTATATCATCCGGTTCGAATCTCAGGACGGCAGTTTGAAACAGACAGAAAAATTAATTATAAAATAAAAAACAGTCATTGGGCTTCGGCCCGATGATTTTATCAGCCATCAAAATTGAAATTATATGAAAAAAAAATCTATTCTAACTGCCCTGACCGCCCTGGTCATTCAAACGGCATCTGTGCTTCATGCGCAACAGCTTAATCCCGTTGGAATATGCTACGTAGAAGTCAATAACAACAATATGCTGAACGCAGGATCTTATACACTGCAAAATACCAACAGACAGCTTTTTGATGTGGCCATTATTTTTGCAGCCAACATCAACTATGATGTTTCTAAAAACAGAGCTTATATTTCCAATAATAACAATGTCACAAAAGTGTTGAATGATGTCAACACATACGTAAGACCTTTACAGCAAAAAGGAATTAAAGTGCTGTTGGATATCTTAGGAAACCATCAGGGAGCAGGTATTTCCAATTTCCCGAATCGTGAAGCGGCCCGTGATTTTGCACAACAGATTGCTCACACAGTCTACACTTACGGTTTAGACGGAGTAGATCTGGATGATGAATATGCAGGCTATGGAAATAACGGAACAGGGCAGCCGAACAACAGTTCTTTTGTCATGCTCTTGCAGGAGCTCAAGTTAGCGATGCCGGATAAACTGATCACCTTTTACTATATTGGTCCAGCGACAACCAGACAGAGTTACAACGGAGATATGGCCGGAAATTATATCAACTACAGCTGGAATGCCTATTACGGAACTTACGATGCGCCCGTAGTACCACCGCTTAACAATACAAAACTTTCTGCCGCTGCAACATGGATCAGCAATACACCTGCCTCCACACTTACCACATTGGCCAACAATACAAAAAATGATGGGTATGGCGTATTTATGTGGTATGATCTTAATGGAGCAAATAATGCAAATTACTTAAGTACCGGATCAAATATTCTGTACAACGAAAATACATTACTTACAGGACCTCTTTATTCATGGACTCAGGGAGATGCCTGCGATCCTCCTTTAGGTCTTGAAGTGACGAATACTACCGGAACGTCAGCGAAACTAAACTGGACAGGGAATGCCTCCCAAACTTATAATGTCGATTATAAACCAGCCAATTCAACGACATGGGTCAATGCAGCCACCAATCTGTCAGGAAATAATACCATCATCAGTAATCTTACCCTGAATACTGAATATGACTGGAGAATTCAGTCAAACTGTTCAGCAACCATAAAAAGTACTTATCTGTTTGCTCCCCGTTTTAATTCAGGAAGCACATGCGGAACACCGTCAGGGATGAAGTCTGAAAGCTATCTGGGAACTACGACTAAATTATCCTGGGATGCCGTAGGAACTGCTGCTTCTTATAATTTACAGTATAAAACATCCGCAGCAACAAGCTGGACTGATGTTCCGAATATCACTACCAATTCATATACCCTTCCGGCTTTAACAGAAAATACAAACTATGTATGGAAAGTACAGACTGTATGTGGTGGAACAACGACCAGCGTATATTCCGGTGAATCAACGTTCAACAG
The DNA here is from genome assembly GCF_900142785.1 of Chryseobacterium carnipullorum. Taxonomy (GTDB): domain Bacteria; phylum Bacteroidota; class Bacteroidia; order Flavobacteriales; family Weeksellaceae; genus Chryseobacterium; species Chryseobacterium carnipullorum. Next base: position 269,955 of record NZ_FRCD01000003.1, on the reverse strand, counting down.
TGGGTTTGCTCCTGTACAGAGTCCTGGTGCCAGATCACTTTCGTTCAACGGAAGCACCCATTATCTGAATGCGGGACAGTTTAACCTTAGCGGAAATGCAGTGACCTTTGAAGGATGGGTGAAAGTAAATGCATTCAAACCCAATTTTCCTTATATCTCTTCTGTAATGGGTATTGAAGTAGGTGACAGTAATTCTGCAATGCTAAGATTTGGCGACGGAAATCTGGCCAATAATAAACTACAATTCATATTAAGCTTTGGCTCTGCTCAGATAAAGCTGAATACGGTGACAACATTCAGTACCAATACGTGGTATCATATCGCAGCAACCTATGACGGTGCAGCCATGAAAATTTATGTTAATGGTGTGCTGGATGCAAGTGTTCCGGTGACGGGTAATTTTACGGCCAACGGTATTCTTTATCTGGCCAGAAATTATGAAAATGCACGGACCCTTAATGGATTCTTAGACGAATTCAGAGTATGGAAAAGAGCGTTGACAGCGGCGGAAATTCTAGCCAACAACTGTAATGTTTCAGCCAATGCAGCAGGCCTTGAAGCCAACTGGAAAATGAATGAAGGCAGTGGAAACGGTGCACTGGATACTACACCCAATACGCACTTTGCTACCCTCATCGGAATGTCCAATACCAACTGGAGAACTGACGTAGCTTGTGCTGCGGCATTATCTGCACAAGAGGTTACTTCTGAAAAAAACAATATCAGCTATGCTTATCCAAATCCTGTTAAAAAAGGAAATAATATTCATTTTACCATTAAAGACATTTCTGCCAATGAAATAACCTTATATGATATGACAGGAAAATTAATGGTGAGCCGAAAAATTGATAAAAATGATATGGTAATCAATACTCAGAATTTATCTGCAGGAACCTATATTTATACAATTCATTCAAAAGACAGTAAGATTAAATCTTCCGGAAAGGTGATTGTGGAATAAAAACTTAATCCTCATTAGGCGTATAAAAAGTAAAAATAAATTAGAGGATTTTTAGGCAGACAGAAAGCCTGCCGGCTTTCTTGTCTGTCTGTTTTAATAGTAAAAAATAGAGTTTAGATCTTAGAAAGATGCTCTTCTGATATCTGATGTCTGACATCTGGTATCTAACTAAAGAAAAAAAATATCATAAAAGAATGCAAAATACAGTAGGAATAGACATTGGGGGTTCACATATTACCATGGCTCAGGTAGATCCGGAGAAACGTGAAATCATCAGTGCTACATATGTAAGAGAACATGTGGATTCTTTCGGTCCAAAGGAAACTATTTTTTCTGCCTGGATCTCTGCCATTGAAAAAGTGACCCATGATTTGGTTAAAAGTGAACTTCTCATCGGTATTGCGATGCCCGGTCCTTTTGATTATGAAAACGGGATCTCACTGATGCAGCAGGGGAAATTTATCGATATCTATCAGGTCAATATTAAAAACGAATTGGCTGAAAGACTTTCAATTTACAAAGATCAGATTCATTTCGTGAATGATGCCGGAGCTTTTCTGGAAGGAGAAGTTTTTGGTGGCTGTGTCCGGGATTACAAAAGGATTTTTGGAGTCACGCTGGGAACTGGTTTGGGAACCGCTTTTTATAATGAAGAAGTAGCATCGGATGAGGATTTGTGGGATTCGCCTTTTAAAGATTCCATCTGTGAAGATTATCTTGCCACTCGTTGGTTCGTAAATCATTATAAAGCTTTAACCGGTAGGGAAATATCCGGAACAAAGGATCTTTTAGACCAGTCTGAAGAAATACAAACTAAAATCTTTGAGGACTATGCAGATTCTTTTGCAGATTTTATCGTAAAATATGTCAGAAACTATGAGCCTGAAGTTTTGGTTATAGGAGGAAATATTGCAAAAGTTTATCCTTATTTTAAGAAGAGGTTAAATCAGCATCTGGAAGAGTATAAAATCAAGCTTCCTATTAAAATTTCCGCTATTTTTGAAGATGCGGCCATTCTGGGTGCTGCAGGTTATGCTTTGAAGAAAAGCAACAGATAAATTAACAAAACGATATCATGAAGTCTTTATTTTCAACTTTTTTTATTGTACTCAATATCTTTGCGCTGGGCCAGGGAATATCGCCTGCGGATTATGTTAATCCTTTAATGGGAACCCAATCCAAGCCATCGCTGTCCAACGGAAATACCTATCCTGCCATAGGACTTCCATGGGGAATGAACCTATGGACCCCACAAACCGGAAAAATGGGTGACGGATGGGCTTATACCTACGATGCAGACAAGATCAAAGGTTTTAAACAGACCCATCAGCCATCTCCATGGATGAATGACTACGGAGCCTTCGCCATCATGCCGGGCGTCGGAAAACTAAAATTTAAGGAGGAAGAACGGGCAAGCTGGTTCAGCCATAAAGCCGAAAATGCAAAACCTTACAGCTACAGCGTTTATCTGGCTGATATCAATGTGACGACAGAGCTTACTCCAACGGAAAGAGCAGCATTCTTCAAATTCGATTTTCCTAAAACAGATAGTGCTTACGTGGTGATTGATGCTTTAAACAAAGGATCGTATATTAAAATTCTACCCAAAGAACGAAAAATTCTGGGCTACACCACAAAGTATTCCAGAGGGAAGTACAATAACTTCAAGAATTATTTTGTCATCCAGTTTGATAAAGATTTTGATTTAACAACGACCTGGAAAGACAGCGTTTTTGTGAACAATCAGTTAGAAATCACAAGCGATCACGCCGGGGCAATTGTTGGATTTAAACTAAGAAATAAAGAAAGCGTTTATGCAAGAACAGCTTCTTCATTCATCAGTTTCGAACAGGCAGAGCTCAATCTGAAAAGAGAAATTGGAGGCAGGAATTTTGAACAGGTAAAAACAGATGCTAAAAATATCTGGAATAAAACACTGGGAAGAATTGAAGTAAAAGGAGGAACCGATCAGCAGATGAGAACCTTTTATTCCTCTCTGTACAGGACATTGTTTTTCCCTCAGAAATTATACGAAATCGATGCTGATAACAAAGTAAAACACTGGAGTCCTTACAACGGGAAAATTCTGGATGGAAAAATGTTTGCAGGAACAGGTTTCTGGGATACTTTCAGAGCTTTATATCCTTTCCTGAATCTTGTCTATCCAAGCATCAATGTAGAAATGCAGGAAGGTTTGGCCAATTCATTCAAGGAGGGAGGATTTTTGCCGGAGTGGAGCAGTCCGGGGTATTCTGATATTATGATCGGGAATAATTCCGCTTCAGTAGTAGCCGATGCTTATATCAAAGGGCTTCGCGGATATGATGTGGAAACGCTTTGGCAAGCCGTGAAACATGGAGCCAATAATGAAGGCCCGATTGATGCGGTTGGACGTAGAGGAGTAGAATATTACAACACTTTGGGCTACGTTCCTTACGATGTTAAAATCAATGAGAATGCCGCCAGAACCCTGGAATATGCGTACGACGATTTCGCCATTTATCAGTTAGGAAAAGCATTGGGAAAACCAGCTTCGGAAATTGATATTTATAAAAAAAGAGCCAGCAATTATAAAAATGTATTCGATCCGGAAACAGGTCTGATGCGGGGTAAAAACAAAGACGGAAAATTCCAGTCGCCATTCAATCCTTTTAAATGGGGCGATGCCTTTACAGAAGGGAACAGCTGGCATTATACCTGGTCTGTTTTCCAGGATATCGATGGTTTGTCTAAATTAATGGGTGGCAAAAAGAAATTCGAAGCCAAACTGGATGAGGTGTTCGCACTTCCTCCGGTTTTTGACGACAGCTATTATGGAAGTGTGATCCACGAGATAAGAGAAATGCAGATCATGAATATGGGACAGTATGCCCACGGAAACCAGCCTATTCAGCATATGATCTATTTGTATAATTATGCAGGAGCACCTTACAAAACGCAATACTGGACAAGACAGGTAATGGATAAACTCTATTATGCAACTCCGGACGGCTATTGCGGGGATGAAGATAACGGACAGACTTCTGCCTGGTATGTATTCTCGGCTTTAGGCTTTTATCCGGTGACACCAGCAACAGACCAATATGTTTTGGGAGCACCACTTTTCAAAGAAGCAGTCATTCATCTTGAAAACGGGAAGAATATTGAAATAAAAGCACCGGCTAACAGTGCTGATAATTTATATGTTAAATCATTAAACGTAAACCTTCGGTCTTATTCAAAAAACTGGCTTAGCCACAAAGAATTGATGAATGGAGCCGTGTTGGAATTCCAGATGGACAATAAGCCAAACAAAGAAAGAGGCTCGCAGGAAAAAGATTTTCCGTATTCGATGTCCAAGGAATAGTCATTAACAAACTTTATATTTGAAAATAATTTTAGAACACGAATAAATTATGAGTGCAGAGAAAACAGAAATATTCGATAAGGTAGCAAAAATGCTGGAAGATCACGGTTTTACTATTGCGGCAAAAGATGAGACAAGACCTTGGGGTGGCTTTTTCGTGATCGATGAAAATCAGGCTCAGGATTTTGCCAATCAGTATTTTGACGGAATTGATGTAGAAAGTCTAAAAATAGGCGGAAAGCTGAGTCCTAAGATCCTTTTGGTTGCCCCGGATGCCCGTTTGAGCTGGCAATACCATCACCGCAGAGCAGAAATCTGGCAGGTAGTGGAAGGAATTGTTGGGATCAAAACAAGCAATACGGATGAAGAAGGAGAATTGAAAGAATACCATCCAACAGACCAGATCAAACTTCAGCAGGGCGAAAGACACAGGCTGATTGGACTTGACGGATGGGGTGTAGTAGCTGAAATCTGGCAGCACACCGATGCTTCCAACCCTTCGGACGAAGATGATATTGTAAGAGTACAGGACGATTTCGGAAGATAATCATCCCTGATATAAAAAGTAAAAACAGCATCGATTTGATGCTGTTTTTGTTTTATGTAGAATATTATTTAAAAAGTTACGTCAAGCCCCACATAGAAATTAGCCTTCATAATAGGCGCATACACCATCCCGCCATCAAAATAATTTCCGAAAGGATTCCTGAAATCAACAATGGCATTTTTCTGATAATAAGACGTAAGGTTTTCACCGCCTACATATGCTCTGAGCTTTTTATTGAAATTTCTTGAGATCTGTGCATTCAGCACCGCATAAGAATCAGAATATACAGGCAACTGAAATTCAGCGGGGTTGCCTGAGGTATCAGGAAGTCTTTGTTTTCCGACCCAATTCATCGTTGTGTCAAAACTCCAGAATCCTCCTTTATCATTTTTATTGGTTGCATAAGCCAGATTCACAAAGCCTCTGTGCTTGGCCATGAAAGGAATTTCTCTTCTGCCGTCAAGATAATCAGCCTGAACATCATAATATTTATAAGCCAATCTCACATCAAAATTCTTAAAAGGGGTAAAATCCCACTGCGTCTGAAAAGAGTTTGCAAAAGATTTTCCTTCTAAATTATAAAAAGTAAGCTGCTGTGGAGATCGGTCAAGATCAACAAGAACCTGATCCTGGAAATCTGTTCTGAAAAAATCAGCGACAATTGAAGATTTTCTTCCGAAAAGTTTGAATTCCTGTTGTAAGCTGACCCCATAGTTCCATGCGATTTCAGGTTTTAATCCGTAGATATTTCCCCCGTTTTGCAGGATCTGTATACTTCTGTTCGAAGCGAAATACTGTTGGTTTTCTGCAAAAACATTAGCCGTTCTGAATCCTCTGCCTGCGGAAAGTCTTACAATCGTCTGAGGCGTAAAATCATACTTAAAATTAACTCTCGGAGTGAACTGGGTTCCTGCAAGGTTATGGAAATCGGCTCTGGCTCCCGCTACCAAAGTATATTTTAATCCCGTCAACGTATATTCTGCAAAAATTCCCGGAACGATTTCATTTCTCTTCATGTCGTCCTTTAAATACGTTTCCTCGTAGCCATCATACAAAAAGCTCGCTCCGGCCTTATACTTATGATTCGTATTCCCGATGATGCTTTCAAAGATTAAATTGGAATAATACGTATGCTGTTTCCCAGAATAATTTCTCAGTCCAAAGAAGCTGTCCTGCTGATGATACACATATTGGTTCATCCATCCTAAACTCTGGTAAGGTTTTCCTTTAAAAACATATCCCGTTTTATTCCAAACCTGGAATCTTGAAATATCAATTCCTACACCATAAGCGCCCTGTTTGTCCTGACCCAAATTTTTGTCAAAACCGATCTGGCCGGCTGTTCTTTCATCTCTGAGAAAATTGATGCCGAAATGAGAACCGAATCCGGATTTTTCCAGATCATTATAATTAAGGAGATAAGCTGCATTGATTTGTGTTCCTTTCGGTCTGTCCAGAAAAGTATCATCATTCATATCCGTATCTCCAAAAGTTCCGTTTCCATGGAGTAGAAAGGTCTGAGACCATTTCTCATTGATGGAAGAGACGCTGGTAATATTGGCTTCCGCTCTTCCATTGAAATCAGCGAAAATGTTTAATGAAGTTTCAGGTTCTTTAGCATTTTTCAAAAGTTCAGTATTGATCTGCCCTGTGATACTTTCATAGCCATTCGTTACCGTACTTCCGCCTTTCGTCAGCTGAATACTTTCGATCCATCTTCCGGGGATGAAATTTAATCCATACGCTGAAGCGAGACCTCTGATTTCAGGAAGAATTTCCTTGGTTAAACTGGTGTATTTTTGGTCCAGACCGAGCATTTTCAGTTGTTTGGTTCCTGTAACTGCATTGCTGAAAGAAACGTCTACTGTTGCATTGGTTTCAAAACTTTCCGAAAGGTTACAGCAAGCGGCTTTTAATAATTCCTTCTTATCAATATTAAAAACAAGGCCTGCTTCCTTTTTGCTTAATGCTGTCGCTGCTTTTGAGCCTGTAATCAATACTCCTTCAATCTTTTTTTCGGAAGATTCGTGGCTTTCGGGAGAGGCAGATGCCTGGTGATCTTTATGGTCTACTGCTTTTGTTCCCTCCTCGAAATGAACATTTGGATTGGCTTCCCCGAAAGGAATATCCCTGTCATACAGACAACATCCCGGAAGATTTTTGTATACTGAATCAGACGTTTTATATTGTTCATTGTCATGACCGGCATCGGCAATAGCTTTCAATACCTTATCTGATGAGGTTTTTGAAGCGTCAAACTTTAAGGTTACTGTTTGCTTTTCTGCACTCCATTCTGCTGAATCTGCGCCGGCTGCTTTGGCTGCTTTTTGTATTCTGGCTTTACATGAGGCACAATTGCCTTTTACGTAAAACTCATTTTCTTTTTTAGCTTGATGCTGATGAGCTTCAGCAGGAGCAGATTGAAGGTCTCTTTCATAATGACAACATCCCGGAAGGGCGTTATAAGCAGCCTCAGAAGATTTGAATTTTTCGTTGTCGTGCCCGGCATCAGCTACTTTTTGTAAGATGTCATCTGTAGAAACTTTGTGGTCGGTTTCCAGCGTTAAAGTCTGAAGGTCGGTAGAATACACGGCAGTTTTAGCACCTGCTTTCTTAGCTGCAGTTTCTATTCTGGATTTACACATATCACAGTTTCCTTTAACTTGAAACTGGCTTTTTGAAAGATTTTGAGCTGATATCAATTGTACAGACAGCATCATTAGACCAAGAATGAACTTGGAAATATATAATTTCATTTGTTTAAAAGTTTAGATTAATTAAAAACGGTCCATTAAAATACTTAACGGACGATCAATGTTGGAATTAACCTAATTTAGGCGGTTGCCAGATCTCTTTTAAACGGTCTGATAAATAAGGCGGTGTATATTGGAACTGATGATTCTTACTCGCTTTGTAGTAAGACAGTTCAAAATGTAAATTTTTAGAAAAAGGAGTTTCTATATAAGTATAGCATGCAACACATGTTGAACAGCAGTCATCAGTGCATGAAGACTTTGTTTTGTCATGTTTGCTGTCTTTTGAAGTGTGATTTTTACAGCAGTCGCTTTTTTCAGTCTTGGCTTTGTTGCAGCATGTATCCTGCATAGATTGAGAGTAGAAGCTGCCTTTAGGAACTAAAAAAACTCCTAGACAAAAAATAACTGCAAGAATGTGAAACAGCTTCATCTCTGCAAAAATACAAAAATTATGACAAAGGATCACCAACTTTTAAAGCACAGTTGTGCCAAGGTTCTCCGTGTGCCGGATTCAGTTTGGGTTTTGGACCCGTTGGAGCTGGTGCTGTTACCGGACCGGGAACGTTTTGTGCACTTTGAACAGGTTGTGGTGCAGGGGTAGCGGAGGGAACCGGTGCAGGTGCAGGTTTGCTGTTTAAAGGCTGACCTACGGGAATATCACATCTGTGACCAGGTTGTCCATGTGGAGGATTCATACCGGGAGCTGTTTTTACTTGCTTTCCATTGTTATCAATCACCACTTTTCCAGGCGACATGGAGTTAGGATCTATTTTAATGGCATTGTTGGCATTGACTGCAACATTTTGCGGAGCTGCCTGTCCTGGTGCCGGACTTCCATTTAAAGGCTGTCCTACTGGAATGTCGCATCTATGGCCTGGCTGCCCGTGGGGAGGATTCATTGCTCCTGCTGGGGCCGCTACAGCGGTAAGGTTAGGCTTGGATTGAATGCCGGCCTGTTCCATTAGAGAAGCTTTCGGAGATGAGTTAACTGCCACATTAGGCTGCTGAACCCCTGCTTCTTCTTTTAAATAAGTAGCTCTTTCGTCTTTATTGCATGAAACGGCTAATAAGGAAATGGCGATAACGCCTAAGAATGTATTTTTCATATCCAATCGGTATGAAACAAAATTAGCAAAACATTTTTAATTGTTTTGCTAATTTTATATTTATAATATAGTTTTAGAACTAATTTTTAACTAAAAGTCTAAATCCTTCTCCGTGAACGTTGATAATTTCCAATCCCTCGTCATCTTTTAAAAGCTTACGAAGTTTCGCAATATAAACGTCCATACTTCTTGCTGTAAAGTAATTTTCCTTCTTCCATATCTTTCTTAAAGCAAGATCTCTCGGCATAAAATCATTTCTGTGGATGCAGAGAAGCTTTAATAATTCATTTTCTTTTGGAGAAAGTTTATATTCTTTATCACCTACTTTTAATTGTCTCAGCATAGAGTCGAAGAAAATATTACTGATCTTGAACTGCTCCTGCTCTTCATTTTCTAAAGTAGAACTTCTCTGCAGGATGGCTTTGATCTTATACAAAAGAAGTTCCGTATCAAATGGCTTTGTAATATAGTCGTCTGCTCCCAGTTGGTATCCTTTAAGGATATCTTCCCTCATATTTCTTGCGGTAAGGAATATGATAGGGGTATTTTTATCGATTTTTTTTACGTCTTCAGCTAATGAAAACCCGTCTTTTTTGGGCATCATTACATCGAAAATACAGATATCAAATTCATTTTCTGTAAATTCTTTCAAACCCTGTTCTCCATCTGTAGCAAGGTTTACTTCAAAGTTATTGATTGTCAAATAATCCTTCAGCACCGCCCCGAAACTCTGATCGTCTTCTACTAATAATATTCTGTTGCTCATGATTTTAATAATTAAAATTAATGATTAAAAATTAAGAATGAACGTTCTCACTCTATCTTCTATATTTTGTTATTGGTTTTATATTTTATCATTGATCAATGATAAACGATGAATGATTCTTTGCTATAATCTGATCATCATTGATCTCTTATCCCTTATCATTTAGCTCATCGGCAGTTTGATCGTAAATGTACTTCCCTTGTCTTTGTGGGAATCTACGATGATCTGTCCTTTGTGCAGTTCTGCAATTTTCTTTACGTAAGAAAGTCCCAGTCCCTGTCCTTTTACATTGTGGATGTTTCCGGTTTCCTCCCTAAAGAATTTTTCAAATATTTTGGTCTTGTTTTCTGTTTCCATTCCCATTCCCTTGTCCGAAATTTCGATGACATACCAGTTTCCTTCATTTCTTGTCTTCACATGGATCTCAGGTGCATCAGGCGAATATTTGTTGGCGTTATCCAATAAATTCACCAGCATATTTGAGATATGGAATTCATCTATTTTGAATGTATAATTCGTTGCATTGAATTCCTGCGTAAGCGACCCGTTTCTCTGTTTTACAATCAGGTTAAAAGATTCTGTTGTTCTTTTGATCAGTTCACGTACGTTAGTTTCCTTTAAGAATAGCTCTACCTCATTTCTTTCAAGCTTGGACATATTCAGTACATTTTCCACCTGCTTTTTCATCCTTAAATTTTCCTGCTTGATCAGTTCCGAGTAGTATTTTACTTTTTCAGGATTGGTAGCAATTTTATCATTGGCTAAAGAATCTGTCGCAACAGAAATGGTGGCCAGTGGCGTTTTAAACTCATGAGACATATTATTGATGAAATCTGTCTTTACCTCTGCCAGTTTTTTCTGCCTCATCATATAATTAATGGAAATAATATAAATTCCAAGAATAGTCAATAATGAGAGGAAGGTTCCTAAAAGCATCGGCCAGTTGTTCATAGCAAGCGAATATTCTTTTTTAGGAAACACCAAAGCCAGACTGTACAAAGTCCGGTTTTTAACATCTGTAAAAAGAGGGTAGCTATAGGTATTGTTATCTTTTTTCTCTTTGTATGCTTTATTGACGACTCCTGTGAGTTTATTATTTTTATCAATAACTCCATACCCGAATTTCGCTGTAATTCCTTTTATTTTCAACTCTCTTGCGATGACGGAATCAAGAATATTGGCATCTACTCTTTTAGCAATCGGAAGATTGGTGCTGAGTACTTTTACAAATTCTTTTACAGCATAATCACCATTTTCAATATCATTGTTGATCTCTGTGGTAAGGAGTTCGCGGTTTGTTGTGTCTTTTTTTACCTTGTAAGCTGCATTGTCAGTATATAAAGTAGTCAGTTTGATAGAGTCTCCTTTTGGAGATATGGGCAGCTGTGTTTTTGATATAATATTTTTTGAATAGATGATCTGGCGTTGGGTACCGGAATCTTCTACCTGTTGAATCGTTGTTAAAGAAGGTTGGTCTTTATTGGCAAGAATGCTGCTTCTCAGGTTTTTATAATTTTGATTAAGGTATTTATCTGCCTCAATTTCTTCAATATTTTTAGCTGTATTTTCTAGAGCAGAATATACTTTATTCGAAAATTCCTGCTCGAGAGCTCCATAATAACCTTTCAGCCAATAAAATTGGAGCGTAACAAAGACAATCAGTGAGATCGTCATAAACACTGAAATTATTGGGATGAATTTGTTATTCATTACTTGATTTTATAGGTATTAAAAAAATGAATGTTAAAATTAATTATTTTAAGACTTGATAAACAAAAAACGAGCCAAAAAATTGTTTAATTTCTCTTAAAAGGGAGTTTTTTAACATTTATTTATGAATTATAAATTACTTGTCCTATGGAAAGTCCTGTGAACTGATAAAATAGCTAGCTTTGTTAAAAATAACTGCTATGGAATCTACAATCGTTTTTAACAAAGATTTTGATTTGAACAGTGTCTATGTCATGAAAATTTATGACGCTGAAGCTTCAAAAGTATGGGATTATTTTACCCAATCCGAATTATTGGATCAGTGGTGGGCTCCAAAACCGTGGAAATGCGAAACGTTCCAACAGAATTTCAAAGAGGACGGAATCTGGCATTACGCGATGGCAGGACCGGAAGGTGAAAGAATGTATGGACAGGTAAAATACGGTGAAATTACTGAGCACAGAAGCTTTGACGGAACTGATGCCTTCTGTGATGAAAAAGGAAACATCAATGAAAATTTTGCACAATCGAAATGGTTGTTTGGGTTTACAGGGATAGAGGAAGGAACAAAAGTAACGATCAATATTCATTTTCCTTCACCTGAAGCCATGAAACAACAGCTGGAAATGGGTTTTGAGGAAGGATTTAAGATGGGGCTGACCCAGCTGGAGGATATTCTCAAATAGTCGGAAATTTTAAAAGACTGTCATTATTCCCTTTTCGTTGTAAAATAAAAGACGGGCAAAGGCCCGTCTATATTGAATTTTATGTTGTGTGTATCAAATCAGTTCTTCTTCCTGAAAATACTGTATAATCGCTTTTTTCATTAGAAGAGACTGCTCATTGGGTCTTAGTTCCGGGAGAGCCTCCAATGTATCATACTGCGGCCACCCGTCTTCATAATGGGTAAACTTATAATATCCGAATGGTTCCAATAATCTGCATACCGCAATATGGATCAAATTTACCTTGTCTTCTTTGGTGTATTTTTGCTGGCCGCTTCCAAGTTCCTGCAACCCGATCAGAAACAAAAGGGTTTCAATCGGAGGATTTTTTTCAGTATCAAAATTGTCTGTAAAAAATTGTTCTATCTTTTGCCAATATTCAGATTCGTTCATAGTATTCGTCATTTATTTTCTTCAGCTTTTTTTGCATCTTCTTCTCTTGCTTTTTCAAGAAGCTGTTGCAGTTTTTTTCTTGTTTTTCTTTAAAAACGTCTCGCTTTTCCGCCTTTCGGATTTTATCCTTTTGTATGAGGTAATAAACAATGGCTATGGCGAGGAATGCTAGTGATAACATAATTTTGTTTTTAAAGTTGAAGAAAAAATTAAAGTTATTTTTTGTCAATCTTTAAGAGAAATGCATATTCCAGTGCGTCTTCCTTCAATGATTCAAATCTTCCGCTCGCTCCACCGTGGCCTGAGCTCATGTCGGTCTTGAATAATAAGAGATTGTCGTCTGTTTTAAGTTCTCTCAATTTTGCCGTCCATTTTGCCGGTTCCCAATACTGTACCTGTGAATCGTGGAGTCCAGTTGTGATCAGCATGTGTGGATACTCTTTCGCTTCAATATTATCGTAAGGCGAATATTCCTTCATGTACTGATAATATTCTTTGTCATTTGGATTTCCCCACTCATCATATTCTCCTGTTGTTAAAGGAATAGTTTCATCGAGCATTGTGGTGACTACATCTACAAAGGGAACCTGTGCAACAATTCCGTTAAAAAGTTTAGGTTCATAATTGACAACTGCTCCTACCAAGAGTCCGCCGGCGCTTCCTCCCATGGCATACATATGTTGAGATGAAGTATAGTTTTCCTGAATCAAATGCTTTCCTGCATCGATGAAATCGAAGAACGTATTTTTTTTGAAGAGCATTTTACCATCTTCATACCATTCTCTTCCCAGATATTCTCCTCCACGAATATGAGCGATAGCGTAAATAAATCCTCTGTCTAAGATAGAAAGTCTGACATTGGAAAAACTCGCATCTACTGTATGTCCGTAACTTCCATATCCATATAAAAGCAATGGGGTATCTGCAGATTTTTGGGTGTCTTTATGATAAACCAGTGAAATAGGAATTCTTGTTTCTCCATCTCTGGATTCTGCCCAGATTCTTTCTGAAATATAATTTTCAGGAATAAATTTTCCGCCAAGAACTTCCTGTTGCTTCAGAAGGTGAGTGGTTTTCTCTTTTAGATTGTATTCATACGTTGAACTTGGTTGAGTCAGTGAAGTATAACCATAACGGAGGACTTCAGTGTCAAATTCCATATTGATCCCGATGTAAGCAGTATAGGTGGGATCAGAAAAAGGAAGATAATAAGATTCTTTAGTTTTCTCGTCAATAATTTTGATCTGTAATAATCCTTCTTCTCTCTCCTCCAGCACCAGATAATCTCTGAAAATTTCAAAACCTTCCAGCAAAACTTCAGCACGGTGTGGAATAACGTCCACCCAATTTTCCATTCCGCAGTTATTGATTTTGGTTTTTACAATCTTGAAATTGATAGCGTCGTCTGCATTCGTAATGATGTAAAATTCATCTTCATAATGTTCTACCGAATATTCAAGATCGTCTATTCTTGGCTGGATAATCTTCCATTCTGCAAAAACATTGTCCGAAGGAATGAACCGGTGTTCATCAGAAATTGTGCTTGAGCTTGCAATGAAAATATATTCCATCGACTTTGTTTTGAAAACATTCACATCAAAAGTATCATCCTCTTCATGGAAGATCAAAATGTCTTCTGAAGAATCTGTACCCAATTTGTGTCTGTACACCTGAAAAGCACGTAGACTTTCATCTTTTCTGATGTAGAAAACATGTTCGTTGTCATTCGCCCATACCGCTTTTCCGGTCGTATTAAGAATCTGATCCGAGAAAATTTCTCCGGTGATGAGATTTTTGAAATTGATGGTATAAATCCTGCGGCTTACATTGTCTGATGAAAAAGAAACCAGCTTATTATTGGGAGAAACAGCTACACTTCCTACTTCAAAATAAGTTTCACCTTCTGCTAATATATTGACATCAACAATAATTTCTTCCTCGTTGTCAAGGCTTTTGTGCTTTCTGCAAAAGATAGGATACTCTTTTCCTTCTTCGTAGCGTACAATATACCAGTAGCCGTTAAAGAAATAAGGGAGAGACTCGTCGTCTTTCTTGTACCGGGCTTTCATTTCTTCGAAAAGTTCTTCCTGAAAAGCTTCTGTGTCTTTCATCATCAGCTCTTCGTAAGCATTTTCCTCTTCAAGGTATTTAATGACTTCAGGGTTTTCCCTTTCGTTAAGCCAGAAGTAGTGGTCTGTTCTTCTGTCGCCGTGTATTTCCAGTATTTTTTCTATTTTTTTTGCCTGTGGAGCTTTCATCCGAATATTTTAAGTTTTTATTGAGGCGGATGGAACGTACTTATATCTGTTCTCTTTTCTGAGAATCGTTTTTATAGGGACGTTTCATTCAATATTAATTTTCGTTCAAATTTAGTTAAAAAAAAGCCATCTTTCCTGATCGAAAAGACGGCTGTTTTATCTTAAGTGTTAAAGGCTATTTGTGAAGCGCTTTAATGTATTTTTCAAGGGCCATAGTCATGGACGGTGTTTCCTTTGTAGGAGCCATCAGATCTACCTTCAGGCCTGCTTCTTCTGCAGCTGCCATAGTAGTGTTTCCGAAAACACCAATCTTTGTTTCCTCCTGTTTGAAATCCGGGAAGTTCTGCTGTAAAGATTTGATTCCCTGCGGGCTGAAAAAGATCAGCATATCGTAATCCTTAGCATTGATATCCGTAAGATCACTGCATACCGTTCTGTACATGATTGCTCTTGTCCAGTCTACATTGGATGCTTCCATCGTTTTCACGATATCCGGACTCAAGACATCTGAAGACGGCAGAAGATACTTTTCAGTTGGGAATTTTTTGAATAGAGGGAGAAGATCTGAGAAGTTTTTCTCCCCAAAACTGATCTTTCTCTTTCTGTAAACAATATGTTTCTGAAGATAGTTGGCAATTGCCTCAGACTGGCAGATGTATCTCATCGTATCCGGAACCGCAAAACGCAGCTCTTCAGCAAGTCTGAAGTAATGGTCTATCGCGTTTTTACTGGTAAAAATAATCCCGGTAAACTGCGTCAGATCGATCTTCTGTGTTCTTAGTTCTTTGTTGTCAGCTCCTTCGACGTGGATGAAAGGACGGAAATCAATCTTTATTTTTTCCTTCTTTGCTATATCCAGATATGGAGAAGACTCACTAGGCGCTGGTTGAGAAACCAATATAGACTTTATTCTCATCATTGACTTTTATTAAAAAAATAACAACTTCCATAGCAACAATAAAGGTGCGATTTGGAGGGTGCAAATATACAAAAATTTATAATACCATTTTTCGGGAAGTATGTTGTTTTTGTGAAACAAATAGAAGAAAATCTTGAAAACCGCGACAAATGCGAAGAAGCAGAAATAATAGAAAAATATTTTATTTCTGTCTACAGGGAAATAATAGTGGGTAATACACAGAATTATTAGTAAAAATGAAAGAATGAAGTAGAATTTTGTGGAGGTAAAATAAAAAATTGGCCATTTTCTGCCATCACCTATACTTTGGTAAAATAAAAATCCCAAAGCAGATTTTGATACATAAAAAAACAAAACTGCCATAAAGGTGTAGCCAAATTTATTCAGCTGGTAACCCATAAGCTGTAGATCTGCGATATATTTCGGGACAATAGGAATGTATTGTGAAAGCAGCACAGACAAAGTAAGGGCCGTTACACAGGAAGTAATGATCCAGCTTGGAAGGTTATTGCTTGCATCGAAATATTTCTGAAGGAGAAAGTCTTTCAGGCTGGCATCTCTTTCTATGATATTCATCATAAAAACATACAGGAATACGCATCCTATCAGGATAAAAATGACCCAGTCATTATTTTCAGGTATTCTTACGTGGTTGATAAAGTTTTGTGATAGCAGCAAAGGATTATTTTTTGCAAAATTATAGATTATTTTGTATAAAATAAAAAGGTTAAATAAACTATCTTTGCAAACTGAAATGAAAAAACTCGTCATCATCCCTACTTATAACGAAAAGGAAAATATTGAAAATATTATTTCCGCGGTTTTTGCATTGGAGGATGACTTTCATATTTTAGTTGTGGATGACTCTTCTCCGGACGGAACGGCAGAGATTGTTAGAAGACTGCAAAAAACCTTTCCTCATTATTTACATCTGTCAGTAAGGCATGTAAAAGACGGTTTGGGAAAGGCATATATTCATGGATTTAGATGGGCTATTGAAAATCAGTATGACTATATTTTTGAAATGGATGCCGATTTTTCACACAATCCGAATGATCTGCCAAAACTTTTTGAAGCTTGTCTGAATGCCGATATGGCCATAGGATCAAGGTATTCTAAAGGGGTCAATGTAGTCAACTGGCCGATGGGCAGAGTGTTGCTTTCTTATTTTGCTTCTAAATATGTAAGATTTATTTTAGGCCTTCCTATTCATGATACGACCGCAGGTTTTGTCTGTTTCTCCAGAAAAGTACTTGAAGAGATAGGATTGAATAATGTGAAATTAAAAGGATATGGCTTCCAGATCGAAATGAAGTTCAGAGCTTTTAAAAAAGGTTTCAAAATTGTAGAAGTTCCTATTATATTTACCAACAGGATTTTAGGAGAAAGCAAAATGAATGGAGGAATTATTCATGAAGCGGTATTTGGAGTTTTAAATTTAAAATGGAAATCAATAATCAACAGATTATGAGAAAGCTGGTCTTCATTTTCGTTATGCTTTGCATGTTCTCATGCGGCGACTATATCGACAAACCCAAGAATTTGATCGAGCCGGACGCTATGGCTGAAATCCTGGCTGATCTTACCATTACAGATCAGGCTGTCGTTATCTATCAGAACAGAAACTTAGAAGCAGGAACAAGATTTGTTCTTAAAAACCACAACGTCAAATCTGAAGACTTTATCAATAGCTTTCAATATTATGTCATCAAAGATAAGATGAAAGATATTGCAGAAGACGCACAGAAAATTGTATTAAAGAAAGACCCGAAAGCAGAGAAATATGTCCGGGACAAGTTGAAAAACGTTGGAAGTACTCCTGTTTTAGACAAATAATGATGAAGCAGAAACGTTTCTGTGAAGCAGCAGAATCGTTAATTGCGGTGAATTAAAAGAATATACGAATGAAATTTTTTAATATAGAAAAAACCTCTGAAGGAAAAGCGAGAGCGGGAGAGATCACCACAGACCACGGTAAGATCCAAACGCCCATCTTTATGCCTGTGGGAACAGTAGCAAGTGTAAAAACAGTTCACCAGAGAGAATTAAAAGAAGACATTAAAGCTCAGATTATTCTGGGTAATACCTATCATCTGTACCTTCGTCCTACCATGGATATTATGCAGAAAGCAGGAGGCCTGCATCAGTTTATGAACTGGGATCTTCCTATCCTTACCGATTCAGGAGGTTTTCAGGTGTTTTCACTTTCCAAAAGCAGGAAAATGTCTGAAGAAGGAGTGAAGTTCAAATCCCATATTGATGGAAGTTATCATATGTTTACCCCTGAGAAATCAATGGAAATTCAGAGACAGATCGGAGCAGATATTTTTATGGCTTTTGATGAATGTACTCCTTATCCTTGCGAATACAATCAGGCTAAAACATCTATGGAGCTTACGCACAGATGGTTAAAAAGATGTATCGACTGGACAGAAGAAAATAAAGAGATTTACGGACATAAACAGAGACTTTTCCCGATCGTTCAGGGTTCTACCTATTCAGATTTAAGAAAAATTTCAGCTGAAGTCATTGCTGAAGCAGGGGCAGAAGGAAATGCTATCGGTGGACTTTCTGTAGGAGAGCCGGAAGAGGAAATGTACAGAATCACAGATGAAGTGACGGATATTCTTCCAAAAGATAAACCAAGATACCTGATGGGTGTGGGAACACCTTGGAATATTCTGGAATCTATTGGTCTGGGTATCGATATGATGGACTGTGTAATGCCTACCAGAAATGCAAGAAATGCGATGCTTTTCACATGGCAGGGGGTGATGAATATGAAAAATGAAAAATGGAAAAGTGATTTTTCTCCTCTTGATGAATTTGGAACAAGTTTCGTAGACAGAGAATATTCAAAAGCATATTTACGCCACTTATTTGTTTCCAAAGAATATTTAGCCAAGCAAATTGCGTCTGTCCATAACCTTGCCTTTTATTTAGATTTGGTGAAAGTGGCCAGAGAACATATTGTAGCAGGGGATTTCTACGAGTGGAAAAAAACTGTGGTACCGGTTCTTAGACAGAGACTTTAAAATACAAAGATCATGATCAAAATTATAGACAGGTATATCATTAAAAAATATCTTGGAACCTTCAGTTTCATGCTGATATTGCTGTCTATAGTTGTACTTGTGATCGATGTTCAGCAGAAAATCCCAAGGATAGAAAATGCAAAAGCATTGGATCCGAAGCTGGATCTGATGTATTTTTTAATCCATTTTTATCCGTTCTGGATCATCAACCTTGTGGTAACATTTCTGGCGATCCTGGTTTTTATTTCCGTGATTTATTTCACCTCCAGAATGGCCAATAATACTGAAATTGTTGCCGTAATCAGCAGTGGAGCCAGTTTTCACAGATTTGCAAAACCTTACTTATACACCTCTGTTTTAATTGCATCGATATCCCTTGTGGTCACCCATATGGTACTTCCTTGGGCCAATATTAAAAAGAATGAACTGGAAGCTTATACCTATAACGCAGCCAACAAAGAAAAGATTCTGGGAACAGGTCCCGCATCTGCCCAGTTCAGTAAATCAGAATACATCTTCGTCAATTCATGGAATAAAAGAGAAACCAGAGGTTCCGGGTTTGTTTATCAGAAATTTGATAAAGACAGAAAGATGACCTATGAGCTGAAAGCATCTGAAGTATATTGGGATAAAGCTAAAAAACAGTTTATCTTGACCAATTATCTGGAAAAGACGATCAATAAAGATAACACAGAAAAACTGGGGAATGGGATTGAGTTGAGGAAGAGCTATGGGCATTCTCCTCAAGAACTTTTTCCGAACGAACTTCTTGGACAGAATAAAACCACTCCGGAACTTATCAAATTTATCGACAGAGAAAAAGAAAAAGGAAACAGTAATCTGAATTCCTATCTTAATGAGTTTCATCAGAGGACTTCAATGCCTGTCGCTATTATTATTCTGACCTTCCTTGCGCTGTCTCTTGCTTCTCAGAAGAAAAGAGGAGGTCTGGGAGTTAATCTTGCCATAGGGATTTCTCTTGCATTTGTTTTCGTTTTCTCTTTTGAAGCGTTAAAAGTGGTGTCTGAGAACAAAAGTTTGTCACCAGCTGTAGCTATGTGGTTGCCCAATATGGTTTTCTTCCCGCTTACATTATATCTATATCTTAAAAGAGCGAATCAGTAAAGGAGTTTGATCTCTTTATGGTAGAAAGGCTTGAGGCCGTCTTTTTCAAGTTCTATCCAGAGTTCTCCCTTTTCGTCAGCATTTCTGATAATGCCATTTTGTCTCTCTTTTCCAATTTCAAAGACAGATATTTCATCCTTTCGGAATAAATGAAGGTTAAACTGATCAATGATGTCCTGTTCAGAAGGAATCGTTTTTAGTTTTTCGGACAGATATTCATGCAGGTTGAATACAAAATCCTCAAGATCAAAAACCTGTCCGGTCTGCGTCAGAAGTGATCCGGCGTGTGATATTTCCTCAAATTGATCCTGCAGGACATTAAAGCCTGCTCCGATGATGAAATAATTATTTTGATTAATTTTTTTCTTTTCAATTAAGATCCCGACGATTTTTTTATTTTTAAGGATCATATCATTCGGCCACTTTATTTTTACGTCTTTATCAGTCAAATTGGCCAGATAATCCCGGATAACAACTGCGGTATAGTAATTGAATATAAAGTCTGTAAGCAGAATGTTTTTAGCCTTGACCGCCAAAGTATAGGCGACATTTTTTCCGGCGGCAGCTGCCCATGTATTTCCATATTGTCCGCGGCCCTTAGTTTGATTGAATGTAGAGACTCCAATAAAATCTGAATTTTCATAAAGTAAAAACTTTGAAACTTCGTCATTAGTAGAAGAGCACTCTTTTAAATAAAATAATTGATCCATTTAAGAAAACTTTAAGACTTTAAAGGGCTAAAAATAAGGCTAAAGTAAAAGAAAAACAATAAATTTGCAGATTATAGATATTTTAATGAATAAAACAGCAGAAAAGCAGGCACTAATAGATAAAATTGTTGAAGCCATCCAGGATGTAAAGGGGGAAGATATTATGATTTTCGATCTTTCGAAGATTGAAAACTCTGTAGCGGAAACTTTTATAATTTGTAGCGGAAACTCAAATACACAGGTTTCTGCATTGGCAGGAAGTGTAGAAAAGAAGGTAAGAAACGATCTTAAAGATAGGCCTTGGCATGTAGAAGGTACTGAAAACTCAATGTGGGTTTTGGTAGATTACGTAACCGTGGTAGTGCATATTTTCCAAAAAGAAGTGCGTGAGTACTACGATATTGAAGAACTTTGGGGAGATGCAGCTATTACCAAAATTGAAAATTAATTTTAAATTTTAAAAAGTATAAATGAACAATAAAGGATTCAACTGGTTTTTTCCAATTGCAATCGTGGCTCTTTTGTTATTTTTCGGTTCCAATTTTTTAGGAGGCGACAGTGCAAAATCTATTGATGAGGATGCTTTCTTTAGGGAAATGCAGGCAGGAAAGGTCCAAAACGTTATAATATACAAAGATACAGAGAAAGCTGATGTTTTCCTGACAAAAGCAGCAAAGACAGCCATGGTCAGTAAAACGGCCAATCAGAGCAATCCTCTTTCTGCGTTCGATATGGCTCCAAAAGCAGATTTTTCTGTAAAATATGGAGATCTTCAGCTTTTCCTTCAAAAATTTGATCAGGTAAAAGCCGCAGACGCTAATATCAAAACGACAAAAGATTACGGAGCTGGTAAAAACCCGTTCATGGATATCTTGGTGTCAGCTTTGATATGGATCGCGATCTTAGGACTTTTCTACTTCCTTCTTTTCAGAAAGATGGGCGGTGGCGGAGGGCCTGGCGGACAGATTTTCTCAATCGGGAAATCCAAAGCCAAGCTTTTTGACGAAAAAGAAAGAATTCAGGTGACATTTAAAGATGTTGCAGGTCTTGAAGGCGCTAAAGAAGAAGTACAGGAAGTGGTAGATTTCCTTAAAAACTCTGAAAAATATACCAAACTGGGAGGTAAGATTCCTAAAGGGGTGCTCTTGGTAGGCCCTCCGGGAACCGGTAAAACGTTATTGGCTAAAGCTGTTGCAGGGGAAGCCAAAGTACCGTTCTTCTCCCTTTCAGGTTCGGATTTCGTAGAAATGTTCGTTGGGGTAGGTGCTTCAAGAGTAAGAGACCTTTTTGCTCAGGCAAAAGCAAAATCTCCGGCAATCATCTTTATCGATGAGATTGATGCTATCGGACGTGCAAGAGGAAAGAATAACTTCTCAGGCGGAAACGACGAAAGAGAAAATACGCTTAACCAGCTTCTGACAGAAATGGATGGTTTCGGAACAGACGTTAACGTAATCGTAATGGCCGCTACCAACAGAGCTGATATCCTTGATAAAGCTTTAATGAGAGCAGGACGTTTTGACCGTTCAATTTATGTAGACCTTCCGGAATTACATGAAAGAAGAGAGATTTTTGATGTTCACTTGCTGAAAATCAAATTAGATGATACGGTAGACAGAGACTTCTTAGCGAAACAAACTCCTGGATTCAGTGGAGCTGATATCGCTAATGTATGTAACGAAGCAGCATTGATTGCAGCCAGAAATAGCCATACTTCAGTAACGAAACAGGATTTCCTTGATGCGGTAGACAGAATCATCGGAGGTCTTGAGAAAAAGAATATGGCCATCAAACCTTCTGAGAAAAGAAGAGTTGCTTATCATGAAGCAGGTCACGCTACGATCTCATGGTTGGTAGAACATGCAGCACCACTTTTAAAAGTGACGATCGTTCCAAGAGGACGCTCTCTGGGTGCAGCCTGGTATCTTCCGGAAGAAAGACAGTTAACTACTACGGAACAGATGCTGGACGAATTTTGTGCAACTCTGGGAGGTAGAGCAGCAGAGCAGGTGATTTTTAATAATATTTCAACAGGAGCATTGTCTGACCTAGAATCTGTAACGAAAAGAGCGCAGGCTATGGTTACTGTTTATGGTTTAAGTCCTACTATAGGTAATATCTCTTATTATGACAGCTCGGGACAGTCTGAATATAATTTCGGAAAACCGTATTCTGAGGAAACTGCCAATAAGATTGATGTTGAGATTAAATCCATTATTGAAAATCAGTATGAGAGAGCAGTTCAGATTCTTACTGAAAATAAAGATAAGCTTGATGCTTTAGCAAATAAGCTTTTAGAAAAAGAAGTGATTTTCCGTGAAGATCTTGAAGACATATTTGGTAAAAGAGCATGGGATCCTGAGTTAACAGAAAGACCTGTGACCAGTACGATTTCTACCGCGAAAGAACCGGATGAGCAGATTCTTATTAAAGACAAGGAAGAAGAAAGTGAAATTCAGGCTCCGGAAAGCCCGACTCAACTTTAAAATACTTCAAAAACATACTAAAAAAAACCTGACAGTCTTAGAATTGTCAGGTTTTTTCATATTTAAACACACATTTTTAGAATCTATTGTATTTATTTTCTATTTTTGTATAACGTGACTAAAAATAGATTAAGTTGAATTTATTCAAGAGGATTGTAAGCAAACTTACCAACCAGCCTGAGGAAGAAGAAAAACAGAGCCTGGAAAAACTCGGGGACTCGCTGAAAAATGCGGATCTTGACTATAAGTTTGCGCAATTGTTTACGCATTCAGGGGGATTTTTTAATTATTGTGCAGATGAAGCGGAGGCTCTACAGACCTTAAATCAAATTGTCAAAATAGAAGGAATCGGTAATGTATTTTGCTGGGACAAGGAGCTTCAGAGCTTTTTGAATGTAGTGAAAGTACCTTATACTTCAGAAATGGAGCATGCCAGTGATGCTGCCTTTATTACTTGTGAATATCTTATTGCCTATGACGGAAGGATTATGCTTTCGCATAACAATATTCTTCATTACCATTCTTCAAGACTGCCTGGTAAAATCATTATCATGGCCAATGTTTCACAGATAGTGAACAACCTTAATGATGCGATGGGAAAAATAAAAAGAAACGGGAATATCAAAAATCTCACTTCCATTAGCGGAGGCCAGTCAAGTTTAGACTCTGCTTCTCATACGAATACAAAACTCTTTTTATTGCTGCTTGAAGATTAAGCATCCACTTATAAATTTTACATTTTGGACAAAAACCTCATTCAAAGAACCATTTCAGGACTTGTTTACGTTGCCGTTATCATTCTTTGCACCACACCGCTGGGAGCCCAGCTGATCAACCGGATCCATCCGGACCTTATCAGGCAGGAATATCTTTATTTCGCGCTGATAAGCCTTCTGCTACTGGTAGGTACATGGGAATGTATCAAGATCATGAAATTCGGGAAAGGCTATGAAAAATGGATCGTACTCCCACTGGTTATTTTTATTTATTACGTTTTCTCCAAAAGATATTTCCACCACGACTTCTTTTTCGACTTCAGACTGAATGAAATACTCGCTATTTCTCTGATCGCGATTGCCGTGGTTACTTTATTCAAATATCCCAACGAATTATATTACGACAGCGGAAAGCTGATTTTTACGGTTATTTACGTTGCATTGCCTTTCAGCTTTGCATTAGGCTTGCCTAAGTTTTCCAGTTTTGAAGGAACATTCTCACTGGAAGTACTTTTCCTGTTTATCCTGATCTGGAGCAGTGATACCTTTGCGTATCTTACCGGCAAGTTTTTCGGAAAACATAAAATGGCGCCTAAAATCTCTCCAAAAAAGACCTGGGAGGGATATGCCGGGGGCGTTGTCTTAACATTGGTTTTATCTTACTTTATAGAACATTACCAGCCTGAACTTCGCGGGAACTGGATGATGGTAGGTTTTCTGGTAGCAGCATTTGCTCCGCTGGGAGATCTTGTAGAGAGCCAGCTTAAAAGAAATTTCGGCGTAAAAGACAGCGGAAACATTATTCCGGGGCATGGAGGAGTATTGGACAGACTGGACAGTTTTTTAATTTGCGTTCCTGTCGTATATTTGTACTTTATTTTAGAAAAATTTATTTAATCTCATGAAACTACATAAGGAGTCAAAAGGAACGATTACCGTAGCAACGATACTGTTTATTATCATCAGTGTGCTGGCTATTTATTTTCTTAAAATGTGGTCGTTACTGATCATTATGCCATTATTGGTTATTTACAGTTTAGTGTTTTGGTTCTTCAGGGTTCCTTTACGTGATATTTTGGAACACAGAGAAAACGTTATTGCTCCTGTAGACGGGAAAGTAGTAATGATCAAAGAAGTGGATGAAACTGAATTTCTGAAAGGGAAAGCCATTCAGGTTTCGATCTTCATGTCTCCCCTGAATGTTCACATCTGCAGATATCCGGTTTCCGGAAATGTGATCTACAAAAAGTATCATCCGGGTAAGTATCTGGTGGCATGGCATGAAAAATCATCTACAGAGAATGAGAGAACGACCGTAGCCATTAAAACACCTACCAATCATGAAGTGGTATTCAGACAGATTGCAGGATATGTGGCCAGAAGGATTGTTTTCTACTGTAATGAAGGGGATCAGGCTAAAGCGGGACATGAATTCGGATTTATTAAATTTGGCTCGAGAATGGACGTTTTCCTGCCTTTGGATACAGAGATCATTTGTAAAATCGGAGATATTACAAAAGGAGGTCTGGATGTGATTGCCAAAATGAAAGAGTAATACCAATACAATTAAAATATAAAAAGGAGAAATTAAGTTTTCTCCTTTTTTCGTTTTAATCATTTCCGAAAACCGTGATAGGCCGTTATTGCGGTTTTATTGCTAAAGGATATGGTTTTTTATGAAATACCATATATTAAGAATAGTTGAGATTTCTGGTTTATAATAATTGCAGTACTTCGTGGAAAATTATTAAATTACATTTTTGCAATTTAATATTCTATGCATAATATTTTTTTAAATTATTAACATTATCTGACAGTTAACATAAATTTTTTTGCGTAATTATGCTGAAAAATTATACGAGTTATCAGTCTTTTTAAAGACTGATTATACTATCAAAAAACACACCTCTTCACGATTTTTATTCACAATAGTTAACAGGCGAATTCCCACGTTCTGAAACCATCTGTTTAATTTGATGTGCATTAATATGAATTCAGAATACTTTGCTTGTACGTAAAGCAACCTGAGCATTATCTAAAAAAAAATAAAATAGAATACGATGATTTTTAAATTTTTCTTTCGGATGATAGGGGATGAGGCAGAAAAAATGCACGATAAGGATGAACGCAATTATCTGAACCTTATCAATAAATATCTTCTTTTTCTCTTTCTGTTATTTTTATTTTACTCCATATTTATCGTGATTTTTTTTGGAGATGCTTTAATCTCAACATTTCTTACGATCATTACGCTTTTTTGGCTGTATTTAATGGCTGTAGAGGGAAAGACCAACAGGTTTAAAAAGACACTTAAAACAAGTGTTATATTCGTTTTTGTCCTCTTAATATTTATTGTCAGTTTTTTTCACATCTATACTTATAAGAATGCAGGGGTAGAATATTTTTATTTTTCACTTTTGTTTGCTATTCCTTTCTTTTTCAATTATAAAGAAGATTTCTATTCAATTCTTTTTCTGGCTTTGATTATTAGTGTCAACTTTATTACCTGTTTATATTTTGATTTCGATTTTCTGCCTAAAAGCAAATTTTTCCGGCAGGAAGACTTTATAACAGTGAAACTCCTGAATATATTGTTTTCCATTATATCATTTGTGATGGACATTTCATTTGTCACTCAGAAAGATGACCTGATTTACGGACTTATTGAAGATACCAGAATGAAGGATTCTACCATAGAAGATCTGCAGAAAACCAATACAGAACTTCTCAAACAACAAATGCTCATTCATCATCTTACAGAAGAAAACATACGCGAAATCTATCATCTCGCAGAAACCAATTCTCCACTGTTTTTTGATAAGTTTCAGGTCTTTTTCCCGCATTTTATTCCGGCCATATTAGCCAATAATCCAAATCTTATTGATTCAGAATTGTACTTCTGTGCCCTCATGAAAATTGATTTTGACACAAAGAAAATTGCCCAGTGTACAAACAGCAGTATAAGAGCGGTTGAAAGTAAAAAGTACAGAATCCGGAAGAAACTGAATATTCCTTCTGACACAAATATCAACAGTTTTATCCTTAAAATATAAATTTTTTACATAGGTGAGTAGTATTACGTATATAGACGCACATTAGTTTTGTGACGTTGTTGTTACTTTTGCTGCACGTATGAATTTAAAAGTGATACATATAGGAAGTTTAGTGAAGGCAAAAGCAGAAGAGCTCAGGATATCTCCTGAAAGAATCACTAATTTTTTAAACTGTACTGAAGATGAAATAGAAGCGATGTATGAGCAGGAATACATGGATACTGATAAACTCTTGAGATGGAGTAAGCTTCTTCGGTATGATTTTTTTAGAATTTACACTGGTCATCTTATTTTGTACGCACCTCCGTCCAAAACTGACAGAGTGATTAAGATAAGAGATTCCCATCTTGAATTTAGAAAAAGTATTTATACAGAGGAAGTTAAGATTTTCATACTTGATAAGATTATTACAGGGCAAATGACGGTCGCTGAAGTGATTACAAAATATAAAATTCCTAAAACAACCCTTTATAAATGGATTAAGAAAGCATAGGTGATGCCAGATTTTAAAATGATTTATACAGATATCATCACCGAAAAATTTCCGGAAAAAATGGATAGTCCCGTGATCCGGAATAAACTGGATGCTTTGCATACAGCGGTTGATGTGTTGAAGTTCAATATATTGATCTTTGGCGAGCCGGAATATACTGTTTTATCTAAAAGTCAAAAACTTCGTTCCTATGATGAACCGTCAATCCTTGAGATTCTGGATTATCAAAGCAAAAATAAACTTACCAATACTGAAACTGGCAATCATTTCAAAATCAGCAGAAATACCATTGCAAGATGGAAGACTCTGTTTAAATCATAATCCTTTTCTTTTATTCTTTTTTAATAGTTTTTAATTTTAAATCTGAAAAAATTAAATTCAGATGATCTCCTATTATTTTACATGAATGTTTTAAAGTGTTGATTTAAAGTGAGTTTTACTACTCACGCGTAATATTGCGTAGTTTTTTTTAAACGGAAAAATAATTTGGTATAGTAATTTTGCACTGGATGAAAAATCCATTCAAAACATAACAAACATAATTATTTCGAAAATGATGAACACAAATTTTACAACAGAAAAAATCAAGGTTTTGCTTCTGGCTTTGCTTTTGGTTTTTGGACAGTTCTATTCACAAACTAATAATGGTGCAGTAGGGATTAATACCTCTTTACCCAATACCAATTCTGTTTTAGATGTAGTTTCAGGGGGTAATAATAAAGGAATACTTATTCCCCGCCTTACTGAAGCCCAAAGAGATGCAATAGTTATTAATAAGCCTAAAGATGATGGTCTTACCATTTACAATACTACTGAAGACTGCTTTAACTACTGGAGTTTTGCTGACGATGAATGGAAAAGTGTCTGCGGACAATTGGGAAAAGCCGTGTTTACCGTTGACTGTTCCAATACCAAAGCTATGGGGGCTTATGTAAAAGGCAGGGAATTAACCACCTCAAACTACCTTAGTATTTCTGTAAACGTAACTAAAGCAGGGAATTATACCATCTCGGGAACGACTCCCAACGGATATAATTTCTATGGAACAGGCACTTTTCTTAATACAGGAGTGCAAACCATCCAGATCGCAGGTCAGGGTACCCCTGTCAATATTCAGACGGATAACGTATCCCTTAATGCCAACGGAATTGATGTGACCTGTACACCAGCAGTATCGATAACTATTCTCAGTCCGGCAGGAACTTATACGATGAGTTGTGGGAGTGCGGTACCTAATGGAGTATATAAAGTGGGAACAGCTCTTAACTCTTCCAATACGATTACATTGCCGGTCAATGTTTCTTCATTGGGAAGTTATACCATGACAACCAATACGGTAGATGGAATTTCATTCAGTGGCTCCGGAACATTTACTGCGACGGGAAATCAGAATGTAACTTTAAATGGTACAGGAACACCATCTTCCACAGCTGTAAAAACATTAACCATTACTTCTGATAGTCAGGGAGGCGTTTCTACAACATGTAATGTAAGCATCATTGTTGTGATTCCCAGGAAAACAGTGCTTCATATAGGATTGGAAACGGCTTATGGATACAGTGCTTTTACAGGACCTTCAAGAAGCCTGATGGATTCTCCTGCCAATTTTGGAACTACAGCCTCAAGCATCGTAAAATATGAAGGTTTTACCCATACCTCTTTAGGGAGCTCACCTTCTTCGGCTGCACTGCAGACAGCTCTGAATAATAAGCCGGATATTGTCATCATTGGATATAATTATACTCCTAATGCTACTGACGCCGGATATATTGCTTCTTATCTTAATAAAAAAGGGATCGTCATTGCTTTGACTGATGATACAGGAACTGCACAGAACTTATTCAGAGGAATATTTTCAGATCCTACCATTTCAGCTTCCTATGGAGGAGGGGCAGGATCAGTATATGCTCTTGCGAATACGGATGATCCGATACTTAACGGTCCTTTTGGAGATGTAAGAGGAAAAAACTGGGGTGAAGATGCTTCTACAACAGTTGGAATGTCAGGTCTTACAAGCGGATTTATTCCTTACAGTTATGCGCAGCCTATTAACAGTACAACAGCAAGAACCGGTCTTTCCGGATTGAGAAGCAGCAATCTGAACTTTATTTGGTTTGGTGACGGTGGCTTCTTAAGTAATGAAAATGCGAATGGTAGTCCTTATCCAAGCAACACGATAGAGCCTTTCGTAGCACCAAGTTCAGGAGGATTTTTTCCTGTGCAGAAAGCAGCGTATGGATATGCAGGAAACGGGTTTGCTATAGGAGGAATGCAGGTACAGAATTCTATATTATTCGCGAATATGATTGCGTGGGCCGTAAAGCAGGCAGAATTCAGCGGAATTAACACACAATAATGGAAAAATAGTTTTTAAAGATGACTGCGGCATGGTGAAACCATGTCGCAGTTTTTATTTTATATGCTTCTTAACCTCTTCTGTAAGGTTTAAAATTATCTCAACAGGAAGATCTTCTTCCATATCGATCAGAAGTATTTTAAACTTTTTTCTGCCATCCTGAATCAATAGAGGGTGATCAAGTCTGTCCCCATGATAAAAACTTACATAATGCTGTTTATATTTTTTACTGTAATAGAGGTAGCACAGCATTTTCTTTTTATACTTAAAAAAAGGAAGTCCGAAACTTAATGTTTCAGTAATATACTCTGTATCGGATTCCAGGATCTTTTGGCGTAAAAACAAAAGAGTACTTCTTTCAGGCTCGTCGATTCTGTAGAAGTACTCTTGTATGGGATTCATTGAATTGAATTTAATTCATCAAATGATTAGTCAAAGTTCTGAAGTTCCACAAGTTTGTGGTACATTCCTTTCTTAGCGATAAGGTCGTGATGGGTTCCTTGTTCCACTACGATTCCTTTTTCCATGACCACAATCCAGTCTGCTTTCTGGATCGTTGACAATCTGTGGGCAATAACAAGAGAAGTTCTGTTTTCCATCATTTTATCCAAAGCATCCTGTACAAATCTTTCAGATTCCGTATCCAGGGCAGAAGTAGCTTCATCCAGGATCATTACTGGTGGATTTTTCAATACAGCTCGTGCAATAGAAACTCTCTGCTTCTGGCCTCCTGAAAGCTTATTCCCGTCATCACCGATATTAGAATCATACCCTTCCGGAAGATTGGTGATGAAAGAATCGGCATTGGCGATTTTGGCCGCTTCAACTACTTCCTCTTTCGTAGCCTCAGGCTTACCCATCAGGATGTTATTGTATATTGAATCATTGAATAATACAGATTCCTGAGTTACCATTCCAAGAAGCTGGCGGTATTCTTTTAATTTTAGATGTTTGATATCTACGCCATCAATTAAGATTTGGCCCTCATTTACGTCATAGAATCTAGCCAGAAGGTTGGCGATAGTCGTTTTTCCACTTCCACTCTGTCCTACAAGGGCAATCGTCTTTCCTTTCGGAATGATCAGTGAGAAATTCTTAAGGATAACATTGTCTTTATCATAATAGAATCCAATGTTTTTGAATTCAATCTGGTTGCTCAATGTAGAGATAGAAACCGGCTCTGCGATTTCTTCTACTTTTAAATCATAATCAAGAACTTCCGCTACTCTTTCCAAACTTGCCATACCTCCCTGGATAGAAGAGATCGCACTGGAAAGTTTTTTAGCAGGATCAAGAATCTGGAAGAACATCCCGATGAACACCAGGAAAGCCTGAGGTTTCATCGTCTGGTCCTCTAAGATCTGGGTTCCTGCATACCACGTAATGATAAGAATGGTAATAGAACCAAGGAATTCGCTCATAGGAGAGGCCAATTCTCTTTTTCGGCTCATATCTATGGCGAAGTTCTGCCAGTTGGTTGTTGTTTCGTTGAATCTGTTCTTAAGAATCTTATCTGCATTAAAGATCTTGATTACTTTAGACGATTTTAAAGTTTCGTCTACCAGCGAAAAAAGATTTCCAAGCTCTGCCTGAGCATAATGAGCCTGTTTTTTTAAGCTTTTTCCTGTCCATGAGATCAGCAAGCCCATCACCGGGAAAACGACCAGTGAAAAAAGGGTCAGCTGAGGAGACAGTAAAAATAATGCGATCAGTGAAGAGATGATCATGAACGGAGCATTGATGATATCTACCAATACCCCCATGATGCCGCCTTCCACACCTCCGATATCATTGGAAATTCTGGACATCATATCTCCCTTTCTCTGTTCTGTAAAGAAAGAAACAGGAAGCTGAAGAAATTTATTATACATTGCAGTACGCAGATCTTTGGTAATCCCCACACGGTAGTTCACCAATAAAAAAGACCCGATATATCTGAAAATATTTCTCAGTAAAAATGAAACCCCTGTGATTGCACACAGCACTGCAAGTACCTGAACAGCACCATGCTGATCAATTTGTATCTGTACAAAGTAATACGCTTTATCTTTTATATAATTAAAATAGGTACCCAGTTCGCCATTCCATATCGGCTCTCTTCCCTGTTTTTCAATGGTTCCGAACATCAGTCCCAAAATAGGAAGCATGGTTCCCACAGACAGGATGTTGAGTAAGGAGTAGAGTATGTTGAAAAACATACTTCCGAAAAGGTATTTTTGGTGCGGTTTCGCGAAATAAAGTATTCTTTGTAATGGTTTCATTCAATGAAAAATTGGATAGCAAAATTACGTAAAATTAAAGGAATAGACGTTCTTAATCCTGTTTTACTTTAATTAATATGTTTCAATTTGATCGGTTTTGTTACAAACACTTGCTTGATTTTTCATAGTTACAAATAGAATACGTATGAAAAAAACCGTCATTTCGACGGTTTTTATGATGGAAATTATTTAAAATTTTACTTTGTCATTATATTGGGGTGCAAAATTCTGAGGATTTAATTTCTCAAGAGTTTTTCCAACATTATTGATGATGCCTGTTAAATTATCAAAATCTACAACACTTACATCGTCACTTTCGTTATGGTAATGAGAAGCTTTCGTCATATCAACGGTCGAAAATGAGTGAGCGATAATCTTTTTCTTTACAAAACTTACATTATCTGATCTGTAGAATAATTTTTGAGTTGCGTAAGGATCAGGATTTATCTTTAGACCGTTCGCTGCATATTTATTGAAAAGTTCATCAAAATCAGAAAACTCGTCGCCAGTCATAAAAAGGGCATTTTTGCCAAACTGAGATTCGGTAGCCACCATTTCAAAATTGAAAAGTGCCGTCATATTATTATATACCTTATCTAAACTGGCATCTGTAGAAATAGCCCTTGACCCCAGCATTCCTTTTTCCTCCCCATTGAAAGCGATGAAAACCATGGAGAAGTCAGGTTTTTTATTTTTGAAATAATCCGCAATACCTGCTAAAGTGGCAATTCCACTTGCATCATCATCTGCGCCGTTGTAAATATTGTCTCCGGTTTTGTCGCTCATCCCAATATGGTCGAAGTGTCCTGAGAATCCAAGATACTTATCCGTTTTCCCTTTTTTTATACCACATACATTGTACACCTTTTTACCTTCATAGTCAAAAGGAATCAGGTAAGAGTTTCCTGTGCAGTATTCAAGATTGTTTTCCTTAAATAGCTTTGCGATGTATTCGGCTGCTTTGTCATTTTCAGGTGTTCCAATTTCACGGCCTTTCATTTCGTCTGAAGCCAGTGTTGAAAGGATCGTCTTTACTCTGTCCTTTGAAACTTCCTGTGCAAACGTACATACAGAGAAGAACGATAAGGCAATGTAGGTTAGTTTTTTCATTTTTTTAAATTTAGTAAGATCAGTCGTAGGGTTAATAGAAATGTTGCATAAACTTATATAAATTAATGTATATAATAACCATTCATAAGCTTTACACTGTTGAACGAAATTAAGAAAAATCATTTTAATATCCTTAAAAACTTATTCAGCTTTAGGGGGTTAAGGATCTGCTGAGATGTCTTCTTAAATCATTATCGCAAAAAAAAAACAGTCCCTTTCGGAACTGTTCTCACTCAAAAAAAATCGTTGTAAGGCTATCGAAGTCGGTCTACAGATTTTACGAGCCTCTCATCTCTGCGGATCAATACGTTTGCTATAAGCAGACAAATGACCGCGATCAATGGGAAAACCGGCTCAATACCCTTCTCAGGAATCTGAATTCCTCCGGATAAGTTGAGTAACCAGTACGCCAATACACCAATCAACAAAACGTTTATAATGATGCTGAATGTATTCAGCAAAATTTGTCTTTTTCTGTTTTTAAAGCTGAAAATACTTAATGCACCTGCCAAAACAAGGGCAATACAGCTTATATCTATCACCGGAATATTGCCAAAAACGTCAACATCCTGTCCTGTAACGAAAAGGGAAACAGCGGCTAAAACGGCCAGCAGAGTCCATATAGTCTGTATTCTCTGTAACATTGATTATTAAATACCTGGCAAAAATAACATAAATTTTGCACAATTCAAAAATTAGTGTAGATTTGCATTATACATATGTACTTGAAAATACAAGTCACCGGACTTACTTTTCTTACTCACAATTAATTACATTTTTACATTAAGTATGTTTAACATAGAAACGTTAAGGTCAAAATCCGTAACGGAACTGACTAAAATCTTAAAAGATTTAGGCGTTAAAGTTGCTAGAAACAGCAATGATAATGATAAGATCTTTGCCGTTCTTGACTTTCAGGCTTCTAACCCTAAAGTTGCAAAAGATTATTTCAACGCCACAGAAACCAGCATGGATACTGAAGAAAAACCGGCAGATAAACCTGCTAAGGCTCCTGTAAAAAAAGCAGCGCCTAAAAGACAACCTGCCAAGCCGAAAGCAGAAGTAAAAGCACCGGCAGAAGCGAAACCCCAGGCTGAAGAAACAAAAGTAGAGGAAAAGGTACCAGTCGCCGAAGAAATAAAGCAGGAAGAACCCAAAACTGAAACAGTTTCCGCTCCTGAAGAAAACAACTCAGCACAGGCTAAGAAAAAAAGAAAAAGAGTCGTTGCCAACACCGGTGATACAGAAACTCCACAAGAAAGAGCTGAAGCTCCTAAAAATGCAGAACCTCAGGAATCTGCTCCATCAGAAGAAAAGCCTGCTACTTCCCAACCTCAGGCCAGATCCCAACAAAAAGGACACAACAATCCGCAAAACAGCGGAAACCAAAATAAGAACCCTAATCAGCATCAAAACCAAAATCAGGGTCAGAGCCAAAATCCTAATCAACATCAGAATCAGAACCCTAATCAAAATCAGCACAGACAACATGCTGACAGAAATGAGGAGCATCATTCTGAACACAGAAAAGAATTCAGTTTTGACGGGATGGTAAGCATTGAAGGGGTTTTGGAAATCCTTCCGGATAACTACGGATTCCTTCGTTCATCCGATTTCAGCTATATCTCTTCTCCTGATGATGTCTATGTATCTACAGCACAGATCAGAAATTTTGGTTTGAAAACCGGAGATACGGTAAAAGGAATTGTAAGACTACCGAAAGAAGGTGAAAAATATTTTTCATTACTGAAACCTACGGAAGTAAACGGACGTGATCTTGCGTTCATCAAAGACCGTGTCGCCTTTGAATATTTAACTCCGCTTTTCCCTGAAGAGAAATTCAATCTTACCGGAAACGGATCTACCCTTTCAACAAGAATTGTAGATCTTTTCGCTCCAATCGGGAAAGGACAGAGAGCCATGATCGTTGCCCAGCCTAAAACAGGTAAAACGATGTTGCTTAAAGATATTGCCAACTCTATTGCAGCCAATCATCCTGAAGTATATATGATGGTCCTTCTGATCGACGAACGTCCTGAAGAAGTTACCGATATGGAAAGAAGTGTAAATGCAGAAGTTATTGCCTCTACATTTGATGAAGCAGCAGATAAGCACGTAAAAGTGGCTAACCTTGTTTTAGCAAAAGCCCAGAGAATGGTGGAATGCGGACATGATGTAGTGATCCTGCTAGACTCTATTACGAGATTAGCAAGAGCCTATAACACGGTTACTCCAGCATCAGGAAAGGTTCTTTCCGGTGGGGTAGATGCCAATGCGCTTCACAAACCGAAAAGATTTTTCGGGGCTGCCAGAAAGATTGAAGGCGGTGGTTCACTAACTATTATTGCTACAGCACTTATCGATACGGGTTCTAAAATGGACGAAGTAATCTTTGAGGAATTCAAAGGAACGGGTAACATGGAACTTCAGTTGGACAGAAAAATTGCCAACAGAAGAATTTATCCTGCGATTGACCTTGTATCTTCAAGCACCCGTAGAGATGATCTACTTTTAGATGAAGTTACTTCTCAGAGAATGTGGATCTTCAGAAAATATCTTTCTGAAATGAATCCTGTGGAAGCTATGGAATTTGTCAATAAAAACATCAGAGGAACTTTGAATAATGAAGAATTCCTGATGTCTATGAATAAATAGATTAAATTTAATTGTTAATAAAAAAGCACGGTGATCTGATCTCCGTGTTTTTTTGTGGTCTTTTCTAAGGGTTTGGATATTGAAATATTTAGGTTGCATTGTGATAGTGCTAAGTATTATGAGATTATATTCTTTTTTTTTAAATTGACTTTCAGAAGTGTTTTATACCGTGATAGCTGTCTTCTTCCCGGTCCCATCCTTTCCCTGTGAAAGTTTAATTCATTCTAAATCAGGATATCAATGTTAAAGATTTATTAAAGTAATCCCCAATATTTGATATTAGCTTAAATATTGGTTAAATTTGAATATAACATTAAAAATAAAATTATGTCATTTGAATTACCAAAATTAGGATATGCATATGATGCATTAGAGCCGACTATCGATGCAAAAACTATGGAAATCCATTATACAAAACATCACCAGGCTTATATTGACAATTTAAATAAAGCGATCGAAGGAACTGAATTAGCAGGAAAAACCATCGAAGAGATCTGCCAGACAGGAACTGACAAACCAGCAGTAAGAAATAATGGAGGAGGACACTTCAACCACTCGTTATTCTGGGAAATTTTAACTCCGGGCGGAAGCAATGAGCCTGTAGGAAATGTAAAAGCGGCTATCGACGCTTACGGTGGTCTTGAAAAATTCAAAACAGATTTTTCTGATGCTGCCAAAACAAGATTCGGTTCAGGATGGGCTTGGTTGGTTAAAAACGCAGACGGATCTGTGTCTGTTTCTTCTACACCAAACCAGGATAACCCATTAATGCCTGTTGCAGACGTTAAGGGAACTCCGGTTCTAGGATTAGACGTTTGGGAGCATGCTTACTATTTAAACTACCAAAACAGAAGACCTGACTATGTTTCAGCTTTCTTTAGTGTAGTCAACTGGGATAAAGTAGAGGAATTATTCAACAAATAATTTTCAGCTGTTATAAAAGTAAAAGGTTCAGAAGAAATTCTGAACCTTTTTTATTGCTATTTTAGTGTATAATAAGTTTTCATAACATAAGAAACAATGGCTTAAAATCGAATGATTATCCTGAATTTTCAGTTTTCTAATAGCTTCTTAGGTTATCTCATAGCATCACTTGCAGAAAGTCCGTTCATTTTCAGTCCATACTTCCAGCTTACATAAGCAAAAACCTGGTAGAGCTTGTATTCAAATTTGATCCCGTAGTTTTCTCGTGGGTTGTAATCTATTCCTGATTCTATGATATTCCTGTATTTTCCTGAATTGTAATAAGAATTCCATTCATTGACCAGAAATGTATTTTTTGTTTTCAGATAGGATTCTGAGTACTGGCTCATGGGTTTGGCTACAGCATTTAAAAAATAATCGAACTGGGTATCAATCACGGTGAGATCCCATTCGCCGTCATCATTTTTAGAAGGTTTCATTTCGGACTTTTCCTCATCTTTCTTAGGCGTATTTTGAGAAAAACAGCTGAAAGGAAGAAATGCGAGGATGAGGATAACGATGAGATTTTTCATGATAAAATAGTGATATAAAAAATAAGCACTCAAAATGAGTGCCTAAGTTGATTTTTTATGGTTCTTTCTGAAGAATAACAAATGCCGGGAAGTGGTCACTGTATCCTCCTGTAAACTGATCTCCGTTCCAGGATCTGAAAGGATAGCCTTTGTAATTTCCTTCTTTATTCACCAAATAGGCCGGAGCAAAGATTTCAGCTTTGTACACTGAGTATTCTTTTGTTACCTGATCGGATACTAAATTTTTAGAAACAATGATCTGGTCAAAAAGGTTAGGGGCATCCTGGTAAGCCAGTGAAGCAATACCTTTCTTATATAAAGGATACATTAAATTGAGATAAGGAGTCGTTTCGCTTAAATCCTTAGGACTTGCTACTGCTTTTAAATGGTTTTTTAAACTAGAACTTACGGGATCATCATTAAAGTCACCCATTGCAAAAAGTTTTGTGGAAGGATCTGCTGTTCTGATGCTGTCCATTTGCTGTTTCAATAACGCTGCTGCAGCATTTCTTTTAGGTAATGAAACGGCTTCACCTCCTCTTCTTGAAGGCCAGTGGTTCATAAAGAAAGCTACCTTTTCATTGTCAAGGAAACCTGTTACGACAAGGATATCTCTGGTGTATTCTCTTTTTCCGTCATCACCGAAAACTTTCAGTTCTTTCTTTAAAGAGTTGGTTACCGTAAATCTTCTTTTCTGATAGATCAGAGCTACATCAATACCTCTGTAATCATAAGAATTATAATGAACGATTCCGTAATCATATTTGGCAAGCGCAGGTTGTTTTACAAGGTCTTCGATTACCTGTCTGTTTTCTACTTCTATAAGTCCTACTACTGCAGGAGCTGTTTTGGTATATTGTGCCCCAAGTTCAGCAATTACTTTTGCTTCATTGGCAAGCTTGGCTTTATAAATTTTAGTATTATAATTTTTGCCGCTTTTTGGGGTGAATTCTTCAGAACCACTTTGGTATCTTACTGCTTTTTTACCCTTTAAAGCGCCGTCACTCCATTGTCCGTCATATTTTTCAGCTTCTAAAAACTGGATAGAATCAATCGGGATGCTTCTGTGAAAAGCGGGATTACGGATGTCTTTGGTACCATCAATATAATCGGCAGAACGTATAGTATCCCAAAGGTTTTCCACATTCAAAAAACCAACAGCAGCAACTTTTCGCAGTTTTCCCTGTTGTGCAAAAGCCATGATCGAAAAAACGATGGCCATAAAACTCATAAATCTCTTCATCCTCTAGAGTATTAAAATTATTTAAACGACAAATTTACTTTTTTTAATTCAACCCATTTTAAATATTTGTAAATTTAAAACAATATAAAATAATTCTCTTATATAATGAATCATAAAAGGTTGCCATGTTAAGAAAAAATAATGTTAAAAAAGTTGGAAATTCCAAATTTTGACTAAATTTGTGCCCCCAACTTTTAAACTGTTGAAAACTAATAAGAAAAGTATTAAAAAAAATAAATATACTCATGATTAAAAAACTATCATTAGTCTCTTTATTTACTTTACTTCCAGCTTCATTCTATTTTGCGCAGACTACTGTATTTGCGTATCTTAAGGATGCTGACGGAAAGCCTGTTGAAAGGGCAGAAGTAGATCTTAAAGGGAGTGAAAATGATGTAACGGCTGATAAAATTGGATACTTCCAGTTTGTAGATCTGCAGCCGGGCCATTATCAAATTATGATTACGAAACCAAACTTCGAAACGAAAGTGATGGAGTTTGACGTAGCGGATGAGAAAAGAAAGGATCTGGGAATTGTTACCCTGTATTCCAATCTTACAAGCGCAGATCAAGGTTTGGCGATTATAGACAACGATGATGATGACAGCAACAGCAGTGGACAAGCTTCTACGGTAGGATTGCTGCAATCATCAATGGATGTATTCAGCAGAATTGCTGCGTTTGATTTAGGATTTTACTGGTTCCGCCCGAGAGGGATCGACGGAAGAACCGGAGAGTCTATGCTGAACGGTGTTTCTATGGTGAAATCTGATAATGGTAATGTTGACTTCAGCAACTGGGGTGGACTCAACGAGATCACGAGATATCCGGAGATCGCATCTAACCATTCTCCGTCTGAATATGCTTTCGGTGGAAACAGCTCTGTGGTTTACAAAAACACGAAAGCAAGTGAGTATAGAAAAGGATTCCAGTTTACACAATCCTTAACCAACAGAAACTACAGAAACAGAACCTCTTTACGTTATACCTCAGGAATGAGCAAGAAAGGATGGGCATTTACTGTAATGGGAGCAAGAAGATGGGCAGAAGAAGGAATTCAGGAAGGAACTTTCTACGATGCTTATGGTGCTTATCTTGGTATAGAAAAGAAATTCAGTGACAGCCATACGATTACGTTCAATGCGATCGGTGCGCCATACAGAAGATCTACAGCCAGTCCAAGTACTCAGGAAGTTTATGACTACAGAGGAGTGCATTACAACTCTTACTGGGGATGGCAGGATGGAGAAAAGAGAAGCGAAAGAGTTCGAAGAGGATTCCAGCCGCTTTTCCAGGTTCAGGATTTCTGGAAAATCAATAAAAATTCCAGCCTTTGGACGACTGCATCTTACCAGTTTGGAAAAGATAAAGGTTCCCGTTTAGACTGGAATGGGGTGACCAATCCTTCTCCTACGTATTACAGAAACCTACCAAGTTATTCTATCAACAGTATTATTTATAATGCTACCAACAATACTCAATCTGATCCATTACAGTACGCAACTCTAATTGATGCTTACAATACAAGTTTGGCAAGCTGGCAGAATGGGGATCCTAATGTTACTCAGATCAACTGGGGACAGATCTATGCCAACAACCAAAAGAACGATGCAGCAGATCAGGCTGAAATGGCCCGTCTGTACGGGATATCCGGAAAGCGTTCTAAAATATATCTGGTAGATGATGTAAGTGACGATAAAATTTTCAACGCTGGTACACACTACACGTACAACTTTAATGACCGTACGAAGTTTATCATGAACGTATCTTATCAGAACTATAAATCTGAGCTTTACCGTGAAATGAAAGATCTTTTAGGAGGTGATTATGCTATTGGTGTAGACCCATTTAAAGAATCTGCTAAGCCTGGTTCTTCTGGATTATATAATACGTTGGATCCTAACGTTCAGTTGAGAGTAGGAGACCGTATGACGTACAACTATATCCTGAGAAGACAGGAAGCAAAGGTAAATCCGGGATTGAAATTCTCTACAGGTAATTTTGATGTATTTGTTTCTGCTATGGCGGGATATTCTTCTTCAAACAGAGAAGGTCTTTTCAAGCATTATTTATATGAGAATTCATACGGAAAAAGTAAAGATTACAATTTCTGGAACTTCGGTCTGAAAGGACAGGTTGTTTACCGTATCAACGGGCGTAACTTCTTGGTGTATAACGGAGCAATGTACAACCAGGCACCATTCCTGGAAGATTTATTTATCAATCCTAGAATTAATGCACTTGTAAATCCTAACATCAGAAGTACAGTATATACGGCCAATGATTTAAGTTATGTGATCAATACTCCTTTCCTTAAATTAAGAGCATCCGGATATCTTGTTGACACCCAGAATGAGACGAATGTACAGAGATTTTTTGCAGACGGAATTCAATTGAGCAGCACAAATCCTGACGGATCTGTTTCTCAGGTACAGAGTGCTTTCGTTACTCAGGTAATGTCCAATGTTGAGAAAAGAAATATGGGGGTTGAACTAGGGGTTGACCTGAAAGTTCTACCTACTTTATCTTTACAGGGACTTGCGAGTTTAGGAGAGTATACGTACAGAAATAATCCTGAAGTATACCTTGTTTCAGATGCCTCAGGAAGCAGTGTGACTTCTTTCGGAAAAGCTTATCTGAAGGATTATAAACAAGGAGGAACTCCTCAGCGTGCTTTCTCTTTGGGGTTCCGTTACAACAACCCGAAATACTGGTGGGTAGGTGCCAACTGGAATTATTTTGACAACAATTATCTGGATCCGGCTCCGGCTTTAAGAACGAATAACTTTATTCAGAACCCGTATTCAAGTACACCTTACCTGGGTCTTACCGATGGTCAAGTACGTGATATGCTGAAGCCTGTACAACTTCCTTCTGCATTTTTCTTAAATGCCAATGCAGGGAAATCATTCATGATTGGAAAGTATTACATCTTATTGACTGCTTCTGTGAATAACATCTTAAACAACAAGAGATTCATTACAGGAGGTTTTGAGCAAACGAGAGAAACGAAAGCGAAAGATTTTGCGGCAGACTATTACAGCCCTACACCTTCTTTCGGACCGAAATACTGGTACACTCAGGGACGTTCTTACTTTGTTAACTTACAATTCAGATTCTAATAAAAAATAAAAAAATAACAATGAATAATTTCACTAACTTTTTCAAAACGACATTCGTAGCAGTAGGTGTACTGTCTGCATTGTCTTCTTGTGTAAAGAATGATGATTGGGAAACTCCCCCTATCGCCTGTTCAAATAAATTCGAAGCGCCTACCATTTCAATGGCAGATTTCGCAGCGCAGGCTCCTGCTACAGGATATAAATTAATTACTACAGATCAGATCTTCGACGGATATATTGTTTCTTCTGATGCTCAGGGAAATTTCTATAAAACCATCTCTTTCCAGGATAAAACAGTTAATCCTACAGTAGGTCTTCAGATCGAAGTAGACAAAGCAAGTAACTTTGCTGATTATCCCGTAGGAGCACACATCAGAATTAATGCTAAAGGATTACGTCTAGGTCTTGACAGAGGATCTATTAAACTTGGTTCTGAAGATCCGAACTTTGCGATCGGGAGAATTCCTCAGGCCCTTGTTGGAAGATATGTTTCAGGAGTTTGTGGTGGAAACGGTTTGGATGTCCAGACTCTTGTTCCTACAAAACTTAATTCATTAAATGATGCGAAACAGGCTAATTTGATCAACACTTTAGTAACGGTATCTGATGTACAGTTCGGTATCGGTGAGATCTTCCCTGTTCAGAAAAAATATCTTGATTATGATGCCGGAAACCAGGGATTGGATACCGACAGAAATATTGAAGATAAATTGGGAGGTACTGCAGTGATCAGAAATTCAGGATTTTTCAAGAGTGGAGGAGAGCTTATACCAAAAGGAAATGGTACCGTTACTTTTGTAGTAAGCAGATACAATTCTACATGGCAGATGCTGATCAGAAGCTTATCTGATATTAACTTCACTGGAACAAGAGTAGATGCAACGCCGCCAAAAGGAGGTACTGAAATCGCTTATTCTGGTTCATTCCTTGAAAACTTTGAAAGTTATTCACTGACGCCTACTAACCTTGAAGTGTATCCTAAATATGTAAATGATGCCGTATTAGGAAACAGATACTGGCAGTTAAAGACTTTTAGCAGCAATAAGTATATCCAGTTGGGAGCGAATTCAGGTTCTGGAAACTATTTGACTTATTTTGCGGTACCTGTTGATTTTACAGCAGCCAATACCGTAAAATTTGACGTTAACGTTGGATTCTGGAATGGTAATGCTTTAAAAGTATACTATACCACCAACTATACTCCGCTTGGAGATATTACAACGGCCACTAAAACAGATATTACCTCTGCATTTACAATTCCACAGGCTCCAGCTGTTAATTACGGGACATTAGCTCCTGCAGGAACTTACACACTGCCTGCCGGATTAACGGGGAATGGATTTATCTTATTTGAGTATACGGGAGCATCTACAGGTGTTACCACTACGATTCAGTTAGATAATATTCAGGTTCAATAATCAATCTGATATTTTAAATACAGGCCGTCTTTCAGGAGACGGCCTTTTTTGTTTTAATTGATAAACCTACAATGACTGGTGGCTGCGATATGTGTATTGTAAATCAGAGATTTCAAACTTTAAAGGATTATTTTTCGTGGTTTTTTGAATATGAAGCTATTCACTTCTGAGATTCACTTTTACCTCATATTCAATATCACTTTTGTCATATTTGAAAGGGATGTTGGGTAATGACCATCCCACATCATAATAATCGTAATTTTTATGGACATGATATTTTTCCAAAGAATCTGTAATGTCAAATTTATCTAATATTAGATAGCCGTTCCTGATATCTGTAGAATCATATACCACAAGATATTTTCTCCCGTTAATAAATTCTCCATTCTGATGCCCTTTTCTAATGGTACCTCCGCTATATCTGAATGTGTAATCATTACCTTTTGCATATCTCCTGTCCCCATAATCATCGGAAGTAATCTCTCCTACAGTATATTTAGAATTTTTAAGAATTACTTCTGTCGGCTGCCTTGTTGCTTTATATTTAAGAAAATAGGCAATGCAGCCGATTGAACAAATTATGATTATTGGCATTACAAATTTTCTGTTCATTGCATATTTACTTTATTAACAGCGGATAAAATAAGTAATTTAATTGAAAATGGGATACAAAAAAACCACCGCATCCGCAGTGGTTTTTTTATTTTTAAACTATTCCGATTAGAAAGCAACTTCATTCACTTCCTTTCCTCTCTGGAAATTCATTACTTTCTGGCTTCCTTTGTAAGCAATACTAACAATGTTGATCTGCTTAGGAAAAGCACTTAAAAGGATCGTGTTCTTAATTTTCAGGGCACTGATATCGGATACGCCACCGGTCTCAAAATATACCCATACAGTTTCTCCGCTTACCTGACTTCCGGTGAAGGTTATAGTTTTTGGAGAGCCATTGACATACACATCAA
The DNA here is from genome assembly GCF_900142785.1 of Chryseobacterium carnipullorum. Classification (GTDB taxonomy): domain Bacteria; phylum Bacteroidota; class Bacteroidia; order Flavobacteriales; family Weeksellaceae; genus Chryseobacterium; species Chryseobacterium carnipullorum. The sequence continues at coordinate 226,224 of NZ_FRCD01000003.1, read as the reverse complement.
AATTATTGTTCACATATTTTTTTACCTCTGCTTCAAATCCTGCTGTATTAGGATTGATTTTAATAGCATCAGAAATATGGTTGGTATTCATTTTTGTGGTGAACTTCAATGTTTTACTTCCATCTATATAATCCACTTTTGTCATTGAAGAGAAAAAGTCTGCATACATAAAACTCATTAACACAAAAAATGTTAAAATTCCTGATATATATAAAAGTTTTTTCATCTTAATTAATAGATTTACAATCATTCTTGCTATTTATAGGTCACAAATAATATGCCAATTAAAAATTTACATTCACAGAATATTTATCATAAAAAGCCTTGATGTGCGCTACGGCTTCATCAGCGGTGTCTACTACTCTGTATAAATCCAGATCATCTTCAGCAATCATGCCTTCTTTTAATAGAGTTGCTTTGAACCAATCCAGTAATCCTCCCCAGAATTCGCTTCCTACAAGGACGATGGGGAATTTCCCGATTTTGTTGGTCTGGATCAGCGTCATTGCTTCTGTGAGCTCGTCTAATGTACCGAAACCTCCCGGCATTACAACGAAACCCTGAGAATATTTTACAAACATTACTTTTCTGACAAAAAAGTAATCGAAGTTCATAGAATAAGATTTATTGATATAAGGATTAAAATGCTGTTCAAATGGCAAATCAATATTAAGGCCTATTGATCTTCCCTGAGCGTTAAAAGCTCCCTTATTTCCTGCTTCCATGATTCCCGGCCCGCCTCCGGTAATGATTCCGAAACCCAGTTTGGTGATCTTTTCTGCAATTTCCACCGCCATCTCATAATATTTACTTTCAGGCTTTAGTCTTGCAGAACCGAATATAGATACACAAGGGCCTATCTTGGCCAGCTTTTCGTACCCATCCACAAATTCAGCCATAACCTTGAACACCATCCAGCTGTCCTTGGTAATGGTTTCATCCCAGGTCTTCTGTCTGAGACTGTTGTGAAGTTTTGTTTCATTAATATCAAGGGCCGGATTTACTAAACTTTCATCCCTGGTTCCATCCATTTCCATTGCAAAAATTATTTAAAATGTTTTTCGGCTTCTATTACGGATTCAGGTCTTCCTACATCAATCAGAATGCTGTCGTGCACAAATCCGTGGATATGTTCCGTCTGCATCAGATCCAGATATTCTTCCATAACAGAAAATTTGCCGGTTCTCTTTATTTTTTCAAAGATAGCAGGGTTGATACAGTGAACGCCGCTGAAAGCAAGAGCTTTAAATCCTTTATTGAATTCCGCGAGCCTCTGTTCTCCCGATTGTACATTAAGCCATCCCCGTAATACCAAATCGTCATTAAAAAGCAATTTTCTTGAGCTATCTCTATCGGAAACCGCTAAAGTAGCAAAATCTTTTATCTTTTTGTGGTATTCAACGAGAGCATTGATGTTGATCTCCGTTAATATATCAGCGTTCATGATCAGAAAATCTTCCCCGTGATCGAGAAACTTTCTAGCAAAAATCAAGCCGCCACCGGTTTCCAGCAGTTCATTAGTCTCATCAGAGATTTCAATGTTGCATCCGAAATTACTGTTTTTATTCAAAAATTCAATAATCTGATTTCCAAAATGATGGATATTGATCACAAAATCTTTTATTCCGAAGCTTTTAAGATAATTGATATTTCTTTCCAAAAGGGGGACGCCATTTACCTGGGCCAGTGCTTTTGGATGATGATCCGTAAAAGGTTTCAGCCTTGTGCCTTTCCCGGCAGCGAAAATTAAAGCTTTCATTTTTTATTTATAATGGATGAATGATGATTGATGAATGACCCCAATGAATAAGTGATGATAATGGATGTTTAAATACGCTAATCATTTATCGTTTATCCATGATCATTTATGAATTCAGTTGGTGCTGTTCGTCGTGGTGAAGGCTTATTTCTATGCCGTCAGGATATTTTTCTTTAATGAATTCAGCGATCTTGATGGCAGAATAGACGGACCTGTGTTGTCCTCCTGTACATCCAAAACTGATCTGCAGATCTTCAAAACCTCTTTCCAGATAGTTATCGATATTAATAGAAATGATAGATTTTACCAATTCGAGAAACTTAGGCATTTCTGTTTTGGTTTCAAGATATTCCTGAACTCCGATGTCATTTCCGGTCTGGATTTTATATTCTTCAATTCTTCCGGGATTTAAAATTCCTCTGCAATCAAAGGTAAAGCCTCCGCCGTTTCCGGAATTGTCTTTTGGGATTCCTCCTTTTTTGTATGAAAAACTGTGGATGTCGATGTGTAACATTCTTTTTTTATTTTATTTGAACCATTAAGATTCTTTTAAGTATTTAAGGTAAGTTAAGATTTTGATAAATCAAAATTCAGTCAGGAAGTTCTTTAAAATATTCGTTAATAAAAGGCTTCAATGACTTTGTGATATTATTCGTAAAAAAGTTGATTAATAGACCCTGTGGCTTTTTGAGAACTTTCATATAAGTTAGTAATTGTGCTTCATGGATAGGAAGTATTTCTTCAACTGCTTTTAATTCTAAAATAATAGAATCATTGACAAGTAAATCTACAACAAGTTTTGTTTCAATTTCTACCCCTTCATAATTGATTGGGACATAAAGCTGCTGCTTTACATCATATCCGTTGTTGATAAGTTCGATCTTTAAACATTGTTCATAAACGCTTTCAAGAAGACCGGGGCCAAGAGTTTTGTGAACTTTAATAGCAAAGCCCGTAATCTCATATGATAACTGTGTAATTTCTTTCTTTGTCATCAGCTTAATATTCTTAAAAACTTAAAGAATCTTAATGGTTTAAAAAGATATTAATTTTTAATTTTACTTCGTCAGCAGAAAGCTTTTCTATTACTTTTTTCAGCTCAGGATAATCTTTCATTTCTTCCCAGGATGCAGCAAAATGGGTGATATTTTGAATCCCTTTTTCCAGGCTTGCCATAAAATGATGCTTCCTTTGGATTAATCCTCTAAAACCGTAAGCTCCCAATACCTGTAGGAATCTCATCATTTGAATAGGTTTTACCGAATTTCTTAGTTGAATTTTAGTTTGTTCATTTTCAGATTGTTCGATGTAATAACTGAGCATTTCGTTTTTGAAATCTTCCGGAAAGTCGGCTTTAGCCTGAAATAGAAAAGAGATGACGTCGTACATCAATGGTCCTTCCATAGCAGATTGGTAGTCGATAAACGAAACTTTACTTTCTTCGTTGACCATAATATTTCTGGCCTGAAAATCACGGATCATAATTCCTTTTGGAGCAAGGCTTTCAATACGGGTAGCAATCTGTTTAAATTCTTTTAGCAGTGTAGATTTACGGTATTCCAGTTCAAGAACGTCAGCTACAAAGTTTTTAAAATAATAAAGATCATGGATCACGGGAAGTTCATCATACTTTTCATATTCAAAAGTTTTTGAGAAATCGATTTTTCCCTGAGTCCCGATCTGAAGCTCAAAAAGTTTTTCCAGCGTTTGTTTTACCAGTGCTTTGACATGAGGAGAAAGTCCTTCTTTTGAAATAATTTCGGAAAGAGTCTGTTCACCAAGAAATTCCTGTATATATATTTTTCTGTCGTCCGAAACGGCAAAAATAGCAGGGGTATTGAGATTCAGTTCGGAAAAAACTTCAGAATAATAGAGGAAGCTTTCATTTTCGGCAATATTTTCATTGCGGGTAACAATGTATTTTTTGTTGTCTGATTTAGCCAGAAAATTCACCCTCGCAGATCCGCTTTGAGCCAGTGTGACAAACTCGGAAGATGGGCTACCCAGATACTTTTCAAAAAATTGTTTTGTGTTTTCGGACGTCATAATATGGAAACAAATATACTAATTTAATGGGAGTTTGGAATTTGTTAAGTTGAAGAGTTACCAGGTTCGGGATTCGCGATCCAGGATGCTGGGATTGGATTTAAGAGTTATAATGATTAAAGTATTTAAACTATATGAAATCTGGTGGAGAATAGGGTAGAGATGGGATCGTTTGGGATTCAGTTATAAAGACATAAAATAGTAATTTCATTCTCAAATCTTTATTTTCTTATCTCAAACACGGGTGAATTTACATCCTAATTTTTATCTTTGCATTATGCTAAAGGATTTTAAACCAGTTTTAAACATTTTGCTGAGGTTCATCGTTATCTATCTGGTACTGCTTTTTGCGTATCAGTTTTATCTGAATGTGAGTAAGGCAGGAGGACTTGATCCTTTTTCGAGAATCATTGCCGATCAGGTTGCGTCTATTCAGAAGGCTTTGGGATTTCCGACCTTGCTTTATGATGATATAAAAAATGAGCAGGTCTGGTTTTATGTGAAGAAAAACTATGTGACAAGGATGGTGGAAGGCTGTAATGCAATTTCGGTTATGATTCTTTTCATGGCATTTGTATTTGCATTTTATAAAGGACTGAAAACTTTTATTTATGCACTGGCAGGAATTGTTATGCTCTATATCATGAACCTTCTCCGGATCGTTGGACTCAATATTGTGATGTCGGACTACGAGGAATACGGAAAAATGTTTCACGACTTTATTTTCCCTGCAGTTATTTACGGGACCGTGGTGGTTCTGTGGTTGGTATGGATTAAATTCTTTGCTTTAAAAAATGAAAATTCTTAACGGGCTTCTGGTTATAGCAGGAATCTGCGGTCTTATAGGGATACGTGTTATTGAAGATAGCATCTTTTATGATCCATTTCTTGCGTATTTTCATGAAGCTAATAAAAATATTGAATTTCCTCAGTTTGAGTGGGGGAGATTAATTATTGGGCATCTCTTCAGATTTGTTCTTAATCTTCTATTTTCGTGCCTGATCATTCAGTGTCTTTTTAAAAATAAACAGTGGACGGTACAGGGGGCATTGCTGATTACGATCATCTTTGCCATTACTTTCCCGATCTATCTTTACTGTATCTCTGACAGATTTGACATTGGCTACCTTTTTTCGTTTTATATGAGAAGGTTTGTTATTCAGCCGCTGGCGCTGCTATTGATTGTTCCGATGTTTTATTACAGAAAGCAATTAATAAAAGACAGGCTAATCAACCAGTAGTCGGTCAGCCTGTGTGTTGATCAGCTAATCTGCAGTGTGTTTTTCTACACTTGTTACATTTTCCGGGGTCCATTGTACGCGTTTAACAAAATCTTTTTCGCGGACAGGGCAGTCTTTGATCTGACATACAGGACATGATATGGTCTTGCAGTCATCCATATGAAAATTAAATTCTATGTTTCTTTTGATATTTTTGGCCAGGACGATAATCATTTTTTCCATTTCATCATGAGCTTCACGAAGACTGTAATACCAGGGCAGGGTGATATGCGCATCAATGTGGAGATTGGCTCCGAATTGCTGGATCTTCATATTGTGAACATCGATCCATTCTATTCTTCTGTTTTCTTCCAGTACTTTGATAATCTGGTTCAGAAGATCCGGATCCTGCTCATCCATAATCCCACTTAAAGACTTTCTAACAATTTTATAGCCTACATAGATAATATAAAAACCGAAAATAAGAGCTACCACCGAATCCAGCCAATAGATCTTGGTAAAGTAGACTACAATTAAACTGAGGACCACTCCAAATGTGGTCACGGTATCGGACTGTAAATGTTTTCCGGAGGAAATCAACACCAGAGAGTTTTCTGCCTTACCTCTTTTAATGGAAACATAACCAAGTAAATAGTTGACTACAGCAGTTGCTGCAATGATCCATATTCCCAGATCAATCTTGGCCAGTGTTTTTCCAACGACTAAGCTGTTGACACCTTCGTAGATGATCATAATGCCCGCAATAGCTATTAAAGCCCCTTCAATGCCGGATGTTACAAATTCTACTTTTCCATGGCCGTAAGGGTGGTCTTCGTCCTTGGGTTTTGCAGCCAGGTGAAGGGAGTAGAGTCCCATAAATGCACTGATGACATTTACAACGCTTTCCATGGCATCAGAGAATACTGCATCGGAATTCGTAAGCTTCCATGCGATGATCTTTCCTATGAATAAGATGACGCCGAAAACGGCAATAAGCTTTTGAAATCCTATTTTGTCTTTGTTGCTGATGGTTTTTTTATTTTCCATAGTTTGATAAAAAAAAGAATCTCAATTTTGAGACTCTTTTTTATTTTGTTAGTTTAAACTAAGTTGTTGGCTGCTAAGTATTCTGCAATCTGTACAGCGTTTGTTGCTGCTCCTTTTCGCAGATTGTCTGCTACGATCCAGAGGTTCAGCGTTTTGGGCTGTGACAGATCCCGTCTTATCCTGCCGACGAATACATCGTCTTTACCTTCTGAGTACAGCGGCATTGGATATTCGTTGTTTTTCACATTGTCCATGACTACGACACCCGGTGTTTCAGATAAGATCTTTCTTACTTCGTCAAGGTCAAATTCATTTTCAAATTCAATATTCACACTTTCTGAGTGTCCTCCCTGAACAGGAACCCTCACTGCAGTTGCGGTAAGATTGAATGTATCATCCCCTAAGATTTTCTTAGGCTCTTTCATTAATTTGATCTCTTCTTTAGTATAATCATCATCACTGAACACGTCACAGTGAGGAAGAGCATTTTTGAAGATCTGGTAAGGATACACTTTGGCAACGTTGTCATCTCCGCTGATTTCAGCATTGAGCTGATCTACGGCAGCTTTTCCTGTTCCTGTTACAGACTGGTACGTAGAAACGACCACTCTTTTCAGGTCATATTTTTTATTCAATGGCCCCAAAACCATTACTAACTGAATGGTAGAGCAGTTGGGATTGGCAATAATTTTATCTTCCTTGGTTAAAACATGGGCATTGATCTCCGGAACCACCAGTTTTTTGGTAGGATCCATTCTCCATGCAGAAGAATTATCAATCACTGTGGTGCCGGCTTCTGCAAAAAGAGGGGCAAATTCAAGAGAAGTATCTCCTCCGGCAGAAAAAATAGCAATATCCGGTTTGGCAGCTATAGCGTCTTTCATGCTTACAATCGTAAATTCTTCCTGTTTATACTTCACCTTCTTTCCTACAGATCTTTCGGATGCTACCGGAATTAATTCTGTTACAGGGAAGTTTCTCTCCTCCAAAACTTTAAGCATAACTTGTCCAACCATTCCTGTTGAACCGACTACAGCTACTTTCATTGATTTAATTAAAAATTTAAGGTTAAACTATTACAACGGTATCAACGCATCATTGATACCGTTGTATTTTATTTTTTAAGCCCCAAAGACTCTCATCCAAGGGAACGCGAATGCAAATAAACCTACTGCAATAAGACCCATGATTACAATTCCCAGTGAAATGGTATCATTAGATTTTACTTTCTTATTAATGATGGTCATTAATACAGCTGCAATTAGCATAGAAAATGGGTGTTCTACATACTGGAATCTTAAGTCAGCGTTTTTCATTACTGATCCCATATCCAATCCTTCTGTAAAATTGATCACCAACATGATAACTCCTATAAGGAATTGAACATGGAAGAAGATCATCGTAAAGAGAGTCGTCTTCTTTAAAAATTTGTTCACTTTGCCACTGAAGCCAAACATCGTAGCTAAAAGGGCAATAATAAATAATGAGGTCAAAAGAAGTTCAAGATACCCGAATCCTTTGTGTGCATTAAGCAAAATCTTGTAAAAATCCATATTCAATTTTTTGTACACAAATATAACAAAAATCCCGGCGAAAAGCCGGGATAGATATTTATAAAATCTAATATGATAATCTTATTAGAAGTTGAATGACAATGTTGCTGCCCAAGTTCTTCCAAATCCGAAGAATACTCTGTTGGTTGTATCAATTCCTTTATAGAAGTTATTTGGATTATTGATATAAGCGCTATACTGCTGTTGAGCTGTTGCTCCACTTGGTATATCTTTAAAGTCTCCTGCTCCTTTAACGAAATTATTTGTTGCACCATCCTGGATGTAAGTAGTATCAAATAAGTTGTAAACGTTAGCTCCAATAGTGAAAAATTGGTTAGCGTCTCTCAATCTGATTTTATATGAAACACCTACATCTGTAAGATTGTAGTCAGGCAGTTTTAATACTCCTCTGTCTTGATTAGCTATGTTTGAGAAAGTAGCAATGTCAATAGAAGAATAAAGCTTACCTACAAATCTCCATCCTGCATAGATGCTTAAGTCTTTTACCGGCTTAACAGTAGCTCCTAATGATGCGGTCATTTGTGGAATACTGTTGCTGCTTGTTCCTCCTACTTTTACTTTATCAATATAAAGCGTAGTTGTGTTTGAATCTCCAGCTACCGTTAGAGGGTTGTTATTTCCGTCAAATGTTGTACCTGTTGCATTTCCTTTATAGTAATAGTCTCCCCAAGAGAACATTCCATTAATTTCCAAAAATTTGTTCAGTTTGTAAGTTGCATCGAACTCAACTCCCTGGTGAATTTCTGTAATACCATTCATCTCTGCGTATGCATCTGTTACGTCAGGAACCTGAATATTTCTTCTCAGAGCTCTATCTTTCCACTGTGTTCTGTAAATGTTAACATTTGCACTGAATTTTGCAGATCTGAAACCATAACCAACTTCAGCAGAGAAAATTTTCTCATTAGTTAACTGAGGGTTAACAACTTGCTGGTTACTTGGATATACAGTGTTCATGAATGGCTGCTTGCTGTAATAACCAATATTGGCAAAAACGTTATTGTTTTCATTGATATTATAGTTAGCACCCCCTTTAATGTTGTATCCGAAGATGTTTTTGAAACCTGTTTTTCTGTTTACAGTTTGGTTTCTTTGTACAGTAATACCATCTTGAACAAACTCATCAATTCTTTGATATCCTTGATTTGAAACTGATCCTTGTAAAAATGCAGATAAGTTATCTTTTGTATATTCTACTTGACCAAATCCGCTATACCAGATTACTTCACCATCATTACTGAATCCAACTCTTTCGTTAAGAGGAACCTGGCTTCCTCCAAAAGGATTCCATGATAATTTTTTATAGTCAGAAGTTTGAGTAACAAGGTTTGGAGCGATGTTTTTATTATTAGCATCTTTGTATCCTTGTGCACCATATAGATCTGAAATAACCTGATAGTGATATCCATAGTAGTATCTGTCATCAGTACCTACAGAGAAGTTCCAGTTATCATTAATCTTATGCTGGAAATTAGCTAATATACCATACCAGTTATGTGAATTAATACTTGCTCTACGCACTAATGTTGATCCTGCATTTGCGGTACTCGCATTTACTGCAGCATTTTCAGCAAAAACTTTGTCATAATTGTAAAGTCCCTGAGCATCTCTAAAGTAAGGTTGTCCGTTAACTAAAGTTGTAAGACCTCTACCGTTAACTCTTCCTAGATCAGCAGTACCACCACCTCTACCATTAGACATGTATGCTACTGTGCTTAACTTGGATTTATCATTGATAGTCCAGTCCCAGTTTAACATGATAACGGGCTTATTATAATAGTTTGATCTGTTGGAAAGAGCAACTCTTTTTCCTTCAGAATTCGTGTAATATCCCCAATCTGAATTATAAGTTCTGTCAGGAGTTCCGTCATTATCCGGATTGTATCTCACGTAATCACTAATAGAAGGAGCATATGATCTTTGATCATGCCATTGTGGAGCTCCAGTAATAGTAAATTGGAAATTGTGTTTTTTATTTGGTTCCCATCCTAATGCGAAATAGTAAGCATAAGATTCGTAGTCTGTGTTTTGAATGTATGTTGCTCCGGTTTGTCTGCTCATTAAGAATGAAGAAGACCATCCCTTGTCAGACTTTCCTGTATTGTAAGCGAATGATGTTTTCAGAAAGTCATTGTTACCAACGCCCAATCTTACAATACCACCTTTTTTCATATCTGCTGACTTAGTAATGAAGTTCATTGTACCTCCAACAGAAGCGATCGCTAATTTAGAAGAACCAAGTCCTCTCTGTACCTGCATAAAACTCGTTACGTCAGATAATCCAGTCCAGTTTGAGAAATAAACAGTACCACCCTCCATGTCATTAACAGGCATACCGTTTACCATTACTGCAATGTTTCTTGATTCAAACCCACGCATAACAATCTGAGAGTCTCCGAAACCACCGCCACCTTTTGTAGCATATACAGATGGTGTTACATTTAAAAGTTCAACAAGTTCCTGATTTCCTTGTCTTTCAAGAATTTGTGCTGCTTTTACTGTAGAAACTGCTACTGGTGTTTTTCTATCTTTAGCGATATCCGTAACACCTCTTAAAATTACCTCATCAATATCTTTGGACTTTGATACCGTATCCTGAACCTGTTGAGCGTAATAAACACTAGCTGTAGATAGGGTGATAGCTACAGTCAGTATCGATTTGTTGATTAATTTCATAATCGTTAGTAATAGTTAGATTTAATTTTCTGCAAAATTCGCGAAATAAAATTTAACTAATATTAACTGTATGTTAATTTTTACTTAATCTTAATAATGTGTAAGCTGTTGAAATTCAGGTTTATATATAAAAATTGAATTTTGGCATGAAAAAAATCATATTATTGAATTTTTAACAAATGGGGGCTGTTTTTATTAAAAATACAACGCTATTTCACCGCTTTGAGACTCAAATCAATATTTTCAGCCGAATGGGTAAGGGCTCCCGCAGAGATATACGTTACTCCTGTTGATGCAATTTCTTTTAACATATCACGGGTAATTCCGCCTGATGCTTCAGACTCACATGAGCCGTTGATCATTTCTACGGCCTGTTTCATCATGTTTACATTCATGTTGTCCAGCATGATTCGGTCTACTTTTGCTTTAATGGCTTCTTGTACTTCTTCCAGATTTCTTGTTTCAACTTCAATTTTTAATTTTTTCTTATTAGTTTTAACGTAGTCTTTTGCCATTTTTACGGCATTGGTAATACTTCCGTTATAGTCGATATGGTTGTCTTTTAACATGATCATATCATAAAGACCATATCTGTGATTGGTACCGCCACCTATCGCGACAGCCCATTTTTCACATACCCTGAAATTCGGGGTCGTTTTTCTGGTGTCTAAAAGCTTTGTTTTAGTCCCTACTAATCTGGAATCCCAGTCATGGGTAAGGGTTGCGATTCCGCTCATTCTCTGCATACAGTTCAGAATAAGTCTTTCCGTAGAAAGAATGGACCGGGCACTTCCGGTTACTGTTAAAGCAACATCTCCTACCTTGGCAGAATCTCCGTCTTTAATCAATACCTCAACTTTTAAGTCTTTATCAAAAGTTTTAAAAATAATTTCTGCCAGTTCCACTCCGGCTAAAATACAGTCCTGCTTGACCAGAAGTTTAGCACTCTGTTCCAAATCTTTTGGAATCGTGGAAATGGTGGAGTGGTCGCCATCCTGAATGTCTTCTTCCAGAGCGTTTTTGATGAATTGTTTTAAAACTTTATCTGTAACGTATGCTGGTCTTTTCATATTTTTAATTTTAATAATAGTATGATGCTTTTGTTCCGAATAATAAATCATGGATCACAAAAAGCAAAATTACTTCATTTTCATCAGCTTTTATTTTTTCAAACTCAATTTTATTTTTTATTCGGATATTGTTTTGGTTTGAAGCATAAAATTCTATTAAATATTTACCTTGAGGTCTATATGCATTAGGGTTTTCGGAATAAAAAAAATATTTCCAATTGAAGTTTTTCCAATGGTATTCCCTACTGTGAAAAAGAATTTTCTCTTTATTAAATTGTAGAATCGGATGTTGGTGATTATTGATATAGTACAATGTTAATTGAAGTTGGTTGTCATGAATAATTTCATCCAGATCAAATTGATCTTTTCCAAAATAATAAGGCTTTCCCAATTCCAGTATATTACACAATAAATTTAAAGGGAGTGGATATTTTGCTCTTGCAATAATGATCCTCTTTAAGTAATCGAAAAAGTTTCTTCCCAGAAGTGCAGCAACAATTCCCAGTATCCAGAAAACAAGATCACTTGAGTTATTCAATTTAACAACAAAAATAAGAAGTCCGAAAATTCCTAAAATCATTCCTATAATTAATACTTTTAGAATATATAAAAGTTTAATAATGGTAAGAATTTTCAAACTGAATATTTCCATTGATTTGCTTTAATTGCTATTAAGCTAAATCTTTATTATAAAAAGCGCCCTTATTTTCAGTCATCTCAATAGACTGGGTAATAATAAGGTGAGCAACGGTGGTCAGGTTTCTTAATTCGGATAACTGTGGTGAAAGAATAGAGTAGTGGTAAATTTCGTCTACTGCTGCTGCGATCTCCTGGTGTTTTTGAAGAGCCATTGCCAGGCGCTTGTTACTTCTCACAATTCCCACAAGATCACTCATCATTTCCTGAAGCTGTTTTCTCAGGTAGCTGACGATGACCATTTCATCCATGATGTTCATTCCTTCTTCATTCCATTCCGGAACAGCTTTCAGATCGTCAAAATTAAAATTGTTTTCCTTGAGTAGCGCAACCGTCTTTATCGCGGCATTATGTCCAAAAACTAAACCTTCCAGTAATGAATTGGACGCAAGCCTGTTAGCGCCATGAAGTCCTGAGTTGGTGCATTCTCCTACAGCAAAAAGGTTTCTGATAGAAGACTGTCCGTCACGATCTACTTCAATTCCCCCCATCAGATAATGGCAGGCTGGTACCACAGGGATTAATTGAGTAAAAGGATCAATTCCTTCTTCTCTGCATTTTTTATAAATATTCGGGAAATGTTCCAGGAATCTTTCGTGATCCATGTCACGGCAGTCGAGGCCGGCATATTCATCTCCTGAAATTTTCATTTCGTTGTCGATGGCTCTGGCAACAATATCTCTTGAGGCTAATTCTTCACGCTCATCATATTTGTGCATGAATTTTTCACCTTTCTTGGTTCTTAATTTGGCGCCATCCCCTCTTACTGCTTCAGAAATGAGGAAAAGCATTCCGTTAATCTTGCTGTATAATGCTGTAGGATGAAACTGATAATATTGCATATTGGAAACTTTACCTTTTGCTCGGGCAACAAAAGCGATTCCGTCTCCGGTAGCAATGGTGGGATTCGTGGTGTTTTTGTAAACATGTCCCGCACCTCCGGTAGCTGCCAGTGTTATTTTGGAAGTGATTTTTTTGATCTTTCTTGATTTTTCATCAAGGATATACGCACCATAGCAGTTGATATCGCCCTGGCTCACTTCTTTTCCCGGAACGTGATGTTGCGTGATGATGTCAATAACATAATGATGGTCGAGGATTTCAATATTCGGACTGTTTTTAGCCGTTTCAAGAAGAGCTCTTTCAATCTCAAATCCTGTAATGTCTTTGTGGTGAACGATTCTGTTTTCTGTATGGCCACCTTCTCTTCCGAGAGCAAATTCTCCATTTTTCATGTCGAAATTCGCACCCCATTCCACGATCTCGTTGAATCTTGCAGGAGCTTCTCTTACAACCATTTCTACAACATCGCGTTTGTTTTCGCCATCTCCGGCACGCATGGTATCTTCGATGTGTTTTTCGAAATTATCATTTTTAAAGTCGGTGACTACAGCCAGCCCGCCTTGTGCATATTTAGTATTGCTTTCGTCTTCGTCAGATTTTGTTACAATGATGATCTTGGCATCAGGGAACTGTTCAGAAACTTTAATGGCATAGGAAAGTCCCGAGATGCCGGAACCTATTACTAATACATCCGCTTTTATCATATGCTTGCTTTAGGTACAATCGTTTAATATTAAATAAATTTAAACAATTTTTCGTTTGGTTTTCTTACTTTTTTCATGTGCTGGAAATGATCTTCCTCAGAACGGTAGCCTAAAGCGAGGGTGACGGTTACTTTTTCTGTATCTGGATTGATGTTGAGAATTTCTTCTATCACGTCCTGCCGGAAGCCTTCCATAGGGCACGAATCTATGTTTTCAATAGCAGCAGCGTACATCAGATTGGCCAGAACTATATAGGATTGTTTTTCTGCCCAGTTGAAAATTTCATCCTGTGTTTTTTGGATAATATATTGGTTGATACTTTTTCTGAACAGATCAAGTTTCTCAACAGGTGTTTCCCTTACTTCAGAAATATGATTAAAATATCCATGAATATAGCTTTCCTCAATTGTTTTCTTTGAAATAATGACGATGAGATGGGAGCATGTAGAAATTTGTGAAGGATTATAGAAAGCTGGAATTAATTTCTGTTTCATCTCATCACTTTCTACCACCAATACCCTGTAGGGCTGAAGTCCAAGCGAACTTGCAGACAACTTTCCTGACTCGAGAATATTGTACAAGGTATCCTGAGGAATGATCTCATGATTAAATTTCTTCACAGAATATCTTCTGCTTAAAGCTTCCAAATAATTCATAGGACAAATTTAAGAATTGAATACGAATAAAATGACTTTAAAATGAAATATATACCTGCAGAAAGACAAAAAAAGGATCACTCCAAATTTAGAGTGATCCAGGGGTATTTAAAAATAATCAATTTAAATTTATTCTCTGTTTTTTACCATAATCCAACCGGAGAATTTGATTGGAGTATTCTTGCTGTTGTTCTCATTCCATGTGATAGAATACCAGTAGTTTCCGGTAGGAACTTTCTTACTGCCATTCGTAGTTCCGTCCCATGTGTATCTGTTGGATTTATCCGCCTGGAAAAGCTTGTAGCCATATCTGTCGAAGATTCCGATCTGCAGATTTTTTTTGTTTGAAAGTGCAGAATAATCAATTGCGTCATTCACACCATCTCCATTCGGGGTGATGACATTAATCAGATTCGGAACAGTAATATTGATTTCTATAGGTTCACAATCATAGCTGTCCTTTACAAAAATCTTAGTTTCACCTCTGGCAACATTGTTGAATACATTAGAATCCTGCCAGTTGATATTATCCATTGAATATTGGTAAGGCGGAGTTCCTCCGTTAGCGAAAACTGTGACCGTATTTGCTGAGATATCAATGGTTGTTACCACGGGTTGCTCAGAAGCATAGACTTTTACGGTCTGTAATGCGGTACAATCTCCTGTTTTTAGTTTTACCCAGTAGGTTTCTACTCCTACATTGGAAATTGTCTGTGTAGTAGCACCTGTACTCCATAGATATGAAGTGAATCCAGGTCCTGCATCCAATGTGGTTTTATCTTCAATACAGATGATTTTGTCTTTTAATACACTGGATAAAACCGGTGCCAAAACGGTTAGGGTCACTTTTGCAATAGTGTAGCAGCCCTGAGCATTGAAGACCTTGATGTAGATTACACCTGAAGGTGCTGTATAGGTTAAGAAATTTAAGATTTCATTGGTTCCGTTTACCGCGTCTGCCAGAGACGGATAATATTTTTTCGTTGCTCCTGTTACTGTTGTTACGGTAGCATTGCTTAAATTGAATGTTCCCAGTGAAGGATTGGTTTCAAGGAAGCATGTTCTCAGCGAAGCATCAGTTACAACGACAACCGGATTAAGATTCAGCGTAACTTTTGCAGTACTTACACATCCCTGGGGCGTCGTCACTTTTGCGAATATCACCGCTGCTCCTGATGCATACGCAGTAGGATTCGGAATCTGGTTAATTCCTGCATTAAGGTCGTACATAGTATTATAGAACTGCATCGTACATCCCGGAACCGTTGTTAAAGCTGCTGTGGTAAGATCAAATGTCGCTGTACCTGCATTGTTATTGTTACATGCGGTAAGGGTAGCATCAGTTGCTGCGAACGGTGTTGGATTTAGCTGTATAACTCCGTCTCCATTGTCGCATAGGGTAGAGCTTGGATCTTTAATGACGACTTTAATGGTTGTGTTGCCTGAATAAGGGAAACTAGTTGGATTGGTAATAGGAGTTGAACTTCCTAAAACATAGTAAGTGAACAGGTAATTACCGGGATTATTGACAAATTGTGCATTAAACGACGTAAGATCCACAGTTCCGGTTCCGGTTGCAGGATTTGTACATACAAATGGACTGACTGTAGCATTCAGGATGGGTACTTTATCTACAAAAACTTTCACATTCTTGATAGAGTGTCATGCACTGGCACCACCCGTAGCTGCTGAAAAACCGAAGTAGCCTTGTGACATTCCTATGGCTGCTCCTGAAGGGGCAAATGACTGGTCTACAATAAGTACTCCATCAAGTTTAATTTTTATAATCCAGTTTGTCGGATTGGTAAGATCTGTTTCACCGTTTACTTCCACGTGTTTATAGACTGGTCCTACGAAAGGCTGGGTTGCTATAAGATCGGGAGAGTGGAATGTACTGCCCGGAGTATTGTTGTATTCAATATTATTTCCTGCGGTGTCATTGGTTCCATAAAGCAGATGTATTTTACTCATCTGACCTTCTGTACTGTTATTGAAGATGTCAAATCCTACCATCAGTCCTGAAGCATTTCCCGGAATTCCAAGCCCGCCTCCGGATACGAATCCTGTAGGGGGATTGACAAGGTACCAGAATGTGAAACCGTCTCCTCTTCCAAACTGAGTGGTTCCGTTTCCGTCGATCCTAAAATCAAATTCCACTTTCCATTTGTCACAATAGCTTAAAGTAATAGGAGTAGCAAGCTTTATAGCGCCATATAAACTGGTATTATCTGTGGTAAGACGGATAAAATCATTGTCAACAGCTGCATTGGAAACAAGGTCCCAGCCTGTGGTGTTAACAGGATTTCCTGCAAGCTGATAGGTTTGTGAAAACACTTGCCCCGAAAAGCCTAATAAAATGATTAAATAATAAATGAGTAGTTTTCTTTTCATGTGAAACGATGGGTTTGAGGTTATTGATATAAATATATTTATTTTGATTGGAAGGATATAATGAATAATTGTCAATTGTTTGGTTTAAATTGTCAATTTCAGGTTTATTTTGATTAATTGATAATGTAATTAAAATAATATTGTGTTTTTGTTGTTCGGTGGTAAAAAGAAAGCCAGTGTGCTTTGCTTGGTTTATATTTATTAAAAAATCACTCTTGAAAAAGAGTGATTTTTTTGAGATATAGTTTTATTCTCTGTTTTTTACCAATACCCAGCCTGAATATTTTGTAGCTGTATTGTTTTTGTCATTTTCGTTCCATGAGATAGAATACCAATACGTTCCTGTGAGAATCTTTTTACCGGAAGCCGTTCCGTCCCATTTGAAATCTCTCATTTTGTTTGCCTCATAAAGCTTATTGCCGTATCTGTCATATACTATAAATACAAGATTTTTCTTGTATGCCAGAGCAGAATAATCAATGTAGTCATTCACATTGTCTCCGTTAGGGGTGATTGCATTAATCAGATTGGGAACAGTGATCTGTACCTCAACAGGCATACAATTGTAAAAGTCTTTAACGAAAACCTGGGCTTCCCCTCTGTGAAGTCCCGTGAACGTATTGGAATCCTGCCAGTCGGTACCATTTAAAGAATATTTATACGGTGGGGTTCCTCCTGATACATTGACGGTTACTGTTGTGTTATTGATGTCGATGCTTGTAATGACAGGATTGGCAGAGGCAATAACCTTTACAATCTGCGTTGTAATACAATCTCCGGTTTTCAATTTTACCCAATAAAGACCTACGCCAACTCCCTGAATAGAGGAGGTTGTTGCTCCTGTGCTCCATTCATAGCTGCTAAAACCAGGACCTGCGTCCAGATCTGTTCTGCCGTCAATACATATAATTTTATCTTTTAAAACGGTAGAGGTTACAGGTGGTAAAACGACAAGATTGACTTTTGCAACAGCAAAACATGCAGTGGCATCTGTTACTTTTACATATACTGAAGTGCTTACAGACATATACTGAGTTGGATTGACAATTTCATTGGTTCCGGCCAGAGCATCTGCAACAGAGGTGTAATATTTTTTAGTGAAACCGCTTGTCAGTGTTGTTACATTAGCGGAAGTCAGATCAAATAAGGCATTTGTGATATTGTTTTGAAGGAAACAAGAGCGAAGCGTGGCTTCTTTCACGGGAGTGTCCGGATAGAATGCTAAAGTGATTTTTGCAGTACCAGTACATCCCAACGGTGTTGTTACTTTTACATAAACATTTCCTGCTGCTGAAGTATAGGTTCCCGGATTTTGTATTTCATTGGTACCCGAATTGAGATCATTCAGGGTTCTGTAGTATTTTTTGACAACACTAAGCCCGCCTGCTACATCTGCTGCGTTGAGGTTGAATAATCCTGTTCCCCCTTTATTGTTGTTACATGCTGTTAAAGTTTTATCAGTAAGCAGAAGAGGGGCGAGTACCAACAGTATTTTTCCGTCGGGGTTGTCACACAGTATTCCTGCATTATCCTTGACGATAACGGTCACTGGGGTGTTTGCGTTGAATTGATAGTTGGTAGGATTTGTAATGGGAGTTGAGCCCTGTAGGTAGGTGAAGGTATAATTAGAAGGGTTGCTTACAAGTTGTGAATTAAAGGTGGTTAAATTTACAGACCCGAATCCTGTCGTTGGATTAGGACAGAAAGATTGTGTCACTGTATTTTGTAAAATAGGAACTTTATCGGTATAAATTTTAACGTTTTTAATAGAGTGTCTAGCACTTGCAGCTCCTGTAGATGCAGAGAACCCAAAGTATCCCTGGGTCATATTGGCGGCTGCTCCTGCTGGTGTAAATGATTGAGAAGTAATAGTATTTCCGTCTACCTTTACAGTAATGATCCAATTGGTTGGCAGAGCAGGATCTGTTTGTCCTGTAACTTCAACGTGCTTGTATGTATTTCCTACAAAAGGTTGGGTAGAATTAAGATCCGCTGAATGGAATGAGCTTCCTGCTGTATTATAATATTCTAAGCCATTTGTATCTGTCGTATTCGGAACCACGCCATAGGCAACATGAACTTTACTCATCAGTCCACCACCACCCATATTATTGTAAATGTCAAAACCAGTAATAAGGCCTGTAGCATTTTGAGGTATGCCTAATCCTGCTCCTTGTTGGCTTGTGACTGGAGGGTTCGCAAGATACCAGAATGCAAAACCATCTCCTTTTCCGGAAGAAGTTCCATTTCCGTCGATTCTGAAATCAAACTCTACTCTCCATTTATCGCAATATTTCAGATTGATGGGGTCGTTTAATTTTATAGATCCTGATTTATTTATTAAATCATCAGTGAGCATTATAAAATCTCCATTAACTATGGCAGGAGTAACTAAAGTCCACCCTGCAGTGGTTACCGGATTTCCTGTTAGCTGATACGTTTGGGAAAGTAGCCCTCCTGATAAAAAAAGCAGAAGAAGGGAAATATAAGACAGTAAAAATTTATTCATTGAATTGGGATTACTTTTAATTAGATACTGTAAATATATTAAATCCCAATTAATTAATATGTGTTTAGTGTTAATTTTACTGAAAATGATAGTAAATTTTCAATGAATTACGTGATAAACGGGTGAATATTGAATAGTATGAAGGTGAATTTAGATTTATTAAAAAAGAGTGTTGTTTTCCAGCCCTTCAAAATAGGTGTCGATCTCAAGTTCAGAAGAAGCTGCAGCAGCAACGGCGAGTTTGTCACAAAGCTCATTTTCAAAGTGTCCGGCGTGGCCTTTTATCCAGTGCATTTTCGGGGTGTGCTTATTGTACATCTCAATGAATCTTTTCCATAGATCTGGATTTTTTACATTTTTCCATCCTCTTTTGATCCATCCTGCGATCCAGTTTTGGTTTACTGCATCAGCGACGTATTTGCTGTCCGTATAAATGTGAATATCATTCTCCGAAGACTTTAGTTTTTCCATAGCGGAAATTACAGCAAGGAGCTCCATCCTGTTATTGGTGGTTTTCCTGAAACCTTTGGAAAATGTTTTCTGATAGTTCTTTTCAGGCACACGCATGAGAATTCCATAGCCTCCTTTTCCGGGATTTCCACTGCATGCACCGTCGGTATATATTTCTATTCTCAAAAGTCTTGGGAGATATAAATTAGTAGTTCATTTAAAATAAACTGAAAGAATACTAAACTGTTATTTAATTTAAAATGCTATCAATTCTAAAACGGGAAATCATCATCGTCATCAAAATCATTCATTGAAGATCCCGAAAGCTTCGAGCTGTCCGGAAGATCAAATGCCGCACCTGGCTGAATAGTTGTTTTGATCTTGTCAAATCCACTAGGTTCATTAGATCCGAAATTAGAAGGATAACCTCCTAAGCCCCCGTCAAAAGCAGCTTCAATATCACCAAATCTTGCAAAATGTTTTAAGAATGACAGTCTCACATCAGCGGTGGCACCATTTCTGTGTTTTGCTATGATCAGCTCTGCCTGGTTTTCCGTTGGTGTTTCCGCACCTTCTTCATCATTATCCCAAACTGCAATTTTATAGTATTCCGGTCTGAAAATAAAGGATACAATATCTGCATCCTGCTCAATCGCTCCGGATTCCCTCAGGTCAGAAAGCTGAGGTCTTTTTCCAGGACGAGCTTCCACACTTCTTGACAGCTGTGAAAGGGCAATAACAGGTACATTAAGTTCCTTTGCAATGGCTTTCAATGAACGTGAGATCATGGAGATTTCCTGTTCACGGTTACCCACTCCTTTTCCTCCGCCCCCTGCGGTCATCAGCTGAAGGTAGTCGACCATGATCAGTCTTACCCCATGCTGCATCACCAGTCTTCTGCATTTTGCCCGGAAGTCGAATATAGAAAGAGAAGGGGTTTCGTCAATAAAAAGGGGTGCGTTTTCCAGTTCAGATACATTGGAGAAAAGTCTCTGCCATTCTTCGTCATCCAGAGTTCCTTTTCTTAGTTTTTCGGATGAAATTTTGGTTTCAGAAGCAATCATCCTGGTGATAAGCTGTACTGATGCCATCTCGAGAGAGAACAGTACCATAGGGATTTTGTGGTCTACTGCAATATTTCTTGCCATTGACAGAAGGAAAGCTGTTTTACCCATCGCCGGACGGGCCGCAATGATGATAAGGTCAGAATTTTGCCAGCCTCCGGTTTCTTTATCAATATCTCTAAATCCTGAAGGAACTCCTGAAAGTCCTTCTTTATCTTTCAACGATTTAATCGTTTCAATAGCCTGCTTTACTAATGAGTTAGCCGTGTCAAATCCTTTTTTAATCGTTCCGTTGGTGATCTCAAAGAAGGACTGTTCAGCCTTATCTAAAAGTTCAAAAACATCCGTAGATTCCTTATATGAAGAATCGATAACGTTGGCCGAAACATTGATCAGACTTCTTAAGATGTATTTTTCAAGAATAACACGTACATGGTATTCAATATGGGCGGATGAACTTACCCCCATCGTAAGGTCAATGATGTAATGATCACCTCCTGCCTGGCTTAGCTTATCTTCTTTTTTTAACTCCTGGATGATCGTCATAAGATCCACCGGATGGTTGCCTTCATAAAGTTTTAAGATGGTGGAAAAAATAACCTGATGTCTCGGGTCATAAAATACTTCCGGAGTAAGAAGGTCAATAGAGTGGTCAAGTCCCTTTTTGTCAATCAAAAAAGTACCTATAACCAGTCTTTCAAAATCTACAGCATTGGGTGGCATTTTTCCATCCGCAATAGATAGCTCTCTTGCAAAGTTTCCGTGCGTAAGGGATGATAATGTTTCTTTCTGCGCCATGATGCAAAGATAGTTTATTTAAAAAAAATAATAACTAACAAGTTATCAGCAATCCTCCGGACGTATTATAAACAGAACCAAAAAGATGTTGATAAAAATTTGGGGATCAAAAATAGAAAATTTTCAATAAGTAGTATTCATTCATTTGAAAATGATTACTATTTTTTTGGATTATTATGGTTATTAGAGATGATTTGTTGAGTGGAATGAAAAATAATACATAAAAAAAGACTGTCATTTGTGACAGCCTTTTTTTTGATATTTAGAATAGCTTATTCTTTATTTTTTACCAGTATCCATCCTGAATATTTCGTTTCGGTACCGTTCTTATCGTTTTCGTTCCAAGAGATAGAGTACCAGTAAGTACCGGTAGGGATTTTCTTGCCGGAAGCTGTTCCGTCCCATTTATAATCTCTCATTTTATTCGCCTCATAAAGTTTGTTTCCGTATCTGTCATAAACTATAAATACAAGGTTTTTCTTGTAAGCGAGCGCGGAGTAGTCAACCTCATCATTAACT
The DNA here is from genome assembly GCF_900142785.1 of Chryseobacterium carnipullorum. Lineage (GTDB taxonomy): Bacteria > Bacteroidota > Bacteroidia > Flavobacteriales > Weeksellaceae > Chryseobacterium > Chryseobacterium carnipullorum. Next base: position 204,202 of record NZ_FRCD01000003.1, on the reverse strand, counting down.
TTATCTCCGTTTGGAGTAATTGCGTTGATCAGATTCGGAACTGTAACGGTAATCTGGATAGGATTACAGTTGAAAGAATCCTTTAAGAATATCTTGTTTTCTCCTCTAGGAAGTCCGCTGAACGAGTTAGATGCCTGCCACGTAACCCCATCAGTTGAATACATATAAGGAGGAGTTCCGCCTGACGCATTCACTGTAATGGTATTGTTGCTGATCTCCACACTGGCAATTACCGGTTGTGTGGATGCAAAAATGGTTACAGTCTGAAGGGTAAAGCATTTTCCTGTTTTTAGTTTTACCCAGTAAACACCTATTCCTGCATTACTGATCGATTGCGTCGTAGCGCCCGTGCTCCATTCATATCCGTCAAATCCAGGTCCTGCATCCAGGGTCGTTTTTTCTTCCGCACAAATCGTTTTGTCTTTCAGGACAGCAGATTTTACCGGAGGAAGAACTTTTAACGTTATCTTAGAAATAGCATAACACTGATTAGCATTAGTAACTCTTACATAGACTTCGGTGCTTGCTGTGAGATAAGCATCAGGTGCTGCAATCGGGTTCGTTTCAGCTGTTGCGTCAGTTAATGTCTTATAGAATTTTTTGGTTTGCCCTGCAATAGCTCCTACATCGGCTAGTGTCAGATCAAATTTTGCCCGCAGGATATCGTTTTCGATATAACATTCCTGTATCAAAGCATCTTTTAATGTAACTACCGGGTGGAAGGATAAGGTAATATTTCCTATAGCAGTACATCCGAATGCAGAAATTACTTTTGCATATACTATTTTTTGAGCTGAAATATAGTTGGTTGGATTCGTGATCTCATTGGTGTCAGCATTTAAATCAGCAAGGGTTGGATAGTATTTTTTTGTACCTCCAGTAAATACATCTGCTGTAGTCAGATCAAATTTTCCAGTTCCTTCTCCATTATTATTACATGCGAAAATAGTTGCATTTTTTGCTGTTATGCTTGCATCTTTGAACTTGAACTTTCCGCTGATGAAACACTTGTTAATAACACTGTCTGGATTATCAGGATCCAGATATCTGATTCTGTAGTAATAAGTGGTCGTTCCGTTTACTGTAGCTATGTTAAGAGGACTATTTCCGGTAACAACATCATTGGTATTGTTATGATAGGTAACTTTGAAGTTAGGATTGTTTCCATTAACGATACCTGCAGTAAGTGTATTGAAATTGAACTGTGAAGGAAGCCCGCATACCATAACGTCGCTTGGTTGGGTAGCATCAGCATTTGGAATTCCAGGTGGCAGAAAAGGGTTCGGTGCCAGAACAGGATCGTTGAATGCTGAACTTAAACTTGCAGTACCTCCCCAGATTAATTTAAATCCATCAGGAGAACTTCTAAAATTGTCTACAACCAGATAGTAAGTTTCTCCGGCTTGTACTTGCATATAAGGGCTCCATTCAAATGCATTCCCTGCGTTTCCGTTGGTGTTGGGAGGTGGAGGTGGAGGCAAGGTTAAAGTAAGACCAGTATTTCCTGTCGGAGTACTACCATTATAGTTACATCTTAGTGGTGTTACAAAAACGTTATTGGTATTCAAAGAGGTACATCCATTGGTCGTTGGACCATATACTGCAAAATCGTAATCGTCGGAATTAACATTTGGATCAATAACAAAGGTTAGTGTTCCTGCTGTTGCAACGGTAAAAGTATACCATACCGAGTAATTTTCATTTCTGCCCAGACATCCATTTGTCGATAGATTTTCAACGATATCTCCATGTCCGGACGGAGTGTAGGAGATTTCGGAGTTTCCGCAGAGTGGGATGGCCGAGACACAATCGGACTGTGCATGAAACACCTGTGCTATAAATAAAATTAAAAGAAGTAATGTTTTTTTCATGTTTAAAATGATTTTTGTGAAACAAGATTTAAGTAAAATAAAGTTATCAGCATTTATGTTGAAAAAAACCGCCCCGTAGAGCGGTTTTGTATTTTTAACAAGAAATTATTCTCTGTTTTTTACCATGACCCATCCTGAGAATTTGAATGGGGTATTCTTTTTATCATTTTCATTCCACGTTACAGAATACCAGTACGTTCCCGTAGGAATCTTTTTACCGGCTACGGTTCCGTCCCACTTATATCCGTTGGATTTATCGGCCTGGTGGATTTTAGTTCCATATCTATCAAATATACTGAAAATAAGACCATTTTTACCGGATAATGCTGAATAATCTATGAAGTCATTGACACCATCTCCGTTTGGAGTAATGACATTGATAAGATTAGGGACCACCACTGTGATCTCAATAGGGTCACAGTCATAAGCGTCTTTTACATAGATTTTGTGGTCTCCTCTTGATACGTTAGTGAATACATTGGAATCCTGCCAGTTGACATTATCCATAGAATACTTGTATTCAGGAGCTCCTGCAATGACATTCACAGTGATCGTTGTATTTGATATATCAATGCTTGAAACGACAGGCTGCTCAGAAGCGTATACTTTTACCGTCTGTAATGTAATACAGTCACCTGTCTTCAATTTAACCCAGTAAGTTCCCACAGCTACACTGTTGATGACCTGTGTAGTTGCTCCTGTACTCCACTCATAAGCATTGAATCCAGGACCGGCATCCAGAGTTGTTTTATCTTCTATACAGATAATTTTATCCTGTAACACGTTAGAGTAAACAGGCGAAAGAACGGTTAATGTTACCTTCGCAATATTATAACATCCCTGTGCATTGATGACTTTTACATAGATCACTCCGCTTGGAGCTGTATACGTCAGAAAATTTAAAATTTCATTGGTTCCGTTTACTGCATCTGTTTGTGATGGATAGTATTTTTTAGTCGCCCCCAGTTGGGTTGTTACCGTAGCATTGCTCAGATTGAAAGTACCCAGTGAATGATTGGTTTCAAGGAAACATGTTCTTAGCGAAGCATCAGTTACGGTTACCAGTGGATGGAACTTCAGGGTGATTTCTGCAGTTGCTGTACATCCGAATTCGTTCGTAGCTTTTACAAATATTTTTCCTTCTGCTGAGACAAACTGGTAGATCGACGGGCTTGTGATTTCATTCGTTCCTGCATTAAGATCGAACATTGTAGGATAATACTTCAACACGTGGCTAGGTAAGGCTCCTATAGTAGCAGTGGTAAGATCAAACATCGCTGTCCCGGCGTTATTATTGCTGCAACTTGTAAGGGTAGCATTGGTTAAAGCGAAGCTACCGTCCCTGAATTTGAATTTTCCTGTAATAAAACAGCCATTCATAGGATTGGTAGGGTTGGCGGGATCCTGATACACAATTCTGTAATAATAAACTGTCGCAAGATTAACTATTTCTGACGTTACAGGATTTCCTCCTGTAATCGCATCATTGGTGTTTTTATGATAGGTTACCTTGAAATTGGCGCTGTTACCATTGATAACTCCTGCATTCAAAGAGAGGAAGTTGAATGGTGTAGCCAATGAGCATACGGTTACTTCATTCGGGTCAGCAGGGTTAGCTGCAGGAAGTCCCGGGGTAATGAATGGAAACGGAGCAAGCGCAGGGTCGTTGAATGCAGAACTTAAACTGGCAGTACCAGTCCATGTCAGAGAGAATCCATCCGGTGAACTTCTATAGTTATCTACAACAAGATAATAGGTCTCACCTGCCTGTACCACCATATGTGGACTCCATTCAGACTGATTTCCTGCACTTCCATTTGTATTTGGCGGCGGAGGTGGCGGTATGGTAAGGAGTAAACCTGTATTTCCCTGAGAAGAACCTGTACCGTTGAAATTACATCGTACGGGCGTTACAAAAACGTTGCTGTTATTCAGCGAAGTACATCCGTTGGTAGTAGGTCCGTAAACTGCAAAGTCATAGTCATCGGTATCGATAGTCGGATTAATGACAAATGCCAATGTTCCCGAAGTGGCCGCCGTGAAAGAGTACCATACGGAAAAGTGTTCATTTTCAGTGTCACTCAGACAAGAGTTTGCTCCAATGCCTTCCAGTATATTTCCTGGTCCGGAAGGAGTATAAGAAATATCTGAGTTTCCGCAGATAGATATTGCACTAATACAATCTGACTGAGCATATAAGATGCGCGAGCAGATGATTAGAAAAACGAGTAATGCTTTTTTCATAAAGGGGGATTTAAAAAAGACAAATATAAAAAATTATTAAAGTTAATTTAAAGATTTTGTGATATATTTAATAGAATCAGGATATTATTGCCTAATAATTCATTTTTCTCAGCTTGGGATTGGTACTTGCTACAAGGATAGCTACCAGTACCGTCATGCTTCCCCCAAACACGACAGAGCGTACGACGCCCAGCAATTTTGCCATCAGCCCACTTTCAAATTGTCCCATTTCATTACTGGACATGATGAATATAGAATTCACACTCAATACACGGCCTCTGATATGGTCGGGAGTTTTCAGCTGAACAATCGTTCCTCTGATAACCACCGAAATTCCATCAAGCATTCCGCTCATGACAAGGAATATAAAGGAAAGCCAATACAGCTTGGACAGTCCGAAACCAATGATGCAAAGCCCAAATCCGGCAACCACCACCAAAAGTATCTTTCCCTGATTCTTTCTTAGCGGAACAATCGCCAAAACAGTAATGATACACATAGATCCTATATCAGAAGCAGCATTTAAAAGTCCGAAACCTTCTGCTCCTGCATCCAGAATATCTGTCGCAAATACCGGAATCATAGCTACAGCCCCTCCAAAAAGAACAGCAAACATGTCAAGACATAGTGCCCCTAAAATTTCTTTGGTCTTAAATATATAGGAAATGCCTTCACGCATACTCTCCACAACATTTACTTCTTCCTTCTTATGTTCTGAATGCTGCTGTTTCAGCTGCCAGAAAAATAAAGAAGCGATAAATATTAACGAAATAATAACGATTAAAGTATATTGTACTCCAAAATAACCAATAAGAAGTCCGCCTGCAGCATGTCCGCATACCGAGGATATCAGAAAGGTAGCCTGATTCAGGGTAACGGCATTAGGAAGATTTTCCTTCTTGACGATTTTGGGAATCATTGATGGAACGATAGGTCCGATGAAAGCTCGTGCAATTCCTGTGAAAAATATAACTGCATATATAAAATAGGTAATTTCATGTCCGTTAAAATGCATTTCTACATTGAAGAAGGCTGGAATAAGCAGAAGCCCAATCAGAAAAATATAAGCATAATTACAAATCAGCAGTAATCGCTTCTTTTCATTCATATCAATAACATGTCCGGCATACAAAGCACAGCTTACTGCAGGAATAACCTCGGAAAGCCCAATGAGGCCTATTGAAAATGGATCTTTCGTTAATTGATATACCCACCATCCCAGTAAAGTAGCGAGCATTCTGAAGGCTAAAACAATAAAAAATCTTCCTGTGAGAAGATTTCTGAATTCAACATTTTGCAATGTTTTTAACGGTGTAAAGGAAATCATGCACAAAAATAGCCCTAAATATTCATTTAAGGCTGTTTTATAGGGTGATTTTTAAATGATAAATCAAATAGTTTCCGAAAGATAAAATCTATTTAGTCTGCTCTCAACGAACTGATCACGATAGCTGCAACCCCAGCTGCTCCGATCACTGTAGCACCAGCCGTTACCCTTGCTTTGGATCTGTCTTTTACAGCAGCAACATTGGATTTTGGGATGATCACCTCTGTACTGTCTTTTTTACCGCCAGTCCCAATAATTTTATCACCATCAATGTTTCGGAACAGTATTTTCTGTTTTGGAGAACCATCTTTCATGGTAACCACATACGTTTTTCCGGCTTGAAGATTAGAATAATTATTTTTTGAAACATCATCGCTGTACTTTGTGGTAGCGCAGGATGAAATCACAAATAAAGACGTTAGTAAAGATGATTTTAAAAGTACAGATGCTCTCATTATTATTTTTTATTTTTTCAAATTTATAATTTTTTTCGAATATATGTTTTCGGAATTGAAAAAATATCTTTAAAGTTTGTAAATTTCTAATAGATCTGCAATTTTTCTGTCATTCGCCAGTCTTGGGGTTTTATTTTGTCCACCCAGTTTACCCTGCGATTTTGCGTACTCATGAAAAGCATTCTTTTTCAAGGTTTTAATATGAAGAGGCTGAAGAATGTTTCCCGTAATAAGATCTTCGTAATATGTATTTCTTTTTTGAAGCTGGTCGTCCAGCTCACTTCTGAATCGTTCCATATCCTCAGGTTCTTTTTCAAATTCAATCAGCCATTCATGATAGGGAAGTCCTTCAGTTGGGTTGACCTGCGGCGCAAGGTGGAACTCGATGATCTGGGCAGGATATTTTTCCAGCGTAGCTTTCATCGCTTCCTCTACTTCAAATGCGATAACGTGTTCCCCGAAAGCAGAAGTGAAATGCTTCGTTCTGCCGCTTACCAGGATTCTATAAGGATCTTTATCAATAAACCGGACAACATCTCCGATAGAATAAGCCCACAAGCCAGAATTCGTAGTCAGGATGAGTGCGTAATCTTTATTGAGTTCTACATCTTTTAATGGTAATCTTCTTGCTCCGGGTTTGCCATATTCTTCCAGTGGAATGAATTCATAGAAAATTCCATGATTGGTTAGCAGAAGAAGCCCCTCTTTGGTATAGTCATCCTGAAAAGCGAAAAATCCTTCGGATGCCGGAAAGGTCTGGATGATATCTACTTTTCCGCCAAGCAGATCTTCCATTTTATCGCGATAAGGCTCGTAATTAACACCTCCGGTGACTAAAAGCTGGAGATTGGGGAAAAGCTGTTTGATCTTTTTACCATGTTTTTCGGTAAGCTTTTCAAAATACATAATCAACCATGGCGGAATTCCAGAAATCAGCGTCATGTTTTCATGTTCTGTTTCCTCAATGATTTTGTCTACCTTGGCTTCCCAGTCTTCCATTATATTCGTATTCCAGCTTGGTAGTCTGTTTTTTTGAAGATAAGCCGGAATATGGTGGGCTACAATGCCTGAAAGTCTCCCTGTTTTAATTCCGAAAACTTCTTCCATCTCAGGACTTCCCTGCAGGAAAATCATTTTCCCATTCACAAAGTCTGCATTGTTTTTCTGTGCAATATAGTGAAACAGTGCGCTCTGAGCCCCTGCAATCTGGAAAGGCATTCCTTCCTTGGAGATAGGAATGTATTTTGAACCTGAAGTCGTTCCCGAAGTTTTTGCGAAATATTCCGGGGTATCGGTCCAGAGGATATTGGCTTGTCCTTTTTTGACTCTTTCGATATAGGGTTTGAGATCTTCGTAATCAGCAACAGGAACTTTTTCCTGGAATTCTTTTACAGAATGAATATTTTCAAAATCATGCTCCCTTCCGAAAAGAGTTTTCTGAGCCGTCTTTACAAGAGACAACAAAAGAGCTTCCTGATTTTTCTCTGAATTTTTTTTGAAATCCCCGGTTTTCTGAACATGTTTTTTTGCCCAGACCAGTGCCGCATTTTTCTTGAAGAAATTTAACATGCTTCAAATTTATAAATAAGTAGAGAATATGGAATCATTTTGATTAAGATATGCCACAAAAAAAACCGGTGAATGAGTTTCACCGGTTCTTCGAAATTTGATTATGAAAATAACAACTATATGTTAAAGTTTACTTGTTGGCTTTGTACCTTTTGTCCGGAGTGCCGTCTTTTTTAAGGTTTTTATTTTCTTTATACCTTTTATCGGGGGTTCCGTCCTTTTTCATTTTAGCTGCAGGCTGAGCCGTTTTAGCTGCCGGAGCTTTTACTACTTTTGTAGTGGGATGAGGGGCTGCAGTCGTTGCCGGAGCAGTCTGTTGTGCGGTTGCAAATCCTAGTCCTAATGCCAGGGACATTGCTGTTAATAATTTTTTCATGAGGGTGTATTGTTTATTTTTTCTTAAGTAAAGATATACAAAAAACGGGCTGAAAAACGGGTATTTACAACCTTAACTAAAGTTTATTACTGCTTAAAAAAAACTTAAAGTCAAAGGTTTAAAAATAAAATAAGCCTGCTTTCATAACGGAAGCAGGCTTGATATAAATATGAATGATAGATTTAACGTGTACAGTTGGCCGTCCATGTCTTGCCATCCTTAATATATAAAATTTTCAAGTCATTATTGTCAATTCTAATATAAGAGGTAGCAGTCCCACCAACCATGACAAGAGTATGGTCTCCAGATTGTTGAAATTCAACTCCGTTAAGATCCGGAATACCATTGGAGAATGCAAAATTGTATTTCGTACCGCTGGCAATCTTGGTTACAAATACACTTCCGTTATCAGTACTGTTGTTTGTAGATCCATCGTTATAAGAGATACTTCCCTTGTAAGTTCCTGCGAAGAAATCATTGTTTACGGGATCATCATCATTACTACACGATGCAAAAGATAATGTGGTAACAACGACCAACATCAATACGCCTAAGATTCTAATTGCTTTTTTCATAATATTATTTCTTTAAGTTTCGATAAGGTCACATTCCCAAACACTATGCCATGGGATAAATCCTTATTTTTTTTAACTTTTAATTAGATAAATTTGTAAAAAAATTAAGATTTGGGTATGTATTACCTGATTTTATTTAGGTTGTAGAGGTTACCTGATTTTCCTTTAAAGAAAAAAATATCCTTACCTTTGTTGTGAATAAACGGTTTCGGATCACTTCCGAAATCGCTTTTGTCGTTTATGCCATTACTATTTATGCAGCTAAAACCCATTCACGAAAAATTTCTTCCGGACCTTCTTCATCAAGAATTTGGAAAAGAAATATTTACTCAGTTAGAAAACAGCCAGCATATTTCCGTAAAGGGAAGTGCCGGTTCTTCGGTTTCTATTTTTGTGGCCGAGCTTTTTTTGACCCGGAAGAAAACCATCCTTTATCTGGTAGATGATAAAGAAGATGCTTTGTATGCCAATACAGAAATGGAAGACCTGATTGGAAAGGATAAAGTACTGTACTTTCCTGCAACACACCTGGAGCCTTATCAGGTAGAAAAAACGCAGAATGCCAATCTTGTCCTTAGAACAGAGGTCTTAAATAAGATCAATTCCGGAAAGTCTCCCAAAGTTATCGTTGCCTATGCGGGAGCGTTATCTGAAAAGGTCTTAAAGAAAGAAGATTTTAAGGCGATATCACACCATATAAAGGTAGGGGATCAGCTTGATTTCGATTTTGTAGACGAGTTGCTTACTCATTATAGCTTTCAGCAGACAGATTTTGTTTCTGAACCCGGAGAATTTTCTGTCAGAGGTGGAATTGTAGATGTATTTTCGTATTCTTACGAAAAACCATACCGTCTCACATTCTTCGGAAATGAGGTGGAAAGTATTAAAACTTTTGATATTGAAACTCAGCTTTCCTTGGATAAAGTGAAAGATTTTCAGCTGGTTTCCAATATGAATTTTTCTGTAACTGGAACCAGAGTTTCACTGCTGCAGCTATTGCCTGTTGATAGCTTTATCATTTCAAGGAACGGTCCTGTCGGAATGCAGAAGATCAGAACTTTTTATGAGAAATCTCTGGAGAAATATGATACTTTGAATAAGGATATTGCTCACAGAAAACCTCAGGAGCTTTTTATATCAGACCAGGAATTCCTGTTTGATTTTAAAAAGTTTAAAACCATAGATTTTGCGGGTACTCCTATTGAGGGAATCAAAGAAATCACTGAAATAAAAGTAGAACAGCTTCCACAACCTTCTTTTCATAAGAATTTTGAATTATTAATTGAAGATCTTGAAGAAAAGCAGAATGAAGGGTTCGATACCTGGATCTCTTTTTCAACTGAAAAGCAGAGAGAAAGGCTGGAGTCTATATTTGAAGAACTGGAACATGAACTTCCTTTCAAAAGCTTCAGGTCTGAACTTCATGAGGGGTTCGTAGATAACGGGCAGAAGCTTTTGGTCTATACAGATCATCAGATCTTTGACCGTTACCAGCGGTATAAAGCGAAAAATACTTTTGCAAAATCTGAACAGCTTACCCTGAAAGATCTGATGTCCCTTAAAATTGGAGATTACATTGCTCACATTGATCATGGAATCGGAAAATTCATGGGACTTGTTAAAGTTAATAATGATGGGAAGATCCAGGAATGTTTTAAGCTAACCTATAAAAATGGAGATTTATTATATGTAAGTATTCATTCGCTTCATAAGATCTCGAAATTCAATGGACCGGACGGTAAGGAAGTTGTCCTTAGTAAGCTGGGGTCACCGGCCTGGAAATCTTTGAAGCAGAAAACGAAAGCCAAAGTAAAACAAATAGCTTTTGACCTTATAAAATTATACGCTGAAAGAAAAACAGCAAAAGGATTTTCTTTCACTCCGGATTCTTATCTCCAGAATGAGCTGGAAGCCAGTTTTATTTATGAAGATACTCCGGATCAGGAAAAAGCAACCATTGATGTAAAAAGAGATATGGAAGCAGATACAGTGATGGACAGGCTGGTCTGCGGAGATGTGGGGTTTGGTAAAACAGAAGTTGCCATCCGGGCGGCATTTAAAGCGGCAACGGATGGAAAGCAGGTAGCTGTGCTGGTTCCTACAACGATTCTTGCTTTCCAGCATTTCAGAAGTTTCAAAGAAAGATTGAAAGATTTTCCGGTGAATGTTTCTTATGTAAACAGGTTCAGAACAGCCAAGCAGAAAGCAGAAGCTTTAGATGGTCTTAAAAATGGAAAGGTAGATATTATAATAGGAACCCATCAGCTAGTGAGCGCTTCAGTTAAATTTAAAGATTTAGGATTACTGATTATTGATGAAGAGCATAAATTCGGAGTTTCGGTAAAGGATAAGCTGAAGACCTTAAAAAATAATGTTGATACTCTTACATTAACTGCTACTCCTATCCCAAGAACCCTTCAGTTTTCGCTGATGGCGGCAAGAGACCTTTCGGTGATCAAAACTCCACCACCAAACAGGCAGCCTGTTGATACACAGTTGATAGGATTTAGCGAAGAAATACTCAGGGATGCTGTTTCTTATGAGCTTCAGAGAGACGGGCAGGTTTATTTTATCAACAACAGGGTAGAAAACCTTAAAGATATTGCCGGGCTCATTCAGAGACTGGTCCCCGATGCAAGAGTCATTACAGGACATGGTCAGATGGAAGGCAAGCAACTGGAAAAAAATGTGCTTGATTTTATGGAAGGAAAGTATGATGTGCTTGTGGCTACTACTATTGTTGAAAGTGGAGTAGATGTTCCTAATGCGAATACCATCTTTATTAATGATGCTCACAGATTCGGAATGGCAGATCTTCACCAGATGAGAGGAAGAGTTGGTCGTAGCAATAGAAAAGCATTCTGTTACCTGATTACACCTCCTTATGATATGATGACTTCCGATGCCAGAAAACGACTGGAAGCGATTGAACAGTTTTCAGATCTTGGAAGTGGATTTCAGATTGCCATGAAAGATTTGGAGATTCGTGGTGCCGGAGATCTTCTGGGAGCAGAACAGAGTGGTTTTATTAATGAGATGGGTTTTGAAACGTATCAGAAAATGATGCAGGAAGCTTTGGAAGAGCTTAAAGATGATGCGGACTTCGAAAATCTATTCGATAATGAAGAGGACAGGCAGAAACTTTTCAAATCAGTTAAAGATGTAAATATTGATACGGATCTTGAGCTGATGCTACCGGATTTCTATATCTCCAATACAGAAGAAAGGCTGCTCCTATATCAAAAAATTGCAGAGATCAACAATGAGAAGGATCTCCATCAGTTTGAATTGGAGCTGATTGATCGTTTTGGATCTTTACCTAAAGAAGCGGTTAATTTGTTAAAGAGTGTTGCGCTGAAATGGCTTGCTGCCGATATAGGGTTTGAAAAAATCGTTATGAAGAATGGCGTATTTTTAGGATATTTTCCGGCTAATCCTCAGGATAAGTTTTATCAGACGGATAGATTCAGGCATATCATCAGCTATTTAACCCAAAATCCGGCGGAAGCACAACTTAAAGAGAAGGTGGGAAAAGAAGGAAATCTACTCATGATGAGAAAAGAAAAAGTGAAAAATGTGGATGAGGTTAATATGCTGTTGAAGACCATTATCGGGCATCATTAAATAAAATGTGCTTTAAAATCTTAATAAAAAACAAAAAAGATCTGGAAATGTAAGTTTTCGGATCTTTTTTTATGATTTTTTTCAGTAGAAATGCTAAAAACCGGATGATATAATGTAGATCTTAAAGGGCTTTAAAATCACCATATAATGAGAAAAGAAAACGCTGTATCTATTGCTGTTATTGGGTTTACCAGGGTTTGTTCTGCTCAAAACATGAAAAAAGAAATGATTTGTAGTAATAATTCTACTTTTTGGTACAATTAATTCTATAACGTAATTGCTTTATTTCTACCAGTTTAACTGGTCATAAAGTTTTTTTTATGATTTTAATTCATACCTTTGCAGCCCATATTATGAAAAGAATTATCTATTGTTGCGCAGCCGGGCTTTTATCGCTTTCTGCTAATGCGCAAGTGGGAATTGGGACTGCTTCTCCCAAATCTAATCTCGATGTCAACGGGAAAACCACGTTAAGAAAAGAACTTAGAGTAGGCGGTACATCTTCTCAGGCAGGAAGTGCCGGGTTGAACGGCCAGGTTTTGGTTTCACAGGGAGAAGGCTTGCCTGCTGTCTGGAAATCATTGAATGTTTCCTTTATGGAGGAAGGACAGTACAAATTGATCAATTCGTACCTTTCTTCAGATCAGGCAGGTATTACGACGCTTTCAAGTGGTGTCGCGGCAGATGATGTTTATAAAAATAGTGTAGGTGATGATATTACCGATACCTCAAAGGGAAAGTGGTCGAAAATTGATGGATTGCAAAACAGTTTTATCATCAAAAACGGAAAAAACAGACTTACTTATCAGTTTCAGACAGGGATAGAAATGAAGGCTCCCGATGCTGCTACTTCAGAATCTATTACTTTTACCTGTGGTGTTTTCCGAAACGGAAAATTGGTAGCAGTACGTCCGGATAAGGTTGTTTCAAACAACAATACAGAGAAATCCGGTATTCAGGATTATATTTTTACCCTTAACTATACAGAGCAGAATGTTCCAATTGGCACCCAGAAGCTTGAAGTAGCGTGCCGAAAAATCAATGCATCAAATGTAAATTCGCAGTTTACCGTAGGACGTAATGTGTCGGATACGAATACGGTTTCCAATGCATTTACACTGGAGTCGATTATGAAGATCGATGTTATTGAATATGTAACTTATAAAAGCAATTAATTGATGAAAAATATTATATCAATCCTGTTTTTTATAGCAGGACTGTCTCTTTCTGCTCAAGTGGGAATCAATACCAATTCTCCAAAAGCAAAACTTGATATCAACGGTGATATCAATTTAAGAAATAAAATCGTTGTTCTGAACCCTGCAGACAACAGTCTTTCTCAGGGAAATAACGACCAGATTCTTGTTTCTCAGGGAGAAGGTTATCCTCCAATCTGGAAATCACTTCGTATTCCTGAATATGAGCCTAACAAATTCTATTTAATATTCAATAACTCTTTTTCAGACAGAACCGGAGTGAAATTTACCAGTACGGAACAGTCCAGTATTGCGGCTAAAAATACGGCATTTACTAAAGGGGCTGATATTTCCAGCCTTCCTGGATTTAAGAGTATTGCTGGTTTGTCACAGCCTATCAGCGTTTTCAGTACAGAAAGCAAAACTTATTTTCAGTTTGAGACCGTAGTGCAGGCTAACCTGCCGGCCAACGGAACACCGGATATTTCTATAGATTATGCATGTGGTATTTTTGTGGATAACAAGCTTGTCAATCTAAGGCAGAGAAACTTAAAAGCAAGTAGTGCAAGCAGTACTTTTATTACCCATAATCAGATTGGAGTAGTCGCTAATCTTTCCAAAGGACAGCATACGGTAAGTGTTGCCTGTTCAAGACTTGGGTCCTACAGAACTGCAAGTGATGTTGTACTGGCTATAGGAATCAATGCAGAAACGAACATTAACAGCTTTATTGCTCAGTCTTCTCTGAAGGTAGATGTATATGAGGTTCCTCAGGTGTTTAATGCAATTATAAACTAATCTAGGCATGAAAAAAATTATTATTATAAAATCTTTGCTGTTTGCTGTAGTAGCCAATGCGCAGGTGGGGGTAAATACTCCCAATCCTAGTACGATGCTGGATATAAACGGTGATATCAACGTAAGAAAAGAAATCAGGACCGGAGGAACGAATTTATTGAAAGGATCAGCCGGATCAGCCGGAACTATTTTTCATAACAATTCGGAAATGAATGCGAATGACTGGAAGAGTATAAAAATTGCTGATGGGCAGGGTAGTATGTCTGTGTTTTCACTGAATACGGTTTCGGATCAAACCGGTGCCACTTTTTCCTCTCCTAATGGGGCTACAACTCCCTACACGGAGGGAACGGCCATTAACAATACCTGGACCGTTCTTCCTGGAACAGTTGATACTTTTTCTATTACCAATGCTGTCAATAAAGTGGTTTTTACTTTTCAGACGACAGCCCAGAAAACAGGTAATACGAATGCTTCTTCAGGTTTTGCCTGCGGGATTTTTGTGGATAACAATCTTAGAGCGGTTAGAACGGATGTTTTAATAGGATCGGAAGGAAGTTATAAAATCTTTAATCTTAATGCAACCCTTACGAATCTTACTCCGAAGAACAATTACAACGTGTCAGTAGCCTGTACCAAAAGAAACCTGAATTCGGGGACTTTAGGAATAGGAACTGCCGTTAATACGCAATTTCTGAATAATGAGATGTCTCAGTCTGTTTTGACTACATCTGTACTTCAGCCTTACTAAATTAAGCAATAGATCATCATTATAAACCTAAAAGCATTATGTTTTTAGGTTTTTTTTATCAAAAGATAAACATTGTTGTGGATTTGTTGAATAAGTGAATGTTTTCATCAAAAAAATAAATTATATTTGTAAACTCACTAAAATATTTTTTCATGGGAAAAAACTATCTTTTTAAAGTCATTACCGGAGTGGTTTTCGGGCTTCTGGTTTCATGTGACAATTCTTCATCAGATCAATTTGAACCAAGCGCCAATAATGGCGGAAATAACGGGAATACAACCCCTCCACCAGCCAGAGTCCTGGAAAAAATTACATTAAACAATAATGTTCAGGAAGAATATACAGTCAATGGAACTGTTTTTCAGAAAGGAATGTTAAGAGATGGAGTGACCAATAATTATTATACAGGTACAGCGACGTATATCAATAATAAAATTGGAAAAATAAAATTTGTTGGAAGTTTAACAGGCAGTATGGCTTATGATTTCAGCGTAAGTGAAGACAGCAAAGGGAATGTATACAGTGCTACTTGTACCGCTACAGCGGCTGCCGCCATAGATTCATTTGTAAGTGATTATACATTTACCTATGATGCTACAGGCAAAAAGCTTGTTAAAATTCTGGAAAAAAGAAAAGTATCAGGAAATACCGCATACAGCTTATTTACTGAAAGCACTTTTACTTATAATGGAGATAATATTTTTAAAGCAGAATGCACCAATGGTACTCTTACCGGAACAGGTGCTCCTAATATGACTACGGCTAAGTTAACTGTGTACAGCTTTCAGAATTATGATTCTAAGGTTAACCCGTTCTCAACGCTTCCGAAAACATTTTTCACAGCCTGGAGCTTGATCCGTCCTGAAAATTTCTACAGAATTTCTCCCAATAATCCTACATCTGTATTTGTAATGCCTCCAAGTCCTGCATCTGGAGTGAATACCCCAATGACTTATGTGTATGATGCATTTAACTATCCGGTTTCCGATAAGGATCAGGTGCTTAAATATGCATACAGAACCTTATAAGCCTCAATTGATTATCGGTTTTATTAGAATATAAATAAAAACATAACTTTTGTTCAAAAAAAAGTTATATTTGTCAAAAAATAAACAATTACCTGGAAATGAAACGACTTTTCTACTTTATTTTATTAATAGCAGGGGTTTCTTCAATACATTCCTGCAAGGACATGTTGGACGAAAACGGAGATCCATTACTGGATCTGAATAATACAGGAGGATTAAATGGTCCTAGAGCATTATACAGAGAAATCACAGATAAAGATACATTAGCAGAATATCACTACAGTGGCCTTTTGGTAACAAAAGTAATCACGGACAGTGCTTCAATTACGGATATTGCTTACAGTGGCAACAAAGTGAGCCAAATTTCCTTCAATGGATTTCTGGATCTTGATGGAAACGGAAAGCTCGATAAAGACAGTGTTTCTTACAGCCAGTTATTTACTTATGGACCCAACGACAGGTTAGAGACAATTTCTGAAAACCGTTCTGTTTTCAGAAGACCGCCGCCTGTTCCTCCTGCAACAAATCCTGGACCTCAGACGCTTTTAAGAAAAACAAAAGCACTTTATAATCTGAAATATAACGCTTCTACCGCTAAACTGGATTCTATCATTATGAAAAATGGTCCTGATGTTTCCGGAACGCCGTTTGTGTTTATCAGCTATTCTAAAACAGGATATACTTATTTAGGGGATAACGTATCCAGAGTAGTAAGAAATTACGGACCTATGGCTGGTGGAGCATTTGGAAGACCTACCACCAGATTGGCATATGATTTTGTAAATTATGATACTGAAATCAGTCCGTTTACACTGCTGCCTGGGGTTTATAAAATTTCAAGACTTCTATCTACAGAGATCAATGACAGAGAAAGCCATATCTTGTCTCCGAATAATCCTAAGAAATTGTCTGTAACAGACCTGATACCACCAATTCCATCTCCTGTAAGCAGAACAACAAACTATAACTACGATCCTCAGACGTATATGACGAAAGGATTTGGAGTGAACTACATTTATAAGCCATTCTAACAAGAATCTTTAAAATATACAGGCCCAATCTTTGTAAGATTGGGTTTTTTTATTTTTTATCGCTTAATTTTGCAAAAAATTTCTAAATGAAATATTTAATAGTTGGCCTTGGAAACAAAGGTCCGGAATACGAAAATACACGCCACAATATAGGATTTAAAGTAGCTGAGAAAATAGCGGAAACACTGGAAGCTTCATTTAATACAACCAATTTTGGCTGGATGGCAGAAGGGAAATACAAGGGAAGAAAAGTTTTCGTCCTGAAGCCTGATACCTATATGAACCTTTCCGGAAATGCGGTAAAGTTCTGGATGCAGAAGGAGAATATCCCATTGGAGAATGTACTGATCATTACAGATGATCTTGCCCTTCCGTTCGGAACCCTGAGAATGAAAATGAAAGGCTCCGATGCAGGTCACAACGGTCTGAAAAGCATCAATGAAATGCTGAAAACCCAGAATTATGCAAGACTTCGATTTGGAATCTCTGCAGACTTTTCCGAAGGCCGTCAGGTAGATTATGTGCTGGGAACATGGAATACAGAGGAGGCTGAAAAACTTGGTGAGCGAATTGATCAATTTTCGAAAGCCAGCCTGTCTTTTGTTTTTGCCGGTATCAACAATACAATGTCAGCATTCAACGGAAAGTAATTCACGATTATCTTATTCTGGATCTAGATAGAATAGATTGTTTAATTTCCTTTATCATTAGAGTACAGTCATTAAGTTCAGAAAATTTATCAAAAAATAAAGACCACCGATATTTTGGTGGTCTTCTTTTGTGCTTTAAAAATCAATTTCCAATCTGATTTTTTATATCCGTTTATTATAAATGTGCAAATTTTAGTTCTTACAACCAGGTTACTACTCCGGTTTCAACATCATAGTTGGCTCCAACTATTTTAATTTTACCTTCATCTTCAAGGTTTTTAAGTGTTGAGCTTTGTGCACGGATGTCTTCGATGGCACTTTTTACGTTTTGCTGATTTAATCTTTCTAAAAGTGAGCTGTTTTTTGATGAACGCTCTTCTCCTTCTTCGATAATGTTATTGATAATTGGGTCAAAATGATTAATCAGATGGTTCAGATTATCCATTCCCATTTCCTGAATTTGTGCCGCGTCAAGGCCTCCCTTTAGTGCACCACACTTAGTATGTCCTAAAACGACTACAAGTTTGGACCCTGCCACGTTACAACCAAATTCCATAGAGCCTAAAATGTCCTGATTTACAAAATTACCGGCAATTCTGATACTGAAAATATCTCCCAATCCCTGATCAAAGATAAGTTCTGCAGAAGTACGGCTGTCGATACAGCTTAGAACTACGGCAAAAGGCCATTGTCCTTCCCGCGTTGCATTCACTTGTCCTAAAAGGTCTCTGTTTGCTTTTAGATTATTTACAAATCTCTGATTTCCATCTTTTAAAAAGTCTAATGCTTTTTCAGGCGTAATTGTAGATTGAGTTTCGTGTGTATGTGCTTTCATATGATTTATTTCTATTTAAAATTAAAAAAATTATTGGAATGAGCTTACATTGCTCTTTTGTGTGTGATCAGAATGTGAGAATCTTCGTTTGTTTCATAGTCTTTGTATGAAGTTTTGAAGCCTAACAGTTCCACATTGATGTCTTCTTCTTTTGCCCGTATATTGGCGAAATCCTGGATCATTTCCAGTACATCCGTCGCAATATATGAAGTCCCTCTTGCATCAATAATCACGGTAGAATTGGACTTGATATTTTTCAAAGTCTTTTTTATTGCTGCCTTATTTAAGAAAGAAACTTCCTCGGCAAGCTTAATATTAATCCCGTCTGCATCATCCAGTTTTTCTCTGCTAAGATAATAAGCCCGTTTCATATTTCCCTGAAGGATATAAAATACGGAAATAGCCAGACCAATACCTACTCCTTTGAGAAGGTCAGTAGCTACTACAGCGACTACCGTAGCGACAAACGGAATAAACTGGAATTTACCCAGATGCCAGAAATGCTTGAACGTGGCAGGTTTTGCCAGTTTGTACCCTACAAGAATCAATACTGCTGCTAGTGTAGCCAGCGGTATAAGGTTCAATATAAAGGGAATGGTCAGCACGCATACCAGTAAAAGCAGACCGTGGATCATGGCCGATGATTTTGATGTGGCCCCTGAGTTGGCATTGGCGGAACTTCTTACCACTACAGAAGTCATAGGAAGCCCTCCTATAAATGAACTGATCAGGTTTCCGATTCCCTGCGCCTTAAGCTCAAGATTCGTGTCGGTAATTCTTCTCTGTTTATCTAATCGGTCTGATGCTTCAATACAAAGCAGTGTTTCTATAGAAGCTACAATGGCAATGGTTGCCCCGACTATCCATACCTTAGGGTTGGTGAATCCATTAAAATCAGGCATCGTAACAAGATTTTTGAAATCATCCAATGACTTAGGAACAGGTAGCGAAACGAGGTGTTGTGTACCAATCGCCAAAGAGCTTCCGGACAGTTTGAATAATTCGTTAAGAAGTATTCCTGCCACTACTGCTACCAATGCTCCGGGAAGCATTTTCATTCTTTTTAAAACCGTAATTCTATCCCATGCAATAAGGATACCTACTGAAAACAGGGTTACCAGGATCGCTCCAGTATGTATCGCTCCGAATAATTCCGTGAAATATCCTAAATTGAGTCCGTTGTCAAAAATAGATTCATGCCCTTCGTAATCTTTGTCGAATCCCATGGCGTGAGGGATTTGTTTTAAGATAATAATAATTCCGATGGCAGCAAGCATTCCCTCAATCACATTATTAGGAAAATAATTGGATATACTTCCTGCTCTGACGAATCCTAAGATCAGCTGCATAAGTCCCGCAATGATTCCGGCACAAAGAAAAAGATCAAATGCTCCGAGATCTGTAATAGCGGTTAAAACAATGGCGGTAAGTCCGGCAGCCGGACCTGAAACTGATATATTTGAATTACTGAGAAACCCTACCACTAATCCTCCTACAATACCAGAGATGATGCCGGACAAAGGGGGAGCTCCGGATGCTAAAGCGATTCCCAGACATAATGGAAGCGCTACTAAGAATACAACGAGTCCTGAAGGGAAATTCTCCTTGATTCCTCCTATGAATGATGTTTTTTTCATAATGTTTTGAAAAATACTATAACCGACTGATCTATCCTTAGATAATCAATTATAAAAGATTGGAAATTTAATTTAAAAGCACACGTACCCGATATCAGTTTTGATATGAATACTATTAAAAAATCTAACTATACTTAAAAATTAAGCTTCCGGAGGCGGAGAAAATATGGTGAGTAGGGGAGACAGATGAAAAGAATCATCTATCAGCTCAAAAGACACACCCTGAAGATCAGGTTCTGAAAACTTTACGTAATCAAATACGTCTAAAGGTTTAGGAAGGGTCTTTTCGTAAACAATAAAAGATGATGGGTGAGAATGAGGTTCCTCTTCATTGATTATTACATTGGTCCTTACAAGATCCCAGCCGGCAACAACAGCAATGCCTGGCAGTGCTGTGAAGTTTAGGAAAAAGGTCAATACAATAATACTCCAGAATTTCATCTTACATTCATTTTAGAAAAACTATTTTGTTTTTCTGCTCATTACCCAATCAGAACTTGTAAGGTTGTAGATCTTTTGGATGTCTTTCAGAATTTTTTCAAAATCGATCTCCAAATCAATAATCTTACCTGTTCTAAGGTCAAATACCCAGCCGTGTACAACAGGATGCTCATCAATGATGTATCTTTCCTGTACGCAAGCCATTTTGATCACGTTGATGCATTGCTCCTGAACATTAAGTTCCACAAGTTTATCATAACGTTTTCCTTCATCTTCGATAGAATCTAATTCAGCCTGGTGCAATCTGTAAACATCCCGGATATTTCTCAACCAAGGATTTAATAATCCCAGGTCCTGAGGAGTCATCGCTGCTTTTACACCGCCACAGTTATAATGTCCGCATACGATAATGTGTTTTACTTTTAGATGTTCTACAGCATATTGAATGACCGCTGTGGAACTCATGTCTAAAGTATTAACGACATTAGCAATATTTCTGTGGACAAAAACTTCTCCAGGTTTTGCTCCCATGATCTCTTCCGCTGTAGCCCTGCTATCTGAACATCCAATGTACAAATAATCAGGATTTTGAGTTTTTGCAAGCTCATGGAAGAATTCAGGATCTTGTGAGATTTTAGACTCTACCCACTTTCTGTTGTTTTCGAAAATAACTTCGTACGATTGTGACATAATTTTAATTGGTTTATAATTATTTATTTCGTTTAAATTATTTTCAAATTCAATAGATTAAATCGATAACTATGCAAAAATATAGTTTTTGCTGAAAAGCCAATCAGTTTTAACAATATTTAATATTAAAATATGCTTAAAATCATATTCAAAATGACTGATACTTGCAGTTTCCGGATGAATTCCCATTAAAAAATAATAATCCAAACTCAAAATGCCTATATAAAATTACAAACTATAAATGAAAAAATTAAAATTGAAGATTAAAATATTCTTAATTCATCAAAAAACCGCCTCAAAACTGAGGCGGTTCAAGTTTCATATTACTTAAAATACTATTCTTTAATAATTTTTACAAGCACTTCAGAGTTGTTAATTCTCATCAGATATGCTCCAGATATTAAAGAAGAAAGATCCGTTTTTTCATTTTCAAACTTACCCGATTTTACCAGTTGTCCGGACATGTTGTAAATCTGATAATAGTATTCCTTGACATCATTAGGTTTTATGTAAAGAACACTTTTCACCGGATTCGGGAATACTGTAAACTTATCTTTTGCAACAATTTCTTCAATTTTTGTTTTAGCAAAAGTTTTAGACGCTTTTTTTAATGCATCTTTAGGGACAGCAACAGCATTGGGATCATATCTTCCTATCTCATTGCCATTTCCGTCATATTGAATTTTGGCACAGCGACATGACATTGCTGCCTGCGGATAGTGCGGATATCCTGTCTGGAAGTTAAACTCTCCTGAAGATGCAATATCAAAAATCATTCCTATACCCGCTCCTGAGTAAACATCAGAAGGAGAAGCTGTCCATATTCCGGATTGATTAAATCTCAATCTGCTTGTACCGTCAGCTGTGACTAATGTAAGATCTTTTCCTCCCTGAAAACCTCTTATTCCATTATTTGCAAAGTTGCCTATTGTGAATCTGCTGTTATTAAATACAAATCCAAATCTTGTAGCAGGATAGTAGGAGATTGAAGAGATACTTCCCGGATAAAACTGGTTAGCAGGAGAATAGGCGTCTCTTTTTGCCATGTATACCGCTGCTGGTGCCAATCCATACTTCGTTGAAGTTTGATATCCATTGTAATACCATGGATTATTTCCATGAGAGAATGACCAATAATTGTAAAAATTAGATAATTGTGGCATTGTAGAATATACGGCGGCAGAAAAGGTATCCGGAACTCTCCATCCTTCAGGACAAGGATCAAAAGGCGATTTTACTGAACCATGTCCCCATCTGTCTGTAAATTGTCCGGTTTCATCTGAAATCCAGTCTTTCACTTTCTTGAATTGATTGGTTTCTGTAGAAGGATTCTGGTATAGGTAATACAGCGGATTATTGACCGAATACTGCAATATCTTTTTAATCTTATCCTTTTTAGAATCTGCAGAAGATAAAACCGAAGAATAATCTACACTATATTCCTTGGAATAATTTGCCTTATAAGAATTGTCATCTATAATTCCGGAATAAGGAATTATCCCATTATTGATAGCGCCATTTTGTGCACGAATGGTATATCTGGCCATACCTGCATACTGTGTTAAAGTAATTCCTGTCACAAAATTATAATTTCCCCCGGGATTAAAGAAAACCGGAAGAGGGTCTTTTCTTCCCCATTGGAAATGCAATCCTCCACTTTTGCTGATCTGCGGAATAAAGCTATAGTTATAACTTGCTCCGGCTACCGGCTCATCTGGAAAACGCATTAATGCTCCTAAATCTCTGTCCATAAAAGTAGTTTTCAGTGGAGCGCCTATACTTTTTACAGGATTAATAAATGCAGTGTTCGCAACATTCATGATACCTCCGTTAGATAAAGTCTCCGTTTCATAATCCAATGATGATACCGCTGTTTCCGGAGACCAGATATGCCAGCTCCAGATAACAGGATCCTGCATTTTGCCATTGGCCCACTGTCCTGAATCACCCAAATGGAAAGCTACAACACCGTTACCGGATTGGTTTTGATTTAAAGTAACTTTTAATTTGGCAGTTTCTTTTGTTCCGTCAATGATTTCTATGTTCTGAATCAAATTGACATTGGTGGTCCATACTACAGATGCAGATTTAATATTTCCTGATGGAAAATCTCCCGTAGTACTTAGATGCAGCTTGTGCATTGCATAGGCTTTACTCAAAGGAATTTCAATGATACGGTCTTTTTCAGCTTCTGCTACATTTAAACTACTGTTTGTATATTCTACATAACTGTTAGGGCTTTTCGTCCATTCTTTTAAAGTCGGAAGGGTATACTCTTCCGATGGAGTACTGATGAATTCCGTAGCGAATACAGCAGGCATATAAGCATTGTTAGGATCCTTAATACATCGTATTCCTGATGTTTCGTGTGTGTTACCATCATGAGATGTAGAGGCAATTCTATACCATCCGAAGTAAGGCGGTTCTTTGATATTCGCGGGATCGGAGATATAGGATAAACCTCTGGGTCCGTACCATGGTGCTGCTCCCGATCCGCTGGAAAAAGTTGAAGATCCTAAAGATCCGTCCGATGAGCCATCCTGATATAAAAGGCTAGGTTTTACAAGTCCTGAAGCAGAAGCTGCTGCAACA
Source organism: Chryseobacterium carnipullorum (assembly GCF_900142785.1). Lineage (GTDB taxonomy): Bacteria > Bacteroidota > Bacteroidia > Flavobacteriales > Weeksellaceae > Chryseobacterium > Chryseobacterium carnipullorum. The sequence goes on along the minus strand of NZ_FRCD01000003.1, from coordinate 180,512 downwards.
CCTGTGATTGTAACGTTGTTAGGGTAATATTCATAGTTTCCGTTAATAGGAATAAGTCCTAAATCGCGTCCGGAAACTCCTTTAAAATCAAATCCTATTCCCGGATATATCTTGATTCCGTTAAATCTGGTTGATGAGGTTCCTGGGTTAGACGTGAAACTGTCTTCATCGCCTGATCCTCCCAATCTTCCCCAAGGAGATGAGCTGTTCGCAGTACCTATAGTAGCATAGTAGGAAGGTACTCTCCAGTTGCAAGGGCATGGATCATAGGGTGATTTCATAGCATAACGCATACTTTCTTTGGCAACAAGAGTATCGCTGGAGTTATTGTTGCTCACTTTACCACCACGGGTGTCACCCCAAAGGTCCCATGAAACATTCAATGAAGAATTTGAGGTATCAAAAACCTTATATTTCTTTTTAGAGAACCAGGTTGTACGGCGCTGTAGGTACCAGGAATTATTATCATTCTGTACAAACATATCTTCATCATTATTGTTAACTGTTTCCCCTTTTTTCTTTATATATAGTGGCGGAATAATAAGATTGATCGGGTTTTTTATAGAATACCTGATATTTCCATTGGGAGTGTCGGACCCTGTATTTTCCTGAGCAGAATACAAACTGCCTCTGAATTTCACAGGCATTTTTGATGACCCTGCAGGTAGAGTAACGGCTCCTTCATTTCTGATCTTTCCTACTTCTCCGGTAATTTCATACATGGTACCGTCTTTATATACTAAAGCAGGAAAAGGATCTTTTCTTCCCCATTGGTACTGCAGTCCCTGAGATTTATGCCAGTTATTTCCCAGAAATCCTGCATTGGTTGCCCCCAGGTTTCTGTCCATCCATTTCCAGTCTGTAACGGGATGTCCATCCTTATCTTTTTCGAAACCAAGGTGATAATCGCTTCCGTTTGTAGGATCATCGGTTACCCAAACATGCCATGTCCAATATATTTCATTATTTACTTTGTAGGAAACTGATGCATTTCCGGTAAGTAATTTATTGATCATCACTTTAATCCTCGCATTTTCTCCTGAGCCTTCAAGGGATACGGATTTTATAAGACCTGCTTCATCTTCCCAGTATAAACCTGCAGCTTCTGTTCCGGCAGGAATACCTGTATAATTTTCATTGTCATCTTTCATAAATTCCCCACCGCTTTTCCACATCGCATGGGCTTTCTTGACAGGAATGTATAAACCGTCAATGCTGTTACCGTTGTTATCTTTTCCTGTGAAAATATAACTGTTGGGAGCTTTGGTCCAGTCTGCGTGATCAGATTCCGCACCCGGATTTATAGTGTAACAGGTAGTTGGGCAGTCTTCTGTGGTAGGGTTTCCGAAAAGGCCTACATATTTTATAAATTTATTGATTTCGGTTTCTATATCGATCAAAGGTCTTGATGGACCGTTCCAGCTATTGATGACTTTTCTGTTGCGAATAGCACCAACACCATACAATGAAGCCTGAGAAGTATTGCTTAACGAAAAGTTTTCCGAACCAGGCCCTCTTTGTTTGTTATTAAGTGGAGGATAGCCAAAATCATTAGTTGTATTATAATTACTTGTAGCCGTAAGAGAAATGTATTGTCCGTTGCCTTTATAGACTCTTAATCCGGTGACTTTACTGATAACAATGACAACGGGTTGCTGATTGGTAAAAACATCCCCCAGCTTTTCATTGATGTAATTGTAGAGATTATAATACCTGTTAAGAAGAGCATTAGAATTTGTAAAGTCTAAATAACCCCTGCCCCAGGGTTCTCCACCCTCTTCAGGAGGTAGGAACCAGTTGCTGAAATTAATGAAAAAACTTTCATTTGAGAATTTTCCGGCAAACATATATACCGGATCATGATAGGAAAACTCAAAGGGACTCGTATCACTATCCTGGTAGATAAATTTCTGCGAACTGGCGATCGTGGAAAGACTGTTGGGATTGGTGATATTAATAATAGGTGAGTTGGTATTGGAATTATCCAATGTTGCATTACCCTGAAAAGACAAAACAATATTATCTAATTTTTTTGTCAGATGTTGAGAAGTTACCCTGTCTTTAACTCCCGAAACAGATCCATTGGAGTTATATAAAACAGTTCCGTCTTTTTTAGGGGTAAAGAGAAGAGTATACTGGTTTTCATCTAAATCGCAGTTTCCATAGGTATAATTGGCCTTTTTATAGTGCTTGACTGTTTTTTCCCATGTGATGGACTGCCAATTGGTAATGCTTGCGTCTGAACTGAGTTCAACTTTTACAGAGTGAGTACTCGAAGTTGATTCAGGAAGCTCGAAATTAGCGGTAAGATCCTCATTGTAATCATAATTGCCTGCAAAGGTTTTGCACCATACAGATACCCAGTTATTTTGAGCATCTTTGTACTTGATGGTTACCTTTACATCTCCAGCAGTATTAGGCTTTTGAAAGTTACCTTTCATTGTAACTAATCCCTTTTCATTCACATTCTGTGAAATGGCGATAAGTGGATCAAGATCATAAATGCTTGGAGGCAAGGGTATTCTATGATCAGGCTCAGTAATTCTCTCATGGAGCTTGGGGACAAGAATAGTTCCCGAAAAAGCATGAGACGATGCAATGCAAAAGACTGCAGCAAAAATCTTTAGTGTCGATTTTTTTTTCATACGTATAAAATTAAAAGTGTGTTTTTTCGAAATAGGAGAGACGACAGCCCGAATGAAATAACAGTCAATGATATCAATACAAATTTAGTGATGATGTTTGGTTTTTTTATCCCAACTTGATCAGCAACTGAACGTTCTGTAATAGATAAAATAAGTGCTGTTTTTAATTTTAGGCTATATCTGTGCGTTAAACCAGATTCCTGACCGGATAAGTTTTTGCATTGATGAAAAATGAGGCAGTACAGAAACATGCATCATGTTGAAGCTGTGAGTTTTTTTCATGTGTTGTGTTTTTATAAGTTTTTGTTGTGTTTTTGAAATATTTAAAATTTAAGACAAACTTTAGTGTTTAAAATTTCTTTAACAAAAATGGATAAAATAATTTTCCCCCACAATAGAAAAATTGACTTTTTATGAAAAAAAACTTCTGTAGATATAAATCTATAGAAAGAACTTTTATACTTTATTGTTGATGTATGCCTCTGTCGCTCTTTCTGTTGGGGTAATTGTTCCTGGATTTCCAAGGACTACAGAATTTGCCGGAACATCAAAATTAACATAAGAATTAGGGGCAATTAAAACATTGTTTCCAATCGTAATCCCGCCTACGATGACAGCGTTTGCTCCAATCCATACTTCATCACCAATGGTGGGAAAACCCTTTAATTTTCCACGATTTTGCTGACCTATGGTTACGCCTTGAGCAAGGTTACAGTTTTTCCCAATTTTAGCTTTAGGATTGATGACCAGGCTTCCCCAGTGTCCCAGGTAAAAACCTTCCCCAATTTCAGTTTCAGGATAGATCTGGTAGCCGTATTTTATTTGATAATGTCGGAGAACCAGTTTCCAGAATATTCCTAAAACTGATTTGCCGCTATATTGTTGAGCTTTTCTCAGAATATAAATAAAATGCAGGTTCGGATTGATACACTTTTTCCAGATCTCAAATGAAGAGAGCCATTTTCCGCTTTCCCTGTAAAAATCTTTTTGTATCACTGTATAACCCATTCTAAAAATATTTATAATTCGTCAATAATTTCCTGAAGTTTCGCTACAGATTTCTGCAGAACAAAAGGCAGATCAGCTGCCGCAATTTCTTTTTCGTAACGGCCTGCAAGGTCCGGATCCGTAAGGAATTTTTTCATTCCCTCACAGATCCCGTCCTCTGAGTTGGGAGTAATAATTCCTAATTTTCCTTCCTGAAGTAGATCTTTTATTCCGGAAACATCTGTCGATACAACAGGCTTATTCAAAATTAATGCTTCTGCAATAATAGTAGGGAAGCCTTCATGTCTCGAAGACATCACATAAAAATCAGCTTTTTTCAGGTAAGGATAAGGATTGCTTCTGAAACCTAACATTTTTACCGTTTCCTGAAGCCCTAAATGATTAAGTTTTGTCTGAATATTTTCGTAATCGAAACCATCTCCAATAATGATGATCTGATGTTTTAATCCCTCATCCATCAGTTTTTTATGGACATCCAGAAGCCTGTCATAGCCTTTCTGTGGATAAACCGTTCCAATGGTTATGAAAGTTGGGATTTCATTGGAAAAAGGATAATCATCGATGGCAGTATTTGCCTTATTTAGTGTATCTGTTTTGTCAATGGGGTTAAAGATTTTAATAACCGCTTTCTTTTCTTTATCATTCCGGGCCACCTTCTGCATTTCTTCTTTCAGTTTGTTGGAAATAACCAAAATTCGGTCGAATTTGAAAAGCTGTCTGATCACATCCGGAGTATATTCTTTCAGATTAAAAATGTCATTCTGTATCCAGATGATTTTTTTTGAATCCTTTTGCGGACTAGAAAGCAACTCCCGGTACATCCCATGAATAGCTGCTATTTCTACATCATATTTTTTATTTTGAAGTACAAATTTATAAAGTAGAGAGGGAAATAGCAGAAACATTTTCTGATAAAGCACTCTGAATGCTTTCACCGGAATTTCGTGAGGCTTATTGGTTGTGATCATTTCCCCTTTAATCAGGTAGTGCAGATTGACCCATGATGGGACTTCCTTAATATACATTCCTGTATAAAGGTTAATCAGCAGGTCTACATCATATTTGTCCTCAGGAAGATTTTTGAGAAAGTTGATAAGAACTTTTTCAGCACCACCATGGCGTAGGGAACCAATTCGGATCAATATTTTTTTCTTCAAAATAATAGATATTATTTATTTAGTCTTTTTTTTAATTGTAGCAGCAATTGATACTGTTTGGTTTTAAGTAACAAAAATAAAACTTTCCGGTAATAGCCGGAGTATAGAAAGTGATTTTTATCAATAGTTGCTTTTATCTTACTCATGCAGATATATGAATCTTCCTTATTGAGTTTTTTTCCTATAATGCCTTGATCTATGCAGGCTTCAATTATGTCCCAATCAACCTGATAAATATATTTTTTTATTTTTTTTCCTGTTTGTTGATGATGGAAAAAAATAAAATCCGCTATGGCAGAGTGTAATATGAATAAAGAATCAAAAGAATGTTTGGTTCTGCTTAGAGAATTCTCTGTAAATTCATAATGATAGAGCGCTGCATTGATAATGTTTATAGCCTGAATTTGTTTGATATATTCCAGGAAAAATATCAAATCTTCCCCATAGCTCACTTCGCTGTTAAAAGTGATATTGTTTTTTGTTATTATTTCTCTTTCAAAAAATTTCCCACACGGACCTCCGAAATATAATAAATTATTGCTGAGAAATAATTCTGTAAAGTCGTTTTGTAGGTTATAGGTTTTATAGTGTAAGTTTCTGGGCTTATCCCGAATAACATTCTGAAGGAGTAAAATGTCAGATGATACATAATTGTCAATAAAAACCTGAAGATAGTTTTTTTCAACCCAATCATCAGAATCAATGAAACAGATCGTCTTTCCTTTAGCAAGGGAAATTCCAATATTTCTTGTATCGCTCACCCCACTATTCTTAACTTTATCAATGACCTGAATTCTTGAGTCCTGTTCAGCAAAAGAATTCATTATTTTTAAAGAATCATCACTGGAGCCGTCATTGATTAAAAGCAATTCAAACTCTCTGTAAGTCTGCCCTAAAATGGAATCGACACACTGATGTAAAAAATCAGCAGAATTATATACAGGAACGATAATAGATATATGGATGCTTTTTTCTAAAGGATTTTTTCCCATTGCTGTATTATTTTTTCTTTCTTCCATGTATTGGATTCAGCATATGAAGACTGTATAAGACTGTCTAATAATTGATCATTATTGATAAGGAGTTCAAGTTTTTCAGCAAATAGTTGTTGGTTATGCAAAGGTATCAGAAATCCATTCTTTTCGTTAATGATATCAGCGGGACCAAATTCGCAGTCATAGGAAACAATAGCATTGCTGCAAAACATGGCCTCAACCAGTGCTAAACCAAATGCTTCGCTTAGGGAAGTGAATGCAAATATTTTAGATTTTCCTAAGAGTTGAGATATTTCATAGGGGTTCTTTATTCCCAATAGAAAAATAGTATTTTCTAAATTATTATCTTTAATATACTGTGTAATGTTTTGTCTTTCAGGCCCGTCTCCGATAATTTGTAATTTCCAATCTGACGTTTTCTGGGTGTCATGAAATATTTTTACCAGTTCAATGACATTTTTTGTTTTATCTAATCTGCCTACAAAACTTATAATATTCTCTTTTTGATCAATTGTAATAGACTTTTGCTCCTCAAAAATTTCATCAATCATATTCGGAATAAAAAAAGTCTTATTAAGTCTTTCGTAATATGCTACAGAAGGTTTATTGATACAGATAATGCTCTTAAGCTTTTTATAGTTCTTCCTTAATAATTTATCATATAATACACCGCCAACACGAAAGGAAGAGTGTTCCCAGGCGATAGTTTTTTGACTGATATTCTTTTCACCGGAAAGCATTGTAGAAAGTTTATACCAGCAAGAAACAATGGTGTCATAATGATGATGATTTTCTCTAATCCAATCTTTTAAAACAACATACGATCCTAAATCATAGAAATAGGAATGAATATTATATATTTTAGGAATGAATTTGTATTTCTTATTGATATGAGTGGCAAATTTTGAGTATTTATTTGCAAAAGAATCTATATAATATTTGGTGATTTTTGTATTGACAGGATAAAAATCCGGATGGGTGTCCATTAAGAAAAGAATATCCACATCATATCCATTTTCAACCAGTTCTGAAGTCAAATTTGTGAGTACTTTAGCCACCCCGCCAATTTGTATATTTTGATAATATACAAATAGAATTTTTTTTCGGTTCATTATGTTTTTTGTGTTTTTATCTTATTCTTCTGGCTTTTTTAAATTTATAGGGGAGGTTAGCCTTAATATATTCATCTAATTTTTTTCTGTCTTTTTCAAGTTCTCTTGGATATACAGGACTGCTCTTCAAAACAATGTCGCCGTAATCTTCTATTGTGCAAAGGAACTGAGCCGGATTGCCAATGAAAACGGTGTTGTCAGGCATAGACTGTGATAAAACTGAATTGGCCCCCAAAATGCAATTGTTGCCGATCTGTACATCATGAGTGATTACGCAATTAATACCGATTGTACTGTTATTCCCGATTTTAATTCTTCCAAGAATTCTGGCATCCTCATAGCCTGGAAGTTTTCTCAGAAGGGTAGTCGTACCTCCATGATTTACAAATCTTACCCCTGCAGCGATATTTACATCATTACCTATTTCAATGAGATAAGGTTCAGTCCCAAAATAAATTTTGTCCGGCATATTGAAATTTCTTCCGACTTTCATACCATGAAATTTAGCAACTTCAAGGTTGGCCTTATTGATAAAGCCGTGACAGACGGAATATATTTTCAGTACGATTCTGAATATGAAGATCATTATTGTAAATTTGTTGTTTACTTTTGCAAAGAAAAAGAATTTATATGATAAAAGTTTCCAAAATAGAATATTATTTGCCTCAGCAGGTTCTTACTAATGAGGATCTTGAGAAAGAATTCCCTGAGTGGAGTTCAGATAGAATCCATGATAAGGTGGGTATCAGGCAGCGCCACATTTCCTCAGACAGCGAGACTGTACTGGAGCTTGCAGTAAAGTCTTCAGAAAAACTTTTTGAGAATTATGACAGAAATAAAGTAGATTTTATCCTTTTCTGTACCCAAAGTCCTGACTATTTTCTACCAACAACTGCCTGTATACTCCAGGATAGGCTGGGACTTCGGAGAAATATTGGAGCTATAGATTTTAACTTGGGCTGTTCCGGATTTGTTTATGGACTGGCTTTTGCTAAAGGATTAATTGCTGCCGGTATTGCAAAAAGTATTTTACTGATCACATCAGAAACTTATACAAAGCATATCAATCCTAAGGATAAGGCAAACCGAAGTATATTTGGTGATGCATCAGCATCCGTAATTGTAGAGAAGTGTGCAAATAGCAAAGATTATCAGTTCTGTCTTGGAACAGACGGAAGTGGTGCTGAAAATCTTATTGTAAAAAAAGGAGCTTTTAAAACAGATTTTGAACTGAATCCTGAAAATGATTTTGAACCGGAAAATCTTTACATGAACGGACCTGAGATTTTTAATTTTACAATTGACAATGTTCCGGGATTGGTAAAAGAAACTTTAGAAACAAACGGCCTCACGATGGAGGATATTGATTATTTTGTTTTTCACCAGGCTAATTCTTTTATGTTGAATTACCTAAGAAAAAAAACTAAAATACCGTCAGAAAAATTTTATATTGATATGGAATATACAGGCAATACCGTATCAGCAACGATTCCGATTGCCCTGAAAAATATGATGGATAAAGCAATACTTAAAGAAGGAGACCGTATATTGATTGCCGGTTTTGGAGTAGGATATTCGTGGGGAGCAACGATACTTGAAATTTAAAGAATAACATAAATATTAAAATAAAGAATATGAAGACATCCGTTTTTTTAGAGAAATTACAGGAAGAATTAGAAGAAGACGAAACACTTACACTTGAAACGAACTTGAAGCAACTGGAAAGTTATGATTCTATCAGTCTGCTTTCCGTGATTGCATTTGTTGATGAAAATTTCGATAAGAAAATTGATACAAAGCATTTTAAGGATATAGAAACTGTTTCTGATCTTATGAATATTATCGGTAAAGAAAATTTTGAAGATTAATGAATCAGTTTTCTTTAAAAGATAGAATAATTCTTATTACAGGCGCTTCTTCCGGTATTGGAAGAAGCTGTTCTGTAGAATGCAGCAGGAGTGGTGCCCATCTTATACTTATAGCAAGAAATGAAGAAGAACTGCAGAAAACGGTATCGATGCTGACTCCTGGTACCAGAACAGAAACCATTATTGCAGATATTACGAATGCTGAAAACCTTGAAGAGCTGATCGCTGATAAAGTATCAATCTTAGGTAAGATTTCAGGATTTATCCACTGTGCAGGAATAGAAAAAACACTTCCGTTGAAGAAGCACACCGCTCAGATTTATACAGATATTTTCGCCGTTAACGTTATTTCCGGTTTTGAAATTGCTAAAATCCTGTCCCTGAAAAAATATAAAAACGAAACGTCTAGTTTTGTCTTCATTTCTTCAGTAGCAGGAGTGGTAGGAGAGATTGGAAAGGCGGCTTATTCGGCAAGTAAGGGGGCGGTAGTTTCAGGAGCACGTTCTCTTGCGATGGAGCTGTCACGAAGTGGAATAAGGGTCAACAGCGTAAGTCCAGCAATGGTACATACGCCGATATTGGAAAAAATGTTTGAAAATATTGGTGAAGATGCTGCTGGAGAAATTCTTAAAAAACATCCATTGGGAATAGGACAACCTGAAGATGTGGCCAATGCATGTATCTTCTTACTTTCAGAAGCTTCAAAATGGATTACAGGATCTAATCTTGTCGTAGACGGAGGGTATTCCGCCCATTAATTCTTTTGATAAAGATCCTCAAGAATACTTTCCACCGTATCAAATATTTTTTGATTATCAAACTGGTCCTCTATGTTTTCCAGATTTTTTCTGATTTTAGAAAGAAGTTCATGATCTGTTAGAAATTTTTTCATAGCAGAATACATTTCATCAGTTTCATAATTGATGAGGTATCCGGTTTCCTGATCTTTAATCATCACTCCTACATCTCCGGTATTGGTTGCGATAATGGGTTTTTGAAGGATCAGTGCTTCCGCAATTACCAGGGGCCATGCCTCCGATTCGGAAGGTAAAATGAAGTAATCTGCATTTTTTACATAGGGATAGGGATTCATTCTGTTTCCTAATAAAATAAATGTTTCCTGAACACTATGTTTAGAGATCTGATCCGTAAGATTCTTCATTTCTTCGCCACTTCCTACGACCACAATACTATGATGAAAACCTTCATCTATTAACCTCTTGTGAGCATCAATAAGTTTGTGATACCCTTTTCTGCTGTGCAGTCTCCCGACGGAAACAAAAACGGGGCCTTCAGGAAGAGCTTCTATCTTTTCTTCGGCTTTTTGTTTTATTTCATCGATAGGGATGGCATTGATTACCACACTTTCCTGGGGGTATTTTAGATCAGGATAATGCTCGTGCATCAGATCTTTGATTTTTTGTGAACAATAGATTATATGGTCGAATTCCGGAAAGTTTTTAAGGATATCAGCAACCAGGGGTTGCAGAGAGAGTACGTTGATCTCAGAATGGAACCATCCAATTTTTTTAGACGCTTTGTTGCTTGAATTGATGACCGATGAAAATGCTGAATAGGTAGGAGCAATCTCGATATCAAATTTTTTATTTCCTAAAATGCGGTCTGACACTTTATTATTTTTCAAAATACGGGCAAGCATCAGCCTTCTGCGGACCAACTGCAGTTTATGGATAAGAGGGTTTTTAGAGAAATCTTCCTTCCCCTCTGTAAAGTAGACCTTTTTTACATGGGCCGGAAATTCATTTCTAAGTTCTCCCTGATTCAGATTCAGGCAGACTGTGATATCAAATTTTTCAGGATCAAGATTATGGAGAATACTGAGAACCACTTTTTCTACCCCTCCCATTTCCATAGAGCGGTGTCTGAAAAGTACATTAATTTTATTTTTCTTCATGATTAACTAAATACTTGTTGTACAAATATTTTTAATTTTTTCTTAATCCTAAAAAGAATTGAACTTTGATATTCTAGTAAACTATAAATTTCGGTAGAGTTGCTGTACTCGTTTGGGACAGCTTTACCGTTTATAGTCTTTAGATTTCTGCGTTTCATGGCATTGAAAATTACCTTTGCAAAATACTCACGGGATTTGGGTCTGTTTTCATTTTGGGAAATTCCTCCTGAATGTGTTCTGTAAAGATAGTGAGCCTCGTTGATAAACTGAACTTTTCCTTTTTCATACATTTTTAAATACAGATCCTGATCTTCAGCAATTCTCATGACGGTATCCATCTTTTCAGTCTGGTTATAAACGTCTTTTCTGAAACTCACGAAATGAACAATATGAACCGGACAATTAAAAAAGTACGGATCATTATTGGGAACACTCATTGTAAGTTTAGGAATCTCTATCGGAACAAGGTTTTCGTCACACTTTACAAATTTTGAGTAGGTAAGTACGACACTACTGTTTTTCTTGAAAATGGTAATGCTTGAAAGCAACGCATTGGGAGAAATGGCATCATCAGGATCTACAAAACCACAGATGTTACCTTCTCCAAGCTCAATGAGTTTGTTTTTTGTAACTCCTACACCACTGTTTTTTGTGTTTTCGTATATTTTGAAGCGAGGGTCGTTTCCAACTATTCCTTTTATGACTTCTAAAGAATTGTCTGTAGAGCAGTCGTCAAGGATGATAGCTTCCCAATTGTCATAAGTTTGTGCAATAATGGAATCATAGCAGGTTTTGAAAAATTTACCATTATTATAATTAGCTATCAGGATAGAAAACTTCATTGGACATATAAGTGTTTTTTGAATTAATAAATTTTTTACAAATATAAAAATTAAACATTACAGAAAAATATTTATTTTTGTGGATTAAACTTTAACACAGTGAGTGAAATAAATAGAGTTCTCAAAACATTTCTAGGGTATTTGAAAAGACCCGATCTTTATCCGGAACTTGGCCGGAAAATCATAAAAAATACAGTCAACAGAGGCAATGCCTTTAAAGGAAAGGATAAAACGAATTCCTGGGCTTCAGAAAGATCCGTTTCCCAAACGGAAGCGGTATCTAGGTTGTTTGGTCTTGATATAAGTGAGTTTAGGAACGGTTATGCAGATGTTTTAAAGACAGCTGCACAGAGGGAGCAAGATTGTCCGGTAAAAATGGGTGGTCCGGGAGCTCTGGAGCTGATTTACTATGCATGTGAATTTACCCACGCAAAGAATGTCGTGGAAACGGGAGTAGCCTACGGATGGTCATCATTGGCTTCCCTTCTGTCTTTGGTGAAAAGAAACGGGATATTGTACAGTTCGGATATGCCCTATCTGGCGCAGGACGGTGATCAGTATGTGGGGTACGTAGTGCCGGATAACCTTAAAAAAAGCTGGAAATTATTCCGTTTTGCAGACAAAGAATCACTTCCCAAAATTTTTGCTGAAAATTCTGTTTTTGATGTTCTTCATTATGACTCAGATAAAAGCTATAACGGCAGGATGTGGGCTTATGAAGTCTTATATAAACACCTCAAAAAAGGTGGGGTTTTTATCAGTGACGACATTGGTGATAATTCTGCTTATCAGGATTTTTGTGAAAAAAATAATATAGATACCACAGTAGTAGAGTATGAAGGGAAATATATTGGAGTTTTCATAAAGTAATTTTATACTTACTACATTAAAGAAAACTTTATGCTCTTTAATTCTATTGCTTTTCTCATTTTTCTGCCTGTAATTTTTATTCTGTACTGGTGTGTCTGTAATAAAAATTATAAATTCCAGAATATGCTTTTATTAGCGGCCAGTTTCTATTTCTATGGCTGTTGGGATTGGCGTTTCCTGTTTCTTCTTGTGTTTTCTATCCTGCTGGATTATTTTTCAGGTATTCAAATAGAAAACAGTAAGACAAAAAAGCAGGCCACATTCTGGCTTGTCTTAAGTATTACGATCAATCTGGGTTTCTTAGGATTCTTTAAATACTATAATTTTTTCATTGAAAACTTTGCTGAATTATTAAAAACATTTGGTTTTGGGGTCAATATGTGGATTCTAAAGGTGATTTTACCCGTTGGTATCTCATTCTATACTTTCCATGGCTTATCATACGTTATAGATGTTTACAAAAAAAGGATTCCGGCAGAAAGAAATTATGTGGATTATGCTGTTTTTGTAAGCTATTTCCCGTTATTGGTAGCAGGACCTATTGAAAGAGCAACCCATCTTCTTCCACAGATTCAGCGAAAAAGATCTTTTGATTATGAAAAAGCAAAAGATGGGGTAGCACAGATTCTTTGGGGCTTCTTTAAGAAAATGGTCATTGCTGATAATTGCGCACCCATTGTCAATGAAATATTCAATAATTACCCTACCGAAAGTGCCAGTAATCTAGTTGTAGGAGCCATTCTTTTCGCTTTCCAGATTTATGGCGATTTCTCGGGATATTCTGACATTGCACTGGGAACGTCCAGATTATTTGGTATTGAATTATTAAAAAACTTTTCATACCCCTATTTTTCCAGAGACATTGCGGAGTTCTGGAGAAGATGGCATATTTCGCTTTCTTCATGGTTCAGAGACTATCTTTATATACCTTTAGGGGGGAGTAAAGGAGGATTGTGGATGAAAATCAGAAATACTTTTATCATCTTTCTGGTAAGCGGTTTCTGGCATGGTGCCAACTGGACTTTTATTATCTGGGGTGGACTAAACGCTCTGTTTTTTCTTCCATTATTAATTGCTGAAAAAAACAGACATAACCTGGAAGTGGTGGCAATGGGAAAAATTATTCCCTCATTCAGGGAGGTTTTTAACATTCTGATGACTTTTGCGTTGACCTGTTTTGCCTGGATTTTTTTTCGCGCAGCAAGTGTTTCTGATGCCATTGGGTATATAAAAGGAATTTTCAGTCAGAGTTTATTTTCATTTCCCACTTCTTTTAACCCGGTTTTATTTGGTCTCATTTTGTTTATGCTTGGAATGGAATGGGCAAACAGAACACAAGACTATGGCCTGAAAATCCAAGAGAAAAAACCAATTATGAAGGCAGTTATTTACATTGTAGTAGCTTACCTTATATTGAATTATGCTAATTTCGGGAGTAATGAATTTATATATTTTCAGTTTTAAATGAAAAGATTTCTTTCCATATTATCTTTATTTATAGCCATAATGTTTATTATTGGCTTAATCAAGCTTGCGATAAGTCCCAACAGTAATTATTCTTATCCATTTTTAAGTGCAAAAATGGAATATTTAAAAAAGCATCCCGAATACAATCTTTACTTTATAGGGAGCTCGAAAATTAATAATCAAATTGACTGTAAATTACTTGATGCAAATGTTGAAGGTTTAAAATCATACAACTTAGGAGCAAATGCAAGTTTCAATTTAGAAAATTTCCAAACGCTGGAATATGTCCTTGAAAATCCATCTTTTAAACCGAAATATATTGTTCTTGAACTTCAGGATAAAATAAATATTACCAGATTGAACCTGAAAACAGAAAGAAGTTTTGGTGCTTTTAACTATGAAAATACAATTTTTGCAAGTCAGTTTCAACTGAATAATGACAATTACAAACAGGTTGTTCTGGCTTGGGCTTCATTTGTGCTCAATGTTTTTCATTTTAATAAAAATAGTGATGAAAAAGCTGTTCAGGAAAATTACAATCGTTTTGTTTATGAAGATCAGGGCTTTTCACCGCTGGAATACAGTGTTGTTCCAAGAACTAAAGAAAATCAATTAAAAAGGGTCATTAAAGATAGGCTTGCGGGATATCATGCAGATCATGAAAAGCATGGTTTAAATAGAGCCTTGGTTGAAAAAATCAATGAAATTGCCGGAAAATGTAAAAAAAGAAATATTCAGCTTATCATGTTTATTCCGGGACCGGCAGAACCGGATGCAAAAAAACTTGAGGTATATAAAGATAAATTCAGTGTTCCTGTCATAAGTCTTGTAGATCCGGATGAATATCCTGAATTTTACCTCTATGAAAACAGATGGGATTATGGACATTTGAATGAAAAAGGGTCTAAAATTTTATCAAATAAATTAGTGCCTTTTCTGAAAAATATTTTGCAAAAAGATATAGAGAAGTAAAAGGGCATAATGAGTGATTTAAAAGTCCTTGATTGCTTTAGTCAAAATGAAATAAATGCTGTTGAACAGCTTTCATGAATGAAGATAAGTCAGATTACCTTTACCCGATTTCTTGCAGCGATAGCCATCGTAATTTCTCATTTTAATAAGGATATGTTTGTCTATAAGACAGATTATATTTCAAGTATATTTCTAAAAGCCAATGTAGGAGTTAGTTATTTTTTCATTCTTTCGGGTTTTATTATGATCGTGGCTTATCATAAGAAAGAAAAAATCGCCTATTTTGACTACTATAAAAACAGATTTGCAAGGATCTATCCGCTATATGTTATGGGGCTGTTACTCTATCTTGTGACGAGATATTCCAACTTCAGCACAGATAAGGTATTTCTGTATCTTTTTGGTTTGCAAAGCTGGATCCCTGGAAAGGCTATGATCTTGAATTTTCCGGGATGGTCTATTTCCGTAGAGTTTTTGTTCTATATGATTTTTCCATTGCTCTATAATTATTTTTATTCCAAAAAAAATAAAAGCATCTGGGTAGCAGCTATCGTTATATGGGTCGTTACCCAGGTATTTTCCCATCTTTATGAAGCTTCACCATCTTATAAAGGGCCGCATACAGAAAGTCATGAATTTTTATATTATTTTCCGCTGATGCACGTGAGCGAATTTCTGGTGGGAAATCTTGCAGGACTGTTTTTTGTAAATAATTTGAAACAGAAAAATTATGATATTCCGGTAGTCTTGATCTTTACAGCGATTATGCTTGCCCTGATCTTCATTCCTCTTTTTTATCACAATGGACTCATGGCGTTGCTTTTTATTCCGCTAATTATTTTAATTTCCTGTAATAATGGTTTTGTAACCCAACTTTTTTCACTAAAGCCTCTGGAATATCTTGGTGAAGCAAGTTATGCGGTATATATTACCCATATTCCCATTCTTTATATCCTGAGAGAGTTTCTGAAATGGCAGAAGTATACACTAGATATCAACAGCATATTCTGGATTTACCTGATTTTTCTAATCCTTACTTCCCTACTGTTTTATCAATTTGTTGAAAAACCGCTCAGAGATTATCTTAAAAAACTAAATATCAGATAAAATCTTTATTTTTGTATCAATAAACACAATAGAAAAAAATGAAAAACGTTCCCAAAACATATATTAAGTATATCTGCACTACAAATAAAGGTTGTTCAATGACCTCTAAAAAGAATAATGGAGATCTGACAGAATTGGTGAACGGTACATTAAGGTTTTAATAAAATAAAAGAATTTATGTACAAAACTTTTTCGGAATTGAAAAAGGAACTCCGCAGAGATATTCCTCAGCTTAAGAAGATCAAAGTTGCATTATTGGGCGATACTGCTACACAGTTTCTCAATATTGCTTTGAAAGGAACCGCCATCAATGAAGGTTTTGAGTTTGAAATTTTCGAGGCAGATTTTGGTCAGATTTCAAGACAGATTCTGGATCCCACCTCAGAATATTATGAGTTTAATGCAGATTACACCATTATTTTTGAATCTTCTCATAAACTATTAAGCCAATATTATAAATCCTACGATACACAGCCTTCTTTTGCAGAGCATAAAATATCTTCTATTGAAGATCTTTACCAAAATATACAGAACAGAACCAAAAGCAGGGTGATCTATTGTAATTTTCCATCGATTAATAATCAGGTTTTTGGAAATTTTGCCAATAAAGTAGAATCTTCCTTCGTTTTTCAGTTGAATAAGCTTAATTATCTTTTGTCTGCGCAGATTGCCTTTACTCAGGATAATTTCTTTATTGCAGACCTGAATTCTATTCAAAATAAATGGGGAAGAGACTTTATGTTTTCACCTAGCATTTATGTCAATACCGAAATGGTGCTTTCACTGGATGTACTGCCCATTGTTGCCCATCACATAGCCGGCATTATTTCCTCTCTGGAAGGGAAGTTTAAAAAATGTCTGATCCTTGATCTTGACAATACAACCTGGGGCGGTATCATTGGTGATGATGGTCTTGAAAAAATCCAGATCGGAAGCCTGGGAATAGGAAAAGCATTCACAGAATTTCAATACTGGATCAAAGCACTTCAGAGAAGAGGAGTTATTCTTGCAGTATGCAGCAAAAATGATGAGGATAAAGCCAAAGAGCCTTTTGAAAAACATCCGGATATGGTCCTTAAACTAGACGATATTGCAGTTTTTGTGGCGAATTGGGATAACAAAGCCGATAATATCAGAAAAATACAGAGTATACTCAATATTGGTTTTGATTCTATGGTGTTTTTGGATGACAATCCTTTTGAAAGAAACATTGTACGTGAAAATCTCCCTGAGGTATGCGTTCCCGAATTACCGGAAGATCCGGCTGAATATCTGGAATATTTGTATGGTTTAAACCTCTTTGAAACGGCAAGTTTTTCTCAAAATGATGCCGAAAGGACAAAACAGTACCAGGTAGAGGCACAGCGTGCGGTGGATCTGGATAGCTTCACAAATGTGGAAGATTTTCTGAAAAGTATGGGAATGATCTCTGATGTAAAATCTTTTGACAACTTTTCAAAACCCCGGGTTTCCCAGCTAACCCAGCGCTCCAATCAGTTTAATTTGAGAACTATACGATATACGGAACAGGATATAGACCGTCTGATCCATTCTGAAGAGCACTATACTTTTTCATTTACGCTGGAGGATAAATATGGAGATAACGGACTGATTTGCGTGATCGTTCTTGAAAAGAAAACTCCTGAGACCCTTTTTATTGATACCTGGCTGATGAGCTGCCGGGTTCTGAAAAGAGGGATGGAGGACTTTACGCTGAATACTATCGTAGAAGCTGCGAAGAAAAATGGCTACAAATATGTTGTCGGAGAATATCTTCCTACAGCCAAAAACCAGATGGTAAAAGACCATTATGAAAGACTGGGATTTGCAGAAGACAATGAGAAATGGGTCCTTGACATAGACACTTACCAATCTAAACAAGTATATATCAACAATAAATAATAAAATCATATCTAAAAACATTATGAACAAAGATGAAATTTTAGCAAAACTGACAGGAATTTTCCATGATGAACTGGATAACGATGCCATTGTATTAAGTTTTGAAACCACTGCTGAAGATATAGAAGAATGGGATTCTCTTTCTCACATTCAGCTGATTGTAGCTGTGGAAAAAGCTTTTAAAGTACGTTTTACATCCTCGGAAATCCAAAGCTGGAATAATGTAGGAGAAATGATCGACTGTATACTCTCCAAATAATGATACTTCAGGAAAACCAGGCTTTCAAGCATCAGTTTAAAGTAGATGACCATATTTATAATGGTTTTATCTCTGTTTTTGATGACCGTAATTCTCTGCATACCGATGAGGAATTTGCAAAGAATAAAGGATTTCAGTCCAAGGTAATGCACGGCAATATTCTGAATGGTTTCCTTTCTTATTTTGTTGGCGAACTGCTTCCTACAGAAGATGTAATGATTCTTTCGCAGAACATTAATTTCAAGAATCCGGTATATCTGGATGATGTGTTAAATTTTGAAGCGATACTCACAGATCAATCAGAAGCTGTGCAGGTGAATACATTTTCATTTAAGTTCATTAATGCCAGCCTTAAAACGGTTGCTTCCGGTAAAATACAAATAAAAGAATTCTAGTGAAAAAAGTTGTTTTGACCGGAGGTTCATCCGGAATAGGTAAAGAAATCAATGTTTTTCTTTTGGAAAAAGGGTATGAAGTATTATTTACGTACTGTCATTCAGAAAGTTCTGCAAAAGAAATAGAGAATAGGTTTCCCAATGCAAAAGCATTTCATATCGATTTTACTTCCGAAGAACAAATGACAGATTTTCTGGCTGAAATTGAAAATTTTGACCCGGATATTCTGATTAATAATTATTACAGCGGAAGTTTTATAGGCACCTATTTTCATAAGACAGAAGCAGAAAAAATTCTTGAGGATTTTAAGAACAATATACTACCTACTCTTCAGATCACACAGCAATCGATTCATATTTTCCGGAAGAAAAAACTGGGGAGAATTATCAATATTCTTTCTTCGTCTATGGTCGCTCCCGCGATAGGAACATCGGTATATAATTCCAATAAAGCTTATCTGCTTCAGATGAATAAAAGCTGGGCAATTGAAAATGTGAAATTCGGTATTACCTGTAATTCTGTTTCTCCATCTTTTATCCCGACAGATTTTCATAAGGATATGGATGACAGGATGAAGGAAATGATTGTTTCGGGGTATCCGTTGAAAGATAAACTTGAAGGCGGAGATGTGGCTCATATTATAGAACTTTGCATCAACGGTGGAAAACATTTTAACGGAAACCATCTTTTTGTAGATGCATCCCACTATTAATAAGATTTTAAACAAAGATTAATGCAGTTTACCTCTATTGCTTTTTTTCTATTTTTTACCGGCGTTTTCGGTCTTTACTGGTTCGTATGCAAAAAGAATCTGAAGTTGCAGAATTTTTTGCTGCTGGCTTCCAGCTATATTTTTTATGGATTTTGGGACTGGAGATTTCTGGCTCTTCTGGTTGGAAGTTCTGCAATTACCTATTATTTGGGACCCAAAATTGCTGAGACGCATGGGAAAACAAAGAAAATTTATCTTAATACAGGTTTGGTCCTTGCTATAGGAACCCTGTTTTATTTTAAATATTTTGGATTTTTTATTGATTCCTTTGCTGACCTTTTTGATATTAAAAATAAGATCACGCTTAGTATTATTTTACCACTGGGAATCAGTTTTTATACTTTTAGAATTGTTAGTTATTTCCTTGATATTAAAAATAACAAGCTAAAGCCTGAGACAGATGCTTTGGCTCTTTTCAATTATATTGCGTTCTTTCCGAGTATGACTTCCGGACCTATTGATAAAGGGGGACTTTTGCTCCCCCAGTTAAAAAAAGAAAGGATTTTTAAAGCAGAAGATGGTGCTGATGCTGCAAGACAGATCCTGTACGGAGCATTTAAAAAACTGGTAGTAGCCAATAGTATTACGCCAATTACCCAGGGAATTTTTCAAAACTATGAAGCCCACTCTGGCAGCACAGTGGCGTTTGGTGCTATTCTGTTTCTTTTTGAGCTGTATGCGGATTTTTCAGGATATTCTGATATGGCAGTAGGATTTGCGCGGCTTCTGGGCTTTAAAATCACCAAAAACTTTGCTTTTCCCCTTTTTGCACAGAATATTGCAGAATATTGGAGAAAGTGGCATATATCGCTTACTTCGTGGCTGACAGAATATGTTTTTACACCTTTAGTGATTCAGTTCAGAGATTATGGAAAGAGAGGGCTTATCGCGGCGATTATTCTTAATTTTATACTGATCGGGGCCTGGCATGGACCGAGATTTACATTTGTATTGTTTGGACTGCTTCACGGTCTCTATTATATTCCTTTGATTGTAAAAGATAAGCTAAATAAAAAGAAAAAAATAACAGGCAACTTTCCCACCCTTACAGAATTGGGGAATATATTACTTACAATGGTAATGGTATGTTTTGCACTGGTTCTTTTTGCTGCGCCTGATCTGAAAGCTGCTTTAGGGATGTATGGAAAGATTTTCAGTATTTCACTTTTTTCTGTTCCTCAGTTTATTAAGATTAAAATATTGGGATTAATTGGGATTCTGATTCTGATTGATTGGATGAATAAAGATCAGGAACATGGGCTCGATGTCAAAAGATTAAACCCTTTGACGAGAAGAAGTTTATATGTTTTTCTTATTTTCTTGATCATGTATTACGGAGTGTTTTCCAACGGAAGTTATATCTACGAACAGTTTTAATATGAGAAATTTTTTATTTAAAATATCGTTCTATATCATTGGAGTAGCAGGAGTTCTGCTATTGCTGGGGTCTTATGCTGATGGCAATACAGACGATAATTATATGCATTTTGCCGTTGAAAAGCCTAAGAATATTATTTTAGGGGATTCAAGAAGTGTTCAGGGGATTGTACCTGATGTTTTGAAACGTAAACTTTCAGTCCCTTTTGACAATTTTTCACTCAATATAGTGCAATCTCCTTACGGACCGATTTATCTTAAAGCTTTAAAAAGAAAACTGGATCCCGATACTAAAAATGGAATTTTTATCCTGACCGTCAATCCATGGAACCTGTCACTCAATAATATTGTAAAGAAGTCAGAGGATTTTCCTGAAGAGAATTCCCCGTTTAAGAATATGTATTTTTACAATATGTCTCCCAATTACGAGTATCTGATTAAAAACTTAGACAAAAGCTGGTTTAGAATTTATCTCGACAGGGAAGAAGTGGGAAGATCAAACACTTTCCTGCATAAAGACGGCTGGATGGAAGTTCAAATTGATATGAACAAAGATTCTGTAGCAGCAAGAACAGCTGAAAAAACAGAATATTACAGAGCTATGCTGAAGAATTATACGTTGTCCCAGGAACGGATGAAGGCACTCACAGAGATCATAGACTATCTGCAACCCAAAGGGAAGGTGTACCTGGTCCGCATACCGGCTTCTAAGAATATTATTACGCTTGAAAACGGAAGATTTCCTGAATTTAACGGATTAATGAGAGATCTCTCCCATAAAAAGAATATCAAGTTTTATGATTTTTCTGACCACCCGGATGATTTTGTGTATACGGATGGAAATCATATGTACAGAGAATCCAGTAAAATTCTTACTTCAAAAATAGCCGATTCTATAAAAGCCGATGTAAGGAAATCAAAATAAATTATCTCTGAAATTAATATTATAAAGCCCGGAACGTATACTCTTGTAATCTGTCAACAGGTATTTCAGAATCATACCCCATTTCTTCGTTAGCGGGGCGTTAGCGATCTCAAAGCTCCGGTGCATCCTGCTGATGTGTTGTTTTACGTTACCAGGTACTTTGTTCTCATCATGAGCCCAGCGGTCAATTTCCTTCCATAAAAGAATCCGGGTACTTGCAGGATTTATTTTTTTGGAATCTACCAGAGTAATTCGGTTATTTTCATGAACCCCTCTTACCGCTACAGCCTCATCAAGAATTCCGGGATAAAGATCAAGATAGAAAGAAAGACGGAAAAGAAATTCGGTATCCTGATGTAGCCTTAAATTGGTCCGGAATAAGATGTCCATTTTTTGTAGTAGTGATTCTTTGCGGATTGTAAGAGCATCAATACTGAAAAGTCCGAAACTTCCCAACATATAAATCTGTCCAAGAAAAACATCTTTTGGACTATGTCTTTCATAAACGGTGGTAAGCTTATCTTCAAATAAGGAATAGTACTGCTCCTTAGCTTTTGCAGAATAATAATGTACCCCCAATGCTCCGTAAACTCCTTCCACTTCGGGTCTTTTGAAAAGTTCCCTTTCTGCATCAAAGCGGTTGGGAAGGAAATAATCATCTGCATCCAGAAAAGCAATGAAATCTCCGGTAGATTTTTCTATTCCCAAATTTCTGCTGGGTCCGGCGCCGTGGTTACCTTTGTCCGGATGCTGATAAAGTCGCACTCTTGTATGCTTTTCGGCAAGTTGAGTGCATACCTGAAGTGCATTATCCGGAGATTTATCTTCTACCAGAATCACTTCATGTACTTCATCAAATTGCAGTGCAGATTCTACGGCCTGAGAAACAAATTCTTCAGCATTGTAAACGGGGATAATTACTGAGATTTTCATTTTTTAATTAAAATTTTCTACGACAAAGATAGTATTCTATCAAGCTTTATAGCTGATTTAGTTTCAAATAGTTAATAATGTATTTTTATGCTAAGGAATTAAAGAATGTTTGAAGTTAATATTATACAACCCTGACCTTATACTTCTGTAATCAATGAACAAAAATTTGATCACCATTTTCCATTTTTTTAATTTGGGTGCTTTGGCTATTTCAAAACTGCGACGCATTCTTTTGACGTGAATTTTAGCTTCTTCAGGAATCTGGTCTTCTGTCTGTACCCAGTTGTATATTTCATTCCATAACAAAGCTCTTGAGAAAGCAGGATTTATGATATGGGTGTCTACTTTTGTGATTCTGTTATGCTCATGTACGCCTCTTATCGCAACAGCCTTATCAATACTGCCCGGATAAAGATCAAGATAGTAGGACAGACGCAGCAGAAACTCGGTATCTTCATGAAGCCTCAAATGAGATTTAAAGAGTATCTTCATCTTTTTCATTAAGGATTCTCTCCTCACTGTTAGTGTGTCAATACTGAAAAGCCCAAAAGTTCCCCGCATATGAATCAGTCCGAAAAAGATATCTTTTGGATGATGTTTTTTATAGATCGTGGTTAGCCTGTCCGCGAATAAACGGTAATACTGCTCTTTAGCTTTTTCAGAGTAATACTGCACACCGAGAGCTCCATAGACGCCTTCTACCTCAGGATTTTTAAAAAGTTCTTTTTCTGCAGTAAACCGGTTAGGAAGAAAGTAATCATCAGCATCTAAGAAGGCTAAAAAATCACCGGTTGCTTTCTCCATTCCTAAATTTCTGCTTGGACCCGATCCATGATTACCTTTATCCGGATGCTGGTATAATTTTACTCTTTCATGGTTTTCGGAGAGCTGCCTGCAGATCTGCAGGGCATTATCCGGAGATTGATCCTCTATCAGGATAACTTCGTAAACTTCGTCGAACTGAAGTGCTGATTCTACCGCGTGAGAAACAAAATTCTCCGCATTGTAGACGGGAATGATAACTGAAATTTTCATTTTCATCTTCATCTTTGGAACAATTAAAATAATTTTTGTGTTTTTATAATAGGCTACTTTCGGTCCTATTCAATTTCTTTTCACTACAAAATAAGACAAAAAATTCTGTAACTTCAATGACAATAACCGTTTTTATCGTTAAAAAAGGAATGTGACACAATCCATGGGCTTAATTTCTCTGATATTTATAGCCTGTTTTGATTTTATTGTGTTGATTTTCATTGCTTTAAATAAGTGAAGCGATATTTTGTTTTCAGAATTCTCGGATCTTTAACAATTGCCGCAAATAAAGCTGTTGCTTTGGCCGGACCTTTTTTTAAAGAAAGTTCAAAAGATTTTTTTTGCAGAAAAATATGTCGTTTGGCATCCGGATCTATTCTATTTTTCCTGGACCATTGGTATAAAGAATTCCAGAAAAGAGATTGCCTTTGATTATACTGAGGAGTATATTTGATGATTTTTGTAATCCTATTATCATCATGTATGCCTCTTATAGCCACAGGTTGATCTATAATCCCTGATTTTAAGTGGCAATGATGGGCCAATTTAATAATCAGATCCGAGTCCTGATGGACACGCAATTCCTCGTTAAATTTCAGTTTGTTTTTTTCAAGAGCTGATTTTCTTACAGTCAGAGCATCCAAAGTAAAAAAAGTGCCAAATTTTTTGGGAGTCTGACCTAATAATCCTTTAAAAACTTCTTGTCCTTCCGCCGGATAATTCACCGTCAATAAATATTCGTCATTGATATTTAATAAAAAGTCTTCTTTGCCTTTTTCAGTCAGGAATTCTGTTCCGATTGCATTAAAAACGCCTTCGATTCTAGGATCTTTAAAAAGCACTCTTTCTGCATCAAATCTGTTGGGAAGAAAGTAATCATCAGCATCAAGAAACGCAATGAAATCACTAGAGGATTTTTCAATTCCGAGATTTCTGCTGGATCCGGCACCATGATTGCCTTGATCCGGATGCTGGAATAGCTTCACCCTGTCATATTTCAGGCTAAGTTCCCTGCATATCATCAGCGCATTGTCCGGAGATTGATCTTCTATCAGAATCACTTCTTCTACTTCACGAAACTGCAGAGCAGATTCTACGGCTTTAGAAACATACTTTTCTGCATTATATACAGGAATGATCACAGATATTTTCATTGCTATCTATTGTAATAAGTGAAGCGGTATTTAGTTTTAGCAATTTCCGGGTTTTTCAATAGTTCTAAAAAGATGCACCCATATTTTATCAGTCCATCTTTTAAAGAGAGATCAAATGATTTATAAATTAAATAAATCCTTTTTTTATATTCAGGAGAAATGCGGTTTGAGAGAGCCCAGTTATACATCGATTTCCATAGTAGTAATTGTCTCTGGTTGTACTGTGGTGTATATTTTATGATTTTTGTAATTCTGTTATCATCGTGAATTCCTCTTACTGCAATAGCCTCATCTATAATCCCTGTTTTCAGATAACAATGGTAGGCCAGTCTCATGATCAGTTCTGTATCCTGATGAACCCGTAGCGATTCATTAAAACGGATATGATGACGATCCAGAGAAAGCTTTCTTATGGTAAGAGAGTTAAGGTGAAATGAGGTACCGAAAACTTCAGGAGTTAAACTTAAAAGCCCCCTGAAGACTTCTTTTCCTTCTGCCGGGTAATTAACCGTACTGAGAGAAACCTCCTTGAATTTGGATTGAAATTCCTGTTTTCCTTTTTCTGTTAAATATTCTGTACCAATAGCGCCGAAAACGCCCTCTATAGCAGGGTTGGAGAAAAGTTTTTTTTCAGCGTCAAATCTATTGGGAAGATAATAATCATCTGCATCAAGAAAAGCAATAAAGTCAGACGTTGCATGATCAATACCTAAGTTTCTTGAAGCGCCTGCGCCACGGTTTTCTCCATTCGGATGCTGAAATAGTTTTACTTTAGGAATTTCGGACACCAGTCTTCTGCAGATCTCTAATGAATGATCGGTAGATTGATCTTCAGCCAGAATAATTTCTTTTACCTCGTCAAAGTAAGCAGCTGATTTAACTGCTTTTTCCAGGAACTCAGCAGCGTTATAAACGGGTATGATAACAGAGATTTCAATCATAATATAGATTGGTTATTATCCGCCCAAAGAGCAAGCTGAAGAAGATTCCAGTGTTTCTCATCTTTTTGCAGAAACTGTTGGGTTGCTTTATAATCAATGAAATTAAAAACTTTATGATTGGAGTTGGTAAGTAAATCATTGGAGAGATTCATTAGATTTTCTTCTGCAAACCAGTTCTTCACGCCTAATCCAAATCCTTGCTTATGTCGTTTTCTGATGGTTTCCGTCCAGTAAGATCCCATAGCCTCACGGAGTATGATCTTATCATTTTTTTCATCCAGTTTCAGCTGATCCGGAAGCTGTATACAAAATTCCGCAAAATCCAGATCAAGGAAGGGGGTTCTTACTTCCAATGAATTAGCCATTGCCATTCTATCTGATTTTACCATCATGTTGGCAGGAACATAGTTTTCCAGATCTATTCTCATGATGTCATTTAAAGAATCAGGATCCGGGGTAAAGCTATAGTCCTGAAAATAGTTGGCGGTAACTCCCAGAAGATCGCGCTCTTTTTTGTCAAAAGCATTTCTCACTGCATTCAGATGGAAATCCATGATTGAAGAATACTGTAGATTTTTCTGGGTTAAATAAGAGGTTGATTTCAGTTTTTGATATAGTTTTAGGCCAAACTGCGCAACCATATTTTTATAACTGAAATGATTTTTCAGTTTATTTTCAACGGTATAAAAATGATATCCACCAAAAAGTTCATCACCTACATCACCGGACAATACTACCGTAAGATTTTCTTTGGCGTATTTACAGATTTCGTAATGTGGGATAAAAGACGCGTCGGCAAATGGCTCATCAAAAAAAGGAGAAATCTTCAGCAAAGATGAGACAAGATCTTCTTTTTTTTCGTGAACTTCTATATGATGGGTATTGTATTTATCGGCAATTTCTTTGGCATACTTCAGTTCATTATCCTTGTGATCATATCCGAAGCTGATCGTGGTCTGATGAGGAAGGAATTCATCAACCATTGCTACCACTGAAGAAGAATCCAGGCCTCCGCTTAAAAAGCTGCCTACTTCTACATCTGCAATAAGCTGTTTTTTTACTGCATTTTTCAGCAGGTAAACAAACTCTTCTTTGGCATCAGATAGACTGATTGTTCTGTCTTTGGCTGGCATAGAGTAATATCTGGAAACTGTGATTTTTCCATCTTTCCAGATCAGTTGATGAGCGGGTGGAAGGGTGAAAATATTACTGTAAATGCTTTGATAGGTGCTTACATAGCCGTATTGCAGATAGTGGGAGAGTGCTTCTGAACTTACTTTTGGCTGTATAAGCCCCGAAGCTAAAATAGCCTTTATCTCTGAGGCAAAAATAAATTCATTATTATTTCCGAAGGCATAATAAAATGGTTTTTCCCCAAATCGGTCCCTGGCACAGAACAACTGCTGTCGCTGATCATCCCAGACTGCAAAGGCAAACATACCCGGAAGATCATGGATGAGGTTTTCCTGTTTCCATTGATACATAGCTAGTATAACTTCTGTATCTGAGCCACCGCGATAAGGATATTCTGCATATTTTTTTTTGATGTCCTGATATCCGTAGATTTCACCATTAAGGACAATGCATTCATTTTTTGTATTTGAGAACATGGGCTGTTTGCCATTTTCAGACAAATCTATAATGGAAAGTCTGCGATGACCCAATGCTGCATGATCATAAAATTCATAATGTGAAGAGTCCGGACCTCGGTGTTTCAGAGAATCCGTCATTTTTTGGATCTCATCCCGGTAGTTTCTGGCATTGCTGCTAATGATTCCTGCTATTCCACACATAATATTTTATTTTTCATCATTTATTTTTCGTTAATGCTTATGCTAATTTACGACAGATTCAGAAATACGGGACCCTTCTGCATCACTTGATTTCTAAATTTGCTTAATGTTGTACTGTCAGTAGATATTTTTTTATACTTTTTTGAAAGTATTTTATAATTGCTGATATTTCCCTTGAGAAGATTTTTAAGCATCGCTTGTTGAAGATATTTTTTTTCCAGCTGAAGACCGTTGGCTATATTAGGATTCATCGTATTAATCTCAATACGGACATCTTCGTATTTTGTGAAATCTATTTTATGAAGACGTTGCACACCGTCATGTACCACTTTGCTACCTGGAACGAGGATAACTTTCTTTTTATGAAAGTGAATACGGTTTACATACTCATCATCTTCACCGTAGTGAAAAAAATAGGGATTGAATCCTCCTACCGATTCTATTGTTTTTTTGGGTATAAGCCAATGGGCTGCATTGATAAAATGAATCTCATACCAGGGCTTCAGAGTTTTAAAATACAGGTCTGAAATCATTCTGGTCTTTTCGTAGTTTTTGGCAATATACTGATCAAGAAAAATGTCAAGATACTTTTCTGAACCGTCTATATGTATTGGACTCATGATTCCAATTTCTTCCTTGTCTGGATAGATCTGGTAAACTTCCAGCATTTTTTCTAGACTGTCCTCATACAACCAGGCATCCTGATTCATCAGATAAAAGAAATCCGCCCCGTCTTTATAGGCTTTTTCAATGCCTATATTATTGGCTTTTCCAAAACCAAGATTGACTTCGGACTGAGTGAGCTCCACTTCCGGAAAATGAGTTTTTATATACTCTTGTGTGCCGTCCACAGATCCGTTATCGATCACGATACATTTCACAGGAACCGAAGATTTCCTTAGGCTTGTAAAGCAGCGTTCTGCCCATTTCATGGCATTGTATGTAACGATTATAATATGGATCTCAGACATTTTATTTTATATTTTAACAGATCTTTATTTGAATTTAATTTTATCTTTCAGTTTCATGGTCGGAATCTCAAAGTATTTATACAGGATTAATGCTCCCAAGATGGATGCTGTCCAATAAAATATATTCTTCAATACAATGAACTCTATATTTCTCAACGGCTTTGATCATAATATTTCCTATGATAAAACCACTGAGAGCAAAGAATATACAAACTCCATCAAAGTAGAAAAGATCAAAAAACATATATACCGTATCAGGAATTAAAGAGGCGTTATGGCTGAATACCACAAATAATATGGCAAGCATCCTCAGGATATCAAACCCAAATATCCTGTTGTGGGCAATGTCCAATTTAAGAAATTTTTTAATCTGCATACATAATAAACTCAGGGCTGGAATACTACTTATTTATAAAAACCTGTTTAAAAGTATCCATAACAGGGTGTGGCAGAAATTTTTGGAATTCTTTTTCTGCAGAGATAGTCAGATCACTATCTAAAATAATATCTCTAAGCTCTCTGTCATCACTGTAATAATAAGCTCTCTCACCCAGATGATTGATATGGGCTTTTTCAGGAGGGTTGGCAAAAGCGATGACCGGTTTTCCCTTGATGGCAAACTCTGCCACAGTGATTCCGAAAGTTTCTCCTCTCTCACGGGCATGAAGAAGAGCACTGCAGGTGTTGATGAATTTTTGTTTCATCATAACATCTGAGCTTGGTGGCAGAAAAATAATATTTGACGGAGCTGACTTCCACCATCTTTTTTTCACAAATGCATCGACCCCCATAAAAATGAAATAAATATCCTTATACCTGGAGGCTATTTTTTCTATAGTTTGCTGCGCAAAAAGGATGTTGAAACTGGCATTGCCTCCATAATATCCATATACTTTTGCGTTGGGAGGAATGTTAAGATCTTTTCTGAGATCCTGATCTGTTTCTGCTTCAAAATTAACCATATGGGGGACAAAAGGGTATTTTGAACCGGTCATTTCCTGACTCAGCCATTCTGAAACATAGGCATAGACGTCTCCGTGAGGTTCAAAATGTTTAAAAACGCTGTGGACAACCGTTTTGCATTCTCTGGTTTCTATATGGTCGATATCTCCGTTTTTAATCGCATAAAAAAGATCGATATTATTTTTGTTGATGAGATCATCTACTTCTTTAAAATCGGAATAACCAAACACATTAAAACGTTTGGTGAATTTTTCTATACCCAGCGGATGGTTGGTCTTCGAATTTTTATCATACACGATCAATGATTCATTCCCCAGGTATCTTTCATTGAAATCTGCATAATCATATAATGCGATGGAGGTCCCTCTGTAATTGAGTTCATTCTCGTGGAAAAGAATTTTCATTCTGTGCTATTTATTTAAATTTATTTTTCAATTTACTAAGTATTTTCCGAATTATATTTTTCTTCGGATACTTGGTAAGATCATTGTGTTTGAAAAGACCTTCTCCCTGTGCGATTTTAAAATTCTGTTTCACCCACCAGGATGCGATATTCCTTTCAAGGGATGCGGTTTCTCCTGAGAATGGAATGATTTTGCCGAGCAGAAAATCTTTTCGGACAAGGTATGGATTATTGGTCCAGTTTGCCCAGCGTGAAGTGGTTATAAAATATTCACCTTGCTTTTGTATTTTGTCCGGAAATTCTTTGGCAGGATCCAGCCAGTGCAGAGACTCCAGAAGGTGAGGGGACGTACATTCATGCCAGTCGTCATAATAATCAAGCTCATTGCCTTTATGCCGTATTGAGATGAGAGGATATCCTGGATTTTTTCTACTCCGGTATCGTATAACATCAAATCCCTGATCAAGAAGTTTAATACCGCTCTTAAGCTGAGAAAGAGTTGTTTTTTGATCTTCAATAAGTTCCCAGTCGTGCTCCAGAAAAAGGATATTTTTAGAAGAAGCCTTTTCTGCCAATAATTTCATTCCTTTACCAATCCCGATATTTTCATCCAACCCGATGTACCTGATTCTGTATTTATCTGCCGTTTTTTTATCCTGCTCACTGACTTCCTGAAAAAGGATGACAATATCATCGGTCATTTCCAGGAGACCATGTTTTTTATAGGATTTCAGTGTATTTTTCAGTGTATTTCCTGTTTTCCAGGAGAGTATACAGATGGTTATGGGTAATTTTTCCATAGGAATACATTAAAGATTGAGGAAAGGATGTTTGCCCGTCATGGAAGTTCTTCTCGCAGCTTCGATCTCTTTAAATTTTTTTGAAAAATATTTATACTGCTCGAGGTAAAACTTCGATTCGTTGATATTTCCTTTTGCACTTAATTTTAAAATGTAAGATAAAATTGCTGTTTTTTCTCTTTTGACATTATAATCATAATTAGGATCAAGATACTTTGTCTCTCTCTGCATTCTCATCGAAAGCCTCGTGTTTGCAAGTAATTCGGCCTTATCCTTAGGTGGATTTTTATGAAACGACTGTACGGCATCATGTACTACTTTACTTTTTGTACATACCATTATTTTTAATCCGAAGTAGCTGATTCTGTTCACATACTCATAATCTTCAGCGCCATAAAAAAAATAAGGATTGAATCCGCCTACTTTTTCAATGGTATTTTTGGGAATAAACCAATGGGCAGCATTGACGAAGCTTATTTCATAAAAAGGTTTTGCGTCTCCAAAATATACATCGGAAAACATTCTGTTGTTTCTTACATCTTTAGCAAGATAGTTCTCAAAATGGATGTCAAATTTTTTCTCACTTCCGTCCAAATGCATAGGACTCAAGATTCCTATCTTATTTTTATCCGGTGCATTGTTGTACACATCAAGCATATGTTGAAAACTGTCCGGAAAAATCCAGGCATCCTGATTCATAAGGAAAAAAAAATTGGCTCCCTCTTTGTACGCCTTTTCTATTCCTAAATTATTAGCCTTTCCAAAGCCTAAATTTTCAGATGACTGTATGAGATCGATTTCGGGGAAATATTTTGTAATGTATTCCCGGGTTCCATCTGTAGATCCGTTGTCTATAACCGTGCACTGTAAAGGGACAGAAGAATGCCTTAAACTGGTAAAACATCTTTCAGCCCATTTCATAGCATTGTATGTAACAATAATAACGTGAATATCAGACATTTTAATTTTAAATATACTTTTGGGTTAAAGTTTCAAGATAATCTTCAGGGTTTATTCCGGAGAAAAATGTTTCTATATCTTGATCAAAATCTACTTTGTAAAAATCTCCTTCATCTGTCTCAGAAAAGAGCGCTTTCTGATCGGTTTTTTTTTCTATTGCATTAATGATCTCTTTCAGATCGTAGTAATAAGGAAAAGCCAGATTGATGGTTTTATTGTCCAGATGCATACAGTGGGAACCCAAAAACTTAGAGATATCGTCAATGTCTAAAAGAAGTCGTCTGGCTTTAAGGTGCAGGGTGAATTGGTCCTGATTTCTGATTCTGGAGGTTAGAAAATTAAAAAGTGTATTAGGGTTTCCTCCTTTTCCCACAATATTGCCTATCCTTACAATAAGAAAATGCTCGGCACCAATTTTTATATGATCTTCAATTGCTTTTTTATGCAGAACGTAAAGACTGTTCTGCTTGGACTGGTCATGGATACTTAAAGTAGAAAAGTAAATGATTTTTTTTCCTTTATTTTCTGCAAGTACGGTTTTCAGAAGAGAAAATTCTCTTTCGAATTCTGAAGGTCTCGTTTCCAGTGAATTGGAGACTCCTGAAGCAAAGAAGACTATACTATCTTTATCATAAGATTTTACAGCGTTGGCTATAATACCATTTCCAATAATCATGTTTTAAGTGTTTTCATTAATTGTGTCTTATAAAAATTGTTGAATCCGTTTCTTTATCATTGAAGCTTAAAATCAACAGTATTGTTTATTTCAGGTAATCAAATATATGAAAATAGTATTTCATTTTTATTTGGTTGACAAGACGATCCAAAAGAGGGAGCTTTTTAAGATAGTCTTTATACTTTTGATGGCAGTACTGTATGTATTCTGCATCAAATTTTGTATTTAAATTCAATCCTGAGATTATCTTTTTTACAAATGAATATCTTTGGAAGACTTTAAAGAGATCTTCCCGGGATAAATTTTTTACTTCTGAAGGATTAAATTCGGAGAATGCTTTATATCCGATACTTTGCTTGGGATGTATGCGGTATTCACCCAAAATACTTCTTTCTATCCAAAGTGAATTTTGATCAGCAGCAAGCAGCAGCAGCTCATAGTCGTGGATGATTACAGAATTAACTTTTTTTAAAGGAAGATGATTTTTCAGAAAGCCATTGCGAATCGCCATACTCATTCCGGGAAAAACATTTCCTTCGTATAAAAGGCGTTTGAAAAGGTCCTCAGGTTTTGAGAAATTGTCAGGATCAAAAGATTCCATATGCCAGTAAACCATTTCATCAGAACCTTCCAGAGAATTCCCAAAAAGCTTGATATTGTGGCATATAATATTGGTGTTTTTGTTATTTATGAAGATGTCAGTAATTGCTTCGGTTTTATTGCCATACCAGCGGTCATCCTGATCGCATAAAAAAACAATATCACCCGAACATAGGCTCATTGCCTTTTCAAAATTGCCAACATATCCTAAGTTGTCAGGGTTTCGAAACACTTTAATGATCTCAGGATATCTTTCTGCATAATTTGAAAGAAGTTCTAAGGTGCCATCTGTAGAGCCATCATCACAGATAACGATTTCAGATACCGGCCTGGTCTGGTTCAGAATACTGTCCAGTTGCTCAGAAATATAAGTTTGGCCGTTATAGGTACAAAGTGCTACGGATGAGGTCATAAAGTATTGATTTCTCAGTTTTTTTTCTGAAAAAAATTGTAATAATATCTTTTAAATGCGAGATAGCCGGATACTACCTTACCGCCAGTTACTTTATTGAATTCGTGCTTCAACTGGGAGAGTTGGGTAATATGTACCTCTATCATATGGTAAGCGAGCCTGTCATGAAGATCGTCACCATATAATTTTTTCAATATAGGAAGCACTGTGGTTCTTTGACGAAGAACTTTGTAGGGATCAGAAGACAGACTTTTTTTATTATCTTCTTTCCGGTAATGGGCGAGAGGTTCATCAATCAGACGCACTTCCGGATTATTTTTAGTGATGTAGATCCACATCAACCAGTCTTCATTAATACTTAAAGTAGTATCAAAGATGAATCCCTCAAGAAGTTTCGTGGAGATTAAGGCACAATGTATAGGGATGGTAAATTTAAGGTTCCATCCGAATACTATATTTTCAAATGACACAAAAGCCTTTTCAATGTGGTTGTAGCCTTTATAATGAGTGTTATTCTTATAGATTGTGAACTGGCTTATGATGAGAGGGTATTCTTTATCACCGGCAAGACTTTTGGTGAACTTTTCACGATCTATGGTATCATCAGAGTCCAAAAACTGAATATAGTCTCCTGAAGATTTTTCAAGTCCTGCGTTTCTTGCGGAAGATATCCCGCCATTTTCTTTATAAATATACCGAAAGCGCGGATCTTTTTTGATCCATTTTTCAGCTGTTTTTTCAGTGTCATCAGTGGAGCCGTCATTGACGATGATACATTCCCAGTACGGATAGGTTTGTTCCAGGACGGATTGCAGGCATTCATCTAGAAACTGTTCCTGATTATAACAAGCAACGATGACGGAGATTACTGTATTACTCATTACAGATATTTATAAAATTTACAGAAACCTAGCTTATAGCCTAATTTTACCCACCCGGAATTTTTAATTTCTTTTTTTAGGTTCGTATTGTGCGTTAATTCCTTATTGTATACTTTTCTACGAACGAAACTTTCCAAAAACAATTCTTCAATACTGATTCCTCTCCGTTCAGACATTTTAATTAATGCCAGCCAATGCCAGAAATAAGCCTGGTCTTCGCTTTTATTCGATATTCCTCCTTTATGGACTCTGTAAAGATAAAGATTTTCATCAATGTATTTTACCGGAGCTACTTCACACATCTTCATGTACCAATCTTTGTCTTCCGCAATTTTCAGAGAAATATCAATCCCGGATGTTTTCTGATAAATTGATTTTTTTAAGGTGGCAAAACTGGTGATTTCAGCATTGAAATTCAAATATTTTTCATCTAAAGCAGTAATTTGAGCTGCTTTATGAACTCTTACTTCATTCAGCTGATCATCGCAATACACAAAATTGGAGTAGACCAAACCTACTTCCGGATTCTGGATATGTGCATTAAATACAATTTCCAGGGCACTGCTTATCAATACATCATCAGGATCAAGAAATCCGCAAATTTCAGATGTGCTTAGTTCAATCAGCCGTCTTTTAGTGTATCCTATTCCTTTATTACTTTCGTTGGTATAAATTGTAAACCGGGAATCATCTCTTGTGATATTTCTGATAACTTCCAGTGAATCATCTGTTGATGCATCATCTAAAATAATAGCTTCCCATTCTACAATAGTTTGCTTAATAAGGCTGTCAAAGCAATCTTTGAAAAAACGTCCGTTATTATAATTGGCGATTAAAACCGTTATTTTAGTCATTGCTGTTTTCTTTTGATACTATTTTTTTCAGAGCTTCCAGATATCCGTATCCATTTTTTCTGTCTGGTTCCAGGATATTTCCTTCTGCCCATTCATTCCACGATTTTACCACTAAAAATTTTTGTGAATAATTTTTATCTTTTAGGAAGTTGACTGCTTTTTCTACCTGTTTTTCGAAAAGGGCAGGGCTGTTGTTGCCTAAAATAATGCCACGATTTCCGCTTCTTGGTGTGTTATCCCAATTGGAAATAAGACATGGAAAGGTATCTACATCTGTTTCATCAAAATGAAGATCATTAATGACATCAGGTGCATTCTGAATATCAACAGGTTTTTTGAAATCAACAGTTTTAAGTCCTAATATTCCTTTTAATCTGTTGGTGTAATATTGTTTTGCTGAAATATAAGGTTTCTGATTCATATGAGGACGCCATGCTCTAAGAAACGCATTTGATATTTTCGCCTGGTATCCTAATTCTTTATACCCATGATCATCTTCTGTTTTATTACTGGCTATGAGATAAAGGCCATCAAAACCATTTTCTTTGGCAAGATCAGTGAATTTTTCAAGATATTCGGGTGATTTTTCATTGATATTGATAGCGTCATACACCACAAATACAGGTTTGTTATCTACTTTAATATATCTTTTGTCTTTGAAGAAAGGAAGGAGATAGTTGAAATGAGCGATTAGATCTTCATCCGTAGGATATACCTGTTCTGCGAGAATTTTATTTTCTAATCCATGCCAGACTCCGGACCAAGTTTCATTAGCCCAGCAAAAGCAGAAAGGAAAATCCGGTTTTCCGGATTCCAGTACTTCGTTGGCAATACGTTCAAGCAGTTGTTTTCCGTTTCCAAACCAGTAATGGTAATAAATAAAACCGTGTACTCCATAATCACGTGCCATCTGGGCCTGTTGTTCTCTTACTTCAGGAACCCTCAGATCATAATATCCCAGATCTCCTGGACAAATCGGTTGTTCATGTCCTTCAAATAAAGGCTTGGCCTTGCCTACATTAGTCCATTCTGTAAATCCCTTTCCCCACCATTCGTCATTTTCGGGAATGGGGTGGTATTGTGGAAGGTAAAATGCAAGTGTTTTTATGTGTTTCATAAATTATTTTTCTAGTGTTTTTATCAATCTGGCAGGTATTCCTGCAATAACAGAGTTTCTGGGAAAACTTTTGTTGACAACAGAATTAGCGCCTATAATAGAGTTCTCACCAATGGTAACGCCGGGTAATATGCAAACTCCCTCTCCAATCCAGACATTATCTTCAATGACAACCGGACCTTTGGAGGAAAGTGGTCTTTCTGCTGGTACAGTGTTCAAATCTTCAGCACTTATGTTTCCATGATAATGGTCTGAAATGTATATTCTACTGGCCATCAGCACATTATTACCGATGATAATTTTGTCTATAGCTCCAATGTGAACATCAGAATTAAAATTTACATTATTTCCAATGCGAATCTCCGGCTGGAAGGTCTTTCCCTGAAAATGATCCCACGCCTCAAGTCTGAGATTGAATAATGAGCTGAAATTGTCTCCTATGCTTATGTATTGAGGGTTTTTGATCCAGAATATGTCGGGAAGACCGGATTGTTTTCCAAAAGTTTTGAAATGGTTTTTCCCCCACTCGTTGTTCTGCTGCTGCTTATATTTTTTATAGGCATCAGAATGCAAAACTCCGAATAAAAACTTAATGATATATTTTTTTATAAAGCTCATAGGTCTTATTTATCATTTTTCCAATAATGAATAATACTCATGGATCATGTTATTTATGTTTTTCTGTTCCGCTTCCTCAAGTTCAAAATAGAATGGAAGTCTCAGCAGGCAATCTGTAAAATGATCTGAATTAGGAATGTCAATAGGAGCATTGTCTTTCAGGAAGAATTCACTTTTATTCAAACTTAAATAATGGAAGACAGGGTGGATGTCTTTTGTTTTTAAATATTGGATCAGATTCGATCTTTCCTCATAATTTCTGCATGTAATATAGAACATATGGGCATTATTAGTGGCAAAAGCAGGGATTTCAGGCATTTTTATGAATCCTTTTTCCTGTAATGGTAAAAGGTTCCTGTAATATTCTTTCCATATCCTGATTCTTTTTTCCTGGATGGCACCGAGGTTTTCAAGCTGTGCGTATAAAAAGGCAGAAAGTATTTCTGAAGGAAGGAAAGATGATCCAAGATCTACCCAACCGTATTTATTGACTTCGCCTCTGAAAAATGCACTTCTGTTGGTTCCTTTTTCACGAATGATTTCAGCCCGTACATTATATTCAGGGTTGTTGATCACCAGCATTCCTCCTTCTCCGCAAATGATATTCTTAGTTTCATGAAAGGAGAAAGCCGCAAAATCTCCAATAGATCCTAATGCTTTTTTTGTACCATCGGAAAAAGTGTAGTAGCTGTCGATAGCCTGTGCTGCATCTTCCACCACAAAAAGATCATGTTTTTTAGCCAGCTCCATTATTTTTTCCATATCACAGGCAATACCGGCATAGTGAACCGGAACGATAACCTTTGTTTTTTCGGTAATATGTTTTTCTATTTCTGCCGGATCAATATTCGGATTGTCAGGATATGAATCTACAAAAACGATTTTAGCTCCACGCAAAACAAAAGCATTGGCGGACGAAACGAAGGTATAACTAGGAACAATAACTTCATCTCCCTCCTGAATATTACAAAGTATAGCAGCCATTTCCAGTGCATCGGTACATGAGGTCGTAAGCAGTACTTTTTGAAATCCAAAATTTTCTTCAAAAAATGTGTGGCACTTCTTGGTGAAAATTCCGTCACCCGAAATTTTACCGCTTTTTACCGCTTCTTCTATATACTTCAGTTCGTTTCCTACTATAAATGGTTTATTGAATGGGATCATAGTGTTTTAAATTTTGAATCTTTATTTATAAGCTTCTAAGATGTGACGATATAAAAATACATTTATTTTATCGTATATACCTCACCGGATTTCCTACATATAATCCCGGTATATCAATGTTTTTAATGACGACGCCACCTCCTCCAATATGGGTTTGTGCCGCGATCGTTATATTATCTATAATGGTAGAATTAATACCGATAATACACTGTTCTCTAATTTTTACAAAACCTGCAATGGCCACAGAAGGGGATAAGAACGAATGTTTTCCTATAACCGAATCATGAGCCACTGTACATGAAATATTGATCAGTACATTTTCTTCAATGCTGACGTTCTGATCAATAACGCACCCGGGATATATTACAGATCCCGGTCCAATGGTAGCAGAAGGGTCTTTGTAACATGAAGAATGGATAAAGGTATGAAAAGGAACCTTTCCGTCAAGTTTTTGAAACAGTTCTTTTTTCGCATTCATATGTTTATAGCCAATCGCTATTAAGATGGCATCGAATTCATTTTGCTGGTATTTTGTTATCACATCATTATTTCCACCAATTACCGGGATGTCATCTATTATGGTGTTGACATGCTGAAATTCATCAAAAAAAGCAATCACTTTATCATTGGAATCATGATGAATATGATAAGCAATCTGCTGGCCTAAATGGCCTGATCCTATGATGGCAATTCGTTTCATAACGGGTGTATTATATGCTTTAAAATCTGTTTCTATCTTAAGGATTTTATCCTGTTACTTTTATTTTGTGATCAGACTTATAAATTAAGTAACCGGATCTGTCATTACTGGAGTGGGCCGGTTGGAGATGATCTGATAAAAGTTCTTTTTTTACAATATCTTTTTCTTCTTTGTTACTGCTGATAAAAGGAAGAAGAAACTCTGTTTCTTTTGATAAAAAATAGACCCCTGAGAAGGCTGTTGATTGTATGCTTTCAGGTAGAATATACTGATCCAGTGCGATATCCAATACAGCTTGCATATAGTCAAAACCTGTAGATAAAGGAACAAGATCCGAGCCTATAAAATCCCCACCCATACGGCTTCCTATTTCTATGGGATAGACCTTTTCATCTTCTGTGATCATAAGTTCTATGTGGGAAGCTCCGTTTTCAACTTTTGTAGCATTTAAAATAGCATAGCTTATTTCATTGATTTTATTCTTGATTTCTTCAGAAAAAGCACTTGGCTGATGGTGGGCTAACTCTACAAAATACGGCTCTGCGGTTATTTCTTTATCTGTAATGGTAATGATCCGGTGTTTTCCTTTAAAACTAACGGTTTCTACACTCACTTCTTTCCCTGCAACAAATTCTTCAACAACACATGTTTTAGAAAAAGAAACACTGACAGCATTTTCAATTGCTTTTTTGCATTCTTCAAGAGAAGATGCTTTTATGACCCCTAAGCTTCCCGATCTGTCGGATGGCTTAATGATAACAGGGTAAGTAAATGATTGGAAGTCTTCTGGTTTAAATTCAGAAACTGTGACCGACTTAGGAGATTCAATACCATTCTCTTCAAAGCATTTCCTCATTAAAGATTTATTGGTGGTCAGTAATGAACATTCAATACTGTTTCCTGACAGTTTTAAATGGTTGGCTACGTATGATATGGTAGGAATACAGATGTCTGTAGCGATTGTAAGGATGCCGTGTATTCCGATTTTTTCACATTCAGTAAGAATAAGCTCTTTCTCCAGGACGGAAATGTCATAGAAGCAATCAGCAATATCTTTACAAACTGCGCGTCCGTCGTCCCAGGCAAAACAATGAACTTCAAGTCCATTCTCTTTCGCCTTTTGTACAAGGGGAAGCTGTAAGTAGCTGGCTCCTAATATTGCAATTTTTTTATTATAGAGTCTTTTGATCATATTCTATTCTAAAATTTTTGTAAAAATGTTTTCAGCATATTCATAGGAAGAAAACTCCTTCACCTGCTGTACTGCATTTTTTGAAAAAGCAGCATAGCGGTCTTTATCCAGTTCAAATATCTTTTGAATTCCTTCCGCCAATTTTTGGCTGTCTTTCATTGGTATTTTATACCCGTTGTAATCATCTACAACCATATTGGTGACTACTCCTGTATCAAACCCTACAACGGGTGTTCCACACGCTAACGCTTCTGAAACCATCATAGGACCGGAATCTTCAATGGATGTATTGATATAAACATCCGTGGCCTGATATAATAATGACAACAATCTGTAGTCTTTTATGTAATCTATTTTTTGTTTTTTAAAATGAATCCTGTCAAATTCTTCATTGATACTGTTGGATACGACTAAAAGGCATATTTTCTTTTTTTTCTCATCCGGAAGCTGCTTATCCAGCAGTTCCAAAGCTTCAATGAGATATTTAAAGCCTTTTCTAGGATCCTCCATGTTCTGTGCTCCGGTGAGTATATAAAAATGGTCATCAGATAATGAAAAAACGGCTTTGGCTATATTTTTATTTCTATCATTCAGCAGGGTGGTATCTATTAAACTATTGACATTATATATAATTTCCTGGTTTTTATAGATTTTTGATTTTTTAGCCTGCTCTAATGTTAAACCGGATCCGGCTATGATCTGAAAAAAAGCTTTTTGAGCATTATCATATTTCCTTTCTAAATTGTCTTTTGCCACAAACTTTTGCGATTCTTCAAGAATTGCAGGACAATGCTCACAATTGTTGACATATCCTTCACAACCCCATGAAAAATGACATCCACCTGTAAAATGGTTCATATCCACCGTGATATTATACATTTTGGCTTGGGTAGCTTTATAAATATTAAAAAGATCAGTGCTGTTAAGAAAATCAATTGTCATCCCTGTGAAAATATATTCAGGTATGAATCCTACTGATTTTAGCAGACTATCTACATTAATATTTTCTGTAATTTCGTCTTTACTTAGGAAAGAATATTTTCTGTCTGTGGTCAGTTTTGGCTGTACGGCTTTTTCTGGTTCTGACTGTGGGAGGTATGCTTTAATTTTTCGAACAACCTTCTCTATAAAAAAGTTTTTTTTAGGAGGCGGGACATTTTGTATATGAATATATGGTTTTATAAAATCATCAGTTTTTGTTTTGTTGCGGACACATAATACCACTTCATGGCCCATATTTTTTAAGATATGAGCGACTTTATACATCGCCTCATATGCCCCATTGACATCACCTGTAGATAAAACTAATATTTTTTTTTTCATCATTACATCCAGATTACAGGAGGATGAATTATACCATTATCTGTATCTCCTGCAAGAAAGTTTTCATGCCCTGTTTCAACGATATTAATCTGTATGCCTCCTTTTATATAATCGTAAAGCTCTACTCCGGGAGTATCCAAAGCAACGGAAAGTATATAGGTATTAGGAATCAGTCTGTTTCCTTCAATCTGTAAGGATAGGCTGTTTTCGTGCATGTCTTCAAATCTTTTTCTTGTAATAAAGATGACATTTTCAAACTTATCCAGTATGGCAATATTAATACGGACTCCCTTGTCAACACTCCTGTTGATGTAGTCTATCGTAATATTGATATCATCTATATGGCTGAACTCTGTTGTCTCAATATGTTTATTATTCGAAATTTTAATATTATGAATTTGAGCTTTTTTACTTAAATCTTCAATATATTTGAATTCTGAATTAGGGGATAATTCATTAATGATGTAGTTCTCCATTATTTTATTGACACCACCCTGATCTACAATATTGCCGTGTTTCATGAGAATGCCTGTATTACATAATTGTTTAACGGCAGCCATATTGTGGCTCACAAATAAGATCGTACGTCCTTCTCCCTTGGTCACATCGCCCATTTTTCCCAAACATTTTTTCTGAAAATCAGCATCACCCACCGCTAAAACTTCATCAACAATCAAAATTTCTGATTCCAGATGCGCGGCTACGGCAAATGCTAAACGAACATACATTCCAGAAGAATACCTTTTTACCGGAGTGTCAATATATCTTTCTACCCCTGAAAAAGCAACGATTTCATCAAATTTTCGTGTAATCTCTTTTCGTGTCATTCCCAGAATAGCCCCATTGAGATAAACGTTTTCACGACCTGTCATCTCGGGATGAAAGCCTGTGCCCACTTCCAGTAAAGAAGCAATTCTTCCATTGGTATAAATTTTTCCTGTGGTAGGTTTGGTTATTTTACTTAAGATTTTAAGCAAAGTAGATTTTCCTGCTCCATTCCGGCCTATGATCCCTACTGCACTTCCTTGCTCAATTTCGAAATTGATATCACTTAGG
Organism: Chryseobacterium carnipullorum; assembly: GCF_900142785.1. Lineage (GTDB taxonomy): Bacteria > Bacteroidota > Bacteroidia > Flavobacteriales > Weeksellaceae > Chryseobacterium > Chryseobacterium carnipullorum. The sequence continues at coordinate 138,377 of NZ_FRCD01000003.1, read as the reverse complement.
GACCATACGTATTCAGAATTTCCTTTTGTTGTTCTGTCATTGGTTTCCCCGATTTTTAAATAAGGATCTTCCTTACCTCTTACTTTATGCCAAAAACGGTTCAGATCATGAGACAGGGTACCTGTTCCCACTTGTCCCAGACGGTATTGTTTTGATATATTTTCTGCTTTTATGGCCAGCATATTTTTAATTGGAATTTAAAATTAATAAAGATTGCAAATATTACACAGTGTCCATAAAGGTTTTTTCCACCTTATTGAAAACTACGATTCCGATCATCAGAAGAATCACAATGATCACTGAGCTGATTCCCAGCATTACCGGTGAGAAATCTCCAACGCCCAGCCATGCATATTTAAAACATTCAAAAATACCTGTCAGGGGATTATAATAAGCCAAACTTTTAAAAATACCTTTTAGTGCTGATACCGGATAGATTACAGGAGTTGAATACATATACAGACTGACTCCGAATCCTAATAACATGCTGAGGTCTTTATATTTTGTGGTAAGTGAAGAAAAAATCATTCCGACCCCTAATGCGAAAAATGCCATAAGGATGATTAGAAAGGGAGTGGCCAAGATCCAGATATTAGGGTGTACGGCTCCCTTACTAAAATAATAAGCCCAGCATACAAGAAATAAAAGGAACTGTACTCCAAATCTCATAAGGTTGGATAGCACGATAGACAGGGGAGTTACAAGTCTTGGAAAGTAAACTTTTCCAAAGATCGCTGAGTTTCCTGAAAATGTAGAGGATGTGGCAAGCAGCGATGTGGAAAAATAATTCCAGAGGGTAACGCCGGCAAGGTAAAATAAAATGGGAGGCGCCCCATCTGTTGGAAGCTTGGCAATTCTACCAAATACCACGAGGTAAACGATGGTTGTAAAGATAGGGTTAATAAAAAACCAGATAGGGCCTAAAATAGTCTGTTTGAAACTTGAAACAAAGTCTCTTTTTACAAACATATAAACAAGGTCCTTATATTTCCAAACCTCTTTGAGCTTCAGATCAAAGAGAGAATGGCTCTCTTCAATTGTTTCTGTCCACTTTTGTTGTGGTTCATTCATTTGTGTAAGTTTATGCAAATTTAAAATATTTAATTTTTATTCTACTTTTCCTAATAGTTAATAATAATTCATATAAAATGAAAAATACTGACTAATATAATAATATTTGTTATTATGAACAAAAACTATTGACCATAAAGCCAATAGTTTTTAAAATTTGTAATATTGTATTTTTATTTACAGACCATTTATGTGAAATAGTCGCATAGCTGTTTTTTATACATAAAATGGGGATTTAATTATGCATTTCTGATTTAAAAATCATTGACAGCTTTAATGATAGTCTGGATTTCTTCTTCTTCTAAAACCGATGAAATAGGAAGACTCAATACTTGATCATGCATTTTTTCGGTGATAGGGAATGAAAGGTCATTATATTCCTTATATGCTTCCTGCTTATGAGGAGGTATAGGATAGTGTATGATGGTGTGAATACCTTTTTCCGTTAAATAAGCTTGAAGTTCATCTCTTTTTTCGGTTCTTATCACAAAAACATGCCATACGTGCTCGTTTTCATCTGCAGGATTTGCAGGAAGGATAATCTTTGGATTATTGATTTCTGAGATAAATCTTTTAGCGATTTCTCTTCTGGTTCCATTTTCGTGACCAATATACTTTAGCTTTACATCTAATACAGCTGCCTGAATTTCATCCAGCCTGGAATTTAATCCTTTATAAATGTTCACATATTTCTGATTTGATCCGTAATTTGCTACCGCACGAATGGTTTCAAAAAGTTCCTTATCATTTGTAGTCACTGCTCCGGCATCGCCCAAGGCTCCTAGGTTTTTACCTGGGTAGAAGCTGAATCCAGCAGCATCACCAAGATTTCCTGATTTTATACCATTCCATTCAGCTCCGATCGCTTGAGCGTTGTCTTCTACTATTTTTAGATGATATTTTTCGGCAATATTTTTAAGTTCTTCGGAAAAGACAATTCTTCCCTGAAGATGCACGATGAGTATTGCTTTTGTTTTTGAACTTATTTTTTCTTCAATTTTTGTAATGTCAATATTATAAGTGTTGACATCAGGCTCTACAAATACAGGAATTAGTCCATTGTCAGATAAAGCCAGAACTGAAGCGATATATGTATTGGCAGGAACAATAACTTCATCTCCTGCTTTCATTATACCTAATTGAATATAAGCGCGGAAAATCAGACGAAGGGCATCCAGACCGTTGGCTACACCCAAGGCATATTCAGAACCGATGTATGAAGCCAGGTTGGTTTCAAAGTTTTTGAGTTCATTTCCCAAAAGATACCAGCCACTTCTGAAGACACTTAAAAGTTTATCTTCAATTTCTTCCTGATACGTTAGGTTTATTTTTTTTAGATCTAAAAAGTTAATCATTTTCGTAACCGTTTTTTAATTTCCAATTTTCAAAACCTTCATGTTCCCAAGGCATATTTCTTGAAAAACTATAAGGCCATGGATAGTGAGACTTATCTGCATTTCTGGATTTAAGCTCTCTTACATCCTTGATCTTTTTTGCGGGATTTCCAATAATTAAAGAATAATCATCATATTTCCCACCTACTAGGGACTGGGCTCCCACTAAACAATGCTTTCCGATCTCGGCAGCTGGTAAAAGAACTGTACCCACGGCAATTTGTGAGAAATCTCCAACAGTAGGACCAATACAGGTGTCTGAAGGAGGGGTGGGATCATTGGTGAAAACAGCATAAGGATAAATAAAGACAAAATTTCCAATTTTAGATTGCTGTCCTATATGCACATTGCTGTGCAACCAGCAATTGTTTCCAAATTCTACATATCCCTGAATATCTGAAACAGTTCCAATTCTGCAGTTGTTTCCAAATTTTGAATGTTCTCGTATGGTTACACGATGTCCTGTAGAAAAATTTTCCCCAAAAACAGAACCTGCATAAATTATACTATGGCTTCTGATAAAAGCACCTTCTTTTAAAAGGGTTTCAGGGTTTTCGTAACTGCTGGTAAAATAGTAATCATTTACAGGTTCTCCTATCACACAGTCGTTACAGATAATAGAATTATCACCGATGATCACATTGTCATATATAACAGTATTGTCGCCTATTCTGACATTTTTGCCTATTTTGGCTTTTTCACTGATATATACATTCCTATTATTGAATTTCATATATTTTTTAGGTATTATGATTTCTGACTTCTTTACTTTTGGGCTGTAATTTTTTTAAATTCTTCATAATCTCTAAAGTAGTCTTCTTCATCATATATTTCTGAAGCCAGACACAACAGTACAGCATTATGTGAGAACTGAATGTCTCGCCATACGAGTTTTGGAATATATAAGCCTTTTGTAGGATGATCTAAAGTAAAGGTCTCTTTTTTGCCATTCTCGTCTTCCGTATTAAAGATAATGGTCCCGGAAACAGCAAATATCATCTGCTGCAGTTCCTTATGGGCATGGCCGCCTCTCGTTACATCATGAGGCGTATAGTAGGTCCAGTAGACACGTTGTATTTCAAAAGGAACATTCTTCTGCGTCTCTGCTATCGTAATGTAGCCAAGTTGTGATGATCCTATTTTGTCAAATGTAACGATTTGTGGTGTATTGTATTCCATTAATGTTTCTAAAAAAGTTCTTTAAAGTCCCCAAAGTTAATTATAAAATTACTATCGGAAGAAGCCTGTTATTATTATATAACTTTGTATAAAAATCCACAACAAAATATCTGCTTCAGATTACAATAAAGGAATAGAATGTTTTATATTAACAACTATCGGCTGTAAAGCCAATAGTTGTTGAAATTTATAAATACTATAATGCTATTTTTTGACGAGTTGTTTAAGGTATTCACCGTAACCGCTTTTTCCATATTTTTCGGCAGTTTCCAGTAGCTTTTCTTCGTTGATAAATTTGTTTCTGAAGGCAATTTCTTCTATACATCCGATTTTGAAACCCTGTCTTTTTTCAATAACGCTTACAAATTCAGAAGCATCATGCAGAGAATCAAAAGTTCCAGTATCCAGCCAGGCAGTACCTCTGTCAAGAACACCTACCTCAAGCTTATCTTTGCTTAAATAAACGTTGTTGACGTCCGTGATTTCAAGCTCTCCTCTTGGGGAGGGTTGAATATTTTTTGCTATTTCCACAACCTCATTATCATAAAAATAAAGCCCTGGAACTGCATAGTTTGATTTTGGATTTAAAGGTTTTTCTTCTATAGAAATAGCCTTAAAATCATTGTCAAATTCTACAACACCGTATCTTTCCGGGTCAGATACGTGGTAGGCGAAAACAACACCACCCTGTGGATTGGTTTTATTTTTAAGCAAGGTGCCCATTTCAGAACCGTAGAATATATTGTCTCCTAAAACAAGGGCAACAGGATCATTTCCGATGAAAGTGTCACCTAAAATGAAAGCCTGAGCCAGTCCGTCTGGACTTGGTTGTACAACATATTCTATGTTACATCCGATCTGAGATCCGTCACCTAAAAGCTTAATAAACCCTGGCTGGTCATGGGGCGTTGTGATGATCAAAATATCTTTGATCCCTGCCAGTAGCAACGTTGATAGGGGATAATAGATCATTGGTTTGTCATAAACAGGCATAAGCTGCTTGCTTACTGCGATTGTAAGAGGGTAAAGTCTTGTTCCGGATCCTCCGGCTAATATGATTCCTTTCATTTTAAGTTTGTATTTATACTATTGAATTGGATATTTCCTGCATCAAAATTTATGATAAATCTGCCATTGCGATCTGAAAGATTTTCATATTGGCTGTATTTTTTCAAAGCATTTGATAGCTCTTCAAAATTTTTAGAATTTTTGTTCAGCGCAATATGGAGTTTATAATATGCCTTAATTGTTCCTCCATATAAATATCCGTTTTCAGATAGATTTTTTAAGAAAGAGCGATATTCATCGGGCTTTTGTAGTGGACCGTGTAATAATACAGGGTTTTTCTGATTTTCTTCTCCGTTTAGTATGACAATAATATCTGGCTTATATTTATTAAGATATCTTATATATAGTTCTGTTTTTAAAGAGCTATTCTTGTTTGATACTAATTTTGCCAAATAAGGTTCAGAGAGACCATTCAGATCGATAAATTTACAAGAGAATGAATAAGGAATTGCCCCTGCGTCTCCAAATGCAAAATAAATATCGCCAGGGTTTTTAATATTTTCGTTAAAATATTTTCCTAGCTGAATGTATTTATGTTGATTAATTTGAGTCTCTGTATCTGGAATAAATGAAAAAATATTATTTCTTACATTAGCTGAAGTCTTACCGATCTGTAAAATAGCAATACCTGCAAGCAGGACACCTCTTTTATTTGAAAATATCTGGATAATAATGAATGACATCAGAATATAAATCATTCCAATAATATTAATCAGGTAGCGGAAATGAACACCAATAAGTGGATTGCTTTTAAGAAAGAACAGGATGGTCACAAAACAGATAATAACTGAAGAGATTATTATATTTTTATCAATAAATTTTTCGTCTTTTTTTAGAATCTTAAAACCGATTGTTGCTACAATAATAAATATAATATGAAACTTATACTCCAGTAAAAAATCTTTTACATATAAAATGCCATCCTTGTTAAGCAATCCCGGACTGCTCATTTTCCGGTAGAAACCAGTAGGAAAAATATCACCAAATATTAAATATTTAACCAGAAGATAGGCAATAAATACACTAAGAAAGTAAATAAAATGTCTTATGTATTTTATTTTATCTGCAAAAATTAGCAATACATAGAGTAAAAAAGGGGAGAATATAACAATGTTTTCAGGTCTTATTAAGATAGAAATAAAATAAATAATAAATAATAATAATGTTCCCTTCTGAGAGGTTTTTATCCGTACACAACCATAGATCATTATTAAAAAACAAAGCAGATTTAGTAGGGTCTCAAAAGTCCATCCAATGATTCCTGTGATATTTTTGTCAATAAAGCAAAAGCTTACGAAAAGGATAGCTGCCAAAACACCATTGCTTTTTTTGCTGGTATTTAAGTTTATTGCTTTTAGTAAAAAAAATCCAGATAAAATTAGAGCAGTGGAGTTGATAAAAAAACCAGCAACTGGTAATGGAAATTTTATGTACTCGAAAGGAATGAGGAGTAAAAGGTAGATTAAACTTGTAAATCCTTCACTTGGAATTTTTCTTGAGTCATATGCAAAATAATTACCGTTGACAAAATTTTTAGCATAGTTGAAATAGACATATGTGTCATCATTTACCATTATTTCAACATTCAAAATAATACAAATAATAGTTATTATTGCAAAAACGAGATAAAATCGGGGTGTTAAAATTTTATTTAATTCGAAGTTTAAAATATTATTCATACTGTGAATTATAATACTTTTGGTAGTCGCCACTGGTTACATTCTCAAGCCACTCTTTGTTCTCAAGGTACCAGTCGATCGTTTTTCCTAAACCTTCTTCAAAAGTTACGGATGGCTTCCATCCTAAATTTTTATTAAGTTTATCTGCATCGATAGCATATCTTTTGTCATGTCCGGGTCTGTCTTTTACGAATGTGATTAGTTTTTCAGAATAACCTTCAGGTTTTCCAAGTTTTTCATCCATTTGTTTGATCAGTTCTTTGACAAGGTCAATATTCTGCCATTCATTGAAACCTCCGATATTGTATGTTTCACCGGTTTTTGCGTCATTAAATATCTGATGGATCGCTTTTGCGTGGTCTATAACATATAACCAGTCTCTTGTATATTTTCCATCACCATAAATTGGCAATGGTCTTTCGTTGATAATATTAGAGATACAAAGCGGAATCAGTTTCTCAGGAAAGTGATTGGGGCCATAGTTATTGGAGCAATTGGAAACTATAAATGGCATTCCATAGGTATTTCCATATGCTCTTACCAAGTGGTCTGAGGCAGCCTTCGAAGCAGAGTATGGAGATTGAGGGTCGTAGGCAGTTGTTTCTAAAAAGAATCCCGTTTCACCAAGACTTCCATATACCTCGTCTGTAGAAACATGATAGAACAAATTACTTCTTTTCTCGTTAGGGAATCTTCCGTGGGTATGATCTGGATTTAATATCCAGAATTCTTTACATAAGTTAAGTAGATTAGCCGTCCCGTTCACATTCGTATTAATAAAAGCCATTGGGTCTGTAATACTTCTGTCTACGTGGCTTTCTGCTGCAAGATGTACTACAGCGTCAGGATTATATTTTTCAAAAACTTTTCTTAATTCTTCAGGCTTTGTAATATCTGCCTTTTCGAAAACATAATTGGGCTCGTTTTCAATGTCCTTCAGGTTTTCTAAATTTCCCGCGTAAGTAAGGGCGTCTAGGTTAATGATCGTAGTTTCCGGATTATTGTTCACAAATTCTCTAACTACATGAGAGCCTATAAAGCCGGCTCCTCCAGTAATGATTATATTTTTCATCTGTTAATTTCTATTTTCTATTGTTTTTCTTCCTATACTTTTATAATGGAATCCATTTTGTTCTGGAGTCTCCAGAGGATACATATTTCTTCCGTCAAAAATGACTTTGTTTTTCATTTTTTTTGCCATCAGTTCAAAATTAGGATTCTTAAACTCAGGCCATTCTGTAGCGATAAACAACGCGTCTGCATCTTCCAGTGCATCATACATTCCTTTTGCGTAATGAATTTTATCCCCAAGGATTTTCTTTACATTACTTTCCGCTACCGAATCATACGCAGCAATTTCTGCGCCCTTTTCCAATAAAAGGGCAATATTGTCCAAAGAAGATGCTTCGCGAATATCATCTGTGTTGGCTTTGAAGGCTAGCCCCCACATGGCGATTTTTTTTCCTTTGATATTTCCTCCGAAATATTTTTCAATCTCTGAAACCAGAATTACTTTTTGAGCGGTATTTACTCTTTCAGTAGCCTCAAGAATCTGAAAATTGAAATCTTCCTGTATTCCGGACTTGATAAGCGCTTTTACATCTTTAGGAAAACAGCTTCCTCCATATCCAATTCCCGGGAAAAGAAATCGTTGCCCAATTCTATCATCACTTCCCATTCCAAGTCTTACTTTGTCTACATCAGCTCCTACTTTTTCACAGTAATTGGCAATTTCATTCATGAACGTAATCTTTACTGCTAAGAATGAGTTGGATGCATATTTTGTAAGCTCTGATGACTTCTCATCCATAAAGATGATAGGGATTCCCGTATTGGTAAAGGGTTGATAAATCTGAGCCATGATGTTTTTTGCTTTTTCGGAGCTTGCCCCCACAACGACTCTTGAAGGATTCATAGAATCTTCCACTGCAAAGCCTTCTCTTAAAAATTCAGGGTTTGAAACGACATCAAAAGGGATGTTTGTTTTGGAAGCAATTACTTCTCTGACTTTATCTGCTGTTCCTACAGGAACGGTGCTTTTATTGACAATTACTTTGTATTCAGTCATCATTTCTCCAATGTTATTGGCAACCTGAATGACATATGAAAGATCTGCAGAGCCATCCTCACCCGGAGGTGTTGGCAGTGCAAGATAAATGACTTCACTTTTATCCAGAGCTTCCTTAAGATTGGTGGTGAAAAATAATCTTTCAGATTGAATGTTTCTTAAAAACATTTCTTCAAGGTTCGGCTCATAGATGGGAACAATGCCGTTTTTCATACCTTCTACTTTCTTTTCATCAATATCAACACAGTAAACTGAATTGCCAAGTTCTGCCAGGGTAGTACCTGTAACCAGCCCTACATAACCTGTTCCTACAATTGTTATATTCAAAATGTATGTTTTTAAATTTTAGGACAAAAATAATAAAAATACTTTCACCTGCTTCTTTAATTTGCTTTAATAAAAATTATAAGGTATTTACTTGATAACTAAGTAGATTTTGCTTTTTTAGAAAAAATGCGTATATTTGCAGAGGATTTACAGGAAAAAATGAAAAGGCTTCGGAAGAAAGCCTTTTTTCGTACTGGTAAATCAAGATAATTAATGTATGGAGTTTAGAAAAAGAATTGAAGAATTATTAAACGAATTCCTTGATACCAGAGAGGATTTGTTTCTTGTTGATCTTAAGATTTCTGCAGGAGATGATATCACAGTAATCTTGGATGGTGATAATGGGGTGACTCTTCAGGACTGCCTTGATGCAAGCCGTGCCATAGAGTTTAATATGGATCGTGAAGAGCATGACTTCAGCCTTCAGGTGATGTCTGCAGGATTGAGTGAGCCTCTGTCGGCTCCCAGACAGTTTAAGAAAAATTTTGGAAGAGAAATTGAAGTTTTACTGAATGATTCTACCAAAATTGAAGGCGAACTGGTAAAAGTGGATGATGAAAAAATCACACTTGTTTTACGCTACCGAAAACCGAAAGAGGTCGGAAAAGGAAAAGTGGATGTGGAGGAGGAAAAAGAAATTCCTTACTCTGAGATAAAAAAGGCGTTAGTAGTAATTAAATTTTAAAAGAAAAAAGAATAGATGGATAATATAGCGTTGATTGAATCCTTTGGTGATTTTAAAGACGAAAAGGGGATCAGTAAGATCGATCTTATGGCGATTATTGAAGATTCACTGAAGACTCTTTTGAGAAAAAGATTTGATTCAGATGATCATTTTGATGTCATTGTAAACCCTGATAAAGGAGATTTTCAGATATTTTTAAATAAAACGATTGTAGAGGACGAGATGTCTGAAGATGATGATCTGGAAATCGAACTTTCTGAAGCAAAGAAAATTGATCCTACTTTTGAAGTAGGGGAAGATTTTACAATGGAAATTCCTGTTGCCCAATTGGGAAGAAGAAATATCCTTACTTTAAAGCAAATCCTGGCTACAAAACTTCAGGAGCATAATAATGCAATGCTTTATGAGCAGTTCAGGGACAAAATCGGGGAAATTGTTATTGGAGAGATTCATCACATCCGTCACAAACATGTGATCCTGTTGGATGATGAAGAGAATGAATTTATTTTACCAAAAGAAAACCAGATCCCGTCCGATTTCTTTAAAAAAGGCGAAAATATCAGAGCTATTGTTGAAACAGTAGATTTTAAAGGTTCAAAACCGCAAATTATTATTTCCAGAACTGCACCTAAATTCCTAGAGAAATTATTAGAGCTGGAAATTCCTGAAATCCAGGACGGAACCATTATGCTTAAAAAAGTAGTGAGAATTCCTGGCGAAAAGGCGAAGATCGCAGTAGATGCTTACGATGACAGAATAGATCCTGTAGGAGCCTGTGTGGGGGTGAAGGGATCCAGAATTCATGGAGTAGTAAGAGAGTTGAGAAATGAAAACATCGATGTTATTCAGTGGTCTAAAAACCCTGAAATTTTGGTTAAGAGAGCTTTAGGAAATGTAACCATTAATAAAATTGATATCAACGAGGATTCAAACTATGCTTTAGTTTATACACCGGTTGAAGAGATTTCCAAAGTAATCGGAAAACAAGGTCAGAATATCAGACTGGCTTCTTGGTTGACAGGATATGAAATTGATGTATATAGAGAAGCTAGCGAAGATGACGACGTTGATTTGAGAGAATTTAATGATGATATCGAGCAGTGGATTTTGGATGAATTTAAGAAAGTAGGTCTTACTACTGCGAAATCAGTACTGGATAAGGATACTGAAAGTCTTTTAAATATGGTAGACCTTGAAGAGGAAACCATCGAAGATGTAAAGCGTATTCTAAAAGAAGAATTTGAAGATTAAGATTTTAATAAATTTTAATAAACAGTAAAAAAGAAATACTTTAATTTTAAGAATTAAAAAAAATAGTAAATAATATAGATGCCAAAAATAAGATTAAATAAAGCGGTTAAGGAATTCAACATTTCGATGTCTAGATTGGTAGAGTTTTTACAGTCCAAGGATTTCGAGGTTGAAAATAATCCTAACGCTCAATTAGAAGAAGCGGCATATTCTGCATTGGAGGCTGAGTTTGCCAAAGACGGTGAACAAAGAAAGGCTTCCCATGAGGTGGTGATCACGAAAGTTCCGGAAGAAAAACTGGAAATTGAGGAAAAGAAAACCCCTGAAGTAATAAGAGCTAAAGCAAATAAACCAGAAACTAAGATTTTAGGTAAGATTGATCTTGAACCTAAAGCCCCTGAAGTTGAAGAGGTGCCTGTTGCACCAACACCAGTACCAGAGCCTGTCGTGGCTAAGGTTGAAGAGAAGAAAGAAGAAGTTGTGGCTGAACCGGAAGTTAAAGCTGCTCCTGAAAAGCAGGAATTCAAAGTTCTGGATAAAATTGACCTGTCCCAAATAGAATCTAGAAATAGACCTGTAAAAAAAGATAAACCCAAAATGGAGGAGAAAAAAGAAGAGGAAAAACCGGCAGAACCTGTGAAAGAAACTCCAAAACAGCCAGAGCCTGCTGCTGAAAAGAAGGCAGAGCCTCAAAAACCAGCTGAGCCTGAATCTCAGGAACCTCAGAAAATAGAAACTGTTTATCAAAAGCTTGATGGTCCTAAGATCGTAGGTGAAAAGATAGACTTAACGCAATTTGCACCAAAACCTGGTTCAGGCGCTAAAAAGAAAAGAAAGAGAATTGAAAAACCAGGAGGTCCGAACCAACCAGGTCAAGGGAATAATCAAAACTCTGGAAATAATAACAATAACCAAGGAGGTCAAAACCGTCCGCAAGGCCAGGGAGGCCCGGGAGGAAACCGTCCACCAGGACAAGGAGGCCCAGGAGGAAACCGTCCACCAGGACAGGGAGGTCCGGGAGGAAACCGTTTTGGAAACAATCAGGGAAATCGTCCACCAGGTCAAGGAGGAGGATTCAAGAAAGGCCCGGGTGGAAACAATAACAACAACAGACCGGGGCAAAGAACGATGCCTGTTGAGCTTACTGACGAGCAGGTTAAAAACCAGATTAAGGAAACCCTTGAAAAGCTTACCAACAAAGGAGGTAAGTCTAAATCTGCAAAACACAGAAAAGACAAGAGAACCTACCGTAGAGAACAGGACGAACGTCAGCAAGAGATTGACGCTCAGGACAGAACATTAAAAGTAACTGAATTCATCACAGTAGGTGAACTGGCTAGTTTGATGAATGTTTCTCCTACAGAAGTTATTTCTGCTTGTTTCTCACTGGGAGTAATGGTAACAATGAACCAAAGACTGGAAGCTGATACCTTATTATTGGTTGCCGATGAATTTGGTTTTAAAATTGAATTCTCAGATGCTGATTTGGAAGAAGTTGAGTCTGAAGAAGATATGGATACTGAAGAGGATCTATCCTTTAGAGCACCAATTGTAACGGTAATGGGTCACGTTGACCACGGTAAAACGTCTCTACTTGACTACATCAGAAAAACGAATGTTATTGCTGGTGAGTCAGGAGGTATTACACAGCACATTGGAGCATACAACGTAAAATTAGAAAACGGACAGAGAATTACATTCTTAGATACACCGGGTCACGAAGCGTTTACCGCGATGAGAGCCAGAGGTGCTCAGATCACCGATATTGCTATTATTGTGATTGCAGCGGATGATGATGTAATGCCACAAACGAGAGAAGCAATTTCTCACGCACAGGCAGCAGGAGTGCCAATGATCATTGCATTGAACAAAGTGGACAGACCAAGTGCAAATCCTGATAATATCCGTCAGCAGCTTTCTGGAATGAACATCTTAGTTGAAGAATGGGGTGGGAATGTTCAGGCACAGGAGATTTCTGCGAAGTTTGGTAACAATATGGACGTTCTATTGGAGAAGGTATTACTTCAGGCAGAAATGCTTGATCTGAAAGCTAATCCGGATAGAGCTGCTCAAGGGGTTGTTATTGAAGCTTCATTAGATAAAGGTAGAGGATATGTTGCTACAATGTTAGTACAGACCGGTACCTTAAAGGTTGGTGATTACGTAGTCGCTGGTAAAAACCACGGTAAAGTAAAAGCAATGCTTGATGAAAGAGGAAGAAACCTTAAAGAAGCTGGTCCGTCAATTCCTGTTACCATCTTAGGTTTAGATGGAGCACCAACAGCTGGTGATAAATTTAAGGTATACGCAGACGAAAGTGAAGCTAAAACCATTGCTAATAAGAGAGAACAACTACAGAGAGAACTTTCGATAAGAACTAAGAAGCATACTACGCTTGAAGAACTTGGAAGAAGAATCGCATTAGGCGAGTTTAAGGAATTGAACATTATCCTTAAAGGTGACGTGGATGGTTCCGTAGAAGCATTATCGGATCAGTTACAAAGACTATCTACTGCAGAGATCAATGTGAATATCCTTCATAAAGGAGTTGGACAGATTACCGAATCTGATGTTAACTTAGCTACAGCTTCTGATGCGATTATCATCGGATTTAACGTAAGAGCTGGTGCTAATGCTAAAGAATTAGCTGATAGAGAAGAAATTGAGATCAGAACATACTCCGTAATTTATGCTGCTATTGATGAGGTGAAAGAAGCCATGGAAGGTATGCTTTCTCCTGAAATCAAAGAACAGGTGATGGGTAATGTTGAGATCAGAGAAGTATTCAAAATCTCTAAAGTTGGAACAATCGCAGGATGTATGGTTCTTTCAGGAAAAGTAACGAGAAGCTCGAAAGTAAGAGTACTGAGAGATGGTATCGTGAAATTTGACGGGGAACTGGAAAGCTTGAAGCGTTTCAAAGATGACGTAAGAGAAGTAACCAAAGGTTATGAATGTGGTCTGAACTTGAAAGGTTACAACGATATTGAAATCGGAGATATTCTTGAAGTTTACGAACAAGTAGCGGTTAAGAAGAAATTGAAATAATAGTTTTTAAACTATTGATATAGGAAAGCCACTTTGTAAAAAGTGGCTTTTTTTTTATTGTTTTTCTTGTAAATACTTAGTATGCTGTAGGTTAATAAGATCTATTTTATTTATATTAATTATCCTAAGATACAAATGAAATAATTGTGTAGTAAGATTTTTACTTCAGTAAAGTCACTCTTAAAACTTTTTTATAAATTATGTTAATAACGAAGTAAAGCATTATAATTAATGCCGGATTAAATAGTATTAGACTACTAAAAACGTAAGAATAAGGGAGCTATAAAATACAAATCTCTAAAAAAAAAATATTGTAATTATTGAACTAAATGCATGAAAATCAAAATTTTATAAAACTATTTTTCGATTCATTAATATTTTATTTTAATTTGTATTGATTCTAAATAATATTTTTTGTATTAATAATAATTTGTTAAAAAAAATAACATGCTTGAAAATAAAATATTTATACAAATAAAGCTAGATATTATTGTTTAATCTTTATTATTTCACTTAATAGTTAAAAACAACATATATATAAAAGCTTTTACATATATCTTTATAATACTTGTGAATGTTAATATTTATTAACATATTTGCCAATTAAATATATTAAAATTTGTTAATATGAATGTTAAACTACGTGTATTAAGTGCTGGGGCGCTGTTCTTTTTGGGACAGGTTGCTTTCGCACAAACTGTAAAAAATGATACTGTAAACAATGAAACTAAAATTGATGAAGTAATAGTTACAGGTTATCAGCGAAAAAAAGCAGATGAAATTAATCAGGCTCAGGCAGTTGTAAGCGGAGATGAGATCAGACGAAACACGCCTACTACCTCTCTTGGTAACTCCTTACAGGGAAGAGCTTCAGGGGTGTTTGTACAAAGTGTAACAGGACAACCGGGCTCTGTAGCTACAATTTTAGTAAGAGGTGTTGCTGGTGTCGGAGGATCATCAGAGCCTACTTATGTAGTAAATGGGATGTATATGACTGCTAGACAGTTTAGTGCAATCAATCCTGCAGATGTTGAGTCCATCACTATTCTTAAAGATGCTGCTGCTACAGCACAGTACGGAGCAAGAGGAGCTAACGGAGTAGTAGTAGTAACTACTAAATCTGGACGTTCTGGTAAAACGTTATATTCATTTGAGAGTAAGTTTGGTTTTAGTGAAAAGCTAAAAGACAATAATTACAAGATGATGAATTCAAGAGAGTTACTAAATTTTCAAAATCAGTTAGGTTTCCTGGACTTTGATCCAAGAACACAAGATGAAATAAATACTTTGGCAGCTAATGATCACAATTGGCAAAAAGATTTGTTGAGAAATTCAAGTATTCAATCTTATTTGTTTAGTGCTCAGGGAGGTACCAAAGAGAATACATTTTATTATTCATTAGGATATGATAAAGATACGGGTATTCTAAGGGATATAAATGGATTGGATAGATATACTGGGAATTTTGGTTTCACAAATAAACTAAGTGAAAAATTAAATGTAGGGGTTAATCTTGGAGTACAATATCAAGTTACTGATAACTTCTCTGATATTTTCAATACTCAGAACCCTTTTGCAGCAATGTATTTATATGCACCATTTGAGTCGATATATAATCCAGATGGTAGCTATAATCAAACAATGAGTGCTGGTTCAAATGTTGTAGAACAGATACGTACATGGAAGAGACAAGATCAGAGATTACGTATTCCTGTTAATTTATTTGCAGAGTACAAAATTATTGATGGACTGAAGTTTAAAACAAACTTTAACGGACTTTTTGATTGGTTCATGAATACAAGCTGGTTGAAGAAAGGGTCAAACCTAGATTTAACTGTTAATCAACAGGTACCTACAGGTCAAATAGCTAAAAATTCATTCTATGGATTCAATTATACATGGAATAACTCATTGAATTATAAAAAATCATTTGGTCAACATAATTTTGATGTATTAGGTTTTGTTGAATACAATGATAATTTTAACGAAACATTGAATGCAAGCGCATATGGGTTAAAATCTCCGGTAATTAGTGTGCCTTCAATTACAACTCCTTCTGCAAGAAATACATTCACAGGAACTAAAGTGCGAAATACATTATTTAGTTTAGCAGGTATTGTGAATTATGATTATGCTGGTAGGTATTTGTTAACAGGATCAGTTAGAAGAGATGCATCTTCAAGATTCGGAATAAATAACCAAAGTGGTATATTCTGGTCTGCAAGTGCAGCATGGAATATAGCAAAAGAAGATTTCTTAAGTGGAGGTTTTATTAATGACCTAAAATTAAGAGCATCTTACGGAACTACTGGAAATGATGGCTCACTTCCAGATTATTTTAACGTAACAAACGTAAGCTATGGATTGTATGGTACTGGTGCTACGCTGTACCCAGGAACTTTAAGTGGAGGGAACTTTGTTATTGGGAATGAGAATCTGAAATGGGAATCTAATGCCATTACTAACTTAGGAATTGATTATTCAATATGGAATAGAAGAATCAGAGGATCAGTAGAAGTTTATCAGAATAAAAGGAAAGACTTTGTACAAATGGTTCCTTTTGATAAACAACAAGGTGGATATTATCAGTATATCAACGCTGGAGACATGACTCAAAAAGGATTGGAAATGGAATTGAGTGTAGATGTGCTTAAAAAGCAAGATTTCAATTTGAATCTTCATGCTAATATTTCTTTCCAAAAAGCTAAGTTAGATAAACTAGCAGGAGAGCAAACAGAAAGAAATTTAGGTTATACTTATTTAAAAGTTGGAGAAACTCCTTACATGTTCTATAATGTAAGATTTGCTGGAGTAGATCCTAGTAATGGAGATGCATTATATTATGATAAAAATGGTAATGTAACAAATGTTTACAGTGCATCTGATGCTGTTCCTCTTACAGATAAATCACCTTTCCCTAAAAGTTTTGGAGGATTTGGTACTACTGTTCAGTATAAAGGATTGGATTTTAGCGCTGACTTCTCATTTAAGTTAGGAGGGTATACTTATAATAATATGTATCAGAATGCTGTTGATCCTACAAGTGCTGTTGGAGGATACAATGTAGCGCAGGCTGCTGCTAATTACTGGCAGAACCCTGGAGATACCGGAGTTTTCCAAAAAGTAGACGAAAACGGACTTCGTAGCTCAGATCAGTTTGTAGAAAAATCAGATTATTTAAGATTGAGATCTCTTACTTTGGGTTATACATTTGATAAAAGCTTTTTTGGTGATGGATTCCCAATTAATAAACTTAGAGCATATGTACAGGGACAAAACTTGTTTACAGCGACTAAGTTTCATGGGGAACCAGAAGTTTCTTTAGGTTCAGCGAACTCTTCTTCACTGTTCGTTCCTGGATCATATAATCTTTATACTTATCCTGCTGTTAAAACTGTAATGGTAGGTATGCAATTAGAATTTTAATGTAATCGTATTATGAAAAGAAATATAATAAAAATAAGTTTTGCAGCTTTAACTGCTTTCGTATCTTTAACATCATGTGATAGAAATTTAGATCAATATTCTTCCATTAATGAGCCTGCTGACCAAGCAATGTCAAGACCAGAATCATTCAGACAAGCTTTAGATGGAGCATATACAGCTATGAAAACATCAGGCTACTATACTTCTGATGCAGGAAATCAGATAATAATGGCAGATCTGACCTCAGATAATTTAGTTCGTGGTTCTGCAGGAAGAAATAGTAATTTTGCTGCTTCTAATTTTGAATTTTCATCAGATAATGGCCAGACCACTGGATTGTTTTCTGCTGCATATTTTGTAATAAGTAGAGCTAATTTTGTCTTAAATTATGTAAATAATGGAGTTTTATCTGGTACGCAGAAAGCTAATGCAGAAGCAGAAGCAAGAGCAATTAGAGCAATGGTTCATTTTGATATTGTGAGAGCATACTCTAAAATACCTACTCAATCGGCAGATGCTAACTCTAGTATTGGTATTTATTACTCAGAAAAATTTGATCCTGCTAATACAACTGGGTCTAGAAATTTGACAGTGGCTCAGGTTTATGACAAAATTATTGCAGATTTATTGTTTGCGGCTGATAATATTACACAGAATGATGCAGATAAAGGTAGATTTAGTAAAGCTGCTGTTTACGGTTTGTTATCAAGAGTATATTTATATAAGGGAGACTACGCTAAAACGATCCAATATGGTGAACTTTCATTGAGTGCTTCTCCAAGTATTACTACGAGAACAAATTTTAATAGTATTTGGAAATCTTCAGGTGTTGATGGAGTTTTATTTCAAATATCAAATTCTGCCACAGAAGCTGTTACAGTTGGAGTTGCATACAATCAATTATTTGGAGCTGGTTACAGATCTGAATTTGTTGTAGATTTTGATTTGTTTAGTGCATATCCTACTACTGATATTAGAAAAACAACTTATTATACTACAGCTGCGTACAATGGTAAAACATATAATCACGTCACAAAATATTCAACTAACGGCGGACCTGCTAATGTAGTGCCAATTAAATATTTAAGATCAGCTGAAGTACTTTTGAATGTAGCTGAAGCGGCATATAAATCAGGAGATTTTACTAAAGCATTAACATTACTTAATTCTCTGAGACAACAAAGATACAGTGGTTTTACTCCAGGAGCTGAAACTGGAACAGCTTTGTTAAATGCGATCTATAAAGAGAGAAGATTGGAATTAGCTTGTGAGAATGACAGATGGTATACGTTGAAAAGATTAAATCTTCCTGTTCAAAGATCAGGTAAAGGAGATTTATTTGATGGTACAGGAACGGTACCTGGTAAGCAAACACTTGCGGCTGGAGATACAAAATGGCAATGGCCAATTCCTATTACAGCTATTCAGGCAAACCCGAATATTCAACAAAATGCAGATTATTAATCAATAATAATCATATAATTTAACCCCTGCTTTTTGCAGGGGTTTTTATTTCCTTTTATTTCTTATTTTTGCTGTACAAAAATGAACAATGCAATCTTTTAGGTGCCCTGTCATTTTTGAACAATATAAATAAACGCATGAAGTACATCCTCTTTATAATCATCTTCTTCGGTTTTGTCTCGAAGGCGCAGGTCGTTAATAAAACAGACATTAAAAATTTACCAAAAGAAGAAGATACCCTGGTCATAGACTCTGGTAAGAAAGATTCTCTGAAAATTTTTAAACCTACAATCAATGATTATCTCTATCAGACCCAGTTTTCTGAAAAGAAGATTTTTGATACGGTGATGACTTTTGATAAGACCAACATCTTTTCACAATACAATAACACCGACAATTTCGGGAGAGCCCAGGTGGCCAATATAGGAGCAGGATTCAATCCATTGGTTTATGAGGTGAATCCGGAACAAAATCTGTCCTTACTGCCTTCCAATAAAGCCTATATGATCATTGGTGCTGATGATGTAAAATACTATGACGTAAAAACCCCTACTGCCACTTTTATATATCATACAGCGATGAAGAATGGGGCTGCATTGAAATCTACCTACACACAGAATATCGGCAAGCGGTTCAACTTTGCCCTTGAATATATGGGACTCCGTTCTCAGGGATTTTATAGAAATTCCTTAGCTTCAAATAACAATACTTTATTTTCGGGACATTATGTTTCCAAAAGTGGAAACTATGAACTCTTTACCCATTACCTTCATCAGAATGTAAACAATCAGGAAAGTGGAGGAATTACAGAAGATGATCTTTTCCAGAGCGGGGACAGTAATTATAAAAACAGACAGAATGCCCAGGTTAATCTGGCTTCGTCAAGCTCTCAGTATTCCTACAGAAGATATTACCTTACCCACCAGTTTACCCCATTCAATGCAGAAAAATTTCCTTTCAGCATCAGGCATACCCTTTCACATCAGGGAAACAAATATTTTTATAATCAGAGTTCAGTAGAATCTTACTGGTATGATAACGTTTCAGAATTGACGAACGGTTTCCCACTGACCACAAAAAAATATTCAGATAATTTCAGTAATACCGTAAGTCTTGTTTTTAATAATGAAAAATTCAAGCTTGATGGAGGAGTACGTTATCAGATGTTAAAATTTGGAGTGAGAGATATTGCTACGGTTAATGGAGTCACTCTTCCAGGTGAACTAAAAGAAAACAGAATTGGAGCCGTTGGAAATCTTCAGGTAAAACTTTGGGATAAATTCCAGCTGAAATCTTTCCTTGAATTTTCAAATGGAAGCCAGTTCGGAAGCTATCTTAGAACGGCAAACAATATTAAATTTGAACCTATAAAAGATTATTTTGTGAATGCGAAAGTTAACTTCCAGAGTGCTTATCCATCATTTAATTACCTTTTAAATACTTCCGTTTACAACAAATACAATTACTATCTTGAAGATGCCAAAAATCAGACAGTAACAGAGATCGGAGGAAGTATTAATCTGAAATGGTTCAAGACAGAAATTTTCGCCAATTATTTCAGAATAGATAACTACACTTATTTCAATGCAGACGGAGCGCCACAACAGAGCAGCAGTTCGCTGAATATTTCTCAGATCGGAGGTGATGCTACATTCAGCTTCGGGAAATTCCACCTTAATACAAGACTTCATTTCCAGAATGCACTGACGAATAAAGAACTCCTTCCCATGCCAAGTTTCATCGGAAGAGCCAATTTCTTCTTCCAAAGCATGGCCTTTAAAAACGCTGCAGAAGTTCAGATGGGCGTAAAGATCTATTATTTTTCGAAATTTGCATCAAGAGATTATTTCCCTATTTTGAACGAGTATATACTTCCTAACGCAGATTCATTCTCTATCGGAGGACAGCCTATCGCCGATCTTTATATCAATATGAAGGTTAAAAAAATGTTCTTCTATGTAGAAGGCCAACAGATAGGAACTGTGATTTCCAACAACAAAGCATACGCATTTCCACATTATCCGGTGTACGATTTCAGATTAAACATTGGAATTGTGTGGTATTTGTTCAACTAAAAGCCAAACAAAGTTGAAAACAATAAATAAAATATCATTTAACGATATAGAAAGCATTCCTCAATTGGTAAAAGATTTTTTGAACCAAAAAATTGAGGGCTTTGAAAACAATACCTTTTCTTTAGATCACTTTAAAGATCAGATCCATCTCAAACAAAATTCTTTTGCATCAGAGCAAAGAGAAATCTTATCTGATGTACTGGAAAAACAGTTGTCAGATATTACCCTTTCATCGAAACAGAAGGAGAATCTTGAAAACCTGAAACAGCCGAATACATTCACCATTACTACCGGACATCAGCTGAACCTTTTCTCGGGCCCTGTTTTCTTTGTCTATAAAATTTTACAGACGATTAAAACCTGCTCATATCTAAAGGAAAATTTTCCGGATTTTAACTTTGTTCCCGTGTATTGGATGGCTTCGGAAGATCATGATTTTGCAGAGATTAATCATTTTAAGACTGAAAATAATTATTATGAGATCAATGAAAAGTCAGGAGGTGCTGTAGGTAGAATCGAGATCAGTGATACCTTCTTTATTTCAGAATTTGAAAAAGAATTTAAAGATTCCGTATTCGGGACAGAGCTCATCCTCATGATGAAAGAAGCTTACAAGGTAGAAAATACATTAACGGATGCTATTAAAACGCTTGTTAACCGCCTTTTCTCTGAATTCGGACTGGTAATTGTAGATGGTGACTCTAAAGAACTTAAAAAGCAAATTAAAGACATCTTCAAAGACGAATTATTAAATTTCAGCTTACAGAAGAATGCTAAAGATAAAGTAGATTTCCTTACAGAGAAGTATGGGAAAGTACAGGTCAATCCTCGTGACATCAATCTTTTCTATCTTTCCGAAACGCGGGATAGAATAGATTTTGACGGTGAAAAATATATTGTAGTAGATACACATAAAAAATTCACCAGGACAGAAATCCTTCAGGAGTTGGAAAGCTACCCGGAAAGATTCAGTCCGAACGCATTAATGCGTCCTGTTTACCAGGAAAAAGTACTTCCCAACCTTGCCTATATTGGTGGAAATGCCGAAATTATGTACTGGCTGGAACTGAAAGATTATTTTACCACAGTCCAAATTCCTTTTCCTGTTTTGATCCCAAGGAATTCAATGCTTTTCATTAAAGAAAAAACAGTGGGAAAAATTGAAAAACTAGATCTGAATATAGAAGACTTCTTTGGACGTTTTACGGCCATTACCAATCAAAAAATTTTAAAAGACAGTACCGTATTATCCTTGCTTGAAGAAAAAGAAATGCTTCTGGAAAAAGGGTTCTCTGAATTGAAAGCGATAGCAGCAACTACAGAGCATTCTTTCGGAAATATGGTAAAGGCAGAAGAAGTAAGACAGCTGAAATCATTTAAGAGAATGAAAAAGCGTTTGCTTCATGCAGAAAAAATAAAACAGAGCGAGCTGCTCGAAAGGCTTGAGAATCTGTTTTTAGATGTTCATCCTTCAAAAACCTGGCAGGAACGCGTGTATAACTTCAGTGTGTTCTTTTCAGACTATGGCTATTCATGGCTTGAAAATTGTTGGGAAGAAATGGTCGTTCAAGAATCCAAATTAATAATTGTTGCCATTTAATTTTAAAGAAGTATTTTTGTAAATTATAATTATCGAGTATGATAAAGAGGTTTTTTATTTTATCCAGTTTATGTATGGTTTTGGGGGTATCTGCTCAGAACTCACACACCGTTATAAAAGGAGATAATCCTTACAATATTGCAAAAAAATACGGGATAACTGTAGATGAATTGTTAAAGCTGAATCCAAAATTCAAAGACGGTAAGCTGGCAATAGGAGACGTGGTAACAGTGAAAGCTGAGAAACATACCACTGCAGTTTCCAAACCTGCTGTCGTTGAAAAAGCAAAATCAAATGCGCAAGTTGGAAAAATTATTCTTCAGCCTAAACAGACCGTTTACGGAATTACAAAACAATACCGGATTTCTGAGACAGATCTCAGAAAGTTGAACCCTGAACTTGATTCTCATATGAAAATAGGGGATGAGATCACCTTGCCACTTGATAGTATTAAGAAATATGGTGGAGACCAACAGGTTGCTCCGCTTACTGTAGATCCCAGACCTACAGAACCTCATAGTGGAATGGATGCATCAGCATCTTTAGAGACATCAATGTATGTCATTCAGGCAAAAGATAATTATTACAGAATTACGAAACAGTTTGGAATCAGCCAGCAAGAGCTTTATGCTTTAAATCCTGGATTGGAAGAAAAAGGACTTAAGCCGGGTGAAACCATCAAAGTAAAAAAATCAAAAACGGATACCACTTCAGTCTCTGAGCCGGTGAATCCGAAAACAAAAATAGATTCAGGAAACGAAAGATCCACAGCAACGGCAACTCCTGTTGCAACGGCTGATGATTATGTAACTTATACTGTTCAACAGGGAGATACGGTGTTCTCTATTGTTAATAAATTTGGAGTCTCAATTGATGAATTAATCGCGCTCAACCCGGATCTTTCAAACGGACTGAAAACTGGAATGGTCTTAAAAATTAAGAAGCAGGATCCGGCTTATGTGAAGAAAAACGGTGATGCATTAAGCGTTGTTTTAATGCTTCCTTTCGGATACAGTACCAACGAAACTCAATATAGAGGAATGGCATTAGACTTCCTTACAGGAGCTAAACTTGCTATTGAAAGAAATGCCAGAGGAGGACAGAAACTTGATATTAAAATTGTAGATTCAGGAAACGAAGCGTCATTTAAAAATTCAATGGCACAAATCAATCCTGATAATACAGATTTGATCATTGGTCCATTCTTCAAATCAAATGTTATTGATGTTCTGGATTTTACCAAAAACCAGAAAATACCGGTTGTAGCACCATTTGCTAACTCTCCGGAACTTTACAATTACAGCAACCTGATCATTGTTGAAACCAATGACCAGACCTATGCAGATAAAATCGTAGAAGAAGTAAGATCAGTGTATTCAGATCAGAAAATATACGTAGTGGCAGACAGCAAAAAAGAGATTGCCAACTATATTAAAGGAGGTCTTGAAAAAGCCGTTAAAAATCCAAATATCATTATGGTCAACTCTCCCGCTGAAATCCAGCTGGATCAGAACATGATGACAGGGCAATCTGCTCCCGTTATTGCTATACTGGCCAGTGACAATGATGCCGCCGGAGAAGCATTTGCCAATAAAATTATTGCTTTGTCTAAAGAAGTACAGGGAGTAAAGGGTTTCAGTATGTACTATTCTCCTGTTTTTGAGAAAAAAGTAGATGATCTGAGCCAGGCTAGCTTTGTGTATCTGATGGACAGAAAAATTAATGCAGAAGGTAATTTTGAAAAAGAGATCCTGGCCGCTTATAAAAGTAAATACTGTAAGACCCCTCCAAAATATGCGATCGTTGGTTTTGATGTTGTAAATGACATGCTGACGAGAGAAAATAAAAAAGGAGAAATCTTTAAACAGATGAATAAAGTTCAGACTCAGCTTGCTACAAAGTTTGAGTTTGTAAAATCTAAGGCCAACGGAGCATATGTAAATACCGGCTACCGAGTGATTAGATTAGTTCCTTAACCGATTTATGCCTTTTTAAAGGAATATTTTTAACATTATCTTTATATTTGCATAATATTTAATTCATTACATGAAAGCACTTGTATTTCCTGGGCAGGGTTCTCAGTTCGTAGGAATGGGAAAAGAATTGTACGATTCTAGAAAAGACATTAAGGACTTGATGGAATCTGCCAATGAAATTTTAGGTTTTGATATCCTCACGTTGATGTTCAACGGGACGGATGCAGATCTTAAGAAAACAGAGGTTACCCAGCCTTCAATATTTATACACTCAGTAGCTGCTTTGAAAGCAGTGAACGGTCTTGGAGCCGAAATGGTTGCAGGACATTCTTTAGGAGAATTTTCAGCTTTAGTTGCCAATGGAGTTTTATCCTTTGACGACGGTTTAAAATTAGTATTCGAAAGAGCAAAAGCAATGCAGGCTGCCTGTGATGCCAATCCAAGCTCTATGGCTGCGATTTTGGGCCTTGAAGATGCTAAAGTTGAAGAGATCTGTGCACAGATCAGTGGTATTGTGGTACCGGCTAACTATAACTGTCCTGGACAATTGGTAATTTCAGGAGAAACTTCAGCAGTGGAGGAAGCTTGTATAAAACTTAAAGAAGCAGGCGCAAAAAGAG
Source organism: Chryseobacterium carnipullorum (assembly GCF_900142785.1). Classification (GTDB taxonomy): domain Bacteria; phylum Bacteroidota; class Bacteroidia; order Flavobacteriales; family Weeksellaceae; genus Chryseobacterium; species Chryseobacterium carnipullorum. The sequence goes on along the minus strand of NZ_FRCD01000003.1, from coordinate 113,446 downwards.
CAGTGCTACTTCCGGTAAACGGAGCGTTCCATTCGCCATTGATGCAGCCGGCGCAAGAAAGGCTGGCAGCGGCCATCGAAAAAACGAAATTCAGAAAAGCAACAATTCCGGTATACCAGAATATCACGACTACAGCAGTGACCAATCCTGAGGAGATCAAACAAAATCTGATCGCTCAGCTTACAGGGCCTGTAAAGTGGACGCAGTCTGTTCAGAATATGATCAAAGACGGTGCCTCTAAATTTGTAGAAGTAGGTCCCGGAAAAACACTTCAAGGTCTGATCAAGAAAATTGACAGTTCTGTAGATGTTGCTTCAGCAATCTAATTAAAAAAATATGAGCGGAATATTTTCACCGGGAAAGCTTATGCTTACTTCAGAATATTTCGCAATAGACGGAGCTCTTGTCCTGGCGGTACCTACCAAGCTTGGACAAGAGTTTTTTTTTGAAGAAAAAGAGGATGAAAAATCCCTGATATTTTGGGAAGCCTATCATCAGAACAAATTGTGGCTCAAGACTGTCATCGATTATAAAAACTGGCAGATCCTGAAGACCAATCTTCCTTCCGCCGCTGAATTTATTCTCAAAACCTTAAAAAATGTTCAGCAGCTTTCTCAGATTAAATTCAAAGGTAATCTTACCTATCATTTAAAGACCAACCTTCAGTTCCCTTCAGATTACGGACTCGGAAGCAGTTCCACTTTAATGAATAATCTTGCGGAATGGTCTGAAATCAATCCCTTTCAGCTTAATAGTATCAGTTTGGGTGGAAGCGGTTACGATATTGCTGTTGCCAAAGAAAAATCGGCGATCCTTTTCCGAAGCCAACCGGAGATCAGCTATGAAAAGACAAATTTCAGTCCTGCATTCAAAAATGAGCTGATATTTATTCATTTAAATCAGAAGCAGGATAGCAGAGAAGGAATCAATTTTTATAAGTCGAAACCAAAGTCCCAAATACTCGTGGATGAATTTTCGGATATCACAAAGAAAGTTTTATTATGCAATGAATTGGAATGTTTTTCTGAACTGATGATGATTCATGAGCATAAAATTTCAGATTTCCTTGAAATTCCCACAGTTAAAGAGAAGTTTTTCACAGACTGCCCTGTTTTTGTTAAAAGTTTAGGAGCCTGGGGGGGAGATTTTGTGATGAGTGCTAAATTTGACGGCTACAAGGACTATTTTTGGGGAAAAGGTTTTAATACCGTTTTTCAATGGTCTGATATAATTAATTTATAATCAGTAATTTACAATCCTTTTTTTTTATTTGTCATTCTGACTTATATCATTATATTTAAACCACCTTTAACAAATAATTAATATTAATTTTGTTGAACCCAATAAAGAAATAGAAAATATAAGTAAAATGAAACACGCTAAAATCATCCAGGATTTAGAAAAATTAGGGATTAAAGGAAATTACGAATTGGTCTATAACCCATCTTACGAAGAGTTATATCAGGCTGAAGTGTCTCCTGAAAATCAAGGCTTTGAGGAAGCTGAACTTACAGAATCTGGTGCAGTATCAGTAAAAACTGGAATTTTCACAGGTCGTTCACCTAAAGACAGATATATAGTTCAGGATGATGTTACAAGAGACACAATTTTCTGGGATGGAAAAGTAAACCTTCCTACCACTGCAGAAACTTTTGATGCTTGTAAAGGATTAGTGCTGAACCAGCTTTCTGAAGCTAAGAAAATTTATGTAGTGGATGCTTTTTGTGGTACCAATACAGATACAAGGCTAAAAGTAAGGTTCATCGTTGAAGTAGCGTGGCAGGCGCATTTCGTTACTAATATGTTTATCCGTCCGTCTCACTATGAGCTGGAAAACTTTGGAGAGCCGGATTTCACAGTGATCAACGGTTCCAAAACGACCAACCCGAACTGGGAAGCTCAGGAATTGAATTCTGAGAACTTCATTATGTTCAACCTTACCCAAAAAATACAGATCATCGGAGGTACTTGGTACGGCGGTGAAATGAAAAAAGGGATGTTTGCAATGATGAACTACTATCTTCCATTGAAAGGAATGGCTTCTATGCACTGTTCTGCAAATGTAGGTGAAGAAGGAGATGTAGCTCTTTTCTTCGGTCTTTCAGGAACGGGAAAAACAACTTTGTCTGCAGATCCGAAAAGATTCCTTATTGGTGACGATGAGCATGGTTGGGACACAAACGGCGTATTCAACTATGAAGGCGGATGTTATGCCAAAGTAATCGATCTTTCTGAAGAAAAAGAACCGGATATTTTCAGAGCAATCAAAAGAGATGCGCTTCTTGAAAATGTTGTGGTAAACAACGGAATTGCTGATTATAAAGACGGATCTATCACCGAAAATACAAGAGTATCTTACCCAATTTATCATATCAATAAGATTGTTCTTCCATCCAAGGCAGGACATGCTAAAAAGATCGTCTACCTTTCTGCTGATGCATTTGGAGTATTGCCTCCGGTTTCTATCCTAGATGAAAACCAGGCACAATACCACTTCCTTTGTGGATATACTTCTAAATTAGCAGGTACGGAAAGAGGAATCACTGAACCGGAACCATCTTTCTCTCCTGCATTCGGAGAAGCATTCCTTACCCTTCATCCTACCATGTATTCTAAGACATTGATTGGTAAAATGAAGGAACATGGCGCTAAAGCTTATTTGGTGAATACAGGATGGAACGGAACTGGAAAAAGAATTTCTCTGAAAGATACAAGAGCAATTATCGATGCCATCATTGATGGTTCTATTGAAAATGCTCCTAAAGCTCATGTTCCAATCATGAATCTTGAAATTCCAACACAACTTCCCAATGTTTCTGAAGGGATCCTTGATCCTAGAGAAACATACAGCAATGCTTCAGAATGGGAAGAAAAAGCAAAAGACCTTGCTGCTAGATATATCAAAAACTTTGAACAGTACTGTGACACGGAAGAAGGGAAGAAATTAATTTCTTCAGGACCTCAGCTTCAGCAACAGACTATTTAATATAATAAAAGCCTCATCAACGATGAGGCTTTTTTATTTTTATCCCTAGAAATTCTCTTTGGAAATCAGAATCAGCGGCAATAGTATCAAAGTTTTAGGCTTAATAAGGCCAGTTTGTATCCATTCATTCCAAAACCTGATAGAACAGCATCGGTGTTAGCTGCTGTTACAGACTTCTGTCTAAATTCCTCTCTTTTATAGATATTACTGATGTGAACTTCCACCTTGGGTTGAGGGATGTTTTTTAAACAGTCCGCAATAGCATAGGAATAATGGGTATATGCTCCGGGGTTAATAATCAAAGCATCGAAATTATCTTCCTGAAGTCTGTTAATGATTTCCCCCTCAATATTGGACTGGTAATAGCTGATCTCATCATCTGAGAATTCAGTTTCCAGTTTTTCCAGATAATCTGCCATCGATACAGTACCGTAGATTTCCGGTTCTCTTGTACCTAATAGATTAAGATTTGGACCGTTAATGATAAGTATTCTCATGTGAAAAATTTATCCAAAGATAAATAATTTCTATACATCTTGGTTAAGATTACTTTGCAGATGCTCCTACAGGTTTATCCTGAATAGTTATTTCTTCCTTCCTTATGTAATGAGCGTAGATCTTTTCTGATCATATCTAATGTCTTTTTAAAATTTAGAATATAAACAATAAGAAGTTGTAGTAAAAAATCTTATCGTAATCCATCTTTTAGCATCCTGTTGTATTTGTTTTTACATTGAATTTTTTATTTGTTGTGAAAAAGTAGAGTTATGTCAGTGTTTTATTGAAAATCATTGATCTAATAATTTGATTTTCATTTATTTGAAAAATTTAAGTGATTTTCCTGTTTTTCATTTGTTGTGTTCTTTTTTGATTTAGCAGCAAACGTAATTTTGCGAAATGTTTGTTCCGAAAGTTAAAATTCATCAGGTAACCATCCTTTTGCCTCTAAAAAAAATGTTTTTTGGGGCGATGGTTATTTTGTGTTCTTTTTTACAGGCAGGAAATAAGAAGAATTCGGCTGAGCGTAAAAATTTTGAACGACCAACTGAAATATATATTCTTGAAGGAACCGTTATTTCAGGAGCTGATCAATTGTACAATTCGGAAATCAAAACGATAAAAAAGGATATTGTAGTTGACAAAACTATTGTAAAACGTCCTTTGCGAAAATCCCAGATAGCAAAAAAGGAAAAAAGCGTAGCTGATAAAAGAAAAGCTGGAGACTTATCTTGTTATAGAATAGAAATATCCAATCAGGATCAGGACAAAAAATATAAATCCTGGATTTTTAATGAACTTCAGGCCATAAAGGAAAACGGTCAGCATACCTCTGACTTTTCCTTTTTTATCCGGCTTTTATTTTTAAGGCTTCCTTCTGAAAAAACAAAGATTAATTTTTTAAAAGTTTCCGCGAAAACATTTTTACCGGATGAGTACAGTTGTATCAGGCCTCCTCCAGGATCTGCTGCTTACTATAAAATATTACATAAAACATAAATGCTTCTATAAAAATTACACCAATGATGCTACTATGGTAAAAGTATTCCCAAAACAGCTTTTACCATTTTATTTTAATTTAAAAAAAACAATTCGAACAATGAAAAAAACGATATTATTTCTAGCCGTTATTTCTTCCGGACTTATATATTCCCAGGTTGGAATCAATACATCAAACCCTCGTGGTATTTTCCATGTGGATGGTAGAAAAGATAATCCTGCAACCGGAGCGCCAACTGCGTTACAGGGAGCTAATGATTTTACAGTAGTTGCTGATGGTAGCGTAGGGATTGGTACTACTACCCCTAATGCATCTGCTATTTTAGACGTCAATGTTGATGGTCTTGCTGTTGGAAGCAAAAAAGGACTTCTTGGTCCTAAAGTCGCATTAACCTCTCAGACTGATCAGACTACGATACCTTCGCCTGTGGCTGGACTGCTTGTGTATAATCTGGGAACAGGCGGGCTTGATTATGTAGGCTATGTATTCTGGAACGGAACAGAGTGGAGAACGTTCAGCAATGGTTCTCTTGCTCCGGGAACTTTAGGGACCATTACTTGTAATGGAGTTACTCTTTCTCCAGGTACCTATACTTCGGGAACCCCTTATACAGGAACAATGAGTGTACCTTATACAGGAGGAAACGGAGGTGTTTATGCTGCTCAGTCTATAGGACCTGTAAATGGGCTTGTGGCAACACTTGCTGCCGGGAATTTTAATGTTGGATCCGGAATTCTTACCTATACCGTATCGGGATCACCTACTGTTTCCAGTCCTACGCTTACTACTTTTCCAATAAATATCGGTGGGCAAACCTGTAGCGCAACAGTAGGAGCTGGAGCCGTTATAGCTCCGGGAGAATTGGTTTATTATCATTCTTCAATTCCACGTAAGACAACATCATTTCTTTTAAGCCAGTATCTTAATGACCTTCCAATCATTAATAATACTTTCAGAGTTGATGCTTTTATAACCTCTCCCAACGCATTTGATTCAAATAATGCTTCTACTAATTTTGATCCTCGTCTTTACAATATTACTGCCGCAAACGCGAAAGTATGGGTTTCGGAGGTATCCACGCATACAGGAGATTCACATGGAGCCAATCTATTGATCTTCCCTAATAATTATGCACAGTTTGATGATGGTGTATATCTTACTTATGGAAGGAATGAAACCGTTACTTTTGATATTACGACTCCGGATAACAAATGGTACAGGGTGTATTATGCCTTACGTGTTGATAATAAATCTTTTACTAGTTCAGGTAATGGTAATGTCACTTCAGACTCTAATAATTCAGATAATACATTGGAAGTTTATGTATCTATCCAGAGACTGTATTAATTTGATTTATAGAATTCATTAAATAATAGGGAAGGGGAACTGTAAAAGGTTCTTCTTTCCTTTTTCAAAAGATTAAAAGTAAAGATGAGACGTAATAAAGTACAGTATTATAAGCCTGATGAAGTTTAATTTTAAAGAGATTTACATAGGAGAATGTATAAGAAAAAGGGTAGAAGATACGGGGATCTCAATGGTCCGGATCTGTAATTTCCATCAAGCTACAGAAGATGAGATAGATACAATGTATAAACAGAAAAGTATGGATACCGAAGTTCTTCTTCGATGGTGCAAGCTTTTGGAGTATGATTTTTTCAGAATTTACTGTCAGCACCTTATTTTATTCTCACCAGAAAATAAGTCAGATACTCTGGAACCAATCAAAGGAACTAGTCTCCCTGAGTTCAGAAAAAAACTGTATACCAGACAAGTGATAGACTTTATTTTAGAATTAATAAATACAAGGCAGAAAACAAAACTTCAAATTATAGAAGAATACAGAATTCCCAAAACAACACTGTATAAGTGGATAAGTAAGTATAGTGAGATGGAATGAAATGAAAGATGAACATGATGATCTCTTCACTAAAACTAATGTGCCGGTTTTAAAACTGATGAGAGAAAAGTTTAATTTCTATACCAGCAATAGTTGGACTTATATTCGTGAAACCGGAGGGTTTTACAGAAAAACAGGAATGTTTATATTTTTCGAAAGTGAAAATGTGTCTACAATAGAAATCAGAAAAATGTATGGAAAAGTCAGGACCTGATTATAAAAAAATATATACCGATATTATTTTAAAAAAGCATCCCGGGAAATATGCTTTGTGTTCTTCTATTTTGCAAAAGAAAGTTTTATCTGTATTGGATGTAATTAAACTCAATCAACTTATTTTTTCTTTTGAGGATCTGGAGACTTCACTATTCAATCAAAAACACAAGTCTTACGATAAGGATACGATTTTGGAAATTTTAGACTATCAGAAGAAAAATGGATATACTAATAAACAGGTTGCTGATGAGTTTAGATTAAGCAGAAACTCAGTAGCAAAATGGAAAAAGATATTTAGCAAGTAATGATGATAAGATAAATTTTAATTTAAAACTTTAATAAATAATCAAACAAATTTGAGAATGGCGTCATTGACGTCATTTTTTGTTTTAAAATTTCCTCATCTATTCGCTTTGTGATATTTTACTGATATTTATCATATTTGAAGAAATTGGCAATGCTTTTAAGCCTCTATTTTTGTGGTTTTTACAATTTAATTACGTTAATTTTTGAAAATCTATCATAAAATATTTTAAAGTCTACTTGTTTTGTAGACTAATTGTTTTTAGCTTTGCAGACCTATTTCGATCGGCTTATAAAGAAAGATGGAGGGAACTGACCCTGTGATATCTTGACAACCTGCCCCTGCGCAAGGTGTTACATTCAGCCTTTAAAGGGAAAATAAGCATTTGGTTAATCGTATCTATCGATGCCCTTTGCTGACTTTTCTGCAAAGGGTTAATTTTTAATATATGATAAATAAAATTGATTATGATTAGCAAAAATTTAGTTAATGCTAGGGTTTGGCTTCCGCCAGTCGCTGTATTTTTCCTGGGGATGATCAGTGTACAGGCGCAGCAAGTCAAGCCGAAAAAAGATACCATACAAGAAAAAGAAATCGATGAAGTGGTTGTGATAGCCTATGGTAAAGCGAAAAGAACAAGCTATACCGGTTCGGTGGCTACCATCTCCAGTGATAAGATCAATAACAGAGCGGTTACCAATATTACAAAAGCTCTGGAAGGGCAGGTGGCAGGAATCCAGGCTGTAAGTGCTTCCGGCCAACCGGGATCTACTGCTTCCATCAGAATAAGAGGAGTAGGATCAATAAGTGCTTCAAGTGATCCTCTTTACGTGGTAGACGGAATTCCTTTTGATGGAAATATCAATTCTATCAGTCCAAATGATATTGAATCCATCAGTGTTCTGAAAGATGCAACGGCAAGTTCATTATACGGTTCAAGGGGAGCTAACGGAATCATTATCATCACCACAAAATCCGGCAAAAAAGGAGAATCAAGGGTTAATTTTAATATCAGCCAGGGATTTTCCGGCAGGGCAGTAAAGGATTATAAGCAGGTAACGACAGATCAGTATTTTCAATTGTATTGGGAAGCACTGAGAAACGGTTACCAATCCACTCAGATATCTTCTCAGAAGGCAGGGCAGATGGCAAGTGATAATCTTGTTTCGGCACTTGGGATCAATCCTTACGGAGCTGCCTATCCAAAACCTGTAGGAGCAGACGGAAAACTTCTTCCCGGAGCAAAACCTTTATGGAACGATGACTGGAGAGATATTCTTCAAAGGACCGCTTCCAGAAGCCAGGTAGATTTTGATATCAGCGGAGGGAGTGAGAAGAGCAATTACTTCTTTTCACTAGGTTATCTGGATGATAAAGGGATTGCAATTGAATCAGGGTTTCAGAAGTTCGGAACCCGATTAAAGATCAATTCAGAAGTTAAAAAATGGCTGAATGCCGGTGTGAATTTAAGCTACACCAACAGTATTCAGAACGCACCGCCGTCTTCAGATTCCAGACAGGATAATATCATCCAGGCCGCAAGAGTGGTTCCTTCATTCTATCCGTATTACGAAAGAAATGATGACGGAAGCTACAGGCTGAATGCAGATGGAAACAGAATCTATGATTTTGGAAAGTACAGACCTACCAGTGCATTGCAGAATCAGAATGCAGCAGCAACGTTGCCTTTGGATAAAAATGAAAATAAAGAAGATAACTTTTCAGGAAAAGGATTTTTAGAATTTACTTTCCTTCCGGAACTTAAATTTAAAACCAGTTTTTCTGTTGATTTAGTGAATTACAACGGACATTATTACTCAAACCCGCTGATCGGTGAGGGAAGTGAAATTGGGGGTTCTGTCACAAGATCAAACACCAGAACACTTTCTTATACTACCAGTAATATTCTGACTTATGACAAGAAATTCGGGAAGCATCATATCAATGTTTTAGGAGGGCAGGAATTTTATAAATACGATTATCAGACGATTTCCGGTTCCAGAAGCCAGTTTTCCCTTCCTTATTATTATGAGCCGGATGCAGCAGCATTATTGGGAAGCTTCAGTGGAAACAGCAATCAATTTTCACTCTTAAGTTTCCTGGGAAGAGCAGAATATGATTTTAACAATACCTACTTTTTATCTGTTTCAGGAAGAGCAGATGGGTCTTCAAGGTTCTATGCGGATAACAGATGGGGGAAATTCTGGTCTGTGGGAGGTTCATGGAAAGCTTCAAATGAAGATTTCATCAAGGATTTGAACATCTTTGATCAATTAACCTTGCGGGCAAGTTATGGAGGTCAGGGAAATGATAAACTCTTAAGACCCAACGGATCTTCTCTTTATTACGCTTATCAGGAATTATACAAATTTTATAATAACTTGGGAGAGCCGGGAACGGTTCTTGAAAAAGTACAGACCAATGATGTGAAGTGGGAAACCAATCTTAATTTAAATGTAGGTTTAGAGTTTGCCATTCTTAACAACAGAGTGAAAGGGAATATCGAATATTTTAAAAGAAAAAGTCAGGATCTTTTATTTAATATGCCAGTTGCTCCTTCCCTGGGAATCAGTGATTTTCCTTTTAATGTCGGAACGATACAAAATACAGGTTTTGAATTCTCACTATTTACTACTCCAATTAAAAATGATAATTTCCAATGGAATGTAGACCTAAACCTGAGCACTTTAAACAATAAAATTACGAAGCTTCCCAAAGGAGCAGTTATCACCGGAACCAAGCGTTTGGATGTGGGAGGCTCTATTTATGATTTTTATATTCAGGAATGGAAAGGCGTAGATCCTTCCAACGGAAAACCTTTATGGAGATATATTTATCAGGATGCCAACGGAAATACAGTAGACGGAACCACCTCAGAATATGCAAAAGCGACCCGAACGTTTCAGGGATCTGCACTGCCTAAATTAACAGGGGGACTTTCCACAAGTATTGCGTATAAAAACTTTGATCTGTCAGGATTGTTAACATTCAGGATTGGGGGAAAGATCCTGGATACGGATTATACCTCATTAATGTCTAACGGAAATTCTGGCGGACGTGCCTGGAGTGCAGAAATGCTGAACAGATGGACTCCGGAAAATCCTAACACAGATGTTCCTGCATTGAGCACAACAACCAATAACTGGAATTCTTCTTCTTCAAGGTTTTTATATTCAGGGACTTATGCCCGACTTAAAAATGTAAGTCTGGGATATACGCTTCCTTCTGATTATTTTGAAAAACTGGGACTGAAGAAGTTTAGAATTTATGTTCAGGCTGAAAACCTTCTGACTTTCTACAAACATAAAGGAATGGATCCGGAGCAGTCACTGGATGGAACTACGTATTACAGATATCCTGCGATGAGAACGATCACTTTTGGTCTTCAGGCAACTCTTTAAACTTTTAAAATTTGAAACAATGAAAAAATTAAAATATATCGCTTTTGCTTTGATTGCTTTCTGGTCGTTGACGAGTTGTGAAAACGAGCTGGAAACAGCTCCTACAGATCAGGCGAATGGAGCGGAGGTTTTCAAAACGGCAGAAAGTGCTGAAACCGTTATTAATGGAGCATGGGCGAAATTTAATGATGACGGACCTACCTATGCGAATATTGGCTATTCAACGGTGTTGAGAACCAGTGATGCCATGGGAAGTGATGCGGCTATCCTTACCAATAAATATGGTTTTCCTTCAGCTTATGCATTTACAGAAATGGTGAATAATACCATCTCAAGGCCACAATTTATTTGGTCTACATTGTATGCAACCATTAATAATATGAATAATGTGATCGCCCGTATTGATCAGACCGAGGGAAGTCAGGCAAAGAAAGATCAGGTAAAAGGACAGGCTAAAGCATTGCGTGCTTTCTGTTATCTGAATTTAGCCAGCTTTTACCAGTTTAGTTATCTGAAAGACAAAACAGCTTTAACGGCTCCTATTTATACGGAACCCTCAACGATCAGTTCTGTTCCAAAGAAAAGAGCTAGCCTCGAAGAAATTTACACATTGATTAAAAGTGATCTGACGGAAGCGGATAATCTTTTGACGAATTATACAAGGAATAATAAAGATAAGATCAACAAATCGGTAGTGAACGGACTTTTAGCAAGAACGTATCTGAATACCGGTGAGTGGAGTAAGGCAGCAGCAGCGGCTAAAATAGCCAGAGCAGGTTATCCGTTAATGACTCCGGAAAAATATAAGGAAGGATTCAATGATATCAGCAACGGAGAATGGATCTGGGGCCATGGGCAGACTCAGGAGCAATCGGGAGCAAGCTATGCTTTTCATTATCTGGATGTGTCTTCTTCGGGAAGTTATTACTACAGTTTTATGGCGGATCCGTTTTTCAAAAATCTGTTTGACACCAATGACATCCGATCTCAGCTGTTTCAATGGGATGGTCTGCCTGGCAGAGAAGGTCTGTTGAGGTATTCCAAGTTTAAATTTAAGACAGGACTTATTGCCGATATTGTATTGATGAGAGCAGCAGAAATGTACCTGATCGAAGCGGAGGCAGAAGTCAGAATTGGAAACAGTACCAATGCGGTGGCGGTTTTAAACCAATTAAAAACGGCCAGAAATGCCAATCCTTACACAGGATCTCTTGCTCAGAATGATGTCATCACAGAAATTCTGCTTGAAAGAAGAAAAGAACTTTTCGGGGAAGGATTCTCCCTTTCAGATATTATCAGAACGCAGGGGACGGTTGTAAGAAAACCATTTGTAGATACCAGCGGACAGCCTATAAAAGTTCAGATTACCACACCTAACGGAACCGTGAAAACAGTGAATGGAAGAGGACATTCGGTCTTTAATTTCCCGGATCAAAGCCAGTTTGCTCCTAACAGCAGATACTATATTTTCAGTATTCCGCAGAAGGAAATTGATAATAATCCGAACCTGTAATTTTATTTAGATTTGATTTTTTTTAGCCATCGTGTAGTGCGGTGGCTTTTTTTTGTTATGGAGATTACAGATGGTGTATAATAAAAAAAGCAGGCCTGCAGTCCCAAATGAAATATAAATTGTCATCTAATTTAGTTTAATTAGCGGTTCTGGAGCAAGTGGAACTTATCCAACAACTGGAAGAAAAAGAAAAAAATTAAAGAATTCGTTCAGCAGAACGTCGCACTGTAAAAAATATCCCCCGAAGATTTTCGGGGGAGTGATTATTTTTATTCCCAAGCTATACCTTGAACTTGTTCTATTTTATTGATCTTCTTACAGCGTAAAAAACCATATTTTGTCTTGAAATTGAATTTTTTTAGTTCTTTATTTTTCCATATGAATTTGGAATATAACAAACTTTCATTATTAAAATAATATTTTATTGTATAATCGCCCTTGAAAAAATTTAAAAAAATATCTTTAACATTTTCAAAATAATAATTTTCATTCAAATTAAATTGAATTTTGATCGACTCTTTTTCTAAATCTACTACAACTAAATCCTCACTAATTTCATTTTCTAAATGAATTAACTTCTCATTTAGGATATCATCTTTGCCCAGGCTATATTTCGATGAGATAAGTTGTTGACGTATTTTTTCTATATCCTCCATATTATCTAACCTTATATTTACCCCAGTCTTTAGGATTTGGAAAAATATGTTTATTAAATTTTCCTATTTTTTCAATATTAAAATGTATTGGATATCCTCTTCCTCCACCAATTTTTGGAAGACTATGTTTCTCAAATCTAATCATAAATTTTGTAGGCTTGTCAAGGTATCCATAACTAAATTGTCCTGCTATCTTTGTTTTATAAAAAAATTTTGCACCAGATACAAATCTAAAGAATCCCGCTCCAGAAAATTCAAGAGCAGCTGCACCCAAACCTTCACTCACTGAAAGACCAGTTCCCTCGGTATGAAGTCTTAATCCGTAGGTAGAATAATCAGCAGACATATTATCACCAGCTTCAAGAACAGTTACAGATTTACTACCAATTAATTTTCCTTTTGCATCATACAAATAATCGGTTGTATCACCTCCCTTTTTTCCTCCTGTTGCTGTAATAGTACCATCTGCATTTCTCCTAAATTCATCATCATCAGCTAAAGGAGAGTCTATCTGATGCTCCAAATGGTTGAAAGCCGTAACAAAAAATCCACTCATCGCTCCCTGCCAGAAGTTTCCTCCGGCCAGTACAGAGCCTACACCACCCGATATAATACCAGTGATTAACATTCCTGTATTGCTTCTAAGTGGGTTAAAGTCAAAAATACCATCGCTGGGAGCTTTCAAGAAGTCTCCTGCTAAACTTGCAAATGCACCACTTGCTGCACCGCTCCAAAAACTACCTCCTGTAACGGAAGAAAGAACACCCATACTTACGGCATGTAATCCTGCTCTTGCCAATACAACACCCGTAGTACCCAGAGAATTGGCAATAGTTGCGACCTGAAACAGTGTTCCTATCCCAAAAGACAATGCCCCGCTTACCATTCCGGTAATCGCTGACGAAGAGATAGATCTAAAAAATCCGCTAACCGTCCAATTACCTTTTATTAATGCTGTAGCAGTATAGGTTGCGGCAGTTATTGCGACTGCAGCAAAAGCTGCTTTAGCCATTACCGCCACCAAAACAGCAAATGCAAACTCCCCGCTTGGGTCATTATACATCAGGGGATTATTCAGGACATATCCATACTTATTATAATTCTGGGTATTGGTAGGATCCTGTATATTTTCATCAGCATTTAAGAACCTTCTTAAGAGCGGATCATATAGCCTACCATTCATGTGAATAATTCCCACTTCTGCAAAATGCTCATGGCTGGTATATCCTCTTTCTACTAATAACGAAGTAGTATCAATTATATTTTTATCAGTGACAATGGCTCCGTTTCCTATTTGCAGATGGGTGAAATTACCCCACGCATCAAAATGTCTCTGTTCCAGCTTATTTCCTGCTTCATCGGTAATAGCTAAGATACTTCCTATATAATCTTTATGCAAGAATTTATAAGAACCAGCTGTTTCATCAAAATTCTTAAGATAAATAATATTGCTGTCATAAGGACTTCCACCAATATAAAGAATATGTTTTTCCTTTCCGGTTATATTATCCTTGAGAACTTCAAAGCTTCCATCTTCACTGTAGTACTTGGTGAATTTTCCTTCCAAATTAGGATCAAAGTTCCCTCCATAGCTTACTTTCTGTCTCATGCTGGTAAGCCCGTACTGAAACGCTACATCCCCTTTTTCACCGTCAATGAAGACAGGATCATTATTTTCGTTATAAGCAATGCTCTGGATGAGGTCATTGTTATAATTTTGAGTTCCTTCCGCGTTCAGGGTCATCCCGGTAGGTTGGTAGATCTTAGTTGAATTTTCATACTTCATTGTTCCTACCTGATCATTTTCCATGATCCTACCTTTAATGTCATAGACATTTCTGTTAGTGGAAGGTTTAATGCCTGTTACGGGATTCGTCCAGTTGATCAGTCTGTTATTGTCATCATAATCAAATGATTCTACAATATTAAAATCTCCTCCGGTTGTTCTAACCTCTAATTCATTTTTAATAGCATTGAAATTATACGAAAGTTGCAGAATGCTTGGTTTAACAGCTGAAGAGTGATTGACTTGGCTCAAAGTTCCATCATTCTCATAGCTTTGATTAATTTCAGCCGCTCCCAATTGAGCTTTAAGAACCTGACCTTTTGAATTGATCTCCTTAAGTTCCCAAAGAATTTTCCCTGAATTTTTATCCTTAACCTGATACAATTCCCCATTCCATGCACTGTATACGTTTTCAACTTCTACTTTAGTCAAAGTTCCCGAAGAATATAATTGTTTTTCGTAGGAAATTACTCTTGCCTTATCATCATAAGTAATTCCTTTTTGGATAAAGTATTTTCCATTACTATTTTCGGATGAAGACAATATTCTTCCCTGAGGATCGTAAGAAATATTAGAACTGTATGCTTTTCCTTTTGATGTCCCCGATTTGGTAATTATCCTTCCTTTATCATCATATGAATAGGAAATCATCTTATTGGTAGCCTGACCGCCATCTGTTGTAGAGAGCTCTTTCTGGGAAATGAGCTGGCCCAAAGCATTGTAAGTGTACTCTTTAGTACCTTTAGGGCTTATTATTTTTTTAGGCTGTCCGAATCCGTCATATTCGTATTTGTACAATCCGTTGGAAGGATCATTGAACTCAGATTTTCTACCCCAAGAATCGTATTTTGTAGTAACAATATTTTCGGCATACTGAGCCTTTATCTGTTCTCCGGCAGCATTGTAGGAGAATTGGATAGTACCTCCCGGATCATTTGAAGACAGAACATTACCTAATACATCTGTAGTTTGGGAGTTTGTTCTTTCGTATCCATTGAGTTCTTTTACCGTCTTTGTTAAGCCTGAAACAGAAGTCACAACCTCTTTTCCATTGAATGATTTTGCATTTATTTTTGTTGGGAAAACAGTATCATCATAAGTGATTGTATTCCATTGGGTAGGATTACTTCCTTCGAAGAAGGGCTCACTTTCTGCAGTTTTTCTTCCCAGTATATCATATTTGGTTTGTTTTGAAACAAATTTCCCCTGTGTGAATGCTTTGGTTAAAACTTCAGATTTCTGTCCCAGTTTGTTGGTGTATGTTTTTGTTACATCACCATTAGGGGCATATTGTATAATTGTTATGCTGGAAATGGCATCTCTTACATACTGATAAGTGGTTGTACCTTCCACATTGGTTTTGGAAGATAGAAGTTTGCCCCATTCGTCATATTTATTGATGAGTATATTGCCAAGCGGATCGGTTTGCTTTTCAATCTGCCCCCAATTATTGTAAATAAAATGAGTTTCCAGACCTAAATTATCGGTTTTCTTTTCTACAAATCTTCCTTTAGGTTCATATACCGCTTTGTTAGTTAATACCTGAGAATCTATACTATTATTGATTGTTTTTTGAGTGATGTTTCCAAAACCATCATAATTATATGTTTCTAAAAGATAACCAGTATTGTCTCTGTTCCAACTTTTGAGCGTTTTTAAAAGGTTATTGTCATAAGTATATTCCTCTTTGGCAGATTTCGTATCTCCATAAGCCTGAACGATATCAGTTTTAGATTCCGGGCGGCCAATATAATAATCTGATCCGGAACCTGCTGTATTATGGATGTAATTGAATGTGGAAATTGTTGTAGCGTAACCATTATTAACATTTAATACGGTTTGTACCGGAAGATAGTAACGATTATAGGATACTGTGTTACTTGTTATGGTATTTGTTAAAAAATCTTTTGTCCTTGTGCTTTCCGGAACAATGGCGGTAACAATTTTCGGTTTGTCGGTAGTATAGATCGAATAAATGTCTACAATCTGACCGTTTAATAGACTGTTTGTTTTATAAATGGTTGATTTTAAACTTAATAATTGGCTGTTGCTTTCCGAAATGTCTGTTGGGAAAATTTTCGATTCATCATTAGTTCTAATACTCCATTCTTTTACTGGAACGCCTTCATTCAGAAGGTCTATTTCTGTTCCGGACCATATTTTTGTATTCTCCAAGCCATCAGCATACCAGGAAGAACGTGCGGTCTGATAATATCCTATCACTCCTTTTCCCTGCATATGTACAGTCATCCCTCTGTATCGGAAGTCCTGTTTTCTGCCTTCCTGTTGAAGTTGAGAGACAGCATATCCTCTGTCTATTCTATTTAAGGAGAAATAGGGATACAGTTCACTTTTTGTATTTTTATAAAAATTAGGCGTAATCACATTATCAGGAACAATTTCCAAATAGGTAGCAGATGTGGTAATTCCCCCTTGAGTAACAGACTGTATTCTTTTTAATTCATCTACCCCTGTAGGTGCTTTAATTTTAAGGACATTATTTTTCCTGAATAAGAAAACATTATAATAGTTATTATTGGATCTTATCACATTGGTTATCGGCTGATAGATGGAAAGATCGTCATACGGCTGAACTATAGTATACTGAGGTGGGGTAGGAAAAGTATAAATATTCTGGGTTACAAAATCTATGGCCCCGAACGTGGGAGTTCCTTTCGAAATCAGCCCATTCACAACAACCCCTATTGTTCTCGTATTTGAAGTTAATGAGTTGGAATACGAATGCACCTGAACAATATCTGATTTTCCATCTGCATTAAGATCCGAAATGGAATACATCGTTCGGCTAAATCTTAGCCAAGCCCCATTATTTTGTGTGGATTCATTTTTATACATTAAGAAATTAGGTTTGAAAGCTGTATTAAAGCTTTTTCCTGTTCCTATATAAAATTTCCAGTCATCTTTACCCACCTTTCCTTCTGTAAGAGGAAGAGTAAAGTCAAGCTTTCCATCCCCATTGAAATCTCCAAATAGTACAGGAAACTCATTCCCTTTGGTTTCTTCTAAATTTCCGGAAAACTTAATCTTTTTTATGTACTCATTGGGTGCTATCTCTACAAATTCAAATATAGTGTATGCAGTGTTGGATACATTAATGATGTCCACCTTTCCATCACTGTCAATATCCATATATTTTTGATCCGTATATAAACTTTCATTAATCCCATTATCCAAAGTATAAGTAGAAACAGAATTCCTTGAATTGCTCAAATCTATGATATATCTTTGTACAGACCCTGATCCTGATAAAGTAAGAAAGACATTAGATATGCCATCACCATTGAGATCCCCTTCATTTAGTATAGCTGTACATGTTGTACATGTTGTTTCAGAAACCAGTTTTTCGAATACCTTGACAAAGGTATTATTTCTAAAAGCATATACATAAATCTTACCGCCTTCATACTCTGCAATCCCATTACCATTAACCACCTTTTTTGTTTCATCCAGAAATGTGTTAACAACTACAGAATTTGAATTAAAGATTTTATTAGTCTGAATAACATTAAAATCATCATTAAAAACCCCCAACTTAATAGTCCCATCGGTCATTACAAAATCCAGATAAGCATCACCATTAAAATCTCCGGTAAGTTGAATTTTATCAAACAAGGCCTGACTGTCTAGATTCCAGCCACTAATAGAGGTTGGACTTACAGTCGGATAATTAAATTCAATTGGATTCGCCGACTGGCCTGTTGAGTTAGATTCAGTAATATTTTTAACGTACTGATAACCTGTATAGTCGGTTGCATATTTTGGTTCATATTTCTTGAAGACTAGTCCATTTGTTTTTACTGTAATATCTTTTAGAATCTTTGTTTGGGTAAACAAAGTTCCGGAACCGTTGATATATGCACTTTCCGGAATATTTCTATTTTTATAATCAAATATAATTTCGTTGAAAGAAGCAGTTCCTAGCTTCTCGTTTCCTCCCCAAGTTATCGATTTAATGACGTTGACATTCTCTTCCTGATCATAGCTATAATTGATAACATTTCCTTGGGAATCTTTCCATTTTACGATACTGAATCCTAAGCGATTGGTAGCATTACTCCAGCCAGGAGCTGTTCCGCCATACCAAGCCTGAGAGCCATCTTCAAAGGTTACCTCCCAATATTCGGGCTGTTTCCAGTTAGGCATATTTCCGAGGGACTTAATTTTGATGTTGGAATACTTCTCTGTAACATACTCTGCACCATCTTTACCATATTCGCCTGACTTTAAAATAAGCCGTTGTCCATTAAAACTGTAGTAGTCTGAATAATCAATCTGGATACTTTTTACCTCACCATCTTTTTCTATGTTTTTTCCAGTTCTGGAAATAGAAGTTATACCAGATAAATTCCAGCCATAACCGGCAATTCCATTTCCTGAATCACTGGAATAGACAAGGTTAATTTGAGGAGCGACACTTTTTACTCCCGGAGGTAAGGCAATGGGTAAAGTAAATTGCAACTGGCCTCCACCTGCAACTTCAATATTTCCCTTTGTATCATGGAATTTTTGGTTACCAAAAACAGTGGTTCCACTTGGATTGTTCGTTCCTGCATTGGAATCCACAGGTCCTCCTCCCGGATTTCCTGTATTGGGTCCTATTTTAGCAACAAAAGGATTGGATACATTAGATGTTGCGTGGAATCCCTGTGCAAGCACCACGGTCTGTGGATCCTGAACCGTCCGTGATGTATTTTCCGCCTGGTAAAGTATGGTCTGTGAAAAGCCCAGTACTGAACACAAGGACAGTATAAATGATAAAATAAATTTCATTTCTATAATATAATTATAAGTGATAATTGTCGATCGATAAAGAAAAAATAGTAGCATCGGAAAATTTTTAAATCTTTCAATGCTCAATCTTTTAATCCAAAAAAAATCTATCTTTTGGTAACATTTCTACCAAAGACTCTTCCGTCTTTCAGAGTAAATCGTAGAATATAAACTCCCCAGTCATATCCGGTCATATTGATCTTCAGCTGACGATTCAAGCCTGGAAGATTCTGTTGTTGGAATTTCCAGTGTACTGTACTATGCTGGTACAGCGAAACAGATTCTATAAGATTGTCTGCTTCTTCAGTCCAGTCTATGGTAAGAACATCATTTACGGGCACTGGATATAATCTTATCTGTTTCCAGAAAGTTTTTTCATCCATTGCAGGAGGAGTTTGTTGCAGGGCGGCTACTGTTTTAACCTCTTTTTTTGCGACTTCTTCAGCAGGTGCATTTTTTGCTGCCGGATTTGGTCCTCTGTATCTCTGGTTTCCGGCTTCATCATATTTGAAATAGACTTCAGTTTGGGAAAAGCCTAAAAAGCCTATAAACAAAGAGAATATCGAAAGTAATTTTGTTTTCATGTGTATTTTATTTTTTTTCAGAAAGAAGTTTTTCCAATTGTTTCTCCATCTTCTCTACCTTTTCAGATTGAATCTTTAACTTTTTATTCTGCTCAATGGAATACAGGGTAAGTTCCTCAATTTTTTCAAGAAGCTTTACGTTCATTTCTGCTACGTTGATACCATCTTGTAAAACCTTTTCTGATGATGGAATATTCGGAAGATGACCTTTCTCCTGAATGTGTTTTTCTACCTCTTCCAAACTGTTTAGCTTGTAATCTTTTTTAAATACATAATCCGCCCATACGTTTGTTTTTACTTCAACTTCCTTAGCAAAAATTTTTCCGTCAAATCGTGCAGTGGCATTATTGAAGAATTTTACCCAGGTGCCATTAGCGCCATCTTGAATTCCAATGTAATACCTCCCGTCATTATAATTGCTAGGCATCGCAAAAATCATGTTATGGGTTTTGCCTAAGTTTCTAAAGACAGTATCTCCAGTCTGAGCTCCAAAGCATCCGTCACAGGTGGATTTTGCAATCTGAAATGAACTAAGTGAACTGGCAACTTCTAAAATTGGATTTTCAGCTTGGTAAATACTGAACGCTGAATCATTATTGACAGGATCATTGGCCCCTATTTTTACCTTTCCATTTGGAAATATACGCATAGCTTCTGTATTGTTGGCTTTAAATACCAAAGGCTGATTATCAGTTGTTCCCAGAAAGTTATTCGAAGGGTTGGTTCCGGAATTCCCTGTAGTATTCCAGGTTTGTGCAAAAAGTGAAGAGGCCGAAAGGCTTAGAATAAACAATAAAGACTGTTTCATAATTTCTATCAGTATATAAGTAGTTTATCAAAAAATGTTTAATGGAAGTATGTTGTAGGTGAAATAACTAAAGGAATAGACTTTTTTTCACTTACTGATGAGATTTATTTTTTTGCAAAAGTAAATAATATCTGAAGTAAATCCATCTAACCTTGATACATATCATATAAAAGAGATTTATTCGGTTTTAAAACGACGAAAAAAAGAAAATATTTAATTAAATTTTCTGAATGGATGAAAAATATTAAATAGGAAAAAAGCGGGTTGTAAGTCTTGTGTGTATCGGCGTATCCTGCAGAAGGAGATTGATAATAATACGAATTTGTAATTATCTAGATGTATTTTTTTTCCATCGTCTAATGCGGTACCATTTATTGTTGGAAAAGAGAGAAGAAAATAGTTTTGAACAGATTGATTGAAAAAAAATGGATGAAAATTAAGGAAGGTTTTTTTATTCAATCTTCAATTGCTTTTTACCAGTTTAAAACCTCTATATATTATCTCTTATGAAGAAAATAAACAACCTTCTCATTTTTATTTCCGTCTTTAAAACCGATCTTGATGCTGTCTAGGCTTTCTCTCTTATTGATGTCATCATAATACAGCACAACATTATCATTGTTAATCCCTCCGCAGAAATCACAATAGAAATTGAGGAATTGACTATGATCACTGTCTTCAACGGAAAGGCCTGCCTTACTTGTCTTAAGATTTTTAATCCTTACACTGAAGGCAAAGAAATTTTTATTGATCGTTTGATCATTTTTCGAGTTCAATTTGAAAGTAGTAAACGCTTCCACAATCTCATAGTCTCCCTGATTGATGGTCACCTTATTTTCCGTAGGTTTATATTCCTTGATGAAGAGATTTTTACTTTTAGATTCTGAAATAGTTTGGGGTAAAAATTCGGTATCAGAACCGACACACGATATTAGGACAAAAAATAAAGGGATTAAAATCAGTTTTTTCATAAGCTATCAGGCACATCTTATATTCAAAAATAAAGAAAATATACTGCCTTTTCAATAAATACTGCAATGTGAGGAATATATTAGGTATATCATGTAGCCTTTCCATTTTAGAAAAAAACTTTACCTTTGTCCGTATGAACCTGTTAAGATGGATACTAGCATTCTATTTCATGGCATTGTCACTGATGCCTTGCGAAGATGTGCACCGTCCTTCAGGACCAACAGATACAAGATTATCCTTCAGCATTAATGACTCCCATTCAAAAGATAAAGGAGATATCTGTTCGCCGCTTTGTACCTGCAGTTGCTGTCAAATGACGGTGTCTTCTTTTAAAATGGATCCTTTATTCGAAATTCCTGACCAGGTTAAGGCTTACTTTTCAAAGAAAATTCTTTTTCAGAAAAACAATTTCGCGTACCAGATGTACGATCATATCTGGCAACCTCCTAAGATTTAATTTTTATTGATTATTAGAAAGTCTGGCTTTCTATCTATTGAACTTTGCAATACCATTGCAGAGGTCTTCGTGATATTTTTGCAGCGGCATTATTGCCGTATGCAGTTATTTCCAATAAAAATTAAATACAGATCGTGTTAGATAAAATCATAAAATTCAGTATCAAAAACAAGGTGATTGTTGGTATTATGACCCTGCTTCTGATTATCTGGGGTGTATGGAGTGCTACAAAACTTCCCATAGATGCCGTTCCCGATATTACCAATAATCAGGTGCAGATTATTACCGCATGTCCTACACTCGCAGGTCAGGAAGTAGAGCAGCTTGTTACCTTTCCCATAGAACAGAGTATTGCCAATGTACCGGATATCGAGGAAACCAGAAGTATCTCAAGATTTGGGCTTTCCGTGATCACCGTAGTCTTCAAAGAAAATGTAGACGTTTATTTTGCCAGACAGCTGATCAATGAACAGTTGAAGCTGGCCGTTGAAGAAATTCCCAAAGGAGTGGGAACTCCCGAACTTGCCCCTGTAAGTACAGGTCTTGGGGAAGTGTATCAGTATATTCTCCATCCCAAAAAAGGCAGTGAAAAAAAATATTCAGCCAAAGATCTCCGTACCATGCAGGATTGGATCGTCCGCAGACAACTGAACGGTACTCCGGGAGTAGCTGAAATCAACAGTTTCGGAGGAGAATTGAAACAATATGAAGTAGGGGTGAATCCTGACCGCCTTAAAGCAATGGGCGTAAGTATTACAGATATTTTTACCGCTTTAGAAAAAAACAATCAGAATACTGGTGGAGCTTATATAGACAAAAAACCGAATGCCTATTTCATCCGGGGAATTGGTTTTGTTACCTCTTTGGAGGACATTAAGAATATTTCCGTTAAAAATGAAACAGGAAGCGTTCCGATTTTTATAAAAGATGTTGCAGACGTACGTTTCGGAAGTGCTGTTCGTTACGGAGCATTGACCTATAATGGAAAAGTAGATGCAGTAGGAGGTGTGGTCATGATGCTGAAAGGAGCCAACAGTAACGATGTTGTAAGTCTTATTAAAGCTAAAATCCCAACCATTCAGAAATCGCTTCCCGATGATGTGGTCATAGAACCATTCTTGGATAGAACAGATCTTGTCGGAAGAGCAATCAATACCGTAGAGAAAAACCTTATTGAAGGTGCCCTGATCGTTATTTTCGTATTGGTGGTTTTCCTTGGAAACCTGAGAGCAGGACTTATTGTAGCTTCAGCGATTCCATTATCATTGCTGTTTGCTTTGGGAATGATGAATGTTTTTGGAGTCAGTGCCAATTTGATGAGCCTTGGAGCCATAGATTTCGGATTAATCGTAGATGGTGCCGTGATCATCGTTGAAGCTACTTTACATCATTTAGGCTTAAGGAAGTCTGTACGGAATCTTACTCAGAACGAAATGGACGAAGAAGTTTTCCTCTCCGCATCCAAGATCAGAAGCAGTGCCGCTTTCGGAGAGATCATTATCCTTATCGTTTACATTCCCATTCTTACACTGGCAGGAGTTGAAGGAAAAATGTTTACTCCGATGGCCAAAACAGTAGGATTTGCCATTTTAGGAGCTCTGATCCTTTCATTGACCTACATCCCGATGATGAGTGCCTTGTTCTTGTCTAAAAAAGTATCGCATAAAGAAACTTTTTCAGATAAGATGATGAATTTCCTGCAGAAGATCTATCAGCCGATGTTGCACAAAGCAATTAAAGTAAAATATATCATCGTGTCAGCAACGGTTTTCATTTTTGTCATCAGTGCTTTTATTTTCAAAAATATGGGAGGTGAATTTATTCCGCAATTGCAGGAAGGCGATTATGCATTCCACTGTATCCTGCCGCAGGGAAGTTCGCTCAGCCAGAGTATCGAAACTTCCATGCAGGCTTCCAGAATTATCAAACAGTTTGATGAGGTGAAAATGGTCGTTGGAAAAACCGGGTCCGCGGAGGTTCCTACCGATCCGATGCCTCCCGAAGCCACCGATTTGATTGTCGTTTTAAAACCACAAAGCGAATGGAAATCAAAAAAATCATACACAGAACTCGCCGATGAGATCAGTGAGAAATTAGAAACCATTCCCGGGGTGTTTTTTGAAAAAAACCAGCCAATCCAGATGCGTTTCAATGAGCTGATGACGGGGATCAGGCAGGATGTTGCCGTTAAGATTTTTGGGGAAAACCTGGATTCACTGTCTATTTATGCAGATAAAGTAGGAAAGATCATCCAGACCGTTGACGGAGCCACGCCTCCGCAGATTGAAAGAATAAGCGGACTTCCCCAGATCAATGTAGAATACGACAGAACGAGAATGGCTAATTATGGTTTAAATATAGAAGATGTAAACAACGCAGTAAGTACAGCCTTTGCCGGTAAAGCAGCCGGACAGGTGTTTGAAAACGAAAGACGTTTTGATCTTGTCGTCCGTCTCGACAGCCTTCATAGAACCAATATCGATGATGTGAATAACTTAATGATTGCCACGGGTACAGGAGCTCAGATTCCCCTTTCCCAGGTGGCTAATGTCAGCTATAAACTGGGTCCTGCACAGATCAGCCGTGAAGAGGGAAAAAGAAGAATCGTGATCGGTTTCAATGTAAAAGACCGTGATGTACAAAGCGTCGTGAAAGATATTCAGACCAAACTGGATCAACAGATCAAGTTACCTTCCGGATATTATTTTACCTATGGTGGACAATTTGAAAATTTACAGGAAGCCAGCAAGCGTCTGATGATTGCCGTTCCGGTTTCATTGTTTCTGATCTTTATGTTACTTTATTTCACCTTTCACTCATTTAAGCAGGCTGCATTGATCTTTACGGCCATTCCCATGAGTGCCATTGGTGGGGTATTTGCCCTTCTTTTAAGAGATATGCCTTTCAGTATCAGTGCCGGAATCGGATTTATCGCACTTTTCGGAGTCGCAGTTCTTAATGGAATTGTTTTGATCGGAACCTTTAACCAACTTGAAAAAGAGGGCGAGACGAATGTATTGAAGAGAGTATATGAAGGAACGAAAACCAGACTAAGACCCGTTCTGATGACCGCAACAGTAGCTTCACTGGGATTTCTGCCGATGGCGATTTCTACAGGAGCCGGAGCTGAGGTACAGAAACCATTGGCAACCGTAGTTATCGGAGGATTGGTAACCGCTACATTTCTTACTTTATTTGTTCTGCCGATGCTCTATATTATTTTTAATTCAAAGATTCCATCGAAGATGAATAGAATTAAACCATTCACAACAGTTATTGTTCTTGGGTTGCTGATGTTCGGACAGACGTTTAATGCGCAGACCAAACAGATTTCCGTAGATCAGGCAGTAGAAATGGCCACTGAAAACAATTTGGTTTTAAAATCAAAAGATCTCAATATAAAATCTGCAGAAGTGCTGAAAGGGACGGCAAAAGAACTTCCCAAATTAAATTTTGAAGCACAGTTGGGACAGTACAACAGTCCGAAATTCGACCAGTCATTTGCCATTTCGCAAAACATTCCTTTCCCGACACTGTTCAAAGCAAGAAGAGAATTGATCTCCGAAAACATCAGAAGCAGACAGATTGATAAAGAAGTTTCGGCGAACGAACTGACCAAACAGGTTAGGAATTATTATTATCAGATCGAATACCTTCAGTACAACAAATTCAAACTGAAAGATCTGGACAGCCTTTATCAGGATTTTATCAGAATTGCCACTGTGAGATTTAAAGCAGGAGACATAAAGAAGATTGAGATTAACACCGCAGAAACCCAAAAGGGTGAAATCAGCCTCCTGCTGAAACAAAATGAAGTTTATTTAAACAATGCCTATAAAAATTTAAAGACATTATTGAACACTTCCGAAGATTTCGAAGTTCCCGTCAAAAAGGATTATGAACCTTTAAGAACAGAAAATATCCTCGACAGTTCATCCATAGCTAATAATCCTACGGTTAAGGCTTTTTATCACGAAATGAAAATTGCTGAAAAAAATAAAAATGTGGAAAAATCACAGGGACTTCCAGAATTCAGCCTTGGATTGACAAGTCAGTCGCTGATAGGTTTCCATACCAAAAACGGGCAGGAAAAATTCTATAATGCCGGCGACCGTTTCAATTCCTTCTCTTTGGGGGTTGCGATTCCGTTGACGTTTGGAGCAACAAAAGCAAGAATGCAATCTTTGGAATATGAAAAACTAGCGGCTGAAACCAATGCAAAGATGAAACAGAATCAGCTTTCGACACAGCTTGAAAATGCTTTTGCACAATATCAGCAGGATATACAGCAGTATGAATATTATGTAAGTCAGGCAATCCCGAATGCAGAAAAAATTGTCAAAGCAGCCCAATTAGGCTACAAAACTGGAGAAATCTCTTACGTAGAATATCTTTTTGCCCTGCAGACTGCCACGAATATTCAGCTAAAATATTTAGAATCCATTCAGCAGGTCAATCAATCTGTAGTTACCATTAATTCAATCATCAATAAATAACATGAAAATAAAGCACAATATCATATATCTGACCGTCACGGCATTTTTACTTATAAGCTGCGGAAAAAAAGAAGCGACAATAGAAAAAACTGAAGTGAAAACTGAAAAGGCTGAAACTGGCCACGAAGAAGCACCTCAGACTATTGCTTCGTTAACAGAAGATCAAATCAAATCTGTAGGAATATCTTTAGGCCCCATAGAAATGAAAGAACTTACTTCCACCATCAAGGCAAACGGCCTTCTGAGAGTTCCAAACAATAATAAGGCGACGATCACTTCCTTGTACGGCGGAGTGATCAAAACTCTGAATGTGCAGGTAGGAAGCATCGTGAAAAAAGGACAGGTGATTGCAACTATCGCCAACCCAGAATTTATCCAGCTGCAGGAAGAATACCTGACCACGAACAGCAGAATTACCTATGCAGAGCAGGAATACAGAAGACAGCGGGAGCTTTTTGATAATGATGCAGGGGCAAAGAAAAATCTTCAGAGCTCAGATGCAGAACTTAAAACCCTGAGAACAAAGAAAGCCTCTCTTTTAAGACAGCTTCAGATGATGGGAATAAGTCCGGGGAAAGTAAATAATTCCAATATGAGATCAGGGCTCGTCATTACGGCACCAATCAGCGGAACCGTTAGCAGTATCTCCGCACAGATTGGAAGCTATGTAGACGTTTCGTCGCCTGTGGCGGAGATTATTGATAACAATTCGATTCACCTTGATCTGCAGGTTTTTGAAAAAGATCTTCCTAAAATGAGAGTAGGACAGATCGTGCATTTTAAGCTGACCAATAATCCTGAAACGGAATATGATGCCATGGTTTACAGTGTAGGATCTTCGTTTGAAAACGAAAGCAAGACCGTTTCTGTACACGGAACAGTGACCGGAAATAAGGCAGGCCTCATCGACGGCATGAATATCACCGGAATTGTAAGTCTTGATAAAAATACAACTCCAGCCATTCCTAATGAATCTATCGTAGAAGCAGACGGAAAATACTATGTTTTCATCCGTACCGATAAAAAACCGGAGGAACATGAAGAAGAATCCGGAGATGATCACAAAGAAGAAAAAGGACAACCTGCACAACATCAAAAAACCTTGAATTTTGAAAAAATAGAAGTGATAAAAGGAACATCAGATATGGGATATACAGCCATTACGCCTGTAAAGGGAATTCCTGCCGATTCGAGAATTGTAGTTAAAGGAGCTTTTTTCGTTAATGCTAAACTTTCCAATTCCGGGGGACATGAGCATTAAAATAAGGAAATGATCATTGATTTACAGGAACAGACCGGAAGAACTACCGATTTTTATGCCTAAATTAGAGGAGGTTACGGTAGATTTTTCAGAGTCAGACAGACAAGAAACATTTTAATACATCTTCAGTTATGCTGTTAAACAAGAAAATATCCATCTGGTATTTTATCCGTGAAATAAAAAACCAGATCCTGTATATGGGAATATTTGCTGTATCCATAGGATTATTAGACCTTCTCCCATGGTTCCGGAAAATCTCACTTCCCCTTAATATTCCGGCTCTTTTGGGAACGGCTGTTTCATTGCTGCTCGCATTCCGGACTTCCCAATCCTACGAAAGATGGTGGGAAGCCAGAACAGTCTGGGGCGCGATAGTGAATGATTCAAGGACGCTGATGAGGTTGGTCACTCAGTTTTTCCCGGCGGGAGAACATAAGATCATAAAGGAATTTGCAGAAAGACAAATCATCTGGACGTATGCACTTGGTGAATCCCTGAGAAGACAGCCTTTTTCAGACCGGGTTCAGAACTATCTGGATGAACATCAGATCAAAGCAGCAAATATTCCGAATGCCCTTCTGGATAGACATTCCCAACAGCTCAGAGAAATTGCTTTTTCGAAAGGTTTAACAGACTTTCAGCAGATGCAGCTTAACGATATCATCACCAGACTCTGCGACAGCATGGGGAAATGTGAAAGACTGAAAAATACGGTTTTTCCAAGGTCTTACAGTATTCTCCTGCATACGCTGATCTATGTCTTTGCCGCGATCCTTCCTTTTGGACTGGATGATGGACAGCTGGCTGTAGAGATTATCATTACGTTCCTGATTCCGGTGATGTTTCTTGCGATCGAGAAAACATCCATTATCATGCAGGATCCTTTTGAAAACGGGCCTGTAGATACGCCTGTGACCGCGCTGGCACAGACCATTGAAATTAATATTAAACAGATGACAGGAGATCAGAACATTCCTGCTAAAAAAGATAATTCTTTGTATTACGAAATGTGATCAATAAAATTTCAGAAAAACATGGAAGAAATAAAAACACAGACAGGTTCACCGGCGAGCAGACATAAAAAGAATCTGCTTTTTGTCCTGCTGCTGAGCGGAACCTATATGATCGCTGAGGTGATCGGGGGCCTTGTCACCCAAAGTCTTGCCCTGATGGCAGATGCTGCACATATGCTGACTGATGTGGTCGGTTTATTTTTGGCATTTATCGCCATCAAAATAGGAGAGCGGAAAGCAGATGCTTCTAAGACATTCGGGTATTACCGGACAGAGATATTGGCAGCAGTAATCAATGCAGTGGTATTACTCGGTATTTCCCTGTACGTACTGTACGAAGCGTACCAAAGATTTCAGAATCCTCCCGCGGTCCAGAGTAAAACAATGCTGATTGTAGCGGGAATAGGACTTGTCGTCAATATTATTGGAATGATGATCCTCAGAAAAGATTCAGAAGGAAGCCTGAATATGAAAGGAGCTTATTTTGAAGTACTTTCCGATATGCTTACCTCCATCGGAGTCATGATCGCCGGAGTTGTTATGCTGACAACGGGTTGGTATTATGCAGATCCAATCATTTCCGCCGCTATTGGACTTTTGATCTTTCCGAGAACCTGGCGTTTGTTGAAAGAAGCAGTTAATGTATTATTGGAAGGAACCCCCAAAGATGTAGATATTCACCAGCTGCGTCAATCACTGGAAGGTGTTCCGGGAGTGAAAGAAGTTCACGATCTTCATGTATGGTCATTGACCTCAAGCGTAAATGCGATGAGCGTGCACATTGTCAGAGATAACGGAACGGCTCAGAATCCATTGCTGAAAACATTGGCGGAAGTGACCACCGGAAATTTTAAAATCAGCCATACTACTTTTCAGATTGAAGAGGAAGGCTATGAAGAACAGGAAATGCATCTATAAAAATTAATCGTACAAATGAAAAAAGATATAGAAACCAAACTCATTGATAAAAATACCAAGCCTACCAGCATGAGGATTCTCGTCTATGATTTTTTGAGTACACAGGAAGCTGCGTTGTCTCTTTCTGAAGTAGAAAATCATTTTGACAATGCAGATCGGACTACGATTTACCGGACATTGAAAACTTTTGAAGAAAAGGGAATTGTTCACAGCATACAGGAAAATACCACCACAAAGTATAAATTATGTGATGACGGCTGCGATGAAAAAACCCACAAAGACTGGCATCTGCATTTTTACTGCAAAATATGTAAACAGACCACCTGCAGAGAAGATATTTCATTTCCTCAAAATGTTCAGGCCAACTTTCGAATCGATGAAATAAGACTTTTTGCCAAAGGAATCTGCGAAAACTGCCTTGAAAGTTTGCAATAGTATTGCATTGAGTATACCCTTAATTTTACATCAAAATAGTATTTATGGAAGAATGTTGCAGTACAAAACCCAAAAAGAAAGAACAGCATGCCCACGATCATTCCGAAGGAGACGGACATGATCACTCTCACGATACAGGAGACAAAACACCTTTTCAGATGTTTCTTCCTGCCATCATCTCTTTTCTGCTGTTGCTGATAGGAATCGCATTAGATAATTATATAAAAACAGAATGGTTTACAGGCTGGGTACGCTTAGTATGGTATCTGGCTGCCTATATTCCGGTAGGATTTCCCGTATTAAAGGAAGCCTACGAAAGTATCATTCACGGGGATGTCTTTTCCGAGTTTTTCCTGATGGGAATTGCGACAGTAGGAGCATTTGCAATTGGTGAATATCCCGAAGGTGTTGCTGTAATGCTGTTCTACTCCGTAGGAGAGGTATTTCAGGGAATGGCCGTTTCAAGGGCAAAAGGAAACATCAAAGCATTGCTGGATCAGCGTCCTGATGAGGTAACAGTCATTGAAGGCAGTCAGCCTAAAACTATTAAAGCAAAAGAAACAAAAATAGGCGATATCATCCAGCTGAAACCTGGAGAAAAACTGGCTCTTGACGGTGAACTTATGACAGAATCAGCTTCATTTAATACGGCTGCTCTTACAGGAGAAAGCAAACCGGATACTAAAATAAAAGGGGAGGCCGTACTGGCGGGGATGATTAATATGAACAGCATTGCTCTCGTAAAAGTAAATACCGCTTACGAAGACAGCAAGCTGAGTAAAATTCTGGAACTGGTTCAAAACGCTACCGCGCAGAAAGCCCCGACCGAATTATTCATCAGAAAATTTGCAAAAGTATACACCCCGATTGTCGTATTTTTGGCCATCGGAATCTGTCTTCTGCCTTACTTCTTTGTCAGTGATTATCAGTTCAGAGATTGGTTATACAGAGCCTTAATCTTCCTTGTTATTTCATGTCCGTGTGCATTGGTGATCTCTATTCCACTTGGATATTTCGGAGGAATTGGAGCAGCCAGCAGAAATGGAATTCTTTTTAAAGGAAGTAATTTTCTTGACAGTATCGCAGAAATTCAGAATGTGGTGATGGATAAAACAGGAACCATGACAGAAGGAGTATTCAAAGTACAGGAAGTTAACATCAAACCTGAATTCAATAAAGATGAGATCCTGAAACTGGTCAATACTCTCGAAAGCAAAAGTACTCACCCTGTAGCAACGGCAATCCACAATTATGCAGGCGAAATAGATCATGCTATTCCTCTTGAAAAGGTAGAAGAAATTGCAGGACATGGCTTAAAAGCCTCAGTCAATGGAAAAGAACTGTTGGTAGGTAATTTTAAGCTGATGGATAAATTCAAGATCAGCTACGATACCAATCACTCGAATATTGTGTACACGCTTATTGCCATAGCTTATGATCAAAAATTTGCTGGCTATATTACCATTGCAGACAGTATAAAAAGTGATGCTAAAGAAACCGTTGAAAACCTTCACAGGATGGGTGTAAAAGCCACTATGCTCAGCGGGGATAAAAGTACCGTTGTCAAATATGTGGCAGACCAGTTGGGTATCGATAATGCTTTTGGAGATCTCTTACCGGAAGACAAAGTGAATAAAGTAAAAGAGATCAAAGCCAAAAATCAAACCGTAGCCTTTGTCGGTGATGGCGTGAATGATGCTCCGGTAGTAGCACTTAGCGACGTAGGAATTGCCATGGGCGGGCTCGGAAGCGATGCCACAATTGAAACAGCAGATGTCGTGATACAGGATGATAAACCGAGCAAAATTCCAATGGCGATCAATATCGGTAAACAGACCAAGAAGATCGTTTGGCAGAATATTGTTTTAGCCTTCGCGGTAAAAGCAGTTGTTTTAGCTCTGGGAGCCGGAGGTCTGGCAACCATGTGGGAAGCGGTATTCGCAGATGTGGGAGTAGCAATGCTGGCCATTTTAAATGCGGTGAGAATACAAAGGATGAAGTTTAGTTAGAGAGTAGGGGGTAATCCCTTTCTCGCCTTTGCGATTAAAACCCCTGTATTCATTAAAAAATATGAAACACCCAAACCTTATAGATGGTCAAAATCTATAAGGTTTTTTTATATCCAAAAAAGAATCTGCAAAATCACCACAATCCGCGAGAAAAAGAATAACTCAAAACTCCGTAACGAAATATTCCCCACCAAAAATAATCAATGACATTCATCATAAATAATCCATAAACCCAATTTGAGTAGTATATTTGTACAACAGAACAGATCATTGAGATTTTTTATTTCCATATTCATCATTTTTACCATTGCATTACGCCCTGTTTTGCCATTGGTGAACTATGCCGTGAACTATGATTATATTGTAAAAAACCTCTGTGAGAATAGAAATGTTCCTCAGTCAACGTGTAAAGGGAAATGCTATGTCAGCAAAGAACTGGCAAAAACAGAAAAGCAGTCCAATAATTCTCAGGTCATTAAAATATCTGTGCTGGATGTTTTTGTTTCTCATGATACCCTTTCATTTTTAGGTCAGAGAGAATCTGATGCTGAAGCTAAGGCTATACATTCGGATTATATTGTTGATCATACTTCAGAATATTTTTCCAGGATATTCCATCCTCCTTTAGCTTAATTTCAACTATTCTTTTAGTTTTTTTCTCAAAAATGTCTTCGTGTGGTACGCATGAGTGTTGCTTTTAATGGCATCCCGCAATAAAACCCATGATTATCTTTGCGTTGAGAATTAGTTTACACATTTATCATACTATTAATTTCAATTTAAAATTAAAATGAAATCAAAAATTATTTTGACTGCATTATTGTCAGTTTCATTATTCGCCTGTGGCCAGGAAACCCCTAAGGTAAAGCATAAAAAGAGCACAGCATCTTCAAAATCCACTGGTAGCAAAGTGAAATTTGCCAATGCAGAAGATCCTATCTGTCACATGAAAACGGAGGATGATATGAAAGATACCGCAGTCTATAAAAATAAAACGTACGGTTTTTGCAGTAGCTTATGTAAGGACGAGTTCAAAAAAAATCCTGAAAAGTATGTCCAAAAATAACAAGACCCAAACGGGTGCAAAGAAAAAGGTAATTATTCCAATTGCAATTTTTGCTTTGTTGTTTCTGGGAATTGGCGTAGGAATGGAATATTTCAAGAAGAACCTGTACACGGTAATGAAGGTTCCCGATTTTGAACTCACCGATCAGAACAATAAGAAAATCACCAATAAAGAGATGCTTGGAAAAGTATATCTGGTAGAATTCTTCTTTAGCAAATGTCCTACCATATGTCCGGTGATGAACCGTAATATGAGGTTTATTGAAGATGAGGTAAACAGTCCTGATTTTGGGATTATTTCAATAAGCATTGATCCTGATAACGATACGCCGGCAGCATTAAAAGAACATGCTAAAAGTGTAGGCGCAAAATCTCCGGACTGGCATTTTCTTACGGGAAACAGAGAGTATATAGGAAAGCTGGCAGACCAGTTCAATATCTATGTCGGGGATAAAGAAGATGAAGGAGAAAGCCTTAATCATAGCGGAATGATCGCTCTGGTAGATAAAGAAGGAAATATCCGCTGCAGGTACAATAAAGACCATATGCCGATCCTGTATTATTCGGGATTGAATTATGAAGATCCGGAAGGGAAGACCCCAAAGCTTAATGGGAAATACCACCCCGACAGGGAGATATTGGTCGAGGATATTCAAAAATTATTGAAATAGAGTAAAGAAACGAAGATGGAAGTTAATGAAGAAAATAATGATTGATGGCAGTCATTAGATTGAGAGCGTAAAATGATGAGATGAAGAAAGATCAATGGAGCAGAATCATCTAAAGGTATGCATAACTTCGTGCTTCCATCTTCCTTCTATGAGTAAAAAAATATTGTTAAACCATAAAAACAAAACGTTATGAAGATTTTTAAAATAGCAGCTTTAAGTGCCGTATTTGCCGCACAGTTCGCTTTTGCGCAGTTTAAGCAGACTCCCCTTCCTTATGCATACAATGCACTGGAAGGTTCAGTGGATGCTCAGACTATGGAAATTCACTATTCAAAACATGCGGCAGCGTATGTTGCGAATTTGAATAAAGCGATCGCGGGAACACCACAGGAAAAACAGACCCTTTTCCAGATCCTTTCAAATGTTTCTAAACTGA
The DNA here is from genome assembly GCF_900142785.1 of Chryseobacterium carnipullorum. Classification (GTDB taxonomy): domain Bacteria; phylum Bacteroidota; class Bacteroidia; order Flavobacteriales; family Weeksellaceae; genus Chryseobacterium; species Chryseobacterium carnipullorum. The sequence goes on along the minus strand of NZ_FRCD01000003.1, from coordinate 79,270 downwards.
CTCCGGCAGTAAGAAACAATGCCGGTGGACATTATAACCACGAACTTTTCTGGACCGTTCTTACTCCGGTAAAAAATACACAGCCTTCTGAAAAATTGACTAAAGCAATTACGGAAACTTTCGGAAGCATGGATGCTTTTAAAGCAAAGATCAGCAAAGCAGGGGCAGATCGTTTTGGTTCAGGATGGGCATGGCTTGCTGTAGACAAGAGCGGAAAATTATTCGTGTCTTCTACACCTAACCAGGATAACCCTCTGATGGATGCAGTGGAAGAAAAAGGAACACCGATCTTAGGAATTGATGTTTGGGAACATGCTTATTATCTGAAATACCAGAATAAAAGAGCAGATTATTTAAATGCTATCTGGAATGTGCTTAACTGGAAAGAAGTGAGCAGAAGATATGATGAAGCGGTAAGCAAAAAATAACACATGAATTTAATTTGCAGCATATTCCTTACTTTCTATATGGTGTTCAGACCTCTGATCCCACTGGTGGAGTATGCTGTAAATTATAATTATATTTCCACCGTTCTTTGTATCAACAAAAGCAAACCGGAACTTCACTGTAATGGAAAATGCTACGTAAGCAAAGAATTAGCAAAGACGAATGATTCTGACTCTTCGCCTCTGAATAAAACCAAAAGTTCAGGACAGAAAATTATTGATATCTGTACACTTCCTGAAATTATATCCATCCAAAAAGCAGAAAAATTTCTTTCTGTAAATTTCAATTTTCTCTACGAAACAGCCTATTCTTTTCTGTTTCTGAAACACATTTTCAAACCACCTGTTTTTTTAGTTCAATTTTAATCATTACAAAACTACAGAACGCATATAAGGTTCGCTGAAAATTCAGTATTCTCCTATATAGTTTTCAATACACTTTACATAACTGAAGTGTCAAAAGCTTTTGTGCCTTTGATGTGATATTTTTCACCACAAATTGCACAGATTTTCACAGATGTTTATGCCTGTTATTCGGGATAAAAATCTTTGATTTTTTTAAAAAACTTAAGTGAACTTCTTATCCAAAAGCCTTTCATCTTCAAATAACTTAAGTGTCAAAAAACTTTTGCGCCTTTTGTGGTTAAAAAATGAATGTTCACGCATTCAAAAGCATTTCTATTCATAAAATTCAACTTAAAAAATCAAAATGAAAATTTATAAATTTTTATCATTATTATGTATTGCCTTTAGCGTATTCACTTTAATCTCATGTCAGAACAGCGATGATGACGATCCGCAGGATACTTCAACCGGAAACCTTCAGATCAAATTTGAAAATGGATTCAATAATCTTGGGAATATTGTGCTCAACCAAACGGTACAGACTTCTGCTGCCGGTCAGAAGCATAACTTCTCAGCGCTAAAATATGTCATCAGCAATATCACACTGATCGACGAAGGTGGAAACGAATTCAAATACAACGAAAACAATCCTGATAAAGGGGCTTTTATCATAGACCAGGCAGATGCCGTGGCGGGTGTCGTATATATTGATCTCAATAATATTCCTAAAAATAATTATAAAAAAGTAAAATTCGGCCTTGGAATCAGTCAGAAAGCTTATCTCTTGGGACAGGATGGTCAGGCAGAATTCTGGACAAAAGCGAAACAGAAAGGAATGTCATGGTCATGGGCTGCCGGTTATATTTTTGTAAAGCTTGAAGGGAAATATGGAAGTGGTACAGCCGACACCGAATTTATGAATCATACCGGAAACATGGGAAATGTAACAGCTAATACTACACCCGATCTTTACCGGGAAATTACGTTGAATCTTCCGACAACAGCCAGAGTAACTTCACAGATAAAACCATCCATTCACATCCTTGCCGATCTCAATCAGTTTCTGAGTGGAAGCAAGACCCTTTCTCTTACTACAGAAAATAATATGATGATGGGCTCCAGTCAGCATTTGGTGGATGTTACCAATAACCTGACAGCCATGTTTAAAGTAGATCATGTTCACAATGATTAGGATTTTACTGAAAACAATACTGCTTGTCATTACTTTTTTAAGCTGTCTGTCCTGTTCAGATGAGGTCATGCAGCCGCTGGATAAGGATGAAGCCTATTCACTGCAGTTTCCGTCTTATTTTCCTGATATGACTTTCGATGCATCCGGCAACCCCGTTACAAAAAATGGAGTAGAGCTGGGCAGAAAATTATTTTATGAAGGGAGACTGTCAAGAAATAACACGATATCATGTGGTTTCTGTCATATCCAGGAAAATGCTTTTACTCATCACGGCCATACCGTAAGCCATGGTGTCGATGACAGAATAGGGATCAGAAATGCGCCACCTATTCAAAATATGGCATTTCTCAAAAGGTATATGTGGGACGGCGTGATTCATAATCTTAATGAACAGCCCATCATCCCGATTACAGATGTGAATGAAATGGACAGCTCCATGCCGGAGGTGCTCGCTAAGTTAAAAGACGATCAGAAATATAAAAAACTTTTCATGGCAGCCTATGGTGACGAAAATATGACGGGCGAAAGAATATTAAAAGCTCTTTCACAGTTTATGGCGAGTATGATCTCTGGAGATTCAAAATATGACAGAGTAAAACAAGGCAAAGAAGTATTTACTTCTGAGGAAGCCCAGGGATTTGCGCTTTTTAAGCAGAAATGTACGACCTGTCACAGTGGAGAATTATTTACAGATGAAAGTTTTAGAAATACCGGAATGTATTACAATGCACAGTTCAAAGATGCCGGACGTTATCGCGTTACTCTTGATCAGGTGGATTGGATGAAATTTCGTGTCCCGAGTCTGAGAAATGTAGAATATACCGCACCGTATATGCATGATGGAAGATTTTACACCCTGGAGGCAGTTCTGAATTTCTACTCGGATAATGTAGAAGATAATCCCAATCTTGATCCACAGCTTAAGCAGAACGGACATGTCGGAATTGCGATGAATACTCAGGAAAAACAATTCATCATCGCCTTTTTGAAAACCTTGTCAGATAAAACCTTCATTTCTAATCCAAAATTTGCAGAATGATCATGATGAACATGAATAAAATAATTTTTATCCTCAGCCTGACATTATCGTTGGTTTGTCATGCTAAAACAATCAACGATAGTCTTTATATTGCAGCCCCAATTAACAGAATCGTTCTGGATGACTGCGATGCCTGTGGCTGTGCCGCAGGAAACGGTTCTTCAGGTTTTGAATCTTTGCTGAATCCCCAGTTTATAGGAATCAAATATTTTGCCCAGCATTATAAAGCCAAAGAAAACCTTTTTGTCAAAGATCTCACGCAGGATCAGTACTTCAATACCCTTCAGATATGGGGGAAAATTCCATTGACACAAAAGCTGAGTGTATACGCCAGCCTGCCATTTCATTTTCATGAGAAGAAAACAATGCAGGGCGATATCAAAATTAATGGTATCGGAGATTTGAACCTGATGGGAATTTACCGGATCATCAATTCTAAGGATAATTTTCACCAGCTCAACGGAGGGCTGGGCGTAAAAATTCCTTTGGGTAAGTTTGATGAAAAAGGAGCTTCCGGTGTCAACCCCAGTTTCCAGCTGGGAACGGGAAGCTGGGATTATCAGGCCGCTTTAAACTATAAATTTCAAAAGAACAAACTGGCTGTACTGGTCAATACAGATTACACCGTAAAAACCGAAAATAAAAAGAATTACCGTTTCGGAAACCAGTGGAATTATGCAGCAACAGGTTTTTATCAGCTCGCAGGAAATGAAAAGACTATTTTTTCGGCAAAGGCAGGACTTCAGGGCGAAGTCTATGATAAAAACAAACAGTTTGATGAAGTATTGCCTAACACTGCAGGTAGTGCCTTATATGGAAAACTAGGTTTTGAGGCTTCCTATAAAAAATTCAGCTTAGGGGGAGAAGTGATGCTTCCTGCTTATTCTAATCTGGCAGGGGGTGACATTGAAGCAAAATCCAGATTCAGTGTTTTTATCAATTTTGGAATTTGATGTAAATATTGTTGAAATCTTGGTGATGCAGGATTCCGAAGCCAGCAGTTGTCATTATTGACAATTATTTACTATTAATGAACCTTATAGATTTTTAAAATCTATAAGGTTTTTTACAGTAAGCAATTCATTCCCTTCAAAGGTTAATGTAAACACTGCATCCGTGATTGATCTTAAAACAATTGTTTCTGATGAAGATAACCTTTCATCTGCCATTGTAAAATCAATTAAATCCAATTCAAATCCGGCCGCTGTTTCTGCTGTGATCAATAGAAATGACGAACTTTTTCAGACCCCGATTGCTTCAGGAACTGCTGATATTAAAATTACTTTAATTCAAATGGAAAAGTTGTTAACACACAGCTTAGCAATGGTCAGATCAATGTAAGCATGCTTCCAAAAGGAGTATATATTCTGAAGGCTGTTACTGATAAAGCAGTATATCAGCAGAAAGTATTCAAAAAATAGTTTTCACAGTCTATTTTATTTCAATGAATCGGCGGCCCGCAGGGCCGCCGATTTTTTTAGCTTATTAAGTAAAGGCACAAAAGAACTCGGGCAGGCTGAAAGCCTGCCCGAGTTCTTAATAAGTACTATCATTTAGTTCGTAATTCTGATCTTACGGGTATAAGTTTTTTTGTCTTTTGCTTCCACCGTCAGGATGTAAACACCTTCTGGTTGTGGAGTAGACAGTTCAAAAGTATTTGATTTCAGGGTAGAACGGTGTACTTCTTTTCCTGAAGTGTTTCTTAGGGTAACTTCGGCACCTTCTAATGGAACGGTACCCCCCAAAGTAATCTGTCCGGCTTTGCTGTACGCCATGATCGTAGCAAGAGGATCCTGGTAAGCATAATACACTCTGAATCCTCCTCCCAGACTTAGTACACCTCCGCTCAGTCTGATTTTAACTGCGTTATATGAACTGACAGGAATAAATTCAATTGTGGCTCTGTTAGGACTGTCTGCAAGCTTTAGTAAACTGGCGGTAATCATTTGGCTGTCGTTATTAGCGGTAGCTCCGCTCATTGTTTCTATATATACACCGCTTAACAGCTGAACGGTCAGGGGAATATTATTGGTACCGATACCAATGACTAATTTAGTATTCGTTCTCACTTCAGGAAATCTCAAGGTTTGTTCAACACCTCCCAGTAAAACGGTGCCCATTACCAAGGTAGAATAGTTATCTTCGTTATCTCCCACTGCATTCAGAGGATTCTGTACAGCACATCCCAGACATACACCATACACATTCGAATACTGATCGTTCGCATAGATTCTGCTTTGTGCCTGTATATTGGCTGACTGAAACAAGAATGCTGACAATAAAGTGGCCTGAAAAAGGCGGCTCTTTGAAAGTAGAATAGATTTCATACTATAGAGATTTAGGGTTAATGTTTTAACCAAATTTAAGCATAAAAGTATATGTATGCAATATTATCTCTATCAAATGTGAATTATGTAATGATTATGTAATCTTGAGTTGAACTACTTACATTTTATAGTTTCAGATATGAGGGAAGAACCAGAATTTCCGGTTATATATGATTCTTCAGATTTTGAATCTATTTTTTCCTTCCTTTAATGTTGGGTAGAAAAGCAGTGATAATACCGATAAGAGGCAGAAAAGCACAGATTTTAAATACATATTCTATTCCTGTATCATCAGCTACAGCTCCCAGTACTGCAGAACCAATTCCGCCCATTCCAAACATAAATCCAAAAAACAATCCCGCTACCAATCCAATTTTATTGGGCATAAGGTCTGTAGCATAGACCAGAATGGCTGAAAAGGCAGAGGCGATAATTAAGCCGATTAAAACAGCAAATATGATTGTCCATGCCAGAGGAAGATAGGGAAGGCAAAGAGTAAAAGGCGCGGCTCCCAGAATAGAAACCCAGATAATTTTCTTACGGCCATATTTATCTCCTAACTTTCCTCCTAAAATGGTTCCTATGGCAACGGCTGCCAGAAACATGAATAAATAAAGCTGTGAATCTTTTACAGAAATATGAAACTTATCAATGAGAAAGAACGTAAAATAATTCGTCATTGAAGCCAGATAGATGTATTTCGAAAATACCAAAGCCAGTAAAACACTGATGGAGAAGATAACCTTTTTACGGGATAGCTGTACCTCAATGATATTATCCGGATGTATCGCTGATTTCTTAAATGATAGTCTTTCCGCATACCAGTTTCCGATTCTCCATAATACGATAATGCCTATAAAAGCAGCAATGGCGAAAAGGGCAACATAACCCTGACCTAAAGGAAGTATAATTAAAGCAACCAGTAAAGGACCGATCGCACTTCCAGAGTTTCCTCCTACCTGAAAAATGGATTGGGCGAGTCCTTTTTGACCACCGGATGCCAGTTGGGCAACTCTGGAAGCTTCAGGATGAAAGATGGATGAGCCCATCCCAATTAATGCAACTGCTATGAGAATCACATAATACTGATGGGCAGCGGCTAAAAGTAATAAACCCGCCATGGATAATCCCATTCCTATAGCCAGAGACCTTGGATTAGGCTTTTTATCAGTGTAGATTCCTACAAAAGGCTGTAAAATAGAGGCCGTAAGCTGGAAGACTAAAGTGATGATCCCAATCTGGGAAAACGATAAGCTGAATTCACCTTTTAAAATGGGATATAAAGAAGGAATTGTAGATTGGATCAGGTCATTAAGCAAATGAGAAAAACTGATCATAAATAAGATCGGATACACTATTTTGGAAGTGTCAATGGTTTGTGTCTGTACCTTGTCCATAATATTGAAATCTTAAATTCATCTGGTCATCTGATGAATTTTATTATAAATTTAGTTTTTAATATACTTTTTCAACAATAAGCTGTGCAATGCGCGCTGCAGTGTCGGAATCTTTATTTTCGATAGCATTATAAAGTTCAGTATGTATTTTTTGAGAAAGTTGAAATGAAGCAGTGTTGTTATCATGACTGCTCTCAAAAGTTCTGAGAATATGCTTACTGGCAATTCTGTAAATTTCTTTCAAAAGACTATTACCACACGCTTCGGCAATAGAGATATGAAAATTGATATCTGCCTGATAGCACTCCAATGCCTGGTTTTCTTTTGCAAACTGATTTCTTAGATCCAGATACATTTTAATAGTCTCTAATTCATTTTCACTTCGGTTAGCAGCTGCTTTCGCGGCAATTTTTGAATCTAGAAGTGCGCGCACCTCATATACTTCGTTGAATTCGGCATTATTGATTTGATCTTCCAGTGATTCCTGAATGTTTTTAGAAGTCACAAAAGTACCAACACCCTGTTGCACACTCAGAACTCCTTTTATCGATAAAATTTTTATCGCTTCACGGATTGTGGACCTGCCGACACCATACATTTTCATCAATTCCGGTTCAATCGGAAGCCTATCACCAACAACATACTCTTCATTGGTAATTCCCTGAATTAATCTTTCTGCGACTTCCTGAGCTAATGATTTTCTTTGAATCTGCATATACATCTTATCATCTGATGAATGCAAAGGTAAGTATTTTTAAATAGATTCTATAATGATTTTAATTCTTTTTGTACCAGTTTAGATAAGGAGGAGAGAGGTAGAGAGAGAGAAAGATAGGACAGGAAATCCCAAATAGGGAATATGACCCAAATAAAAAGAGAGATTCTAAAAAATAGAATCTCTCTTTAAGTAGCCCGTAGGGGAATCGAACCCCTCTTACCAGAATGAAAATCTGAGGTCCTAACCGATAGACGAACGGGCCATCTACCAAACTGCAAATATAATCTGCAGGGCTAGTTTTTTGTTTTTATAAGTTTCAACTCTTATTTTATAATCACCCGGTTAGTAGTGATTAAGTTTTGTAGCCCGTAGGGGAATCGAACCCCTCTTACCAGAATGAAAATCTGAGGTCCTAACCGATAGACGAACGGGCCTACTATACTTTTACGCTAATTTATTAACGTGCTTAGTTAATTTGCTTTTCAAGTTAGAAGCTTTGTTCTTGTGGATAATATTTTTCTTAGCTAATTTATCCAACAAAGCGATAACTTTTGGCAGTTGCTCTGTAGCAGCAGCTTTATTTTCTTCATTTCTCAAAACTTTAAGAGCTGTTCTTGCAGTCTTGTGATAATATCTGTTACGAACTTTTCTAACTTCGTTTTGTCTAATTCTCTTTAATGCTGATTTATGATTTGCCATATCGTTCAAATGTGAGTGCAAAACTATAAACTTTTTTTTAATCTGCCAAATTTATTTTTAAAAATTTTTAATTTTCTTCTGACAGGTATTTTCTGAGTTTATCTATTGCTTGTTCTATTTTTAAATTCTCTTGTTCTCGTTCTATTTTCTTGATTGTGCTACTTAGCATAATCATTGCGTTGTTCCATTCTCCAGTAGTGTTGGTGAAGGTAAGTCCATCAATTGTTACTTCAAAGGCGACCCTTTCTCCAGTCCTGTAAAGTCTGAAACTTATTTTATCATCCCTGCCTGTAATCCCGTCTTCATTGATTTGTAAATCGTAACTTTTTGGGTTAGAGTGGATTTTCTTAAAAAGAAGTTTTGCTTCTTGTATTTTTAAATCCGGCATGATATCAAATTTGGTAGCCTATAGGAGAATCGAACTCCTGTTGCAAGGATGAAAACCTTGAGTCCTAACCACTAGACGAATAGGCCAAATTTTGAGGTTGCAAAAGTAATGATTAACTTTTTAACTTCAAAATTATTTTATAAATTATTTAAAAACTTTTTGAATAATCGTGTTCTTGATTCCCTTGGATTCAAGGTCTTTTTGAAGCTTTACAGCATCTTCCAAAGTGTAAACTTTGCCGTACGTGTAGTAAAAAATACCATTGTCTTTATTCCTCTCCACATCCTTAAGTGTCTGAAGGATAAATGAGTTCCCATTCAGCTTTTCGCCTACATAAACCTCGATGGTATAGTAACCCGTCAATAGTTTTTGATTCGGCATAAATCCTACCGCATAGGCATTTCTGAAACCTGCATCTTTAGCCGTTTTTAAATTGATATCTTTTACAGAGGCCATGTTCGTTACCCCATAATAGTACTTGTATTGTCCATTGTCTTTGAGAGGGAGAATATAATTTAATCCTTTCAAAGCTGGATCTCCGTCATTGTATTTGGTAGGTGAACTCAGCAATAAAATTCTGAAATCATTTTTCAGTGGAGTTTCTGCCGGCTTCTCAGGTTCAGGTTTTCTGGTAGCAATAGAAGAACCTCCTGTTTTTCTGTCAATCGCTTTTTTATAATCGATAATGGCATTATAGATGCTTTCAGAAATTTCTTGCTGACCTTTTTCAGACGCCAGATAGTGACTTTCTTCAGGGTGATTGATGAAACCCGTTTCTATCAGTACAGATGGCATGGCGTTCATACGAAGTACGTGAAGGTTTTTCTGGAAAACACCTCTCGAGAATCTTTTATCTTTATTCACGAAATTACCTTCCACCAGTCCGCCAAGCAGTAAACTTGACTCCAGATATTTATTCTGCTGCAGTTTCAGCGCAATAAGAGATTCCGGAGAACTTGGATTGTAAGAACCAAAGGTTTGCTTATCCTTTTCATCAAGAAAGATCACGTCATTCTCTCTTTTTGCCACTTCCAGGTTTTCATCATTCTGATTCGGGCCCTGTACATACGTTTCTGTTCCGTAGGCTGTAGGTCGTTGCGAAGAATTACAGTGGATCGAAACAAAAAGGTCAGCCTTACTTCTGTTGGCCAGATTTGTTCTGTCCGAAAGTGAAGGATATTCATCAAACTTACGGGTATATATTACTTTAAAATCTCTGTTTTTCTCCAACATTGCCCCTACCTTTAAGGTAACAGCAAGCGTAACGTCTTTTTCTGCCACCCTTCCAATATCCGCATAAGACCTGTTCGCTCCGTGATCACTTCCCCCATGTCCGGCATCTAAAACGATCGTAAATTTCTTTTGCGAAAAAAATAAAGTGCTTGAAAGAATAAGGAAAAATGATAAAATTATTTTAAATTTTTGTTTGTACATCTTACAGTTTTAAAAATTATACTAATTTTGAGCCTTAATTATATATAACAAAATTGGCCAAAACCGTCCTCAAAAATATATTACAAATTTTAATTATCCTAATTTTTAACAATTTTTTAGCACAGAAAAACCCTGAAAAATTGCCTAAAAATGTGGTTAATGATACTATTTCCAAAAAGGATACCATTGTTGTAAAAAAGGAAGCATTAGATGATATTCTCCGTACAAAAGCGGACGATCAGCGAAGAGATGTTCCTAAAAAAATGACATTCCTGAATAAAAATGCCCAGGTAAAATACCAGGACATGCAGATTGATGCAGATTATATTTCGATCGACGATAATAAAAATCTCATCTATGCCCGTGGAAAATTGGATTCTCTGGGAAAAATTATTGAACCTGTAATTACTACTCAGGCAGGGAAAAAGTATGAAACCAACGAGTTCAGCTACAATACAAAAACCAGACAGGCCATTGCCTTTAATGCAAGAACAGAAGAAAGTGGTGGGGTGATCACCGCCCAGAAAACTAAAAAATATAGTGATTCTGTCTTTGCCATGAGGAATGCAGATTATACTACCGACGAATATTATATCAAGAAAAAAGATACTGCATCGGATTATTTTATGCGTGCCTCGAACATTAAGCTGATCAAAACCAAGAATAAATCACAGATTGTTACCGGACCTATTCAGATGTACATCGAAAAGGTTCCCACTCCTCTTATTCTTCCATTTGCGATCCTTCCGTTTTCAGAAAAAAGAGCAGCAGGTATCCTGATCCCGAGTTTCGGGGAAAGGGAAGATGTCGGGTTTTTCCTGAACGGACTTGGATACTATCAGCCGATAGGGGAGCATTTTGACCTTAAAGTTCTCGCTGATATCTATACCAAAGGGAGCTGGAATTTAAGACCACAGATGAATTATCTGAAGAAATACCGGTATTCCGGAACCTTTACGGCAGATGTAGGAACGATGGTAAGGGGAATTAAAGGTCTGGATGATTACACGAAAAACAGTACATACAGAATTGCATGGACGCATACTCAGGATTCAAAAGCGAACCCTTTCCTGACTTTTAGTGCTTCAGTTGATATTGTGAGTACCAAGTTTTATAACAATCCGCTTAACAACAACTATATTTTCAACCAGAATGTTCTGAATACGCAGCAGAGTTCAGCCGTAACGGTGACCAAAAGATTTTTGAAGCTGCCTGCCACCATCACCGGATCGGCATCATACTCTCAAAACTTTGCAACCGGACTGGCAGATCTTCGTCTTCCCCAGATGAATGTGGCGATCAACCAGTTCTATCTGTTTAAATCAAAAACAGGAGTAAGACAGGGACTCCTTGAAAATATTACAGTGAATACCGGTTTTAACCTGACAAATTATGTCAGCACCCAGGAGAATGAGCTTTTTACCAAGGCAATGTGGGACAAAATGCAGACAGGACTTAAAAATAATATTGCTTTAGGAACCAATACAACATTAGCCAAATATTTTACCTTCAGTTTAAGTGCGAATATTGATAATGCCTTAACAACAAAAACGCTTAACAAATTCTATGATCCTGTAAAAGCTGTGGATGTAGAAGAGATCCAGAAGAATGTGGCAGGTTATTCTACATTCTCTTCATCAGCCAGTCTACAGACCACGCTGTACGGAATGCTGAAGTTTAAGAAAGGATCTGTTGTGGAAGCAGTAAGACACATGATGACACCGAGTCTTAGTTTTACCTATTCACCGGATTTCTCAAGTCCTGGCTTTGGCTACTATAAAAATTACTATAATGCACAGGGTGCTTTAACGCCTTATTCTATTTTTGAAAAAGGAATTGTTGGAAGTCCTTCAAGTGGTGTTGTAGGAGCTTTAGGTTTTAATATTGGAAACAATATCGAAATGAAAGTAAAATCTAAAAGTGACTCTACCGGTGTAAAGAAAATAAAGATCTTCGAATCTCTTAACCTTTCAGGAAATTACAATTTTGCAGCAAAAGATCACCCGTGGTCTGTATTCAGTATCAATGGGCAATCTTCTTTCTTTAATAATAAACTGAGTGTTAACACAAGTCTTGCGCTGGAACCGTATAAAATCTATTTTGCTCCGGGTGCTACTCAGGGAATCAGAACAGAAGAGTTCGGTCACTTCAGTGTGCAGGGATTCAACGTACAGCTGTCCTATCCTTTGAGCAGTGAGATTTTTGGAGAGAAAACAGATTATGCCAAAAAGTATCCTTCAAAGGGAGAAGTGAGAAATGAAAACTATTATTTTGATAATGATAATTATGCCCATTTCGATCAGGCATGGACTTTAAATATCAATGCGAACTATGCCTATTCAAAAGGACTTTCAGCACTTGGCAATAAAATTGCTTCTGTAGGTCTTGACGGTAGTATTAAGCTTACTCCTTACTGGAATATCAATGGGAGCACGCATTTTGACCTTGTAACGAAGGATTTGGCGTATACAAGAATAGGATTCTCCAGAGATCAGCGAAGTTTCACGATCAACTTTAACTGGGTTCCCTTCGGACAATATAAGGTATATGACTTCTTTATCGGTATCAAAGCCAACATCTTAAGCGATGCGCTGAAATACAAGGACAGAAGTTTTACACAGCCTAATGCACCTTTCTAATATCAAATTGAGAATTGTCAATATAAATTTTATATTTGCAACCAAAATAAATTCTAGTGAAATCACTGTCGACGGAATTGCCCCAAAAGCGATTACAGGAGATAGGGATTGATGACCTTGGAAAAATAAATATACATATGAAACAAATAATCAACACAGTTAATGCACCTGCAGCAATCGGGCCTTATTCACAAGCTAATATGGCAAACGGAATTTTATATATTTCCGGACAGATTCCTGTAGATCCGGCAACTGGTAAATTGGTAGAGGGAATTGAAAAGGAAACGCATCAGGTAATGAAAAACCTTGAGGCTATTCTTACAGAAGCAGGAATGACCTTTAAAAATGTTGTGAAAGCGACCATCTTCCTTAAGAGCATGGATGACTTTGCAGTAATGAATGATATTTATGCTTCATATCTTGATGCAGACAGCTATCCGGCTCGTGAGACTGTACAGGTTTCATGTCTGCCTAAGAATGTTGATATTGAAATTTCTATGATTGCACATCAGGATTAATGAATTTTATTAGAAATACAATTGCGGTTCTGGTAGGCCTTGGTATAGCGGGGCTTATGATCACCCTTGGCATAAGGGTTTTTCCGCAATGGATCACTTTCGAAGCTTTTGCTCCTTTCGAGCATTGGCAGAGATTCCTTTTCAGCATGAAAGATGATAATGCATTTTTCGGATTTCTGCTGTTTATTTCCGGGCTGGGTTCTACCATAGGGGGAGTGGCTACTGCACTTATTGTGAAGTATGCTAAGGTAGCCTATGCTATTCTTATCGGCTTTATTATGCTTTTTATTGCCATGCTGGATGTTATTATATTTCCATACCATCCTACGTTTTATAAGATTTCTATTTTCCTTACGTTTTTCCCGTTTTCGTGGATAGGGGGAAAGATCGTAGAAGTTATTTATGAGCGGAACAAGAAGAAAAGGATTGCTGAGAAAATGAATAAAACAAAATAAAAAAAACGCTGCAAATTTGCAGCGTTTTTCGTTGATATGAAAAAGACAATTGTCTTTGTTTGTTAAGGCATTTTGAATCCTTTTGTATAGATTCTACCGTAGTCATCTACAAATTTCACCTGTACATTACCCTGGTATTTCTCAAGAACCTTTTCTACATCTTTCTGTGAATTCACCGGCTTCCCGTTGATCTCAATAATGATATAATTATCTACGATTCCGATCTTAGCCATTTCGCTTCCTTCACTTACATTTTTAGCAACCACTCCACTGTTTAATCCGTATTCTGTTTTGAATTTTTCAGTAAGCGGATCAAAGTCTGCTCCAATTTTTTCAGTGACGCTCAGGTCAGCTTTTGTTCTGGTAGTCGTACCTCCCTTCTGGTCTTTAAGCGTTACCGTAGTCGTACTTTCTTTCCCGTTTCTGGCATAAGTTACCTGAACTTTATCACCAGGACGTTTGCTTCCGATAGACATGGAAAGATCCGCAAAGTCGGTAATATCATAGCTGTCGATCTTCGTGATGATATCCCCTTTTTTCAGACCTGCATCTTCTGCACCGCTGCTATCTCCGAATCCTGTTACATAAACTCCCGCACCGGATTTAATATTGGTTTTGAACTGCTTGTTGTATGCCGCTACCTGCTGATCATTGGAAAGGTCTAATGATGACACCCCTAAGAATCCTCTTTGTACAATTCCGAATTTCTTGATGTCCTCAACAATCTTTCTTGCTAAGTTAGCCGGAACTGCAAATCCATATCCCTGATAATAACCTGTAGTAGACTGGATCGCAGAGTTGATTCCGATAAGATCACCATTGACATTAACCAATGCTCCGCCTGAGTTACCCGGGTTGATGGCTGCATCGGTCTGGATAAAGCTTTCAATAGGGTTTGTGGCTTTGCCCTGACCTCCCAGGATGCCAATTCCTCTGCCTTTCGCAGAAACAATACCTGCCGTTACCGTAGAGTTCAATCCAAGCGGGTTACCTACTGCAAGTACCCATTGTCCGACTTCAATATTATCCGAATTGGCAAAATTTAAATAGGGTAGACCTTTTTCTTCAATCTTTAATAAAGAGATATCTGTGTTTGGATCTGTTCCTACAAGCGTGGCTATATAAGATTTTTTATTGCTTAATACGACCTCCAGTTTATTAGCTCCTGCTACAACATGGTTGTTGGAGATGATATATCCGTCCGGTGAAATGATCACCCCGGATCCCATTCCCGACGGCATATTGTCCGGAGCCTGCTGCTTCTGTCTCTGTTGTCCTCCTCTTCCTCCGAATGGATCTCCGAAGAAGAAGTCAAACAGATCCTGCTCTGAAGCTCTGCTCGTTGATCTGCTTTGGTAATTTTTAATGGTTACCACCGCAGGAACGGTAGTTTTTGATGCCTTTACAAAATCGTCGCCCACAGTTCCTGTATTCATTCCTACAAATGATGCATTAGGAGCTGCTGATGTAAAGTAAGACTGGTCGCCATTATTAGATTGATGACCGAAATATTGTAAGGTGCCAACAGTAGTAGCTCCGGAGATCACTCCGACTACCGCAAATGGTAATAGTTTTTTTAAAGTACTCTTCATTGTATATCTTTCTTTTTTTATTTATTGATTTTTTTGTTTTACCGTAAACAAATTTAATGCTAAATAAGTAAGCAATTAGCATGCTGTGTTTCAATTTTAACTAAAATTTAACGGCTATTATGTCATTTTATGCATTATGTCATAATGTTGAATAATGTATTAACAAAACTTAAAAAAATATTAAAGTAAAAATGTGACATTTTGTAAGCAGGAAAAGGAAAAAATGTCAAGATTAAGGTACAACAATTAATTGAGATGTCTGATATCTGTCAATTGTTCACCAATAATACGTATCATGTAGTATTCATTGGCCATCTGCACACTATATGATTTTCCCAAAAAAAAGAACTCAATTGAAAAATTACTATATTTGCAAAAATATTTTTCTCACTTAAAACGTTTATAGCATGCAACTGTATAACACCTTAAGCGCAGAAGAAAGAGCTCAACTTATTGATGAAGCTGGTAAGGAACGTCTTACATTGTCTTTCTATGCGTATGCCAAAATTGAAGATCCCAAAAAATTTCGCGACGAATTATTTATAGCCTGGAACGCACTGGATGCATTGGGTCGTATTTATGTTGCTCATGAAGGAATAAATGCTCAGATGAGTGTTCCTGCAGATCAGTTGGAAGCATTTCGCGATACACTTGAAGGGTATGAATTTATGAGAGGAATTCGTTTGAATGTTGCGGTTGAGCAAGATAACCATTCCTTCTTGAAATTAACGATTAAAGTAAGACATAAAATTGTTGCTGACGGTCTGAATGATGATACATTTGATGTTACCAATAAAGGAGTTCACCTGAAAGCACAGGAATTTAATGATTTACTGGAAGACCCCAATACCATTGTGGTTGATTTTAGAAATCACTACGAAAGTGAAGTAGGGCACTTCGAAGGAGCAATTACTCCGGATGTAGAAAATTTCAGAGAAAGTTTACCGATCATCAACGAACAATTACAGGATTTTAAAGAAGATAAAAATCTTTTGATGTATTGTACAGGAGGAATTCGTTGCGAAAAAGCGAGTGCCTACTTCAAACATCAGGGTTTTAAAAATGTATTTCAACTGGAAGGCGGGATTATTGAATATACCCGTCAGATCAAAGAAGAAGGAATAAAAAGTAAATTTATCGGTAAGAACTTCGTATTCGATCACCGTTTGGGAGAACGAATTACAGACGACATTATTTCAAAATGCCATCAGTGTGGGAAACCTTGTGATAACCATACCAACTGTTCTAATGATGCCTGTCATTTGTTATTTATCCAGTGTGACGAGTGTAAAGCGGTAATGGAAAATTGCTGTTCTAGCGAATGTCTGGATATTACACATTTACCTTTAGCGGAACAGGTAAAATTAAGAGAAGGACTGCAGGTGGGAAATAAAGTGTTTAGAAAAGGAAAATCTGATGCTTTGAAATTTAAAACCTCGGGTGACTCTTCAGTTCAACCTTTAGCAAAAGCACAAACCAAAAATATCCGCAAGAAAATAACCGTAAAAAAAGTACTGCTTGGAAAGGCAGAACATTATTATACAAAATCAAAGATTGCACAGTTTTTGATTGAAAATAAAGAAATTTCAGTAGGAGATAAGGTATTAATTTCAGGTCCGACAACCGGTGAGCAGGAAGTAACGATTACAGAGATTCATGTAAACGGAGGTCCTTGTGAAACGGCAAAAGTTGGAGATCAGATCACTTTTGAACTTCCGTTCAGAGTTCGTCTATCCGATAAATTATATAAAATTTTGCCACCTTCTGAAAACGCATAATGTAAAAATGACTATTGTGAAAAATGACAAGCTTGTCTGATAAAAATGATTCAATCATGATAAAAGCAGAGCTTAGAAAGAAATATATGCAGAAAAGAAAAGCCTTGTCAGTTGATGAGGCTTTCTCATTATCTGAAAGAATACTTGAAGCGTTTTTAGATTATTTTAAACCTGTTGCAGGGCAGAAGGTGCATATTTTCACCCCAATCAGGAAGTTTAATGAGATTGATACCAAGATCTTTATTCATGCTTTTTTAGAGAAGAATATCCGCGTTTTTGTTCCCAAAGTGATCGCAGAAGATTTGATATCCGTCGAGATCAATGAGGATACGCTATTTGAAACCAGCAATTGGGGAATTGAAGAACCTGGTTCCAATGAAGACTCCGGAGAGCATCATTTTGACTATGTAATTACCCCTTTACTCTATGGGGACCAAAAAGGGAATAGAGTAGGCTACGGAAAAGGATTTTACGATGCCTTTTTCCAAAGTATTTCGCCCGCATCAAAAAAAATTGGGATCAACTACTTTAGTCCGGATGAACAGATCGATGATGTCTGGGAAAATGATATTCCCCTGGATTATTTAGTCACTCCTACCGAGGTGCTGTCTTTCTTTAACGGACTCGAATAGAAATCCAGGAAATAAAATTTAAATTCTTTTTTGATCATCGGAGTTGACAGCAAAATGTACTGAGCATTTTTCTCAAATGTTCCCAGAGACTTATTTTTGGCGTCAAAGTATTCCAGATTGAATTTAGCGTAATCCAAAGTATCTTTTTTATAAAACTCTTTATACACGTTCAGACTATTGACTTTAACTGATTTCACTTTCAGGCTGTCCAGTTCTCTGAACAGTTTTCTGAACGTCATAGAATCCGGCTTATGGAAATAGCTTTCCATTTGTGAAAAAATAACGGTGTCTATTTCTGTATTTCTGTTGCCGGATAAGTAAAGCGTGGAAAGATCAAGAAGTTCCTGTACTTTCTGTTTGGTAATAGAATTAATGGCCTGCATGCTGTCCATCTGTACCGCAGGGTAGCTTTTTACATTCGTGCTGTTTCTAAGTTTATCAAGATCGCTTACTTCAGTCTTTTTATTATTGCAGGAAACCAATGCTAAAAAAACAACGGTGAACATTAAAAATTTATTTATTCTCTTCATCTGTGGTGGCAATTTTAAATTTGATCGATACGATTTTTCCTTTGATATCCTTTTTCATCTCTATTACATTTAGGTTCTTAAGAGAGGTGGTAGGTGTCGTTACCAGCGTGATATATTTTTGCTTATCCAGTCTTTCTATACCGTAGGTTTTGTTATCATACACCTGATAAATAACGGCATTGTTGCTGATCAGGTTTTCCAGTTGGTTTCTTTTCTGCTTGATAAGCGCTACCTGCTCTTCAGGATTACCGCCTTTGACATCTTTAATGGAGAAATAATAAGCGGCCATCTTATAATCATCAGGCTTCAGTTCTATCATTTCTTCGTCCGGAGCATTTTCCAGATTTCTGTTGACCTCCAGATACTCATAGAAGGGAGCACTGATCTGCATTTTAAGATTTTTATCCTTGGTAGAGTAATAAAAACACTCTCCCGGTTTTATTTTAAACAAAAGCGGTGATTCATTTTCTTTGATCACTCTTATTTCAAGGGTATTGATGGCGGCAACGCCACGGTCTTTGTCCGTAAAACAATATTTGTAGGTTTTCGAAAAAATTTCATCCTTAAATCCAAGAATTCCGGTAATGGTAATTAATATCGAGGTGATAATGGCCCAGGCATTCTTTTTGAAGAAATTTTTCCTGGGTGTAGAAGAGGGAATTTCGATATTTGTAGATGCAACTGTTTTTTCTTTAGTTGATTGATTATCAGTAGTTGATTTTTGTAAATCTAAATTTTCCTGAGGAAAATATTCGATATTTTTCGCTGGAATTTCTGTTTTTGGCAAATCCAGGGCTGCAGAGACTGTTTTTTCCAATTCATTTATTTCTTCTTCCTCAAGATCTTCATTTTCCTGCAGCAATTCTCCCGCAAAAAGATGCTGTTTCTTGAAGTCGTACCATGAATCATATCCCGCATAGATACTCAATAAATTGAGCATATCGATCCGGGGTAATTTGGTAACCGGTGAAGTTTTGAAATAGGTGTAAAATGACTTTTCACTGATGTTGCCTTTTGCCTTTTTGCGAAGGTCTTCCTGAAAATATATGATATCTATACCCTTCCATTTTGAAATATCATCATGGGAAGAGCTCGATTCTTTTAAAAATTCGGTCTGAACATCCTTTTTTAGCTGTTCAAAATGTAATAGATCTAAATCTGTCAATTTTTATAAAATAATTAAATTGTTGATTATCAGCAATGTTTTTTTGTAAAACTATTTTACAAATGTATTACAATTATTTTTCATAAACAACTTTTCTATCTGGTCTACCTTTGTCTTGTTCAAATAACGGAACAGAAGAAAATTTATATAAAACAATATTAACAAAATTAAATTTAATTTATTATGAAAAAGTCATTATTCGTAGCTGCTATCGCTGCAATCTCTCTAGTTGCTTGTAAAAAAACTGAAACTACTTCTACTGAAGGAGCTACTGATTCTGCTGCTGCTAACGTAGCTGATTCTGCTGCTGTAGTTTCTGATTCTGCTGCTAAAGTAATTGATTCAGCTGCTAACGTTGCTGTTGACGCTACTAAAGATGCTGCTGCTGCTACAACTGCTGCTGGTGCTGACGCTGCTAAAGCTACAACTGAAGCTGCTGCTGACGCTGCTAAAGGTGCTGCTGATGCTGCTAAAGGTGCTGCTAAAGATGCTGCTAAAGAAGTTAAAGACGCTGCTAAGAAATAATTCTAGCAATAGCTTAACAATAAAAGAACCGTTTCACTTTGTGAGACGGTTTTTTTATGCTTTATATTTTAGGAAATCAGGGGTTCACCTGTAATTTTTAAAAACCTTTAATAGGGACAAAACTAGTTTTAGACATTAACAAACTTCCCTCTCCGAGCTTTAAGGATTCTTTTCAGACCTTACCCTTTCTTCTGCCTTAAAGATTCATAGCAGGTAATTGCCACAGCATTACTCAAATTCAAAGAGTCAATACTTCCGGCCATAGGAATCAAAGTGTTTTTTCCCTTGCCTGTCCAGAAATCACTTAATCCGGAATGCTCCGTTCCAAACAAGACTGCCGATCGCTCTCTGAAATCTCTTGTATACAGATCTTCAGCGGTCTCGTCCATAAGCGTAGTGTAGATGTTGAACTTATTTTTCTGAAGAAATTCAAATGTTTCATCATTTCCTGCATCATAAACCTTCATTCCAAAGAGACAGCCTACACTTGAACGGATAACATTAGGGTTATAAAAGTCGGCCTTTCCATCCGCAACAATCAGGGCATCTATTCCAAAAGCTTCACAGCTTCTGAGGATTGCTCCTAAATTACCAGGCTTTTCGACCCCTTCCACAATAATAACGGTAGCGTTTTCTTGAGGAATAAATGATGAAAGAAGATTTTCTTTGGTTTGATAGATTCCGAGAATCCCTTCAGAACTTCCTCTGTAGGCTATTTTTTCGTATACTTTTTCGCTTACATAATGGATTCTGCTTTCAGGAAGCTTTCCCTTAAAGATGTTTTCACACACAAAAAACTCTACAGGTTCAAAGTGATACTGTAAAGCCCTTTCGTTCTCCTGCTGTCCTTCAACAACAAAAACTTTTGATTTTTTACGGAACCTGTTGTCAGCCAATAGTTTGGTGACGTTTTTTACTTTTTCGTTTTGAA
Organism: Chryseobacterium carnipullorum; assembly: GCF_900142785.1. Classification (GTDB taxonomy): domain Bacteria; phylum Bacteroidota; class Bacteroidia; order Flavobacteriales; family Weeksellaceae; genus Chryseobacterium; species Chryseobacterium carnipullorum. The sequence continues at coordinate 58,520 of NZ_FRCD01000003.1, read as the reverse complement.
AGCTTTCTATCAACATCTTGCAAAATTATGCAAAATTTGTGATTAGGCCTGTTTCGTTTTAGAGAAAAGGGATTTTATAAGGCCGGTCAATCGTATTTTCTTCTGAATTAATCTTTTGAAACAGGTTGGGTTTCCGGCTTAGATTTTAAGAGAAGTAAGCTTCCGATAAACATCGTAACACAGCTTGCAATCCAAACATAATATCCTAAACCAAAGCCCGTAATCGGGTATTTGTGGCCTGCTTCATCAACGATTATTTCTGTTTCTGTTACATAATAGAGAGCTACGGCTACAGAAAGTAAACCTAAAAAAGCGGCAATTTTGGGTTGTTTAACCAAAAGGAATACCCATGAAAAAAGCAATATAGGATTGGCCAGCCATGAAGTTCCGTCTCCCGTGAGATCTGTCCAACCAAACAGGAAAAGGGTAAGACCATAGACTTCACTGCCTTTTTTGGTAAAAACTGCTGGCAAAATCAGGGAAATCATGAAAATGACGATACTGATAATTAAAATAATGTAACTTTTTTTCATACGATTATTGGTCTGTTTCTATAAAGTTGCCATTGTCAATAAGACTTTGAGGCAGATCTTTTTTGTTTTTGATGCCGAGAGATTTCAGTTTCTGAGTCTGGATCACCAGATTGTCATTTCCAGTATACAGCTGTTTGTATGCATCATTGTAAACATTTTTAGCCTGATCGAGATTTTTCCCGACCTTATCCAGATTGTCTACAAAACCTACAAACTTATCGTACAGTTTTGCTCCACGCTCAGCGATCTCCATAGAATTTCTGTTCTGGTATTCGCGTTTCCAGAGATCTGCGATGAGCTTCAGGGAAGTGATCAGGTTACTAGGATTTAAAAGCAGGATCCTTCTTTCATAAGCAAAATTCCAAAGATTCGGGTCAGCTTGCATCGCGGCGATATAAGCGGGTTCACTTGGAATAAACATCATGACAAAGTCCAATGATTTCCCATAATCATCATACGCTTTCTGACTCAGTTGCAGGATGTGATTTTTGATGGAACCTAAATGCTGGCTCAGTTTGACCGCGTAGACATCCTGATCGGTCTCGTCTACCAGTTCCGTAAAAGCGGTAAGTGATACTTTGGAATCAATGATCACATTTCTTTCATCAGGATATTTTATAACAGCATCAGGCCGCATTTTTTTGCCGGAAAATTCAGAGAAAAGGGCTTTACTATCTTCATCACGAAGTTCATGCTCCAAGAAATATTCTCTTCCTTTTACAAGTCCGGATTTTTCAAGGATACTTTCAAGGATCATTTCTCCCCAGTTTCCTTGAGTTTTACTTTCTCCTTTTAATGCCCGGGTCAGTTTTTTCGCATCTTCAGAGATTTGCTGATTCAGTTCTGCCAGTTCTTTTACCTTTTCCGCGAGAGAAAAGCGTTCCTTGTTTTCCTTTTCGTAAGCCTCATTCACTCTGTTTTTCAGATCAGTGATCTTTTCCTGGAAAGGCTCAAGGATATTTTTTAAATTACTTTGGTTTAAGGTTGTGAATTTTTCCGTTTTTTCATCTAAAATTTTATTGGCCAGATTTTCAAACTGCAGCTTTGATTCATCCTGAATTTTTGTGATTTCCTCTTTCTGGGTGTCAAGGGAATGCTGCAGGCTTTCATTTTTGGCAGAAAGTTCAGAATTTTTCGCGAAAATATGCTGCTTCTCGGATATCAGATTCTCTATTTGAGACGTTTGCTTTACATTAAGCTGTTTCTGTTCCAGAAACTGGGAGTTTAAGGAAGTGTATTCCGCAGAGATCTTCGCATATTCATTTTTCAGATCGTTCAGAAGGTCTGTTTGCAGTTGGTTTTGTTCTTTTTCTCTGTAGATATTTTCATTCAGTTCCTGTATTTTCAAATTCAGGTTTTCCAGATCCGAATGATTTTTGATATGCAGATGATTCAGTTCATCATAAGAACTTCTTGAAACCATCGATGATTTTAAGGCAAAATACAAAATCACGGCTCCCAGAACTCCGCCGGCAATACATCCAATAATTAAATAGGTCATCTCCATGTTTCAAAATTACAAAAAGAAAAATTAATTGGGATTTAAAATAATGATCCGGAAGATGGGAGAGAAGGGCTGAAAGTTATCCTATAACAGATAGAATTTAAACGGTCTTGGTTAAAGATAAAATTTCAATATTCTTTACTACATCGGTGCTTTCGCATTTTTTCAGTTCTTTGGTTAATGCAGGCGTCAGTATTTTGGGATTTACAATCTGTGAGGCGACTTTTGCCGCAGCATAATCTACAATGTTGATGAATGATTCTCTTAAGAAGTTGGGTGTGTTGGACGCAATAACGGCTGTTGCCCAGGAGGTTTCCCTTGCTTTGGAAATCGCAAAATCGAGAACGGCATTATCTTTTCCGTTGGAAATTTTGTCGATGAGATCCACGGGATAGCATATTTTATTCAAAGCGTCCTGAACCTGTTGGTTGATGGAGGCGATGACTGTATTGATGGTTTCAAAATCTTTTTTGAGCGGATTTATTTTACGATAGGGCATCACTGTGGCTGCAGAAATCCCGAGATCCAGATTAATGTGGGCATTCATTCCCAGAAAAATGTGTTGTAAGATCAAAAGATTTTTATTTTTCGTGGCTTCAAAGGCGGTGTACCACGATTGGCTGCATTTTTTTCCTTTGCTGTAATTTTCCCATGCTTCCAGATATCTTTGGGCAAAAGCAATATCTAAAGAAGTCATTCTTGGGTTGTCTTCAAATTTCTTCTGTTGAATTCCTTTTAGTACCTGGGCTGTCATAATCCGGTAGGTGCAGGCAAAATATCCGGCCGGACTTTGGTTTTCTTTGCACCAAATGATGATGGTATCCAGTTTTTGCAGAACTTCTTCAATGGTTTTCATGGTGGTTTTTGTTTATTTAAAGATAATAAAAAAAACAATGATCATTGGTGTGCAGCTTTGATAGCGAATCAAGTGACCTTTTTAATAATGAAAAAGTGAGCCGGAAAGCTCACTTTATTTTTATGGATCAGATTATGGCGTGATGATAATCGGATCTGGAAAAGGTTCAAGAACGAGTGGTTTGCAAATGGCAGCCGCTGCGCATCCTCCCCCCATGCATACAAAATTTGTCATAGTGGTAGATCCGTCAGGACATCTGATCAAGGCTTCACCAGGGCATCCTCCCGGACATGGTGCCGGATATAAATACCCGCCGAATACTTCTTTCAGTTCTGTTCTTGAAAGTTTTGATAGGTTCGTTTTTTTCATGGAATTAATTTTTTTGTTGGTTTTAATTTGTATAATTCTGAAAATGAATGCCTAAGATAGTAAAAAAATAAATCAATATGTAACGTTTTGGTGATTTATTTAGGTTTTTATTCAACCTTTTCGTGAAAGATTGCTATTTGTATGCTGTGTGCTTTTTATAATTCATTCAATAGTTTTTCTGAGTTCCATACGGTTGCAAATTCATCATTTAAATTGGCAAGACTGGTCAAGTGTATTAATTCTGAATCATATTTTTCTCCATGTATTCCTATCCTGTCAAAGGTAGCAGTGGCGTCTGAAATTACGTAGGTCTCGTACCCGAAATTTCCTGCCATTCTAGTGGTTGTTGAAACACAATGATTGGTTGTTATTCCAATAATCACTAAAGTATTGATATCCTGCTGATCGAGCTGTTCTTTTAAATTTGTTCCTATGAAAGCGCTGTTTACATGTTTTGTAATCACAGGCTCATTGTTTTTTGGAAGTACATAATCATTAAATTCAAATCCGGTATGGGTTTCATGCAGTTTTGAATCGGGATTTAATGAGCTGTGTCTGATGTGGAATACAGGCAGGTTGAGCTCTCTCCATTTTTCTAATAATTTTCCACTGATCTGTTCTGCTGTTTTGTTATTTCTGTTTCCTCCCCAATATTTTTCATCAAGAAATCCTTTTTGAATATCAATTAAAAGTAAGGCTGGCTTTTTATGTTGAAGTTTCATATACACTGATTTTAATAGTATATCTAATAAATTGGATTAACTTCCTAAGTACATTGATTAGAGCGGTGTCTCATACTTTTGTTCTTCGGTATCGTTGGCGGTGAGGCCTTCAAAGAATATATGATCACCAAGATCTTTATTAGCCACTTGATTTTCTAACTGAAAGAGCAGATCCAGAGCTGTGAAATAGGTACCGTTGCTGGCTTTCAGTCTTGCACAAAATTCTACCTGAAATAGACTGTGGTCGCTATTATCTTCGTTAAAGGCATTAGCTTCGTCTGTTACTGTTTCATTGGATGAGATATCCTCTTTTCCTTTGATCCAGGCTTCATAGCAAACGTCTATCTCAGGAGTATTGATCACTATTTGATCTGCATCCCAGATCGCCCTTTCTTTTAAAATAACAGTTTGGTAGTGCGCAATTTCTTTATTGAAATCTTCAATTTTGCTGTAATGATGATTCTTAAAAGCCCAAACTATATTTGAAAGTACCCTCATTTTAATAAAGCACTATTTTTTCCCCTCTTTAAGTCTTTTAATTTCCTCTTCCAGCAAGACAATGTATTTCTGAAGATTATCTATAACCGAATTCGGGATATTGTAATTATTGCTATTGTTTCCATTAACATTGTAAATTCCAGCCTGATCATTAATGGTATTGTATTCATTATTGACAACTACGGAAATCTCTTCTTCCTCATAGATTTCTTCCACAGGAACGTCTAAAAATTTCGCAATTTTATCCCATTCATTTCGGGTGATCTTTACACCTCCGCTTTCTTTTCTGCTGTAGTTGGACACATCTGTTGCTATAAAATCGGCGATTTCCTGTTGGGTGAAGCCTTTTTGTTTTCGTACTCTGCGTAATTTTTCTTTTTCCATAATCGGTCTTTTTACAAAATTGTGAAATTATTTGTATCCTTCAAAATTTCCGGGATATTTTTCCTGCAATATATATTATGGATTTCCTTTAGATATTTCGTCGTGATGTTTCAGATACAAAGGCAAGGCGGCAGATCCGTACCACGGAAAAATTTCATAACTGAAAACGCCGGCCTGTACCGCAGGGTCCGTTTTTACCCATTGCTCAGCTTCCCCTTTAGATTGTGTATTGAAGATGAACATGCCACGGTAGTTTTCTTTGTTTTTCTCCAAAAACGGTCCGGCCACTACGATTTTTCCTTCGTCAGCCAGTTTCCCGATATTGGTCATGTGACCTTTCATCAGGTCTCCCATTTTGGCTTTATCTTCAATTTTTGTGGCACCGGTGGTCAGCATTACGATGGTGTAGGCTTTCATTCCATACTGATCGGCACCCAGAGAGGTTGCTAGTTCCTGATTGAATTTTGCCTTTTCTTTTTTCTTTTCCTGGGCAAAAGATAAGGTGGCGATCAAAACACTAAGCGGTAAATAAATTTTTAATCTCATAGCATTGGTTTTATAAGTCTATCCTCTGAAATCTGAAATCTAATTTAATCTTTTATTCTCAGGAATTCTTTAGCCAGTTCAATCATTTTTGGATCACCTGTGTATTTTCCATGTTCGTCGGAAAGTTTTACGGTTGGGATCCATTCTTTGTTTTGGGCCTGTACGCCAATCAGTTTCATAACGATATTCATTGGTTTTAAGCCTACGTCATTGGTAAGGTTGGTCCCGATTCCGAAAGATACGCCAATCTTTCCGCGGCAATAATTGGTGATTTCCTCCACTTTTTCAAGGTTCAGAGCATCGGAGAAAATAATGTATTTAAATAAAGGATTGATTCCGTTGTTTTGGTAATGCGCGATTGTTTTGTCTGCAAATTCCAGAGGATCACCGCTGTCATGGCGAACGCCGTCAAACAGTTTTGCAAACTTCTTGTCAAACTGCTGAAAGAAAACATCCGTAGTATAAGTATCGGAAAGGGCAACTCCAAGATCACCTCTGTACACATCTACCCAGTGTTCCAGCGCCAGCTCGTTCGCCATTTTGAATCCGTATTCTGCTGCGTGGAACATAAACCATTCGTGAGCGTGGGTGCCTATTGGCTTTACGCCATATTTCATCGCAAAATGTACATTGGAGCTTCCGATGAAAGTGGAGGGCTTGTTTTGCGTTAAAGCTTCCATCACCAGATTCTGTACCTTATAGGAATGTCTTCTTCTGGTCCCGAATTCTGCGAAATTTACACCAAGTTTTGCCAGGGAATCTGCTTTTTCCAGAGTTCTGCTCATCACGATATCATTAGAATCCCTTTCCATATGGTTCATTTCGTAATGAAGCTCACTGATTAAGGCTAATAATGGAACTTCCCAAAGGATTGTTCTGTACCAGAGTCCTTCCACCGTTACAGAAAGCTCACTGCCTTCCTGATGAATTTTCACCTCGGAAGGATCATAATGATATCCTTCCAGAAAGTCAAGATAGGGCAGGTCTATATAAGGACAGGTTCTTGCCATGAATTTTTTTTCATCCTTGGTAAGTTTCAGTTCCGCCATTTTGTTGACGGCTTCTTTTAAAGCGGCATCAAAGCCTTCCGGAAACTGGTGCTTTCCTCTGTTGATGAATTCATATTTTACAATAGAACCTGGAAATAGTTTCACCACGGCATTCTGCATGGTTATTTTATAGAAATCGTTATCCAGAATGGACTTTAATCGAACGTCGTGCATAATATGTGTAATTTTAACGCAAATATAGGTATTTAAAATAAAAAACCGCCTAAATGTAAGGCGATTTTTTTATTTATCTGTTGATTTCTGCAGGTTACTTCCCTAAATAAGAATTGTACATCCATACTTCTTTTTCCTGTTCTGTGATGTAGTCGCTCATCTGAGAATTGGTTCCTTCATCTCCTGCTGCATCGGTAATGTCAAGAAGTTCTCTTTGTAAGTCGATTACCACTTTGAAAGAGTTCAGGATAAGTTCTACGCTCTTATTGGCATCAGTAACTTCTTTACTTTCTTTAATCGTTGATACTTTTAAATAGTCTGAATAGTTGTGGGCAGGAGTTGCGCCTAAGGTCAGAATTCTTTCTGCAATTTCATCAATCTTCAGGACAAGGCTGTTATATAATTCTTCAAATTTCGGGTGAAGAGTAAAAAACTGTTCCCCTTTAATATTCCAGTGAGAACCTCTTGTGTTCTGATAGAATACAGAATAGTTGGCTAAAAGGACGTTAAGTTTTTCTGAAATGTTTTTACAGTCGGCTTCTTTCAGGCCGATAATGCTTGCATTTTTCATATGTTTATTTTTTATACTAACAAATTTAGAAAATATTGTGCCGAAAAGCTTTCAAGGCTGATAGAAGATAACTATCAGAAAGTTTTTTAAAATAGTTTGGAAGTATAATTTGGGGGCTTCAATTAATTAGCAATCATTATTCGTACGTAAGTTTTGTACAAAATGATCATTTCAGCATATCTTATTATATAGGAATTGGGATACCGATTCAAAAATAGGGCAGTTAAAATAATAGAATAAAAATTTTACAATTATTTAATAGAGAGTCTCTCAGGAAAAATACTTTTCTTTTTTTTACTTTTTCTCAATGCACATCAGGGGTCTGTTAATTATCTCATCAGAAGCAACTGCTTTTTTATGTAAGTGTTTGATTTTAATTTTTATATAAGTTATTGTAGTTTGAAAAAATATTCCTATTTTTGCACCCTAAAATAAAAAGCAATTAAATGCCTACTATTCAACAATTAGTAAGAAAAGGAAGAGTCGCACTCACCAAGAAGAGTAAATCGGCTGCCCTTGATTCTTGTCCACAAAGACGAGGTGTATGTACGAGAGTATATACTACCACTCCTAAGAAACCTAACTCTGCACTTAGAAAAGTTGCAAGGGTAAGACTTTCTAACGGGAAGGAAGTCAACGCCTACATCCCGGGCGAAGGACATAATCTTCAAGAGCACTCGATAGTATTGGTACGCGGCGGAAGGGTGAAAGACCTACCGGGAGTACGTTATCATATCGTAAGAGGAGCATTAGACACTGCAGGTGTTAGTGGAAGAACGCAGAGAAGATCTAAGTATGGAGCTAAGAGACCAAAACCAGGTCAGGCACCAGCTGCACCAGCTAAAGGAAAGAAAAAATAATCATTAAATAAGGTACAGAAACAATGAGAAAGACAAAAGCGAAAAAAAGACCGTTGTTACCAGATCCGAAATTTAATGATCAATTGGTAACAAGATTTGTAAACAATTTAATGCTAGACGGTAAGAAGTCTATCGCATTCAAAATATTCTACGATGCATTAGACCTTGTAGAAGCTAAAAAAGGAGAAACTGAAAAAACTGCCCTTGAAATCTGGAAAGATGCATTAACTAACGTTATGCCTCACGTAGAAGTACGTTCTAGAAGAGTAGGTGGAGCTAACTTCCAAATTCCTATGCCAATCAGAGCTGACAGAAAAATTTCTATGGCAATGAAATGGTTAATCCTTTACTCTAAAAAGAGAAATGATAAGTCAATGGCTTTGAAATTAGCTAACGAAGTAGTAGCTGCTTCTAGAGAAGAAGGTGCTGCTTACAAAAAGAAATCTGATACTCACAAAATGGCGGAAGCTAACAAAGCTTTCTCACACTTTAAATTCTAATTAGAAATGAGTAGAGATCTTAAATTTACAAGAAATATTGGTATCGCTGCCCACATTGATGCGGGGAAAACTACCACTACAGAAAGAATCTTATTCTATACTGGTGTAAACCACAAAATTGGAGAAGTTCACGATGGTGCTTCTACAATGGACTGGATGGAGCAGGAAGCAGAAAGAGGTATTACCATTACTTCTGCTGCTACAACTTGTTCTTGGAATTTCCCAACAGATCAAGGTAAAATTTTACCTGAAAGTAAGCCTTACCACTTCAACATCATTGATACACCGGGACACGTTGACTTTACAGTAGAAGTAAACAGATCTTTAAGAGTATTAGATGGTTTGGTATTCTTATTCTCTGCAGTAGATGGAGTAGAGCCTCAGTCTGAAACAAACTGGAGACTTGCTGACAACTATAAAGTTGCAAGAATGGGATTCGTAAACAAAATGGACAGACAAGGTGCTGACTTCCTTAACGTGGTAAACCAGGTTAAGACGATGTTAGGATCAAACGCAGTTCCAATCGTTTTACCAATCGGTGCTGAAGAAGATTTCAAAGGTGTTGTAGACTTAATTAAAAACAGAGCGATCATCTGGGATGAAGCAGGACAAGGAGCTACTTTCGAAGTAGTGCCAATTCCTGAAGACATGAAGGCTGAAGTTCTTGAATACAGAGAGAAACTGGTAGAAGCTGTGGCTGACTACGATGATACTTTGATGGAGAAATTCTTCGAAGATCCGGATTCAATCTCTGAAGAAGAAATCAACGAAGCGCTAAGAAAAGCGACGATTGATCTTTCTATTATCCCAATGACTTGTGGTTCTTCATTTAAGAATAAAGGAGTACAGTTTATGTTGGATGCAGTATGTAAATACTTGCCTTCTCCATTGGATAAAGACGATATCAAAGGTACTGATCCTAGAACAGATCTTGATATTACAAGAAAACCAGACGTAAATGAGCCGTTCGCAGCTCTAGCATTTAAGATTGCTACTGACCCGTTCGTGGGAAGATTAGCATTCTTCAGAGCATACTCTGGAAGATTAGATGCAGGTTCTTATATCTTGAACACCCGTTCAGGAGATAAAGAAAGAATCTCCAGAATCTATCAGATGCACGCTAACAAGCAAAATCCTGTAGAATATATTGAAGCAGGAGATATTGGTGCAGCGGTAGGTTTTAAATCTATCAAAACTGGTGATACTATGTGTGATGAGAAACACCCAATCGTTCTTGAATCGATGGTTTTCCCTGATCCGGTAATTGGTATCGCTGTTGAGCCTAAAACTAAGGCTGACCAGGATAAAATGGGTAACGCTCTGGCTAAATTAGCTGAAGAAGATCCTACTTTCCAGGTTAAAACTGACGAAGCTTCCGGTCAAACGATTATCTCAGGAATGGGTGAACTTCACCTTGATATTCTTGTAGATCGTATGAGAAGAGAATTCAAAGTTGAAGTTAACCAGGGTCAACCTCAGGTAGAATACAAAGAAAATCTTACAAGAGTTGCTCAGCACAGAGAAGTTTACAAAAAACAATCTGGTGGTAAGGGTAAATTTGCTGATATCGTATTTGAATTAGGACCTGCTGACGAAGGTAAAATTGGTTTAGAATTCATCAATGAGATCAAAGGTGGTAACGTTCCTAGAGAATTTGTTCCTGCTATTGAAAAAGGCTTTAAAGCTGCAATGAAGAACGGTCCTTTGGCTGGTTTCGAAGTTGAAGGGATTAAAGTTGTTCTTAAAGACGGATCTTTCCACGCGGTGGATTCTGATGCTCTTTCCTTTGAAATGGCTGCTAAATTAGGATTTAAAGAAGCGGGACGTGCTGCTAAGCCAGTAATTATGGAGCCTATTATGAAACTGGAAGTTGTAACTCCGGAAGAATATATGGGTAACATCATTGGTGACCTTAACAAGAGAAGAGGGACAATCAGTGGTCAGGAAGAGAAAAACGGAGCTGTTGTAATCAAAGGTTCTGTTCCACTTTCTGAGATGTTTGGATATGTTACGACTCTAAGAACACTTTCATCAGGAAGAGCTACTTCTTCTATGGAATTAGAGAAGTATCAGGCTACTCCACAAAACGTTGCTGAAGAAATCATAGCTAAAGCAAAAGGTTAATTTTTTAAATTAGAAAAATGTCACAAAGAATCAGAATAAAACTAAAATCTTACGATTACAACTTGGTAGACAAGTCTGCTGAGAAAATCGTAAAAACGGTAAAGGCTACTGGTGCTGTTGTAAACGGACCAATTCCATTGCCTACCAATAAGAGAATCTTCACAGTATTGAGATCTCCGCACGTAAACAAGAAGGCTAGAGAGCAGTTCCAGTTATCAGCTCACAAGAGATTGATGGATATCTACTCTTCTTCTTCTAAAACTGTTGATGCTCTAATGAAATTAGAGTTACCAAGCGGTGTAGACGTTGAAATTAAAGTGTGATAAACGCATACTTTGCAATGATAATAGAATCCGTCCCTGAAAAGGGACGGATTTTTTTTGCATTCTCTTCAAAAGTAAATGAAAGAAAAGGTATTTATTCTTTCTGAAATAGATTGAGATTTGTTTTTTTTGATTTCGCTATTTCTACCTATAACTCCAATTTAGAACCATACCTCTAATGATGATGTGGTATCTTTAATGGATCCTTATAGCATCTGTTAGGCCATTTATAATCTGACAATGATTAGTCAAATTGACGTGAGAAATGTCAGTCGCTTTTATTTATTTAGAATTATTAAAAATAATAATTTTGCAAAAAGTTATCAGATGAATAAAGTAGTATCCTTTTCTCTGCTTGTATTGGGTGGGGTTTTTGTGAACGCACAGCAAGTGAATGATTCTATTAAAAAATCAAAAGAGATTGATGAAGTAGAATTATTTGGTGAAAGAAAGAAACAGCCGGAAGGCTTAGAAGCCATTACGAGACTTCCTTTGAAAGCAAGAGACCAGATCCAGAGTATTTCTATTATTTCCTATAAGGTAATTGAAGATTTAGGTGGACTGACGGTCACTGATGTAGCTAAAAATATTCCTGGGGTTACTCAGTTTGGAAGCTATGGAGGGACCAGAGAAAGTATGTCAATCAGAGGTTATAGAGGAGTTCCTGTTCTGAAGAATGGGGTTCAGATGGACTCGGATTTTCGTACTGGAGCTATGATCACGGATATGCAGGGCGTAGAAAGTATTCAGGTAATTAAAGGTTCTGCTGCAGTTACACAGGGAATAGGTGATGGACTTGGTTCTGCCGGTGGAGTAATCAACGTAGTGACCAAGATTCCTAAATTTATCAACCAAACCAATGTAGGTTTCAGATATGGGAGTTGGGATTTTTACAGACCTACCGTAGACTTCCAGAGAGTACTGGATTCTCAGGGTAAGATTGCCGTAAGATTGAATGCAGCGTATCAGGATAACAACAGTTTTAGACGATTCGTTAATACAGACCGTATCTACGTAAACCCTTCCATTGCCATTCGTCCAGATGACAAGACCGAAATTGTGGTGGAAATGGATTATATGCACAATAATACCACACCGGATAGAGGAACCGTGAATCTTGCAAAAGGAGATACTGAAGCCATATACAGAATGCCGGGAAGAAAATTCTTGGGTTTTGCCTCTGATAAAGCAAAAATCGAAACATTTAATTTCTCTACAACGGCAACCAGAAAGCTGACTGAAAAGTTAAAGTTAAGAGCTGCCTTCATGAGTTCTTCTTACCAGTCTGAAATTACGGGAGCAGCACTTGCCCCGGTTAATAATAAGAATCCAAATGAATTCCGTAACAGAACATTGACCAGATCAGACAGAGAAGATTTGAATAAAGTTCTTCAGTTTGACTTTATCGGAACAGATGTGATGACCGGATTTATGAAACATACATTTCAGGTAGGTTTCGACTGGAAAGAATCTAACGTTACAACCACTTCTTATAAAGCTAAAACCGTAGATCAGATCAATGTCCTGAATGATATCAATAATGTTCTTCCTTCAAATATTGATCCCAATACCTTTAGCCTGATAGACAAGAATCCAATAGTGAAGGCAGTAGCACCAACTATGGGATTAATGGCGCAGGATGTGATCACTTTCAACAAATATATTAAAGCCCACCTGGGAATTCGTTACAGCCAATTGATTGGTTCTGAAAAGGAAAAAGACTACGCATGGAATCCTTCATTAGGGATTATGATTTCTCCTATTGAGAATATGAATGTTTTTGGTTCTTACACAAGTACTACATCGTTGAGAAGCTCCAATAATGCATTACTTGGAGGCGGTACGGTAGGTGCTTCCACTACAAAACAATGGGAAGCAGGGATCAAGTCAGACTGGCTTAATGAAAGATTAAGATTTAATGTTACATTCTTTGACATCAATACCGATAACTTATCATATGAACTTTTAAAGGATGGAAACAGTACCGGGATCTATGCCATGGCGGGTGAGCTGAGAAGAAAGGGAATGGAAGTAGAACTTATCGGAAAAATTCTTCCCAACCTACAGATAATGACAGGATGGGCTTACGTAGATGCACAATATCAGGACAGTCCTTCATTTGTCAATGGATCAGCTCCTATCAATACACCTAAACATTCTGCCAATGCTTGGTTAAATTATAAATTTAATACAGGAACGCTACAGGGATTTGACATAGGGGCAGGAATTTATTATGTAGGAAACAGACCGGTTGACGATTTTAAGCAGGTATATACCAATGCAGAGAATGGGCATGTAAACGGAACTCAACCTGGAGAGAAGCCTTTCAATATGCCTGATTATACCACAGTAGATGCACAGATTGGATATACTTTCAAGAATGGATTGGGACTGAGAGGTTTCTTCAATAATATTTTTGATGCTGTAGGATATAATTCTTATTTCCGAGGTGGTTATATCGATCAGATTCAACCCCGAAACTTTGCCGTGCAGGTAAACTATAAATTTTAATCAACAAAATTATTTATTATGAAAAGCATAAAAACAGTATTCTTGGCCCTTGTTATTGGCGCAGTATCCATGGCGTGTTCAGGAGATAAAAAGAAAGGCATTGATTATGATCAGTTCAAAACTGAAGTTCAGCTTACTCCTGATCAGACGAAAAGCTTTGATGAAATCACTAAAAAATATCAGGATCTTCAGGAGCAGAACTTCCAGGCTGCCAAAGCACAAGGTGGTAATATGGACCGTGTGGCACTTGGGATTAAAAGTGAAGAACTGAGAGCACAGCAGTCTGTTGAAATGGCAAAAGTTCTGGACGGACCACAGATGGAGAAGTTCAATACCTTCGTGGATGAAAATTCAAGAAAAAGACCCAGATACGATAATGCCTTGCTGGAAAGAATCAAAACGGAAGGTCAGCTTTCGGAAGATGAGTTCAAAGTTGTGAATGCAGCCAACGATGCATTTGAAAAAGCTTTTAACGATGCCCACGATGTATACCACGGAAATAATGATCTTGCCAAAGAATACTGGGAGAAATTTGATGCTCAGAGAAAAGCAGCGATCAAGACCGCACTTACGCCTGAACACTATTCGAAATTTGAAGAGATCGTAAAAGATATCAAGTTCAAAGAAAGAAAATAATCAGGGTTCAAACTTCCGTACCAAATTAAGAAACATTCATATCAATTTTAATTAGAAAACATTAAGGCAGTTATTCCTGTCTTAATGTTTTTGCTATTAAGCCTTAATGAAATCATTATTTAAAAGCCTTTACCGGAAGCGTAGAAAAAATGAATCCCTCATTAAATATCTCATGTGGATCATCCACCTCTGGCTCGGACTTTTGTCCAGTATCATTGTATTGGTGATGTGCCTTACCGGATGTCTCTATGCTTTCAAAAACCAGATCATAGACCTTTATAATAAAGATAAGGTGTATATCTCTTCCGGCTCACAGATGGCCAAAACTCCGGACCAGATCCAGGCTGGATTGTTGAAAAATGGAAAAGAACTTACTGCCTTGCTTATTCCTGAATCTAAAAACAGAAGCTATGTTGTTTCCTACCGTGAAAACCAGTTGGATAAAAGTTCGTATTATAATCAGTATACTGGTAAGATCCTCGGTCAGGCTGATACAGGAGCCAATCAGTTTTTTGAAATCGTTCTCGATATTCATAGAAATCTGATGATGGGAAATGCTGGACGGCATATTGTAGGTGCATCTGTACTGGTCTTCTGTCTGTTAATTATTTCAGGATTTGTTTTATGGCTCCCTAAAAAACTGAAATTTCTAAAGCAGGGATTGACGGTAAAGTTCAAAGCAAAGTTCCAGCGCGTGAATTATGATCTGCACAATACACTCGGCTTTTATACCTTTTTTATACTTTTCTTTATTGCTGTTACCGGTTTGTACGTGACCTATCCGTGGGTGAAAAACGGTCTCATCGTAAGTTTAGGCGGCTCATCAATTGATCGTATCTCTGAAGAGAACAATGGCGACGATCCTTTTGGAGGCCTCCTTGAAGATATGCTTCAGAAGCAGGACGAAAAAAAGAATCTTAAAAATACAGTGGCAATATCTATAGACAAGATTCTTGAACTTTCCAATAAGCAGCTTCCGTACCATGCTGTTACCAGTATAGAACTTCCCAATAAAGAAAATCCGAGGTATGTAGTCATGAAGACCAATACCCAAAATTTTTTGGGTATGATGCTCCCGGATGAAGTGACCTTCGATAAAACCGGGGTTTTTAAGACCAGAGAACTTTTCTCCGACAAACCATTGAATAAACAGTTCACAGCTCTTGCAAAACCACTCCATACAGGAGAGATCATGGGCTTACCAAGCATTATCCTGTATTTCATTGTTTCACTAATCGGATGCTCCTTACCCGTGACAGGCTTTCTGATTTGGTGGCACAGGTTTAGAAAAATAAAGTAGAAAATCTGCTTTTAAAGAGGAACTTTAGAAGCTACTGTTATCCATGTCAAGGTTTTAAACCTTGACATGGATAAGTTCCTTCAAATGATAACCGAAGCTTCACCGGGAATTAGTATTTCAATCACCAGACTTCCGTGTTCAAGTACTGCAAATATCACTGATTTTTTTACTTCCGAATTAAGTTAATTCAATACATTTAATCATTAAAAGAATTGACATCATGAGCCATAAAAACAATAATCTTTTTGAAAAATTTTCCGACTGGGCCACTAAATTTACGGGAAGTTCTTACGCATTTATCGGAGCTGTACTGGTAGTCGTAATATGGGCAGCGTCAGGTCCTGTCTTTAAGTATTCTGAAACCTGGCAGCTTGTCATCAACACCGGAACTACCATTATCACTTTTTTAATGGTATTCTTAATACAGAAAGCCCAGAACAAAGATTCAAAGGCTATTCAAATCAAACTCAATGAGCTTCTGGCCGCTAATGAAAAAGCGAGCAACAGAATTGTGGATATTGAAGATCTTACCGAAAAAGAACTGGATCAGCTTCACTGCTATTATGAAAAACTCTCCGATTTCGCAGAAGAAGATGAGGATATTCATACCTCGCACTCGATAGATGCTGCTAAAAGAAATCAACATTATAAACATGATTTTTTCAAAAGAAAACACGAAGAATGGCTGCAAAAACAGACACAAAAAAAGGAATCGAAATGATTCCTTTTTTATTTTATCTAAGTTTAAAATTATCTTTTCAGAAAATATCCGAAATAGCTGCAGCTTCCTGCCAGTCCTTTCGCTGTTTCCGTATCTGCATACTGAGATTTCAGCTGGGCAAAATAGGTTCTGTATTTCTCATTCCTCATATTATCCAGTTCAGTCTGATGAGCCTGTTCCTTTTCGGAATATTTCGGATCTGAATAGTTAACAGTCGATGCATTTTTCGCCTCATACTGGTAGTATTTTCCTTGTTCAGCGCTGGCCATCTGGAAGAGAACCCTTGCTCTTTGTTCCTTATCTTTCGAAAGCTTCAGGCTTTTTTGATAATAATTGATTGCGAGGTCAAAATTATCCGGTTCAATATAAGTCGTATACAGGAAGTTCTTGTAATAATACTTGTATGGATTCTTTCGGTCTGTATTCCAGAAATCATATTTTCCGCCGTTGCTGTTGTCGATATCCATCACAAACAATTGACGGTAATATCCTAAACTTGAAGTATTGTACAATAAGTTTCCGATCAGCTGGTTCGCTTTTGCTGCCTTTTCATCTGTTCCGTTACTGATCTTTTTAAGCTGGATCAAGGCATCTGCCAGTTCCAGTTTATTCATATTGTTCTTAATGAAAGGGAATGCTGAATAATCTTCAGCGGTCATGCTTTCAGTTTCAGCACTACCGAAACTCTCCCATACATTGTGTCCGAAAACAAGATCAGAAATTCCTCTGAATCCGTTATACTCATCAGCTGTATATTGTTTTGGTGTGATTTTTTCACCTTTGTCTGTCCAGTCATAATTCATTCTTGGAATTCCTGCAAAGCCCTTAGCTTTTTCATAATAGGATTTAGCCTTTTCAAAGTCTGCCTGTCTCATGGCTCTGTCTCCGTAAATCGTACTGAAGAAAGCATCAATATTTCCTACATTGTCCATATTCTTGGCGATGATCTGCTGTTCAAACTGAGTCTTATTTGGTTTCTTATAAAAATCTTCAACACTTTTCACCAGACTTGAATTCGGATTATACTGAAGATCTGAAAGTTTATTGTTCATCAGGAAAGATTTTCCGTCTTCTCCCTGTAAGAAATATCGGTTGGCAAGAACATCTTTAAGGAAATCTGCTGTAGATGGAGTTTCACCATAGTAATCATAATCGGAAACAGCTGTACTGTCCTTTTTCACTTCTTTTTTTACGAAATATTCAGCATAGTCTTTCATCAGGTGATCTTCGAATTCTGCATCAATCTTAGGATGAGAAACGATGTCATTCAGAACTTTCATTCTTTTTATTTCTTCCAGGTATTCAGGATTGGTTGTTTTGATGTCTTCAAGAACCTCCGAACTTCCCTTGTAATCTTTTTTCAAGAACTTGAGATAAGCATCTGCGATCTGCCAGTATTCATCCTTGGATACTTTTTTGGTTTTTTCTGTGAATTTTTCAAGACTGTCCAGATAGTCATTCGTTTTTTCATCA
Organism: Chryseobacterium carnipullorum; assembly: GCF_900142785.1. Classification (GTDB taxonomy): domain Bacteria; phylum Bacteroidota; class Bacteroidia; order Flavobacteriales; family Weeksellaceae; genus Chryseobacterium; species Chryseobacterium carnipullorum. Next base: position 40,866 of record NZ_FRCD01000003.1, on the reverse strand, counting down.
TAGCCGTAGCTGGATTTCGTATAGAAAGGAATCCTGTCCGGATTGTTCAACAGATCATCATCGCTCTGATCATTTTTATCTCCATTCGCACTTTCGGATTTCGAACCTCCGAAAAGGTTTTTAAAGAATCTTACAATCTTCTGCCAGAATGAAAGTTTTTCTTCTTTCTTTACCTCTACGGGTTCAGATTTTGTGTCAGCAGAGGTTTTATTGTGGTCATCGGCATTTCCTCTCATGACATTCGGGCTGTCCGTAGCATCCGAAGTATAATAGTAGATAGGAAGATAGCTTCTTTCAAGCTCATTGATGCTCCTTACGGCCATGACTTTCAGGATCTCAGAATCCGGATTGATGTCATACATCTTCTCCATGATCGGAATAGGATCTGTGAACCCCTCATACCCTAACAGGAAATACGCCATATTCTTTTCATCACTCGTTCCTGCTCTTTTCATGATATTACTGAAAGAAGCCGTGTCAGAAAGTTTCATCGATACAAAAGCTGATTCTTTGCGGTCTCTGCTGTTCATGAAAACCTGAAAAAAATTCCAGTTGGCATCGCTGTTCATTTCTTTTCCTCTCTGCGCGCCTGCAAGCTGATCAAGAGCCATAAAATAGACGGTCCCTTTTTGCTTGATCGGTTCTATATACGTTTTGAACGCTTCCAGAGCAGCATCATAATTTCTTGTATAATGATTGAAACGTACGAGTTGATATCCGTAACGCTGTTTGATCTCAGGATTTCTGGTAGCATTATATAAAGAAGTGAGCGCGTTGACTGTTTTTGCGTAGTCAATAGACGTGGCATTTTGAGACCTTGAAGGGCTGCTGTAAAATGAGTCAGGACTTTCAATATAGTTGATGCTCATGTACGGCTCAAGATATTTGGCTTCAATTAAATAATCGATACCTTCCTTGTACTTTTGGTAGAATCCGGTCCCCAGTTTCTGCAATAAAGGATTGTTTGGAGTTCCGTTTTTCAAAGCATTAAGATCATTCATGCTGATCTTGTACACCAGATTTTCTGTTTCTGCGTAGTTCAGTTGGTTATTGAAAAATTTTTTCCAGGTCTCAATATTGTCATCAGGAATTGTCATGTTCTTATAATCACCATAGAACCTGTTCGAATAGGTGAGCAGGAAAGGAAGGTAAGATTTATCCTTGATGATACTCTGTGTAAACAGATTGAAATATTCATAATCCGGGTCTGACCATGCACAGGCGTCAGATTTAGTATAAAAAAGCGAAAGGACCGCCAGTGAAAGAATATACTTTTTCATATTGTTGATAGTGTTTTTTATTTTTATAATTTAATTTCATGATGACTTTAAATCTTCACCATCCGTTGAATCATTGGATGGTAAAACTTTAAAAAGTTCGGTTACTTACAAATTTACTATCTAATTGATAATAAATTACATTAAAATTCGGGATTTTTTTGTCCAGAAAATGAATGACTTCTGTTAATTGGTCGTCCGATATTTCTTCCACCTTGATCCGAAAGCCCTTGCTTAAAAAACTTCCGAAATAGAAACCGTCTTTGCTGATTTCAACCTCATGATCTGAGATCTTTTTGAACGCAGGATTTTCCAGATCTTTTCGGGATAAAGCATTAATCAGTTTATGCCTTTCAAGGTGATTGGTGACAATTCCCCAGGAATAGATCGGTAAAGCCACTTCAATTTTTTTAATGGGATAATCTTCCAGTTTGGAGAGGTAGCTTTTTAAAATCGCCACATCAAGGATAGAATTCCTGTCGGAGTTTTCCAGTGGGGAAGAAGTAGAGTAGCACATCAGATAAACCTTTTGTACAGGGGGAATTCCGGTTTGGCTTTTATCTTTGACCTGATGGAGACGAAGGGTGCAGGTAATTTCTTTTCCGGAGACTCTTTTCAGTTCTTTTAAAAATTTAAAATAATCATTCCTTGTTCCCGCCGTCCAGTCACAGTCGATCTGGATTTCATTGTTCATTTTCAAACCATATTCCTTCGCTTTTTTCTGAACCAGATCATGAATGTTTTTGGCAAGAAACCGGATCTCTTCTGCCGAAATACGGTACATAGACTGATTGGTAATAAACACTGTTGGTACGATCTGTTTATTCGTTTGAAAACTGGTATCCTTGGTGGTAACAGCAACCGGCTGAAATTTTCCGGCCGATTTATCGATATCAAAAAATCTTGTGTATATATAAGGAACGGTAGCCTGATCCAGCACTTTTTTCTCTTGCCGATCAAGTTTAAGGTTGGTCTTCCAGTAATAAAAAGTATAAGGATGACTCTCTTTCCTGCCACATGAAATTACAAAAAGGAGGATGAAAAGAAACTTGAGTATTTTCATTCCTTGTACAGTTTACTTTCGCAGGTACACGTGTCGTTGGTAGCACTTTCCATGGAAGAGCAGCAGTCCTCAGATTTCTGGATATTTCCTTCTTTATCTGTAAGGTAAATATTATCCTTGTCAAATTTTACAAAAAAGTTTTCGCCATATTTCTTAAAATCTACCTTCATTACCTTGGGGTTGTATTTTCCGGCATTCACTTTCTCAGTAGTTTCAGTTCTGTCCGCCTGGTTGATCTGAACAAATCCAAAGTAGACATCACCGTTTTTCTTTACATCCAGATAATAATGTGGTGTTCCCGATCCACTATATCCTTCAATAATGTCAAAACTTCTTTGTCCCACAAAAGGAGTTTTTGTTTGTGCAAAAGACAAAATGCTGATGCATAAGATCACTAAGCTGAAAATCTTTTTCATATATTTTTCTTCAAAAGTAAAAATATTTAAGCAAAAATTAAACCGTAAAAACCCGGTGATTGGCTGTTTCAGATAATTACCGTAATCTATTTTTTTTAACGATAAGAGTCACAAAAGTTTTAAAAACACTTAAGTTCATTTGAAGTATCAAGTCTGATGGAAAGAAGTACACTTAAGTCTTATAAAAATCTTTGATTTTCTGCTGATGTGATTTTACGATTTTCAAAAGGTTAAAATTTTTTCAACTAAAGTGTTCTTATGTGTTTAAAAGAACAAATAACTTTTGTGGTTCAATTTTAATTATCATAGAAAATATAAAGGCCACCCTGTTTTGGAATGGTCTTTATATAATTGAGTTAAATGAAAATTAGAAAACGGTAGCTGCCAGTTGAATTCTTGCGTACTTATTCGAAGGATTCCACATGGCCATCATAGAAACCGGAAGACTGTAATGTTCCGTGATTTTGACCGTCTTACCTGCTTTTACCCCAACGTTGACAATATCAAAGCTGTTTTTACCGTTTCCGTAAAGGAAATATCGGTCGTTCAGAGCAAATCCGGCACCCACGAAAGCGTCCAGATTGACCTTTTTACCCACAATGACGGGATAGCTAGCCTGAATGTAGGTAGAATACTTATTCTTTTTGTAGCTGCCGTCAGAATCCAAAACAACTTCTCCGGCATTCGCTCCTCCATACAACATAATATCCGCTTCTACATTAATTGGGAAAGAAGGTCCGAAAGTATAGTTGGTTCTAAGATCGATGATATGGGCTGTTCTTCTCTGTGAATAACTGAAAATATCGTCTGCAGCGATGGCAGTATTAATGTTTCTTGAGTTATACAGATCCCAAAGCCCAATATAAAAACGATGATGGGAGTATTGAATGTAATAATTGATCTCCTTATAATGAGTACCATCCTTATCATCAGCTAATGCCGAAGCTCCCCAGATCCCAATCTTCCATTTCTTTTCAGCATCTAAAGCATAAGAAAGATTCCCCATCACTACAGGTTTATCTGTAATGATCAAACCTCTCCACAAGTGATTATTCTGAATATTGGCGGTAAAATCCAATCTGTTGTTCTCCTTAGGTTCCTCGTTCTCCTGAGAGAATAGTTTCCCTGTGCCTAAAATGATCAGGCATGCAGTTATTAAAATTTTCATCGCGTAATTTTTATTGTATTAATCCATATAGAACCGCTGCAATGACAGCTCCCAGAACAGGACCCGCAACCGGAATCCAGGCATATCCCCAGTCACTGCTCCCTTTCACAGGAAGTATAGCGTGCATGATTCTGGGTGCTAAATCTCTGGCCGGATTGATGGCATAACCTGTGGTACCCCCTAAAGATAAGCCGATGGCCCAAACCAGTAAAGTAACGGGAAGTGCTCCGACAGATCCAAGTCCTACTTTAGCTGTTGGATCAGTATTCAGAGAAATGCTGGGATCAGAAAAGTGAAAGATGACAAAGACCAGGACAAAAGTTCCGATGATCTCACTGATGAGATTGGAAAAAGTATTTCTGATGGCTGGCCCGGTACTGAAACAGGCTAGTTTTGCCCCTTCATCTTCCGTAATCGCAAAATGGTCTTTGTTAAAAAGCCAGACAAGGAACGCGCCAAGCATTCCGCCGATCAGTTGTGCGGCAATATACGAAGGAACCAGATCCCAAGAGAATTTTCCGGCAACAGCCAGCCCTATCGTTACGGCCGGATTCAGATGAGCACCACTTGCCGGGCCGGCAACGGTAACCCCTACGAAAACGGCCAGTGCCCAGGCGGTGGTAATGACGATCCATCCTGAATTATTTCCTTTGGTATTTTTTAAGACAACATTCGCTACAACGCCGTTGCCTAATAATATAAGAAGCATTGTTCCTATAAGTTCTGCGGTAAATGGGGTCATGAGTAGTTTTTTTTAGTGAGGAATTAATCTTCGATCCAGCTTTGAGAACGCTTCACGGCTTTGTTCCAGAAATGGATCATGTTGTCTGCTTTTTCTTTATCCACTTTCGGATTGAAATCTTCATCTACTACCCATTGAGATTGAATCTCATTGAGGTCTTTCCAGTATCCTACGGCTAAACCGGCAAGATAAGCAGCTCCTAATGCGGTAGTCTCAAGCGTTTTTGGTCTTGTAATTTTGAATCCGAAAAGATCAGACTGGATTTGCATCAGAAGATCACTTGCAGAAGCTCCTCCGTCTACCCTGAGTTCCAGACTTGGTCTTCCGGAATCTGCTTCCATGGATTTCACAATATCGTAAACCTGGAATGCGATTCCTTCCAAAGTAGCTCTGGCGATATGTCCGTTGGTCGTTCCGCGGGTTACCCCGACAATAGTTCCTCTTGCATACTGATCCCAGTAGGGCGCTCCCAATCCCGTAAGGGCTGGAACAAAATAAACACCTCCGTTATCTTCAACACTTGCCGCCAGATCATTCACTTCCTCCGCCGAACGAATCAATTTCAGACCATCTCTCAGCCACTGAATCGCGGCACCGCCTACAAATACACTTCCTTCCAGTGCGTAGTTCACCTCTCCGTTGATCTTCCATGCTACCGTTGTTAACAGGTTATTTTTGGAAGAAACCGCTTCTTTTCCGGTATTCATCAACAGGAAACATCCTGTTCCGTAGGTGTTCTTGACCATTCCCGGAGTGATGCACATCTGTCCGAATAAAGCAGCCTGCTGATCTCCTGCAATTCCTGCAATAGGAATTTTGGTTGAAAATAAAGTCGTTGCTGTCTCTCCATAGATTTCACTGCTCTGTTTCACTTCAGGAAGAACAGATCTTGGAATGTCAAACAAATCTAATAGATCCTGATCCCATTCTAAAGTATGAATGTTCAGAAGCATGGTTCTGCTGGCATTGGAAACATCGGTAATGAACATTTTTCCACGGGTAAGTTTCCATACGAGCCATGTATCTACCGTTCCGAAACATAATTTACCTTCTGCGGCTTTTTCTCTTGCTCCATCTACATGATCCAGAATCCATTTTAATTTGGTTGCCGAAAAATAGGCATCCAGTACAAGCCCGGTTTTCTCTTTGATGATTTCGGCGTGGCCCTGTTCTTTTAATTCGTCACAGTATTTTGAGGTCCTTCTGTCTTGCCATACAATAGCATTATAAATAGGTTCACCTGTTTCTTTATCCCAAACAATAGTTGTTTCACGCTGGTTGGTGATGCCAATGGCGGCTACTTCCAATCCGGAAATTCCGGCTTTGGCAATGATTTCTGCTGCGACGGATATTTGGGATGACCATATTTCGTTCGGATCATGCTCTACCCAGCCCGGAGTAGGATAGATCTGTTCAAAATTTTTCTGGGAGATATATTCAATAGCTCCGCTGTGATTGAATAAGATGGCTCTAGAGGAAGTTGTACCCTGGTCCAGAGCGAGAATCAATTTTTCCTTCATACTGCAAAGTTTTAATTATGAGTAATAGTTTTGGGAGAGTAAGGGGTTAATAAATATCCTTGTGCTAATTCAATAAATTCTTTTTCCTGTTGGTTCGCCCATTCCTGAGAATATCCTTTTTCTTTGGCAATAAGCTGCGCAATGGTATGAGCACTGTCGATCGCGGCTCTTGCATCTAAAAATAAGAGACGGACTCTTCGGGCAAGAATGTCTTCTATAGTTTCAGCCATTTCATGTCTCAAGGCCCAGACTGCTTCTGCAATGGTAAAACCATGATCCGGATGGATTTTCTGAGCATATTGAGGATTACTGTTCTGTAAAGATTTTATGGCAGGAATATCTGATCCGTATACATAGAGATGACTGCTGCGGTCAACAAGTTCCGCTCTCATATTACCATGGATGGAAAGGTTTTCTGTTTGAGAAGGTCCTCCGTTTAAATGAAGAATCTCTACAGCTTTGTCAATGGTGTCCTCTGCCATTTTACGATAAGTAGTCCATTTTCCACCAATGATGGAAACCAGTCCTGTATCTGAAGTAATGACTTTATGACTTCGGGAAACTTCTTTTGTACTTTTACCTCCTTCTTTTGGGGCTGCAAGCGGTCGTAATCCTGCGAACATCGATTTTACATCTTCTCTCGTTGGTTTCTTTGCTAAATATTGTCTGGCTGTATTTAACACGAAATTGATTTCAGATTCCAGAGCGTGAGGTTCAAAGCTTGGGTTTTCCAGCAGCGTATCTGTAGTTCCTACCAATGCTCTGTCATGCCATGGGACAACAAAAAGAACTCTTCCGTCCGATGTTTTAGGAATCATGATGGCATCGTCACTTTTCAGGAACGATTTGTCCAATACCAAATGGATCCCCTGGCTCGGAACAACAAATTTACCGTGCTTGGGATTATTCATATTCAGAATGTCATTCGTGAATACCCCTGTTGCATTGATGACTGCTTTTGCACGAAGTTCATATTGTTGGTGTGAAAACTGGTCTTCTGCTTTGACTCCATTTATTTTCCCGGAATTATTTTTCAAAAGCCCGGTTACCTTCATATAATTAACTGCACTTCCTCCTTTTTCGATCAGAGTCTGGGATAAGTTAATCGCTAATCTTGCATCATCAAACTGTCCGTCCTGATACACCACGCCACTTGCAAGGTTATGTTGCTCAATCGTCGGAAGCTTTTCAATAGTTTTAGACTTACTGATGTATTTTGTTTTTCCAAGACTTAGCTTTCCTGCAAGGAAATCGTAGATAGACAATCCTATTTTATAATAGATTCCTCCCCACCAGGTGTAATTAGGAATAATAAATGACTGGTTTTTAACTACGTGTGCCGCATTTTGGGCCAGGAGTCCTCTTTCTTTCAGGGCTTCTTTTACAAGTCCTACATCTCCCTGCGCAAGATATCTTACGCCACCGTGTACCAGTTTGGTACTTCGGCTGGATGTTGCTTTGGCAAAATCGTGGGACTCAAGGAGCAAAGTTTTAAATCCTCTGCTGGCTGCATCTAATGCTGAGCCCAGACCGCTGGCTCCTCCTCCGATGACAATAAAGTCCCATTCCTCTACACTGGTCAATTTACTAATTTCTTCGTTTCGTTTCATAAATGTTTCGTTTATGTTTCGTTTTCAAATGTATAAATTTAAAATGAAACTAAAAAGAAAATAAATGAAATTTTATCGGTCTCGGAAAAAAATGGTAATTTTGATGAAAGAATAAGAATGGAAAAGTTAATACCAAGGCATGATGATATATTAAAGGAACTCGATGAAAAGGGGCATGTTCTCGTACAGGATCTGTGTGAGAAGTTGAACGTTTCGTCGGTTACGGTTCGAAAGGATCTGAACTATCTCGAAAGCTTAGGATTGCTTTTTCGAAACCATGGAGGAGCAAGCAAGCATGTAAGGTATGCTTATGAAAGGAATGTAGATGAGAAAGAAAACATCAATGTGGAAGCGAAACAGAATATTGCAAAAGGTGCTCTGCAACTGATTCAGGAAAATGACTGTATCATTCTGGCTTCCGGAACAACCATGCATTATCTTGCGAGGATGCTGGTGAACTTTGGTCCGCTTACGGTTCTTACCTCTTCCTTAAGGGTTGCATTGGAACTTTGCAACAATCCCAATATTAATATCATTCAGCTCGGTGGGGAGGTGAGAAAGAGCTCTACTTCTATAGTAGGGTCTATTTCTGAAACTATTCTGAGGCAGTTTTCCTGCAATAAGCTCTTTCTTGGAGTCGATGGAATCGATTTGGAATTTGGGATCAGTACTTCCAATGCTGCGGAAGCTCATTTGAATCAATTGATGATCGAATGTTCCGAAAAAGTAGTCATTCTGGGAGATTCTTCTAAACTCAACAAAAAAGGATTCGGAAAAATAGCTCCGCTGGATAAAATAGATTATCTGATTACGGATAGTGGTATTTGTGATGAAGATAAAGCCGGATTAGAGGAAATAGGGGTTTCGGTGATTGTAAAATAAACTTCGTGTTAATTTCTTTTTTAAAAACAAAATTATTTCACTGAAAATTTCATCCTGATTTTTTCAAAAACATCTAAATGATTAAAAATCAAAATATTTTACTCGAAATATTTGTCAGTTCTAAAAATATTCATAAATTTGCACACTCCATTTTAGGGGCGTAGTATGCCTATATCAAAAGTAGAAATTACTTCAGACCTCCTAAAAATGTAGAATTAGAAAGATAAATTTTATTATAACATAAACAATGTCAGGTATTATTGGTAAAAAAATCGGTATGACGTCTTTGTTTAACGAAGAAGGAAAAAATATTCCTTGTACAGTTATTCAGGCGGGTCCATGCTCGGTTTTACAGGTCAGAACCATTGAAAAGGACGGCTATAAGTCAGTTCAGTTAGGTTTCGATGACAAGAGTGAAAAGAACGTAGGTAAAGCGTTAGCTGGCCATTTCAAAAAGGCTGGTTCTGCTCCAAAAGCTAAGTTGGTAGAATTCTACAGAGAATTCGTAGACGAGGTAAAAGTAGGAGAAGAAGTAAAAGTTGATTTATTCGCTGAAGGTGAATTTGTTGACGTAACAGGTACTTCAAAAGGTAAAGGTTTCCAGGGTGTTGTTAAAAGACATGGCTTTGGAGGTGTAATGCAAGCTACTCATGGTCAGCACAACAGACTTAGAGCTCCAGGTTCTATCGGTGCTGGATCGGATCCTTCAAGAGTATTCAAAGGAATGAGAATGGCGGGTAGAATGGGAGGTAAGCAGGTAACTGTACAAAACCTTCAAGTATTAAAAGTGGATCAAGAACAAAATCTTTTAGTAGTAAAAGGTGCTGTTCCGGGAGCTAAAAATTCTTATGTAATTATCAGAAAATGGAACTAGTAGTATTAAATACATCAGGAAAGGAGACCGGAAGAAAAGTAACTCTAGACGAATCAGTATTCGGAATTGAGCCAAATCAGCACGCGGTTTACCTAGAAGTTAAACAGTACCTTGCAGCACAAAGACAAGGGACTCATAAATCAAAGGAAAGAAGCGAAATTACTGCTTCTACCAAGAAACTTAAGAAGCAAAAAGGATCTGGTTCTGCTAGATATGGTGATATCAAATCTCCAACTTTCAGAGGTGGAGGTAGAGTATTCGGACCAAAACCAAGAGACTACAGATTCAAATTGAACAAAGCTCTTAAGAGATTGGCTAAAAAATCTGTTTTATCTCAGAAAATGAGAGATAACAGCATCAGAGTAATGGAAGATATGAGCTTAAACGCTCCTAAAACTAAAGATTTTATCACGATCCTAGATGCATTGGCATTGAACGATAAAAAATCTTTATTCGTTCTTCCTGAAGCTAACAAGAATGTGTATTTATCTTCAAGAAACTTACCTAAAACTAAAGTAATGAACTTTAACGAAATTAGTTCATATGACTTAATGAATGCAGGTGAAATCGTATTCTTAGAAGGTGCAGTTGAAAAATTCCAGGAAAATTTAAAGAAATAAATCATGTCACTTATTATTAAACCAGTTATTTCAGAGAAAGCAAACTATCTTACAGATTTAAGAGGTGCTTATTCTTTCTTAGTTGATCCTAGGGCGAATAAAATCCAGATTAAAAAAGCGATAGAACAAGCTTACGGTGTGAAAGTAGCAGACGTTAGAACCATGATTTATGCGCCTAAAGTTTCTTCAAAGCATACTAAGAAAGGTCTTCAAGTAGGAAAGACAAACAAATTGAAAAAAGCGGTTATCACTCTTTCTGAAGGGGAAGTAATCGATATTTTTGCTGTAAATTAATTATAATTATAAATAATAGTAATGTCTGTTAGAAAATTAAAACCTATCACCCCAGGACAGAGATTCAGAATTGTAAACAATTTTGAGGAAATTACTACCAACAAACCAGAGAAATCTCTAACCGTTGGTATTAGTAAGTCAGGTGGACGTAACCAAACTGGTAAAATGACCATGCGTTACACCGGAGGTGGACACAAAAAGAAATACAGAATTATCGACTTCAAAAGAAACAAGCATGATGTTGAAGCAACGGTAAAAACTGTAGAATATGATCCAAACAGAACTGCATTTATCGCTTTATTAGAGTACGCAGACGGAGAGAAGAGATATATCATCGCTCCAAACGGTATCAAAGTAGATCAAAAGGTAGTTTCAGGTGAAAGCGTAGAACCGAACATCGGTAACGCAATGAAATTGAAAAACATTCCATTGGGTACTGTTATTTCTTGTGTTGAAATGAAACCTGGACAAGGGGCAATTTTAGCAAGAAGTGCTGGTTCTTCAGCTCAATTAACTTCAAGAGACGGAAAATATGCCATCATCAAATTGCCTTCAGGAGAATCTAGAATGATCCTTACTGAATGTTATGCAATGATTGGATCTGTTTCTAACTCTGATCATCAGTTAACTGTTTCAGGTAAGGCTGGTAGAAGCAGATGGTTAGGTAGAAGACCTAGAACTAGACCAGTAGTAATGAACCCTGTAGATCACCCAATGGGAGGTGGTGAAGGTCGTTCTTCTGGAGGTCACCCAAGATCTAGAAATGGTATGCCTGCTAAAGGGTACAAAACCAGAAAGAAAAACAAAGCGTCTAACCGTCATATCATATCTAAACGTAAATAATTATGGCAAGATCACTTAAAAAAGGACCATTCATTCATCATACTTTAGATAAGAAGGTTCAGACAAACATAGAGTCTGGTAAGAAGACAGTTATCAAAACTTGGTCTAGAGCGTCTATGATCTCTCCAGACTTCGTAGGACAAACTATTGCTGTACACAACGGGAAATCTTTTATCCCTGTATATGTTACAGAAAACATGGTTGGTCACAAGTTAGGCGAATTTTCTCCAACAAGATCTTTCAGAGGTCATGGTGGTAATAAAAACAAAGGAAGTAGATAATCATGGGATCAAGAAAAAGAGAAAGTGCATTAGCACGTAAATTAACAAATCAAGATGTAGTAAAAGCATTACATAACGATTGCCCTTCTTCTCCAAGAAAGATGAGATTAGTAGCTGATATCATCAGAGGCGTAGAAGTAGACAAAGCTTTATACATCCTAAAATATTCTAAAAAAGACGCTTCTAACAAGTTAGAAAAAGTCTTACTTTCAGCAATGGCCAACTGGCAAGCTAAAAACGAAGGTGCTGATATCGAAGAAGCTAATCTTATCGTTAAAGAAATTTTTGTAGACAGTGCAAGACAATTGAAGAGACTAAGACCAGCTCCACAAGGTAGAGGGTATAGAATCAGAAAGAGATCAAACCACATTACATTAATCTTAGGTAATAAAGAAAATTAATCAAGGTATGGGACAGAAGACAAATCCAATTGGTAACAGATTAGGTATAATCAGAGGATGGGATTCTAACTGGTTTGGTGGTAAAGATTATGGAGACAGAATCGCAGAAGACTACAAAATCAGAAGATATCTTGAAGCTAGATTATCTAAAGGTGGTATCTCAAAAATTTATATTGAAAGAACTTTAAAATTAGTTACAGTAACTATTACTACGGCTAGACCGGGACTTATCATCGGTAAAGGAGGTCAGGAAGTTGATAAATTAAAAGAAGAATTGAAGAAACTTACAGGTAAGGATATTCAAATCAATATTTTCGAAATCAAAAGACCTGAACTTGACGCAGTATTAGTGGCTGACAGCATCTCTAAGCAAATTGAAAACAGAATCTCTTACAGAAGAGCTGTTAAAATGGCAATTGCCAGTACAATGAGAATGGGTGCTGAAGGTATCAAAGTTCAGATCTCTGGTAGATTGAACGGTGCTGAAATGGCAAGAAGCGAATCTTTCAAAGACGGAAGAATTCCTTTGTCTACTTTCAGAGCTGATATCGATTATCACTGGGCTGAAGCTCACACTACTTACGGTAGACTAGGTGTGAAAGTTTGGATCATGAAAGGAGAAGTTTACGGTAAAAGAGAACTTTCTCCACTAGTGGGACAACAGAAGAAAGGAGGTCCTTCAGGAGGTGGAAACAGAGGTGGAGACCGAGATAACAGAAGACCTAGAAAGAATAATAACAATAATAACAATAATAATTAAAAATTTTAGGTTAGAAATTTTGAATTTTAAATTACCGTTACTTTTTTAAAATATAAAAAATCTAAAATCTAAAATCTAAAATCTAAAATTTAGAAATTATGTTACAACCAAAAAGAACCAAATTCCGTAGAGTTCACAAGATGAAGATGAAGGGGATTGCTCAAAGAGGTAATCAACTTGCATACGGAACATTTGGAATCAAAGCTATAGAAGGTGCTTGGATCACTGCAAGACAAATTGAAGCTGCTCGTATCGCTGCGACAAGATATATGAAGAGAGAAGGCCAGCTATGGATCAAAATATTCCCGGATAAGCCAATTACTAAGAAACCAGCTGAAGTACGTATGGGTAAAGGTAAAGGTGCTGTGGAATATTGGGTAGCTGTAGTGAAACCAGGTAAGATCATGTTCGAAATCGGAGGTGTATCTTACGAGATTGCTAAGGAAGCTTTAAGACTTGCTGCTCAAAAATTACCGGTAGTTACTAAATTCGTAGTGGCTAACGATTTTGTTAAACCTCTATAATCTTTGATACAATGAAACAAGCTGATATTAAAAATTTAAGCGCGGGTGATATTCAAGCAAAACTTGCTGAATTGACAACTCAATATTCAAAACTGAAATTGGCTCACAAGATCAGTCCAATTGAAAACCCGATTCAAATCAGAGATTTGAGAAGATCGATCGCTAGACTAAACACTGAGTTAACCACTAAACAACAATAAGATTTTCATACATTATGGAAAGAAACTTAAGAAAAGAAAGAATCGGAATAGTTTCCAGCAATAAAATGGAAAAGACCATTGTTGTAAGTGAGACTACGAGAGTGAAACACCCGATGTACGGTAAATTCGTTCTAAAAACGAAAAAATATACTGCACACGACGAGAACAACGAATGCACAGAAGGAGATACAGTTCTTATCCAAGAAACTAGACCTTTGAGCAAGAGCAAGAGATGGAGATTAGTAAGAATCATTGAAAAAGCTAAGTAATAATGTTACAAACAGAATCAAGATTAAAAGTTGCTGATAACACAGGTGCAAAAGAAGTACTAGTTATCAGAGTTCTGGGAGGAACCAGAAGAAGATATGCTTCAGTTGGTGATAAAATCGTTGTTACTATCAAGGATTCTACACCATCAGGAAATGCTAAAAAAGGTCAGGTATCTAAAGCTGTAGTAGTAAGAACTAAAAAAGCAGTAAGAAGAAAAGATGGTTCATACATCAAATTCGAAGACAATGCTTGTGTATTACTAAACGCAGCAGGAGAAATGAGAGGAACACGTGTTTTCGGACCTGTTGCTCGTGAGTTGAGAGACAAAGAATATATGAAAATCATTTCATTAGCTCCTGAAGTACTTTAATTTTTAAAATTTTTAAAAGAAAATGTCAAAGTTAAAAATAAAAAGAGGAGATAACGTCATCATTACTACTGGTAAGAAAGATATCAAAGGTAAGACAGGTGAAGTTATTGAAGTGATCAAAAAAGAAGGAAAAGATCCTAGAGTTATCGTTGCAGGTCTTAACATCGTTAAAAAACACGTTAAGCCTTCAGCTTCTAACCCTCAAGGTGGAATCACTGAAAAGGAAGCTTCTATTCATATCTCAAACATAGCTTTAGTTGGTAAAGACGGAAAAGCTATCAAAATCGGTTACAAAATCGAAGGAGATAAGAAAGTAAGAATCGATAAAAAAACGGGTGAAACTTTATAATTTGAATTAACACATGGAATTTATAGCAAGACCCAAAAATATATACAGAGAGAAAATTGTTCCTGCAATGATGGAAGAATTTGGCTACAAATCTGTAATGCAGGTACCTAAATTGGAAAAAATCATCCTATCTCAAGGATTAGGTGATGCCACTGCAGACAAGAAAATCATTGATTATGCTGTAGAAGAATTAACAATGATTACTGGTCAGAAAGCGGTTGGTACGATCTCTAAGAAAGACGAAGCTGCTTTCAAATTGAGAAAAGGTATGCCTGTAGGTGCTAAAGTAACATTGAGAGCTCATAAAATGTATGAATTCTTAGACAGACTTACTGCTTCTGCTTTACCACGTATCAGAGATTTCTCTGGTATCAAGGCAGACGGGTTCGATGGTAGAGGTAACTACAACTTAGGTATTACTGAGCAGATTATCTTTCCTGAGATCGTAATTGACAAAGTGAAAAAAATCCAAGGGATGGACATCACTTTCGTAACAACTGCGAAAACAGATAAAGAAGCGAAAGCATTATTAACTCACTTCGGTTTACCATTTAAAAAGAACTAAGAAATGGCTAAAGAATCAATGAAAGCGCGTGAGCGCAAAAGAGAAGCACTAGTTGCTAAATACGCTGACAAGAGAAAAGCTTTAAAAGAAGCTGGTGATTATGAAGGACTTCAGAAATTACCTAAAAATGCTTCTCCTGTAAGATTACACAACAGATGTAAACTAACAGGTAGACCAAGAGGGTACATGAGAACTTTCGGTCTTTCTAGAGTAACGTTCCGTGAAATGGCCAACAACGGTCTTATCCCGGGAGTGAAAAAAGCTAGTTGGTAATAATTACTAATTAATCGGGACAATTAAGTTGTCTGGATACTAAAGAATAAAAATATCAGACCCAAGTTTTTCTGAAGTCTGATATTTTGATCTTCAAGTCCCTTCAATACTGATTGTCTTTAACCAATAATTTAAAAAAGAAAAATGGTAACAGATCCAATTTCAGATTTCCTAACAAGAGTAAGGAACGCACAAAGCGCAGGCCACAAAGTGGTGGAAATTCCTGCATCGAAAATCAAAAAGGAGATTACTAAGATCTTATTTGATCAAGGGTATATCTTAAACTTTAAGTTTGAAGATAACGCTGTTCAAGGGACGATCAAAATCGCTTTAAAGTATGACAAGCAAACTAACAAACCGGCTATCAAGTCTATTCAAAGAGCTTCTAGACCAGGTTTAAGACAGTACAAAGGTTCTGCGGAACTTCCAAGAGTACTGAACGGTTTGGGTATAGCTGTTATCTCTACTTCTAAAGGAGTAATGACTGACAAGAAGGCTAGAGAAGAAAAAGTAGGCGGTGAAGTAATCTGCTATGTTTATTAATTTTTAATCAGAGGAAAATGTCAAGAATTGGTAAAGCAATTATAACAATTCCAGCTGGAATTACAGTCACTGAAAATAACGGTGTTGTAACGGTAAAAGGTCCTAAAGGAGAACTTTCTCAGGAGCTTACAGCAGGAATTACTTTAGAACAAAAAGATGGCGAGCTTAATGTAAACAGACCATCTGATTCTAAGCAACACAAGGCGCTTCACGGTTTATACAGAGCGTTGATCAACAATATGATTGTTGGTGTTGAAAAAGGTTTCGAAAAGAAACTAGAACTAGTAGGAGTAGGATACAGAGCTTCACACACAGGTCAAAAACTTGAGTTGGCTTTAGGATTCTCTCACGGTATCGTATTAGAACTTCCAAACGAAGTAAAAGTAGATACATTGACTGAAAAAGGTAAAAACCCAATTATTACTTTAGCGTCTCATGACAATCAACTTCTAGGAATGGTAGCTGCAAAGATCCGTTCTTTCAGAAAGCCTGAGCCTTACAAAGGAAAAGGTGTAAGATTCCTTGGAGAAATTGTTAGACGTAAAGCTGGTAAATCTGCTTAATAAATTATAAGTATTATGGCATTAAGTAAATTAGAAAAAAGAATAAGAATCAAAAGAAGAGTAAGAGGAAAAATCTCTGGATCTTCTGAATTGCCAAGATTATCTGTATATAAAAGTAATAAGGAAATTTACGCTCAGTTAATCGATGATAAAAATGGTACAACTTTAGTCGCTGCTTCTTCCAGAGAGAAAGGAGTAGATGCTAATGGTACTAAGACTGAAGTTTCTGCTGCTGTTGGTAAGGCTATCGCTGCCAAAGCTATCGCTGCAGGAATTGAAAAGATTGTATTTGACAGAAACGGATTCGTATACCACGGAAGAGTGAAAGCTCTAGCTGATGGGGCGAGAGAAGGAGGACTTAAATTCTAATCATTAAAATTTCGGAAATATGTTAGGACTAGATAATATAGAAAGAGTAAAACCGGGAGGATTAGAATTAAAAGATCGTCTCGTAGCTGTTAACAGAGTAACAAAAGTAACCAAAGGAGGTAGAGCTTTCGGATTTTCTGCTATTGTTGTAGTAGGTAATGAAGATGGAATCATCGGTCACGGTTTAGGAAAATCTAAGGAAGTTGCTTCTGCAATTGCTAAAGCAGTTGAAGATGCTAAGAAAAACCTTGTGAAAGTTCCTGTAATGAACCACACCATCCCTCACCAGACTACTGCTAGATACGGTGGTGCAGATATCTTTATGAGACCTGCTTCTCACGGTACAGGACTTATCGCCGGTGGTGCGGTAAGAGCGGTATTAGAGTCTGCTGGTATTCACGATATCCTTTCAAAATCTAAAGGATCTTCTAACCCTCACAACGTAGTGAAAGCTACTTTCAAAGCGTTATTGGATATCAGAAGACCTGAAGAGATCGCTAGAATGAGAGGAGTTTCTCTAAGTAAAGTGTTTAACGGTTAATATTAGAACAATGGCAACAATCAAAGTAAAGCAAGTAAGAAGCGCTATTGGAAGAACAAAAACCCAAAAGAGAACGCTTGAAGCATTAGGATTTAAGAAACTTCACCAAGTTGTAGAACATGAAGCTACGCCTTCTATTTTAGGAATGATAGCTGCAGTTAGTCATTTACTTGAAGTTCAAAAATAATTTTAAAACAAAAATTAAGATGAATTTAAACAACATAAGACCTGCTGCAGGTGCAACTCACAACTCTAAAAGAATTGGTAGAGGTCAGGGTACAGGAAAAGGAGGTACTTCTACGAAAGGACACAAAGGTCAGAAAGCTAGAGCTGGTTATTCTCAGAAAATCGGTTTCGAAGGTGGACAAATGCCTTTACAAAGAAGATTACCTAAATTCGGTTTCAAAAACGTAAACAGAAAAGAGTTTAGAGGAGTTAATCTTGATACTATTCAAACTTTAATCGAGAACAAATCCATCACTGGAGAGATCACGAAAGAAGTTTTAGTAGAAAACGGGATCGTTTCTAAAAACGAATTAGTGAAAATTATGGGTAGAGGAGAATTGAAATCAGCGGTTTCAATCTCTGCTGACAAGTTCACTAAATCTGCTGAAGAGCTTATTGCTAAAGCAGGTGGAAAAGCAATTACCTTATAATACTTACTAATGAAAGAATTTATACAAACACTTAAAAATATATGGAGCCTAAAGGAGTTAAGAGATAAAATTCTCTTTACGTTAGGTATTATCCTTGTGTATAGATTCGCATCTTATATCTCACTTCCGGCAATTAACCTTGCAGAAGTGGGAGATCTCTTAGAGCATTATAAAAATCAAGGCGGTAACAAGCAAGGAGCAGGTCTCCTTGGCTTGCTTTCGTCGTTTACGGGGGGAGCTTTCAGCCACGCTTCCGTAATGGCGTTGGGAATCATGCCTTATATTTCTGCTTCTATTATTGTTCAGTTGATGGGAATGGCTATTCCTTATCTTCAGAAACTTCAGAAGGATGGAGAGTCAGGTAGAAATACATTGAATCAAATTACTAGATGGTTAACGATTGGAGTTTGTCTTGTACAGGCCCCTTCTTATTTAACTTCTATTACTCAATTATTCCTACCGTATGCTCAGTTCCAGTCTGCATATTATGTAGAGCCGAATTCCATCATGTTCTGGTTACCAAGTATTGTTATCTTGGTTGCTGGTTCAGTGTTCGCAATGTGGTTAGGTGAGAAAATCACCGACAAAGGTATCGGAAACGGTATTTCCATCCTTATTATGGTGGGGATCCTGTCAAGATTACCTGAAGCATTCGTACAGGAAATGGCCGTGCAGAACGGAAAAGGAGGAATGGGATCAATCATGATCCTTATTGAAGTAATATTCTGGATGCTGGTAGTTCTTTTAGCGGTGGTATTATCCGTCGCTGTGAGAAAAATACCGATTCAGTATGTAAGCAGAGCTCAAGCAAGAGGAGGTGTAAACAGAAATCTTATGCAGGGAGCAAGACAATGGATCCCATTGAAAGTGAATGCTGCTGGTGTAATGCCGATTATCTTTGCTCAGGCATTGATGTTCGTACCAGGATTATTGACGAAATTCGATGAGTCCAATACTTTTCTTGCAGGTTTCAAGAATGTTTTTAGCTGGCAGTACAACGTATTGTTCGCGCTATTAATTATTATATTCTCATTTTTCTATACTGCAATTACAATTCCGGTAAACCAAATGGCTGATGATTTGAAGAGAAATGGAGGTTTAGTACCGAAAGTAAGACCCGGTAAAGAGACAGCTGATTATTTAGATGATATTTTATCAAAAATAACCTTGCCAGGTGCAATATTTTTGTCTATCTTTGCAGTCCTTCCAGCAATAGTGCATGGAAGCTTTGTTCAGACAGATGCGTTCGCCCTATTTTTCGGGGGAACATCACTATTGATTATGGTTGGAGTTATTTTAGATACCGTTCAACAGATTAATACTTATCTGCTGAATCATCACTATGATGGCTTAATGCAGTCTAAATTATCAAGAACGACTGGATATTAATTTATGGCGAAACAAAAACATATTGAACAAGACGGCGTTATTACGGAAGCACTTTCGAACGCCCAGTTCCGTGTAGAGCTGGAGAATGGGCATATACTTATTGCTCATATTTCCGGTAAAATGAGAATGCATTATATTAAACTTTTACCTGGAGACAAGGTAAAACTAGAAATGTCTCCCTATGATTTAACAAAAGGGAGGATCACATTTAGATATTAAAACAAACGCCAAATGGAATGTATGTTCCGTTTGGCTCTTGTTGAAAAATAAATACTATCAAAATGAAAGTTAGAGCATCAATTAAAAAAAGAAGCGCTGATTGCAAAATTGTACGCAGAAAAGGTGTGCTGTTCGTAATCAACAAGAAGAACCCAAAATTTAAACAAAGACAAGGCTAACATTAAATTATGGCGAGAATTGCAGGTATTGATTTACCAAAAAACAAAAGAGGTGTTATCGGTTTAACTTACATCTACGGAGTTGGAAGAAGTACTTCTTCTGAAATCCTTAAAGCTGCCGGTATCAGCGAAGACAAGAAAGTCAACGAATGGAATGACGATGAATTGGCTGCAATCAGAACATATATCTCTGAAAACGTAAAAGTTGAAGGAGAATTAAGATCTGAAGTGCAATTGAACATCAAGAGATTGATGGACATAGGATGCCAACGAGGAATACGTCACAGACTAGGATTACCTTTAAGAGGCCAGAGAACGAAAAACAACTCTAGAACCCGAAAAGGAAAGAGAAAAACAGTTGCTAACAAGAAAAAGGCAAGTAAATAATCGTTAGGAATTATGGCAAAACAAAGTAAAGTAGTTAAAAAAAGAAAAGTAAAAGTTGAAGCTATTGGTGAGGCACATATTCAAGCTTCTTTCAATAACATCATCATTTCTTTAACAAATAAAAGCGGAGAAGTTATCTCTTGGGCATCTGCCGGTAAAATGGGTTTCAGAGGTTCTAAAAAGAATACTCCATTTGCTGCTCAAATGGCAGCTGAAAATTGCTCTAATGTTGCTCACGAAGCTGGATTAAGAAGAGTAAAGGTGTATGTGAAAGGTCCTGGTGCAGGTAGAGAATCTGCTATCAGAACAATCCACAATTCAGGTATTGAAGTTAGCGAAATTATTGACGTTACTCCTATGCCACACAATGGATGTAGACCACCGAAAAGAAGAAGAGTTTAATTTTTAGAATTTACCCATTATGGCAAGATATATTGGACCTAAAACTAAGATTGCTAGAAAGTTTGGTGCTGCAATCTACGGAGACGACAAAAACTTCGAAAGAAGAAAAAACCAACCGCCAGGACAACATGGTCCTAACAAAAGAAGAGGTGCTAAAAAATCTGAATATGCAGTTCAGTTAGCTGAAAAGCAAAAAGCTAAATATACTTACGGTATTTTAGAAAGACAGTTTGCAAATTTATTCGAAAAAGCACACAGAAGTAAAGGTGTAACAGGTGAAGTTCTATTACAGCTTTGCGAATCAAGATTGGATAACGTAGTATACAGATTGGGTTTTGCTAAAACTAGATCTGCTGCTAGACAGTTAACTTCTCACAGACACATTACAGTGAATGGTGAGATCCTTAACATTCCTTCTTATATCGTAAAAGCAGGTGATGTGATCGCTGTAAGAGAGAAATCTAAGTCTCTTGAGGTTGTTACTGATTCATTAGCTTCTAAAGCTAATTATGAGTGGTTACAATTCAACGATGAGAAGAAAGAAGGTACTTTCGTTTCTGCTCCTGAAAGAATCCAGATTCCGGAGGACATCAAGGAACAGCTTATCGTCGAACTTTACTCTAAATAATTTTTTAATCAAATTTTTGCTCAACCCAATAATATGGCAATTTTACAATTCATAAAACCCGATAAAGTAATTTTACTTAACTCTGATGAATTTAAAGGTCAATTCGAATTCAGACCATTAGAACCAGGTTTCGGGCTTACAATCGGTAATGCTTTGAGAAGAGTGTTGCTTTCTTCTCTGGAAGGATATGCTATTTCATCTATCAAAATAGAAGGTGTAGAGCACGAATTTTCAACTATTCCAGGAGTAATCGAAGACGTTACCGAAATCATTCTTAACCTTAAGCAGGTAAGATTAAAAGCTTCAGCAGAAGGCCAGGCTAACGAGCAGGTAATTGCTAAAGTTTCCGGTCAAACGGTTATTACTGCTGGTGATTTAGGAAAGTCTGTCAACGGATTTGAGGTGCTAAACCCGGATCTTTTGATTTGCAACCTAAACAGTGATGTAACTTTCGAAATTACTTTCAATATTGAAAAAGGTAGAGGGTATGTTCCTTCAGATCAGAATAAGTCAAACAATGCACCTGTAGGTACTATTGCTATTGACTCTATTTTTACGCCAATCAAGAAAGTACAATACAGCATTGAAAATTATCGTGTAGAGCAAAAAACAGACTACGAAAAACTTGTATTAGATATAGAAACTGATGGATCTATCAGTCCTCAAAATGCTTTAACTGAAGCTTCTAAGATATTAATTTATCACTTCATGTTGTTCTCTGATGAGAGAATCACCCTTGAAACTGAAGCTGTAAAAGCATCTATCCAATACGATGAAGAGACGCTTCATACAAGACAATTACTTAAGTCTAAATTAGCAGATATGGATCTTTCTGTAAGAGCCCTTAACTGTCTGAAAGCAGCTGAAGTAGAAACTCTTGGTGAACTTGTTTCTTACAGTAAGTCTGATTTGATGAAATTCAGAAATTTTGGTAAAAAATCTTTGACAGAACTAGAAGAATTAGTGCATTCAAAAGGTCTTAACTTCGGTTTCGACGTTGCAAAATATAAGTTAGACGCTGATAAATAATTAATAATGAGACACGGTAAAAAATTCAATCACTTAGGAAGAACAGCTTCTCATAGAAGTGCTTTACTTTCTAATATGGCTTGTTCTCTAATTGAGCATAAGAGAATCAACACTACTGTAGCTAAAGCAAAAGCTTTAAGAGTATATGTTGAACCTCTATTAACAAAGGCAAAAGAAGATACTACACACAATAGAAGAATTGTTTTTTCATATCTTCAAAGTAAAGAAGCAGTTACTGAACTTTTCAGATCAGTAGCTCCTAAAATCGCAGAAAGAAACGGCGGATATACAAGAATCATCAAAACTGGTTTCAGACAAGGTGATGCTGCTGATATGGCTCTTATCGAGCTTGTTGATTTCAACGAACTTTACAATCCTAATGCTGAAGAGAAAAAGACTACTAGAAGAAGTAGAAGAGCTACAACTGCTAAAAAAGAAGCTGTAGTTGCTGATGCTCCTAAAGTAGAAGAAAAAGTTGAAGAGCCTAAGGCTGAAGCAACAGATTCTACAGAGGAAAAAACTGCAGAATAATATATTCTCAGATATAAATAGAAAACCATCCAGATTCTGGATGGTTTTTTTGTTGTTTAATGGTGAGTGTTTTTTGTTTATTCTGGTTATTCTAAATAGCAAGCCAATGACTGCAGATTGCGAAACTAGATCTGCAATAGAAATCCTAATTAGATTTTGGTTCTCTTTAGTTCAATGACATTGTTACCCTGTTCAAGGTGAAGACTATCTCCTTTAACCCTCGCCGTCATATCATCTTTTTTATAGATGGTTTCACCGTTTTTTGTTTCCGTTTTAGGTAAGGTGAACGTCTTTTTATTGCTGGTGATGGCCACTGTATTTTCCTTAGGATCATTTTTGAATACTACTTTTACCAAAGTACCGTCTGTGGCTTTGTAAACAAAATCTGTCTTTTCCGTCTTCTTACCATCTACTTCAATGGTTGAAGAACTTTGGGTTAAAGAATCAATTTTTCCGTTGTGGTCTGTGATCACAGTTTCTGAACTGTCCATCTTGATGACACTTTTGTTTCCGCTCTCATTTTTTTTGCAGCTTGTTAATAATAATGCTACGGCTGAAACAGCTATTAAAAGGCTTTTTCTCATGATATTTATTTTTTAATATATCGGGTTAATTGTTTTTCTATTGTAATAGAAATTTAACTAAATTTAATAGAAACAAAAAACAAACCAATAACCCTGAACTCAAGTCTCAAAATTACACAAAAGTGTAATTGATTCCGTCTTGTTTTCTTCCGAAATTTGTCTTAAACAAAAAAACAATGAGCATTTCCATCGCCATAGTAGAAGACGAAAAGAACTACAACAATGCGTTGAAGAAGGTCATCAATTATCAGGATGACATGAAGGTCGTTGCCCAGTTCTTTGATGGTAATGATGCACTTAAGAATCTTACTTCTTTTTCTCCGGATGTGGTCATGATGGATATCCAGCTACAGGATATGCTGGGGATTGAAATCATTGAAAAACTCAGAAAAGATATGCCGGAGACTCAGTTCATCATGTGTACCAGTTTCGAAGATGACGAAAAGATTTTCAATTCCTTAAAAGCCGGTGCTATGGGCTATCTCATCAAAGGGGAAAGCATGGATAAGATTCTTTGTTCTATAAGAGATGTATACAATGGAGGTGCGCCCATGAGTCTTTCTATCGCCCGCAGAGTGTTGGGGCATTTTGAAAGAAAACTACCGCAAAACAAAGATTTCGATGATCTTACAGAACGGGAAAAGGAAATTCTTGAACTTCTTTCCCAGGGGCTTCTCTACAAAGAAATTGCCGATCAAAAATTTATTAGCATCGACACCGTAAAAAAACACGTAGGAAACATCTACCGAAAGCTGCATGTCAGCAATAAGGTAGAAGCAATAAATAAATTTAACCATTTTAAAAACTGAGAGATTATGAGAACAATTAAATTTTTGAGAATTATTTATCTAATAACTTTAATGTTATTTTTTGTAGGCTGTAAAAAAGATAGGAACAGAGAGTACAAAAATGAATCTTCTGAACAACAGCAAACGAATATCGCCCCTATTGATTCCAATGGAGACAGTATATATATTAAAAAATATGATTATTTAAGCTTTCATTCCATATTAACAACGATACCGGATACAGATGCAGATAAGTATTATGAAAAATATTCAGATAACTATAAACCTCATTTAGAACTGGGGAAAAAATATCCATTTTCTATTAACATATCCAGAAGTGTAGGAGAGGAAATGAAAAAAATGATAAAAAAGAATGATTCTGTACGTTTAATCCTTACAACAAGAGATAATCATTTAGATGTTCTTTTTGCTGACTCTGCTAATAATAAATACATTATAACAGACTCTGCTATTAAGCAGATTAACGATAAGGACTTCAAAAAAATGGATAGTACCTTCAAAGTTGGTATTTATAATGAAATGACAGATACTAAAATAAAATTGGTAGACTCAGAGCATTCGGGTGATAAAACCTATGGAAATACTACTGAAATACTAATCCCATATGCTGAGTTCGACAAATATGATCCAGCAAAACATACTCTAGCTTTTTTGCCTGGAGTCGTAACAAACAATACTTTTAATAGTAAGAAAAAAAGCAAGATGCACCATTTAACTTTAATCATGTGCTTAATGGATTTAAGTCGCACCAAAGCTCTTAGAACTCTTCCCACAGTTTTCTCTGATGACTTTTGTCTGAAGCCTCCAGGCTGTTAATATGTATATTTCATACCTAATTATAATTTTTCTTTGTCTTGCTTTTTCAATTATACATAAAACAGCAAGACAAAGATTTCTGTATTTATATTTTGGGGTAGTTTTCGTGTCAGAAATTCTAATATTCATAGGGATATTTGACGGCAGTATTTATAAGTATACTAAGGGGTTTTATATTTTATTCTTTATATTTTATTTTAAAGAACTTTTTAAATTAAACTATAATAGCTATGTTCTTTTATTTATAGTTATTACTTGCTTGCTTATAAAAAATGTTATTGGAGACGAAAATTTACTACCAGTAATACAAAGTTTTGTTTATGTTTTTCTTAGCTTAGAGTGGATGATACAACAAATCAAAAACCCCAATGAAATTTCAATCTATAATAAACAGAAATTCTGGTTTTGTGCTGGACTGCTATTATGGAGTAGCATATTTTTGATGCGTATTGTTCCATCATTATTTTTTGCTGAAAAGGATATGATTTTTTTTCAAGGTATAAATCATTTTTATCAGGGAATTACTATTTTTTGTTATACATTGTTCTTAAGAGGTATTTTTTGTAAAATATAATTATTCGAATTCAATTGAAAATACTTTAAAAATTAATAATTCGCTTTTTAAAATTGGAAATGAACTATTTGGATAGAATAAAGATTACATACATTATTGCAATAATTGTAATGATGCTATTCATTGTTTTTATTATTTTCATCGTTTTAATGTACAACCGTAAACAGCTTCTATATATCAAAGAGAAACAGCTCAAAGAAGCCGAACACCAAAACCAGCTCCTCCAAAAAGAACTCGAAAAACAAAAATCTATAGAACAGGAACGCGAACGGATCTCCCACGATATGCATGATGACTTGGGAGCCGGTATTTCAGCACTGAAATTGCAGGCAGAATTCTTGAAACAAAAAGCGGAAGATGACGATCTGCAGAATGATATTGACGAACTTCTGAAAACCTCCGAAGAAATGAACCTTTCCATGCGGGAAATGCTTTGGAGTTTAAACTCAGGCAATGATACTTTGGGAAGTTTCATAGATTATGCTATTCAATATGCGGATAACTTCCTGAAAAAAACAAAGATCAAATTATGGTCAGAAAGCGAGGACATTATTTCAGATACTCCGATTTCTACAGAACTGAGGAGAAATATGTTTTTATGCTTAAAAGAATCTCTGAATAACGCTTACAAACACAGCCAGTCTAATCAGCTAAAGCTTTCATTTATTCAAAAGGATAAAGAATTCATAATGAAGGTCTCTGACAATGGAATCGGAATTCATCATGAAAAAACCGAAGGCAACGGTCTTCGAAATATGAAACGGCGCATGCAGGAGCAGAAAGGCGAATGTCATTTTCTATCCGAAGGCTCCGGAACAGAAGCTGTTTTCAGGATTTTACTTTAAAAGAAAAATTCTAGAGATAATATTATTGAAGGTGGTGTTAATTTGTTGTTAAGTATTCATTCCTGTATGCTTTCAAAATTAGCTCCATTTGAATTCTTTACACATACAGATATAAAATTTTTAAAGTCGCTCGATTTTTTCTGGCAGAAGATAAAAATTATTTATTATCAATTGTTTTTTAGAAGTTTGCATTGTTTTAAATAATTTGCTATTTTAGGTTAAACAAGTTAAAAAAAATACATCATGAAAAAAACACCAGTTCTTTTAGAGAATAATGCTAATGAGTCAATTGATATTGCAAGTAAATTTTATCTTTCAGAAGATGAAATAATAAATTTGGTATTAAAAAAATCACTTCCTAAGGAAGATGAAAAAGTATTTACCCAAAATTTTCAAAATCTAATTTCAAAACATAGTATCACTCATTTTGATAGGAAGTATGTATGTCTAAATGCTTTTTTGGAAAAATTAGAACAAAGCGCAAAGAAATATGCAATATTTCACTTTGTATATTATAAAAGTAAGGTGGAACTTGTATTAAGCATTTCTCACATTAGTGGCTTTAATAAAAATGATCAGTTTTTTTTAATACATACAAATAAGTTAGAAAGTTTCTCACTTTTTGAATTTTTAAAGTGTAGAGAAGATTATATTAAAAATGTAGGAAAACAAGTAAAACTGGTTACAGGAGTTGAAGCAACGGAAATGGTAATTCATAAAAGAAGTGAACTTTTAGAGATTATTAAGTATAATCTATCAAACAATGGTGCATTCAATACGGCAAATTTACTTGAATTTATATTTTTTCAATTTTCAGATATAAAAAATGATAGTACAAATTTTGAATTTTATAAAATAAATCAAGATAAATTATCCTTTTTTATAAAAATTAATGATGTGTCAAATTCTATTACTGATGATTTATTTGAATGGTTAGATATGGGAAGTTTATATCCATAATCTTATATTTAGCTGAGGATGTAAAAATATATTTATCCTGAAGCAAACGGCCTTCGAAATATGAAGCGACGCATGCAGGAACAAAACAGCGAATGTCATATTCTATCCGAAGGCTCCGGAACAGAAGTTCTTTTCCGGATTTTACTGTAAAAAGAAAAATATATATAGAGACAGCATCACTGAAAAGTGATGTTTTTTTTGTTTGTATAATCACCCTTTTGTGTAATTGACATGACGTCTTCTTTACCAGAACTTTGATGTATAAAACAAAAAACCTAATGACCATGAAAACTAAAAAAGACCAATCAGCAAAAATTAGCAATACTCAGGCCCAATTACTTAATTTGAAAATTATGGAATTACAGACAAGTAGCGCTCTATCGGCTGTACAGGATAATGACAACAGATATGTTGCTGTTAAAAATTTAAGACTGCCAAATGATGAATCCTCGGTTACAGTTTCAATCTATTTTGGGGGTGAAGGGCAGTTAGGAACTTCTACTTTTAAAGTGTTAAGAACCAACCAACCAAGCAAATCTATTAATGTATCTACAGATAATATTTTAATAGGGACATGTAATGAACTGATCGGGAATGTTCTAAGTATAGAATCTATGATACATGATATAAGTAAAGAGAGTAATAAAACAATTCTGAATGTAAAGATCAGACAAGCAGGGAAAACTATTTATCATGATACTCACACTTCTGAAGTTAAAAATGAAGGAGGAGTTTCATTTTATACACATCATATAACTTTTTATTAAAATGCATCATGAAAGCACTAAAATTGAGTTTTGTACTAATACTCATATTACTATCTCATTTTTATTCCGGACAGGAAGAAAAAGGGATTGATTTGGATGTGCTAAGAGCACAGGCATCACCGGGCTCCAATCTTTTGGATATTGCGAATTCTGATATTGAAAAACCTACGGATCTGAAAAGTATCATGGTTTCTTTAAGGGAAGGAACCAGTAACTTTTCCAGCCTGCCAACCTCATTTGCGATTGATCTGGTTCCATTTAAATTGAATGGAAAATACCAGGATTTAAGAACCAATAGCAACTTTTTGACAACTTTTAAACAGACATTTGTTACTTCACTTGCTTTTAAAGGGATACAAGAAGATGAAAAACTGAACATTTATGAAAAATCCAGACTGGGTTTTGGGATAAAGTTTTCCATTAAAAGAGGGGATTTTAGTAAGGAGACTATAAAATCACTGGATACAATTCACAAAGTCCATGTATTCTTGCAACAGCAAAGAATTGATAGAAATAATGCAAGCGAGGAATTAGCAAAACTTGATAAGGATAAAAAACTAATTTTGGGCAAAATGAGACTATTGGAAGATGCCAATAAAGAAGATACTCAGGAATATAAAGATTTACAGAAGAAAGTTGCAGAAATAGATGTTCAGACGGTTAATTTTTTTAAAATAAGGGATACTAATAATGAGGAGGAAAAAATAGAGGGAATAACAAAAATAGCCAAGGATATTAAATTAGAGCGCTACGGTTATTTTCTCGATATGTCCATGGGAACGGTATTAGATTTTAGAAATAATAAATTTAATAATACACAAATTACCAAAGTCGGAGCTTGGCTTACCGGTGGATATAATTGGGAAAAGCATCCTTCAACACTAATTTTCATGGCCAGATATTTATATAATCCAGATTCAACATTAGCTAATCCGGAACTAAAAAAAGGAAACCTGAGTACTTTAGATATAGGATCCAGACTTGTTCTTAAATTGGCCAACGAAAGATTTCTTATGAGTGGGGAATGCATCTACAGAAGTATTTTAAATAAATCTGATTTTGAATCATCCTGGAAATATGTTCTTAATTTTGAATATGAAGTTGCCAAAAACCAAAGACTAACCTTCTCGTTTGGAAGAAATTTTGAGGGTGAATACGAGAAAAAAGGAAATCTCATCGTTGCATTGAATTTATTGGTTGGATTAGGCAAATTTAAATTATAAATTAGAGTTGTAATTAATTATATTTCTATATTCTCCAAATTGAAAAAAACTTTGGAGAATTTTTGAATTATTACCAAATATTAAAGCCTACTTTTTTCATCAGGTTAGTTTTTTCATTAAATTTGTAAGAAGTATAATTATTAATATTAAAACAACTTGAAGCTTTTGCGGATGGTTTAAAACTAAACAATATGAGTGCAATTTCTTTCATAGAAGCAAGACAAATTTTGGATTCCAGAGGTAATCCTACCATTGAAGTAGATGTATTTACAGAAAGCGGAGCCATGGGACGTGCTGCGGTACCTTCAGGAGCATCTACAGGTGAACATGAAGCAGTGGAATTACGTGACGGTGGTTCACTTTATATGGGGAAAGGAGTACTGAAAGCTGTTGAAAACGTAAAAGAAGTAATTGCAGAAAACTTAATCGGGCAGCCGGTTTTTGAGCAGAATTTTATTGACCAGATCATGATCGATCTTGACGGAACAGCCAACAAAGGAAACCTTGGTGCCAATGCAATTTTAGGAGTTTCTCTAGCCGTTGCAAAAGCTGCTGCTGCTGAACTAAGAATTCCGTTATATAAATATGTGGGAGGCGTAAATGCCAACACACTTCCTGTTCCAATGATGAATGTCATCAACGGGGGATCTCACTCTGATGCGCCTATCGCGTTCCAGGAATTTATGGTAATGCCGGTAAAAGCAGAATCTTTCTCTGATGCATTAAGAAAAGGAACTGAGATTTTCCATCACCTGAAATCTATTCTTCATTCAAGAGGTCTTTCTACAGCGGTAGGAGACGAAGGAGGTTTTGCACCTACTTTCAAAGGAACTGAAGATGCTTTGGATACCTTGCTTCAGGCTATTGAAAAAGCAGGCTATAAGCCAGGTGATGACATCATGTTAGCCCTTGACTGTGCAGCTTCAGAATTCTATAAAGACGGAATTTACGATTACAGAAAATTCCAGACTCCGGATGCAGCTCAGTTCTCAAGCAGCGAGCAGGTTTCTTACCTTGCTGAACTAGCCGCTAAATATCCAATCATCTCTATCGAAGACGGGATGCAGGAAAATGACTGGGAAGGATGGAAAATGCTTACTGATAAGATCGGAGACAGAGTACAGCTTGTGGGAGACGATTTATTCGTAACCAATGTAGAAAGATTATCAAGAGGTGTAAAAGAAGGTATTGCCAACTCAATCCTTGTAAAAGTAAACCAGATCGGTTCTCTTTCTGAAACAATGGATGCGGTACAGATGGCTCAGAACAACAAATTCACTTCAGTGATGTCTCACAGATCAGGAGAAACTGAAGATTCTACAATCGCAGACCTGGCAGTAGCCATGAACTGCGGACAGATCAAAACAGGATCTGCTTCAAGATCAGACAGAATGGCGAAATACAACCAGCTGTTGAGAATTGAAGAAGCATTAGGCGATACTGCAATTTTCCCAGGATTAGAAGCATTTAAAATTAAAAGATAATTGAATTTATAAATGACGGCAAGCGATAATTTTTGTTTGCCGTATTTTATGGAAAGTAGTATATTTAAAAAAAAATAAATAAATGTCAGACAACAAAGTAATATTGAATTACGACGGTAATTCATATGAATATCCAATCGTGGATAGTACTATCGGAGACAGAGGGATTGATATTTCAAAATTAAGAGACCAGACAGGTTTAATCACTCTGGATTTAGGTTACAAAAACACCGGAGCTACTCTTAGCGACATCACTTACTTAGACGGAGATAAAGGAGAATTATTCTACAGAGGTTATCCAATCGAGCAGATTGCTGAGAAATCTAACTTTACAGAAGTGATGTACCTTTTATTAAACGGTGAATTACCTACTCAGGATCAGTTCAGTTCTTTCAACAACAATATTAAAAAATATAACTTCATCGCAGAGGAGATGAAAAAAATCATCGATGCTTTTCCTCGTTCTGCACACCCTATGGGAGTTTTATCTTCTTTAACTTCCGCTTTGACAGCTTTTAATCCTAAAGCCGTTAACGTCAACTCTAAAGAAGAAATGGACCACGCTGCAGAATTGATGATTGCTAAATTCTCTCACCTTTGCGCATGGACTTACAGAAAAACTCAGGGTCTTCCACTTAACCACGGAGACAACAGCCTGAACTACGTAGAAAACTTCTACAAAATGGCATTCAGATTACCAAACGAAGAATTTGAAGTAAATCCGGTAATTGTAGATGCTCTTGATAAATTATTAATCCTTCATGCTGACCACGAGCAAAACTGTTCTACTTCTACCGTAAGAATGGTTGGTTCTGCTCACACAGGTCTTTTCGCTTCTATTTCTGCAGGGGTTTCTGCTCTTTGGGGTCCTCTTCACGGAGGGGCTAACCAGGCAGTAATCGAAATGCTTGAACTAATCGAAAAAGATGGTGGAGACGTTAACAAATGGGTAGCAAAAGCTAAAGATAAAAATGATAACTTCCGTCTGATGGGCTTTGGACACAGAGTGTACAAAAACTTTGACCCAAGAGCGAAAATTATTAAAAAAGCAGCTGATGATATCCTTAATGCATTAGGTATTCAGGATAAAGCCCTTGACATTGCTATGCAGTTGGAAAAAGTAGCTCTTGAAGACGAATACTTCGTAGAAAGAAAACTATATCCAAACGTAGATTTCTATTCAGGTATCATTTACAGAGCATTAGGAATTCCTACAGAAATGTTTACGGTAATGTTTGCATTAGGAAGACTGCCAGGATGGATTTCTCAGTGGAAAGAAATGAGAATGAAAGGAGATCCTATCGGAAGACCAAGACAGGTTTACCAAGGAGCTCAACAAAGAGATTACATCGATATTACAAACAGATAATCCCTGTTTTTATCATAATAAAAATCCCAAAGCTTGCTTTGGGATTTTTTATTGTAGATCATTGTTTTGAAATTAAATTTCCTGGCTGATAAATACTAAAGTTTTTACACCATTAATCATAATCATTGAAGCTTTGCCAGTTTCTACAAAATAGCATAATCTCTGCCCTGTAGATAACTCAACCTCTCCTAAGGTATACAGATCTGTTTTGCTTTTAAATTCTCCATACCATTTGTTTTTAGCATGGTTCAAATTTCCGGATTCCATATTTCCCTTGTTGTTTGTTATTAATTTTCTTGTTGTTAAAATACTGTAATGGTCAGGATCAATAATGACAGAACAAATAATCAGTTCTTCTTCCGAAAAATCAATTGGGAAGTTTTGAAATAATAACTTAGGATTGGAATCTGAATCATAAAACTGAGTCCACCTGAAATCGTAAGGTTTCATTGTTTTTCTTTTTATTGAAGCGATGCATATATTGTAAAGAGATTGATCAGATTTTTTCATGGATTTAAGAATTGTCTAAAGTATAAAAAAGTAAAGATGAAATCTTTTATTACATAATATCAAATCTAACACGATAATTTTATTAAATTTACCTTCATAAGTTGATAAATTTTAATTGGTTTTAGCAAAAGCAAAATAAGGGATCTTTATCAAAAATAAAAAACAAATATAATGACTTTCGGACAGCAGATGTTATTTTTCTTCAGTGCGGTAGGAGCCTTTAATGGCTTGCTGCTGGGAATTTATCTTCTGTCTGTTAAAAAACTAAAATACATTCCGGATTTCTTTCTAGGTCTGATTTTATTGACATTAAGTAGCAGAGTCGGAATTTCGGTTGGTATGTATTTCTATCCGGACTTGCCTAGAATTATTCCCCATCTGGGAATGTCGGCATTGTTCTTTACCGGACCTGCTTTGTATTACTATATCAGATCATCATTTCTGCAGGAAAAGTTTGATTTAAAACAATGCAGAACATCTTTCGGCTTCCTGACATTGGTACTTGGAATAGTTGGATTGGTCTATTTATTCTTTCCGGTTACTTGGGACCAATATTTCGGAACCTTTATTTATACGGTCTGGTCAGTATTTGTCTTGCTTTCGGTGTATCAGTATTATATTTTTTCAAAGCAGAAAGCCGGAAATCCCAATCAATTTATTCTTCCGGTACTTATCAGCAATGCAATCATTTTTCTGGCCTACCAGTTAATTTCTACAGGATGGGTACAGATCTATTGCGCAGGTGGAAGTCTAGTATTCTCATTTGTATTGTATGCTAATTTTTTAATTATATTCAGCAAAAAAAATGATCAGGAGTTGGTAAAGGAAGTTCCAAGATATACCAATAAAAAGATTTCAGAAGAACTGGCAGACAGTTTTGTTTCAAAACTTGAACAACTGATGAATTCCGAAGAATTATACAAAAACCCAAATCTGAAATTAAGTGATCTGGCCACTCAAATGAAGATGTCAGCCCATCAGCTTTCCCAACTATTGAATGACAATCTCGGTAAAAGCTTTTCAACCTACATCAATGAATACAGGATCAGTGAGGCTTGTGAAAAAATAGAAAACGGTTCTTTCCTTAAAATTGAAGAGATCGGTTATGAGGTCGGCTTTAATTCCAAGTCTACATTCTTTTCCACATTCAAAAAAATTAAAAATACAACGCCCCTTTTGTATAAGCAGTCTCAAATGCCTTCTGACGTTAGGTTTCAGAGTTCAGAATTATAATTGTGTACTGCGGAATTTAAACTTCAAAACCTTATTTTTCCTCCATCACTCTACTTTTGGTTTCATAAAATTTAAATTTATGAATATCAGATTATGTCTTTTCCTGCTGCTCTTATTTCTTTCCTGTTTTGGAAAAGCTCAGGAAACAATTAAAGGAAAAATTTTGGATTCTGAGACAAAAGCACAGGTTTTTCAGGCTGAAATTTCTCTGTTCGATGTATCAGACCGACGAATCATTCAAAAAGTTCTTACAGATTCCTTAGGGTTTTTCCAATTGAATAACAGCGCTGATGATTCCTATGTCGTCATTCAAAAACACGGATACGAGACCAAAGAATTGGATAAGACCGGAGATTTTTCTTTGATTGAAGTGAAACCGGCAGTCGGAAATATTTCAGAGGTAGTGATTCGTTCGGCAGCGAGAAATATCAAGCTCAGTGATGGAAACATTGTCATGAGTGTTTCAGGAAATAAAGACTTTAAAACATCAGCCAATATTTTGGAAGTCCTGAGAAAGACACCCGGCGTTTCTATAGATGATGAAGGCGCTATTTTTATAGGGGGAAGAATTACACCAGCAGTATTTATTAACGGGAAACCTGTTGCCATGAGCAGTCAGGAGTTGCAGTCGTACCTACGGTCACTTCCACCAGAAATGGTAGAATCTATTGAAGTGAACTCAAATCCTTCCTCAAAATATGATGCGGAATTTAAAGGAATCATCGATATCAGGCTGAAAAGAAACGGAAATCTCGGTTGGAAAGGAAATTACAATGGAAATATATTTACCAATAAATTCAGCTACAGAGAAAATTCTTTAAATCTGTCTTATAACAGAGAAAAAATAGTCTACAGTTTACAGGCCGGTTATAATAATGGCATTTCCACCTATCGTTATCATGCATTGCAAAAGCTTGCGAATACCAACGTGATGCGTACCAATACCTATCAGGAAGATGAAGGAAATGTATACAGTATCCAGACTGGAGCGGATTTTAGACTGAATGACAAAAATAGATTTGGGGTTAACCTGAGAGGGAACTTCAGAACCAGCGACCGGATTCGTTCAGGATCACTGTATACGACAAATCAAGATGAATCACAATTGATTTTTAATACTGAAAGTAAAAATCCTACAGCATATTCACAGGAAAACTACGGAGTTACTGCTGACTATTCATTTCAAAACAAAGACTTTAAAATCAGTTTTTTAGGCAATTATCTTTCCGTTAAAAATAAGCAGATAGATGATTTTATTAATAGTGATCAACCGACGACTGAATTATTGTCCTACTGGAAATCTGATCTGCTTAATAAAATTGATATCCAAACTGCCCAGATCGATGTTTCACAAAAGATCGGTAATGCAGATATTGAAACCGGAGTAAAATACAGTCACTCCGATACCCATAATAATATCAGATACGACACCCTGTCTGTCAATGACCGTTTTGTTTTTGATCCTGAACGGAGCAATATGTTTTCATATAAAGAAAAAATTTGGGCAGGTTACATATCATACAGGCAGAAGTTTGGAAAACTTCAGGTCAATGGAGGGCTCAGGTTGGAGAATACAGGAAGTATTTCTGATGCGGTTACCAGAGATTCTGTGGTATCAAGAAATTATCTGGAATGGCTGCCGTCTTTCAGTACAAACTATACGTTTAATAAAGCTAATGAATTATCACTGTCATACAGCAGAAAAATGACAAGACCCGTATTTTCGCAGCTCAATCCGTTTCGCGTTTATTTCAGCCCTTTGAATTACTGGATTGGAAATCCCTATCTGTTACCTTCTTTCACCAGCCAGATCAAACTTACCTACCGTTATAAGAATTGGGTCACCAGTTTGATGGCAGGAAAAGAAAAAGACGTAATGGTACGCTATCCACTTTACAATCCGAAAACCAATGTTCTCGAATATCTTGGAACCAATCTTCCATACCGGAAATTTGTGTCTGTGGAAACCAGTTTTCCTTTAAAAGTGACAAAATGGTGGAATATCACCAGCCAAATCACCGGATATTATAATGATGAGTACAGACCGTATCTTGATGAGGTATTTGCTTTAAAAGTGTATAGTTATGAAATAAGGGTCAATCAGGTTTTTTCACTGCCAAAAGGATATACAGTGAATCTCTTTGCCAACTATGAATCAAAGACAGGAAACAGTCTGTATATTATCAAGCCCAGATATACAGTAGATCTGTCTTTGCAGAAATCATGGTTTGATAACAAACTTAATACAAAGATCAGCTACAATAATATTTTTGACTCTTACAATCAGCAGCTGGAATTCAGACATAAACAGATTATGGATAACCGTTTAACTCATTGGTGGGATAGCAGTCGGCTTATTATTTCAGTAGCGTACAGTTTTGGAAGTTCAAAATACCAGACTAAGGAATTGCAGAAGACAGAAGAAGAAAGCAGGGCCAGATAAAAAGAAAACCTGCTTATCACAAGCAGGTTTATTAATTTGGTTATGGACAAACACAGTTACCGCACGTCCAAATCGTACATTTTCCGTTCTCATCCCATTCACAGCAGTATCTAGGTCTGTTGATGCCTCCTCCTGTGATTAATTTTTGCTCGTTTCTTCCTAATTTTTGTGCGTTTTTCAGCACTGGATTTTTTTTGTTCATGACTTTTATTTTTTGGTGTTAATCGTTAAGTTTTAAAAATGTAATTCCATAGGAATTATATCACTAATATAGGAAATTATTTTATAATATTTATAATTTTCCGTTTCTTATGTAGATGAAAAATAGTTCGTTGTAGATGGTTTATATACAATTTACAATTTGAATTTAGGTTAGGATATGAAATTTTTGCACAAAAAAGAGGACATTAATTAAAGCTAAACCAATATTAAAATCAAATTTGCTGCATAAAACAAATCAAAAGTTTTCCAGATAGAGACCTTTACTTATATTTGTAGTATTGCATAAATCTTTATGAGACTAAACATTAAAAACGAAACGGGCAGGCTGAAATCAGTAGTTCTAGGCCAGCCTAATTCAATGGGAGGTGTTCCCACATTGGAGGAGAGCTATGACGCCAAGTCCTATTACTCCATCGAAAACAATATATATCCTAAAGAAGAGGATATCATCAACGAAATGAATGCTTTTGAAGC
Source organism: Chryseobacterium carnipullorum (assembly GCF_900142785.1). GTDB lineage: Bacteria > Bacteroidota > Bacteroidia > Flavobacteriales > Weeksellaceae > Chryseobacterium > Chryseobacterium carnipullorum. Next base: position 3,815 of record NZ_FRCD01000003.1, on the reverse strand, counting down.
AGTATTAAAAAAATATGATGTAGAGGTACTTCGACCAAGCATTATCAAAGATTACAACCAGGTTTTTTCAAGAGACGTAGCTTTTGTGATCGACGATAAAATGATCATCTCAAATGTGATTGCAGACAGGGCTGATGAGCAGGAGGCCTACAAAAAAGTTTTTGAAAAAGTAGCCTGGAGAAAAATTATCAATCTTCCGGAAACCGCACACATCGAAGGTGGAGACGTCATTGTATGGGACGATTTCCTTTTTATTGGAACATGTTTCAGTGAAGATTACAGAAACTATAAAACCGCAAGAACCAACGAATACGCGATTGAAATTCTAAAAGAATATTTTCCAAAGAAAAGAATCATCGATCTGGAGTTGAAGAAAAATGACAAAATTCCGTTCGAGGGGATTTTACACTTAGACTGTACATTCAATCCGGTAGGAAAAGATAAATGTCTTATTTATAAGAATGGATTTGTAGATGAAAGCGATTACCGCCTGATCATCGATATTTTCGGAGAAGAAAACTGTTTCCATCTTAATGATGAAGAGATGTTTGAAATGTTCCCGAATATTTTCTCCATTTCTCCTGATGTGGTAGTGTCAGACCAAACCTTCACAAGAATGAACAACCACCTGAGAAACGAGTGGGGAATGACTGTAGAAGAAATTCCTTACAGAGAAATCTCTAAAATGGGAGGCCTTTTACGTTGCTCTACTATGCCGTTGGTGAGAGAGTAATCATTTTAAGTAGTAGCGTTAGAGTGTTTGAGAGTAGGTAGGTTTCCTAATCTTTCAATCTTTTAATTTTTAAATCTAAAACAATGCAAACAACAGATACCGTATTAATGATAGAGCCGATCGCATTCGGCTACAACGCTGAAACAGCGAAAAATAATTATTTTCAGGTTGAACAGAAAGGTTCTGATATCCAGGCTAAAGCTTTGGCGGAATTCAATAGTTTTGTTGGGAAACTGAGAAGCAAAGGCGTGAATGTGATCACTATTAAAGATACATTAGATCCCCATACACCGGATTCTATTTTCCCCAATAACTGGGTGAGTTTCCATAAAGACGGAAAAGTCGCTCTATATCCAATGTTCGCATCCAACAGAAGAGTAGAAAGGAGAGAAGATATTCTTGAAACCATAAAAGAGCAGGGATTTGAAATCTCAGAAATTGATGACTGGTCATTTTCTGAAACTCAGGGACATTTTCTGGAAGGAACGGGAAGTATGATCTTTGATCATGATAATAAGATCGCTTACGGTTCAGTTTCTTTAAGGCTTGATGAAAAGCTATTCAGAGAATTCTGTGGAAAATATGGATTTACGCCCATCGTTTTCCATTCTTATCAGACCGTAGGAACAGAAAGGCTTCCTATCTACCACACCAACGTTATGATGTGTGTGGCAGACAAATTTGTCGTAATCTGTTTAGATTGTATTGATGATGAACTGGAAAGAGAGAAGGTGATTGAAACCATTAAAAACTCAGGAAAAGAAATCATCGAAATTTCAGAAGAGCAGATGCAGCAGTTTGCAGGAAATATGCTACAGGTTCAGAATAAAGACGGGCAAAAGTTCCTGGTAATGAGCCAGACTGCGTACCAGTCTTTATTACCAGAGCAGGTTGCAGTTATTGAAAAATACTGTGAGATCATTTATTCAGATCTGAATACGATTGAGGTGAATGGCGGGGGAAGCGCAAGATGTATGCTTGCTGAGATTTTCCTTCCTAAAAAATAGTTTGATAAAATTCTGCTTACCCTATATTTCCGGCCTTGTCTCAAGGCCGGATTTTTTTGATCTGTTTCATTTCTTCAAATTGAGACAAAAGACAAAAAAGTTACCTAAATTTGTTTTTTAAGCAAAAATTATGAAGATGCAACAGTACCTTTTATCATTCGCTGTTCTTTTGGGAATATTCGTTGGTGCCCAGCAGAAAACGTTCTGTAACCCCATTAACATCGATTATGGTTATACCCCGTTTGAAGTTTTCTCAAAACAGGGGAAACACCGGGCAACAGCTGATCCTGTAATCGTTAATTTTAAAAATAAATTGTTCCTTTTCTCCACCAATCAGGAAGGATACTGGTACAGTGATGATATGCTGGACTGGAAATTTGTCAAAAGAAAATTCCTGAGAGACAATAAATACATCCATGACCTGAATGCTCCGGCAGTCTGGGCCATGAAAGATACACTTTACGTGTACGGATCTACCTGGGAACAGGATTTTCCCATCTGGAAAAGTACCAATCCTACCAAAGACGACTGGAAAATTGCGGTCGATACTTTAAAAGTAGGTGCATGGGATCCTGCGTTCCATTATGATGAAGATAAAAACAAATTATACCTGTACTGGGGATCCAGCAACGAGTGGCCTTTACTGGGAACCGAAGTGAAAGTGAAAACCTTGCAGTCAGAAGGTTTTACAAAACCCATTATCAGATTAAAACCGGAAGATCACGGCTGGGAAAGATTTGGAGAATATAATGACAATGTTTTTCTTCAGCCTTTTGTAGAAGGAGCATGGATGACCAAGCACAACGGAAAATACTATATGCAGTACGGAGCTCCTGCCACTGAATTCAGCGGCTATTCTGATGGGGTCTACGTCAGTAAAAATCCTCTCGAAGGGTTCGAGTACCAGCAGCACAATCCGTTTTCCTATAAACCTGGTGGTTTTGCTAGAGGAGCGGGGCATGGGGCTACTTTTGAAGACAATTACAAAAACTGGTGGCATATTTCAACCATCTTTATTTCCACTAAAAATAATTTTGAAAGAAGACTAGGAATCTGGCCTGCAGGGTTTGATAAAGATGATGTAATGTATACCAATACCGCTTACGGTGATTATCCAACCTTCCTTCCGCAATTTGCTCAGGGAAAAGATTTCTCAAAAGGACTTTTTGCCGGCTGGATGTTACTGAATTACAATAAACCCGTTCAGGTTTCCTCTACTTTAGGAGGCTATCAGCCCAACCTGGCGGTAGATGAGGATATCAAGACATATTGGAGTGCAAAAACCGGAAATTTGGGAGAATGGTTTCAGACCGACCTTGGAGAAGTTTCCACAATTAACGCAATTCAGATCAATTATGCAGATCAGGATGCTGAATTCATGGGAAAAACATTGGGCAAAATGCACCAGTATAAGATCTATGGATCAAATGACGGTAAAAAATGGAATGTTGTGGTGGATAAAAGCAAAAATACCAAAGATGTTCCCCACGATTATGTAGAGCTTGAAAAACCTGCAAAGGTAAGATTTCTAAAAATGGAGAACCTGAAAATGCCTACCGGAAAATTTGCCTTAAGTGGTTTCAGAGTGTTCGGAAAAGGAGCAGGTGAAAAACCAAAGAAAGTAGAAGGATTTGTACCGCTAAGAGCAGAACCTAAAAAATTCGGTGAAAGGAGAAGCATCTGGATGAAGTGGCAGCAGAACCAGGATGCTGACGGATACGTGATCTATTGGGGAAAATCTCCGGATAAATTATACGGAAGCATCATGGTATACGGAAAGAATGAATATTTCTTCACTGGAGCCGATAGAGCCGATGCCTACTATTTCCAGATTGAAGCTTTCAACGCGAATGGAGTTTCGGAGAGAACGGAGATTTCAAAATCTGAATAAAAAGAAAGAGATAATCCGAAAATTAATTGCCTGTTATTACAGATGACAATAAGAAAATATAGTTTTAAATGTCCTTAAAATGTATCACTGGCAGTGTCTCACTAACTGTGTAAGTTGAAAAGTTATTCTGGAAAATTTTGAGCCCTTAGAGCTCAAAAAATTTTACGGAAATAACTTTTTATTA
>NZ_FRCD01000024.1 GCF_900142785.1 Chryseobacterium carnipullorum | reverse complement strand
TTGCCTGAAGAGGACAACTTTTTCCTTTTTTGGACAATAAAACAAAGTTCAACTAAAATAAAATCCGTCTCGCAAATTGGTTGTGAGACGGATTCTTTTATTTATACTATTTCGCTTGATAATTCTCTTGAAAGCAGTTTCTCATGCATGGGCTTAAGCAGATCAAGTGAACCCGTTTTTACGGTGCATTTGCCTTTGTAATGCACCAGCATGGTACATTGTTCTGCCTGCTCCAATGTATGCTTGCAGATTTCAATCAGACAGTCGATCACATAATCAAATGTGTGAATGTCATCATTATGAAGAACAATCTTATATACTTCGTCCGTATCATCCAAAACCAGTACTTCTTCTTCATACTGGCGTTTCGGATCTTCGTAATCTTTTATGCTGTTATAAAAAATCATGTCTATCTCTCTTTAAACTTCACCTAATTTATCAGCCAGATCGCCTAATACATTCGGGCCTTCATATACTAATTCTACGAGTTCTACACTCTTATTGTTCATTTTAAGAATTTTGAAATGGTAATTTTCCAGGTCAAATTCATCATTTTCTTCCGGAATATCTTCCAACTCATGGAGAATGAATCCTGCCAGTGAATTGTATTCACTTTCTTCGGAAAGGGGCAGTTTTTTAGGCAGATGTTCATTGATTTCATCCAGAGGCTGTGTAGCCTGAACCCAATAGATGTTATCTCCTATTTTGTCTACAAGTTTATCTTCATCATCTTCCTCATCCTGTATTTCCCCTACCAATTCTTCAAGAATATCCTCCAGGGTAATAATACCTTCGGTTCCGCCAAATTCGTCAATAACGATGGCAAGGTGTTGTTTTTTTTGCTGGAATATCTTCAGAAGGTCAGAAATCTTTTTACTTCCTACCACGAAAAATGCATCACGCATCAGATCTTTAAGGTCTTCATGATTAAGATCTCCTTTTCTTTTGACAAATTCCCTGATAATTTCTTTAGTATAGAAAATACCTATTACATTGTCAATGGAGTCAAGATACACAGGAATACGGGAATATCCGCTGTCCATGATCTTATTGATAATCTCATTGATATCTTCTTCAAAATCAATAGAAGTGATATTCTGTCTTGGAACCATGATCTGTTTTGCAGAATGATCGGTAAAATCAAACGCATTTTTGATGATTTCATAGTTTTCTTCTTCAATCTCACCACTATCTGCGCTCTGCTTTACCAAAAGCTGAAGCTCTTCAGTAGAGTGAATTTCCTGTTCAGAAGCCGGATGGATCTTTACCAATCTTAAAAAAGTATTCGACATCAGGTTCATCAACCAGATAAATGGTTTAAAGACCGTGTAAAAAACTCTCAATGGAACTGCTGTAGCCATTGTAGTTGCTTCCGACTTTCTGATGGCAATTGATTTTGGAATAAGTTCTCCAAAGACAATGTGCATGACAGTAATTAAAACAAAACTGGTGACCACTGAAATCGTGGTAATTGTCGTTTGAGCCAATTCAACATTCAGAGAATGGAAAATACTTTCTACGACATGGTGAAGGGCACTTTCCCCTACCCAACCCAATGCAAGAGATGCTAACGTAATCCCAAGCTGCGTTGCAGATAGATACTCATCAAGATGCTTGATAATGTGTTCTGCCTGCTTCGCCATAGAATTACCTTCGGCGGCTTTTAATTGGATTTGTGAGTAACGAACTTTAACAATTGAAAATTCTGCGGCTACGAAAAAGCCATTTAGTAAAACAAGAAATAAGGCTAGCAAAAGCCTGACTATGTCCGAGTCCATTTAGAAGTTGTATAATATTTTAGTGTACAAAGATAGATAAAATAAAAATAACCTGTATTGGGGTTAAGATATTTTGGGAATGTAATTTTCTAAAAGGCAAGGCAGAAGCGGGAAAACGGAAGCGTGTAGAGTACTTAAAAACAATTTAAAATCTTTTTTGAACAAGCACTATAGATACGGAAAGATGAACGGTTTTAAAGGTAAAAGAATGATTAACATATTATTGACTGCTGATAAAAAGGGTCTAAAATAAAAGAAAATAATTTTAAGCATCCACCTTCCCTCTTCTGAACTTTAATCCCACAAAAAAAGCACCGACAGTGTCGATGCTTCCGTATGATATTTAAAATAATTCTTTATGAATTTTTCAAAGCTTCCGCTCCTGAAACGATCTCTAAGATTTCGTTTGTAATAGCAGCCTGTCTTGCTTTGTTGTAGAAAATGACAAGATCATTTTTAAGTTCCTGTGCATTATCTGTAGCTTTGTGCATCGCCGTCATTCTCGCGCCATGCTCAGATGCTACTGAATCTAAAACAGCCTTGAAAACCTGAGTTTTGATCGCTTTAGGAATCAAATTGTCCAAAATTTCATTTCTGTTCGGTTCAAAGATATAATCTGTTTCTACCTGAGTTTCTTCAGCTTTTTCAGCCATAGAAATCGGAAGAAGCTGTTCAGTAGTGACTTCCTGAGTAGCAGCATTAACAAATTTATTATAGATCAAATAAACTTCGTCAAATTTACCTTCTTTGAAGCTGTTCATTACTCCTTCAGTAACGTGAGATACGGTATCGAAGTTTAAGTTATCAAAAACAGCACTTTCATTAGAGTATACTGTACGTGTTTTTCTTACCGCATCAAAAGCTTTTTTACCGATGGTAAGCACTTCAATTTCGTACTGAGACTGGTCTCTAAACTGAATGTTAAGTTCTTTTACAATAGATGAGTTAAAAGCTCCGGCAAGACCTCTGTTTGAAGTAACAGCGATGAAAAGAATTCTCTTCACTTCTCTTTTTTGAGCATAAACAGAAATCTGATCAGGATCAGAGCTAGAATTTACATTCTGGATGATTTCCTGTAATTTTTCAGAGTAAGGTCTTAACATCACGATTGCATCCTGCGCTTTTTTAAGCTTCGCTGCGGAAACCATTTTCATAGCACGTGTGATCTGCATCGTAGATGAAATTGACGTAATTCTGCCTCGTATTTCTTTTAAGTTTGCCATTAATTTGGGTTCAAAGTTTATGGTCTAAAGTTTAAGGTTTAAAACTTGACATTCTAAACCTTAAACAATGAAGATTTTAGTTATATTTAGAAGCTAAATCGTTAGCTGCCTGCTTAAGAACGTTTGTAATATCGTTGTCGATCTTACCAGCTTTAATCGCTGCCATTGTATCAGGATGCTTAGATCTTAAGAATTCGATATATTCTAACTGGAATTCTTTTACTTTTTTAATAGGAACGTTTCTCATTAAGTTTTCAGTACCAGCATAGATCATAGCTACCTGACTATCTACAGGAAGCGGAGAGTTTACCGGCTGCTTAAGAAGCTCTACGTTTCTTTCACCTTTAGAGATTACGGCTAAAGTAGAAGCATCAAGGTCAGAACCGAACTTAGCGAATGCTTCCAATTCTTTATATTGAGCCTGGTCTAATTTAAGAGTACCAGATACTTTTTTCATTGACTTGATCTGAGCGTTACCTCCTACTCTTGATACAGAGATCCCTACGTTGATCGCAGGACGAACCCCTGAGTTGAATAGATCAGACTCCAAGAAGATCTGTCCGTCTGTAATAGAGATTACGTTGGTTGGAATATACGCAGAAACGTCACCAGCCTGAGTTTCGATAATTGGAAGGGCAGTTAATGAACCTCCTCCTTTAACGATGGGTCTTAAAGACTCAGGTAAATCATTCATCTGGCTGGCAATTTTGTCATCAGCGATAACTTTTGCAGCTCTTTCCAATAGTCTTGAGTGAAGATAGAAAACGTCTCCAGGATAAGCTTCACGGCCCGGTGGTCTTCTCAATAGTAGAGAAAGCTCACGGTACGCTACTGCTTGTTTAGATAAATCATCATAAACAATCAATGCCGGTCTACCAGAGTCTCTGAAGAACTCACCGATAGATGCTCCTGCCATTGCAGAATATACCTGCATTGGAACTGGATCTGATGCGTTAGCCGCAACAATTACAGTATATGCTAAAGCTCCTTTATCAGATAGGGTTTTAACGATTTGTGCTACAGTAGAAGCTTTCTGACCGATCGCAACATATATACAATATACAGGCTGACCTGCATCAAAAAATTCTCTCTGGTTGATGATCGTATCGATCGCAACAGTAGTTTTACCTGTCTGTCTGTCACCAATGATAAGCTCTCTCTGACCTCTTCCTACAGGGATCATAGAGTCAATCGCAACGATACCTGTTTGTAAAGGCTCAGTTACCGGCTGTCTGAAGATAACTCCAGGAGCTTTTCTTTCCAATGGCATTTCGTAAAGCTCTCCTTCGATCGGTCCTTTACCATCGATTGGATTACCTAGAGTATCTACTACTCTACCTAACATACCTTCTCCTACTTTGATAGAAGAGATTCTGTTTGTTCTTCTTACTGTATCTCCTTCTTTTACTAATTTACTTTCACCAAGTAAAGCAACCCCTACGTTGTCTTCTTCAAGGTTAAGTACAATACCTTCTACATCACTAGCAAATTTTACCAACTCACCGTACTGTACATTTTCTAACCCGTATACACGAGCAATACCATCACCGATGGTTAAAACTGTACCTACTTCCTCAACGTTGGATTGAGTGTCGAAGTTGGCCAACTGTTGTTTTAAGATCGCAGATACTTCTGCCGGATTTATTTCTGCCATTATATGGTTGTTTTTTTCTTAATTTAAATGAAAATCTTTTTTAATCTGACTCAATTTGGTTTTCACAGATGCATCGATCTGCTGATCTCCTACTCTTAAAATGTACCCTCCTAAAATATCAGGTTTTACGTTTACATTAAGATCAAAGTTCGAATCTGCTTTTACCAGATTGGTAGATCTCAGGATCTGATCAATATTCTCCTTAGAAAGCTGAGTCGCTGTAGTAAGAGTAATTCTCTGTACTCCGTTGATATCTTCTACCTTGTTGATGAACTCCTGAGCAATATTCTTCAGCTGGTTTTCACGCCCGTGCTTGATCACTAGTCTGATCAGGTTCAGTGAAGAAACCGACAAACTTTTGAAGATCTGGTCTGCTACCTCTATTTTCTTTTTTGCATCAATGTAAGGGGTAAGAAAGAACTTGTTCAAATCTACAGATTGAGACATGATCTTCACTACATCTTTCATTTCAGAAAATACAGCAGCTGTCTGGCCCGATTCGTTGGTGAAGTCAAGCAATCCCTGTGCGTATCTTTTAGCTACTTTAGATGTAAGCATTCTTAGTTAAGGTTAGATTTGTTTAAATAATTTTGAACTAATTCATTTTGAGCTTCGTTGTTGTCCAACTTCTGCTTAAGGATAGATTCAGCGATGTTTACAGATAAAACACCGATTTGAGTTTTGATGTCTGCCATGGCAGCGTTTTTCTCAGTCTGGATCGTCTGCTTAGCAGCTTCAATGATTTTGTCTCCTTCGTTTTTAGCAGCATCTTTAGCCTCACCTACGATTCTATCTTTAATTTCTCTGGCTTCTTTAAGGATAGCATCTCTTTCGATTTTAGCTTCACGAATAATTCTTTCGTTATCCTCTTTTAAAGTCTCCATCTCTTTTCTTGCTAATTTAGCTTGATTAAGAGCATCAACAATAGAAGTTTCTCTGTCGTTGATCGATTTTAAAATAGGTTTCCAAGCAAATTTGCCTAACAAAAATAATAATGCTAGAAAAATAACAGACTGGATAATAAATAATCCTGATGAAAACTGGTGAATTAATTCCATTATATAAATGTATAAATAATTATTACTTTTTTTCTTAAATAACCATTACCCGTAACCAACCGTTATGGGTAATGGTTTGATTTTAATTAGTTTACTGCGAATAGAGCAGCAAACGCAACACCTTCAACAAGTGCAGCAGCGATAAGCATAGCTGTTTGGATTTTTCCAGATTGCTCAGGTTGTCTAGCGATAGCCTCAAGAGCAGCAGCTCCGATTTTACCAAGACCAATACCTACACCTAGTACTACGATACCAGCACCTACAATTTTAGGGATTTCCATAATATATAATTTTAAAAAATTTGTTTTACTTTAATTTATAATTCCAATTAGTGAGCAGCATGATGTTCGTGCTCGTGCTCCTGTACTGCCATTCCGATAAACAGAGCGGATAACATCGTGAAGATATAAGCCTGTAAGAATGCTACCAATACTTCAAGTAAATAGATTACCAATGTTAAGAACGGGAATGCAACCCCTGCTGCAAAGTTCTTAAACACATAGATCAATCCTATCAAACTCATAACTACGATGTGTCCTGCAGTCATGTTAGCAAAAAGACGGATCATCAATGCGAAAGGTTTAGTGATTGTTCCTAATAATTCGATTGGCAACATGATCAGCTTCATTGGCACAGGAACTCCCGGCATCCAGAAGATATGCTTCCAGTAATCTTTGTTAGCAGAGAATGTAGTGATTAAATAAGTAAGGATAGCAAGGAAGAATGTCATCGTAATATTACCTGTAACATTGATTCCGAATGGCATTAATCCTAATACGTTAAGGAATAAGATAAAAAAGAACACTGTTAACAGGTACCCCATAAATCTTTTGTATTTATGACCGATGTTCGGGATTGCTACTTCGTCTCTTACGAAAATGATTAACGGCTCTAAGAATCTTGCAGCCCCTGTAGGAACAACAGACTTCTTATAAGACTTCGCCATTCCACCAAATAATACCAGCATAAAGACAGACACTAATAAAAGAATAAGGACACTCTTTGTAATAGAAAGATCTAGAGGCTTTTCATTGGTAGGATGACCATCCTCTCCAAGGGTTAAGGTTCCGGCTGCGTCTGTTTTATAAATTTTCTCGTGGTGTAATTTATAATAAGAACCATCTACTTCAGTTGGCTCACCGTGCATGAAACCTTCTTTGTTACTCATGAAAGAATGAATACCGTTATCATAAAAAATAACTGGAAGAGGGAATCCGATGTGGTGACCATCTTTATCCACCATCAATGTAAAGTCATGAGCATCCAACAAGTGATGATCGATGAACTCTTTGTTTTCTTTACTTGTTTTGTCTTTTTCTGAAAGCTCTTGTGCAGGAGCTGTTCCAGCAGCAGCCTCACCGTGCTGTGCGGACACTAAGTTTAATACAAAAATACTGTAGAATAAAACTGCGAATTTCTTAAACATTGATAGGTTTTTTTCGTTGTGCAAAAATATAATTTTTTTTCTATTTTCAATAAATAATTTTACTGTTTTTTGTCATGATTAATCAGCTTAATCGCATAGTAGGTAAGCAGCGTCGTCAGGACGAAATAAGGGATAATAAAATGAAATTTATAGCCTGGAATGACTTCAAAGTTCAATTTTTTCCTGATTAAGTACATTAAACCAAATTTTAAAAGGATCAAACCGATCACAGAGAGTCCTAAAAATTCCGGCACTACTCTATTAATTAAAACAATCATTGTAATCATCAACATAAACATGACACTTAAAAAAAGATAAAATTTAACAATAATAATCTCATCTAAGTGAAAAACAAATTTCCACAGGGAAAAATGGATCAAAAATGTTAAAAAGAATAATACCGTGACCAGGATATTAGGATTTAATTTCATTATAAACTTATTTTCAACCTCTATAAATACCAAGGTTTATTTTAACTGATCGCAAAAATAGACTTTTTCTATCGTATTTTCATACGATTTGATTTTTATCATTTTTTCTATATATATAATATTACGTGTCAGAACACTTTAGATATGCTAAAAATTCCTTATTTTTGCAAACCTATAATTTACAATCAATATGTTTAATAGTTTACAGGATAAATTAGACAAGGCTTTACATAATATTTCCGGACGCGGAAAAATCACAGAGATCAACGTAGCGGAAACCGTAAAGGAGATCCGTAGAGCGTTGGTAGATGCCGACGTTAACTATAAAGTTGCAAAAGATCTTACCAAAAGAGTTCAGGATAAAGCTTTAGGGCAAAACGTTCTTACTTCCCTTACACCGGGACAGTTGATGACGAAAATCGTTCATGACGAATTAGTAGAACTCATGGGAGGTTCTCAGGAAGGAATTAATCTTTCAGGGAAACCGTCTGTGATCCTTATTGCGGGTCTGCAGGGTTCCGGTAAGACTACTTTTTCCGGAAAACTTGCTCATCATTTAAAAACAAAAAGAGCAAAAAAACCTTTATTGGTAGCCTGTGACGTTTACCGTCCCGCTGCGATCGACCAGCTTAAAGTATTAGGTGGCCAGATAGGCGTTCCGGTATTTACGGAAGACGGTTCTACCAATCCATCTACTATTGCTGAAAATGCCATCGCCTTTGCAAAGGCCAACGGTCACGATGTGGTCATCGTCGATACGGCAGGACGTCTTGCGATTGATGAACAGATGATGAACGAGATCAAATCTGTACATTACTTCATTAAACCTCAGGAAACATTATTCGTAGTAGATTCCATGACGGGTCAGGATGCTGTGAATACAGCTAAGGCATTCAACGATGCTTTGAATTTTGACGGTGTTGTTCTTACCAAATTGGACGGTGATACGAGAGGGGGTGCTGCTTTAACGATTCGTTCAGTAGTAGAAAAACCAATCAAATTCATCTCTACCGGTGAGAAAATGGAAGCTTTGGATGTTTTCTATCCGGAAAGGATGGCAGACAGAATTCTGGGAATGGGAGACGTTGTTTCCCTGGTAGAAAGAGCTCAGGAGCAGTTTGATGAAGAAGAAGCTAAAAAACTTCACAAAAAGATTGCTAAAAATGAGTTTGGTTTTGACGACTTCCTGAAGCAGATCAACCAGATCAAGAAGATGGGTAATATGAAAGACCTTATGGGCATGATCCCGGGAGTTGGAAAGGCCATCAAAGATGTTGAGATCAGCGATGATGCATTCAAGCACATTGAAGCAATCATCTACTCTATGACTCCGGATGAAAGAAGAAGACCTTCGATCATTAACAGCCAGAGAAAACAGAGAATTGCCAAAGGAGCAGGACGAAAGATTGAAGATGTCAATCAATTGATGAAGCAGTTTGACCAGATGGGTAAAATGATGAAGATGATGCAGGGACCTCAGGGAAAACAAATGATGCAAATGATGAGCAAAATGCCAAATATGCCGGGAATGGGCGGAATGATGGGCAAATAAAATCTCTTAAAGCAATAAGACATAAAAAAACTCTCAGAAATTCTGAGAGTTATTATTTTTTTATTTGAATTTGTATCCTAAACCGATCTGGAAGAAATTCATTCTTAACTTCTCGTCGTTGGATGGATTTTTAATCATATTGGTAAGTCCGAAACTGTAACGGGCATCTACAAATAATCCTTTGTATACATTATAGTCAGCTCCTAAAAACAGTCCAAATTCTGTAGACTTAAGATTGTCTTCAAAATTTTTCTCCAAAGCATTTTCACCTGCATTCAAGACCTGTTGGTCTGCTATTCCTCCTGATACATCTATATTCACTTTAGTACTTGTTCTGAAGCTTACAAAAGGGCCTGCATACAATCCTAATTCAGGAGTAGCATAATATCTTGCCGATACCGGAACTACGATTCTGTTAAAATTTAATTTTTCTGTAACCGTGATGCCCATTGTTGAGACTTCAACATTACCTCCTAAGTTGGCATACTGAACTTCTCCCTGCAAAGCAAATTTAGTCGTGAATTTATGCTCTACCAAAGCACCTACATAAAACCCTGATTTAGATTTCAAGCCTCCGTTGGCCCCTTCAAAAGCATCAAGATCTTCATTAGATTTTAAATTTGATAAGGCGTATCCTGCTTTTACTCCAAATTTTGTTTGTGCATTCATGCCTGCAAAAAATGCAAGAGCTGATGCTAATAAGATTTTTTTCATGATTATTATTAATATAAAATATTGTTTTTAAAGATAAAAAAAAGCCCCAAAATAAATCTTAGGGCTGTTAATTTTATAAATGTGTTTGTTAATTACTTAGCAAATACATATTTAACTCCAATTCCAACTGATGCTAAATCAAGACCGAAATTATAGTTATTTACGCTCTTAGCATCCTTGTATTTAAAGTTACTGTAACCGAATTCACCGATAGTAGCTTCAAGAGTCCAGTTTTTGTTTAAGAAATAATCTAAACCTGGCTTAACAGCAACTCCGAAAGAGTTGAATTTCTCTTTTGTTGTCACTGAAGTGTTGCTTGTAGATACTTCATTCTTATCATTTCCAAATTGCATTGGTACTGATAACTGACCGAAAATAAAGAATTTCTCTCCTAAAGTCCAGTACTTTCTTACGAAAGGCTCAACAACAACAGCAGATTTAGTGAATTTTGTGTCAACTAAGTCACCGTCTACTTTCTCAGTTGCAGAAGCATATCCTACTCCTACCCCAATAGCTACATTAGAAGCAACAAAGTATCCTACTGTAGGAACTAAAGTTAACTCGTTATTTGTTTTATTGTTATTGTTGTTTTCTGTTGAAGAAAAGTTTAAAGTTCCTGACACATAAGTTGTTCCTTTTGCAATCTGTGCATTAGATAAACCGAAAAGTGCAATTGCACCAGCTAATACTAATTTTTTCATTTTATAATAATTTTAATACTTTCTGAGGGCAAATTTACAGTGGGTCCCGCTAATATTAAAATTTGTTAACGTGATTAATATCATTGATGAATATTGGTGTTTTTCGACATTAAAACGTATTCATTAGAGGCTTTTGATTTTTTCACAATATTTAGAATAAAAAAATTACAATTTTACAACAGGAGTGAAATATACTTGATTTTTTAGATTTATCATTTTCTCACAAATTCCTTATTATTTTAAATTATTGTGAACGATATTATCTTAAAATGTTAACATTTAAGACATTAGTCTTAAAAATTAAACAATAGCTTGTATATCAGGAAGATTTCTCTCTTTACAATAAATATATCCTCTTATTCATTCATAATAGCTGGACATATCGAATATTCGTCAGGGCTTTTACAGAAAAAATCCAACCAGAAAGCCGGAATTGAATGTATTACTCCTGCTATTATCTTATTTAAGGAAGAAGTAGTACCCAATATTTACAGCAACGATGAAGTACCGATGTGTCATCCTGATTTAAAACCTTCCTGCGCGTGAGCTGCACTACTTAACAGCTCGAAAGCACCTATGGTAACAATAAAAAGCGGGACAAAATTTGTCCCGCTCTGTGTTTTTAAATCAGTTCTAAAGAATTAGTTTCCTCCGAATTTGAAACCTACACCCACTTGTAAAAAGCTGTTGGTTAGTTTTCCGTCTCCAGAATCTTTTGCCAAGTTAGATACTCCCATATTGTATCTTGCGTCAAAGAACAATCCGTTTTCCAATGCATATTCTGCACCAAGGAAAGGAGCGATATTTAAAGTATTGGTCTGATCTTTAATATCAACGTCATCTCCTATTGAAATATCAAGTCCCGGTAAACCAAGTCCTGCATTCACTTCATATTTCGTTTTTGCAGAAAGAATAAAGCCAAAACTTGCTCCCGCAGAAACTGATAAACCTTCAGTAATGAAATATTTAGCAGAAACCGGAACCATTAAAGTTCCAAACTTAATTTTTGATTTTGCTCCAACAAAAGCTTCTTCGGTACCCTCCGATGCTTCTATTTTACCTCCTAATGGAGAATACAAAACTTCTCCCTGAAGAGCAAATTTATCACTTAGTTTATGCTCTACTAAAGCACCTACATAGAAAGTGTGTGAAGGATCTGAATTTTCAGAATTTCCACCGTCCTTAAATTTTAAAGTTGAAAGAGAGTAACCAGCCTTAGCTCCGAATCTTGTTTCTTGAGCGCTTAAATTAACGCTAACCGCAGCTGCTGCTGCAATAAGTAAAAGTTTTTTCATGATTTTCTTTTAGTATTCGGATGCAAAACTAATGTTTTTTTTCAAAAACACCAAATAGTGTCTAACATTATCAAATTTCAATTTTGTTCAATAAAAATTCTTCAAAATTTTACTTTCTTTTAAACTTATAATCTACCCATCAGAAGGTCGCTGTTTTTTAAGTTCCACAACCTTCCGCATGTTTGTTTTTAGCCATATCTTATCATCCGAAAGTATAACGCACATGTACGAACCAACCCTTATTCAGATTATATTCCACTCCAAAGAACGGGTTGACAGAAAATGTTTTGATATCGGTTTTAAGATCTGTATTACCAATCAGTAAGTCCTGAAAAAGATAACCTCCAATAAAAAGTCCGTGATTTACATTGGATTCAAAATTAAGATTGGGATCATCAGCAAAGACTGTTTTCAAAGCTGTACGACTTAAAAAAAATTTCCTCAGGGCAATTTTTTGAGATTTTATTGGGTAGATCGATCTTAAACTGCAGAATTGTCATTCTGCAGTAGAGCTAATTCATTCAAAAATAATATCAGATCACAAAGACTTAATCTTTCAGTCTCTTATCCTCCTCGTTATAGGCTAGAATAATCTTTTTAACAACCGGATGTCTTACCACATCTTCTTCCGTAAGATAGACAAAACCAATTTCTTTAACATCTTTCAAGATCCTCATCGCCTCCTTCAGCCCTGATTGTTGCTTTGGAGGTAAATCGATCTGAGTAGGATCTCCGGTGATGATAAACTTGGCATTCATCCCCATTCTGGTCAGGAACATTTTCATTTGAGCATGAGTGGTATTCTGGGCTTCGTCAAGAATCACAAAAGCATCATCAAGAGTACGCCCTCTCATGAAAGCCAATGGTGCTACTTCAATCACTTTTTTCTCCATAAAACCTTCCAGTTTTTCGTGCGGAATCATATCTCTCAATGCATCATATAAAGGCTGTAAATAGGGATCAAGCTTTTCTTTCAGGTCTCCGGGAAGAAATCCCAGACTTTCCCCTGCCTCTACCGCCGGTCTTGTCAGAACGATTCTTTTGACTTCTTTATCTCTTAAAGCTCTTGCCGCCAATGCTACACTGGTATAGGTTTTACCTGTTCCTGCGGGGCCAATGGCAAACACCATATCTTTTTTCTCGGTTTCTTTTACCAGTTTTTTAAGATTCGTAGTTTTAGCTTTGATAATCTTTCCATTCACTCCTTTGACAATAATATCCTGGTCAAAAATCAGATGTTTTTCGTTCTCATCCTTGATATTCAGTACATTCTCTAAATCTTTCAGAGCAATAGAATTATTTTCAGAGATAAATTTTACAATGTCATCCAGTTTTAGTTTAAATATATCTAAAGCTTCCTGATTACCCATCGCGAAGATAAAATGATCTCTTCCTGTGATCTTAAGCGTAGGAAAGCTTGATTTTAATAAATTGAAATATTGATTATTAACGCCATAGAAGGTCTTTACATTGACATCTTCCAAATCATATGTTAATTCAAACATGCAGTATTTTATTTTTATTTAGATTTTAAAATTAAAGCTTTTTTTCAAATTTATGCCAATTCTTTTCTACAATCTTTACAACCTATAGTTGTTTATTCTTACTTGCAAAAACTGTAAACAATAATTTGTACATTTATTCTGTTATGTATCTATTCCATTTTAACAATTCATCAATATCATCAAAAACACAAATGAAAAAATTCCCTTTATGCAAAGCAACCCTCATAGGCGGCTTTTTATCTGCGATCGTTAAATTCGGATGGGAAGTGCCTTTTCCTCCCCGTACTCCGGAAAGAGATGCTACCAATCCTCCGCAAACTTTATTGGAACAGCTGGGAATGTCCAAAGATCTCTCCCATTACTCTTATCTGTACAATGAAAATGCCAGACCTATTTTTAGTTTTATCGTGCATTTTGGGTTCAGTTTTTTCTTTGCATGGCTCTATTACTGGCTCAGTGAGCGCTACAAAACAATAACTCTGGCGAACGGAGCATTGTACGGGGTAATCGTTTATGTACTTTTCCATGTGATTATTATGCCGCTTATCGGTACTATTCCTGCCCCGTGGAATCAGCCCTGGGAAGAACATATTTCTGAGCTGTTCGGGCATATTGTATGGGCATGGTCTATTGATATCATCAGAATCTATGTAAAAAACAATACATCTGTTGCGCTCTGATCTAATTTCCACAAAACTCATTCAAATAAAGCACATTAATTAAAACATAAGCATTATAAACCTCTGCCTTCCGGAAACCAATTCGGAAGCAGACGAGGATTTTATAAATTTTTTATGACCCTTAACCTCCCTATTTCCCTTTATTTTAAATAAATTTGCATTTCTATCATTCTACAAATTACAAATGTCGATTATTACCATTACTTCAGATTTCGGAAATTTAGACTACAGAGTTGCCGCTGTGAAAGGCAAAATTCTGTCGCTGAATCCTGAGGTAAATATCATTGATATTACCCACGATATTCAGGCTTTCAATCTTATACAAACCTCGTACATCGTACGAAACGCATATAAATATTTTCCTAAAGGCACCATTCATATCCTTTCTGTAGACAGTTTTTACCACAAATCAAGAAAAAACATATTGTATAAAGCAGATGGTTCTTATTTTCTGGCCGCAGATAACGGACTTTTAGGTCTTGTCTTTTTCGACATCAAACCTGAAGCAATCTACGAGATCACATTGAACAATCGCTTTGATGATATTGTGAACTTCACGTCTACGGACGTTTTTGTCCCTGCTGCCGTCCATTTGGCCAATGGTGGGCTTCCTGAAGTGATCGGGAGGAAAATAGATTCAGCTAAAGAGCTTTTATTTCCAAAACCTGTCTTCAATGAGTCTGAAAAGATGATCATTGGTGAAGTAACCTATATTGATAATTTCGGAAATATAATCTCGAATATCAGTAAAGACTTTTTTGAAAGCACCGGTAAAGGCAATGAAGGTTTTACCATAAAATTCAGGAATTTAACACTTTCAAGAGTCTTTTCAAGTCACACCGAAGTCGTTTCGGACTGGGAAAGGGAAACGGAATTCCACGGACAGTCAGCTGCGATCTTCAATGACAGCCAGCTTTTGGAGCTCACGATCTATAAAGGAAGTAAAAAAAACGGGGCCAAAAGCCTGTTTGGACTTAATGTAGGCGAGAATATTTATGTTGAATTCGTCTAAGATTATATATTTCATAAAAAAACCGATTTTTTTTATATATTTGTCAAAATCTAAAAATTAAAAATGGCAGAATACAAATTATTGCTTCCTTCCATGGGAGAAGGTGTTATGGAAGCGACAATTATCACTTGGTTATTCAATGAAGGTGATAATGTAAAAGAGGATGATTCCGTAGTTGAAATTGCAACAGATAAGGTAGATTCAGACGTTCCGACACCAGTTTCGGGGAAAATTGTAAAAATCCTTAAACAGAAGGACGAAGTTGCTAAAGTTGGTGAAGCCATTGCTATTTTAGAAATTGAAGGAGAAGGCGGAAATACAGCTTCAGAGGAGGTGACAACAGAAACTCCCGCAGCCGCTCCGGATACTGAAACCTTAAAAACAATTGAAGAGCCGTTGCAAACTGCTTCAGCTGTAGAATTCTCAGGAGACCTTTACCTTTCACCGCTTGTAAAATCAATAGCACAGCAGGAAAATATCTCAGAATCTGAGCTGAAGTCTATCAAAGGAAGTGGTTTAGAGGGTAGAATTACAAAAGAAGATATATTAGCCTACGTTTCCAACAGAGGAAGCCAGCCAGCTCAACAAGCTGTACCGGTACAAGAGGCAGCGCCTGCAGCGCCAAAAGCTCCGGTTTCGGCACCGGTATCTACTGTTTCTGTAGCAGCAGGTGATGAAATCATCCCGATGGACAGAATGAGAAAGATCATTGCTGAAAACATGGTAAAAGCAAAGCATATTGCTCCACACGTGACTTCTTTCATCGAAACAGACGTTACCAACGTTGTAAAATGGAGAAATAAGCATAAAGATATTTTCGAAAAACGTGAAGGTGAAAAACTAACTTTCATGCCGATTTTCGTGAAAGCGATCGTGAAAGCAATTCAGGATTTCCCAATGATCAATGTTTCTATCAGTGGCGACAACATCATTAAAAAGAAAAACATCAATATTGGTATGGCAACTGCTTTACCAGACGGAAACCTTATCGTTCCTGTCATTAAAAATGCGGATCAGTTATCCCTTTCAGGCTTGGCAAAAGCGATTAATGATTTAGCGTACAGAGCAAGAAATAAGAAATTAAGACCTGAAGATACTCAGGGAGCTACTTATACGATCTCTAACGTAGGAAGTTTCGGAAACCTTATGGGAACTCCGATTATTCCTCAGCCTCAGGTCGCTATTTTAGCGATCGGAGCTATCGTTAAAAAACCTGCAGTTCTTGAAACGAAAGACGGTGATGTAATTGCCATCCGCCAGCTGATGTTCATGTCTCACTCTTATGATCACAGAGTGGTAGACGGATCTCTAGGCGGAATGATGCTTAAACATGTTCACGATTATCTTCAGAACTGGGATCTGAATACGGAAATTTAATCTATGATGATTGATAAGTGATATCTTATCCAAAAGATATGTTGAACTTGTCAAAACATCTTACCATACAAAACCTCCGAAAAATTCGGAGGTTTTTTCTATTAAAAGATTATCTGTATTTTTAAGTCAATCCCTCTCTGAAAGTATAAATCATCCAATTGCCTAATTAAAAAAACAACTCTATTTTCAGCTATGAACCGATCTTTTTTAACAGGATTCGTTTTAATATAAATGCTTTAAACCTTATTAACACAACAGAGCCGATATTCTTTCCACTGGTCGTATATTGGGTATAGGAATTATCCTGAAATAATTTTATCTTTAAAAACGTACAAATTTGCATTCATGGAATTAGATTTCAGAAAATTACATCCTTCTAAACTATTTGACTTTTCTAAAAAAGAGGAAAGTTTAATTCTGGAAGTTTATGAAAAGTTATTTGAAAATTATGATCTTTCGGTGATAAGGATTGAACAGTCTCCTTATAATGAGTTCAAAACTGATGACGAAAATCCATTGATCGCTCCAAAAATAGTTTACTACATTACAGACAGGTACAAAAAGTTTTCTTTTTATCTGTTTATTGTCAATAAAAAAGGAACAACAGTAAAAGGAGCCCGTACAACCAGTGAATATGACAGTCTGCAAATCTGGGGACTCAAAAAATTAAATGATAATTTTGGGTTTATTACCATCAACAAAAAGAAACTCGCTGATAAGATAGCAGGAATTTTCAGCAGTTTTTCTATTAATTTCAATAAAGATTCGGACTTTAAAGATTTCTATGTTTTGGGAAGTGATCAGTATAAAACCATGTCATTTTTAACCCTTGACAGAAAAAAAACAATCAAAGCATTCCCTGATGACGAGTTTCAACTGACCATTAAAAACAACCTGTTAAGTTTTGGGTTACCTAAAGATCTTTCTGTAAACAACGCTTTAATGACAGCCAACTTTCTCAAAGAAATCTAATTTTACCTTTTTAACTTTGTGCCCTATAAAACAAACCAATGCTGAAAATTTTCTCCCTCCTGCGAAAAGGCCTTAAAAAGTCTTTTGACAACATCCGCAACGAACAGCTGAAGAATAACCTTCTTCAGGCGATTCCTTTCTGGATCGGATCTGTGATCACCGGTTTTTTTGCGGTGATGTATGCCAAGATATTTGCATGGGGAGAGCATCTGCTGAATTTCATGATGAACTGGCACGCCTGGACGATTTTCATTATTGCTCCCATCGGTTTTGTGCTTTCCTGGTGGCTGGTGAAAGAATTCGCACCTTATGCCAAAGGAAGCGGCATTCCACAGGTGATGGCAGCTGTGGAACTGGCCAACCCAAAGGAACACACCAAGATCAGGAGCCTTTTAAGCCTAAAAATCATTGTATTCAAAATCATTTCATCCGTCGTTCTGGTCATCGGAGGTGGCGCTGTGGGACGTGAAGGGCCAACCATCCAGATTGCCGGTTCCGTTTTCAGAAAAGTGAATGAATACCTTCCTCACTGGTGGCCGAAAATATCAAAGAAAAATATGATTATGACCGGGGCAGCAGCAGGACTTGCAGCGGCATTTAATACTCCTTTGGGCGGAATTGCATTTGCGGTGGAAGAATTGTCAAAAACACATATCAATTATTTTAAGACCGCTCTATTTACGGCGGTAATCATTGCAGGTTTAACCGCTCAGACGCTAGCCGGATCTTATCTGTATCTTGGATATCCGAAAACAAATGATGTTTCGTTAATGGTGATGTTTCCTATCATTCTTGTTGCCGGAACTTCAGGAATTCTGGCCAGCCAGCTATCTGTCCTGATGCTTAGAATGAGTGACTGGAAAAAAAGAAAGCTCAAAACTGATAAAGCCAATGTTATTTTTTTGGTGATCTGCGCACTGTTGATTGCTTCCATTGCCTATTTCATCAACAGGGAGATTCTCGGATCAGGAAAGGAAATCATGGAACGGGTCCTTTTTACAAAAGATAAGCACGAAGACTGGTATGTCCCGATTTTAAGAATGCTTGGTCCTGCCCTTTCTTTTACTTCCGGTGGCGCAGGCGGAATTTTCGCTCCCGCTCTGAGTGCCGGCGCCAGCATAGGATCTGTGATCTCCGGTGCCATTCACTTGACCCCCAACGAAACCAATGTGGTTATTCTGGCCGGAATGGTAGCTTTTCTTACAGGAATAACCAGAGCACCTTTTACATCGGCTATTATTGTGCTGGAAATGACGGACAGACATTCATTGATCTTTCATCTGATGCTGGCAGGAATGGTGTCTTCTCTTCTTTCTATTCTGGTGAGCAGGCATTCATTATATGATGTGATTAAGGTCAATTTTCTGGCTGAAATCAGAAGCAAGGAATAGTTTTGCAGTAAGGATCCCAGATTTCAGTCCCGGAGTAATAGATTGATCAGAGTTTATAGTATTCATCATCTATATTCAATATCTCTCATTCTTTGTTCCTTTCTTCTCACCATCCATCACCACTTTATATCTGCTCACAAATATTCACACAACTATTGTATATTACAAATATATTTTCTAATTTTGCACCTCGAAATAATTAACAAATTCATTTAACATTATGAACAATTACGAAACTGTTTTCATTTTAACTCCCGTTCTATCTGATGCTCAGGTAGAGGAAGCAGTGAAAAAATTTGAAGATCTTTTAAAAGAAAAGAACTGTGAAATCGTTGCCAAAGAAAGCTGGGGACTAAAAAAATTAGCGTATCCAATTCAATTGAAAAAGAATGGATTCTACACTTTAATCGAGTTTAAAGGTGAAGGTACTGTAGTTGCTGACCTAGAATTAGCATTCAAACGTGACGAGAGAGTAATTCGTTACCTTACTACAAAACTTGACAAGCACGCTGTTGAGTACGCTGTAACTAGAAGAACTAAAATCAAAGCGGCTAGAGCTTAATTATTAACCCTATTTTTTAAAAAAGACAAGACATGGCAATAGACGAAATGGCTAAACAAGCCTCTGCTGGAGGAGAATCAGAAGTAAAATTCCTTACTCCACTTGATATCAATACAAAATCTGAAAAGAAATATTGTAGATTCAAAAAATACGGAATTAAGCACGTTGATTACAAAGATGCTGATTTCTTATTACAGTTTGTAAACGAGCAAGGTAAGATCTTACCAAGAAGATACACTGGAACTTCTTTAAAATACCAAAGAAAAGTTTCTGCTGCAATCAAAAGAGCAAGACACCTTTCTTTACTACCTTACGTAGCTGACTTATTGAAATAAGACAAAAAAATAAATAAAGGAAGAGGGCAACCTCTTCTTTTGTTGCTGAATAAATAATTTTAATTCTAACGATTTTTAGAGAAAAGACAGAAGATAAAAAGATAAAAGATGTAATGTCTTGGTTCTTGCCTCTTTAGTCTTGGTTCTAAAACTAAAAACGGACAACAACAATGGATATCATCCTAAAAAAAGACGTAGAAAACTTAGGACTTGAGTTTGATACAGTAAGCGTAAAGCCTGGTTATGCAAGAAACTTCTTACTTCCTCAGGGAATTGCACTTTTAGCTACTCCTAAAAACAAAGCAGCTCTTGAAGCTACTTTAGAAGCTAGAAAAGAAGAAGAAGCTAAACTAATCGCTACCGCTAACGGTGTAGTAGATCAGTTAAAGAAAACTTCTATCACGATTCCTGCAAAAGTAGGTTCTGGTGACAAGTTATTCGGATCTATCAACAATTCTGACCTATCTGCTGCTCTTGCTAAAGCTGGAGTTTCTGTAGAGAAGAAATACATCAAAATCCCAGGGAACACTATTAAGAGAACTGGTAAAGTAACTGCAAACATCAGACTACACAGAAATGTTGAGTACAACTTCGAATTTGACGTTGTATCTGACGCTCCGGTAGAAGCTCCTAAACCAGCTGCTCCTAAAGCTAAAGTAGTAGAAGAAACTCCTTCTGAAGAAGCTTAATATCTACAGAGATTTTCTCAAATATATAAACCACTTCGCTTGAAGTGGTTTTTTGCTTTTAATCCTATTTTGAAGCTTCATCCCGCTATCCACTCATACTCCTCACGCCAACACACTCCAGCTTCCAGTTGCGGGGTAACCGTTCCTATCGGGGCTAGAACATTCGTCGCCATCATTACTTTTTGTTATTGCGAGGAGTGTAGCGACGAAGCAATCTCAAAACAAACTTCACACTGCAACTTCTTCACCATTTAATTTGTCATTCCATAGGAATCTAGTCTCCTTTTGTAGAGACTGAGCTATAAAATTATTATTGAGATTGTTTCAGAATAACAAACTTAGTGGAACACCCAATCATTAAGCTAAATTTTCTTGCACTAAGAAATTGCTTCGTCAATGACCCTAAAATACAGTAAAACATCGCACCTCTCTCACTCACCGATTCCCTTTCAGCTTCTGCTGATATTCCGTTGGCGGAACTCCTATTACTTTTTTGAAAATATTACTAAAGGAAGATAAACTGTTATACCCTACCATCATCGCAATCTCATACATATTGTACTTTCCTTCCAGCATGAGCTCCAAAGAACGGGTGATCCTCAACGCCCGCAGAAAACGGACGTAATTCATACCTAAAATCTCTTTAAATTTCCGGGAAAGGGTTCTTGTACTCATTCCAAATTCTTTTGCCGTAGATTCTATGGTAAGAGGCTTTTCAAGGTTGGCATGAATGTACTTGGCAATCTTTAGCAGCGTTTCATCTTTGGGAAACGGATGCTGAACCGGAAAAGCCAGCTTTTTATCTCTTTTTTCAGGAAGAATTCCTTTCAAAGCTTTGAGGAAATAATATTTTGGAAGATCATTTTTTGTGATTTTCCCATCCCAATCTTTTGTATATAAAATCATTTCTCTCAGGAGATGACTCACTGAATAGATGTTAATTTCATCAAAAAAGCCATTTTCATTTTCTTCTTTTTTAAAGTAAAAATTATAAAGATCTACTTTAGGACTGGTTGAAAAAATATAATGAGGGATTCCTGCAGGGATCCACATAAAACATCTTGCCGGAAGATACCAGTGCTTCAAATCGGTAAAAACATGTACTATTCCACCCTCTGCATACACCAGCTGGGCAGAACTGTGATGATGAATCTCTGTGGTCACGTTTCCAGCGAGCACATTATAGACATAAAATTCGGCATCATCTTCCTCTACTGCTTTAAAATGGCTGTCATTCATTAATTAAAGGTAAGAAGAAAATTTCACATTGGCGTAAATGAGCAAATCTTTTTCTGTTTTCACAAATCAGGTCCGATGCTCTCCACCGTAACTTTGCAGCATCAAAATCACTTTAGCAAAAATCCTTTAAATAAATTATGAATATGATATTTAACGCATGCCGATATCAGTGCATGTCGTTGTGCTTACTGCTGACAGGCAGTTTTTTACACTCACAGATGATCGATTACCAGCGTCTCAGTCTTCAACAGGCGATAGAGACTGGTTTAAAAAACAACAAAAACATTCAGATAAGCCATTTAAAACAGCAAATGTCTGTCACCAGGGAAAAAGACCTTGCAATGGAAAAGTTACCTGATATTGAGTTCCATACGAGTTACAATCAGGTCACGAACCTTTTCCAGCATCAAAACGGTTTTTTCAATACGGCCACCAAGTATGACATCATCAACGGAATGTATGATTTTACCCTCTCTGCGTCTATTCCGGTATACATGGGTGGAAAAATTAAAAATACAGAGAAAAAAGCAGCCATTGATACTGAAATTTCGGCATTGAAAACCCATCGCGATGAAAGGCAGCTTAAAATGGAGATCATTACAGCCTTTCTTCAGATCCATCATCTCAAAGAACAACAGAATCTTATTCATGATAAAATGAAGGAAGATTCGATCAATATCAAGCAGGTCAAATCTCTAAAAGCTAATGGAGTGGTCACAATCAATGAAGTATTGAGAACCTCTTTACAGCTATCAAATCATACCATGAGCTGGACAGAACTGGACAATGATATCCAGATTGCGGAACATAAGCTTAAAACCATCCTTTCGCTTCCGGAAAGCCAGGAAATGCATGTGAATACCGAAGATCTCATCTCCGACAGAGCAGAAATTCCTTACATCAGTGAACTGACCGAAACGGCCTTAAATAAGAACGAATCGGTAGAAATGACCCATAAAAACCTATCATTAAAGGTGCTGGACCAGAAGATCATTAAAGCAAATTATTTGCCTAAAATCACAGCAGGTGGAGAATATTTTATAAAATACCCGAATATGATGTTTTTTCCTCCTGAACCTTATGCCTACCGTTTGGGAATGCTGGGGGTGAATCTAACCTATCCTATCGAAAATCTGTATAAAAATAAGTACAAAATGCAGGAAGCCAGAGAAAATATTGATCTGGCAAAACTTCAGATTGAGGAGAACGATGAGAAGGTAAGACATAATGTTTATGAAGCGTACAAAAAGTTTGAAGAAACCGATCAGAAAGTAAAAATCGCAGAAGAAGCTATTGGCCAGGCTAAAGAAAACTATCGTATTGTAAAGACAAAATATGCTAATAAGCTAAGTCTGATCACCGAACTCATCGATGCAGACAATGCTTATCTGGAGGCTGAATCCAATCTTATCTCCGTAAAAATTAACCGACAATTAAAATATTACCAACTCCAGTACACCATTGGCAACTTATAAAAACTATGGCAAAGAAACAACTGACACAAAAAGAAAAAAGAATTAATAAAACGATCACGCTTCTTGCCTGGATCCTCATTATCAGTGGAATTACAGGAATGGTAAGTTTTTATCTTTTTTCAAGAAAAAATGTTACCACCAATGATGCTCAGATCGAACAATATATCACTCCCGTTTCCAGTAAGGTTTCAGGCTTTATTAAAACCATACAGTTTGATGAAAATCAGTTTGTCCACAAAGGAGATACGCTTATTATCATAGACAATCGGGAATTCGTTAATCAGGTTAAAATGGCCGAAGCAGGGCTTCATGCCAATGCTGAAAATATCACCACCATAGAAAGTGGAGTCAACACCAAAGAAAGTGATTCCAAAATTATTGATGCCAAGATTGCTTCAGCGAAAATCGATATATGGAGAACGGAACAGGATTTTAAGAGGTACAAAAACTTGGTTTCTGAAGATGCAGCAACTGAACAGCAGTTTGAAAATGTAAAAGCATCCTATGAGCAGGCAAAAGCTAATCTTTTAGCTTTAGAACAACAGAAAAATGCTGTAAAGGCAGGTGCCAGCGAGCAGCAGACTAAAGTAGCCCCGGTGAAAAGCCAGATCCAGCAAAGCTCTGCAAGCCTGAACAATGCTAAACTTTTCCTTTCCTATACTGTGATCACGGCTCCTTATGACGGCTGGGTAGGTAAGAAAACCATTCAGGAAGGGCAGCTGATCAAGGAAGGTCAGGCTCTTGTACAAATGGTAAGCAAAGAAAAATGGATTATTGCCAACTATAAGGAAACACAACTTGGACAGATTGATCCGAAACAGGAAGTAACCATCACCGCAGACGCTTATCCTGACATTGAATTTAAAGGAAAGGTGGTTTCCGTATCGCCTGCATCAGGTTCACAGTTTTCACTGGTAAAACCCGACAATGCTACAGGAAATTTTGTTAAGATTGAGCAGAGATTTCCGGTAAAAATTATCCTTGATAACAATCAAAATAACGAAAAGCTTCTTTCCGGAATGAATGTTCTGGTAAGTGCGAAAAAAATATAGTGATTTTGTGTGAGTGTTAGAGAATGTGAGGGTGTGTGAATTATTAAAACAGTTGAGTAGGAATGCAGAAGAATACTTTAATAATGATCACACCAGCACATTTTTAAAAGAATACATGATCATAGTCAGTACATAGTCAGATTAGATTTTTTTTAGCGGAAAG
Source organism: Chryseobacterium carnipullorum (assembly GCF_900142785.1). Classification (GTDB taxonomy): domain Bacteria; phylum Bacteroidota; class Bacteroidia; order Flavobacteriales; family Weeksellaceae; genus Chryseobacterium; species Chryseobacterium carnipullorum. The sequence continues at coordinate 40,262 of NZ_FRCD01000024.1, read as the reverse complement.
GCAGAACTGCAGTGACAGGCTACTGATGATTCATTAGCATTTGTCATTTACCTTTTACTTTTTTTACAACCTGCTCTTTTGTCTTTCCGTTTTTTTTCATTATAAAAGATCTTCAGGCCTATCAATACATCTGTACATTACTTAATCCCAATTAATTATACCAATACATCCTCATGCAACATAATACCGTGTATCATCAATGGGTTCCCCAATGGCTGAAACTGCCACTCCTGGTACTCGCCTTATTTCCCCATCTGATGCTGTTATCTATTTTACATTCCAACAGTGCTTTTACGTCTTCTTTTATGGATGTAGACTCAGATGACATTCAGTATTTAATGATTTTGATGTACGGAACATTTGTAGTCACCCTTTTGGTTTTGCAGCGGTTTATGGCTTATTTCAGTGTGAAATATTATATCCTTCTCATGTCTTCGATTTCGGTCATTATTCTTTATGTATTATCTGTCACCAATAATTATCAGGTCATTCTGGTGATAAGGTTTCTGGAAGGAATCTTCGGATTGATGGAAGGCGCCATCTTTCTTCCGCTTATCATTGCTGAATTAAAAACGAAACACGCCAAGGTTATCGCCTATCTATTTATGTATACTATTATGCTTACGGGAGGAACGGTGACAACTTCTTTACTGAAATCAAGCATTGAGAATTATAATTTTCAGCATATGATCCTGATGATGGTTTATTTTCACATTTTTGTCCTGATTATTGGCATCGCTCTTTTCAATACCAACAGATTTTTCCCTAAAATGCCTCTTTATCAGCTCGATATTACCAGTTGGTTTCTGTTGTGGGCATGTCTGCAGTCCGGAGGATATGCAATTATTTACGGTAAAAGACTGATGTGGTTTGAGTCTGATACGATTACCCTGTGTATTTTTATATTTCTGCTTTCAGGAGGATTATTTATGCTCAAACAAAGGAATTCCAAAAGACCGATCTTTCATTTTGAAGTTTTCAGTTCAAAGAATGTTATTGCAGGAATGATTCTTTTTTTCATTTTTTACCTGATCCGTTCCGGGCTGAATAATGTGTACAGCATTATGGCTACGGTCTGGAAATGGCCATGGGATTATATTGTTAATATTCAATACTGGAATGTAGCAGGAACTTTATTGGGGGTAATTTTATCAGGAATATGCCTGATGCGGGGAATTTCTTCAAGAATTGTTTTCTTTACCGGATTTCTGCTTCTGGCCGTGGATTGCGCATGGTTTACCTATACTTTTTATCCTGACACTACCCTTTCAACGATCTGTCCGCCTCTATTCCTGCAGGGAATTGCCCAGGGATTACTGTTCACCCCGTTGGTTTTCTTCCTGATTTCTGGAATGCCGGAGCAATATGTAGCTAATGCAACCGCTTTAGGAACAACAACCCGTTTCTGGACCACCGCCATTGGGTATGCTCTGATGCAGAATCTGATGCTCTTTTTAACGTTAAAACATTCTGATACTTTAAGTTTCAATTTAACCGATACGAATCCTGTCTTCTACAGCAAGTGGAGCCAGCTGTTTGGCGCCAATCTGTCTAAACTTCCTGTTAATGAGTCTTTATCTATGACTGCCGGAACATTTAAAGCCAAAATAACAGCGCAATCCATCCTTCTTTCCAATATGGAAATTTTTACCGGACTTTTCTGGCTGGCTTTGGTTACTGCATTCGCTTTATTGCTTTATCATCCTGTAAAAATTGCGGTGAGAAATATTATGTGATTTTTAGGCCGAAAATTTGCTATAATTAAGGAAATTTGATTTTATGGAAATTCAGGAAATCGTATCGAATCAGAAAGCCTTTTTCAAAACCCAGCAAACGAAGAACATCAAGTTCAGAAAAATGTATCTTGAAAAACTTCGGGATATCGTTATCAAAAATGAAGACCTTTTGTATGAGGCCATCCATAAGGATTTCGGAAAGTCAAGGTTTGACACTTTTACCACGGAACTGTCCTTTGTTCTGAATGATATTGATTATTATCTGAAGAATGTAAGTTCGTTTTCAAAACCTAAAAGAGTGACAACCAATCTGTCTAACCAGATCGGGAAAAGCAGTATTCATCCTGAACCTTTAGGCTGTGTTCTGGTTATCGGTGCCTGGAATTACCCCTATCAATTATCGCTCTCTCCTATGATTGCTGCCTTAGCTGCGGGAAACTGCTGTATTTTAAAGCCGAGTGAAATAGCCGAAAATACAATGAAAGTGATGGCTCAACTCATCAATGAAAACTTTCCTCCTGAATATCTGTATGTTTATGAGGGCGGAATTGATGAAACCACCGCACTTTTACAACTGAAATTTGATAAAATATTCTTTACAGGAAGCACAAAAGTAGGAAAGATTGTATATAAGGCTGCCGCAGAGCATTTAACGCCCGTTGTCCTTGAATTGGGCGGAAAATCGCCTGCCATCGTCACCAAAGATGCCGATCTTGAAGTCGCAGCCAAAAGAATTGTATGGGGTAAATTTCTCAATGCCGGACAAACCTGTGTAGCTCCCGATTATCTGCTTGTAGAAGAATCTATCCATGAACAGTTTCTGGAAATGCTCAGAAAACAGATCACAGAATTTCAATACGGGCCGGATGCTGAGCAGTATACAAGAATTATCAACAGGAGAAATTTTGATCGTTTGGTGAAGCTTATCGATAAAGACCAACTCTATTTTGGAGGAAATTCAGATGAAAGAAAATTATATATAGAACCGACCCTTTTAAATAACGTCAACTGGGAAGATGAAGTGATGCAGGAAGAGATTTTTGGTCCTTTACTTCCTGTTATAAGTTTTAATAGTTTCAACCTTGTTCTCAACACGATTCTGGATCTTGAAAAACCACTCGCAGCCTATCTCTTTACTCAAAATTCTGAGGAAAAAGATGCCTTTACCGCTAAGCTTTCTTTTGGTGGAGGCTGTATCAATGATGTGATCATGCATTTAGGCAATGACAGACTGCCTTTTGGAGGCGTTGGGAACTCAGGAATCGGAAATTACCATGGAAAATTTGGTTTCGAAGCTTTTTCTCATCAGAAATCTGTTCTTGAAAAGGCAACCTGGGGCGAACCTAGCATTAAGTATCCTCCCTACTCTGACAAGAAATTAAACTGGATCAGAAAATTATTATAAAAAAACCGGGAAAATTTCCCGGTTATATTTTATGATTTAGGTGCCCATTGAGTAAAGAATTCCTGTACTTTTTCTTTACTGTACCCTTTTCCTTCTTCAAGCACTGAACTGTCCTTTAGGACATGAACCACTTTGCCGTTTTTATCTAAAACAATGAAAAACGGATAACCCAGCTTTTCTTTGATATCAACATATTGGCTAAAAACCTTTTCATTTTTATTTTCAGGTGAATAATTCAGGTGATAATATAAATAATTCTTGTCCGCTGTTTCTTTTAATTCTGGAGTATTCTGCACAAATTTATTAAAACGGAGACACCAGATACACCAGTTTCCACCAGCCTGGATTATAATATTTTTACCTTCTTTTTTAGCTTTAGCCACTAATTTTTTGATATCAGCCTCTGCATTTGCTTTCGGGTCGTAAGGCTTGGGAAGTTTTGCCTTTTCTTCACCTGCTTTCTTCTTCGCATCCAGTTCTGCATGATCCGCTTTCACCAGAAGCGCATGATCCTGCTTTCTTTCTGGCGGCTGATTTTTGGTATCCTGTGAAAAAGCAATGACACTTAATCCCAGAAAGGCTATGATCGACAATTTTTTCATAACATAAAAATAAAAAAAATATTACTTATTACAAGCAAAAATAGAACCATAATTTTATTATCACTAAATTTGCATGTTTTATGAATTTCTTAATCAAAATATTATATTTAATTTCTAAACTTCCGCTTAAAGTATTGTATATTTTTTCGGACGTTATGTTCTTTCTAAATTATTATTTGGTAGGATACAGAAAAAAAGTGATCACTCAAAATTTACGAAAATCTTTTCCTGACAAGTCAGAAGAAGAAATTGCCGTGATAAGAAAGAAGTTTTATGAAAATTTCTCAGATTATCTGGTAGAAACCATCAAATCTTTCAGTATTTCCGAAACGGAGTCCAGAGTAAGAATGCAACACATCAACCAGGAAGTGTTTCATGAAGCCAAAGCCGAGGGCAAAAATATCATCATGCTTGCCGGACACGTCTTTAACTGGGAATGGATCAATGCCCTGGCGAGAATCATTCCGCAAAAACACTGCCATCCGGTCTACAGAAAGGTAAACAGCGATTTCTGGGAAAACCAGATGAAGAAAGTCAGAAACAAATTTGGAAACGAAGCGCTGGAGGCTAATGAAGTGATCATGAATATCTTCAGATCTAAAAATGATGGTGAATCGGCGTATATGTTTGTGGCCGATCAAACGCCGCATGTTGCCCATGTCAACTACGGATTAGAATTTTTGCATCAGAAAACCCCAGCTTTTATCGGCTATGATAAACTGGCCACCAGAATGGACCTTGCCTTTATTTATTGCGAAATGAAAAAGGTAAAACGAGGCTATTATCAGGTCAATTATCACAGAATCTATCCTGACGGTGAAAAGTTTACAGAGCATGAAGTGGTAAGAAAATTCCATAAACTTCTTGAAAATACACTGCACAAGCATCCTGACAACTATTTATGGTCACACAGAAAATGGAAATACCAGGACTCGATTAAAACGTTTGATTCCGAAAAAATATAATTCTGATGCCTACCAATTTAGCAGTTGCCATTTTAAACTGGAACGGTAAGAACTGGCTTGAAAAATTTCTTCCAGATGTTGTCCGTTTTTCTCAGAATGCTGACATTTATGTCATTGATAATCTTTCAACTGATGATTCTATAGATTTTATAGAGCGTCAGTTTCCTACTGTAAAAATCATCAGAAACGATAAAAACTATGGTTTTGCAGGAGGATACAATGAGGGTTTAAAAGAAATAAAGAATGAATATTACTGTCTCCTCAATTCTGATGTAGAAGTCACGGAAAACTGGATCAATCCCGTTATGGATCTTTTTGAAAAAGACGCCTCCATAGCCGCTGTTCAGCCTAAAATCTTATCGTTTAATAATAAGAATTATTTTGAATTTGCTGGTGCTGCCGGTGGTCTGATAGACAATCTGGGCTACCCGTACTGCCGCGGACGTATTTTTGACAGTCTTGAGGAAGATAAAGGACAGTATGATGACGAAAAAGAAATTTTCTGGGCTTCGGGCTGTTGCTTTTTTATCCGTTCCAAGGATTTCTGGGCACAAAAGGGTTTCGATGAGAGATTTTTTGCCCATCAGGAAGAGATTGATCTTTGCTGGAGACTGATTAACTCGGGAAAGAAAATCTTCTACACCGGAAAGTCCAAAGTCTATCATGTAGGTGGAGGAACGTTGAACAAGCAGAGCGCTCAGAAGACTTATCTCAATATGCGAAACAATCTTTCTATGATGGTGAAAAATCTTCCTTTTCCCCAACTGATCGGCATCATCTCTTTAAGGCTTGTTTTAGATGGATTTGCGGGAGTTTATTTCGGGCTGAAAAATGGTTTTGCCCATTTCTGGGCTGTTTTAAGAGCGCATTTTGGATTTTACGGACAGCTTCCGGGAACTTGGAAACTTCGTCAGAAAAATCAGAAAGATGATTTCTATCAATCGAAGTGGCTTATTTTTAAACATTTTTTAGGAGGAAAATAAAAGTTAAGCCTATAAGGGATTCTGTTTTTATTGAGAATCAAAATTTTAATTTCATGAAGACTTTTTCTAGCGCTGTTTTTTTAAATATCCCATATTTTAGCTTAGTAAAGAGTCGGATTGTTTAGCATTTCAAAATCATTTGATTTCAGAAAAAATTTATATCTTACACGTTAATAATTTTTAGCACCAGCCGACCTATTAAACGTCAAATCATCGATTCCAGTTTATTATAAAGCAGTATCAGCTACTTATCATTCATAATTTTAAACCCATCACTCATTAAAATGGATTTTTGCGCAATAGATTTTGAAACAGCCACTCACGAAAAAAATTCGGCGTGCGAAATGGGCATTTGTGTTGTTCAGGATTCCAAAATCGTTGAAACCAGAACCTGGCTTATCAAACCTCCGAGCTTTCCTTATTTCAGCAGATTCAATATTGATGTTCATGGGATAAAACCTGAAGATGTAAAAGATGCGCCTACCTTTGATGAGATCTGGTATGAAGCTGAAAAAATGATGTACGGATCGCTAATGATTGCCCATAATGCAAGTTTTGACGCAGGTGTTTTAAGGGGCTGCTTCGATCATTATGGAATGTTCACCCCAAAACTGAATTACCTATGCAGTATTCAGCTGGCCAAAAAATCATGGAACTATCTTCCTAAATACGGTTTGAAACATCTGGCAGAACATCATCAGATCAGTCTGAATCATCACCGTGCAGGCGATGACGCTGAAGCTTGTGCAAAAATAGCCCTGTTGGCTTTTGAAAAGCTAATCATCACTCAAAATGAAGAAATACATGGCTCTTTTCTAAATAAATACGTAAAAAAACTATAACTAAAAACTTAAAAAACTTTTACTTCCGGCTGCTTTTATAGTCGGCAATCTAATCTTTGCAAAAAAGCTCAGAACTTACTTATGAAAGTGTTTTTTAGGAACAAAAGAATTAGTATCAGGAAATCATTCAGCCATAAAAGTGTATCCTAATCCGGTTAAGGAAGGTTTTATTGAGATTAAAGGTCTTGATGATATACAATGGACTAATATTTACAGTTCTGAAGGAAGACTCCTCCAGTACAATTCTTCTGATTTAAAATAGATGTTTCCTGTCTTTCAAAAGGAGCCTATTTTCTGGAAGTCAAATCTTCGAAGGGCATAAGCGGACACCGATTTATCAGGGAATAATCCATACAAATTTGTGGAAAGGCAAATCTGCTTTTAAAAAGTAAAAGCATGATGCTGGAAAAAGGGAGCTCATGAGATGAGAAAAGACAATCTAAATTAAGTTTTCTTTTTTATGCATAAAACTGTCAGATATTAAATAGTAAAGGACAGCTTCCTTCTTCTAACATCATTAAATCCTATTTTTCCACTTCTGATTCAGGCTAATTGCTTAAAACTTCAGACAACAGATTAAACTTCGGGATTTCTATCTCAAAAGTTTCCTGAGTATCCATGTTTTTAACAAGGTATTTGCCGCTCATATTTCCTACGCCGGACCGAAGCATAACATTGGAGAAATAAGCGAAATTTTCGCTTACCGGAATCTCCGGTGTCAATCCTATCACTCCATCGCCTATAATCTCAGTATATCCAAAGCCTACGTCGAAGATCAGCCATTTTCTTTTAATTACTTTAATCGGAAAACTACCGTCGTTTTCTATCGTAATATTATACTTGAAGACGTAACGGTTTTCAGATGGATAACTGTTTTTACTATCATATTCAGGTATTACTGAAACTTTGATATTGGAAGTCATTTTTGAGAACATCATCTTAGTATTTTCTTAACAAATACAAAAATCTCGCCTTTTTTAAGGCGAGATCGTAAGTTATATTATAATTTTATTAAAATCTATAATCCAAGGCCTTTTCTTTCGTCACCTCCCATTAATATTTCAACAGGATTGTCGATACCTTCTTTTACCGCTACAAGGAATCCTACAGACTCTTTTCCGTCGATAATTCTGTGGTCATAAGACATTGCTACATACATCATTGGTCTGATTACAACTTGTCCGTCAACAGCTACCGGTCTCTGGATGATATTGTGCATTCCAAGGATAGCAGATTGTGGCGGGTTGATGATAGGGGTAGATAACATCGATCCAAAAGTACCACCGTTTGTAATCGTAAATGTGCCTCCGGTCATTTCATCAACTGTAATTTTACCGTCTCTTACTTTGGTAGCAAGATCTTTGATGTTAGCTTCTACTCCGCTGAAAGACATGTTTTCTGCATTTCTCAATACAGGAACCATTAATCCTTTAGGACCTGAAACCGCAATTGAAATATCGCAGAAATCATAATTGATTTTAAAATCTCCGTCGATGGATGCATTCACATCAGGATACATTTGTAATGCTCTAGTAACCGCTTTTGTAAAGAAAGACATAAATCCTAGTCCTACTCCATGTTTCTGAGCAAATTCTTCTTTATATAATTTTCTTAATCTGAAGATTTCAGACATATCCACTTCGTTGAAAGTGGTCAGCATCGCTGTTTCGTTCTTTACAGAAACCAATCTTGAAGCGATTTTTCTTCTTAGAACTGAAAGTTTAGTCGTCGTCGTTGTACGAGCACCCGTTGCAGTAGAAGGAGTTCCTCCTAAAGCAGGAACTGCAGCCAATTCTGCATCTGTTTTAGTGATTCTTCCGTCTCTTCCGCTTCCTGAAACCTGTCCTGACTGAATTCCTTTCTCGTCAAGGATTTTTTTAGCTGCAGGAGATGGAGCTCCCGTTGCATAAGTTTGTGGAGCAGATACCGGAGCCGCTGGTTTTGGCGCTTCCTGTTTAGCAGGTTCAGCAGCTTTCGGAGCTTCTTCCTGTTTTGGAGCTTCAGCAGCAGGAGCACTTCCGCCTGCAGGTTTAGCAGCATCCACATCAATTAAACAAACTACCTGACCAACCTGTACTACATCACCCTCTTCTGCTTTTAATGTAATGACACCGCTTTGTTCCGCTGGCAATTCAAGAGTTGCTTTATCTGAGTCTACTTCTGCGATGGGCTGATCTTTTTCTACGTAATCACCATCTTTCACAAGCCAAGTTGCAATTTCAACTTCTGTAATGGATTCTCCCGGTGAAGGAACTTTCATTTCTAAAACTGACATATTGAGTATTTTTTATTTTTTAATTGGGTATTATTCTTAATTACGCTGTCACGGGTCTTTTTGCAGGAGCATCATCTCTGTCGAAAACTCTGTTGATCACTGCATTTTGGTTTTTCTCAAACATTTTGTGGCTTCCCGGAGCCGGAGCACCGCTTGGTACCGGAGCTACAACCTGGATTCCTGTATCTCTGAAATTTCTCAGGATATAAGACCATGCCCCCATGTTTTCAGGTTCTTCCTGAGCCCAAACCAATTGTGTTCTGTTGTCATATTTGCTGAAGATCGCATCTATTGCATCTGCCTGAAGCGGGTACAACTGCTCTAATCTTACCAATGCAATATTTTCACAATTCAGTTCTTCTTTCTTCGCTAATAATTCGAAGTATAGTTTCCCTGAACACAACACTAATTTTTCAACTTTTTTAGGATCTGCAGTAGGATCGTCCAATATTGGCTGGAATGAACCGTTTGCAAAATCTTCCAGTGGAGAAACCACTTTAGGATGTCTCAATAAAGATTTAGGACTCATTACGACCAACGGCTTTCTGAATGACCATTTAAGCTGTCTTCTTAATAAGTGGAAATAATTGGCAGGTGAAGTGATATTGGCTACCACCATATTTTCGTTCGCACAAAGCGTTAAGAATCTTTCTAATCTTGCAGAAGAGTGTTCTGCTCCCTGACCTTCTGAACCGTGAGGCAACAGCATCACCAATCCGTCCTGGATCTTCCATTTCTCTTCAGCTGCCGCCAGATACTGGTCAACGATGATCTGAGCACCGTTTACAAAGTCTCCGAACTGAGCTTCCCAGATGGTCAATGTATTAGGAGAAACCATGGCATATCCATAGTCAAAACCTAAAACTCCATATTCTGAAAGGTGAGAGTTGAATACATCAAATCTGCTTTCTGACACGTGTCTCAAAGGAATATACTCTTCTTCTGTATCTTCAGTTTTTACCACCGCATGTCTGTGAGAGAATGTTCCTCTTTCCACATCTTCTCCGGAAATTCTTACATTGTGGCCTTCCACAAGAAGGGTAGCATACGCCAACCACTCGCCAAGAGCCCAGTCTAATGAATTTCCTTCGATCGCCTTAACACGGTTATCAAACAGTCTTGTAATTTTATTGATGAACTTTTTATCAGCAGGAAGAGATGACATTTTAATGGCCAGTTCTTTAAGCTTCTCTAAGTCAAATTTTGTATCTACAGGAATCTGAACAGCACCTCTTTTTCCGATAGGATAATTGATCCAGTCATCTGCCATGAACAGGTCCATTGCATTTTTCTCAATCTCCTTGGAAGCATCAAAATCTTTATCTAAAAGTGCTTTGAAATCTGATTCCATTTTGGCAATCACATCGTTGGACGTGATGCTGTCCTTAAGCAATTTATCTTTATAAATTTCTCTTGGATTCGGGTGTTTTGAAATTAATTTATACAGATTAGGCTGCGTGAATCTAGGCTCATCTCCTTCGTTGTGCCCATATTTTCTGTATCCTAATAAATCGATATAAACATCTTTCCCAAACTTCGCTCTGAAATCTGCTGCAAAATGCATTGCATGAACTACCGCTTCAGCATCGTCAGCATTAACGTGCATCACCGGCGATTCTGTTACTTTTGCAATATCTGTACAGTAGGTTGAAGATCTTGCATCTGCATAGTTAGTCGTAAATGAAACCTGATTGTTCACAACGATATGAACAGTTCCTCCTGTTTTATATCCTTCCAGCGTCATCATCTGAGCTACTTCGTAAGCAATTCCCTGACCGGCAATAGCACCGTCACCATGGATTACGATTGGAAGAATCTTGGAACCGTCTCCTTTGTATTTGTCATCTATCTTCGCGCGGCAGATCCCTTCTACAAGAGCTGCTACGGTTTCAAGGTGAGATGGATTCGGGGTAAGGTTGATGGCTACTTCTTCTCCTGAAGCAGTTTTCACTTTTTTAGATGATCCCAGGTGATATTTAACGTCACCGGAGAATACATCCTCTTCGAATTCTTTTCCTTCAAATTCCGAGAAGATTTGCTTGTAAGATTTTCCGAAAATGTTTGACAACACGTTCAGTCTTCCTCTGTGAGCCATTCCCAGAACTACTTCGTCTACTCCTAATTGAGAAGATCTAGAGATCAACTGATCCAATGCAGGGATTAAAGTTTCACCACCTTCCAGCGAGAATCTCTTTTGTCCTACAAATTTGGTATGAAGATAGTTTTCAAAAGCTACTGCCTGATTTAATTTTAATAAAATCTCAGTTTTTTCATTTGCAGAAAGACTTGGGTGGTTTTCGTTCACCTGAAGCCATTTCTTGATGAAGTCTTTTTCTTCAACGTTGTTGATATACGTGTATTCTACTCCGATAGAATCGCAGTAGATACTTTCCAAATGCTTGATCAGGTCCTGTAGTGTTGCAGGTTCTTTCATTCCTGTTTCAACAGCACAGTTGAATTTCGTATTTAAATCCTCCTTGCTAAGACCGAAGTTCTCGATGTCTAAAGTAGGCGTATAGTGTCTTCTTTCTCTAACTGGGTTGGTCTTTGTGAACAAGTGCCCTCTCGTTCTGTAAGCCTCAATAAGGTTTACTACCTTGAACTCTTTTTTGATGTGCTCAGGAACTTCTCCGCTGGATACTGCCTGAGAGATTTGCTGTACTGCCGGAGCAGCGTTGGCCGGGGCCTGAATGTATTGAACGTTATCATCATCTCCATAGTTCTCCAAAGCAAAATCGAAACCTTGAAAAAAGGCTTTCCATGATGGCTCCAAAGAATCCGGGAATTTTAAGTACTGTTGGTATAAATCCTCAATTAACTGAGAATGAGCTGCGTTTAGGAATGAAAATCTGTCCATTATTACAGTTTATCTATTATTAAAATTTATTTGTAGAATTAATCTTCAAATTTAATAAAAAAAACCGAGTTAAGACAGCCTGAGACCGTTAAAAAAAATTAAGAAAAAAATAATTAAAAAAAAATCACTTAAACACTGATAATGAGAGCTTCATGTTGACCTCCTGCCCTTCGATCGGACGTTCAATAAAGGTCTGACGGATATCTCCGAAGCGCATCTCGTCTTTTTTGGCCTTCTGAATCAGCTGCTGAACTGCCCTTATTCTGCCTTCATAATTTCCTTTGTAGTACATCACGTAATTTTGAGAAGCATTCACCGTACGGAAATTGAAGTTATTATCCGTTACTCCAATCTTTTTGGAAAGTGGAATTCCCATGAAGTAAGAAACCTCTTTGTCTTTATAATTATCCGCATCGGTAATAAGTACAGGAAAGCCGAATTCATCGTCTTTTTTGCCCAGATCCATTGTTACATAATTATAAATCTTACTGTAATTCATCACAATATTTTTATAAAGGGATTCTTTTTTGTTGGACGCACTTACATTGATTCCCAAAAGCACCTTACTTTCTTCATTTTCCACCATCAGACTGTCATATTTGATGGAAGCCATCTGGTTATCTTTTTCCACTTTATTACCCAAAACATTTTTGAGGTTAACCATACTTTTGTCAATATTTTCAGCAAACCGGTCTTCTGTCCAGAAATTCTCTACTCTCCTCAACACGGAAAGTTTTGGGGTGTGGACAAGCCATGTAATCTTTGTTTTTCCAGCAGAAATGGCTTTAAATTTAACATCAACTACCGTAGGATTTTCGTTTCTGTCCTCGAAAAGCTGATAACGCAGACTTTTTTCAGGGTTTTCGTAGCGGATGAACATTTCTCCGTCTGTATCATTTTTTGGATCGACATAACTGATTGCCCCTCCCTGGCCTTCATAAGGCGTATAATAATCTATATCAATAGACGGTGAACTCGTAAAAAAGTTATTCCAGCGGGTAAAGTGCTGAAGATTATTAAACTGGGGAAAGACTTTATCGATAGGATAATCGATCTCTTTTTCTATCTTAAAATCCTTGTTTTCATCTACAAAATAGTACATGGAAGCAGCATAAGCTCCTACCACTAAAACAAGAATTACGGCTATAATTTTAAAAAAACGCATCGCACAAAAGTAATACAAATAAAAAAAGTGACCAATATCATGATCACTCTAGTTTTTAGGTTTAACACTTATTAACCTCATGAAGGTTAAAGTCAGAAAAAATGGATAATGGAAGATGGAATACTATTTGGGAATTTAATTATTCAAATTCCTTCGTGATTCTTTTGGCAGGAAAATTTCACCCATCAATCTTCCATCTCCCTTTCTATTCAGCCTATATGAGTTCCGGAAGGAAGAACAGCTCCTTTTTTCACCACAACAATTCCATCCTGAACGGAATGGGTTCCGTAGTCGCCGTCCGGAAGATGTTTCCCTCCAATAATCTTCACATTGTCTCCGATGTAGCAGTTTTTATCAAGGATCGCCTTCTCAATGTAGCAGTATTTTCCGATTCCCATATTGGGACGCCCGCTTCTGTCGTTGATAACAATTTCTGTCGTATTCTGGTAAAAATCGGCCCCCATTACATAGGAATTGACGATGGTACTCCCTTTGTCTATCCTGGTTCTGTTTCCGATCACAGAATTTTCGATCTTATCAGCCATAATGATACATCCGTCTCCGAAAACAGCTTTACTCACATAAGAACCGTTGATCTTTGATGGCGGAAGCATCCTTGCTCTGGTATAAATGGGTGAAGAAGAAAACAGGTTAAACTGCGGAAGATCCTGACAAAGATCCAGATTCGCTTCATAAAATGATTCTATCGTTCCAATGTCTGTCCAGTAGCCTTCGTACTGATAACTCAAGGTTTTATACTTTCCGATGGAGTTTGGAATGATATCTTTTCCGAAATCATCACCAGCCCCGTCTTCAAACATTTTTTTCAAAATCGTTCTGGTGAAAATATAAATTCCCATCGATGCCAGATATTCTTTCCCTTTATGCTTGTTTTCCTCTGAAACTTCAGATTTCAGGCCATCCAGGATATCATATTCCGGCTTTTCATAGAAAGAGGTAATGTTGCCGTCATCATCAGATTTTAAAATTCCGAATCCAGTAGCATCTTTCGCCACTACGGGAATGGTAGCAATGGTGACGTCGCCTCCGTTTTCAATGTGAAAATCCAGCATTTCCCTGAAATCCATCTGATAGAGCTGGTCACCGGAAAGGATGAGAATATAGTCATAATCATACTTTTCCAGGTGCTTCATCGACTGGCGTACTGCATCTGCCGTTCCCTGATACCAGCTTTCATTTTCTACATTCTGCTCAGCAGCAAGAATATCTACGAATCCTTTGCTGAAAATGTCAAAGTGATAAGAATTCTTGATATGTGAATTTAAGGAAGCTGAATTAAACTGCGTTAAAACCAGGATTTTATTCAGTCCTGAATTCAGACAGTTAGAAATAGGGATATCTACCAGCCTGTATTTTCCTGCAATAGGAACTGCCGGTTTAGATCTTGAATATGTTAACGGGAATAATCTTGTCCCTCTGCCGCCTCCCAAAACAATGGAGATTACATTTCGTTTCATAGGTATCTTGCGTTTTGTTGAATTAAATTTACTGTTCTATTCTTAGTGTTAATTGCTATTTTAAAGCACTCTTTATTCTTGTATACGAATGCATTGACATCCCCAATGACCCGAAATTTATTCTTATTATTCAGTTCCATCATTTTGATTATCCTTTTCTAAATGGAAAGAATGGTGATTATGAGGAAAAATAATTTGGTAGTTTTACTCTCATCAGTTATTGTATAAAGCTATATATTTTTCTGCAGATTTCTCCCATGCAAAATCAAAATTCATGTTGGCATGAATAAGTTCTTTCATGACGCCTTTCTGATTATAAACCCCTAATGCCCTGTTCATTGCATGAACGATATCGTCTACTCCCGGATAGGTAAAGTTAAGTCCTGCTCCTCCTGTTGAAATATCTTCTACGGTATCCCTGAGTCCTCCGGTGTATCTTACAACAGGTACCGTGCCATATCTCATAGAATACATTTGGTTCAGTCCGCAGGGTTCCACTCTTGAAGGCATCAGCAGAAAGTCTGCCGAAGCATAGATCTTATGGGAAAGATGTTCTTTGTACCCGAGATCTAATGCAAAATTGGTATAGGTATATTCATACTCTTTCAGCTTGTTTTCAATATAACTATTTCCGGAACCCAGAATCATAATATTCAAGGCGCCATAGCTTTGTTTGATGCTCTTCCAGACAACATCAGGCAGAAAATCTGCTCCTTTTTCCGTAGCAAATCTTCCAATAAAGGCAAACAATGGAAGATCGGGCTTTAAACCATATTCCTTACAGAGCTTTTCTTTATTCTTCTTTTTTTGGGCCACTGCATTTTTTATATTGAAATTAAAATCCAGCATCGGGTCGGTCTCAGGATCCCAAACTTCCGTATCAATTCCGTTGATAATACCGTATGCTTTCCCAAACTCTTCACGCACCAAGCTCTCCAGTCCCCGGAAGCTGATAAAAAGTTCTTCCAGATAACCCTCTGAAACGGTTGTAAAAGCGTGAGAACATTTGATCATACTTGCCAGTGGATTGATAAAACCGTTCCAGTCCATTAAACCCCATTTGTAGGCATCAAAAGACGGCAGATAATTCGCCATATTCCAGCTCATCATTCCCTGATACTCTCCGTTGTGGATAGTTCCTATTGTTTTTACTCCTTTTAAAAATTCAAATTCAGGACAATGCTGGGTCATAAAAGGCACCAACCCTGTATGGTAATCGTGACAGTGCAATACATCGGGACGAATCTTCATAGCACTCAGCCAATGCAATACACCATGCTGAAAAGCGATAAACTGAAAACTTTCGTCCTGATAACCGTAAGGGTTTTCTCTGTCTAAAAGCCCTGGTATTTTTACCATATAAAGCTCAAATCCCAAAACATCTGATTTCTCCTTCATAACCTGAACCTGAAGCATGTCTGGGCCCTGATGAATAAAGCCATCAAAAACTATGTCAAACTCATGATGATGAACAAAAGATTTATTGTACCAGGGCATAACTACCTTAGCGTCTATCCCTTTTATTTTATTCTGATATTTTGGCAGCGCGCCCACAACATCAGCCAGACCGCCCACTTTGGCAATCGGGTAACATTCTGTACTTAGGTGATATATTATCATAGTCTTTTCCTTACTCATTCTTAAATATCATTTATTTTTTATTCTAAACCATCTCTATTCCGTTTTCCATTCCTATTTTTACTAATCCTAAAAATAGGAATCAAATGGCCGTCTTCCAGCCTTTCCTGTTGAATCACAATACTGATCTCTTGTGATGTGAATGTCAGGATTCCATAGTTTTGTAATCTTTCTATATCAAATGGTTCCGATCTCTCATTTTCGGAATGCATTCTTTTCAGCTGTACCTTACCATGATCTGATGCTTCAATATCTTTCAATTCTGCATGATCAATGGATTCTGCAGAAAAGTAACTGAACATAAAGTCAGTTTGACCGATCAGGTATTGTATTATCAAAACTGCTTCGTCATCATGGGTCGTAAAAATGACTTCCGATACCCTATTGTCTGAAAATTCTACTTTATGTTTTTCTATTTTAAAATGAAAAAAGTAAAGTTCTTTATTCAATCTCCCTTCTAAAACAGGTGGATCAAATCCTGCTTCATCAAATTCTTTCAGTGTTTCTTCATCGAAATCCAATCGTACAGTGTATTCTTTTATTTCCCTGTACTCTTTTCCTAAAATATCTAAAACCTGAATCATTTCTTATGCTGTTTTATCCTGTGAATCTTATACTTTTTATCTTTTTTCTGTCTTAAAACAATACCCGCCAGCGGAGGCAGCTTTATCGTAATGGATTTTGGATGCCGCATCCATTCTTCAGATTTTTCATTCAAAATATCCGCATCTGCACCACTTCCATTGTATTTCTGATCGTCGGAATTAAGAATGACTTCCCAATGCGTTCCTGCATTGACTCCGATTTTATATTCTAAAACATTTGGGGTAAGGTTCAGAATCACCATCAAAACATCCTCTCTCTTTTTACCTTTCCTCAGATACACATAGACAGAATTCTCAAGATCATCAGCTTCTACCCATTCAAAACCGTTTTTATTAAACTGATTTTCATAGAAGGCAGATTCATCACGATAAAGATGATTCAGATCCTTTACGAGAGTCTGCATTCCTTTATGAACAGGATACTCCAGCAAATGCCAGTCCAGACTGCGGGTAAAATTCCATTCGCCTGTTTGTGCAAATTCGTCTCCCATAAAAAGAAGCTTTGCTCCCGGATGGGTATACATATAAACATACAATGCACGGAGATTGGCAAATTTCTGCCATTCGTCTCCCGGCATTTTATAGATCAGACTTGCTTTTCCGTGGACCACTTCATCATGGGACAGCGGCATCATATAATTTTCATTATACATATATACGGAGGCAAAGGTGATTTTATGGTGGTGGTATTTCCTGTTTTCAGGAGCTTCTTTAAAATAATCCAGCGTATCATGCATCCACCCCATCATCCATTTCATTCCGAAACCTACTCCACCGTCATGAACGGGTTTTGTAAGCAAAGGAAAATCTGAGCTTTCTTCGGCTATCGTAATAATACTGTCACCAAATTCTTTATAAACCGCGGTGTTGAACTCCTGGAGAAAAGCTTTAGCTTCAAGGTTTACATTTCCGCCTTCAATATTGGGTTCCCACTCGCCTTCATTTCTGGAATAGTCCAGATGAAGCATCGATGTGACTGCGTCTACCCGAAGTCCGTCAGCGTGATATCGGTCTAACCAGAACATGGCATTGGAAATGAGAAAGGATTTAACTTCATTTCTGCCATAATTAAAAATATAGGACTTCCAGTCGGGATGAAAACCTTTTCTCGGATCTTCATGTTCATACAGATAAGAACCGTCGAAACGGTGAAGTCCGTTGGCATCACCCGGAAAATGAGAAGGGACCCAATCTAAAATTACTCCAATATCATTTTTATGAAGTTCATCGATCAGAAACATCAGATCCTGAGGAGAACCAAACCTTGATGTCGCCGCATAAAACCCTGTAATCTGGTATCCCCAGCTCGGATCATAAGGATATTCCATAACAGGCATCAATTCAACATGGGTAAAGCCCATTTCTTTTGCGTAAGGAACCAATTTTTCAGAGATGTCACGGTAATTCAAATACTTTTCCGGAGCGTTGCCTGGCCTTATCCAGGAACCTAAATGAAGTTCATATACCGATATCGGTGCGTCCAGACTGTTGATTTCCCGGCGCTTTTCCATCCATTCTTTATCGGTCCACTCATACCAGGTCGTAGAAACCAATGAGGCAGCCTGCAGATTTTGCTCCCAGCTCAAAGCATAAGGATCACTTTTTTCGAGAATTTCTCCTCTGGCTGTTTCTACCGCATATTTATATAAAGTTCCCCAGGTAAGTCCGGTTATAAAACCTTCCCAGATCCCGGATCCATCCCATCGCGGGAACAGAATATGATCTTCATGATTCCAGTTATTGAAATTTCCTATCACGGAAACTTTTTTTGCATTGGGAGCCCAGACCGAAAAATAGACGCCTTTTACACCGTCTTTTTCAACAGAATGTGCACCAAATTTCCCATACAGCTTGTAGTGTCTTCCTTCTTTAAAAAGGTAGACATCATGGTCAGTAAACAGTGTATAGGTTTTAACAGAATTCATCAAGATATTATTATACTTTATTTTTCTTTGAAACTACGAAAATTCCCTGCAATAATGGTTAAAAATTAATCAAATAATTATTATGTTAATTACTCTCATTTCGGCACATTGATCAAATATATTATTTTTTACATTCATTTTTTTATGATTTTAAAACAATCTTTTTTATAAATTTAGCTGCCAATTTATATTAAACACATAAGATGAGGTTTGAACTTTATACAGAAGAAAGCGACGACAGAACGGTATACATCACCGGAAATTTCAACAACTGGAACCCCAGAGATTCCAATTATCAGCTTAAACAGCTGGATTCACACCATTATTTCATTGAGATCAATAGCGAAATCCTTGCCGATATTGTGGAATACAAATTCACGAAAGGAGGTTGGGAAAATGTAGAGCTCGACAAATATGGAAATATCACCCCCAACCGTAAGGCTGAAAAGTCCGTGGGAAAGGCATCAGATATCATAGAAAAATGGAGGCTCAACTGGGGACCTTTCAAAAAAGAATTCTTCCCGATTGCAGAAGTGATTTCTGACGAATTTTATATTCCACAACTTGAACGGTACCGGAAAGTATGGGCTGTTCTCCCCTATGATTACTATGTTGCAGACAAAAGTTATCCTGTCCTTTATCTTCAGGATGCTCAAAATCTTTTCAACGAAGGAAGCGGGTACGGAAACTGGGAAATTGATAAGAAACTGTCTATCCTTGCGGAATACAGCCGTGGCGATGTCATTATTATAGCTATAGAACACGGCAGTGAAGAGCGTATCAAGGAATATATTTTTGATAATGATCATGTAGCCAATGGCTCTGAGGGTAAAAAATACATCCGCTTCATCACAGACACTTTAAAACCTTTTGTGGATGACCACTACCGCACCAAAAAGGATCGTGACAATACAGGAATCGGAGGCAGCTCTTTAGGTGCACTGATCAGCATTTACAGTGGTTTTCTTTATCCGGAGGTTTATTCTAAACTGCTGATTTTCTCTCCGTCACTGTGGGTAGAGCCGAATAATAATTTCCCGATGATGAACTTCAGAGTTCCGTTTAAAACAAAGATCTATCTCTACGGAGGAGGTCAGGAAGGCTCTAAGATGGTCAAAAGAATCCATGTTTTTGAAGAATATTTAAAACGCTGGGAGAAGAAAAATCTTTTTGATTTTGAGTTTAAAACCAGCATCAATCCGGAAGGAACCCACAGTGAATTTTACTGGTCTCAGGAATTCCCAAGAGCTATTGAATGGCTTTTCTACGACAACACAGAAAATCCCGTAGAAGTACAACCACAACAACAAAGTATTAAAAATTAAGTTTATGAAACTAATCAATAAAAAAAATAAAAACTACACCCAGATTTTTCAACTTTTCACAGAAGAAGAATGGAAAAAATCGGGTAAAAAATACAATAAAAATATAGCCCCCTTTTTCAGCGGAAAGAAACATGAGGTATTTATTCATACTGATTCAGAAAGTATCACTTATCTGATCGGCTTGGGAAAATCTACCCTGCAGAACTTCGAAGTCCAGCAGGTGGCGGTAAAATTTACTCAAACCCAGAACGAAAAAATCCAGGCTGTGCCTACTTTGGTTTTAGCAGATTTTCTGAACGAAAAACAGTTCTCAGAATTCGTAAAAGGCTTATTGTTGGGAACTTACCATTATCCTTTTGACAAAAAGCATGCGTTCTGGAACTCCAGATTTGAGATTCACTTTGAAAATTTAAGCCAGAAAAAATTAGATGGTATCAGTGAAAAAGCCGAAGCACTGGCTAACGGGCAGACGGCCTGTCAGGAATGGCTGAACAAACCGGCCAATCTTAAGAAACCAGACATTTTAAGTCTTTACCTTAAAAATTTAGCAAAGAAATACGATTTAAAGTACACGGTATTTAACAGGAAGAAATGCGAGGAATTAGGTCTTGGCGCTTATCTTTCAGTCAATCAGGGAAGCGCTTATGATGCTGCCTTTACGATCATAGAATATAAAACCCAAGTAAAAAATGCCAAAACATTTGGTCTGGTGGGAAAATGCGTTCTTTTTGATACCGGTGGAATCTCTCTGAAGAATCCGGACAATATGCACTATATGAAGTCTGATATGGGGGGTGCAACAGCTGTTATCGGAACATTAATTTACGCAGCAGAGATGAAACTTCCGGTGAATATTGTGGCGGTACTTCCTATCACAGACAATGCAATCTCTGAAAATGCTTTCCTTCCAAGTGATGTCATCACTGCCTACAACGGAAAAACCATTGAAGTACTGAATACAGATGCAGAAGGCAGAATGATTCTTGCAGATGGTCTTTCTTATCTGTCAAAAAACTATAAAACAGATTTCCTTATCGATCTTGCGACGCTGACGGGAAGTTCTGTCAGAATGTTCGGTGATACTTGTGGAGCGATGTTTTCCAACAATGATGAATTGAAAAATATTTTGATAAAAACCGGAGATACCACCAATCAAAGAGTATGGAATCTTCCTTTGTGGGAGGTATGGAAAGATGATATTCAATCTGATGTGGCAGACCTTAAAAATATCTCAATGAAACCTATCGGAGATTGTATCGTAGCCGCTAAATTTTTGGAGCAGTTTATTGAAAACCATCCTCGATGGGCCCATCTGGACATCGCAGGTGTTGCCTTCGGAAGTACGGGATACGCAAAGGAGAAGGCAGCAACCGGTTTTGGAGTACAATTGCTGGCCGATTTAATGGAAAATTATCACTAAAAATTAGTTTTTTTCAAAAATTCTCTGTATACTTGATTATAGATTCTCAAAAACGCAGTTTATTTCTATTTTTACCATTGATTAATCAATAGAAATACGCTTTTATCTTTGATAATTTACTAAAAATTAAAAAACATTATATGGAGGAGAAAATTATAGTATGTATTTCGTGCTATTACAAGGGCTATGACTTCATGGATGAAATGAAGAAGCTCGGTAATAAAATCATCTTAGTAACATCAGAGAGTCTTAAAGAGAAAAACTGGCCATGGCATGCTATTGACGAGGTCTTTTATATGTCTGAACTGAAGCCATCTGTGTGGAATCTGGAACATCTCGTTCAGGGATTTTCACATTTGATGAAAACCAGAAAAATAGATGCTGTGGTCGCACTTGATGATTATGATGTAGAAAAAGCAGCACTGATCAGAGAAACATTCCGCATTCCCGGAATGGGACAGACTACTCACAGGTATTTCAGAGATAAACTGGCAATGCGTCAGAAGGCAAAAGATTCGGGAATTAATGTTCCCGAGTTCACGGCAGTATTTAATAATGATGAGGTCAACAATTTTACAGAAAAAGTTCCGGGTCCGTGGGTATTAAAACCCCGTTCGGAAGCATCTGCATCGGGCATTAAAAAGTTTTCTTCCAAAGATGACCTCTGGGCTGAACTGGAATCACTCGGGGAAGAGCGACACCTGTTTCTGCTTGAAAGCTTTAAACCAGGAGATGTTTATCACGTAGACAGCCTGACCTTTAACAAAGAAATTGTCTTTACCGCGGCTTCCAAATATCTGGCTCCGCCTATGCAGGTTTCTCATGAAGGAGGGGTATTCCGATCCAAAACTCTGGGAAGATATTCTGAGGAATTTAAAGCTCTTGACGAAGTGAATGCAAAGGTTCTTTCCAGTTTCGGACTTCTCAACGGGGCTACACACACTGAATTTATCCGTGGAAAAGCTGACGGGAAATGGTATTTCCTTGAAACCTCTTCCAGGGTTGGTGGTGCCCATATTCCGGATCTTGTTGAAGCCTCCAGCAATATTAATATCTGGCGCGAATGGGCCAAAATTGAAGATGCCCTGCTGCGTGGAAAAAGCTATAAGGCTTCAAAACCTACCGGTTACTATTCCGGACTCATCGTAGCCCTGATCAAAGACAAACATCCTGATTACACTGCTTTTGAAAGTGAAGAAGCGGTCAGTTTCCTTCCGATTGATTACCATGTGGGAATTGTTTATAAATCTACAGACCCGGATATTATACAGGAAAGATTAGACAGCGCTGCAGAAAAAATTCAGGCTGAAATGCTGAATATTTTACCTCCCAAAAGCAAATTGACCAGCTAAAACACCGTATAACAAAAGAAAATTTATAATGCCGCATATAGAACATACAGATTATTATTCAAATATATTGGGAACCCGTCTTAAGGTAGAAGTTACCGGACATTATGGTCATCCGATCATCATGTTTCCCACTTCTCAGGGACAGTATACCCAAAATAACGATTTCCATCTTAATGGAAGTATCAACTGGTTTGTAGAACAAGGGAAAGTAAAACTTTATAATATTCAGACTATTGATGCATGGAGTTTTTATGACGAAAAGATTTCGCCTCAGCAAAGGATAAAGAATTATGAGCTGTATATGCAGTTTCTTATTCAGGAATTCATTCCCTATATCCAGAAGATGCACAAAACCCACCGTGTTGCAGTGGCCGGAGCAAGTTTCGGAGGTTATCATGCTGCCAATTTTGCGTTCAGATTTCCGGATGTAGTTTCGCATTTATTCTGCCTTTCGGGAGCATTCAGCATCAGGAATTTTATGGATGGATATTCTGATGAACTGGTCTATTTTAATTGCCCGAAAGAATTTGTGAAGAATGATGAAGCCTGGAAATACAAGCATATGCACATTGTCCTGAGTACTTCTGACCAGGATATCTGCAGGGATAAAAACATTGAAATGGCTGAGATTTTACGCTCAAAAGGGATTGATTTCTGGTATGATGAAAGAAAATGGATCAATCACGACTGGACCTTGTGGAGAATGGTATTTCCCACATTTATAGGTGCCTTTTTTTCCTGAAAAGCAGTACATTTAAGAAGATAAAATAATAATACATACATCAATTAAAAAACAGAAATTATGGCAAAAAAAGTGGGAATTCTATTCGGTATGGAAGATACATTTCCTTGGGCGTTTATCGACAAAGTGAATGAGCTGGGTGGCGGAGAAATCATTGCTGAACCGGTAAATATCGACAAACTAGAACAAGGCGCTGATTACGGCTATGCAGTCATTATCGACAGAATTTCGCAGGATGTTCCTTTTTACAGAGCGTATTTGAAAAATGCAGCACTCAACGGAACTTATGTTATCAATAATCCTTTCTGGTGGAGTGCGGATGAAAAATTTTTCAATAATGCACTGATGTCAAAACTGGGAATTCCGCTTCCTAAAACGGTATTGCTTCCTTCGCACGAAAGACCAACTGATACCTCCGAAACCTCATTCAGGAACCTTAAGTTTCCTCACGACTGGGAATATATTTTCGATTATGTAGGTTTTCCTGCTTATATGAAACCTCATGACGGTGGCGGCTGGAAAAGCGTTTACAGAGTTGAAAATCCGGATGATCTCTGGAATAAATTAAGCGAAACAGAACAACTGGTCATGATGGTTCAGGAAGAAATTGTTTTCGATGATTACTACAGGGTTTATTGTCTGGGTAAAAAATATGTTCATATTATGCCTTATGAACCCCGTAATGCCCATCATTTGAGATATGCCACAACACATCAGACTCAGGGGGCAGAGCTGGAAAAACTATTAAAAACGATTCATGATTACACGATCACTATGAATGAAGCCCTCGGCTATGATTTCAATACAGTAGAATTTGCAATCAGAGACGGAATTCCCTATGCTATCGATTTCTGCAATCCGGCTCCTGATGCAGACCGAAATTCTGTAGGCGAGGAAAACTTTGCATGGATCGTTGAACATTCGGCTAAACTGGCTATTGAAAAAGCTAAAGAATATGTTCCTGGAAAACCTAATATTTCGTGGGGCACCTTCGTAAAAGATTCAGTAAAATAAATATTTAAATAAAAAACACGAAAAGAAATGCATCAATTTACCATAGGAATCGAAGAAGAATATCAGATTATTGATGTTGAGAGCAGAGACTTAATATCTCATGTTTCGAAAATTATTGAAGGCGGAAAGGCGGTTTTAAGTGAAAATTTAAAACACGAAATGCACGAATCCATGATTGAAATGGAAACGGGCATCTGCCAGAACATTCAGGAAGCAAGAGCTGAACTTACGAATTTAAGAAGACATTTGATTAATACCGCCCATGAACAAGGCCTTCGTGTTTCCGGAGGCGGAACGCATCCTTTTTCCAACTGGGAACACAATACCATCACCAATGGTGAACGTTACAACAAGATTGTAGATGATATGGGAGATGTTGCCCGCGGAAATCTTATTTTCGGGCTGCATGTACATATCGGAATTCCCAACCGTGAAGAAGGGGTCAGAATTCAGAATGTAATGCGCTATTTCCTTCCTCACGTGTACGCACTTTCCACCAATTCACCTTTTTGGATCGGAAGAAATACGGGTTTTAAATCATACAGACAGGAGATCTTCGTCAAGTTTCCAAGAACAGGGATTCCGAGCTATTTCAATTCATTAGCGGAGTTTGACAGCTATGTAGATCTTTTGGTAAAAACGGGAACCATAGATAATGCCAAGAAAATCTGGTGGGATCTCCGGGTACATCCATTCTACCCTACTATAGAGTTCAGAATTTGCGACATGCCATTGAGAATAGAAGAAACGGTATGTATGGCTGCTATTATGCAGTGCCTGGTTGCAAAAATTTATAAACTTCACCAGCAGAATCTGAGCTTCAGAAGTTACAGAAGACTGCTGTTAAACGAGAATAAATGGCGGGCTTCAAAAAGCGGAATCGAGGCCCATCTTATTGATTTCGGAAAAGAAGAATCTGTTCCCTATCCACATCTGCTGAAGGAACTTCTGGAATTCATCGACGATGTTGTAGATGAGCTGGACTGCAGAAAAGAAGTGGAATATGCCTGGACCATTTTAGAAAACGGAACGGGTGCAGATCGTCAGCTTCAGGTATATAAAGAAACCGGAGATCTTACCAAAGTAGTAGATTATATGATCTCTGAAACGGAGTATGGTATCACCCACGGAGAAATGGCTTCATAATATTTTTGGTAACTTTACAAAAAATATGAAGTAGTTATGAAAGATATTCGAATCGCTCTGCTGGATATGAACAACAATCATGTCAATCAAGGCTTTAGAAATATTAAAGAGATTTCCGAGGCATTCCAGCAAAGCTCTGAAGAAAATGTGATCATCCAAACATTTGAGGTAAGGTTCAAGAATGAAATGCCGAACATTGACGATTTTGACATTTTTATTTCTTCGGGCGGACCGGGAAATCCACACAGAGAAGGTCTGGAGTGGGAGGACAGATATGCAGGTTTTCTTAATGCTGTTTTAAAGCACAACCAATATAATGAGGATAAAAAATATCTGTTCCTGATCTGCCACTCATTCCAGTTGGCAAGTATTCACTGGAAGCTTGGTAATATCTGTAAAAGAAGATCTTATTCTTTTGGTGTAATGCCCGTTCATAAAACAGAAGAAGGAGAGCAGGAATTTTTATTCAAAAATCTTCAGGATCCTTTTTATGCCGTAGATTCAAGAGCTTATCAGTTTATTGAACCGGATATGGACCGTTTTGATGAGTTGGGGATGAAAATCATGGCCATTGAGAAATCCAGACCGCATATCAATCTGGAAAGAGCGGTAATGGCTGTTCGTTTCTCGGATGAAATCTTCGGGACCCAGTTCCATCCGGAAGCTGATCCGCAAGGCATGATCGAAAATCTGAAAGACGAGAAGAACAAAACGGCAATGATCGAGAATTTCGGAATGGAGAAATATCTTGAAACGGTAGACAGAATAGACGATGAAAACAAGATCATTCTTACGAGAGCCCAGATTCTGCCAAGGTTTCTTCAGTCAGCAAAAAAAAACATTTTGAAAGGAAGTGAAGCTTTAGCGTAAACTTTTTATACAATCAATAAGATATTGTATTAACCATAATAAAACTAAAATCGGGCAATCACTGCTCGATTTTTTAAAATCAAACCACAAAGAAAAAAATATGATCCCAAAATACAGAAAGCAATTTAACCAGGAGTTTTCGCAGGAGAAATACGAAAAACTTAAAGATCGTCTCGCTCAGAAAGGAGGTATTGAGCCGGCATTCCGAATTTCAGAAAGTCCGCTTTTTCTTACCCATGAATTTAAGAACAAACTCCTTGACGCCAGCAACAGTATTATTGACCAAATCAAAGAACTTCCTACTGAAACTCTTTATAAAGCAGTTCCTGAAAACTGCAGGGTTCCCAACGACACGCTTCAACCTCACTTTTTCACAATAGATTTTGGGATCTGCAGAAGCGAAAACGGAGCCATAGAACCGCAACTGATCGAGCTGCAGGCCTTCCCTTCATTATATGCTTTTCAAAAGACTTTTGAAGAAACTTTTTGTGAGGTCTATCCCTTTCTCTCGGAAATCAGAAATAAAATGCCTGATGATGAGTTTAAAAATCATTTGAAAAAACTGATCGTAGGCGACGAAAATCCTGAAAATGTTATTCTGCTTGAAATATTTCCGGAAAAACAGAAAACAGCCATAGATTTTGCATTAACAGAAAAATTACTCGGTATAAAAACAGTCTGTCTGACGAAAGTAAAAAAAGAGGGCCGGAAATTATTCTATGAAAATGATGGA
Organism: Chryseobacterium carnipullorum; assembly: GCF_900142785.1. Classification (GTDB taxonomy): domain Bacteria; phylum Bacteroidota; class Bacteroidia; order Flavobacteriales; family Weeksellaceae; genus Chryseobacterium; species Chryseobacterium carnipullorum. Next base: position 13,184 of record NZ_FRCD01000024.1, on the reverse strand, counting down.
CAACTCTTTGAAATCAAAAGAATTTACAACCGTGTTATCTTTGATGAACTGGACCGGATTCCCGATGTAAAAGCCGGATTTGATTTCCGTGAAGATATTGACGTAAAATGGATCACTCATCCCAACTGGTTCTTTAAAATCTCGAAGTTTCTTCTTCCGATGCTGAAACATGATTTTGTTCCGAAAAGCTATTTCCTGAACGAATTTCCTGAACATGAAAACCTGGAAAACTTTGTATTAAAACCTTTGTTTTCATTTGCGGGCAGCGGGGTGAATTTAAATCCTACAAAAGAAATCACAGAAACTATCATCGATAAGGAAAATTATATTTTGCAGAGAAAAGTAACTTATGAACCTATTTTTGAAGATATTAACGGTGAGTTTTCAAAAGCAGAGATCCGTCTGTTGTATGTATGGCATGAAGACCAGGAACGCCCTATTCTGCTGGAAAATCTTGGAAGAATGACAAAAGCAGCGATGGTCAACGTAGATTTTAATAAAAAGGATGCGATTTGGATCGGAAGCTCCAATGCATTTTTTGGAGAGGAATAGTCTTTAGAATAAACCATCATGAAATCATTTTTAATCCCTAATTTTTAATAATTACAGAAAGACAATAATGACTCTTCAAAATGTTGATGAAACCATTTTTCAGCCGCTTGGCCTGAAACTTTTAGATGCAGAGGAAGATCTTGAATGCAGAGAATATTCTGGTTGTAGCTTTACCCTGAATGGTCTGAACATTAAATTCCGTACAGCAAAAATAACGCCTGCAAAAACAGGTCAGTTCGTTACGATATGGAAACGGAATGACCAAGGAGAAACAGCTCCGTTTGATTCGGATGATCCTTATAATTTCTATCTGATCTCAGCCTCAAAAGATAATGAGAAAGGTATTTTTATTTTCCCGAAAGAAATACTTGTAAAAAAAGGAATCTTGTCTCATGAAAACAAAATGGGAAAAAGAGGAATCAGGGTCTATCCTGGTTGGGATCATACAGAAAGCAAACAGGCAAAAGCTACTCAAGTATGGCAGATGGACTACTTTATTGATCTTTCTGATCGATCAGAATTATATCTTCAAAAAGTTAAACTCTTGTTTGATTTTAAATTAAAACAGTCTGTATCTTCATTCAAAGCTACATAAGCAATGTGTATTTTAATGGTTTAAATGAACTTTTCTAAAACTTCACATTTAAACCAAAACCTATAAACCAAAACAGCGGCTGAAAATTCAGCCGCTGTTTTTATAATTATTGATCTTCCTATGAATTTTTATCTTCTTCCTGAATCTCTCTTGCCTGATACTCCTGAACAAGGTCAATAGCATTCGAAATAACGTCACTTAAGGCAGTGATAAAAGTCCCGTCCTCAGCCATTCCCATGGCATGCTTAAGGGCTTCTATTTCTTTAGGAATGATCTCATAGCTTACATCTCTTCCTGCTTCATTGATCCCGTCAATGATCAGTCCGTTGATCTCTTCTTCCGTTCTCCCTCTCAGGTGCTTTTCATTTCTGATGATGATATAATCAAACATTCTACCCGCAATTTTCCCGCACTCGCGGATATCACTGTCACGTCTGTCACCCACTCCGGAAATAATACCAATTTTCTTTGTAGATTCTACATTTTTAAGATAATCTTCGATGGCCTCGTACCCTGAAGGATTATGTGCAAAATCAATCAGTACCTTAAAACTTTTGAATTTAAAAATATTCAGCCTTCCGGGCGTAAGCTGCGCACTTGGAATAAAAGTTCTCAGAGAATTAGAAATATCTTCAATGCCAAAACCATAGAGATAACTTGCTAAACTGGCTGCCAAAACATTTTCGATCATAAATCTCGCCTTGCCTTCCATTGTAATCGGGAAGTCTTTGGCTTTTCCTATTCTGATCTTCCAGTCTCCTTTTTTGATGGTTACAAAACCTTCTTCATAAATGCAGGTAATTCTTCCTTCTTTGGCAAACTTTACAATATGAGGATTGTTTTCATCCATGCTGAAGATCGCGATATTGCTGTCAATATCATTCATGATCTTCATAGAATATTCATTATCAGCATTCAGTACGCTCCAACCACCTTTCTTCACACTATCCAGAACAACTCTTTTTACCTTGGTAAGGTCTTTCAGATTATGAATGTCGTTCATTCCCAAATGATCTTCCTCAATATTGGTCAAAACTCCTATATCACACTGTGAAAAGCCTAAGCCTGAACGCAGGATACCTCCTCTGGCTGTTTCCAAAACAGCAAACTCTACCGTAGGATCTTTTAAAACAAATTCAGCAGAAAGTGGTCCTGTGGTGTCTCCTTTTGTTAACATGGTATTTTGGATATAAATACCGTCGGAAGTTGTAAAACCTACTCTGTACCCGTTGCTTTTTACAATATGGGAAATCAGTCTTGTTGTTGTTGTTTTGCCATTCGTTCCTGTTACTGCAATAATAGGAATCGTATAAGGCTTTCCGGGAGGATAGAGCATATCCACAACCGGAGCAGCTACATTTCTTGGAAGACCTTCACTTGGTGCAAGGTGCATTCTGAATCCCGGTGCCGCATTCACTTCTATAATGGCAGCTCCGCTCTCTTTTAAAGGCTGTGTAAGGTTTTCAGCCATAATATCAATACCGCAGACATCCAGACCTATAATTTTAGATACTCTTTCAGCCATCGTTATATTTTCAGGATGTACCATATCTGTAACGTCTATGGATGTTCCTCCCGTAGAAAGATTAGCCGTTGATTTTAAATAAACAACTTCTCCTTTTTGAGGAACTGTTTCAAGGGTATAATGGAGCTTTTCAAGAAGTTCCATGGTGTCCTTATCCACTTCTATTTCAGTAAGGACATTTTCGTGACCATATCCTCTTCTCGGATCGCTATTTTCTTTATCTATCAGCTGCTGAATGGTCATTTCACCATCGCCTACTACATGAGCAGGAACTCTTCTTGCGGCAGCCACCATTTTATTATTAATGACTAAAACCCTGAAATCATATCCGGTAATGTATTTTTCTACAATGACTTTTCGTGAATATTTCTGGGCATGCTCCAATCCTATTTTTGCAGCTTCCCAATCGTTGACGTTAATGGAAGAGCCTTTTCCATGATTTCCGTCCAGCGGTTTCAGAACGATAGGATAGCCAATTTTACTGATCACCTCATTCAACCCTTCTTCGTCTACAATCAGATCCCCAATAGGAACCGGAATAGCAGCATCATGAAGCATTTTCTTTGTTAATTCTTTATTGCATGCAATATCTACTGCAATGGAGCTTGTTTTTCCTGTAATGGTAGCCTGAAAACGCTGCTGATTTACCCCATAACCAAGCTGTACCAAAGAATTTGTTCCTAATCTGATCCATGGAATTTTTCTGGAAACAGCTTCTTCCACAATACTACCTGTAGAGGGTCCCAGACGGACCCGTTCTCTGATCTCCTTTAATTTGTGAATACAGGCCTGAATATCGTATTCTTTATCTTCAATAAGAGCTTCAGCGATTTTTACCGCTTCTTCACCAGCATAGATCCCCGCATTCTCTTCAATATAATTAAAGACCACATTATATATTCCCGGTGATTTTGTTTCCCTGGTCCTTCCGAAACCTACATCCATCCCTGCCAGCGTCTGTATTTCCAGCGCTATGTGCTCGATGACATGTCCCATCCAGGTACCTGTTTCTATCCTGTGAAAAAATCCGCCTTCTACTCCTTCTGAGCATCTGTGGGTAATCAGAGATGGAATAAGTTTTTGGATTCTTTCTCTGAAACCGTCGATCTTATTCGTAGGATAATTTTCCATTTCTTCCAGGTCCAATCTCATCTGTATCAGCTTCTTTCTTCTGATACTCCAGATATTTGGGCCGCGTAGTGCCTGTATCTTCTCAATTTTCATAATCTATTTGCATTTTTATCAGTTAACAATAACTCCTTCAAAAATCAAAGATAATGTAAAACCCTAAACGAAACTATACCACATTTAAACATTTCTCAAAAAAGAATTAAAATAAATTAACAATCCTAAAACATTAAAAACCATTTAAATGTGGTATGAATTTCGCCAAATGTCAAATATTTTTTAAATTTGCACACTATGATGAGACCCGTTGGAAAATTAATTATTATCGGAGGCGCTGTAAACAAAGGAAGTTTTGCAGAAACCGATTTCGATCAGAGCATTGAAAAAAACCTTAATTTCTTTGAAAGAGGAATCTTGAGAAAGATTATCAATGAATCAAAACACAAGGAAAATTCTGTCATCGAAATTGTGACGACAGCGTCCCAAATCCCTCAGATTGTAGGTACCGAATACAAAAAAGCTTTTGAATTTCTGGGTGCCAAAAATGTAAACATCCTAGACATCCACAACCGTGAAGAGGCCAATTCTGATGCTATGGCAGCAAGAGCCAATGCTGCAGATGTGGTGATGTTCACAGGAGGAGATCAGCTTAGACTGACTTCTATTCTGGGGGGAACAAGATTTCACGATACTATTTTACTGAAATATCAGGAACAGGATTTTATCTATTCCGGAACTTCTGCTGGCGCTGCCGCAGCTTCTGAAAACATGATTTATCAGGGAAGCAGCTCAGAATCTCTTTTAAAGGGAGAGATCAAAACAACTCAGGGACTTGGTCTGATCGATAATGTCATCATCGATACCCATTTTGTACAGCGAGGCAGAATCGGGCGTCTGTTCCAGGCAGTGGTTAATAATCCGAGAACCTTAGGAATTGGTTTGGGTGAAGATACCGGACTTTTTATCCATGATGATGTCATGACTGCTGTAGGTTCCGGGCTTGTGATTCTGGTAGACGGAAGATTTATTAAAGACACCAACCTAACGAATATCAATCTTGGAGAACCGATTTCAATTGATAATCTTACCGTACATGTCATGTCTATGAATGACCACTACGATCTTACAACGAAGAAACTCACAATCGAAAACTCACAGTTTAATCCGATACCTCAGGATAAATAGAATATCTCTGTTTTCAGGTACAAATTTAATAATATACACCCTTCTTTTGAAGGGTTTTTTTGTAGAAATCAGGGTCGCTAAAATAAGTGATAAGAAGAAAGTAATTCACAGCGAATAATAAGATACCGATATCGGGAAAATTCTTATCTTGTCTCTTTATTTTGAAAATACACGAGTATGCTAAATGTAATGAATTTAACTCTTAAATTTAAAACGCAACCCGAAACCCATAAATTCCTATGAAAATCATCATCCACGGCGGTTTTTTCTCTGAAAGCGACCAAAGCCATGAAGTAAAGACCGCAAAACAAAATTCTTTAAAACATATAACAGAAAAAGCCTTTGAATATCTTCGGACGCATTCTGCTTTTGACACGGCAGCTTATGCAGTTTCTCTATTAGAAGACGATCCGTTGTACAATGCAGGTATTGGTTCACAGATCCAGAGCGATGGGGTAATCCGCATGAGTTCGGCTATTATGGATGGTACAACACAAAAGTTAAGCGGGGTGATCAACCTTCAGGATGTGAAGAATCCTGTTTTTGTAGCGAAGCAACTGATCAAAGAAGATGACAGGGTCCTCGGCGGAAACGGGGCCAAAATTTATGCATCTGAGCATGGATTTGAAAATTTCTCAACTGAAATTCCACAGAGAAGAAGTGAATACGAAGCCAAACTTAAGACCGGAGGAAAAGGAACTGTAGGCTGTGTAGCGCTTGACAAGGATGGAAAACTGGCGGTAGCAACCTCTACAGGCGGAAAAGGTTTTGAGATTCCGGGAAGAATTTCAGATTCAGCAACTGTGGCCGGAAATTACGCCAATTCTATTTGTGCGGTGAGCTGTACCGGTGTAGGAGAAGATATTGTAAGCAACGCCACTGCTGCAAAGATCGTCACCAGAACCACCGATGGAATGAGCCTGAAAGAGGCCTTTAGTAAAACCTTTGAGGAACTTAAAACGATTGATGGCTTTGCAGGAGCGATCGCCATTGATAAAGATGGAAATATTTACCATCAGGATTCTTACCCTACGATGGTCTTCGCAAGTTTCGACGGAGAAAATTTTGATATCTTTCAATAATTTTAACATTTATTTATCATATGATTGAATTTTTTGGCACGTATTTTACATATTGATTAGTAACAAATTTTAATACAACATTTTAAAAAATAGAAATCATGGGAAATAAGACAAAAGGAATACTAGCTTTATTAGGTATTGGTGCTTTAGCATATTGGAAATACAAAAATTCTTCAGAGGAAGAAAAGCAGGCAGTAAAAGATAAAATTAATACTGCAAAGGACAATCTAAACAAATGGGGAAATGATGTAAAAAGCAAAGCGAATGATGTTGCTTCCCAGGTTCAGAACAAGGTAGATGAAGCTAAAACAAAAGCTGAAGACGCTTTGAGCTAAAAGCAAATTAGTTTTTTTAACATTCATATATAGAAAGTCATCATAGTCTTAGGGTTATGATGACTTTTTTTATACTCAATGTTATGATGCCAATGAAGAAAATAAGTTTCGACTCTCCTTTACACCAAAGATTTTTTTGCTTAAAATTCTTGTCTTTTCTTCAGGGATAAATTCAAATTCTATTTTTTTTGTCCTTTCAGACTATACACTAATGGCATTTTATTGCCAAACTGTGAAATTCTCCATTTACCCTTTTCAAATTCTTCAACATGGTTGAAGCATGGGTATGGAGACCAGTCAAATTCCTGAAAAGTGTCAATTCCTATTTTATGTTTGATCAAATTCTGCAAAACTTCTCCCAAAGAATGATTCCACATAACATATTCCTGAACAATATCGGCTGATTTATCCGCATAGGTTCCTTCATAAGTTTCTAAGATAGGTTTTTCATTAAAATAGCTGTAGGTAACCTTTGTAAAATCGTCATCGAACATCCAGACTGCCGGATGAAACTCTGCCATCACAAATTTCCCGCCCGGTTTTAGAAAGTGGCTGATCACTGCTGCCCATTGATCAAGATCAGGAAGCCAGCCGATTACTCCATAGCTTGTATAGACGATATCAAATTTTTCATCCAGAATATCTGGCAAAGTATAGACGTCCGAACAGATAAATTTGGTATCAGTTCCACATTTTTTTGCAAGATCTTGTGCTGCTTCAATGGCTTTATCAGACAAATCCACACCAGTGACTTCGGCTCCTATTCTGGAAAGGGAAATAGAATCCTGCCCAAAGTGACATTGCAGATGCAGAATACTTTTGCCACTGACCTCTCCTAAAAGCTCAAGTTCTATAGAGTTGAGTGAACTTCTCCCCTGTAAAAATTCATCCACAAAATAAAAATCCGACTTCAAATGTGGATCTACCTTGGCGTTCCAGGATTTTTTATTGATTTCTAAGTAATTTTCCATGGTTTTATAGTTTAGGCTAATATAGCCAATCTTTTTAAATCTTCTTATAGGGTTATAGGGATTTACAGAAGTTATTTTGGCGCCCGGTAATGCTCTCATCAGCTTTTCAATTTCCACTTCTGAAATTTTATTTCCCCAAAAGTATAAATGCTTCTGGTTTTTAAGATTTTCAATCCCGGGCGGCAAGATTTCCAGATCACAGTATGAAAGATCTATAACCTCAAGATTGGAAGCATTGTATAATTCATAGAGAGGAATGCTGTCTGAAAAATCAAATACCAGGAATAACGATTGAAGTGTAGTTACTGTAAAGTTTCCATCTCATCGATTGGTAGAGCATTTTCCCCTGCTCTGTTGCTACCAGAAAATTCTTGGAAATACCTTTAGATAAAGCGATCTTTTCAAGTTCCTGCATCAGGAAACTGGCGAGACCTTTTTTCCTGTGATTCTCTTCTGTTAGAATTCTGTCATATACTGCGAGATCGTCTATAAGCACAATACGACCTATAGAAGCCTGTTCCCCGCTTTTTGTAGTAATCTTGACTACTGTTGTGGAATTATATTCTTCGGATTCAATCCGGTATCCCTGACAAATATTTGTTACAGCATTCTTCATCGGTCCGAAACAGAACATCATATATCCGGGAGGCTGCAAGATCCATTTTTCTGAAACCACTTTTGTGACCTCATCCGGAGAAGCGCAGACTTTGAGATAAATCCATGGCTCATCAATCTGGTTGGAGAGTTCAATAAAATCATTATTAATCTCAGAAAAGACATATCGTATTTTTTGTTTTTCCTCTCCTACTTCTACTTTAAAACCCGAATAATGTATGATGGAAAGTGGTAGTTTTCTTGATAACGACCAAGCTTTCAGCCATTGCTCAACGATATCATGAGATCCTTTAGGTTCCATGCTTTTGCCGCTTTTTATTTATGAAAGCTGCTCCAGCAGTTTCTTTTTCTGCTCTGTAAATTCTTCTTCGGTCAAAATTCCGTTTTCTCTTAATTTACCTAGTTTTTCAAGCTGTTCAAAAATAAGAGCCGATGCTGCTTCTTTTGTGGGAGCTATTTGCTTCTCCACTTTAACCTGATTATAAATTTTGCTGATAAACCCGTAGAATCTTTCCGCATCCAGCCTGTCACAGAAACATTCAAATTCTACGACTCTGTCTTCTGTGTGAATTTTTATCACCGGAGATATAGGATTGCTTACAAAACTTACTTCGGTGATGTTTTCGTTGGAATATGCATTTACCTTTACCGGGGCAAACATAGCCTTTGAGACCGAAACCATTCTTTTTGGTGTGACCAGTAAGATTCCGGCATCTACTGTTTTTAAGAACTGGGCATCTGTAGCTGCAATAATTACTTCATCCACAGCAAGTATACGCGGTAATTCTTTGATTTCCCCTTTTGTAAACATCGACAGATTGGCCCCCACCTGCTCCAGCTGATATTTTATTTCCTTCAGTCTTCTCTTATAAATATCATTCGGCATATCACCGGATTCATTAAATTGAACCAGACTTTCTATCTGAATTTCTTCTGTCTTTTCCCTGGGATTTTCATTTTCCTGTTCCATTTTTCCTGTTTGAACAAGGTTTTTAATATCATTGATACTGAACGCGTTGAGGTTATATAAAAGTTCCTGATGGGTACTGCTTACTTTATCCAGGCATTTATTACACAGATTTCCTCCGTCTGAAAGTTTATTTTCGCCTAAAAGGGTGTCTATCGACGTCAGTTCAGCGTGGCATAATGCACAGGTATTGCTCATTTTTTTGGTATTTTTAAAGTTTAGCCAGCAGCTTTTTCTTTTGTTCGGCAAATTCTTCTTCTGTAAGAACCCCTATTTCCCGAAGTTTCCCCAATTTTTCAAGCTGATCAAAAATAACTGCGGGAGCTTCTTTGTGTTCAGAATTCGATTGTGCAGGATGAGGTTGCTGTACTATTGGCTGTTGTTGTATCTTGGCTTGCATCTGCTGAAGTCTGATCTGATCCTCAGAACGTCCTATATAATCCTTTACAGCATCATAGAAGTTTTTGGCAGCACTCTTTATATAAAGTTTAAATTCAGCAGTAAAACCGGGGGTATAAACTTTCAGGGTTGAAGACATCAGGCTGGTATCATGTTGTACCGAACTAACTTTGTGCAGCGGAAACTCGTTTTCAAACACACCGCCAAAAAACTTTTTATCAATGAAAATGATTCTTTTCTCTGTAGAAACTACGATTCCTTCCAGATTATTATAAAGATATTTCCCTTCTGCAATCGCGATAAGTTTTTCATTTTCATCAAGAACATTGACCAGTTCCTCCACTTCACTGTTTACAAAAAGGCTGAGTTTGGCACCCGTTGCTACGATTTGATCTTTGATTTCGTCAAGTCTTGAAGGTGCGTCTGGCGTATAGGTAAACTGAATACTTTGGGATGGGGTTTCTACAATCCTGGGTTGCGCGATTTGTATGGTTTGAAATTCTTCAGTTTCAATGGCCATCTCCTGTTCCGCAACTCCGTTCAATACCATATTTCTTATCTGGACAATATTATAATTTGCAAGGTCGGATACAAGATCTTTATTGATATTCGTGGCTTTATTCAGGCACTTATTGCAGAGAATCCCTCCGTCCGAAAGTTTGTTTTCGCCTAAAAGCGTATCCATCGATGTAAGCGGAGATCCGCATAAAGAACATTCAGTGTTCATCTGGTTTTATGTTTAATAGTTTACTTGATTAATGCTAAACTGTATTTGCATTAATCCAAATTACAAATTTGTGTTGATAATGAAAGATAATATTACAATCTTTCCAGTAATTTTTTCTTTTGTAATGAAAATTCTTCCTCTGTTAATATTCCCCCTTCTCTCAACTTCCCCAGCTGTTCCAGTAAAACGAAAACAGATTCTTGATGATCATCCTCTCCTTTTGTGGCATCCTGATTATGGCCAAATATAAAGGTATTCACTCTTTTATTAAATTCTGAAGCCATCATTTCACCAACTTTTCCAATGCCGAAAACTTTATCTTCTGTATAAACAGAAATCATCTCCTGAGGTTTCAGATAATTGATTAAGGTAATTTTTTCATGAGGAATTACTTCCATAAAATCTGCTGCGATTCCTTTTAAAATCACCCGTCGATTGGTAGATAGAAGAAAAACGGCATTACCGTCATAAATTCCGTCGATAATATGAATCATATTTTCACTTTCCATCAGAAAATCAGAAAAGTCACTCATTTCTGATTGTGCCCATGAAAAAAGATCGGGATTTATTTTTCTGATCTGATATTCAATATTTTCCATGATTCTTTTTTAGAGCTTCTCCATGAGTTTTTTCTTCTGCGCAAAGAATTCTTCTTCCGTTAAAATTCCACTGTCCTTCAATCTTCCCAGCTGTTCCAATTGATCTAATACGGTAGATTCTGATTTACTTTTAAAGTATTCTCTGGGACGGGCCATAAAATCTCTTACTTTTTCACAAAATAATTCTGCATAATATTTCCCAACGTTATCGATCTCCAGAATATTCTCAGAGATATGAATATCTATTGAGGCCAGCATCAAAGACTTTTCATATTGTATGGAGCTTACTTTATCATAAGAAAAATCTTCTACTTTCAGTCCGTACATGAACTCTTTGTCTACAAAAATCAATCTCCTTTCTGTGGCAACTAAGATAATATGGTGATTGGTCAGTTTATTTCTTCCCTCGATCAGATACACAATTTTCTCATTCTCTGAAAGTATATCCGGCAAGGCGTGAATTTCTTTTCTGGCAAAAATAGTGGGATTGATGTCTAATATTTCCAGCTCATCTTTTATTTCGTCTAATCTTGATTTTTCACTCATTATTTGTTTTTATAAATGGTAGATATTACAAATTTAATTTTTTTCTAAAATACGGAAAGGCCTAAACAAGTATTTTAAATCAAATTATTTCGTGTGCCGATATCTTCTTCAATAGTAAACAATGCTTCGGAGTCAATAAAATAAAAAAGCATTACCGAATAGATAATGCTTTTTATTTATATTTTTTCAGATATTATCCTAAAAATTCTTCCAGGGAAAGTGTTTTCTGCTCTCCGGCAGCAAGATCTTTAAAGGTAACCGTTCCGTTTTTAATTTCTTCTTCTCCTAAGAAAACAAGGTTTTTAATTCCTTTCTTTTCCGCGTAGGTAAATTGTTTATTCAGTTTTGTATTTTCAGGATAAAGCTCAGCAGAGATTCCTTTTTCTCTAAGTTGCATAATCAGTTTTAAGGCTTCTACCGTTCCTTCTCCTCCAAAATTAGCAAACAAATATTCTACTTGCGTTGAAGCTTCTTCAGGGAAAAGATTAAGCTCTTCCATCACCAGGTAAACCCTGTCCAAACCAAATGACACCCCAATTCCTGGAATATTTTTAACTCCGAAAACTTCTGTAAGGTTATCATATCTTCCTCCACCGCCAATAGATCCCATGGCCACCTCATCTGCTTTTACTTCGAAAATAGCTCCGGTGTAATAATCGAGACCTCTCGCCAGTGTAATATTGAAGACAAGATTTTGCATGTCTACCCCAAGATTCAGAGATTGTGTCAGAACAAACTCCAGCTCTTCTACTCCTTTCAGCCCGATTTCACTGTCTGCAAACTTCTCTTTTAGCTGCAGAAGGTTTTCCAGCGCATCATCTGACTGATTAAATAAAAATTCTAATTTATCAATAGATTTCTGAGAAATTTCTCTTTCCAGTAACTCTTTTACCACGCCTTCTTTCCCGATCTTATCGAGTTTGTCCAAAGCCACGGTAAATTCGATCAGTTTATCTGTAATCCCAGCATATTCTGCCAAACCGGAAAGGATCTTTCTGTTGTTCATGTGAATGGTAACAGGAATTTTAAGATCTGAGAACGATTTCAGGTACAGCTGAACCAAATCCACTTCCTGTAACAGGCTTTCGCTTCCTACCACATCCGCATCACACTGGTAAAATTCTCTGAATCTTCCTTTCTGAGGTCGGTCTGCTCTCCATACCGGCTGAATCTGATAACGCTTATATGGAAAGGTAAGCTTTCCATGATTCATCGCCACGAATCTTGCAAAAGGAACGGTAAGGTCGTAACGAAGTGCTTTATCAGAAATTTGCGAAATCAGTTTCTGATGGTTTTTATTGTCCCAGTCTTCCTGATTCACTTTTGAAGCATATTCTCCTGAATTTAAAATTTTAAAAATAAGTCGGTCTCCTTCTTCTCCGTACTTTCCTGTCAAGGTCGAAAGATTTTCAAAGCTCGGTGTCTCCAAAGGCTGAAATCCGAATAATTCGAAATTCTTCTGTAAAATATTAATGATATATTTTCTTCTGGAAACCTCCTGTGCTGTAAAATCTCTGGTTCCTTTTGCTAAACTTGGCTTCATTTTTATAATTGATAAATGATATTAATAATTAAACCTACTTAAACTAATCCGAAAGTTTAAACCACAAAAGAGACAAAAGCAAAGCACTTAAGTTTCATTGAAGTTGATCATAAAAATGATTTATAAGAACACTTAAGTTTTGAAAATCTTTTATTTTCTCCCTGACATCATTTTATATAAGTCAAGAATCAAACTTTAATATACGTTCTCTAAAGTCTTTTTCTAAAATAACTTTTACAGATTGAATAGATAAGCAGTGCAAAAATAAGGAATTGAAAGGACTTTTCCGAAACATAAAAAAACAGGGGAAGAAATCTTCCGACACTATCCCACAAAGTGTGTAAGTTAAAAAGTTAGGCTTGGATTTTATAATCTGAGCCTTTTTTCAAAAATAAGGATAAATTGGTTGAGAACA
>NZ_FRCD01000055.1 GCF_900142785.1 Chryseobacterium carnipullorum | reverse complement strand
CTTTCCCTTTTTCAAACAGTTAATAAATATAAAATACACTCTAATACACTAAAACTTCTTTAGCATACAGCCAAGGACTAAGTCCATTTAACGATTTATGCGGATGATTACTATTGTAATCGATCTGCCACTCATAAGCAATTGCATTTACTTCTATTAAAGATCCGAACAGATATGCATCTAAAACATCTTCTCTGAATGTGCGGTTTAAGCGTTCAATATATGCATTTTGTGCGGGCTTTCCCGGTTGTATATATTACAATTCAATGTCATTATCTTTACAGAAGTCCACAAAAACCTTGGATAAAAACTCAGGACCGTTGTCGGATCTTATGCGCTTGGGCTTAGTTCTGTATGTGATTAATTCTTTTAATCTTTGTACCAATCTGACACCTGGAATTGAATAAAACGCTTCATTAACCAATGACTCCCTATTATAATCATCAATGACATTCAGAACCCTAAACCTTCGTCCATTAGACAAAGCATCGCTCATGAAGTCAATTGACCATGTCTCATTGACTGCACCTGGGACAATCAGCTTCTCTTTAATCCGACACGGAATACGACGTTTGCGCTTAACTCTTAGTTTTAAATTAATATTTCGATAAACACGAAGGACTCTTTTTCTGTTCCAAAGCAGACCTTCCAAACGTATCTTACCATAATAGGTTTCAAATCCCCTTGTAGGATACCTCGCTGCCAAATCCAGTAATTTTGAGATAACGGGTTGGTCGTCTTTTTTATGCCCATAATAATACATACTGCGGCTCATGCAGACGATCTTGCAAGCCCTATGAACACTGATTCCTGTTTCGCTAATAACCCCCTTTGCCAGTTCTTTTCGTTCACAGAGCTTTAAAGCTTTTTTTCAATGATATCCTTTAAGATACGATGATCCAGGCTCAGATCTGCAAACATGCGTTTAAGACGTACGTTTTCCTCCTGTAGAGCTTTAAGCTCCTTAAGATGCTGCGCATCCATTCCTCCATACTTTTGCTTCCATTGATAGAAAGTAGGTGCAGAAATCCCATGTTCTCGACAGATGTCTTTTGTAGCTTTCCCAGATTCATATTCTTTCAGAATATTGATAATCTGATGTTCTGAAAATTTGCTCTTTTTCATAATGTTTAACAAACTAAATTTAATAATTTTAATTGGTCTGAAAAACAGGGAAGTTTACCAAAACAGG
>NZ_FRCD01000018.1 GCF_900142785.1 Chryseobacterium carnipullorum | reverse complement strand
TTTAATACATTCTAATTTGAAAGCAACGCTAAATTTTTCTTTTCTATACATAAAAAATGCCCCTAAAAAGTGTCTAACTTTTTGGGGGCAGTCCACTTGTACAGAAAGGGATTTTTATTTTAGTAATTATATGTTAATTTTTTTCTTAGAAACCGCCACCTGAGTCTCCAAATGTAAATGTTGCGGACAGACCAGCTCTAATAGTAGAGAGCGGGAATGCAGTCGATATTTTATACTTGGAAGTCATCTGCTCGTAGAATACTCTAAGGTTCAAGTTTTCAGAGACATTGTAATCTGCAGAAATCTTTATATTCATGAGTTTCTGACCTCCTGTAATCTGGGAGTCATTTAACAGGATATTCATAATAGAGGTTTTGCTATCTCTCAGTGAGATATCTCCCCTGATGTTAAGGTCGCTTCCTTTTCCTCTGGAACCTCTTGTATTGGCCATTCCTAATCTGAAATTTTTCACGATATATCCAAGCCTCACAACATACTCCGAATTAGAATCTTCTGTAAGGGTATGGTTGACTAATCCTAACAACATCATTCTATTTCTGTTATACTGAAGTCCGAACTGCATATTGTTTCTCATGGTAACATCTATCCCGATAAGTGGTGAGAATGATTCAACGTAACCTACCTGTGAGAATGTAAATGGGTTGATATAATCGTTGTTTACATCAAATGCATTTCCTCCCGAAATCCTGTTAAAATAGTCAATACTTGACTGAATTCCTGTTGCAGTATATGTTGCCGTATATCCGTGCAGTAAATCAAATTTCGAGAACTGACCATTGATCATCGGAACATTTCTTAAACCTGAATAGGTGATCTTCCAGTTTGGAATTGGAATTCCAGCTTTCTTCGCATTTCCGATTTGTTTAACAGTTTTTCCTTCGACAGCTGCTCTGAATGCAGGGATCAGTACATAAGCGTTAGCAATACTGTAATGTTCTGCAAAGCCATCAGTGGTCAATACTTCACCTATTCCAAGTTGCTGCGAAAGGATCACTGCATTTTCCCTGATCGCCTGGTAAACAGCCTGGGTTTCTTTAAATGATGTTTTAAGAAGCACAACAGAGTTGGAATAAGTCACCTGATCATTCGCGAATGCATAATCGTGATTGACTGTTCCAAGGTTATTACGGTTATTAAATCCGGACTGTGAAAAGTTTCTATTGTAATTATGCAATGCACTAAGATCAATTCTAAAATCATTCATCGGAACGATCTGTAAATTGGCCCTTAATTCCCTGGTGGACATTTTCACATAAGGATCGGTCATGTAAGGTGAATCACTTACCCATCCATTTTCTAACACCGTTCTTCTGATATCAGCCTGAGATCCAAAAAGGAATCCAAGCGTAGGACCTCCCAGAGTCTGACCATAACCATAAAGGTTTGGAGCGGAAAGCAAACCAGGAAGTACTGTTCCATTATTCTCAGTGTAGTTAATATCTAACTGTTTGAATGAGGTCATTACGAAAGCTGCGCTCTGAAGAATCGTCAGTTTATTCTTGAATTTATAACCCTTAAATTTATATCTTTTCTTCTCCCACTGCTGCGTGTATACATTGTTCAGTGAATCGATTTCCTGTTTGCGTTTCTGCAGTTTTGCAGAGATATTTTTAAAGTATTTAAACTGTCCAAAGAATTTGGGAATATCTGCTGTAGCTGTGGCTTGAATGACATTCGTATTCTGCCCGATAGATCCCAGACTTCCTTCCGGACTTGAAAGGAGTGCAGTAGATCTCGCATTCCAGTTGTACGTAAGACCATATCCTATTTCTGCATCGATGAAATCCAAATAGGGAAGATACTGGAACGGTAGTTTGTAGTTCAGCTGTACTCTATGGTTGTACAATACAGGTCTTCCTGCTCTGAATACATTTCCAAAAATGGATTTATCATTCATCCCATTAACATCCATATTATCGTTAAGGGTTCTTGTCGCAGAATTGATTTCAAGTTTTAATGATTTCGTAAAGTTGAATCCTAAACCGTACTGCCATCCGAAGAAGAAGTTTCTGTTTTTGATCGCGGCAAAACTATCGCCTGTATTTCCACTTAAGATTGCTTCCACATTTCTGAATTCAAGCTCGTTGTAATTTCTGTCTACTTCAGTTCTGAAAGATAGTCTTGTGGGAATCGGATTGAAATTAAATTCTTTTACCCATTTCAGATATTTTGTAGATTTTGCCGTATCGCTAATCATTTTGTTAAACGGCTTAATCACCCATGGCTTGAAGGTATAGTTGTAATCAACGTATCCTCTCAGATACTGTCTGTAGTTTCTTGAAGTGTAAATATCTCTGAAATAATCATCATTATACACTGCAGTTACAGAAACGTTTTCAATATCGTAGAATTTAGGTTTTCTATTTGGATTTACCCTTTCCTTATGCATATTGACTACCCCAATACTTCTTTGCTGGGTATAAGTTCTCGCTACTTTCTTCAGTTGTTTTTTATTGGCTGCTTTACTGAATTCCACATCGGTATCAAGAGGATTGTATTTCGGATCCTCAATGGTCTGTGAATAAGAATAGTTTAAAGGAATTTTCATTCCGCTTTTTTCAGGAAGAAATTTATCTACGTTTACAGCCGTATTAATACTGAATGCAGACTGAGTAGACTGATTTCTTTCTGATGGTTTTGAATCTATATTTCCGAAACCTACAGAGGTATAGGAAGCGCTTGTATTTACGGTTGCAAAATCTCCAAGGTTAAAGTTCAAACTTGCGTTACCTGCATACCCTCCATCATTTTCAATTTCAGAAAGGCGAATCTCATTTACCCAAAGGATTCTGGTTATAGCATTGGAACGGGCTGTATTTCTTACCCCGATCATAATCGTTGTAATATTTCCTAAACTTGGACGTCCTTTGATATAAATTCTTTTGGAGTTATCTCCAAAAACATTATCCATTATTCGATCAACAATATTCGATGAGCTTTTATCTCTTCTGATTTTGGCATCTACAAAATTCTGGATTTCAAAATCAACGTTGTTCTCAACAGGCCATATTTCTAAAGGAGTGGTTGCTGTGCTCTGAGTCAACATCATTTCAGATTCATACTCATAATAGTTATCTGTAGCATCACTTCCGAAACGGATGAAAAACTTAGATTCCGGGTCAATACCCTGGTTTCTGCTGGTTGGATCCTGAGCATGTACAAAAAGTTTCAGCTTTTTATATCTTCTCATATCCAGTGTTGTGTTTTTGAACACCCCTCTTGCTTCTCCAGCAAGTCCTTCTACTTTCATGTAAAGTGAAGCTTCATTCTGTCTCTGTGCACCAGCATTTCCACTCAACACCTGTCTGTCGATTCCCGGAGGAAGTACATATGGAGGTTGATTTAACGCATTCTCTTCAATGTTTACACTTCCAACTTCGAAATTATTGTTTTGTGCTATTCCTACTCCTTCCTGCTGTGAAGTTACTGTCGGGCTGGCAATCTGATTTGGATATCTTCTCCAGTCTGATCTTACAAGATCCATTGTCCCGAATCTTATCGTAGACGTATTCTCAAAACCGGCAAGCATTAATCTCGCAAATCTTACATTGTTAAGTACAGAGGCACTTCTCTCTCCTTCCGCTTCAGTTTCTGCATATTTTGAAACCGGAATTCTGAACAGGTACCATTTCACATCTGAAGTCTGTCCGTTCTGGAAAGTAGCTTTTACCGTTTTTACATCTACGACATTATTTTGTCCTAATGCAAGACTCGGCTTATCAAGCTTGATGACATATTCGTTATAACTTTCTGTCTGGTCAAGGTTATAATCTTTGTTGATATCTTCCGCATCAGGAGTCTGAGACGCTACTTCTAAAGAGTTGGCCTGAGAGTTTCCTTCCGGATTTCTGAAGTATTTGTATCTCTGAACAAGAGATGCTGCCTGACCACCGGTAAATTTATCGGACATGAAAAATACAAAATCATCTACTGCAGGGTCAACTAAATTGGTTACCGGGTTAACGAATGTATTTCCAAATCTCATAGATTCCTGATCGGAGCTTAAACCGTCATATCCTAAATCCTGGGCTCTTCTGTCATCACCTTCACTTGAGAAGGCATAAAGAATAGGGGGTTGTTTTGGCTGTACCCCCCAGGTAGAGGTAGTGGTAGTAGAAGGTGCTCCCGGAGTGGGAAGTCCGTTTTCATACTGCATCTTACCGTCTTTCAGGATATCTTCAGAAACGTTACCTAGTTGAAGTAGAAGTCTAGCTCTGTCTCCTAAGGTATTTCCATCGGCATAAGGATCCATCATCCAGAATTCAACATATTCAATATTGGAATTGACGAAGTTGGAAACGCTGATGGGTCTCATAATCCCAGCCCATCTGGCAGCGGCTGTTTCGGATCCTGGGTTTACGTTGTAAGGACCTCTTTCCTGCGGATAGTAAGATATATCTAAAGTATTGGTGAAGGTCTGTTCACCTGCCACAAAATCTCTGTTATTATAAATTTCTGAATACTGAACTCTTCTGGAGGCGTGATTGGACACAGACTGTGCCGTAATTCCTGCAGGTGCTCTTCCTCCTACTCCCCAGAATCTCGGGTCAATGTTATACCAGGATAAAAGTCCTCTTCCGTAGCCACTCGTTAAAGCATCATTAGCCGGTGCACCATTAAATGGAGCTGCAAGGTTTTTTTCAGGTCTTGAAGCAAGACTCCATGCAGCAGGTTCTTTTAAGGAAATTTTAGAAGTCGTCTGTTCGAAATCATCTACATAAGACTGGTCATTTGTTCCTTTATTTAATCCCGGAAGCAAGTAAGCGGCTTCCATTTTAAAGTTCAGATTGGATGGAGCTTCAGTATTGACAAATGGAATTTTATCGGTCAGTCTGGTCAGGAAAGGAATCTGATTGTTATACATCATATTGATCCCTGCCATTGTATTATTAACAGCTTCCTGCCCATAATTTACTTTCTGGGTAAGTGGAGATTCTGAATAGTTAACAACGGTTCCTCCTAATATAAAATTCTCATTGAATCTTCTTTCCAGGTTCAGACCCAGGAATCGTTTTCTCTGGGTATTAAAGGTAAGCTGATTTTCCAATGAAATGTTGATGGCCTGTCCTGACTGTTTAACATTTTCATTGATCACCGTTACTGTACCCAGCATGTAGTCTACGGTATAGTCTACTCCTTCTGTCAGCTGAACACCATTGGCAGAAACTTTAACAGATCCCTGCGGAACATTTACGGCTCCAAGAGAAATTCCCTGTCCCTGTGTTCCTTTGTAACGTCCCTCTATGGTATAACGTTGTGCAAGATTACTGGAAGTAGCGACCTGTTTCTGCTGTCTGTACAGATCTGTAAAGACAAATTGAGGGTCGTTCCCGACCTGACTCTGCATAAAACTTCCGAAGGGCTGTACTTTGGTAAAAATAATCCTCCCTGTTTCCGGCCGTATCGTGATTCCATTAACAAAGTCAAAAATACCATCACCCAGTACGCCTCCACTGGCCTGAATATCACCATTCATGTTAAGACGGTCCCAGTTCAGTAATTTTAGTAAATTTTTATCCTGAACACTGGTCCCCGGCAGATAGTTTACTTTACCTCCGGTTTTGGGATCTCTGTAGAAAACATTAAGAATAAATCCATCCTGAGCTACCTGTCCTGCATCCAGAGAATAGATATTCTTCATCATCAGGTCCCACATTGGAGATTCTGTATTCACTTTGTTGTTTACTCTAAGAACTTTGGTTACCAATACTGGGCTTTCTTCGGAGAATTCCCCGACTTTATACACCTTATTGGAACCATCTGTATAGGAATATGAAACGGCTAAAAGCTGATTTTCGTTCAGCTTCTGATTTAATGAAATGTATCCTAACTGTGGCTGTAGTGTATATTCATTGGCATTCAGCCTTCTTGCTTTTGTGTTAAAAATAAACTGTTCTCCGTTATCATATGGCTGTAAACTCCCAGGGAAACTTTGCCCCTGAAAGGTTGTTGCATAGTTTTTACCTGCTTCTCTTGGCCCTATGGCTGCATTAATCGAGGGATACAATCCATTCTGAGAGTTGTCCGGCAATCCGGAAGCCCCTTCTCCCAAGTCTCTGATCCCGATAATACTTTTCTGATATGCCAGATTACTGTTTCCCTGATCAAGTACCCAGACTTCCAATCTGGTAATGTTTACCGTGGAATTGATCTGTGGATAATTGGCTAATGCATTGTCATAACGATCCAGGAAATAGTGTCCCAGAAAGAAGTGCTGGTTGTCTTCATAGTCAATCGCATTGACTTTAAAATTGTTCATGACCCCTCCACCCTGTACTACAATATTACGGGCTTCCCCTTGTTGCTGGGAAAGAACGACAGTTCCGTAAGTTTTTCCAAGCTGGAATTCTGTTTTCACCCCGAATAATGACTGAGAACCACGGATAAGACTGGTAGAAAGCGGCATATTTACGTTACCGAATTCTACTCTTTTTATAATTTTATCTTCTCCTCCTGCGCTAGGTTTATCCACATCTCCCAGACCTTTGGACTGAAGATCCTTCCAGTTCCCTTTTGCCTGCCAAACGAGATTCATTCTATTCTCAAATGCGAAACCACTCTGGGTATCGTAATTGGCTTTCAACTGAAGATTTTCTCCTACTTTACCTAATAATCCCAGCTGTATTCTCTGATCAATATCAAAAGTAAAACTGGTCCTGTTTTGTGGCAGGATCAGTGGGTTATCAATTTTTTGGTAGAGTCCGGCAAAGTCTAAAGAGGCATATCCGGATGGAATGATTTCAATTTTATTACTTCCGAAAACAGTTTCAAACAACTTATTGTTGATCATCAAAGACGGAATAAGCCCTTGCTTCCGGGCATCGGTTCTGTCTCTTCTGAAAAGAAGACTGTATTTATCGGATTTTTCTTTGTAGTAAGCTTTGGTCTGGGTAGCGAGCATAAATTCTTTATACTCTTCAGGAGACATCGCTGTGGGAGGTCCGGTATAGGTATTTCCTATTTTAGGATAGACGTAATACATTCCGGTTTTTATATCATAAAAGGCCTCATACCTTGTGGGATCGGCCAGTTGATAATCTTTTTTTATGATCGCAGTATCACGGACCTGTTGTGCAAAGGCACTTACTGACATGCACAGGAACGACAGGAACAGAAATATGTTAAGATGCTTATTATTCGCCACCAAATGTTAAATGTTTTTTAAAATTTGTTTTACCAGTTCTTCTACCGAGATCTCCGGATTCTGCTTCATCATTCGGTCTGCAATCTTCTCGCTCATCCGCTTCGGGATGCCTAAAACTTCTAATGCAGATAACGATTCTTCCTTGACTTTATTATCCACGAATGTAGAAATATTTTCCGCTTCAATGCCGAATTTCTGGACTTTATCCTTCAAATCTACAATGATTCTTTCTGCGGTTTTGGCTCCTATTCCTTTAGCCTTTTGAATGAGGGCGCTGTTCTTGGAAAGGATAGCCGTAGCGATCTCTTCAAGGCTTAAAGTGGAAAGAAGTATAAGAGCAGAAACAGCTCCTACTCCGTTAACGCTTATTAACAGATTGAACATTTCTTTTTCTGAACGAGTGTTAAATCCAAAGAGAAGATGGGCATCTTCCCGGATGATCTGCTGAATATATAAGAATGCAGGCTTATTCAGGGCCAGGGCCTGGGAGGTCATCAAACTAATACCTACATAGTAACCAACTCCTTGTACATTGATTACTGCGTAAGTGGGCGTAAGTTCTTGAACGCTGCCTTGTAAGGAAAATATCATTATTAATTTTTAAAACTCCCAAATATAGCAATTTAAACTAATTAATATTTTCATTTCATCTGCAAATGGTTGTAAGTAGTTAAGGATATTTAATTGCATCTGATAATTCTATGGGATTATTGTACTTTTTCAGTGTAGATTGCATCTTTTTGGTCATTTCCCTGAAATCCGGCTCAATAGCATTTCCTTTCTCATCCTTAAATTTCACTTTTACATCTCTTGACTTCATTTCCCTGAACGGATCATTATAATAATCCAGGAATATTTTTTTCAGGTTAGCTGCTGAAACTTCAAGGGGTTTAGGATTGGTATTTTCGAATTCTCTTTTATAAAAATCCTTTTTAAGTGCCGAAAATGAAAATTCATAGGACCCTGTGGAGTCTTTCATATGCACAATTAACCCTGGCAATCCTTTGAAAATGTAAGGACCTTCCTGAACAGGTATCTCCTGTGTAAACCAGGCTTCCCACTTTCTGCCTTTATAATTGAGAGTAGCTTTCTGGCAGGCATAGCCATATAGTTGAGCAGTTTCTTTCCCTATTTTCCAATTCAGGGTGATGGGTTCTGTAAGTTTGTAAACATCATTGAGCTGAAAGTAATATTTTGATATAAGATTCTGTTTTTCTTTAATCACGTGAAAAAAATTGGTATCTCCTACTACAAAGCCTCTAAATCCGGAATCCCTGATTGAATCTACCTCATATTGTTTTTCAGAAAAGAATTTTGATTTTCCGTCATGGATAAGAAGTACCATTTTTTTAGATATGGGTTCCGCATTTAAGGAATCTTCTTTATACACCATATCATAATCTATTCTCATAGTCTGGGAATAAAGGTTTTGAATGGCAAAGAAAAGCAGGCTGAGCATTACTATTTTACTACGCATATGTATTCGTTATTTATTTTCAATAATTCCTTCTATATGATAAAACAAATCTTCTTTTTCAAATTGATCAGGGTAGATATAGCCGTTTATAAAAACAGATGGCGTTGCAATAATTCCGTTCTGCACATACCAATCGTTCGAGGCGCTTAAGGCTTCTTTGCTTTTCTCATAATTATAATCTGATGCCATTTTCCACGATTCGAGGTTGCTGTTTTCAAACCAAAATTGTAAAGCCTTTAAGAACTCCTGAGTTCCCTGAGACAGGAAAACACTGTGAAGTATATACAAAAAACTGTTTTTTTCTTCTGAAGATTGTTTTTTAAAAAAAATATTTATTTTTATTTCATCTTCGTAAGCGAAGATTATCCGGTCAACAATAGTACATATATCTTTACACATTTCACAATAAAGACTTGTAAATAGGGTCAATTCTAAAGTACCGTCACCATTACCCAAAGTAATCATAGATTCCGGTAATTCTTTTTGTTCCTGTTTACTTAATGTATTCATAAAAACATCATAATTTCTGGCAATCCTGTTTTTTCTGATAAGCTGGCTCCTGATTTCTTCATTCCGTTTTAAATATTTTCTGATCCTGAACCACACGATAAGAATAACCAGAAAAAAAACACCATACAAAACGAAAGGGATAAAGATTTTCAAATTCATATCACATCAGTAAAATATAGGTTTGTAAAAGTAAGATCATGATAACCCCTAAACATAAAGGGCAAATTTTTTTCATTCTGAATAACTGAAAAAAAAGAGAGTATCCTATCACCGGGATAATAAATATCAGTAATATTTTCTGGATGGCAAAAAAAATGACTTCATCCTGATTAGGCAATAAGAACAAAAATCCTATAATGTTAGTAAAAAAGAATACAAGACTATAGTCCCCAAAATAAGAAACAAAGCTTGCTTTTGATGCATTACCGGAAAATGAGCAGTCTGTAAAATTTCCGGAGCACACCCTGCTCAATCCAGGGTTTTCTATGCCAAATATTTTTCTTAATGAGATAACGGACAGAGACAAACCACCTAGTGATAAGAACAAATATAGAAAAGAATATAATTTTGTTTGGGAATAGATATAAACCAGAAACGTCAGAAAAAAAACCGCTGCAAAAAACAGGGGATATCTCTTATCTTTCTTCTTTTTGGGATCCCACTGAGTTTCATCAATCAAAACAACTACATGATTCCATCTGGAAAGTAATTCGTTTTCCGGCATTGTATGTTTTTCATTCACTAAAAAACCTCCATTGGTCTTTTCAACATAGGCAAGTTCCTGTTGATCTTCTGAAAGGGCTATAAAAGTCATGAAATCATCCGGAAGCTCATCTATTTCGGAATCATCTATTTCAATTGCAAAATTGGAGATCTTATTTACATTCAAAGCACTCACTATTGAAAGTAAGCTTGGAAATGCCGGATGGGAATGAATCTGAAACGAAAACTCGCTTCTGTCCAAGTATATATTTTTTTTTTCTAGGTATTGCAAGATATTCGCTATGCTTTCAACCATATAATTTTTTCTTAATTATTGGAAGTCAGCTGCATTTTTATCCCATAATTTTTTGTTGAGATCAAAAAACAGGTTCCTGACTTCAAGGTGAAATTTTTTATTTTGGGGATCTTCCACCTCCGGATTGTTCACATTAATAAATCTCACGACTCCGCCGTCATATTTTCTATAAATATCAACTACATTAAATTTCCCCGAATTATAGGTATACAAAACACCATTCTCCATATCGGCATCTGCTATTGTGCCGTAGTCTTTGATGATCTCTTCCAATGTTACGTTTTCATAATAGAATCCCAGCAGATTATTATAAATACTCATATTCGTATACATAAATAAAAATTGTCCGCTGGAAGTTTTTTTAATATTTCTTTTCAATATGTCATCTACGTCTTTGGTCTTAAAGAAAATGTATTTTTTGTTGACCGTATTGATCTGATAATCGGCGAAAGTCACAAACTGTATATTTTCTTTGGCAAACTTTAGAGTATGAATATTATTACCCTCTTCATCATTGACTGCGGGTGTATGCTGTAAGTAATAGTAATTTTTACAACTCTGCATTGTAAGGCTTAAAAAGAGCAGTGTACACAGTATTGTTAGTTTTTTATGCATATTATTTCAGTTAAATTCGGCTTTGCATGGATTATAATTACAGCTTACGGCATAGCCATTATCCGTTTTGAAAGGTACATAAACCGCTGT
The DNA here is from genome assembly GCF_900142785.1 of Chryseobacterium carnipullorum. GTDB lineage: Bacteria > Bacteroidota > Bacteroidia > Flavobacteriales > Weeksellaceae > Chryseobacterium > Chryseobacterium carnipullorum. Next base: position 114,686 of record NZ_FRCD01000018.1, on the reverse strand, counting down.
ACAGCAGAATCTGAACTCACAAATATTACACGGGGCTATATCATCTTTTTTTATATTCCAAAGCTTTGATAATTCCGGTACTACATTGTCTTTTATTCTTTCAAATGAATCTGTGATCTTACCATAGCTTATTTCATCCGATATATTAAATTTAATTTTTCCGTGCTCATCTACAAATACAGTTTTATAGATGGATAGGTTGTAGTTTTTTGCAATGTTATAGGCTGTCGTATTAATATCTAAAGTATTGACATTAAATTTGGGCAAGAACATCTTCGTATCGTTAATTTTTATATAGATACTCAACACTTCGTTATTCGTTTCTATTTTTTCTTTAGGAGAGTTGAAAAGATATAAAAATTTCAGCCTGTTGTTGTTATATAATTTCCTGTCAATTTTTTGATAGGGAACTGAAAATGATATATTCGTCACTCTTGAATATTCCAATAAGAGCAGAATATCATTTATTGTACTCATACAGTTTCGTTTATCGATGTGAATATGCAGTCTTTTCACCCCCAGTTTATTGACATTTTTTACGATGGTATCCAGATTATCACTCATAAAATCCGACAATATGATAGTCATAAACTGTAGGATGGCTGTGTCTTCATTGATACTTTTATCAGCCAACTCAGGAAAGAAAAGCGTATCCGAATAAAAAATAAATTCATTTTTTTGTAAGAAATCAAGATACTTTTTAGCCATCACATCTGATCTGAATTCTTCAAGGATCAGGTTTAATTTTTTATTTTTAATATGGTTCAAAAAATCGATCATTGTATTGGGTACCAGTTCAATTTCTTCTCTCTGAAGATCATATATGGCCCCTCGTTCATGTCCTTTAACCGGTATACAACATGAAAATACATGGATATATTTACCATTGTTATTCTGTAGATATGTTGATTCCATCTTTATATATTCTTAAACAATAGATTTCCGACTGGTGCATGAAAGTATCAATTATTCTGAATGGCCGATCCCTTTTTATTTTTTTTACATCCATTGGGGTTGTATGGGCGAAAATAACAGGAAGCAGTTCTTTTTTCTTCTCATATCCCAGTTCTTTCAGTAATGTTTTTTTCATGTGTTCATTTTTTTTAAGCTGTGTGCTACCTCGTAATGAAGATTATAATTGCATGGCAACGAGGTCATCCTAAACTGTCCCGAAGGATTTATTTCCAGAAAATAGTATTCTCCATCCTTCCCTTTTATAATATCCAGCGAACCTGTATCTAATCCCAGATTTTTCATCAGTCTGCATATCTTTTCATCTACTCCTTCAGGAAGAGTATAAGAAATCATTCTGTTCGGTTTACTGTAGTTGTAATGTCTGTAATCCACACCGGTTTGGGAATCCCTCTGAGAGAAAATGGCCATAGGATAGTTTTTCCCGTTTAAATGAAAAACCCTGAGCTCATATTCCTTATCGATTTTCTCTTGAAATAAACTGGGAAAAAAAATTTTATACCGATCCATTGTCTTAACCTTAACTTCCTTTGTCATAAAAAAAAATGTTTTATCACTGGCATTGATAATTGTACCGTCTTTTATAGATTTGGTAATATATGGTTTTTCAAAATCCAACAAACTGTTACCGTTTGTTATATAGGTTTCTGGTGTCTTCAATCCTATTTTCTGTGAAGCGACTAGAGCACCGATTTTATTCAACCTTTTAACACTTAAGTAATGATTAAGCCATTTCTTTTCCTTTAAAAATTCAAAAAAAACATCCAATGCAGCAGTATACTCTGCTTTTAAATATTCCAGCATTTCCACATTCGTTTCTCCTGCTAATTTTTGTTTAAATTTATCAAAGAATCCGAATTTTCTGTACCACACACATTTAATATCCGATAAATCTATCTTTCCGAAATGTATATTCTCAACAAACAGCCTATTTTCGGAAGACTGCTCGTAATGCATTCTGGTGTTTCCATTAAATAAATCCAGATCGTTTATTCTGATAAATTTTTCTCCAAGAATAGCCAAATGTTCCATCACCAGATTGGTATCATCATCATTTGGAGTTGATAAAATTAAAATCATATTTTCTAAAGTTACATAAATAGAGGAAGAGACTGTCTCAAAAGTACTCCTCTTCCGGCTTCTTGGTTAACAATTATTTGTCATTCAGGAAATTTTCAGAGTAGAATTTACCTTTTGGGACAGCCTCTTTAGATGTTACAGAAAAGGAATACTAATCGCATCCGTCATTTTTCCCGCCTCCACTAGAATAAATGGTTACTGTTTCTAAAACATGAGGATCACTTGCAGTACCCGTTCCTCCACATGGACCGGCCAAAGACACATTAGTTCCTCCAGCTATTCCCACTGAGCCTAACGTTCTCGCTCCAGCAATAACGTCTTTCATGTTCCCTAATTTTTTTCCTTTTAGGTTTTCTAATTTTTTCATAGGTTAAATTTTTAGTTTGATTTGCCACTATTGACATGCTCAATATACAAGTTAAAAATCACCCAACGAAGAAATAATATGCAATTTTCCTGTATTTTCCTTGCAGATAATTTACCAAATATGCAAATTTGTAAAAAACATCATAACATGAAAATTCAGGAAAACTTAAAAAAGCTAAGGATACAGATGGGTTTCTCCCAGTTGCAATTAGGGCAGATATTAGGTACAGATGCTTCAAATTATTCCCGCAAAGAACGTGGAAAAGTTAAAATTTACGATGATGAATGGGAGAAGCTTGCAAAAGCACTGAATGTACCCTTAGAGGATATTAAAGACCATCAAGAAAAATCTGCCTTACAGTCCCAAGATCAATTATCAGGTTCCCACATTACTTATTTAAATGTCCCTGATTTTATTCTGGAAACTCAACAAAAATATATTGAGAAATTAGAAAAAGAAAATATGGAGCTTTTAAAAGAGAATATTAAATTAAAGGCACCGAAATAAACTGATTATACAGTCTTGAACTGTCTTAAAAATATAAATCTGAAAATATTAAGAGCCGCTTCACAAATTGTGAAACGGCTCTTATATTTTTTAAATCTCCTTTTAATACAAAAGATTCTTATTACTTCTTGTTTTCTCTTCTTTGGGCATCAAGTACTGCTACAGTGGCCAGGTTTACGATCTCATCTACACTTGAACGCATCTGTAAAACGTGAACCGGTTGTTTTAGTCCCATTAAGATGGGTCCTATCACCTGTGCTACTTTCATTCCTCTGATGATCTTGTAAGAAAGGTTGGCACTTTCAAGATTTGGGAAAACAAAGGTATTGGCAGGCGTTGTTCCTAATTTTGAGAATGGATAATCACTCAAATGATCTGCATTCATTGCAAAATCGGGCTGAATTTCCCCATCAACAATCATTTTAGGATATTTCTCGTGAAGGATGCTTACCGCTTTGGCTACTTTTTTGGAGGTCTCAGAGATTGCCGCAAAGTTTTCGAAACCAAGCATGGCAATTCTAGGTTCTATTGCAAAAGATTTCACTGTAATTTCTGCCATTTTAGCAATATTCACAAGGTCTTCAGCGGTAGGATTCTGATTGATGGATGTGTCTGCAAAGAAAATAGGTTTCTTCTCTGAAAGAATCATCATCATCGCTGCCACTTTATCTACTCCTTTATCTTTTTCGATCACTTCTAAAACTGGACGAAGTACTGAGGTATAGTTTTTAGAGAAACCTACAATAAGTCCGTCTGTATCTCCGTGTCTCAACATTAAAGGACCGAAATAATCTCTCTGACGTACATATCTTTTCGCTTTGTACTCGTTCATGCCTTTTCTCTGACGAAGTTTCCAAAGTGTTTCTCTGTATCTTTTTCTGTTTTCTTTCTGATCGTCATCACTTGGATCGATAATCGGAATATCCAGATTGATACCGAAACGCTCCATCTGTTCTTTGATGTATTTTTTATCTCCTAAAAGACTTGGGAATGCAATTCCTTCTTCGTAAAGAATCTGCGCTGCTTTCAATACGTTGTATTCTTCAGCATTTCCTAAAGTGATTCTCTTCGGATTCGATTTGGCACGGCTCTGCATCATTCTTACCAACTTCTCATCTCTTCCCATTCTGTCTAGCAGCTGGGTTTCGTATTCTTCGAAGTCTTCAATGGTTTTTCTGGCAATACCACTTTCGATAGCTGCTTTTGCTACAGCACTGGATACTTTGGTGATCAGTCTGTTATCAAACGGTTTTGGAATAAAATATTCTCTTCCAAACTGCAAGTTCTGAACATTATACGCCAAGATTACAGCTTCCGGTACCGGTTCTTTTGCAAGATCAGCGATAGCATGTACGGCCGCCAGCTTCATTTCCTCGTTGATTCCTTTTGCCTGAACGTCTAATGCTCCGCGGAAAATGTAAGGGAATCCCAATACATTGTTCACCTGGTTAGGATAGTCACTTCTTCCTGTTGCCATGATCACATCTTTACGGGTTTCAAGAGCAAGGTCATAAGCAATTTCAGGATCGGGGTTGGCCAAAGCAAAAACGATAGGATTTTCCTTCATGCTGGAAAGCATTTCCGGAGTCATTACATTTCCTTTTGACAGACCAATGAAAACATCAGAACCTTTTACGGCATCTTCCAGTGTATCGATATCGGTATTGGCAATGAAATCTATTTTTTCAGGGGTAAGATTTTCTCTTTTATGATTGATCACTCCTTTACTGTCGCACATCAAAACATTTTCTCTCTTCAGACCTAAAGAAATGTATAAGTTGGTACATGCAATGGCAGCCGCTCCGGCTCCGTTCACGACCATTCTTACTTCTGCGATATTTTTATTGGCGATTTGCAGTGAGTTGATCAGTGCAGCGGCTGAAATAATAGCCGTTCCGTGCTGATCATCGTGCATTAAAGGAATATCAAGCTCTTCTTTCAGTCTCTGCTCGATGTAGAAAGCTTCCGGTGCTTTAATATCTTCAAGATTGATTCCTCCGAATGTAGGCGCAATCCCTTTTACAATCTGAATAAATTTGTCCGGATCTTTTTCATCGATTTCAATATCAAAGACATTGATATCTGCAAAGATCTTGAACAAAAGACCTTTTCCTTCCATTACCGGTTTTGAAGCTTCAGCTCCGATATCACCAAGACCTAAAACAGCCGTTCCATTGGAAATTACTGCCACAAGGTTTCCTTTTCCTGTGTAGTCGTAAACGGTTTCAGGCTTATCGTGGATTTCCATACAAGGAACTGCCACCCCTGGTGAGTATGCCAATGATAAATCTCTTTGAGAAGAGTGAGGCTTCGAAGGAATCACTTCGATTTTTCCTTTAGGTTCGGCTTTATGATAATCTAACGCGGCCTGATTAAAGTTCTTTTCGTCGCGGTGGGTTTTACTTGACATAGAATTTTGTTTTTTATTAAAGTATATACTTAATATGGTAATCTACTAAACTTTCGATTGGTTTCTGGACAACATGCCCAACAGTTAAATGTAATTCTTCCGCCACTGAGCGTAGAATATCTTCGTAATAATAAGCGATAGAGCCGATGAAATTGATCTCGGCCTCTTTTGATTCTTCGTACGGAATCACCTGGTATTCAAAGAAATCTTTCATCTCTTTATATACCATATCTTTTAAATAAGGATGATCCTTTCTTTCGATGACAAATTTATTGAAATCGGCAAGATAGGCATTAGGCCTCGGACTGTGATACATATTTTGCAATGCATCTTCCACAGTCAGTGTATAATTCTGCTCAAATTCTGCAAGAAGATCTGAAGGCAGCTTTTGCATAAAGTATCTGCGTACCAGCTGTTTTCCAATAGCACTTCCGCTTCCTTCGTCTCCAATAAGAAAACCAAGGGAAGGAAGTTTTATTTTAAGGTTTTCGCCATCAAAATAGCATGAATTTGAGCCTGTTCCTAAAATGCAAACTACGGCAGGTTTCCCTCCATAAGCAGCATACGCCGCAGCCATAAGATCCTCTTTCACCACAACTTCAGCTTTTGTGAATATCTTTTTCAGCTCTTCTTCTATAGTTTCGCAGTTTTTTTTCACACCACATCCTGAACCATAAAAGAAAATCTTGGTTATGGAATTTCTGACCAATATAAGGCTGCTGTTCTTTTCTATTTCAGGAACGATAAGTTCCCTGTTGATAAAATTAGGATTAAAGCCGATAGTTTCTGTTTTTAAAAACACTTTTTTGAAGTCATCCAGGATCACCCAATCTGATTTGGTAGAACCACTATCAACAATAGCAACCATATTTTACATTTTAGTTTAAGGATGCTAAATTATGAATTTATCTTCAAATAGCGTTTAAAAACAGACTGGAAGCTTCTAATGTTTTATATCAGCTTTTTGATTATTAAACTTGATCAGCCAGTCTTCAATTTCGTCCTCAAGATAAGAACTCTGAAGCATAATGGCATTGATAAAATCATCTGGAACAGGCTGGTCTGTGGAGTTTTCAAGGTTCCACAATTCGTCTGCCATATTTTCATATTCTGAATACACTCTTTTGAAGCGGGAATTCTCTCTCTCAAGAGCCTCAATATTTTTTTGCTGAAGCTGGAATTTTCTGTATTTGTTTTGACTTTTCATACAAATATTGTTATAAATTGGGTCGTAAAAATTAAGGTAGTATGCGTTATAGTGCGCATTACAAGATAGAAAAAACCATCAACACAAGAAGTTGAAAATGAATTTATTATCAGGTTATAATCACATCATTCTGAATATTAAATTTAGAAATTATTTTGATTCAAAAAAAAAAATTAACAACTTTTTTCAATGTTTAACATCTATTTATCACAATACCGTAGAGCTAAAAATCACTTAGTAATGTGAATGCCTTTAGCCTAGACCGATTGTCATGATGTTTGATCACTTTATAAAATTTCATAAAGTAATTTCTCTCATTTTTTTTAACTCATTACACAAAGTTTTTGCAAGACTAAATCTCCTCTTTAACTACCGAAAACTATTTTATCGAAGGCTAAAAAAACACCTATTTCATTACCTGTCAGTACAATGAAGTAAATTTCTATTTTAAAATGACCTTTTATTCTTACATTATTAACATATAATTATAAATTTGCATCTTCATATCTATTGAATGAGAGAATTACTAATACGCCAGAAACAGGTTTTGTTCTTCATTATAGCCGGAGGGCTGAGTGCTGTTGTAGAAATTGGAAGCTTCAAGGCATTCAGTACTTACCTTCCCCACTTTTTTGCCAGAGAAACCAATTTTCATGGCATTCATTATCCTTTAAGTAATATTCTCTCCACCAGCTGCGGGATCATCACGAATTACTTTTTAAGTATCTGGTTTGTCTTTGAAAGAGGAAAGCATTCTAAGAAAAAAGAATTTGCATACTTTATGGGTGTTTCTTTTGTTTCAACATTGGTAAGTTTAGGATTTTTCCAGATTTTTTACAGCTTTATATTTAAGGACAATATCAATTTAATTTTTTATACCTTAAGCCCGGAAATGATCAGTAAGATTGCGGCAATCCTGCTGGTTTCCATTCTTAATTATTCAGTGAAAAAGAAAGTAATTTTTAACGGTTAGGCTGTGACAAAAATTTTAAATTATCTCTGGAGATTCTGGTTGCTGCTACTGGCATTTGTCTTAACAGTTACAATGGGAATCCCTGTTTACATTTTATCTTTCAATAAAAAGCATTACAAATACGCTTACCGGTTTATCCGCATCTGGTGTTTCGGGATGTTTTACGGGATGGGTTTAAGGTATGATCTCATCAATCTTTCTGATCAGAAAAAAGACAGAAACAAACCATACGTTTTCATTTCGAACCACACATCGATTATGGATATTATGCTCACCTGTATCCTGATGCCTGATCACCCTATTTGTTTTGTGGGAAAGAAAGAATTGGTGAAAATACCGATTTTCGGTACCATATATAAAAGGATATGCGTGATGGTAGACCGGAGCAGTGCCAGAAGCCGTGCAGATGTGTACAGAAGATGCGCTGAAAAAATGGAAGAAGGAAACAGTATTGCTATATTTCCTGAAGGGGGCGTCCCGGATGATACTACTATTATTCTTGATGAATTTAAAGACGGAGCATTTACTTTATCTTTCAAACATCAGTCGCCGATCGCAGTATATACCTTTGTGGGTCTGAAAGAAATTTTCCCTTTCGACAGTTCAAAAGGCTATCCGGGACGGGTCAAGGTATATTTCAACGGAATCCTGCAACCCTCAGGTTCTCCGAAAGATCTAAAAACAGAAGCTTTTGAGGAGATAAAAAAAACGCTGCTGGAACACTCTATATAAAAGAAATAGTTATATTTGTTTGCGAAATTTTTAACAAACATGTCTAAAACAAATCAACCGACTAATTACCCTGCACTATATACCCTGGTGCTTGTATTTTTTTTCTGGGGTTTTATTGCAGCCGGCAATAGTATTTTCATCCCCTTTTGTAAAAACTATTTTTCCCTTGACCAATTTCAGTCCCAATTAATAGACTTTGCATTTTATACAGCCTATTTTCTTGGAGCGTTATTGCTGTTCATATCCAGTACAATTAAAGGGATTGATATTATAGGCAAATGGGGATACAAAAGGAGTATTGTCTACGGACTGCTTCTGTCAGCTGTAGGAGCTGCGATTATGATTCTGGCCGTTAAAGCCAATGTCTATTACGGAATGCTCATTGGACTTTTCGTTGTGGCTCTAGGTTTTTCCATTCAGCAAACTGCTGCCAACCCTTTTGCAGTACTTTTGGGAGATCCCAAAACAGGGGCCAGCAGACAGAATTTAGCTGGAGGAATCAATTCCTTTGGAACATCAATCGGGCCTATTATCGTAGGACTTGCTCTTTTTGGAACAACGGCCACCGTAGATGACGATCAGATCAAACATCTGGCGCTGGATAAAGTAATTTTACTGTATACCGCGGTAGGAGCTTTATTTTTAATTGCTGCCGGAGTTTTCTATTTCTCTAAAAAACTTCCTGACGGAATCTCTAATGAGCCCATGGAAAAAGCTGGAAAAGCAAGAAAAACTTTGATCGCCATGACGATATTGGTTATCTTATTTTTCATTCCGGTATTCAGCAGCTACAATTCTGAAGAAGCTAAAAAAATTGAAGTATTAAGCAGTGAGATTTCAGTGCTGGACTCTAGTTTGAAAAAAGAGACCGATGCTACAAAAACGGCTGAATTCAAAACACAGATCGATCATAAAAAAACAGAACTTGAAACGATAAAACATCCTCTTGAAAAAGAAAGAATGATTTACCTTGGAGGAGCATTGCTTTCTGTTATCGTTTGTCTTCTTTTTGCCAACACCCGTTCGAAAAAGAATCCGGAGGGCTGGGGCGCTATGAAGTATCCACAGCTTGTATTGGGAATGATCGCCATTCTCTGCTATGTGGGAGTAGAAGTTGCAATAGGAAGTAATCTGGGAGAGCTATTAAGTACACCGGCATTCGGCGGACATCAGTCTTCGGACCTTGCTCCTTATATTTCGATGTACTGGGGAAGTTTAATGATCGGAAGATGGACTGGTGCCATTGCTGTATTTAATCTGAACAAACAGCAGCAAACCATTGCTACCATTGTTGTGCCTTTTGTGGCATTCTTAGTTATTATCGGAATCAATACGGTTGCTCAGAAAGACATGTCACACCTTTATTTCTATGCTATCTGTATTGCGATTCAGGTTATCTTATTCCTGATCAGCAAAAACAAACCAGCTGCAACACTTACTATTTTCGGATTGTTTGGAGTAACAGCCATGATCGTAGGACTTCTTACCACTGGAAATATAGCTATTTATGCATTCCTTTCCGGAGGTCTTGCCTGTAGCATCATGTGGCCATCAATCTTTACTTTAGCAATTACCGGCTTAGGAAAATATACTGCTCAGGGGTCAGCATTCCTTGTGATGATGATTCTAGGGGGAGGTATTATTCCACCGCTACAGGGTAAATTATCTGATATTATCGGAATCCATAATTCCTATTTTATTCCTGTGCTTTGTTTTGCATATATTGCATTATTCGCATACATCACCAAGAAGGCTTTGTCTAAACAGGGAATCAATGTTGATATTTTAGAATCTGATGGAGGTCACTAATACAACAAAAACAATATATAAGAAAAGATTTTGGGCAGGTGTATTACTTGCCCAATTTCTTTTGTTCTATGCTTTCTCTAAAATGAAAGTAATGATTGTATTTTTTGAATGGTTCTTTGAAATGCAGAAGAAAATTCATCAACTGCTTTTTAGCTGGATTCCATTTTCTTTCGGAGATTTTATCTATATCCTTTTAGGCGTTTTTCTTTTGTACTCCTTTATTCTATGTTTTAAAAAGACAACCAGAAACAGGTCGATCTTAAGGCTTCTTACCGTCCTTAATATCTTCTACTTCATTTATCAGATCTGTTGGGGCATGCTGTACTTTCAGACTCCTGTTATCAAGAAACTGTCCAGCCAAAAAGAACCGGAAGTTGCTAAAGCAAAAGTACTGGCTCTCCTCTATCTTAAAAAATGCAAAGCGACCAGGCAATCTGTACGGGAAGATAAAAATGGAGTATTCATTATTACGGATCTGAATGCTATACAAACTGAAATTCTTCGCCAACAGGCGCAACTTCCAAAATATATTTCCGATAAAGAAGCACCACAGATCAATGCTTTCAAACCCAGTCTTTTTAAAAGTGTGATGAATTTTACCGGAATATTAGGGTATTACAATCCTTTTACTGCAGAAGCACAATACAATGCTGAGCTTCCCCATACCTTTATTCCATTTACTTCTGCTCATGAAAGCTCACACCAGCTGGGTTTTGCAAGAGAACAGGAAGCCAATTTTGTGGGTTATCTGATTGGTGTCAATGCTAAAAATAATGATCTGAGATACAGCACTGAATATTTTACTTTAAAAAGCCTTTTAAGATTTATTGCTGAGGAAGATCCTGCCTTTGTCAAAAATATTCTCAACGAATATTCTCCAGCCATGAAAAGAGACAGAAGGTATGAAAGAAGTTTTATCTTCAGACACCAGGGCTGGCTTGATGATTTCTTTGGGTTTACCAATAACCTGTTTTTAAAAAGTAATCAGCAGGAAGGAGCTGTTACTTATTCTTACTTTATTGATCTCTTACTGAACTACGAAAAGTCATAAACAAAAAAAAGAATCGTATCAGGCGATACGATTCTAAAAACACAAATGATGAAAAAAAATTTATTACCTTGACTTGTTCCCTCATTCAAGGCGATGTAAAAGTACAACATATTTTATAAATACAAAAACATTTCCCTCCTTTTTTAAAACTTTAAGAAAACTTTATGATTTTTTAAGTTTTTTTGAGTTTATCTTCAAAAATTATAATTTTACAAAAACAACCAATTCAACAATAATTCGCTACCTAATCATGTTCCAGAGCGTTAAAACCCCATAAAACTAAACAATTGTTTAATAATATCGTATTGCATTTCTATTCGATTTTGAATATCAAAAAATTAGAGTTATTATTGTTTTAACAGATACAAATGACTGTTAAAAGAGTAATAATTCTATTTATAAATTAGTTCTCTTTTACTCACTTAGAAGATTTTTGATATGCTTAAATTCGGACAAGAAAAAGAAGTTGTTGATCAAAGCGAAAAGGAGATTATCCACATTTTCAAAAAATTACTGAAATTCACAGTGAACTTTTTTAGGGAGCAAAAATTATCCAGTTGAGTTTTCTGAAGAAATATCTTATCCAAAATTAAGAATGACAGGTCTCAAATTCTATTGCGAAATCAGCTACATTTTAACCTAAATAAAGCAAAAAACACAATAATATTTCCACATAATCAAGCATTTAACAATACTATATCACTAAGAAAAGAAAAAAATTTGTTTTTTTAAAACATCTGCGTATTTTAGTTAAAAATATTAATATGATTTTTGACAAACTAATTAACTATCTAAAACTCGATAAACAGGAATTTTCGTTCCAGTTCAATTCCCATCCTAACTACCCTTCTGCGTTAGCTTTTAGTGATACCCTAAACTTTATGGGTGTAAAAAATGATGCCTATGAACTGGATAAGGAATATTGGGATGAGCTGCCGGAAGAATTTATCGCGATTGTAGATAATTCCTTTTCTCTGGTCAAAAAATCAGGAGCCAGTTATTCAGTTTACTCCGAAAAAGCCAAAACACTAAATAAAGAAGAGCTCCATCAAAAATCTACAGATTTCGTACTGTTGTTTGAAAAAAGCGAAAATGCCGAAAGCAAGGTCGCCTTCAATTTTACCCCTCTTTTATATGTTGTTTTTGCCATCATCACTGTTTACTCTTTTTTCACGCAAAACCTATACGAAGCTTTTTTTAATGTTCTTTCCCTCGCGGGAGTCTATATTTCTATGGAGATTTTCAATCAGAAATTCGGGGCTACGTCTACTGTGATAGGAAGTATTTGTGGAGATACCTCTGCCAAACAGGTTACCAATTCATGTGATAAGATTATTAAGCAGGATAAAACAAGTATTTTAGGTTTAAAGTTTTCAGACTTTTCTCTGATTTATTTTGCTGGGCTTGCCATATTGGGACTTTTCCTTCCTGCGACAGCATATATCGTAAAAGGATTTACTTTGGTTTCCATATTGGCTATTGGCTATTCGTTATACATTCAGGCTTTCGTAGAAAAAGCATTCTGTAGAGTTTGTCTTCTGATCATTTCAATCCTTATCGGACAGTTGATTCTCAGCATCTTCTTTTTCCAGAATACCCCCCTTAGTATAGGAATGCTATTATTAACAGTTGTTTTGTGGATCCTTGTTTTCTCTGCAGTTTTATACTTCAGTAACATTCTTTCTCAAAAAGAAAGCCTACAGAAATCAAATGCTAAAAACCTTAGATTTAAAAGAAATTACGAACTTTTCAAAAGTCAGCTTTTGGAAAATGAAAAAATAGAATTCCAGGATACTGAAACTTTCTCACTTGGAAATGAGGACGCCAAACTTCGTCTTTCCATCGTATCGAATCCTTATTGCGGTTTTTGTAAAGATGGTCATAAAATCATGGAAGGATTACTTGAAAAATACCCTGATGATATTTCTGTACAGATCCGTTTCAATTATTCACCGGATAGAGCTGATGAAAAGTACACCAAATTACTTTCAGCTTTTAAACATATTTATGATCATAAGCCACAGAAAGAGTTCCTGAAATCAGTAGAAGATTGGTTTGAAAACAGAGACGAGAACAAAATCGTTTCCCTATCAGGATCATCTGCACCTGAAGATCTGACATCATTTGTTGAAATGACGAAAGATAACAACAGCTCAGGATTGAACTTCACCCCCATTTTCATTCTTAACGGGCACCAATTTCCGGATAAGTATGATCGTGATGACATTTGGTTTTTCGTTGATGAATTAATGGAAGATGAGGACTTTCAACAAGAAAATGTTCAAGAATTGAAAAATTTACTATCTTAGGAAAAAAATTAAGCGGATTCCGAAAAGCTTTAAAAGAGTAGGAAAATAAAAAACTAAATCGCACTATGAAAAACTTAAAGAAAATATCAAGAGAAAATTTAAAATCGATTAAAGGAGGATTTAGAAGATGTCCGGACGATGGAGAATGTGGTGGAGATCAGTGTTGTGCCAACGGGGTGTGCAGATCAATAGCAGGAGCAGGACCAAACACTTATTATTGTACTCCCTATACTGGTATTGGTTTCACACCGCAAGGTTAAAAAAACATTTATACCAGCTGCGTGAGCTATTAATGATCTTTTATTTTGTATCGATGCATGCAATAAAGATGCATCATAAAATGAACGATATAAATTTGAATATTAATTTGAATAAGTAAAAATGTCGTCATATTTTGGCGACATTTTATAATGAGTATCAATTTTGAAGAAATTTCCCTTTTATAAACAGCCGGATGCTAAAGACTGCGGCCCTACCTGCCTTAGAATTGTAAGTAAATATTACGGCAGAAGTATATCCCTGCAGCAGATCCGTACCCTTTCTGAAACGACCCGTGAAGGAAGCAGCCTCTTAGGGCTGAGCGATGCATCAGAAGACTTGGGATTCCGTTCCCTTGGAGTCCAGATCAATTTTAATACCCTTGCAGAAGAAGTTCCTTTTCCCTGCATAGTCCACTGGAACAAGAACCACTTTGTTGTTGTTTATAAAATAGATAAAAACAATAAAGTCTATATTTCAGATCCTAGTTACGGACTTATCACATATTCGCGGGACGAATTTATCAAATTATGGATCGGGGAAAATGCTAATGAAAACACAGAAGAGGGAATTGCCCTTATTCTGGAAACAACACCTGCCTTTTTTCAGACAGAGTTTGATACAGTGGAAAGTAAAGCCAGCTTCTCTTTCCTATCCAAATATCTGCTGAAATATAAATCTCTTGTCATACAGCTTGCAGTAGGCCTTCTGGCGGGAAGTTTACTTTCCCTTATTTTCCCTTTTCTTACCCAGAGTATTGTAGACGTCGGGATACAGAATCAGGATCTCAACTTTATCTACGTTGTCCTTTTAGCTCAGATCATGTTGTTTCTGGGAAGGATGGGTATTGAAGTGATTAGGAGTTGGATTCTTCTCCACTTGTCAGCAAGGATCAATATTTCTATCATCTCAGATTTCTTTATCAAGCTGATGAAGCTTCCTATAAGCTTTTTCGACACGAGAATGACGGGAGATATCATGCAAAGAATCAATGACCACCACAGAATCGAACAGCTTTTGACGAGTTCCTCGTTAAATACACTATTTTCTTTGGTCAACCTGGTAATCTTTAGTATTGTCCTGTTATTTTACGACTATAGGTTGTTTGTTGTTTATCTTATAGGAGCAGCACTATACATTGGATGGATCAGCTTTTTCCTTAGCAAGAGAAAGGAATTGGATTATAAAAGATTCTCTCAGGTTTCACAGGAGCAGAGCAAAGTCATCGAGTTAATTAACGGAATGCAGGAAATTAAAATGCACAACGCGGAAAAGCAGAAGCGTTGGGACTGGGAATTCCTGCAGGTAAAATTATTTAAAATAAGAATAAAATCTCTTTCTCTTGAACAGTGGCAGTCTGTGGGAGGAAACTTCATTAATCAGATGAAGGATATTCTGGTAAGTTTCCTTTCAGCCAAACTCGTATTAGAAGGAAATCTGACTTTAGGGATGATGCTTTCTGTACAGTACATCATTGGCCAGCTGAATAGTCCGTTGTTACAACTTATAGATTTTATCAAGCAAACTCAGGATGCTAAAATCTCTCTTGAAAGATTGGGAGAGATTCACGACAAAGAAGATGAAGAGGACAAAAATGAGCAGTATGCCGGAGAAATTCCGCAGAAAGACATTGACGTCAGCAATATATCATTCAGGTATATAGGATCTGATGTTCCTGTATTTGAAGACCTCAGTCTCAGCATCCCTTATCAAAAGACAACGGCGATTGTAGGGGCCAGCGGAAGTGGAAAGACAACACTACTCAAACTTCTGATGAAATTTTATGAACCAACGGCGGGAGAAATCAGACTTGGAAATACTCAGCTCAGAAATATTTCCCCAAGATTCTGGAGAGATCATTGCGGAGTGGTGATGCAGGAAGGATATGTATTTAATGATACGATAGCCAATAATGTGGCGGTAGGAGAAGATTACGTTGATAAACAGAAATTGAGACGTGCCGTGGAAATTGCCAACATTAAAGATTTTATTGAGAGTCTTCCTTTAAGCTACAATACAAAAATAGGAAACGAGGGTGTGGGAGTCAGTGGTGGTCAGAAGCAAAGACTATTCATTGCCAGAGCGGTTTACAAATCTCCGGATTTTATATTTTTTGATGAAGCGACTTCAGCATTGGATGCCAATAATGAAAAAGTCATTATGGAAAACCTGGAGCAGTTCTTTAAAGGTAAGACAGCTATCGTCATTGCCCACAGATTATCCACGGTAAAACATGCTGATAAAATTATCGTTCTGGATAAAGGTAAAGTAGTAGAAGAAGGTAGCCATGCTGACCTTGTGGCTTTAAAAGGAGAATACTACAGATTGGTAAAAAATCAACTGGAATTAGGAAATTAATTTTATTTCCTCTGAAACATGGAGGAAATTCTATCTTAGAAACATGAAAGAAGACATCTTAGACAATATTGAACTCCGCTCGGAAAGTGTTCAGGACATCCTCACCCAGCCTCCTCATTGGATGATACGCTGGGGAAACAGCGTTATTTTAGTTATCCTTCTGCTTATCCTTGTGATGAGCTACATCATCAAATATCCGGAATTTGTTTCTGCTCCGGTGATCGTTACCTCACAAAATCCCCCTGAGAAAATTGAGGCCCGGATGAGCTCAAAAATTGAAAAAATCTTTATCAAGGATCATCAGGAAGTAAAGAAAAATGATGTCCTGATGGTCATGCAGTCTACGGCCAATTATAAAGATGTTTTGGAACTGAAAAAGCTGGTGGATTCTATTTCGCCTCAACAGCTGCAAAATTTCCCGATTGCTCAGACCTCAAGATTTAAACTGGGTGAATTGCAGGGAGATTATAACAGTTTTGCAAAAGCTTTTCAGGATGAGGAACTTTTTACAAGACTTCAGCCTTATGCACCGGAAAATATAGCTGCTAACCAAAGTATTTCAGAATACAGGGGAAGAATTGCTACACTAAAACAGCAGAAAAGTCTGGAACTGGCTAAATATGATTTATCAAAGAAAAGCTATCAGAGATCTCAGGAATTATTCAACCAGGGAGTAATTGCATCTGTGGAACTTGAAAACGAAAAAATAAAATATCTTCAGGCTCAGCAAAATCTTGAAAATCTTAATATTTCTATCTCCCAAATGGATGAAGGTATTTCTAATCTTAATAAAACAAAAAGCGGAACAGCCATTAATACAGAAAAAGATAAGATCACCTATTCTTCGCAGAGTTTACAGCTTTTCGAGCAACTTCGTAAATCTTTGAAACAATGGGAACAGAATTATCTTGTGATTTCTTCTACAGATGGGATGGCCAGTTTTCAACAATTCTTCGGTGAAAACCAGTTTGTAAAAGCGGCAGAGCCTATCCTTTCCATACTTCCGACAAACAAAGAGAAGCTGGTAGGCAGAATGTCTGTCCCTACCGTTAATTCAGGAAAAGTCCTTACCGGTCAGAAGGTATTGATCAAACTTGATAACTACCGATTCCAGGAATATGGTATTGTAGAAGGGAAAGTACAGAACATATCTCTAATACCCGATGATAAAGGAAACTATTATGTTGATATTACTCTTCCTAAAGGATTAAAAACCAGCTATAATAAAAAATTGGTTTTTGACAAAGAACTAAGAGGTAATGCAGAGATTGTAACTCAGGATCTCCGACTTATCGAAAGATTCTTCTACCAGATCAGAAAATTATTGGGATACCAGAGTTAATGTATTCCATACAGATATCAAATAAAACCGCAGCTCATGTAAGCTGCGGTTTTGCCTTTTATACCATTGAAGTTACTGCAGATAGATTGTAACCTACCATTTATTTCGCCTGTTTAACCTTTAAAAATATAAAACTGTAATCCGTAGGATATTTCTGTGCTCCTACTGAAGCATTCTTATGGCAATCCATACACTGCTTCTCCTGAATATAGGTTTCCATGGTAACATTGGCTATATTATTCGGAGTGATCCCACCATCCATCAGCGGAGCTGTCTTATTATTATTCCCGTCCTGAATTGGGTTTTCCGGCCATTGTACATTGACCAGCTGATAATATTGCCATACGGATTTAGGATTGCTGGCTTTAATCATATCTCTGATTTGCTTATTCAGATTTTGTATCTCCGGCGTAATGGCATTGTTGGCAATACGTATGACCTGGACCGGCTTACTCAAACTGTCCTTGCCGGGTACCGGAGACTGGTTGGGTTTATCCGTACTTTTCGGATTATAAAAACAGTATTTAATGGAAGGATCTACCTGCCCTTCTGTTGGAGCATTATTCACATGCTCAAAGGTCATCCAGGTAAACTGGGGTGACTGATTGGTTTTTCGGATGATATGAAGGCCTACCAATCCTAAATATTTCTGCGTGTATTTTCCATAGATCGGCTGGTTATTTTTATCAAAACCTTTAATTTCCGGAACCATAGCTTTAGATATTTTATAAAAATTCTTTAATGATTCCAACTGATTCTCAGGAATAACCCGCCATGCTGCTTTGATCTCAATAGATTCCATTGGAAGCCAGACGCCCTGGTTTTTGGCTGCAAAAGCATTTAAATTTTCAGAACTATAGAGTTTATTTTTCCTTATAAAATCACTTTCAATGCTGTTCATTCTGATTTCATACCAAACGATGTTTCCACTTTGATCTGTCAGCCACGCTCCTTTAGCCTGCATGATTTCATCTACATTACCCCCGAGCATTGCTCTCAGCTTCGGTTTTGGAAGACTTGCATTTATATCAGTGAACTTATTGATTTCATTGATGTATTTTATGTAGCCGTTTTTGCTTTTAAGATTCCATTGTTCCGGTTGTTTGGCAGCAAATACATCATCTGCACTTAAGTAACTTTCCCATACGGTGGGACTGTAATCTCCCGGCATCCCATAATCAGCAGCAACGGCAGTAGTATCAGGAAGACCTCTTTCATCTGAAGCTCTCCAGTTTAGTGCGAGAAAATTTTTCCAAGCAAAACAATTTAGCACACTTTGAGAACTGTGTCCACAGGTTGAGTCAGCGGGTAATTCATACCCCACAGTAGGCGGATCACAAAAAGCACCACAATCTATATCTGCCATTTCTTTGGAAAAGCCCAATCTTGAGTTTAATTTTTTATCCTTTTTTCCGGATTCACATGAAATTGAAATTAAACTCAATAGAAAAAAGGAAAATAATAATGTTCTCATTTCAGTATTTTTTGAACCTGTTGGATTTGCTGATCAGAAAGTAGTGTATGGTTGGGCATCATATTCAGCTTAGGAAGTGAACCCGCTGCTACAACTTCCAACACACCTGATATCGTATATTTAGGGTCTGAAGAACTATTGTAGAGCGCAAGTGGTTTTTCACCTAATACTGCATCGGATTGAACTGTAATATCTATAATGAAAAGCTGATTATCATTACCCAGATCCTGAAAATCTGTTATAGAAGCGATGATTCCCGCGCCAAAATCAAATCCTGTTTTCTGATTTGCATCACTGGCCAATACGGCAATTCCTTTCGTGGTAGTTCCGGCCTCGATTTGTGTAATACATGAAGTTAAGTTAGAAAATGTATTCAATTTATTATAAAGACTGGCCTGAAGTAAACGATTATCCAGAAGATACTGCACGCTTGGTAAAGCAACATCCGGATCTCCAACCGGAGGATATTCCTGAGGTTTGTCTCCACCTCCCGGAATTCCCGTTCCTGCCAACTGTACTTTAAAAACATCTGCAATCTGAGAACCCCATTTTAGAGGCTGATTTTGGACCAGAATCTCGCTGAGTTTGAAATTAGCCCCGGCCGGCACCTCAAATCTTGAGTGCAGAACCATATTATTAGGATAAAAAGTAGTTCCCGGATTGATATCTCTTCCTCTGATAATTTTATAGCAGTCTTCAATCTTATAACCTTCCGCTGAAGCCGGCATTGTAAACTGGGTGAAATCCGGTAACTGACCATACAATGCAATAGGATTGGTCAACGATATTTTAACTTTATTATGATAAACAAGTGAATTGACATTCTGCCCGATGCGTGGATCACTGTTTCTGTAGATCTGTCCGTATTGTGCAGCACAGATCAGTGCATTGGCATCTGTGATTACCTTTCCATTGACTGCTCTTAAAATTGTTGCCGCGGCTCCAAGATAAATTTCTGCACCTAAAGAATTGGGCGGACTTGTAAGATGCACTGCTCCCCCACCCGCTGTAGTTGCTGATGAACCATTGTTCCACTTATTGATGGGATTATATGCAGGCAGCCCTGTCTCTCTTACAATAACCGGATTGTTCTGCTCGTCTAAAAGATAAAGATCTTCCTTCTTTACATTTGAATTGTTCAGAATTTCCTGATAAAGTGAAACAACCATATCCGGAGATACTTTCCACATGTGAAACCAGTATTCCGGATTTTCATGGGTAAAATCTACTGCAATGATATCTCCGTTTGTATCTCTTGTCACTGCCCATTCACAGTATTCATCCTGCCAGCCTCTGGGGCCGGAAGGTCCGAAAGGTTTTGTAGCTGTATTATTGGGATCACATGGATTTTTAGTAACCGTTAATGTAATGTCATATTTTTTGCTGAAAGCATCCGGGCCTATATCGGCAAGTTCATGCAATTTGTCTGTAGCATCAGCTTTTCCAAACTTCTGAGTAAATAAATCCGTGAAATAATGATTGATTCTATTTGGAAAAGCACCCCATTGTATTGGAACTGTATTATTTTTAATGGGAGTCACAGGCGTTACAAGAGGATTATAGTACCAGCTTCTGGGATGGTCATAGCTGCTTGACCATGGATTTCCCATTTGTGAGTTAATCGTACAGTATTTTACATAATCACTCCAGGCATTCTCAATCTGGATTTTCAGATCCGGCTGGTCTTTAAAATCTTTTTCCGCCTGATAGGCAGGTGTGTCAAATTTTTTCATGGTGTTAATTTTTAATAGGGTATCGGTTTTTATGAAATCGAAGTCATGACAGTAGGAATGTGCATCCTCAATATATCAGCACGGAAACGTGCAGTGAAGGTCTGATGTCAAAAAGCATCATTAAAAAGTAATCGTTCTTACTGATGCTTATATGAAAAATAAATGATGATACTCAAAGCTAGATCTAATCCTTTGATATTCTTTACGTATTTCTACGCATTTTTATTTTTCAAAGTTTATACTTAAGCTGCGTCCCTTTTAGTTCAGAAAAAAAATTAAAATCCTAAAAATGTACTCATTATTTTTATACACAAAAAAACCGCACCCTCAAGTGCGGTAGTTGCTCACCCTTATTTTAACTTCTTAAATAAGTCCGGTGAAGTAGAATATAGTAGAAAACAAAAGTATTCAGTTTAAATTCAATGCCTTCTTCATATTGACCTTTGTCTGGGCAATGATAACACGCAGAAGCTTCAGCCGAAAAGTGAAATACCACTTTGGAAACTTTGGGTGCTCCATATGTTCGCTGATCATGATGAAGGTAACCACCATCATGGCCACGTTATGTCCCGAAGGAAGTAGCATAGGGAAAAGCATCAGTGCCCAACCTGCTCCTACACACCATACTCCGTGCATCATTCCGAACATGAAGGCATCCCGATTTGCCTCGGAACCGAAAGCAGCCAGTGAAACATGATCATGTCCACGATTCAGACAGCGCTGTTTAACTGGAGAAAACTGCCATATCACTGCAATAACTCCAATTGCTATAGCCGGAATGTAAGAATTAGGCAACAATAGATTCAATCCAACGATCAAAGCATTCATAAAAAATCCCATAACAATCCATACTGCAGTATATCCTGATATGAAAAGTAATGCAGACCCTAAACGCCGGCTTTTGAAACTTCGGTCATAAATATACTGAACGGGCGTAATCAATTTCGGAAGCATCATGGCAAGCACCATCAATGTCCAGCCGATCATAAGATCGGATACAGGATTCATCTGAAGCATCATCTGAAGAGATGCCTTCGATGGACCTTCAAGAGTTACATGACAATGTTTTACCGTCATAATGCCCCCTGGATTAAATAACAGGATCACCCAAAATACAGCACTTACTGCCAGAATCGATATACTTATTGAATAACGGATCCTTTTCGAGGTTTTCATAGCTGTTGTTCTTCACGATAGATGCTGACGCGGCCTACCGTAATTTTTTCATCCGATGGAATGACATTATCAGGAAGTATGGTGACGTCCAGAGAATTAATATCAAGCTCATTATTAATAAACAGATTATCTATAATGTCTGTAATATTAAGGATAAATGTCAATCCGGTTCCACCATTATGACCCTCTTTATCTGAAGCGTTTCGCAGTCCGACAGAGAAACATGTCCTGCAAGCTGATGGTTGACAGAAACACTCAGAATATTGGCATCCCTGGTTCCTTTTACATTCTCCAGCTGAAGATACACCTGATCCGGTAATTGGGTAGAAGATGCTTTCATCAGGCTGTTGGGTACATTTTTCCAGGAGCTGCTTTCTAACTTTACAGTGGTTTTCGCTCCTGACCCATCTAATAGAATTTGTCCCGCATTGGCGCCAACAAGTTCTGAGTTGTTTCCTAAATCCATATTCTGTTCTTCCAAAGGTTCTGTTCCTACTGATTTTGCTCCTAGTTTAGTTAATCTTTGAGAAAGTGTTTTTTCAACCAGAGGAGCTGTTGTTGGTGCTAAATCATCATAGGTATAATCTAACTTCGCTAAGCTAGTCATTTCTTCAGGAGTATACACCCAGGCTTTGTTATCCGGTAAAGGCATAATAAATTCTCTTTCACCATAGAGTGCAGGTCCTCCAAGCCACAGCGGATTGATAGGATTATGATTTTTCACATTCCAGGCAGCCCACATTCTGTCTATATTGCAGTGATGAAGATAGAAAATAGGATCAAGTCCTGCAGAATCGGGATCTGACATTAATCCGTCTTGTCCGCCTACCTGTACATGCACCAGATTATGAGGATTACTTTCAAGGTTACCACTCAATGCTCCGTCATGTGAGAATCTGGTTTCCGGTCCGCCATAGCCAGGTTTAGATGTAGCAGAGTTACTTCCCGTATAGATCGTATTTCCCTGACAAGCCTCTGATAGCGGTGGAATTTCAACATAAATGTTTCCGTCATTTTTAGGACCGTATCTTGCGGTTACATATAAAGGGTTCGGAGTTCCGTCCGGAAGGGTTTTCTGTGTGAAAGCGGGCGGTATTTTATATTGATCTCCTGAACCAAGATAATTCCAATATGGGAGGGCCCAATCAGCGGGTCCACCTAAGCTGATCACAGCCTGGCGAATCTGTTCTTCCAGAGCAATAAGATAACCACGATGCCAGGGTGCGAAATACCAACTCTGATGTTGGCACTGGTTCCAATATTTAGCGACAGTAGCTGAATCTGGAAGCGGAGTTGTAGGAACATTGGGAGGGCCGGGAAGAATATTCCAATTAGGAAATTTTTCTCCTCCCATTTGCTCACCATGCATCGCTGCAAAAAACCACCAGCTGTTCTCATCATTTAAAGCCCGTGACTGCATCACGCCAACTGCTTTTGCATACCAGAGAAGATCCGGATTGTCAAAAGTTCCGTTTTCTTCCCACGCATTTTTTCTTGTAAACTTAGCCATAGAATTAATTTTTTGATTTCTGGTTATTACACATTTTTTATCAAAAACGATTGCTTTAAAAAGCAGTTTTTCATGTATACCACAAATCTAGGAACATGCAAGGAAAAAGGATTACGTATTTATACGTAATTATCCCTTTAAAGTGAAAATTAAACCTTGAAAGATCGCAAAAAAGTATAATTGACGTCACCATAAAGTTCAATATTGTAAAATATACAATTTGAAAAAATAATATATTTTCATTTAAAATTATAAAATTATTTTCATTCGGTTAAATTATGTATTGAATAAAAAAAACAATCTCAATAAAATATTAAAACATTGATTAACATTATAATAAATAACAAAACATTAGTTAAAAATTAAATTTAGAAGGGCCTAAAATTTAAAAAACAGGCCATTATTAAATTCTTTAAAATAAATTATTAAGTTCCATAAATCCTCTATTTATATTGATTCTAAATTAAAAATATTATTCTCCACTAGATGAATATTTTTGATTTATTTTTATATTTACGTTATATAATTCTAATCCATGAGAAATATAATATTGGTTGTCTTGATCTTTTGCAGCCAAATATTCTTATCACAAAACGTCCAAATTACAGGAAGAATTTTAAACAATGAAAATTCTCCTGTAGAGTTTGCTGAAGTAATTCTTCTGAAAAATGACTCTGTCAAAATAAGAAGTGAAATTACCAATGCTAATGGTATGTTCACTATCGATGCTCCCAAAGATTCATATATATTACAGGTAAAAAGGTTTAAAGGTATCTTATACTCCAAAAAGATAAAACTTGAAAACAATCTCCGTTTAAATGAAATAAAGCTTGTAGATATACAACAGATTAAAGAGGTTATCATTGAAAAGAAAAAGAAGCTGATTGAGAAAAAAATAGACAGGACCGTATTCAACGTTGAAAATTCTATATTTTCCAGCGGTGCAGATCTGGCACAGGTTTTATCTGGGACTCCAATGCTGTCAGTTAGCGATAATTCGGTCTCCATTGTTGGGAAAAGCGGCGTTGCAGTAATGGTCAATGACAAACTTTTGAATCTTAGTGGTACAGATTTGATCAATTATCTGCGCTCACTCCGTTCTGATGATGTTTCCAGAGTTGAAATTATAACTACTCCACCGGCAAAATATGAAGCACAGGGAAATAGTGGAATCCTCAATATTATCTTGAAGAAAAACACAAAATTAGGATGGAACGGTATCCTAAGTTCCTCATATATACAGACTACCTATGTAGGAAATGCCAATAACCTTACTTTAAACTACAATTCCAACAAAATTACAAGTTCGTTACGATTGAGACAGTTTGACAGACCATCAAAAGCCGTGGAACTTATCGATATTATCGGAACCAATTCCATTTTAAGTGCAGATAAACGAAAAGATAAATTCAAAGGAGCGGGAGCCAATTTCAGTTTTGATTACAAACTGAATCAAAATTCCAATATCGGAGTCATCTACGATATTTCCAAATCTCATTCTGATATGGATATCTTTAATAGATCGATCTATCAGACAAATAGTATTCAGGATTCTCTATTAACTACTTCTTCGGAACATAGAAAACCAATAGTTACCCATTCATTAAATGCATACTATGATTATAAAATTGATTCTTTAGGGAAAAAATTGAGTATTGCCGGAAATTATTTTTCAAACAGTCCAGATGCGGAGGTGAATTTTCAGACCATTTCCGACTATACTCCCGGTACTCAGAAAATCAGAAACCTGAGCAATCTGGATTATCAGATATTATCAGGTCAGGCAGATCTTTATCTTCCTTTCAAATGGGGAACTCTCGAAAACGGACTGAAATTCACTCATTTTCTGAATGGTTCCAATATCAAATATTTTTCATTTAAAAATGATGAATATACTATAGACCCAAGCCGAAGTAATTATTTCGAATATAAAGAAAACAATGCTGCTGCCTATGTGAGTGTTTATAAAAGTCTGGGCGAAAAATGGTCTGCAAAAGCAGGTCTGCGCTACGAATATTCAACCATTGACGGGTATTCAGAAACTGCAGGCGAAAGAAATAAAAATGAATACGGACGTCTGTTTCCTTCAGCCTATCTGGAGTACAAAGCCAATGAGAATAATACCTTATCAATCAATTATTCAAAAAGAATCAATCGTCCTAACTTTACTGCTTTAAACCCCTTCAGGTGGTATTCTAATCCCTATTCTTTTTATACAGGAAATCCATTTCTTTCTCCATCCTACAATCATAATGTAGAGCTCTCCTATCTTTATAAAAACAGATTTTCCGTTACGGTATATGGGCAGAAGCTGATTAACGGGTATGGAAGGATTACTTCTTTAACCCAAGGAATTAAAGAAGTAAATTATAAAAATTACCTTACACAATATGATGCAGGGTTAAATGCAAGCCTTTATACCAATGTGACCAAATGGTGGGAAAACAATACCAACATTGTTTCCTTTTATTCTGAGTCAGAATCATCCATTCCTGAAGTTGTTCCTCAAAAAGGCGTATCAATGTACTATACCATCAATAATACTTTCACGATAAATAAAGAAAAATCGGTGTTGTTTTTATTAAATTTTTACCACTATCTACCTAACAAACAAGGCAATACCTATATCGGAAATATTTCAAACCTTTCTGCCGGTTTTAGGTTTTCATTAATGGAAAAAAAGCTGAGAGTCAACATGATGGTAGAAGATATTTTCAGAGGAACCCAAAGCAAAGGCAAGATCTTTTACGATGAATTTACGCAATTCTACAACAATTATTATGATACCAGACGTTTCACTCTGAATATGACTTATACGTTTGGAAACAAGAATGTAAAAACAAATAACAAACAGATACAGTTGGAGGAAAAAAGCAGGGCCAATTAAAGGGTGGACATCCAAAAACAAAAAAAACTATATACTCAATATTAATACCATGAAAAAATTAAAATTAAACCCGTTGTCACTGGACAAACAAACCATTGCTTTATTGGACGAAAAACAGCTTCAGGAAATTAAAGGTGGCAAAACCGGATTTTCTCCGTGTCCGGCAGGAGCTACTACCTGCGACCCAAACGGTAGCGGGGGAGGTTCTACAGGATGTGGAGCAGGTACCTCTGCATGTCCTGTACAAAGCTAAAATCATAATTATCAATAACCGAGATACAAATAGGTGGAAGCCGAAAAACCTTTAAAGAGTAGGCGCTTATAAAAACTTTTTTAATATGAAAAAATTAGAATTAGACCCATTGTCATTGGACAAAGAAACCATTGCTTTATTAGATGAGAAGCAGTTAATGGAAATTATTGGAGGAAAAGGAGCTGCCCCGGCAGGATCTACAGGATGTGGTACCGGAGGTAGTACTTGTGACAATACCGGAACAGGGGCATCTACAGGATGTGGATCAGGAGGCAGTACCTGCAGTGTTACAGATACGATCAGCGCAAACTAATCTTCGAATTTTCATAAGGGTAATTTTTCATGTATAAAAATTGCCCTTATTCTTCTAATCAATGAAAATACAGGGATTATTTTAATCTCCAGTAAGTATAAAGAGATAATTCCTGAAAAAATCTTTAAAACAGATAGAAAAATTAAATCTTTTTATTATGAAAAAATTAGAATTAGACCCATTATCATTAGACAAGGAAACCATTGCTTTACTAGATGAAAAGCAACTGCAAGAAATCGTTGGCGGACAGGCTGCAGCTCCGGGAACATCTACAGGATGTGGATCAGGAGGTAGCGGATGTGGTGCCGGCGGCGGTTCTACAGGATGCGGTTCAGGAGGTAGTACTTGTGTATCACAGGCAGAAGTAGCTATAAAATAAAGACAAGGGGGAAGCCGAAAAACCTTTAAAGAGTAGGCAACAAAACATCATATCTTTTTTATTATGAAAAAATTAGAACTAGACCCATTGTCATTAGACAAGGAAACAATTGCTTTATTAGATGAAAAGCAGTTGATGGAAATTATCGGCGGTAAAGCTGTAGCTCCGGGAACATCCACAGGATGCGGTACAGGAGGCAGTACTTGCGGTGCTGCACAAACAACAACTATTAGCACCGGAGGAGGATCTACAGGATGCGGTTCCGGAGGTAGTACTTGTTCTGCACAGTCAACAGCTGGATAACAACAAGCAGGGCTGTATTTTTTACAGCCCTTTTCTTTAAATTACCTAATATCGCGTCTACACTAATGGAGAATAACAAATATTTTTTACTTGATCACTGCTGTCTGAGAATCCCTTCTCATTCTATTGAAGCCTTTTTGGACTTTAATGAGAATATTAAAAATATTAGCCTGGAAAATCATGAAGAACTTGTACAAGTTTTAAATCATATTTTTTCAAATACCTATTACAAAGAAGCAGTTTACATTGCCTCCAAAGACTTATATGAAACTTTTTTAGAACTGAAAGAAAATAATTTCGCCAACAAAGATGCAGCTAAGCGCTTCCTAATTACATTCTATAAATACTTCTCAAGAATGTCGAACAGGTCTACCCCATACGGCCTTTTTTCAGGCACATCTTCAGCAGGTATAATTGATGAGCCCACTAATATCAAGTTTGATAATAACAGATACAGACTTGTATGCCAGCTCAATATTCACACCCTGACCAAACTGATCCGCAGTATTGACACCCTGAATAATGAGCTTATCAACAAAATCAAATACTACAAAAACAATACCCTTTATACCTTAGGAAACAAAGCTTATTTTGTTGAGCAATTTGATAATGGCCGATATATAGCATCCAATCTTACCTCCATAAGACTCAGTGAATATGTAAAGATTATTCTGCAATGTGCAGAACAGGGAGCAACAGTAGCTGAAATGGCTGACAAAATATCAAATCCTGCAATCACCCTAGAACAGAAACAAAATTTTATAAAAAATATTATCCAGTCTCAAATCCTAGTGAGCCAGCTCCTTCCAAGCGTTTCTACAGAAAATTTCATTGAAGATTTAATAAATACTATAGACGAAAAAGAAATAAATATTGAGGAGATCAATGAATTAAAAGAGATCGACCATATTATCAGAAATATGTCTTCTGTTGATGATATTAATCTTTTCAGGACTTATATTAAAAATAATTCAGACAGTAATATCATATCAAGGGACTTCTACAAGCTGGACCTTTTTTACAATCTGCAAAAGGGAAATTTAAATAAAAAAATCCTGAACGAGATCAATGATACATCTTATGAGGTCATGCATCTGTTTTCGCAGAGAACTTCTTTAGCATTGAGCCATTTTGTAAACGCCTTTGCCTCGAGATATGAAGATAGGGAACTCCCGTTGGTACAGGTATTAGATACTAATTATGGTATTGGATATGAAAAAGTTGTATCCGGCAACGCTGAATACACTCCTCTTTTAGACGGCATTCCTGTAATGTCTGATTCACGGAGTGAGACAAGAATCATTTATGGTGGATTTGAAATGCTTAGGGACAAAATATTCAAACAATATTATAAAACAGGCGAAACTGTTATCTATGCTGATGAAGATTTCAAAAATTACTTATCTAAAAAACCACAACTTTCCCGTGAAGGAGAAGCTCCGAGTGCTTACATATTCGGAAGAATTCTATCTCCATCTGCAGAAGCACTGGATAATGGTGATTATAAATTTTTCCCAACTCAATGCCACGCCCCTTTTGCTGCCAGATTACTGACACGCTTCACCCACGGAAATAATCAGCTGAAAAACCAGGTGAAAAAAATAGCCGATTTTGAGCAAAAAACAAATCCCGATGTTATTATGGCTGAGGTACTCACCATTCCGGATGACAACTATGCCAATATCACCTTATATTCTACCATCAGGGATTATGAAATCCCATTTCTATCCAATTCAAAATTAAGCAAAGATCACCAGATCCATGCCGATGACCTTCTGGTTTCTGTAAGAAACGGAAAAGTAGTCTTACGATCAAAAAAACTGAATAAAGAAATTATTCCATGCCTTTCCAATACATATAATACGACACTTGCACAGCCACTGTATAAATTTCTTGCCGATGTGGGAAGTCAAAATATGAGACTGGGTTATTTTTGGGATTGGGGAATATATCAGAATGAACCTTTCCTGCCCAGAATTGAATACAAAAAAATCATCATCAGCCGGGCACGCTGGTTCATGAAAAAAATAAAAACAGATTACAGGAATGAACAAGCTGCAGAAGCAACAATAGCAGATCTAAAAATACAATATAATCTGCCCCAGTATGTCGTTTTATCCTCCGGAGACAACGAACTTCTTATAGATCTGGACAATAAAATAGGCCAGGCTATTCTGCTGAAAGAAATCAGCCAGCAAAATGTTATTGTATATGAAAATATTCATACTAAAGAAAATTGTTTTATCAAGGAAGGGGATAACAGCTACGCGAATGAAGTAGTAATTCCGCTTCTTAACAAAAGGACAGTTTATCTGCCATCCGTCCAGCATGTCTCAACCCCCAAAATTAAAAGAATATTCCCTCCAGGAAGCGAGTGGTTTTACATAAAAATCTATTCAGGAAGTAAAAATGTTGAGGAAATCCTTACAGAAGTAATTTCCGACTTTGCCGTTGACCTTTTAAACAAAAAAATCATTGACAAGTGGTTCTTTATCAAATATAATGATCCCGACCATCATATACGGGTCAGATTTCACTGTTTTAATCCCGACAAGAAAAAGGAAGAATGGTATCTTATATCAGAAAACCTACAAAAGGCTATCCACGAATTTATCCCTGAAGAGCAAGCTTTAAGAATAACGATAGATACTTATGTAAGAGAACTGGAAAGATACGGTGACCATACCATGGAACTGAGCGAAAATATCTTTTACTATGACAGCACAGCCGTTTCTGAGTTTCTCAATCTTATTCATGGTAATGAAGGCGAACAATTAAGATGGAAGTTTGCACTAGTTAATGTAGACAAGCTCCTGGATGATTTTAAATATTCTGTAAAAGATAAAATCAAAGTCATCGGTACTTTATGTGAGAATTTTACTAATGAATTCAGTTTCAACAATGCTGATAATTATGTAGCGCTGTCGAGAACATTGAGTACCAGACACAGGGAACTTAAAAAAGAAATTTCTGATATTATTTTTGAAAAAGACAAAGTTGAATATCATGAAGCATACGAATGCTTCAACAAAAGAAGTGAAAATATTGCCACTGAATTATCCCGGTATCCTGAACTGCCACAGGAAACTAAAGACCATCTGATCATGAGCTATATTCATATGACCTTAAACCGTTTATTTATGGTAAATCAGCGAAGACATGAGCTTGTTATCTATTATTTCTTAAAGAAGTTTTACGAATCGGAGATTGCGAAAGCAAAAAATAATATATCCATATGATAAAAGATCAAACTAAACATAGACAACTCATTGATAAAATAACAGAATCTCTGGACAAGTATTCTGACGAAGAGGTATTAAAAAATGTTTCCTATGAAACAGGTCTGTTAGGATATTCTCTTTATTATTTATACTTATCCAAATATACCGGTGATCAAAAATACACCACTACTGCTGAGGAATATTTTAACAAAGGCCTAGCCAGTTTTAATCCCAAGACCTTTCAAAGGGTACATGGTACCGATTCGTTGGATGCTCATCTTGCTCATATCGGGAGGTATTTAATTTTCTGCGAAAACAACGGTTTGTTATCTGTTTCAAGTGAAGAATATCTTTTAAATCTGGACCAGATCCTTTTCGGTCTCATGAAGAGTAAAATCAATATTAAAGATTTCGATTCGGGTACGGGAGCTCTTGCCGCAGGGTACTATTATCTGGCGCGTTTAAAAAGTGGCTCGGATGTTCAGGAACAGCTCATATTTCTTATTAACAGTATTGATGAAGCTGCATTTCAAGATGATACGGGAGATTATTACTGGAAATGTCCGTCTTTGTATGACAGGATATATCTGGGAATTTCGCATGGTTCATCACTAATCATTTCATTTCTTACCTCAGTCTGTGAAGCAGGATTAGAAATCCAATTATGTGAAAAGATCATCAGAAAAGCAACTGCATTTCTTATTAAACAATATAGAGAGTCAGATTATAAAGGACTGTTTCCCAACATGATCGGAGATGCGATAGAACCGATGCAGTTTGCATTGTGCTATGGAGATCTCGGAATCGGATATGCTCTTCTCAGAGCTTCACAACTACTGAAAGACAGCGATACTGCAGACTTTGCCAATGTCATATTAAATGACTGTCTGCTGAGGACCAAAGAAGATAATCTCACGCTGGATGCAGGAATATTTTATGGAGCTTCCGGTCTTGCCATTACATTTGATAAACTGGGAACACTATCTGGTGATATCAGATATATCCAAAGAGCAGATTACTGGAACCAACAGATTCTGACATATGCAACGCATTCCAATGATTTTGCAGGGTTCAAAAGCCGCCTGCTTGAAGATAATATTCTATGGCAGGTATCTTTTGGATGGGGAATTTTAGGAATTGGTATGACGCTCATGTATTTTGATGATGCCTCCCTGCCATCATTTGCAGATTTAACCTTTATCGCATAATGTTATGGAAAAAGAAATGGTAACCTATTATAAAGAACTGGAAGAATTTGCAAATGCGATGTCTACTTTCCCGGCATCCTCTTTCAATTTAACGTTTGAGTATGACACTGGTAAATTAATTAAAATCTTACAAAAAAAGGAAGTATTCGAAATATGCAATACAGATGAAGAACAGTTTGATTCAATAGACCGTACCGATCGCGAATTAGGAAAAATTGTTTCCGACCTGCTTAAAGAAACTGATCTTGATCAGTCATTAAAAGAGTATTTAGACATTGAAAAGAAGATTGAAAACTCTTTTTCAGGAAATCTTTATATGTATGCCAAGCAAGGGGCTCTGTCTGTGAAATCACTTTATTACTATAAAATAAAAGATTTCCCCAAAGCTTTGACCTTCACTTTAGAATGTTTGGTTCTGAATGACTATCTTGTTCAGCAGGGTATTTATACGTTAAATTTGAGATGCTTTGAGCAGAATAAAAATATTTCAAGAATATATTTCAGAAACCATCAGGAAGATTCAGGATACCAGCTCATATTTAACCTTATTAACTATTTGCTGAACGGAGTCAATGAAAATCTTTTTGGAAATATTTTCAGCCAAAAGGAGTACTGGATGAAAGTACCCATTATAAGAGAAACTTATGCCTATGAGCTTTTCACGATGATTACTGAAGATATGATCAGATTTAATATTCACAGCACAGAATTTCTGCCCGATGATTGGTACTCAGGTTTAGACTTTGAGGTCAACACTCCGGACAGACAAATTATATATAACTGGATCTATATAAACAAACAGCTTCGGGATTCTAATTATACAGATTACTTTCAAGGTTTAATTTATTATTTCCAGCAGCCGTATAATCAGTTTTATGATATTCTGAAAATCGCTCTGCTTCTTGATCTTTATAAATTTGTAGAGAAAAATACCCCCGCCTACACTACAACTCTGACCTTGGGAATAATCGATTTTATGGAAAATAAATTATACTTCAACCAGTCTATCCGTTCACTTCTTATAAAAAATATTTTCAAAGCATAACGTATATGAAAATTATTATTCAGCATGATCAGATGGATTGCGGCCCGGCATGTCTTGCTATGGTAGCCAGCAATTATGGAAAAAACTACAGCCTTCAATACCTTCGTGACAATTCATTTATCACGAAAGAAGGGGTATCTATGTTCGGTATCGTTGAAGCAGCAAAAAAGATCGGTTTTGAAACATTTCCGGTAAAACTAACCATAGAGAAACTGATCAGTTCACATGAATCTTTCCCTTGTATCCTTTACTGGGGTAAAAATCACTTTGTTGTACTAAAGAAAGTATCTAAAAAATTCTTATCCTCAGACTATACTTTTCAGATTGCAGATCCGGCACATGGATTGATCTCTATCAAAGAACAGGAATTTAAAAAATACTGGATCTCTAATGATAGTATGGGAATAGCTTTGTTTTTAAAGCCCTCAGAAGAATTTTTCAACATCCAGGTCCCTAAAGAAAAGAAAATAACGCTGAATTATATCCTGCAATATCTTACTCCCTACAAAAGGCAACTGATATTAATGTTCTTTTTATTGCTGGCAGGAAGTGCTGTCACACTTGCCTTTCCATTTTTAACCCAGGCATTGATAGATGATGGAGTAAGCGCCAAAAATCTTAATCTTATTGCATTAATTCTTCTTTCACAATTAGGATTATTTCTGGGATCAATAACAATAGAAGTGGTCAGAAACTGGCTTATGCTTTTTATAGGTACCAAACTGAGTATTACCATTATTTCCGATTATTTAAAAAAGATGCTTCAGCTTCCCATAAGGTTTTTTGACACAAAAAAAATGGGCGATTTTAATCAGAGAATACAGGATAATGAGAGAATCGAAGAATTTCTTACTTCTCAGAGTTTACTTACCTTTTTCTCCATTATTAACTTTTCGGTTTTCTTTGGCGTTCTTCTTTATTATAATTATACAATTCTTACTGTTTACCTTATTCTTACGGTGCTCTCTATAGGATGGTCTTATTACTGGCTGAAAAAAAGGAAAGTTTTAGATTATCTTCGTTTCCAGCAGCGGGCAGAAAATCAGGAATCCGTATTTGAAATCATTAAGGGAGTTACAGAAATGAAACTCAACCAGTTTGAAGATTTCAAACGCAGTCAATGGGAAGAAGTACAACAAAAATTATTTAAAGTAAATATCAGAATTCTCAAGCTGAATCAGATTCAGTTATCCGGTTTTGAATTTATGAATCAGTTGAAAAATATTCTTGTTACTTTTCTGGCTGCAACTCTTGTGGTAAATGATAAAATGACTTTAGGAGGATTACTCAGCGTCTCCTACATTATCGGGCAGATGAATTCACCCGTTAATCAACTTATCAGTTTTTTCCGGTCACTTCAGGATGCAAAACTCAGCTTAGAAAGACTGAACGAAGTACAAAGCTACCCTGCTGAAGAGAGTTCTGGACAGGTAGCCTTACCATTGTATACACAAAATAATTATGAATTTAAAGGAATCAGATTTGACGATGTAAGTTTTCAATATGCGGGCAGTAAATCTCCCTATGTATTAAAAAATATCAATCTCTTTATTCCCGAAGGAAAAATAACAGCCATCGTAGGCGCAAGCGGCAGTGGGAAGACAACTTTGATGAAGCTTCTGTTAAAGTTTTATGAACCCACTGAAGGTAAAATTTCATACGACGATATCAATATTAATGATATATCTCCCGAAAATTTAAGAAGCAGCTGTGGTGTGGTAATGCAGGATGGATATATATTCTCTGACAGTATAGAAAGAAATATTATAACCGGTGAAAAAAATGCAGATGAGAGCAAACTGAGACAGGCTGTAAAAACGGCAAATATAGAAGAGTTTATTGAATCCCTTCCATTAAGATACGAAACCAAGATCGGAGCTTCCGGCAATGGAATTTCAGGTGGACAGAAACAGCGTATTCTTATTGCACGTGCTGTGTATAAAAATCCTCATTATATATTTTTCGATGAAGCTACGTCAGCTCTGGATTCAGAAAATGAAAAAATAATTCATGATAATCTTCAGGAGTTTTTTAAAGGAAAAACAGTTGTAATTATTGCTCATAGACTTTCTACTGTAAAGAATGCAGATCAGATCTTGGTGCTTAAAAACGGAGAACTTATAGAAAAAGGAAACCATCAGCAATTAGTGAGTGAAAGGACTGAATATTTCAATCTGGTAAAAAATCAATTAGAGCTTGGGTTATAAGAAAGATTTCTTACATTATCAGATTCTAATCTCATTACAAAATGTTCAGTATTGAAAATTTAATGTGCAAAATAAGTTACATAGACTTATCGTAAGTAACCTTTATTTACCCATTCTAAAATTTTAAATGATAAATCACAAAAATAAAAAAGGGAAAGTAATAGATATTACTTTCCCTTTATTGTAGCGAAGACGGGAATTGAACCCGTGACCTCAGGGTTATGAATCCTGCGCTCTAACCAACTGAGCTACCTCGCCGTTTTGGTGGTGCAAATATAGAAAATATTTGTTTACCACCAAAATTATTTTAACTTAAAATATTCTAAAACATTCCCCACGTGGTCTGGTTTATTGATTATCTTATTGTTAGCATCTAAAATAAAATACGTCGGAGTTGCATGAACATTGTAAGTATCGACGTAGCTACTGTTCCATCCTCTTAATTCGGAATCATTGATCCAGGGAAACGCAGCAATTTTTTGAGTATATGAAGCTTTGTCGGTATCTAAAGAAAGACCGACAATCTGAATATTCTTCGCTTTTAACTCATTGTATTTTTCCAATAGTTTCGGCAATTCGCTTTCACAGTGTGAGCATGTGGACGACCAGAAAACAATAATTTTCTTATCCGCTTTCACGTCATACAGAGACTTGGCAGATGTATTGGCCGCCGACTGAAATTTCACATTAGGAAATGTGGCTCCCATTTCAACATTAGCATTAGATTTTAATGTCGTCGCCAATCTGTCATTAATGGTACACTTAAGGTTTTTTGCCAGTGTAAGATATTTGGTTTTAAACTCTTCCATATCGTATGCATCAAAAATATCAATAAGTTCTGAAAGCACCGTTTGACCTCTTGGAGTTTCAACCTTTAAACGGTCTAAAAGGGTATCTACTGAACCTGCAACATTCGTGTTCCCTCCCGAATTAAGATAGGATACCAAAACAGGCCTTAAAAGGGACGAAGACTCAAGCATATCATTAGACTTATCCAGGAAGTTGACAATATCATCAGGAGTGACCTTTTTAGCAGGATCTGTAGAATTAGATAAGAACTTGCTATAATTGGTATTGTAATAAGAAATAAAAGGATGCTTTGACGCATCAATAGTATTGTTTGTTCCGGAAAGTCTTTCTATTTCTATTTTAAGTGCCTTTCCGAAATCAGTATTGTCCTTATAATATTCTTTGATCTGAGCTAATGCCGGAAGAATAAGTTCTTTCTTTTGAGAACCTTCCTGTTGTCTGCTCATAAGATCATTGGCTTCATCAAGATAAGCTACGTCTTTGATCTTATTATTTTGCACATCAAGTTTTACGCTGATGTTTTTATTTTCGGAAATAAAGCTCACCGCATTATTTGAATCAGGAAAATACACTTTCATCATCCCCATATAATGGCTTGGGTACTTGAAGGTCCATGTATTATTCTTATTCTGTTCTTTGGTAACGATTATATCTTTTGAACCGTTTAATGTATATAGAATGGCATCCTTATCTTTAAATTCGGCAGGAGCCTGTACTGTAACTGTAAACTGGGCCTGCAAAGAAAATGCAGCTAATACTGCAGATAATATATATATCTTTTTCATAGAGTAAAAATAAAAAAACTCTCTGATTAATCAGAGAGTTTAATGTTATTTTAATAAAATTTTAGGCTTTTACGCTTTTTAATTTCTTTGTATAGAATATAATAAGTGCAATGGCAACTACAGATAGCAGATATACATACATATCAATAGGTGATGCGGCACCTCCAGGTCCTACTGTTCCCGTACCACCTCCTCCCGGTACCGGTGGAATTTCATCATCAGCCTTGACCAGAAATGTTCCGAATAAGAAAAGAGCGAATACTAGTTTATTAATAGTTTTCATAATATTTATTTTAAGATTTTAGTGTTAACGGTTTCTCCTTTATCAGAGACAATTTTTACAACATAAGAATTTTTAACAGCGCCGTTAAGCTCAATTACAAAATCCCTAGATGCATCAACTGCCTTTTTAGAGATAACCAGTTTACCGCTCATATCATAAACTTCAATATCTGCTTTTTTCCAGTTTGGATCAAATCTAACAATGTAGTTGGTAATCTCAGGATTATATACTACCATTGTTCTTGAAGGTGTAGCTTTATCGTCTTTAGTTGCTAACACCACATTATTGGGTTCACCGTAATATAAATCATAAGATGCAACAGCGTTAGGGGCAATACCGCCTTGTGTTGCCTGCTGTACAGTACCGTTTGATGCTTTATAGTAGAAGCCGACACCTGCAGACAGTAAGTGAGTTCCAGCTGGAACTAACTCTCCATTTTCTCTTATTTCGAACTTGTAAGATTTAACTTTATCAGTCTTATAATTTACAAGTTTAACATTTTTACCTTTAAAGTTACTTTCATTGGCTTCATTGATATATAACCAATACTGACCTGTATAGTTTGTATCATATCCTCCATTTAAAGCTTCTTCAAATGTACCGATCATATTTTCGCTTGTAGATGTTGCCTGAACAGTCGTTGCTACAGAAGTCTGGTGACCTGTAGTAAAATTAGGTGAAACGACATAATATGTTCTTGCAATTTCGTTCCCATTAGCATCTAAACCAATTACCCCCAATTGCTTTACAGTTCCTTCAATACTTTTCATCCCGTTTTTAGCAGCAGTAACGCTGTAATCAGTTGCTGCAGCTCTTACGGTCTGATTAAATCTTCTAAGGGTATTAAAGTTCAATGTCTGTGCAGCAGATGTTCTTAATTTCAATACAAAAGTCTGCATTGGCTTGATAATCATACCAATATCTCCCACAGGAACTCCTGCTGGAGTAGTATAAGTCTGAATTAATGCTCCTGAACTGTATGCATTTCCCTGAGACCCTACAGTAACAGTTCCGGGATCGTATCTTACACCCCAGATATTAGAGATGTTATTTCCATCAGTAGTTCCTACATTTTCTACATATCCAATTCTCGATAAATCAAGATTGGTTAAGAACGGGTTTCCAAATTGATAAATATTTTTACCATACGTGTTTCCCCAAGGCGTAATTGAAACTTCAAACTGATCCTGTAGATAGGTATTATATCTTTCATTATAACCATTGATGGCATTCCCCCCTGCACCGAAATTAACATTTCCTCCGTTTTGAAGAGTTGTGCTGCTTGCCAGTGTAGTATAAGGACGACCATTAATCGTATGAAGCGCGCTGCTTGTGTCCAAATTATTATTGGCAGATCCCAGCATATAATATGCGGTAGGATCACTTGTAGGAACAGATAAATCCGTAAAATCTGCAACAGCTGCTGTGTTGTTTGCTTTTAAGATTTCATTTTTACTTCTTCGTACTGTTCCAAATGTTTTACCAAGTTCAGTAGATAAGGTGTTCAAGACTTTACCCGAAAAAGGCATCGCTACCTGCTGATAAAAATCTCCATTACCATGTTTCTTGGTTCTGAATTCTTTACTTACGATTCCAGTAATCTGTCCCTGGCTTAAACCATCAACATATAACTGTCCGTAAGTAGATACGTCGTCGGTAGCCGTTGGAGTATTAAGTCTTAAAACAATATTTCCACCGTCGGTTTTATCTCCACCGCCAGTGTCTATTGTTTTAAAAGCATCTCCGGCTGCACCTACAACCATGACGTTTCCGTGTACATCCAAAAGGCCACTGCCTCTTGTCTGAACACCTCCACCACTATAAACAAGGGTGCCTTCGCTCACATACATATTAGCATTAGTGTCAACGTGACATAGTATCTGCGCCTGAACAGAGTAACTAATTGCTAAAAGACCTATAGCAAATAAACTTTTTCTCATTGTATAAATTATTTGTGTGTTAATACAATCTTCACCCGCAAAGGTAAGATTTTTTTTTATTAGAAAAAAAAATATTTTATTTATTAACAAAAATATTCTCCTCCGTTAATATGATTTCTTTCTCTTCGCCTATTGAAAACATATAATCCTCCAGTACCTTTTCAGTGGTTCCTCTTAATCCTCTGGCGCCTAAGCCCTTTTCAATTGTTTCTTCTACGATCTTTTCAATGGCACCGTCTGTGAAAACCAAATGGGCACCGTCCATTTTGAACAGTTCTACAAATTGATTGATGATCGAATTCTTAGGTTCTTTCATGATTCTTACCATGGTCTCTTTAGTGAGTTTATCAAGGTAAGTAATGATCGGAAATCGACCTAAAAGCTCTGGAATTAATCCAAAAGTACGAAGATCAATGGCATTAATATGGGTCAGGATATATTCGTCTTCATCCGCTTTATTGATTTTTTCAGAACTGAATCCTATCGCCTGCTTGTTCATCCTTCTTTCAATGATCTCCTTAATCCCGTCAAAAGCACCTCCTGCAATAAAAAGGATGTTCTGAGTATTCACCTGAATATATTTCTGATCCGGATGTTTTCTTCCTCCCTGAGGCGGAACATTGACAATGCTTCCTTCCAGAAGTTTTAGCAATCCCTGCTGTACTCCTTCTCCGGAAACGTCTCTTGTAAGACTTGGGTTGTCTGATTTTCTTGCAATTTTATCGATCTCATCAATAAATACAATTCCTCTTTCAGCTTTTTCCACATCATAATCAGCCACCATAAGAAGTCTTGAAAGGATACTTTCCACATCCTCTCCTACATAACCTGCTTCCGTAAGAATCGTAGCATCTACAATACAGAAAGGGACATTAAGCTCTCTTGCAATGGTTTTTGCCAAAAGAGTTTTTCCTGTACCGGTCTCTCCTATCATAATGATATTGGATTTTTCCAGCTCTACTTCCCTGTTTTCATCTTTGGCGTGAAGCAGTCTTTTATAATGGTTGTATACCGCAATCGAAAGCTGTTTTTTTGCCTGATCCTGTCCAATAACATATTGGTTAAGAAATTCCTTGATTTCTTTCGGTTTCTTAAGTTCTTCTATACTTTCTGCAGGACCAGAAGATCCTGGCTTGGAAACACTGTCTTTTACAATAACGTGTGCCTGTTCTATGCAGTTTTCACAGATAAATCCGCTCTGCCCAGAAATAAGCATTTGCACTTCATTTCTTTTTCTGCCGCAGAATGAACATTGATTTGAATTCATACTATATTATATAGGTTAAAGAAAATCGTAAAAAATTTCTTTTTTACGATTTTATGCTTTTTAAGAATTAATAATTGAGTGTTGGATCTCTTTATATTCTTCGTCTGTTAATTTCAATCTTTCATTTTTGAAGTTCATATCTTCCACATTGTTTAAGGGAATAAGATGAATGTGGGCATGAGGAACTTCAAGTCCTACTACAGCCACTCCTACTCTTACGCAGGGCACTGCATTTTTAATCTTTTTGGCGATCTGCTGTGCAAATCCCCAAAGGTTTTTATATTCTTCGTTTTCCAGATCAAAGATCAGGTCAACTTCTTTTTTAGGAACAATCAGCGTATGTCCTTTCACTAGAGGCATTGCGTCAAGGAATGCTATAAAATTGTCATCCTCTGCAATTTTGTATGAGGGGATTTCGCCGTTAATGATTTTTGTGAATATACTGCTCATATTTTTAGAAGTTAAAATTCCGGATTTCTTACTTAGATTATAGAGTAATTTCTAATACTTCGAAAGACAGTTTGTTTCCGTTTGGTAATGTAATATCTGCTGTTTCACCGATTACTTTTCCAAGCAATCCTTTTGCGATGGGTGTATTCACAGAAATCCTTCCTGTCTTAAGGTCGCTTTCATTATCAGGCACCAAGGTAAACACCTGCTCCTGATTGGTTGCATTGTTTTTAAGTCTTACCGTGGTAAGGATCGAAACCTTTGAAGTATCTAATTGACTTTCATCTATGATTTTGGAAGTTGAAATAATATCTTTAAGCTTTGAAATTCTCATTTCAAGCATACCCTGAGCCTCTTTAGCCGCATCATATTCAGCATTTTCAGATAAATCTCCTTTATCTCTTGCTTCTGCAATCTGCTGGGTGATTTTTGGTCTTTCCACAGTTTCTAACTGTTCCAGCTCAGCTTTCATTTTCTCTTGTCCCTCCTTTGTTACATAGCTTGCCATAATTTTCAAAATTTAGGTTTGGTATAAAAAAATAATCCGACATTTGCCGGACAATGTATTACGTGTTATATCGTTTAACTTTTACAAATATATAAAAATTTAAATTGAAATGAAAAAAAATTTTTCAATCGTCTCTATTTTAACTCTACTGATTTTCAGTAATTTAACTATAAACTCATGTGGAAGCAGAGAAGACACCGTAAGCTGCTTTCCCAACAACCCTATTAATGTATCTTTAAACCTTAACCTTCCTGCTTATAATGCTCTTAACTATGACGGAAGCTGGATTTATGTGAATGAGCAGCAGTCCGGAACAAGAGGACTTATTGTAGTCCGTGCGGGAGACACCTTCAAAGTATACGACAGAAATGCACCCCACATTTGCCCGGATGCCAATACAACGCTTGAAGTTAAAGACAATATCAGTGTTCTTTGCCCTAAGGACAATACCCGATGGATCCTGAGAACAGGTCAGCCGGAAACAGGAGCGAAAACATCCCTTCCGCCTAAAACCTATCCTTACAATTATGACTTTGCCACTAAAAATCTAAATATTTACTATTAAAATGAAGATCGTTATACAGAGAGTTTCTGAGGCCAGCGTAAAAGTAGATGGAAAAACTGTCGGGGAAATCGGAAAAGGATTAATGCTGCTGACCGGAATTGATGAGAATGATGAAAAAGCTGATGCAGACTGGCTTGTACAGAAAATCTTAAACTTAAGAATATTCGGTGATGAAGATCACAAACTTAATCTTTCAGTAAAGGATATTTCGGGAGAAATCCTTTGCATCAGTCAGTTTACGCTGATTGCTGATTACAAAAAAGGAAACCGTCCTTCTTTTATTAAAGCCGCAAAACCGGATCAGGCAATTCCCCTGTTCGATTATTTCAGAGAAGAATTAGCCAAATCAGGACTGAAAACAGAAAGTGGAATTTTCGGGGCAGATATGAAGGTTTCCCTCATCAATGACGGGCCTGTAACGATCGTCATGGATTCCATCACAAAAAGCTAAATCTAAAATAAATACTTCTGTAAATGAAGTTTCAAAAACCTTCCTATTTGAAATAAAAATTCCTAATCATGCACCCGAATTTTAAATTAATATCCGGATTTTTAATAACGTTGAGTATCTATTTCACAGGCCACGCACAGAGTCGTGACGAACTTTTAAAATCAAAACTAGACTCAGCCTTTTCAGAATTATTCAAAGCGGATGAACCGGGAGGTGCTATTTTAATTCAACAGGGAAATAAGGTTTTGTATGAAAATGCTTTCGGGCTGGCTGATCTGAAGACCAAAAATAAGTTTACGAGCAAAACCGTTTCAAATCTGGGTTCTATTTCTAAAACCTTTGTGTCATACGGAATCCTGATCCTTCAGGACCGACATCAGCTCTCAACGGATGACAATCTGCTTACATTCTTTCCTGATTTCAAGAATAAGGATATTGCTGCCAGGATTAAGCTCCGTCACATTCTCGCCCACAGTTCCGGGCTTCCTGATCTGAGAAATGTGGAGAAGGACAGTCTATTTTATCTTACAGCAAAGGATGAAGAAAATTTCACACCGTTAAAGTCCGCGGACTCGCTGGATTTTGAACCGGGCACGAAATTCGAATATTCTAATCCTGCGTACAACGGTCTGGCAATGATCATTGAGAAGACAAGCGGGATGAAATGGCAGCGCTTCATCGATCAAAATATTTTTAAACCTTCGGGAATGAAAAACAGCCGGATTACAGATGGCAGCTTTCCTGATAAAAATGTAGCTCACGGTTATATTTTGAAGGATAAGACCTATCAGGAATATGATTATGGCGAATGCCCTACTTTTGCAGCAGCAGGCAACGGAGGGGTATGGAGTTCTATTGAGGACCTGAAAAAATACATTACCGCGATTAACCAATGTAAATTTACGGACTGTTCGGTTATTAAAGCCTCAGAAACGATATATAATCCATCCGGCTGGAAGGGTGAAAAACCAATCTATCATACAGGAACCTGGTTTGTTCATCAGGGTTTCTATGCGGATACCAAAACAGAAGAAACAGTGAATGTGATTGAGCATGCCGGTGATCAGGGAGGCTTCAAATCTCACCTCATCATGATTCCTGAAAAAAATATTTCCATTATCTGGCTGACCAACAATAACAAATTTATTACTGGTCATATCAGAAGAATCCTTCTTAAGATGAAATATCTTGACTAAACAGCATTCGATATCCTCTTTTTTATGATAATTTTTACAATGTGAGATAAAGCGCTTTTAATTTCAGCAAGAATTTAATTTCACAAAAACGTGATTTAAATTAATATTATTCACATTTACACTATTCACCATTTATAATTATCAACCTCGCAAGCAAATATGTTTATTAATATTCTTATTCTATGTTTTTTGTATTTTAAATTATAAATTTGATTTACAACCATTTAATAAAATAATATGAAAACAGAAATTAGACTTTTCACCTTATTTATTTTCAGCTTTTTTCTTTCTTTCGGCCAGAATCCGTCAGATAAAAGTGATAAGCTTAGCGCAAACATTTATGTATGCTTTTCAAAAAGCATTACTTCTGAAAAGGCAGCCCTCAGCCGAAATCCGGAATTAGCAGAGTTTATAAAAATCAATGACATTTCATTGATTAATGATCTTGGTTTTAGTGACCAAAAACTTGAAGAAATGATCAAAGACAGCAGAGCAAACGGTAACTCGGGAGAATCTGTTGAAAAATTAAAACGAATATTCAGGGTCAATATTCCCCATCAAAGCACAGAAGCAGCAGAAAGACTGGCTCGTACCCTTGAAAAATTTCCTGAGGTAGAGTATGTTTCTGTGATGAGCAGTACTCCTATCGAACCTCCATTGGTTAAAGCATTTGTTGCAACTCCCGATTTAGAGAGTCTTCAAACCTACCTCAACGACAATCCCGGAATCAATGCCAAATATGCCTGGTCAAGAGGAATTACAGGGCAAAATATCAGAATCCGTGATGTAGAATATGGTTTTTATAAAACTCACGAAATGCTTTCCAATCAAAATTCTATACAATTGGAACCCGGATACAGTCCTAATGCAGGATTGGCCAATAACAATTACCGCGATCACGGAACGGCTGTGGTAAGTATTTTAGGATCTGTAAAGGATAATATTGGCCTTTCAGGAGCGGCTTACAGTGCTTCCCAAATCAAAGGCTATATGGAATGGACTACAGTTGGATATAACAGAGCTTCAGCAGTGAGCAGATCAATCAATGCCTCTCAGGCCGGTGATATCATTTTATATGAAATGCAGACGGGAGGAAAAGATGGTCAGTACTGTCCTGCTGAATATGACAGTGTGATCTGGGATCTAACGAAAGCAGCTACTGATTCCGGAATCATCGTCATTGCAGCAGCCGGAAACGGAAATCAAAATCTTGATGATCCTTTTTATGCGGCATACAGAGCAAGAGGAAACAGTGGCGCCATCATTGTGGGAGCAGGTTCTCCTAATACAACCCACTCCAAACTGAGCTTCAGTACTTTTGGAAACAGAGTGGATGTTCAGGGTTGGGGAAGCAATGTTCTTGCAGCAGGATATGGCTCTTACCAAAAGTATGATAACGATAACAACAGAACCTATAATTATTTCAGCGGAACAAGTTCTGCAACTCCTGTAGTCGCTTCTGCAGCCACACTGATCCAGTCTTATTATTATCAGAATACGGGTCAGTATCTGACTCCGGCTGCGATGAAAAACTTATTGATCTCTACAGGAATCCCTCAGGGCGGA
Source organism: Chryseobacterium carnipullorum (assembly GCF_900142785.1). GTDB lineage: Bacteria > Bacteroidota > Bacteroidia > Flavobacteriales > Weeksellaceae > Chryseobacterium > Chryseobacterium carnipullorum. The sequence goes on along the minus strand of NZ_FRCD01000018.1, from coordinate 69,781 downwards.
ACTGTTGCCAATCAGAAAATAGGCCCATTTCCAAATGTAAAAAATGCCATATTACAGCTGGAAGGCAGTTTTGCCGCTAAAACTAAGGTGCAGGCTCCTCTGGAAATTAAAATCTATCCTAATCCTGTTACCAGCTCTGTCGCAATTCACAGCAATGAGGATAAAAAACTTGATTTCGAAATAATCAATATGCATGGAAGAACCTTGACAAAAGGATCTGTTTCCCCTGATGAAAAGATCAATACTTCAAATCTTCCTACGGGACAATATATCATTAATATTACCGAAGGACAACGAAGAGTGATTGAGAAATTCACGAAATTATAATCCAATATCAATAGAAAAACGTCTTTCAGGAGCTGAAAGACGTTTTTTGATTATTTTATAAAAAAGTTAGTTTGCAGGAACGCTGTTGAAATTAAGCGCTATTTTAAGATTCATATCTGAAGTCGTCTGGTTTTTCAACTCGTAGACTGTTCTTACAGTAAGTCCTGAACTTTTTACTACCTCATCTAAATACCCCGTATCATTAAGATCCAGATTTAAGCTTGAGGAGTCTGTAGTAATATTGGAACGTGATGCGACCAACTTCTCCCCTGTTCCGCTGGAAGAAACATATACTTTTACGGATTTCACCGCACTTAAATTTCCACCTGAAGGAGAAACTACAGAAATTTTAGCATCAGAAATTCTTACATCCTTGATTTTTGCATTATTATTTCCTCCAAACCAAGTCTGTACATTCGTAGCGGTAGATGTGGAAGAAACTTCTTTATCAGCCGGAACTCCCGTAGATACCAAGACATTGGCGGTATAAGGGAATGTATTCTGAACCAGCGACTGTACTGTTCCACAGCTTACTACTACTGCTGAAACTGCCGCCGTCATTAACCATATATTTTTCATAACTTTTAAACTTTAGTAATGAGTTTGCACAAATTATACCAAATGGATAAAACTTATTCTACACTTACATTAAAACTTCCGATGGTATTGCCTGAAGCCATATTGCTTTTCCCGATAATCAGCCATACTTCTCCTTTTCCTTTGGTCTGGTAAGTAATTTCTCTGCTAAAAGGGCCATCATAATCTCCGTTGGGAAGCTTGATCTGATTGAACCTGATATTAAAGTCTTTTTCATTTGTTGAAATTTTCGCTTTAATCGTAGGTTTGTCATAGTGAGTCAGTTTTAAGACAAGTTCCTGACCGTCTTTTGTGAATTCTTCTCCCAGGGTAAAAGGAAGCTGAGCTGCATCTGCCGTACGGATAATCTGACCTTCTTTTTCGCTTCTCATAACGCCTTTGCGGAGTACTTCTTTGGTAACAGGAGCATTGTTAATAATTGAATCTTGCTTTCTAAGTTGAGCTGAATCTGTTTTTGTAGCGGAATCCGGCATTTCTGTGACCACAGCAGAGTCCCTGTTCGGAGTTTCGGATACGTTCACCTCTTTTTTACACGAAATAATAATCAATGGAATTAACAATAAGGATTTTTTCATAATAACTAATCTTTTAATGTTTCATAGTAAAGGATTTTTGAAAGGAAGGGCCTGGACTTTTCTTCTTTAATTTTTACCAGTACTTTCTTTTTAAGTTGCGGATCTTTCTTTTCATCCGCATACTTCAGCAGCCCTCTTTCACTGAAACTGATTTGCTCAAGGTGATAGTTCATCACAAAATCTTTACGTTTCATATTCTGGTAGGTAATGATTCCACCCCAGTTGACATAACTGCAAGCCAAAATTGTTCCATAAAAATACCAGGTCATGGCATTGAACAGGAATGCATTTCTTTTTTTCCTCTGAATTTTAATAAAGGTAAGAGCCAGACCAATGAGGGCCAAAAGGAGAAAAGCAAATACGCCCAGCCTCTTATAAGTCCATCCGTAACTGATGATATACTCGTAGTTTTTTACGACTGCGGACAGAACAAGAATTGCATTTAAAACAATCCAGATTCCGGCCAGCATTTTCATCAGCTTTGCCTTAGGATCAAAATTAAAACCTGATTTAAAATAGAACATAATGACCAAAACCGCCATCACAATCGATAGGATCACCGCATTGACTCTTTCATGGGTTTCTTCGGAAAGCTGAACGGGAGTTTTCGATACCTCATAAAACTGTTCATAATTGTAAGTGATAATAAAAAACACCAATAAAATATTCAGGCAAAAGAAAGAGATAACCCCACTTGTCCTTTCTGAATCGAGATCAAGGAAGGAATAGGTAGACTTCTGAATTTTAGATTGATCTTGAAAGTCATCATCCAGCCAATGATTCTTTTTATAAATGAATCTTTCCACTGCATAATTCCAGTAATTGAACGCAATAAAAAAGCCCAGCACCGAAATACATAACAGTTGCCATACATTAATATCCAACTCATAATCTCTGAAAAGTGCTGCAAAGTGATCACTTCCCGCAGAGTAAATTCCGAAAAATACAGAAATCAACAAAATCGGAATAATAATGAACGCCAAGGTTTTCTGCCATATACCTGATACATTTTTTTTCGGAAGCCATTCGTCAAAACTGAAGAACCTGAAAAGTGAGGTAAAACTGTTGATGATAAAAACCGGAATCAGGAAAAGTATTTTCAGGTTTCTGTTTCTTGATCGATAACCAAGCAGGAGAATGGAACTTACAACCGCCAGTAAGGAAGGAAAATCTCCGTACCAGATAAAAGCAAAGCTTGACAGCATACTTGTAACAAAAAGTATCAGAAAGGTTTTTGTTCTGTTTCTTTCAGGGGTTTTGAACAAGGTAAGTGTTGTGTAAACGATGCTCATAATACCGAGATTCATTCCCACATTCTGATCATAGAATAGAATGACAAACAAAGCGGCTGTAAGGAATATATAATAATGTGTTTTCATGATGGAAGGGTTTAAGGTAGAAATTGAAAAATTGAAGCATTTAAGATTTAAAGATTCTTAATGCTATATAATCATGTGTTTTTTTTGATTTAAAATACCGGAAATGAAAAATTTACATATTGTAATTAAAAAGGATTAATAGATAAAGGATCGTAATTGGAATATTAAGAAGCAACAGCAGTACTGAGTTTCCTGATGATTTCTTATCCGTTACATTTGTCAGGAATTCTAAAAGCTCATAGAGCAGGACAAGCAGATTCACTACGGCTGCGATAACCACAAAATAAAATCCCAATATTAATAGAAAGTCTGCTTCTGTTATCACATAAGATATGAATAGTAAAGTCCCTGATAACAATGAAGTCAGAAAAGTATTTCTGCCTACGGTACTGTATTGTATTTTCTTCATGATCATTCATTAATAGAGTACCGTCGGTTCTTTCTGCTGAATATAATCTTTCAGATGGTCAAAATTCTGCCACAATAAGCTTTCAAAATCCCAGTGATAGAAAGGTCTCATGCTCTGTCCTTTCTTATAAGCATTCTTATAAAGTTTTAAATATTCGGGAAGAATCAATGTTCCCAATACGACTGCAGCCAGAAGATGGGCATTGAGTTTACCATTTCCGAGAAGAAGGTACTGCATGGCGATTTCGTCTTCGAAATGGGTTCCGCATCCGGTGATCAGATGATGCACGTCGTGGTCTTCCATTTTCGGGATCATAGAAAATCCGTGTTTTTTATAAAACTCACCCAGTTTCCTTCCCAAGGAATCTTCCTGAAATTGCAGCAGCTGCTGTTCATTGAACTGCCATTGTCTTTTTTTCTTTTTAAAATATTTTCTGTAGAGTTTCTGGGTTTTATCGTAGACAAAAAGCAGAAATTGAACACGTACTTTTTTCATAATTTATTATTTAAATATTAAGCTAAGTCCTATTAACGCATAAATATATGCTATGGGAATGTTGATCATTATTATCAGGATCGCTTTCATACAAGGCTTAAGTTTAGATCGATCAGCAATTCCATAAACCAATAATCCAAGCGCAATGAGTAGATTTATTATAGTTCCGAAAATTAAAAGCATGTAACCTCCGGCCACAAAAGCATCGTTAGTTGTTATTAAGTAGCCAACGAGAGAGATACTGCCAAGCGTAAAACATAACCCAAAAGTATATTTCCCAATATTCATTATTTCATAATCTTTCATAAGCCATCCAGATTAAGTCCTATTACAGCATAAAGAATAGCTACGGGAATATTGATCATCAGTAGACCGATAGCTTTGAGGCAGGCATCAGACTTTGCCTCATGAACAATTCCATAAATCAATAGTCCCAATGTTACAAAAAGGTTTAAAGCTGTTCCGAAGACCAGCAGAAGAAAACCGTAGTAAGCAAAGTCATCAATCTTTGTGATCAGATAACCGAAAAGGCAAATATTTCCCAGCGCAAAGCACAATCCGAAAATGGATTTTCCAATGTTTATAATTTCATGATCTTTCATAGATAGTATTTTAAGCCTGAGTTAAAGTAAAGACGGTAATTTCCGGACGAACCATAAACCTTATCTGGAAAGAATGGCCAATAGCCCTGTTGATATAAAGCATTCTTCCATCATGAAGATCGATTTCGCCCGATACATATTTTTTATTTTGGACTGGAAGGACCGGGGTGATGATGCCTGGGATTCTGCATTGTCCGCCATGAGTATGACCGCTTAAAATCCAGCCTTGATATCCGTTCCATATATCCCTGTCGCAGGCATCCGGATTATGACAAAGCACGATACTGGCTTTTGAAGGATGGTAACTGTTCATTGCTTCTGTCGGATAAAAGTTAGGTGACCACAAATCTTCAAATCCTATAAAATTCAGTCCGTGGATTTCTTCACTGCTGTTTTTAAGCATCGTGATTCCAACCTCCTGAAGAATGTGGCAGATGTCTTCTGAGCATTGGCTATCGTTCCAGTTTTTTCCGTAGTCATGATTTCCAAGGATCCCAAAAGTTGCTAACTTTCCATGGACTGCATGTTTCATGACGATCTTCAGATCTTCCAGCTCCTGTTGGGTTCCATGATTCACAAAATCTCCGGTATAGACGACAAAATCAGGGTTGAATTGCTGAGCTTTCCTGAAAGAATCAATCAGAAAATTCCAGTCGAAACGGTTTCCTACATGCAAATCTGAAATCTGCATCAATATTTTTCCTTCCAATGTTTCAGGGAGATTTTTAACCGGAAGTTTTCTTTGTACAAATTCTAACCAGAATGGCTCTACCTGCCACGAGTACAGGAAAGGAAACATTCCCGCTACCGACAGACTGAAAAGGCTCTTGAGAAAATACTTTCTTGTCATTGCTTCAGGATTCGGTGACTATTAATTTCCCGCGAAAGAAGTTCCAAAAACACCTACTGCCAACTCTGCCCAGATAAGCAACAAAACCAGAGTAATTGCGCCGCTCAGGAGTGTTTTGTAAGTTTTATTTTTAACGATCCGCTGTACCAGATCGATGATAAAGGCCGTTCCGAAAAGCAAAACTGCAGCGACTGCAAAGTCACCCGATGACCAGTTGAATTCATTGCTAAAGAAATTTCCTAACATAAGAATAGATAATAAGGCAGCAGGTGTAGTGTAAATAAATGTTCTTTTTTGTTTTAGTGTCATCATTTTTTTAATTTTTAATATTATAAAGCACTTTGTATTTCAAAGTAAATTTTCAAAAAAATATAGGTTTATCTTCCCAATAATTTTTCAAGAGCATCCAAATGTTCATTAAAAGCCTGCCTTCCATTTTGGGTAACACGGTAAGACGTTTTTGGTTTTTTGCCCACAAATTCTTTCTTCACTTCAATATAGGCTGCTTTTTCCAGCGCATTGCTGTGGCTGGCCAAATTGCCATCTGTGACATCCAGTACATTCTTCATTTCAGAAAAGTCAACCCAATCGTTGACCATTAGAACGGACATGATGCCCAGTCTTACACGGCTTTCGAATTCTTTATTGAGTTGATTGATTTTTATCATAACGATTTTCTAGCAGCAGGTTTCAAGAGCTTATTCTTAAAATCCTGCAAATTTAATCTTTATTTATATTTTTTATGCATGATCAAACCATACACAATATGTAAAATTCCAAAACCAATGGTCCAGAATAGAAGGCCCCAGCCCAGAAAGAACAGAGAAATCAATCCCAGTATGATCTGACAATATCCCAGGTATCTGATATCAGTTAGTGTATATCTTTCTGCACTGACTAAGGCAATTCCGTAAAAGATAAGCGTAGCCGGAGCGATCCATACAAAAAGGTGATGAAAAAGAAGGGCTAGACAAAAAACTCCGCCCGTAACCAAAGGAACAGCAAAAGTAAGCAATAGGCGCTTTGTCGTGGCATCCCAGATTTTCTGTCCTTTCTTTTTGCTCTTATTGGCTGTGAAAACATAGCCACTGAGCAGGGCCGTAAATAAAATCACAGTTCCAATAAGAACCAATTCTTTTACTAATGCCGGGTGAAAAATATTCCTGTCACCGTCAAAGTAATCAATTCCTTCCCTTTTAAAAACAAAATACACATATCCTGCACCTATTAATGCGGCAAGTCCGGCTACAACTCCAGACAATCCGCTTAATGAAATAAACCTGGAAGACCGTTCCATCATGGAACGGATATGCGATAAGTCTTCGTGATAGTTTTTCGAATCCATAAAAAGAACTTTGAATTACAAAGTTATAATTTATTTTGAATCTGCCAATATATTTTTTAAAATTTTACTCCTTTTTTTCACGATTCAATTTTTAACTTAAAGAAATAGAATTAAGCTGGTATGAATTAAAAGAACTCTATTACCATTTGAAGGACTTACGATGAATGGTGCTTTTGAATTTTACACAACGATCACCAAAAAAAAGCCACTGAAAATGATCAGTGGCTATATTATGATGGAAAACAATGCATTATTTTGCTCTCAATTTTTCCTTAATAGATTCAATATTTTTCTTAGCAGAATCCTCAAGAATTAAGCTAGCGCTCATATGAATTCTTGCAGGCATTAATTCATTGAAATGATCAGTTCCTTCCCAGGATACTTTTTTGATTAAAGCTAATGCATCACTGCTTCTTGAAGCCAGGGTCTGCATGAATTTCTCTAATTTGGCATCCATCTCTTCAATGCTCCCGGATACAGAATGATAAACATTGTGCTGTTCTGCCCACTCTGCCGATCTGAAATCCGCATCAATAGCCATTGCAGAGAATTGTGACTTCCCAATCTTTCTTTCTACATAAGGGCCGATCACAAAAGGGCCGATTCCTAAATTAATTTCTGTAAGTGCCAAGGCTGAATCTTTAGTGGCAAAACAATAATCTGCTCCGCAAGCGATTCCTACACCTCCACCGGTTGTTTTTCCCTGAACTCTTACCACCACTATTTTTCCGCAGTTCCTCATGGCATTCAGAACTTTTGCAAATCCTCCGAAAAACTTTGTAGAAGTTTCTAATTCTTCAATGGCTAAAAGCTCATCGAAACTTGCTCCTGCACAAAATGCTTTTTCCCCTTCACTTTTTACCAGAATAGCTTTTACTTCTTCTTTAGCTCCTTCATCCAGGATGGTTTGAGCCAGTTTTTCTAAAATAGCCCCTGGAAGCGCGTTACTTTTTGGTGTTCCGAAAGTAATTTCGGCGATATTGTTTTTAATTTCTGATGCTACGAATTCGTTCATTTTTATTTTAATTGGATTCTTACAAAAATACTAAATACCGCTCGTCCAGAGAAAATTATGACACCTAAATTATTGTTCATGCTATATTCCTAAAATATCTGTTGCATTAAAGCCTGAAATCCTCTGTATATCATAGGAAGGGCGTATTCATTACGTATAAATACGGAGTCTTTAATTTGGTATTTTCTACTCTAGCACTGACTTCTTATATGTTGTTCCTTTGGCTTATCAAAAAAAAACAACGACCAAAGGCGGAATCTGAAAAGCCTTGAATAGAGTAAGAAAACTTAACAACTGAAAAAACTATTATCATGGACGAGTACATTGGAATTGTAAAACTATTTGCGGGAAATTTTGCACCTAGAGGCTGGATGTTCTGTGACGGAAGCTTATTAAGGATTTCAAATAATTCTGCTTTATTCTCAATCCTGGGGACAACCTATGGAGGAAACGGTGTAGACACCTTTGCATTACCGAATCTAAAAGGACGTATGGCTATCGGGGCCGGAAATGTAACTGCGAACGAATATTATCCTCTTGGAGTGGTTGCCGGAACAACACAAAATACGATTATGGCACAGAATCTTCCAAGTATCGGTTCTGGATTTCAACTGAAAGTGGCTAATGCCAATGCTACCGTTTCTACTCCTACAACTGCCACATCAATCGCAAAAACAGGAACGCAGGTAGGAAGGGATTTCAATGCTGTACCAAGTTTTGCAGCCGTTGATCCTGATACAACTCTTAATGCGAGATCCATATCATACACCGGACAAAATCTTCCGATGAATAATATGCCGCCTTATTTAGGGCTTAACTACATCATTTGTGTAGAGGGAATCTATCCTCCACGAAGCTAAAAAACAACAACCTATTTAAAACCTAAATCATGAAAAGATCTATTTTTTTAACCATCTGTAGTCTGTTCATATCTTTCTTTTCTTTTGGACAAACCAGTACAGAACAATTTGAGACAGAATCAAACGGAAGCCCCATCTTTACGGACAATGGAGTCATTTTCAACATTATTTCTCACGTAGGAGCTTTCGATATTCAAGCCAATTTCCCTGGAACAGGCTGGAACGGAACCGCTACTGACAACAGATATATTGATAATTCTAATGATCCTGCTACTCCGCCATCTTTCAGTATCAAAACAACTTCCAACCTGTTTAAAGTAAACCGTTTCTGGATGTTCCTGTCCTCTCTTAATTTGGATCTGACTGTACCGGGAACATTAACTATTACAGGAAAACTGAGCGGAGTAACTAAGTTTACACAGACGAAGTCTACAGGTTTTGCTACTTCTATGGCTCCTACCAACGGATATACTCTGATTGACCTTACCAATTTAAACGGTCAGAATTATTCAAATATCATCATCGATGAGCTTAGACTGACGCTAGGAGGAAACTACAGATATGCAGGACTTGATGCTTTCACGTGGGTAAAAGACTCCGGTATCGTGGTACTGGCAACCAATGAAACAGCTTCCTCACAAAAAGGAATGAGCATTTATCCTAATCCTACCAGCGGACCTCTTTCCATTAAAACGGAAGACAATGCACAAGCTGAAGTTTACAGCCAGGATGGGAAATTGCTAAAAAACCTTGATATCAAGAAAGGAACCAATCAGGCAGACATCTCGGAACTTCCAAATGGCGTTTACATCCTTAAAACCCCATCCGGATCTTCCAAGATCATCAAAAAATAAAAATTTTTCATAAGTGATTTGTGCCCCGAAAAGATTCTAATGCATAAATGAGAAAATTCCCTGACTATTCAGGGAATTTTTTTTATCGGGTCCATTTATGAAGATGTTCAATTCTCGCATTTCTTTTTAACAGGGACTGAAATCTCAACTGTAATAAGGTGCGTCGCCCTTCAATGGTTCTGGTGAAGATCAGTTCAGATTTCTCAATCTTTTCACTCCAGGTTTTAGCAAACAGATCGGCACTTTTTTTATTTCTGGCGAAAACGTCGGGCACGGGATAATAGATGTATTGCTTCCTATAGAAAAGTTGAGTCTGCTGTTTCAGCAGGTACCTGGGATTATCAATCTTCGAAATTACTTCCTGTAAAACGTTGATAAACTGTGATTTTTCGTAATGACTGCCACCATCCAGATAGCAAAACATATTACTTTTGTCGGCAGAACTTACCACCTTCATTTTTTCAGGAGCGGTAGTAATAATCCTCTCATAGATAAGACATTTCAGAACGGTTTCACCTATAAGCCCCATATGACCAGCAATATTTCTATATTTAAGATATTGTCTTAATGCCCGGTAAAATTTCCCTCCGTAGATCACCAATCCCAATCCTCCCAATAGAAATACAGCCCAGGAAAGGTTTTTGACAGAATCTATTCCCTCAATATTCTTCAGTAACCCGAAAAGAAGGTCCTGCCAAAAGAGTAAAACGGATGAAATCATCACTTTAGATAGATCTGCCGTCATTTTCCCCAGATAGGTCATCTTCATATCCTTTACTGTTCGCATATCTTCGGAAGGAACTTTAATTTCTTCCACGAGAATATTACCTTGATCCAATGCTGATTTCCAGCGCTGCGATAAAGCCTCTCTCTTTTCAGCCAAAGAAAAACTATTTTGATTAACAGATGGGAGCTCATCTTCTTTTTCGATGGTTTTTATATGGAGCCTTTCAAAATTATTTTCGATGGAAGTTTCCTGTTGGGTTGAAATCCCAACAAAGGTTTTGAATCTTTTTCTGACAATATCCATATCCTGGCTACCATTCTCGCTTTTTGGATCGAAACAGACAAGATGCCATATATTTCCGGTTTTTTGAGGATTTTCTTTATCTGTTCTTATCACTCTTCCTCTCATCTGGTTGGACAGAACAAAGGAACTTACAAAGCTGGCAAGAATCAAGGTATTCATTTTGGGCGCATCCCAGCCTTCTCCGAGTAAAGATTTCGTTCCGATCAGAACCTGAATATAGCCCTGCTGGAAGATTTCAGTGATCACATGGACAATATCGTGTTTTATTTGTTCTGTAAGATTAATCTGGATATAATTTTTATCGTAGGGAATGACGGAAAATGATATTCCGTATATCCTTTTTCTACTACACAGCTCATGGAGTATCTCCTTTGCAGACGCCGGAATAATAACAATGCTTCCTGTTAAAACACCTATTTTTTTATTCTGTAGATTTTCCCGTCTCAATTTTTCAAAAATAGGAATGGCTCCAATTTTATCTAGCGGGAGATCATTTTTCGAGTCGGTGGATAGAAATTCTTTTTTGATAAAGTCGGTAAGAATAACCATTTTCAGATCTTGTTTAAGAACAGAAAATTCAAATTCAACGATATCTCTGATGCCCTGAAGTTTTCCGATACTGGAATTGAGGAGCTGGCATACATTTTTATTGTTGAAAAAACTGATGGCCTTTTTTTCAAGAAAACCTTGTCTTTTTAATCTGTTGCTGAGGGCTGTACGATGCTCTTCTTCATCTTTAAAATTCACTTCATCAACTACCAGATAAAAATCAAGAAGTTCTTCAAACCAGAAAAAATCAAATTCCGGAATATACTGATGCTGATCACCAATGATCTCAAAGTGAATTTTTGAAATCTCTTTTTTCCTGAAATTAAGATAGATAAGCCCGGAAGTATAGGAGGATATGTTTTCATAGATCCAGTCCAGATTTCCCATTGGGTTCTGATACACGGGATGTTTTTCCAATGCATTGAGAAGAACATCATCATTTTCAATTTCTTTAAAAAAGCTTTCCGCCTGGGTATGATAATATTCTATTTTTTGCTGTTCTTCATAGGAAGGTAATGTAAAATATACCAAATCCTGATGTGGGCAGAGATCTCCTTCAATCATTAATTCGGGAACGGAAATTTCTGCATCTATAGGACCGTTAAGCTGAAGGTATTTTTGCCATTCATAACCGGAAACATCGAAAGGCGGTGTTGCAGTGAGGGAAACGACGGTGGGATCTATCGCAGCTTTTAGCTCCATTAAACTTCTCCACCATGCATTTTTCAGATGATGGGCTTCATCAAAAATAAAGGTTTTCACTTTCTGCTTCTGCATTTTCTTTATTATTTCAGATAAGGAAACCTTCGTCGATTTTTTATCAGCTTCTGTTTCATCTTCCGGGTAGCCTGAAGCTGCATGAATTCCCTGGTAGGTGGTTACGGTAATAAGTCCGGGATTTTTGATATCAGTAGAAATCCATTCGGGGACCGTTTCTGTATCAAGAAAAAGTTCACAAAATCTTTGAACCCACTGATTTTTCACGGCTAAGGTAGGAGCAACGATAAGCGTCGGTTTATTCAGCCTGACCATAACTTCCAGTCCCAGTACCGTTTTTCCGGAGCCTGGTGGTGCTGTGACGTGCAGATGGTTGTTGGTAAGATACTCCCCCAGATTATCGAGAAACCTCTTCTGATAAGCACGCCAGCTGTATTTAAATTTTGTATGGATAGGAAAAATAATCATGGTTAATCGTTCAGTTCAACATCATGCAATTAACATCTATTTTTTTAATGCTAAAATATATTTGTCGATGTAGAGTTGTTTTTCTTTTGTTTTATACTGCTGGATATATCTTGGATGCTCAAGAACGGTCATCTTTTCAAATAGCTGAGCTTCTTTATTAAGCGCTGAAATAAATTCTGAATTCTTTTTCCCGAGAACAAAGACCTCGGAAGTATCTACTCCCAGACTGATATGCTTCTTCAGCGACTCGATCATGAAGTCTTTTACTGCTTCAAAGAGTTTTTTATCATCATAATAATTTGCGTTGAGCCAGCCTGTTTTTGTTTTTCTTACGATAGCCAGCGGAAAGGGCGAATTGATATAAATATCCTGATAAAATTCTTCTGCTCCTCCGTACTCAGACATCATATCATACATGAAAACTGATGAAACTTCATGGGTTCGCGCCGACTGCATTGTAATGCCACAAACAGCATCAAGCCTTTTGGTATCGGTAAAGGGAACGCCTGTCACTCCTGCTCCATGCCGGCTGGGATTGATTCCGATGATGAATTTCCTCCGGTTCAGATCATTATAATATTTGTGATAAAATTCCTGCATGACTATCATGGTTTCCGGATTATCAAGATATGGATTCAAGGCCTGAAAGCCGTCAGGAAGATCTCCTGAAAACTGTAAATTTTTATTGAAGGCTATGACTTTGTCGGCAAATGTTTTATTCATCTTCCCCATCTTCGTCCTCATCTGATAATGCCAGTTCAATATCAATAAACTGGATATACAATCCACAGATTTCACCTTTTGAATCGTATGCGAAATAGACAGGATAGCCTCCATCTCCGAAACCGCTTGCAAACATTGGAATATGATAGTCTGTACCGGGAACTTTCCAGTTGATCCAGTCTCCCAGCTCTCTCTGGTTTTGTGGGTATTCTTTAAAACTTTGTGCAAAATGCTCTGCAAAATAATCATCGTACATATTATCTACCTTCAGATTGGTACGGAATGTATCAAAATAAGACAGCACTTCTGCATCGGTAATAGAACCCAGTCCGGCATCTACCATGAATCCGAAATAGTCGCCTTCATTTAAATCTTCAAGATTTTCTATTCCAATCAGTGCTTCTCTATACAGGACAGGTTTTTCGTGAGTGAATTCTACTTTTACTGCAGCATAGCGGTTCCCCCATTCTTCCGATTTCACCACCGCAATTTTTACAGGAAAATCCCCTTTAGGAGCTTGCAGGAAATACGGTTTTTCTCCGGCATTCAAAAATACCAAAGGGTCTCTTACAATGAGTTTTCCGGAAGGCAGGGATACATTTCCGATCTCCATTACCTCCATTTTCTGCTCCAGAATTTCATCTGAAGTAAAATAGGTCTCCAAATCTACGGGACAGGTAAGAATGTCTTTTACCTCATCCCATTTTTGCATCCAGCTTTCATTCATTGTTTTATTTTTATGATTTGATTTTAAAGTTTAAAAATACCTGTTTATTTATTCATTGTCAAATTCATCTTCCTCTTTCAACCCTTTGATGAACGTTTCAAAGTCTTTGGCAAGAAATGTTTTCTTATAATCATCTTCCTGATCGATATGCACCACTTCCGGTTCTCCATCTTTACCACAATTGGAATAATCCAGTAAAACCATATCGTGACCCGCTGAAGGACAATCGCAGATATAAATACCGATTGGCGGATATCCCCATTCCTCAATCATAAACTGACTTCCGAGTTCTCCACAAATGGAATAGGTTTTCTCTCTTCCGATTCCCATAATCCCCGTAATGGCTATGTGATCATCTGCCCATGAGGTCTCTTCTGAAGTAGGAAAGCAGGATTTGTCAACCAATCCGCCATTTTGCAACCTCATCAGTTCAATATAAGACGCGGGAAGCTTATACCCTAGTTCTTCTTCTATTGAAGCAATAAGATCATCCTCCGGAAAAGGTTCTATATAATCTCTTACGGAATAAGTGCTTTCATTCCAGAAATCCGTAAAGTCAAAGTCTTTGAAAAATTGTAGTTCCATATTTTGTTTTAAATAAATGTGATTGTGTTGTAAAAGTAATTATCATTTTTAATAAAAACCCTTACTAAACCAAGATTTTTCATGCAGCAGATCCTTGTCAAGGTTTTGAACCTTGACAAGGATAATTAAAAAAATCCCTTTCGGTAAAAACCAAAAGGGATTATCAATTTATATTTTATTTTGCATTAAATCAATCCAAACTGTTCAAAGTGGTGGGTAAAATGCTTTTTATGCATCAGCTCCCACATTTCTTTATTCAGTTTTCCGAAGACATAATTCATATGCTCTGCCTGTGGATTTTCTTTGTAATAGACTGAAAATCTTTTTAAATTATCCAGGAAAGACTGTTTTGCAGCTTCAAGATTTTTATGTTTTAATTCCAGCAGAGTTTCATCTTCCGCAAGGAAAGGTGCCGGAAAATCTTTTGGCATTTTTCTGTGATTGTAAAGGGAGTCCTGCCATTTTTCCAATTGCTCTTCAGGCGTGAAACATTTATCCGCTTCCGGTTCGCCTAAACTTACCAAAACTCCGTGTTCCAGATGTTCAATCATTTGTTGAGGCGACATTTTACCCCAGTTTAATGATGTCGTTTCTGTTAAACCACCCAATATTTTCTGAACATTTTTCACATTCAGATCAATGAAAGGAGAATGCTTTGCCACCAATGTTAAGATGGTTGCTACGCAAACAACTTCCTCTCTCTGGTTAACTACTTCCACCAACCATTTTACAACGCCTGAAGGAATATTTCTTCCTTTTACGCCTCTGTTTATTTTTTCCTTTGCCGTTAAATAAACGGTGATGGTATCTCCTGCATAGACAGGTTTAAAGAATGAACAGTTTTCTAATCCGTAGTTGGCGATAACAGGTCCTTTTTTCCCTGAAACGAACAATCCTGCAGCTGCAGAAAGAATGAAATATCCGTGAGCTACCGTTTTATCGAAAATAGTTCCCGTTAAGCTTGTAGCATCGGTATGCGCATAGAAATGATCCCATGAAACATTGGAGAAGTTAACGATATCTGCATCAGTAACTGTTCTTCCAGCTGTTTCTAATGAATCTCCCACCTCAACCTCTTCAAAATATTTCTGGAACGGATGTTTATCCGAAAATTTCTTCTCTGCCCCCTGCTGATAAACTTTTGTAATGGCTGTCAAAACATCCGGAGAACCTTGAATCGCTGTCTTCTGAAGGAAAAAATGAAGACCGTTCAATCCACCCATTTCTTCACCTCCACCAGCTCTACCGGGACCACCGTGCATCAATGTAGGAAGTGGCGAACCGTGACCTGTACTTTCTTTGGCGTTATCTCTGTTCAGTACAAAAATTCTACCGTGCTGAGAAGCCATTTTCCATGAAGTTTCTGCGATAAATTTTTCGTCATGGGAAATAATAGATCCTACCAAACTTCCTTTTCCTCTTTTTGCCAGAGCTGCCGCTTCTTCTGCATCCTTGTAAGGCATTAAAGTGGAAACCGGTCCGAATGCTTCTACATCATGAGAGATGTTTTTCTCGAACGGTTTGTCGTTTAAGAATAATTTCGGGCTCATGAAAGCTCCGTTATCGTAATCTGCATCTATAAGTTCATGTTTTCCGTCGTAAACTAATTCTGTTTCTGTTTTTAAAATATTTACTTTTCTTACGACCTCATCATACTGCTGCTTTCCTACCAGTGATCCCATTCTGGTTTCCCTGCTCAATGGATTTCCAATTTTGGTTTGATCTAAAGCTTTAGATAAAGCATTCTGAACCTCTCCAATGAGGTGCTCAGGAACAATGATTCTTCTGATTGCTGTACATTTCTGACCTGCTTTAGTGGTCATTTCAGTACGAACTTCTTTGATGAAGAGATCAAATTCCGGAGTTCCGGGTTTTGCATCAAGACCCAAAATTGAACAGTTCAGTGAATCTGCTTCCATATTGAAACGTACTGCATTTCCAGCGATAGAAGGCATTGATTTCAGTTTTCTTCCTGTATTGGCAGAACCGGTAAATAACACAGAATCTCCATCCTGAACATAATCCAGAATATTTCCCGGCTCACCGCAAACCAATTGAAGAGCCCCTTCCGGAAGCACTCCGCTTTCGATCATATCCTGAAAAACAGCGTTTGTAAGATAAGAACCGTAAGGAGATGGTTTTACAATGGAAGGAACCCCCGCCAGCAATGATGTTGATAGTTTTTCAAGCATTCCCCAAACCGGAAAGTTATAGGCATTGATCTGTATAGAAACGCATTCACTTGGTGTCAGAATGTGAGTTCCCAGAAAAGTTCCGTTGGCAGAAATCTTCTGAGTTTCGCCATCTACCCAGAACGGAGTGTTTGGAAGCATTCTTTTCGCTAATCCGGAATAGGTAAAGAAAGTACCGAAACCTCCTTCTATATCTACCCATGAATCTGCGTGAGTAGCTCCGGTTTTATATGATAATTCGTAATATTTTTTCTTTCTTTCCAAAAGATAAAGAGCCACTTTTTTCAGCATCTCTCCTCTGTCATAGAACGTCATGGAAGAAAGGTTTTTGTAGCCTACTGTTCTTCCGTAGTCAAGAGCCTGCTCAAAATTAAGCCCTTCTGTATCTGAAACAGCGACCTGTTCTCCTGTAACGGCATTGTATAAAGGAACTCCGTTTCCGGTACCTTCTACCCATTCTCCGTAGATGTAATTTTTCAGTTTTTCCATATTATTTTTAACTTTTTACCTGACTTTTATTCTTTAACAATGAGTTGTACTATTTTTCTTCCTCCCATAAACAGCAAGAACAGAATAAGGGAAAAATCCAAAATCATGACTGCATCTACAAACAGAGTGTAGAGAAAGTCTTTCTGCTTTAATTTTCTGATCACTGTCTCTGATTCTACATGTTCAAGCGCATCAGAGATCCCTATTGATTCTTTAAGCAAATAGAATCCTGCATAATTGATTCCGATAAGAGCAATAAACAGGAACATCCAATATTTCTTCAGATGATCTATCATTTCTTTTTCTGAAGAAGATCCAAAGCTTCTTTCAATGTATATTTTTTGTATTCGATGCCTCCTGCATCTTTAGCATAATCTTCGATAGTCATGCCAAATCCGGAATTCTTTCTCAGTTCGTTGACATGGTCGGGATCTTTTATCGGCCATACAAACGACAGCGTTTCCGTTTTTCCTTCTTTTGTTGTAAAAATCGAACGGATCTGAGTCCCATAGATTTGCTCTTTGTTGTCGTACATCAGCTTCCTGTCCAACATCATGGCATACAGTCTGAATGGCAGTTCTTTTTCATCGGCTGCTTTTTTGATCAGAGGAAAGTATTTTTCGATTTTAGGAGAATGCTGGATTACATACCATACGGCATAATTCTCAGGCTCGCCCACCATAGATTTTCCTGGGTACCCATATTTTTCAATTATCTTCTCAACTTTAACAAGATTCTCCTGATCCTGATCGTCCATCTTTTTGATGAGTCCACTACCCACATCTTCCTTAGACAGGTTTTTCTCTTTTATGATCTCTGCCTTTCTTTCGGGCGTAATATTGGGCTGCATCAATTCCCGGTAGATCTGGTCGTCTTTATAGATCTGTGCTAGCTCTTTCTTAAGCTCAACATTGATATTTTTTTCATCAGGCTTCTGGCTGCTCATTAGAACAGAAAAGAAAATTGTAAAAAATAAATATCTCATCATTTACTTTTGGGGTTCTTTATAAGGGAACATTTTCACCAAACCTTCATACAAACTTCTATGAAGAATTGTTGCATGATTATCTCCTTCCATCATTTTATATTCTACCGTCCAGTTTTTTTTATTTGATTTTTTAAGAGTATCATAGAGATCTTCTGCATCTTTGACCATTACCGGATGCTCACCTTTTCCTACAGAAACATAAACGAATTTTTTGGTATCCGGGCTTTTTGAAAGTGCGTTCGGAGCCTGTTTTAACAAACTTTGATCATCCCACCACAAACTTGGGCTGATGATAAAATAATTACTGAACATTTCAGGCTTGTTTAAAAGAATTTCTGTGGCCAGAAGGCCTCCGAGTGACTGTCCGAAAAGGTATTTATCCGTTGTTTTATATTGATTTCCTATGTAAGGGAGCAACTCTTTTTGCAGAAAATCGATAAACTTAGCTGAATGACCTGTGGTAGGATAATCCTGCTGCAAATCTTTTAAATCTGTATGATAAGTAAAATCCCGTTTTCTATCAACATTGGCTATTCCAACAATGATGGTTTCCGGCATGGCATACATTTGATTAAAGAATTGTACCAGTCCTGAAACATGAATAAAGTCTTCATTCATTGATCCATCCAGAAGATAGATCACCGGATATGATTTTGTTTTATCAAAGCCTTGTGGAAGATAGATGTTTAAAGTTCTGTCTTCGTTTAAGATTCTGGACTTGAATGTTCTGATCTCTCCAATAGTCAACGGTTTTACTTTTTCATTCTGGGCTAAAACCATGAATTGAAAAGCAAACAGTATACTACAGGCAATGAGCATCTTTTTGATCATATTCGTTTTCATTGTATCATCAAACCTTATACGTTTTGATAAGGTTTAAAAGTTTATTTTAAATCCGCCCAGATGCTGTAATCCACAGTTTTGGTAGCGGTCTGTTCTACATATTCTGAGAACGGTTCACATGGCAGAATAGCCTCTTTTCCTTCTCTGGCAAGTTGTTGGTACAGCTTGGTTCCTTCTGTTTTCCATTTCATCATTTCATCGGAAACATCCCGAATAATTTTTGCAGGGCTCCCGACAATAAGCTTCCTAGGTCCACAGGTGAAATTAGCAGGAACAAAAGCCAATGCTCCAATGATGCATTCATCTCCGATAACCGCTTTATCCATCACTACTGAATTCATTCCTACAAGGCAATTTTTACCGATATGTCCTGAATGGATAATGGCTCCATGTCCTATATGGGCAGACTCTTCAAGAATCGTTTCAATATTCGGGAACACATGCAGGGTGCAGTTTTCCTGGACATTGGCTCCGTCTTTAATGATAATTTTTCCCCAGTCACCTCGGATCACGGCATTGGGTCCGATGTATACTTCTTCACCAATTTCCACGTTTCCGATGATCACTGCCTGCGGATGAATATAGGCAGAGGGTTTAATGATAGGACGTATACCGTGGTATGAATAGATGTTCATAAAATTTTTGTTAAAAATTTAATTTAACAATGTATCAATCTAACAGTTTACCAATTGAAATGCTTCAACAGACTCAACATGACAGGAATTGTTAGATTGATACATTTTTATATTATTACATTATTGAAAAAATTACACTTTTTCGATCACCATTGCATAGCCTTGTCCGACACCGATACAAAGGGTACACAATGCGTATTTTTTATCCTGCTTCTGAAGTTCCATAGCGGCAGAGCCAATGATTCTTGCTCCTGAAACTCCCAGTGGATGGCCAATAGCAATAGCTCCACCGTTTGGATTCACTCTAGAATCATCATCTTTTAGACCTAAGCTTCTGGTCACGGCTAAAGCCTGTGCTGCAAATGCTTCGTTCAATTCAATGATATCCATATCGTCCAGAGAAAGATGTAATCTTTTTAATAGTTTTTGGGTAGCTTCTACAGGCCCTATTCCCATAATTCTGGGTTCTACGCCAGCAACAGCAGATCCTAAGATTTTAGCTTTTGGTTTTAAACCATATTTTTTCACCGCTTCTCCGCTTGCCAGAATAAGAGCTGCTGCTCCGTCATTCATTCCTGAAGCATTTCCGGCAGTTACGGTGCCTTCTTTTCTGAAAGCGGGACGCAGCTTTCCTAAACCTTCCATGGAAGAGGTCGGTTTGATGAATTCGTCCTGAGCAAAAATTTTAGGCTCGCCTTTTTTCTGAGGAATTTCAACTTTTACAATTTCTTCCGCCAGTCTTCCGCTTTCCTGAGCTTTGGTAGCCTTCTGCTGAGACCAAAGAGCAAATTTATCCTGATCTTCTCTGCTGATATGGTGCATCTCTGCTAAATTTTCAGCGGTATCACCCATTCCGTCAACACCATACATTTCTTTCATTTTTGGATTGACAAAACGCCATCCGAAAGTGGTATCAAACATCTGGCTGTCTCTTCCGAAAGCAGCACCAGGTTTTGACATTACGTAAGGTGAACGCGTCATATGCTCTACTCCACCTGCTATATAAATTTCACCTTCGCCTGCAGCAATAGAACGGAAAGCATTGGCTACTGCCGACATTCCCGAAGCACAAAGCCTGTTTACCGTTTCTCCTCCTATTTTGTAAGGAAGTCCAGCCAATAGAAGAGCCATTCTCGCTACGTTACGGTTATCTTCTCCCGCCTGGTTGGCACATCCGAAAATAACGTCCTCAATTTCCTCAGCAGGAACTTCAGGATTCCTGGCCATAACTTCTTTGATAACCACGGCTGCGAGATCATCAGCTCTTACTTCTGATAATCCTCCCTGTAGTTTTGAGATTGGGGTTCTTACGTAGTCTATGATGTATACGTTGTTCATTTTTTATTAGATTTTTCGATTTCAGATTTCAGACTTCAGACATTTTTTAATCTAATATCTGGCATCTGATGTCTTTATCTTTTTATAGTTCTGTTACTTTTTTTCCAATTTTATAGACGGTTCCGACGAATTTTGCGATCAGCTCATTGTTTTGATTGGTGATCCTGATGTCGTAAACGGCTGTTTTTCTGGTATCATTGACCAGAATGCTTTCTGCTCTGAAAACATCACCTTCTTTTCCGGCTTTGGTAAAATTGATGATACAGTTCAGGGCTACGGCTGCATCTCCGGTATTGTTGGATGAGAATGCCAGTGCAGAATCTGCAAAAGCAAACGTAACCCCACCGTGAACCGTTTTCAACCCATTGATCATCTCTTTCCTGATGGGCATTTCTATTAAGCAATAGTTTTCTTTGACTTCGATCATTTTGATATTCATCCACTGGGAAAAATAATCCTGACCGAACATATAATCTGCAACTTGTCTCGGCGTCATAATTTTTTAATTAACAATGTAACAGTGTAAAAATGTACCAATTATGGTTACACTGTTATCCTGTTACATTTTTATATTTTTACATTTTTCTGAGTAAAGGGCTCTGTCTGTATCTTTCTTCCTGATATTCTTCGTAAAGGCTTTGTAGAGTTTCGGAGATTTTGGAATACCCGATTTCTTTTCCCCAGCTTAATAATCCTTTTGGATAATTGACTCCTTTCTGCATAGCCAGCTCAATGTCTTCCTCGTTAGCAACGCCTAATCTTTTGGCTTCTACAGCTTCATTGATCAGCATTGAAATAATTCTTAAAAAAATTTGCTGATACAATGCATCGTCTTTCTGAGCAACAGGCTTCTCTGCACCTTCAGAGTAATCATAGAAACCTTTTCCTGTTTTTCTGCCGTGAAGTTTGGCTTCAGCCATTCTTTGCTGAAGAAGGGACGGTTTGTATTTAGGATCGTAGAAATAATCTTTGTAAACGGTAGTGGTTACGGCAAAATTAACATCAACACCAATCAAATCCATTAATTCAAATGGTCCCATTTTGAAGTTTCCTATCGTTTTCATGGCTTCGTCAACCTGTTCCGGTGTTGCTATGTTTTCTTCAACAATCCTTAATCCTTCCCCATAGTAAGGGCGGGCAATTCTGTTGACGATAAATCCGGGAATATCTTTGGCAATCACTGGCGTTTTTCCCCAATCTTTCATAAGACTGTAGATTTTTTCAGGTAATGATTTTTCTGTTAATAAAGAAGGAATCACCTCAACCAAAGGCATCAGTGGCGCCGGATTGAAAAAGTGAATTCCAATGAAACGCTCCGGTTTCTTTAGCTCTGCACCCAGAGAGGTGATAGAAATGGATGAAGTATTGGAACCAATGATACAGTCTTCGGAAACATAGGTTTCAAGTTCTGTAAATACTTTGGTCTTTATGTCTTTGTTTTCAATGATGGCTTCGATCACGAGATCGGAATCTTTAAGATCCTGTAAAGCTTCACCTTTAACGATGTTGTTTCTGATTTCTGTGGCTTTTTCCTGAGAAATTTTAGCTTTATCCACTAATTTCTGAAGGGTTTTCTCTAAGCCTGATAATGCTTTATCAATCTGCGGAGTATTTGCATCGAATAATACGACTTTGCATCCCGCTGTTGCAGCTACCTGAGCAATTCCTACGCCCATGGTTCCTGCCCCAATAATTCCGATATTGTTCATGTTCTGTATTATGTAAAATGTACAATGTAAAAAGTATAACAATGACAACGTACCTTGTACATTGTAATTTTTACATTGTACAAAATCTTTTATTTTCCTTTATACTCAGGTTTTCTTTTCTGTAAAAAGGCATTTACCCCTTCGATGAAATCTTCTGTTTCGGCAGCTTCCTGTTGTAGGTCGCCTTCCAGTTCAAGTTGCTCTTTTAATGTGTTGTTATAAGATTGAGCAAAGGCTTTTTTAGTTAATTTAATAGCAGCCGTCGGCATATTTGACATTTTCTCAAGGATCTCCATAGATTTCGGAGCAAATTCTTCCTCGGTAAACACTTCAGCTACCAAACCGTAAGATTTAGATTCTTCAGCGGATAATCTTTTTCCTGTAAATGCTAAATAATTGGCTAATTGTCTTCCTAATAATTTTGGCAGGAAATAAGTTCCTCCCGTATCAGGAATCAATCCTATATTGGAGAATGCCTGAGCAAAATAGGATTTATCAACTGCCAGAACAAAATCACAGATCAATGCCAACATTGCACCGGCACCTACTGCCGGGCCATTAACCAATGCCACAACCGGTTTTCTGCATTTTGTAATTTCGGTAACCAGAGGATTGTAATAGTCTACTACAATTTTTCTGATGATATCATTATCATGGTGTTCGTTACCCTGTACGAAAGCATCATCCAGATTCTGACCGGAACAAAAAGCTCTTCCTCTTCCAGAAATTGCTACGCATCGTACTGTTTCATCGTTACTACATTCTTTGATAAAATCTCGTAAGTCTGATAAAGAAGGCTTTGTAAGCGCATTCATAGTTTCCGGCTGATTGAGGTAGGCAATTTTCAGTTTGCCATCAAAATGCGTTTCAATATCGAGTTGTGTATACATGGTTTTAAATTTAAAATTAAATGATTAAGAAATTAAAAAATTACACTGCTCTAATTTAACAATATAAAATAATGTGGCAATCGCTGTAATGTAACAATCTAACAGATTAACGATGCAGCAAATAATTTAACAATCTATCAATGTACAGTGTAACAATTATTTTGGCATTGGTAAACGGGTACATTGATTCATTGATATATTAATTTAGTGGCATTTAAAATAATCAAACGGTTCCAGACAGTCCAGGCATTGGTAAGAAGCCTTACACAATGTAGACCCGAATCTGCTGATCTGTTTTGAATTTATGGAGCCACAACGCGGACATTTTTTCGGTTTTCCGATGTGATGTTCGTCTGCTCCTTTTTCGGGAGGTGAAATTCCGTACACACGAAGTTTTTCTCTCGCTTCATCCGTCAGCCAATCTGTTGTCCAGATCGGAAACATTTTGGTGACCACTTTCGCATCCCAACCGTTCTCTTTCATGATTTTCATGATGTCTTCCTCAATGGTAAACATAGCGGGACAGGCAGAATAAGTCGGCGTAATTGTTATTTCACAAGAATTCTCGCTTGTAACTTTAGCTTCTCTTACAATACCTAATTCCACGATATTGATTACCGGAATTTCGGGATCGGGAACTAATTCTAATATTTCTAAAGGATTTTTCATTTTTAAAATGTACCAATTTATCAATCTAACAGTCTAGCAATTAATTGTTAAACTGCTAGATTGTTACATTTAGAATTACCACGTACATCCCGGATATGCTCTTTGCATGTACTGAAGCTCGCAAAGAATAAATCCGAAATATTCTGTATGGTAACCCGTTCTGGATTTTGGCTGCATGAAAGGATTTGCCGGATATTCTAAACCGAAGTCCTGAAAATCCTTTTGTGTAATAGAAAGGAAATCTTCATACAACGCATCAACATTTGGAGCGATATTTAAAGCAATTAAATCATCTTCTCCTTCCACTTTTGCAAATAATCCTTTTGAATATTCCCAGATATTATCAAGGGCTTTCACCAAACGCTCACGGCTTTCTTCTGTTCCCTGAGCGAAGATTTTCATCCATGAAGAAGCATGTGTATAGTGGTATCTTACTTCTTTTAAAGATTTCTGTGCCAGTGCAGAAAGTTCTTCATCTGCAGAATTTGACAATGCTTCGTACATCAATTTCTGATACACGGAGAATACATATACTTTAAGAATTGTCTGCGCATAATCTTCATTCGGCAGTTCCACCCAATGTGCGTTGACATATTCGTGCTCGTATCTTAAAAAGGCTAAGTCATCTTCACTTTTACCGTTATCAGCCACTCTTGATGCATACACATAAAAGTTATTGGCCTGACCAAGTTCATCCAATGCGATGTTTGTTAATGCAATATCTTCTTCCAGATAAGGCCCTTCACCACACCATGCAGACAATCTTTGCCCCATGATGAAGCTGTCATCAGCAAACTTTAATAAATAATTATATAATGAATTCATTGTTTTATTTTTTTGTAAAACGTAAAATGTCGGTTGTACTTTGTACTTTTTACAGCCTACCTTTTACAGAAAATTACATGTTTTTTACATCATTAGGAATATCGTAGAATGTCGGGTGACGGTATAATTTGTCATCTGCCGGATCAAAGAATGCTTCCTTGTCTACTCCTTCTGAAGTCACAATATATTTACTTGGAACTACCCAAACGGAAGTTCCTTCTTTTCTTCTTGTGTAAACGTCTCTTGCGTTTTGCAAAGCCATTTCCGCTGTCGGAGCCTGTACTATTCCTGCGTGTTTGTGAGATAATCCCGGTTTAGTCTGAATAAACACTTCCCACATATCTAAATTTGCCATAATCAAATTGTAATTTAGCAATGTATCAGTGTAACAGTTTACCAATTAAAGATTCTTCGCTTTGCTCAGAATGATCAACGAATTGTTACATTTTTACATTGGTATATTGTTATATTGAAATTTTTTCCTGTTTCTCTGCAAAAGCGATCGCTGCTTCTTTTACCCAAAGGTTTTCCTGCTGTGCTTTTACTTTGGTCTGTAATCTCTTCTTATTACAAGGTCCGTTTCCTTTTAAGATCTCCATGAATTCATCCCACGGAAGTTCTCCGAAATCGTAATGCTGTCTTTCTTCATTCCACTTCAGATCTTTATCCGGAACGGTTAATCCTAAAAATTCAGCCTGAGAAACGGTAACGTCGATAAATCTCTGACGAAGGCTGTCGTTACTTTCTCTTTTTACTCTATAATTCATAGAGATTTTAGAGTTGGGTGAACTGTCGTCATTCGGGCCAAACATCATTAAAGCCGGCCACCAGAAACGATTTAACGAAGCCTGAGCCATTTCTTTCTGTTGTTTTGTACCACGACAAAGTGCCATTAGAATTTCGTAGCCCTGTCTTTGGTGGAAAGATTCTTCTTTACAGATTTTCACCATCGCTCTTGAATAAGGACCATAAGAATTCCCCATCAGCATCACCTGATTCATAATGGCTGCCCCATCAACCAACCAACCGATGGCACCGATATCGGCCCAACTTAGTGTTGGATAGTTGAAAATACTTGAGTATTTGGCTTTACCTTCAAGCATATCTTCATAAGTAGCATCTCTATCCGCTCTGATGGTTCCGTTTCCTAACGTTTCAGTTGCAGAATAAAGGTATAAACCATGACCTGCTTCATCCTGAACTTTAGCTAAAAGAGCCATTTTTCTTCTCAATGAAGGCGCTCTTGAAATCCAGTTGGCTTCCGGCAACATTCCTACAATTTCAGAATGGGCGTGCTGTGAAATCTGGCGAACCAATAGTTTTCTGTAATCATCGGGCATTACATCTTTTGGTTCTACTTTATTTTCGTCGTGTACGTATTGTACAAATTTTTCTAAATCCATAATTTTTCCAATTTAACAATGTATCAGTCTAACAATGTACCAATGATTGTTACACTGGTAAATTGATATATTGTTACATTAATTTAATTATACGTCATAATTAAGCATCACCACATTTGTTGTCGGGTGACATTGACAAGTCAGAACATAACCTCTGGCTACTTCGTCTTCGGTAAGCGCGAAATTTTTCTCCATGAAAACTTCTCCTTCCAAAACCTGCGCTTTACACGTACAACAAACTCCTCCTTTGCAAGCAAAAGGTACCGGAAGATTGTCTTTCAATGCTTTATCTAAGATACTCTCTTTTTTAGAATTAAGGTGGAACGAATATTCATCATCATCAATGATCACGGTGACCATACTTTCCAAATTGGCAATGGCCTTGAATTCATCACTCATTTCTTCAGAATTCTCGTCGTCAGGAGCAGTGAAATATTCAAATAGAACCTGAATAGCAGGTACTTTTTTATCCTTCTTTAAATAATCAGAAATTCCTTTAATCATTTCTGCAGGACCACAGATGAAATAAGTGGATTCTTTTACATCAATATCTGTATATCTTTCAAATAGCTGCTCTAGCTTCTCAGCAGAAATTCTTCCTTCAAATACAGGATCTTCATGCTTTTCACGGCTTACCAGATAAATTACTTTCAGTCTTCCGTTGAAGTGCTCCACCAATTGATCAATCTCAGCTCTTTTCATGACATGATTCATGCTTCTGTTACTGTAGAAAAGATAAGCGCAGCTGTTGGGTTCCTGATAAAGACTTTCCTTAATGTTGGATAGAACCGGGCTGATCCCGCTTCCTGCTGCTAAACCTACATAGGTTTTCACATTGGTAGGGTGATAAGAAGTATTAAAACCACCCATTGGAGGCATTACTTCCAGCAACTCATCCATATGCAGGTGTTCATTGAAATATCCTGAAACTTTTCCGCCTTCCAGAAGCTTTACCAAAACTTCAAGAGTGTTGCTCTTTTCGCTTGGAGCGTTGCAGATAGAATAAGAACGTCTTTCTTCATTCCCGTTGATCATCATACGGAAATTAAGATACTGCCCCTGTTTGAATCTGAATTTATCCTTCAGTTCCTCAGGAATTTCTACTGCTACGTTTACCGCCTCAGGAGTATCTTTCTGAACTCTTACCGTTTTAAGTTTATAAAATGAATTCATTATTTTTTAAGTATTCTATTAATTTTTCCGCCTTCGCACTTCGGCAGGCTGTCCTGAGTATGAATTTTCACTTTCGTGGTAATCCCTACTCTCTTTTTTATTTCGTTTTCTATGTTTTTTTCAAAGTTGCCAACAAAATTAAAATAATCATCGGTATCTGTATCTATTTTTTGATCTTTTACCAATTCATCATCAATTTCTACATCAATATCCAGGGCTACACACATCTGTTCTTTTTCAATAGGGGTAAGATAGTAGTTGGGAACGACTCCTTTTACGTGAGAAAATGCTTCTTCAATCTGGCTTGGATAGACATTAACTCCTCTTACAATCAACATATCATCTGCTCTTCCTTTGATGGGTCTCATCTTCACCATGCTTCGCTTGGCATCCTCATCATAATAAAGACTTGTAATATCATTCGTCCAATATCTTAAAAGCGGCATTGCCTTTTTCGTTAAAGTTGTGATCACTAACACCCCTTCTTCCCCAAAAGGAACGGGCTGCTTTGTAATGGGATCTAAAATTTCAGGATAAAAATGGTCTTCCCAAATATAAGATCCTCCTTTTTCTTCAAAATCCTCCATGGATACTCCGGGACCGATGATCTCACTTAATCCATAAATATTTGTAGCATGAAGTCCCAGTTTTTCTTCTATGTGACTTCTGATAATTTCGGTCCAAGGCTCGGAACCTAAAACAGCATATTTCAAACTGATCTCTTCCGCAGTGATTCCTCTTTTTGCAAATTCATCAGCGATGGTCAATGCATAAGATGGTGAACAACAAATCACTTCAGGCTTAAAATCAATAATCAGGTCTACCTGTCTTGCGGTCATTCCTCCTGAAATCGGAAGAACGCTCATTCCCAATTTCTCCGCACCATAATGAAGTCCTAATCCACCAGTGAAAATCCCGTATCCGTAAGCATTGTGCAGCTGCATTCCCGGTCTTGCTCCCGCTGCATATAATGATCTGGCAACTACTTCACTGAAAAGGTCAACATCTTCTTTGGTGTAGCCTACCACTGTAGGCTTTCCCGTTGTTCCGCTTGAGCAGTGAATTCTCTGAAGTTCATTCTTCGGAACAGCAAACAATCCAAACGGATAATTGTCCCTTAAATCCTGTTTGTAAGTAATGGGAAGTTTCGTAATATCATCAATCGACCTTATATCGTGTGGAGATATTCCTGATTCATTAAATTTCCCTTTATAAAATTCTGATCTCTCTCCCAGATAGCCGACCAAATCTGTCAACCGGTCAGACTGAAGCAGCCTCAACTGGTCGAGTTTTAAATATTCAACTGAAAAATCCATATCCTTACTAACTAACATTTGTTAGGTGTAAATTTAAAAAGAATTTCAATCCTGACAAAATATTTATGACTTTTGTCATATTTTGAATGATTCTAAATAACTGAATAACGAATCAATCAGTTATTTCGCCAGTGAATGGGACCAAATATGTAGGTTATTTAAGAGACTTCTTTACTTGAAATATTAAGATTTTTTAGGAGTAAAGAATAATTAAGGAAATATCAAAGCCATTGTCATTCATACTTACAAGAAAGCAACTATCCTGTCTTTCCTGAATATCCTTGGCAAGGTTTTAAACCTTGCCAAGGATAAAAAATACGTTTTTCATCACTAAAGCTTTCAGCTTAAAATTAAACTGAAATATTTAAAAACTTTTGTTCTTTCTGTGGTAAAAATTATTGTTTCTGATTTCCTAATAAACCGTAAAGAAGCTTTGCTCTTATCTCATCGGTAATTTCGGTGGTAGATTCTGTATTTCTTTTGAACCAGAAATAGGAATTATTAAGGGTATGAAGAATGAATCTTGTGGTAAATGTTGGTGACTGAAGTTCCCAGTTCTGGGCTTTGTAGATTTCAGAAATGAGTTGCTCTACTTCATCCTGATAATTTTTTCTTAGTTCTATAAATTCAGGAAGCCTTTCTTCAAGGTGTCTCCATTCATTAGAATAAATATGGGTAACATCCCTGTTTTGAAGAACCACGGATAAGTGTTTATCCAGAAATAAATTCAATTTATCCTTTGGAGGCAGATCTGTATTTTTCACTTCCTGAAGTTCGTCAAAAAATTCGCGGGCAATTCCAAAACAGATCCATTCCAGGATTTCTTCCTTAGAACGGATGTGAGCATACAGTGATGCAGCTTTGATATTAAGCTTTGTGGCCAGATCTCGTACTGAGCTGCCCATATATCCTTTCTCTTTGAAAAGCTCTACTGCTACGTCTAAAATTTTCCTTTGTTTTTCTTTAAGCTCCATCTGGTAAAATGCAAAAGTAATTATTCTGAGGTTAATAAGTCAATTTAACCTGATGATTTTAAACACGGAAGCGGGAGTTTTGTCTGAGCACCCCCGTCAAATCTTCGATTTGCCACCCCTCAGGCGGAGGGGAATTTCCGGTTAAGTTGATATAAAGAAGTCTGGAAACACCTTAATTCCTACTTCTTTCAATCCTGGATTTTTTCTTACACTGACGGTTTTTCCATTATTTGAAGGTAAATATCAAGGAATCGGAAATTTTGTCAAGTTAATATAACGTTAAAAATAGATATTTCGGAAATTTTGTCCATTTTTTTTGTAAATTTAATAATTGAACAGTTTTTGCGGTAATACCATCGATTAAATGATTAAATAATGATGGCATTAAGAAACTGGGCCTTACAATTTAGTTTCTTGATGTCTTTTTAAAAAGCAAACCAAAAACAAAGTATTACAAAAAACATAAAAAATATGAACTTAAACCAATATACTGTAAAATCACAAGAAGCCATTCAGGCAGCTCAGCAGACTGCTATGGAATTTGGTAATCAGAGTATCGAGCCACAACATATACTTGAAGGTATTTTTCAGGTAGATGAAAATATTTCGCCTTTCTTATTAAAAAAATCTGAAGCAGATGCCAATTTGGTAAGAGAGCGCAACCGCGAAAATATTGAGAAACTTCCAAAAGTAGAGGGAGGCAATATTTATCTTTCACAATCAGCGAACAAAGTTTTGCTGGACGCCCCGAATATTGCTAAAAAAATGGGCGATGAATATGTAACGATTGAGCATTTATGGCTTTCATTACTGGAGACCAGTTCGGAGGCATCCAAGATGCTTAAAGACATGGGCGTTACTAAAAGTCTTTTGGAAGGAGCAATTAAAGAATTAAGAAAAGGAAGCAAAGCTACTTCTGCGAGTTCAGAAGAGACTTATCAATCCCTGAATAAATATGCTAAAAATTTCAATGAATTAGCAGCAGAGGGAAAACTGGATCCTGTCATCGGGCGAGATGAGGAAATAAGAAGGGTGCTTCAGATTCTTTCGAGAAGAACTAAAAACAATCCCATCCTTATCGGAGAACCCGGTGTAGGTAAAACAGCGATTGCGGAGGGAATTGCCCACAGAATTATTTCGGGAGATATTCCGGAAAATCTGATGGACAAAACATTATACTCATTAGATATGGGGGCTTTAATTGCCGGAGCAAAATACAAAGGTGAATTTGAGGAGCGTCTGAAATCTGTGGTGAATGAAGTCATCAAATCGGAGGGACAAATTATCCTTTTCATTGATGAGATTCATACTCTGGTAGGAGCCGGAGGTGGCGAGGGAGCCATGGATGCTGCGAATATTCTTAAACCGGCTTTAGCAAGAGGTGAATTAAGAGCGATTGGTGCCACTACTTTAAATGAATACCAAAAGTATTTCGAAAAAGACAAGGCATTGGAAAGACGTTTCCAGAAAGTCATGGTGGAAGAACCGGATACGGAATCTGCGATTTCGATTCTTCGCGGTATCAAAGATAAATATGAAGCTCACCACAAGGTACGAATCAAAGATGAGGCGATCATTGCTGCAGTGGAAATGTCTCAGAGATATATTTCAGACCGTTTTTTACCGGATAAAGCGATTGACCTTATTGATGAAGCTTCTGCCAAACTGAGAATGGAGATCAATTCAAAACCTGAGGAGCTTGATGTTCTGGACAGAAGGCTGATGCAGCTGGAAATTGAATTGGCCGCCATTTCGAGAGAAGGCAACCAGACCAAGATTGATCATTTGAAAGAAGATATTTCAAAAATTTCTGAGGAAAGAAATGAGATCAATGCTAAATGGCTGAAGGAAAAACAAAAATCTGAGGATTTAACGCAGATCAAAAAAGATATTGAATCTTTGAAACTGGAAGCAGAAAAAGCATCAAGAGCAGGAGATTATGCGAAAGTAGCAGAAATTCAGTACGGAAAAATAAAGGAAAAAGAAGATGCTTTGCAAAAACTTGAACTGGAGATGCAAAACCATCAGAATGAATTGATTAAGGAGGAAGTTACTTCTGAGAATATTTCTGAAGTGATTGCGAAATGGACGGGCATTCCCGTGACGAAGCTTATTCAGTCTGAAAGAGAAAAATTATTGAATCTTGAGGGTGAACTTCACCATCGTGTGGTAGGACAGGATGAAGCTATCGGAGCGGTGGCAGATGCCATCAGGAGAAACAGAGCTGGATTGAGTGATGATAAAAAACCTATCGGATCTTTCTTATTCTTAGGAACAACGGGTGTAGGTAAAACTGAGCTGGCTAAAGCTTTGGCAGAATACCTATTCGATGATGAGAATAATATGACAAGAATCGATATGAGTGAGTATCAGGAGAGACACAGTGTTTCGAGATTGGTAGGAGCTCCTCCGGGATATGTGGGATATGATGAAGGCGGACAACTGACGGAAGCGGTACGTAGAAGACCTTATTCTGTAGTGCTTCTGGATGAAATTGAGAAAGCGCATCCGGATGTTTTCAACACTTTATTACAAGTTTTAGATGACGGACGTCTGACTGATAATAAAGGGCGTGTGGTGAATTTTAAGAATTCAATCATTATAATGACTTCGAATTTAGGTTCACACCTGATCCAGGAGAATTTTGAACATATTACAGAGGAAAATCAAGACGAAATCGTCAGCAAAACCAAGGATGAAGTTTTTGATCTTCTGAAACAGACCTTACGTCCTGAATTCCTGAACAGAATTGATGAGGTAGTCCTGTTCCAACCTCTGAACAAAAAAGAAATCGGAAAAATTGTTCAGTACCAGTTGAGAGGGTATAATGATATGTTAGGCAAACGCAATATTATCATGACCGCCACTCAGGATGCTGTGGATTATCTGATGAATAAAGGATATGACCCTTCTTTTGGAGCAAGACCTCTGAAAAGAGTGATCCAACAGGAAGTTTTAAATAAATTGTCAAGAGAGCTTCTTGCAGGAACCGTTAATGAAGGAGACCGAATCACTTTAGATTATTTCGAAGAGACCGGTTTGGTATTCAGACCGACTGATCAATAAGGAGTTTTTTTCATCTATATTATTTTTGTAAGTAAGTGGTGCAGCCCAATCTGCATCACTTATTTTTTTATTGCAAATCTTATCAATAACTGGTGATATATTTGTATATTTATAGCACCAAACAAATTAATAACTAAAACAAAATCAGTATGAAAAAGCTAAAAAGAAGCTCACTAAAAACCATTTTGGGAGGAAAAATTGACTGCCGATGCAATATATTAATTTACCCTGATGGCTCTACCAGCGGAACTTGTGCAACAGAACAATGTTCACAAATCAACATCAATTGCGGACAACTTGAATGTCGTCCTGGACTTATTGATTAACCCTTAAAATCATCATATGAAAAAGTTAAAAAGAAATGATTTAAAGAAAATCAACGGTGGCATTAATCCACTTTCAGAAATTGACTGCTCGGTTGATATGACCTGCCCTACCGGCCTTTGCTGTTCGACAGGATACATCTGCAGGGACTGGAGAAGATACCCTTGTATTTAAAATAACTGACCGGAGATTTTTTCTCTGGTTTTTTTTGCTCTTTAATCCTATTTTTAATTTTCCGGCTAAACTCAAAAGAAAATAACCTGCCTATTAAAATATCAATGAAATTATTAAAATATTTCTGTAAAATAAATATTTTAATGAATAATTTAAACATATACAAAATATCATATTCGCAGCAAAATACACCTAAAAGAAGAATAAAAATCAAATAATACATATTTTTCATACATTTGTGATACATTTAAACCACAAAACAATAATTTTATGAAAAAAGCAGTATTAGGAGTATTGATTACTCTTTTTGTATCATGTAACAACGAATCCGAAAATCTCGGCTCCGAAAACACAACTCCGGATCAGCCTGCCATGGCAGATAAAACAGCAGCTATTTGCGGCTCAGATCTGGTACGACAAAAATTTCTTTCAGAAAACCCTGATGCAGCACAGCGCATGTTTCAGATCGAAAACAACACCGCAGATTATATTGAGCAAAAGAAAGTGGGCAAAGTACTGCCTGACGGCAGCGTGGAAATCCCGGTTATTTTCAATGTCCTATACACCAATTCAACGAATAATGTATCTGATGCAAGAATCAACTCGCAGATTGATGTTCTGAACAAAGCTTTTGCTTCAACCCATGCTAATGTTTCCAATATTCCTGCTGCATTCCAGCCTGTGAATGCCGGAGATACAAAGATCAAATTCAGACTGGCTCAGATCAACAGAAAATCTACGACTACCTCCAACTGGGCTCCTAATGATAATATGAAAAAGACCTCAACAGGAGGAATCAATGCTACTGACCCTTCTAAATACCTGAACATCTGGGTAGTAAACTATATGCCATACCAAACCGGATACGTACTTGGATATGCTACTTTCCCTGAATCTGCAGGCCTTTGGAATGACGGAGTTGTGATGATGGACGAATATGTAGGTGAAGGCGGGCCAGTTGCTACACACAATAAAGGAAGAGTAACGGTACACGAAGTAGGACACTACCTTAACCTTAGACATATCTGGGGTGATGCTAACTGTGGAAATGACCTTGTAGACGATACTCCACAACAGATCACCAACCACAGAGGCGTACCTTCTTATCCTAAAATGGAAACATGCGGAGGCGTATCCCGTTCCACTATGTTCATGAACTACATGGATTATTCTGATGAAACTACCTTATTCATGTTCACAAAAAAACAAAACGACAGAATGCAGGCTGCCATTTCAGCTAACGGTCCAAGAGCCGGATTAAGAATATTGTAAATCTAATTACAGTCCATACATAAGGTCTCCAAATAATTTGGGGACCTTATTGTTTTATAGTGTAATTTACAATCCGTAAAAACCCTGAAAAATAAACAGGAAAAAACACATCGGTATAACATAAAATTTTCACGAAATTTGCGCTACTAACTAATATTCTTTTATAAAACTAACGTTATGAAACCAAAATCTACTTCAGAAGCGGGAAGCCTTGAATCCGCTTCAAGTACAAACACCATTGCTTCAGAGCTTGTTAAGAAGTTGATCTCTAATTACAGAAACAACCAGATGCAGGCGGTAAATAAGGAAATGGGGATTACTGATTCGCATGCGATATGGTTTGACCTTCCAAAACTTAAAAAATTCATTTCATGTATAGAAAATGAAGCAGCAAAAGTAAATCCTACTATTTCTGAAGAGGATTTAGGCATCAGATTTTATTATGCTGCCTATCCAAAAGCGGACGACTGGGCAATAATGGAGGGGCATCCAGTAGAAAAAGAATATGCGGAAAGACATACCCTGGTGATGATTCCTACCTTGAAAAAAGAAGATGAAACGGGAGCTATTCTTGACTATGATTTCTGTCCTTCAAATTCGGATTCAACACTGGCTATGGCTGAAAGAAAAGGTCCAGCATTACCTACCGATACAATTGCTGAAAACCACGGAACGTTATCTCCACCACACGACACAAAAATTGAACAATTCCCTTAATTCGTAATTTTTTTATTTTACAACCCATATGACTGATTTTCAGAAGATACTTCAGGAGTCTCTGATCTGGATAGAAGGACTCGCTGCTATCATATCGATCATTTACTATAAACGTGGTAATAATGATGGGTATTGGAAGTATTTCTCTTTTTATCTTATTCTTATGTTCCTATGTGAAGTAATGGGAAAATGGGGACATCAACTCATAGCATATGATAAACCAAAATTTTTTAATTATTTCGTAATCCCAATTGAGTTTCTTTTCTTTTACTGGTTATATGCTGCAAAGTCCCTAGGAAAGCCGAAACTTTTCTATACTTTGTCAGGCTTATATTTATTATCATTTTTACCAAGTGAAGTATTTTTTACTACAAAAAAAATAATCTTTTCTTTCAATTATACATTTGGATGTCTTATGCTGATGGTGCTTGTGATTATGGAATATTACAAACAGATTAATTCTGCTGAGATTTTAAACTTCAGTAAGAATAAAATGTTTTACATTAATTTAGGTGTCACGCTATTTTATATAGGGACACTTCCTTTTTGGACATTTTTTAGTTTGCTGGCCAAGTATAAGGAACTATGGGATATGTATTTTAATTATTTTCTGATATCCGGAATTACAATGTATCTTTTATTTTCAATTTCATTCATATGGGGAAAACGGAGCTCATAATAACCATCATTCTATTCAATATCTTCTTTGTTCTGTTTGTAGCTGCCGTAATGGTTTACATACGAAAGTACAAACAGAGGAAGAGAGAGTATATGAATGAAATTGAAGTAAAAAACGAAATCCACAAAAGGGAACTTCTGGCTACCCAACTGGAAATTCAACAGGCCACGATGCAGCAGATCGGGCGTGAACTCCATGACAATATTGGCCAGAAACTGACTTTGGTAAGCCTTTACACCCAGCAGCTTCTCTACGAAAATAGAGTCCCTGAAGTAAGTGAAAGAATCGATCAGGTATCCCAAATTATCAATCAGTCATTGCAGGATCTGAGAAGTCTCTCCAAAACACTGACAGACGACAATATAACCCAAAAGGAAATTGTAACTTTGATTCAGGAGGAAGTAGATAACACCAATACTTTTAAAAGATGTAAGGTTACTTTTGAGCATAATTTTAATCAGCTTGACCTGGGATTTGCCCATAAAAATGTACTGCTAAGAATTACGCAGGAATTTATTCAGAACAGCATTAAACATGCTCATTGCAAAAATATTTTTATCAACCTGAGTACTTCTGAAGAGGTATTATGGGAACTTCATCTGAGGGATGACGGCATCGGATTCGACAATAGCAAAATAAAATCTAGCGGCATCGGCCTGACGAATATGAAAAACAGAGCGGCTATTATAGGAGCCGATTTTACTTTTGAAAGCCGGGAAAACACCGGAACCAGCCTTCATATTATATTAAAAAAACAGCCATGAAAAAAACAATAGTAATCGTTGACGACCATGTTCTTATCGCTAAAGCACTAGAAGGAATCATTGATAATTTTAATGAATTTGAAGTGATTTATGTATGTGAAAACGGCAAAGACCTGATTGATAAGTTTAACAATAACGAAAAAATCCCGGATATCATTTTACTGGATATCAGTATGCCTATCATGGACGGTTTTGAAACGGCTGCATGGCTTACCCAAAACCATCCAAACATTCAGGTAATGGCTCTGAGCATGCAGGGTGACGACAACAGTGTTATCAAAATGATTAAAAACGGTGCAAAAGGATATCTGTTAAAAAATACCCATCCGAAAGATCTTGAAACAGCATTAATAAAATTAAATTCAGACGGATTCTTTTATCCTGAATGGGCTTCAAAAATAATATTCTCCAATCTGAACAAGGACAAGGAAATAGAAAGTGCTGTAAGAATTTCGGATCGTGAAAGAGAATTTCTGAAATATACTGTCACTGAGCTGAGCTATAAAGAAATTGCAGACAGGATGTGCTGCAGTCCGAGAACCGTAGAAAGCTACCGGGACCAATTGTGTGATAAATTAGATCTCAAAACACGCGTAGGACTGGCTGTTTTCGCCATTAAGAACGGTTTTGCAGGATAATCATTCTTAAAGAAATTAAACTTAAAAATATAAATCAATTCAGTATTTTTGTTTAATAATTTTCAATTAATACAAATTAAAAAGTAAAATAATTAAACACACGTTAGTGATATGATTAAAATTCAACTAAAACAACTAAAACACACATAATATTCAATAGAAACAGGCATTGAATGAAAAATATTTAAATATTTTATCAAATGTTTTGTTTTTTAATTTTTTATAATATAAATTTGGAGACCAAACCATTAACAATATATTATGAAAAAGCTATTTTTCGGAGCTCTTATACTGAGCTTTATGTCTGCCTGTAACAATGATACTCTTTCCAATCAGGAGGATGCATCACAGGACCCAGGTACAACGCCTAATATGCTGGCATCAAAAAGATCCTGCCCTTCTGACCTTATTAGAGAGAAGGCCCTCAAAAGTGATCCTGCATTAAGAGCCAGATTTGAAGCTAACGAATTACAGTCTGATAAATTTTTAAGAGATCTGTCAATGGGTAAAGTGCTTGCAGACGGAACTGTTGAAATTCCAGTGGTCTTCAATGTGATCTATAATACCACTTCCCAAAATATTTCTGATGCAAGAATTGCAGAACAAATCGCCGTATTGAATGCTGATTACGGTGCTACAAATTCTGATATTAATAAAATACCGGCAGCATTTCAGCCTTCTGCAGCCGGCAATGTAAAAATCAGCTTTAAATTGGTAGCAACCAATCGTAAGCAAAGCACAAAAACCGCCTGGAGATCTGATCTTGAAGAAATGAAAAAATCAACTACCGGAGGCATCAATGCTACTGATCCAACCAAAAACATGAATATCTGGGTAGTTAATTCTATCCTTGATGAGAACAATCAGCCGGGAACACTGGGATATGCCTACTATCCGGAATCTGCAGGATTATGGTATGATGGTCTGGTAATAGGTTACCAGTATATAGGAAAAACAGGTGCTTCAGCTCCATTTAATTTAGGAAGAACAGTTACACACGAAGTAGGTCACTACTTAAACCTGCCTCACCTTTGGGGATCATCTAACGCTGGATGTCAGACAGATTACTCTAATGATACTCCTACTTCTCCTGGCCCTAACTATGGAACACCATCTTATCCTTTAAACAGAGTTTGTGGAGGAGTAAGCCGTTCTCAAATGTTTATGAAC
Source organism: Chryseobacterium carnipullorum (assembly GCF_900142785.1). Taxonomy (GTDB): domain Bacteria; phylum Bacteroidota; class Bacteroidia; order Flavobacteriales; family Weeksellaceae; genus Chryseobacterium; species Chryseobacterium carnipullorum. The sequence continues at coordinate 31,426 of NZ_FRCD01000018.1, read as the reverse complement.
TATATGGATTATGTAGACGACAAAGCAATGTTTATGTTCTCTGCTAACCAAAAAACAAGAATGCAGGCTGTAGTAGCAGCAGCTGGCCCAAGAGCTGGATTAAGATAATAACACCCAAATTAACTTTACATAAAAGAGCCTGAATTTTCATTCAGGCTTTTTGCTTTTTTATAATTTTCTTGTGTTATTATCCGGAGTATAATCCATAAAGAGATCTCCATCCAACGTAACCGATTTTACTTTCTTTTTAATAGGAACGGTAAGATCTGCATGCTTTTCATTTTTCTCCCATAAGCCGGGTGAGAAGTGAAGTTTTTCAACAGATCCGTCTTCATAATTTAAAACAGCATCAAACGGGATGGCAAATCCACCCACATTATCCACATTAACGGTAAGAAGATCGTTAAGCTGTGAAGCACCGGTTATTTTTAAATCAATATAATTATTCGTGTAGAACCAGTTTTGAAAGAACCAGTTCAGATTTTTACCTGAGCCTGTATTCATAGAATTAAAATAATCCCACGGTACCGGATGTTTTCCATTCCAGTTGTCCATATAGTGCAGAAGCGCTTTCTTGAACAGATCATCTCCTAAATAATCTTTCAATGCAAGATAAGACAGGGATGCTTTTACATAGGAATTGTTTCCGTATCCTGCACCACTTACCTGTGTGCTCATCGTAATCACGGGCTGATCCTGTTCAGCAGAGGGATCTTTAATCCACTTTTTTACCCGGAAATTCTTATAAAATTCTTTTGCTGCGGTTTCCTCGTTTTCATCGATTCCGATCAGATATTCAAGGGTGGTAGCCCAGCCTTCATCCATAAAGGCGTAACGGGTTTCATTGATCCCCATATAGAAAGGAAAATAGGTATGGGCGATCTCATGATCTGCTGTCAGCCTTGCATCACGAAGATCATCAGGAATGCTGGTATCGTTGATCATCATTGGATATTCCATATCTGCATAGCCCTGGATAGCGGTCATCACATTATAAGGATATTCCACACCCGGCCATTTCTTTGAAAACCAGTCCAGATTATAACGCATCCAGTCTACATATTGTTCAAAATCCTTAGCGCCTGTTTTATATGCGGATTGAACACTTGCTCTCTTTGTTTTTAACTGAACACTTGCCCCATCCCAAACATAATGATTGCTTAGCGCAAAACAGAAATCTGTAATATGACTGGCTTTGAATTTCCAGACATTCCATTTGTTCTGCTTCGTTACTTTTCCGGATCTCATTTCCTGCTCAGAGGCAATATGCATTACCTTATCGCTTTTGAGAGAGGCCTTGTATCTTTTCAAATATTCCGGCTGAAGTACGGCATCAGGATTCAGAAAATCCCCGGTAGCCCATACAACAAAATTCTTCGGAGCAGAGATGGTGAAATTATAATCATTGAAATCATTGTAAAATTCCTGTCTGTCTGAGTGAGGAAGCATATCCCAGCCATTATAGTCATCATACACAGAAATTCTGGGGAAAGAATAGGCTACATAAAAAGTCTCAGGATCTATCTGCCCTTCTCTTCCACTTTGCACAGAAAGCGGGTACTCCCACTCTATTTTCACTTCAGCTTTAGCGCCGGCTTTCAACGCTTTATTCAGTTTTACTTTTTCTACAGTTCCCCAGTCGTCACTGTTTATCGCATATTTTTCACCGTTTACGATAAACGATCTGATATGAAGTCCTGAAGACAGAAAATCTTTAGATACCAGCCCAGATCTTGGAGACTGCGGTTTATGAAGATTATTTACAAATCTGATCGCCAGCTCATGGAGTTCGTCCGGACTGTTGTTGCTGTATACGATCGTTTCTTTTCCTGAAACTGTTTTCGTTGCAGCATCTACTTTTACCTCAACATTGTAAATTCCTTTGTTCTGCCAATAATTTTTGCCCGGCGCCCCGGAAATATCACGGGTTCCTTTCTCAAAGGCTTTTTTAATATTTCTCGGCATATACAGCTCCTGCGCAGCGATTTGCTGCATAGAAACAACCACTACCAGAGCATAAAGAAATCGTTTCATAACTCTAATTTTTAAAAATAAGTATCAAAATTAGCGAAAATGTAACACCAGCCAGCCATTTCTTTTATAATAATGTTTTATGAATATCAGTTTTTTATTTCTTTGAAAGGAAAACAGGTATCGGAAGATTGGAGTTGCCTGATTAAAGCCTGTCAGCCTCCTCTGTTTTTTTTATTGTTTTAGCATTCTTGACAGACTGGTTCCCGAAATTGAATTTCAAAGAAAGGGTAAATCCTTGGGTATCTCCATAATCCAGGAAGTAATTATCCTGATTGGCGTATTTTGTACTCACTTTCTGCCCCATAGTCCTGAATATATCATTACAGATAAGGGAAGCTTCCAGCTTCTTATTAAAAAATTTCCGATTCATCACAAAATAAGCAGACCAAGCACCGGAGATTCTGAAAGTCCCCTGTATCCCAGGTGAATAATATTTGTGGCCAATTTCCATTTTCCAATCATTGGTTTTATTTAAAGTAATTCCGGTTGAAATAGTAGAGCCCCAGTTCCAGACCTTGTTTTCATAGAGAAGCCCGTCGATTCCTTTGAAATAATTTTCATTGTGTTCAAGATTCTCAGAAAGGATCACAGTCCACCAGGGTTTGATCTGGAAATTTTTATAAAGACTTGCTCCAAAAGCCTGTCCTTTTTCAATATTGGTAAAATAGTAGATCAGATTATGGGTACTGGGTTCCTGAAATGAAATTTCCATGGATGGATAGATCTCTTTCCTGTAATAAAGGTCCAGATTCCAGCCTTTCCATGAATAAGTAAAATTGAGATTATGAATGATCGTCGCTTTCAGCTTTGGGTCTCCCTGATAATAAGAGAATAAATTATAGTAAGATTTGGCAGGATTCAGCCATGAGTACGATGGCCTGCTGATTCTTTTTCCGTAGGAGAATCCAAATTCATGTTTGTTCTCTGTGGAATACTGAGCGTAAAAAGTAGGAAAAAGATTCCAATACTTATTTTTGTTTTGTTCATAAGGTTCAGAAACCACACCTTCCAGATCCGTCATTTCTGCACGAAGCCCTCCTTTAAAATTCCATTTTCCAAGATGGTACGCTAATGAAGAATAAAGGCCCATATTGTGTTCTTTATAATCAAACAGACTGCTTTTTTCAGGTCTGAGCTGCAGGTTTCCATTTTCGTTATCTGAAAAATCCAGTCGGCTCATTGTTTTTACAAAACTATATTTCACCCCGGATTCAAGCTCCAGGTTTTTATTTTTCCACTGATAATCTGCCTGCGTGGAATAGAGCTTAACATCTGTTGTATTTTGAGTAAAAAAATTATCATCTCTGGGTGATTCTCCCGCAAAATTCAGATGAGTAAGCACATTCTGATATTTATCCCCATTGTTTCCTGTAAAATAACTGATCCATGAAAGGCTGCTTTTCTTATTAAGTTTTCTGTCCAGCTGAAAGCTTAATGAATTATTGATCGTTCCGGACTGATGGTCATTGATGGTTGTATAATTGGATTCAGCTATATCCTGACTGTTATAGATTAAGGTAGGTACCATGTAAGTTCCAAAAGATTTCGGACTGAAGTATCCTGAATAATTTAAGCTCAGGTTGGTGAGGCTATCAATTTCATATTCAGCGTTGAAGTTAATGGTATTCTGTGCTTTATTTTTATCTTTCCTGTTCATGGTACTTACCCACCTGGTCTGACTTCCCTGATAATTTACATAATCTGTTCCTTCCCGATAATACGTTCCAAAGCCTCTGTAATAACTTCCCATCAAGGATAGCTTATCTTTTTTATAATACTGGGATATTCCTGCAACCCCTTTTGCATATTGAGTCTGAACATATTTTGACGAAATAATCCCCCGGTAACCTTCGATCTTATTTTTTTTCATGACAATATTCAGGACTGCGCTGCCTGATGCTTCATATTTTGCTGGCGGATTGGTGATGACTTCTACAGATTTTATTTCGCCACCCTCCGTGTTTTCAAGAAAATTCTTAAGCTCGTCTCCTGTCAGCATTACTTTTTTATCATTGATCGTGACCAGAATTCCCGTCCCTCCTTTAATGGCAATTACCTCATTGTTTATCGTCACACCTGGCGTTTTCTTTACTATCTCCCAGGCATTGAGAGAAGAAATATTGCTGTTTTCTACATTGAATTCCAGACGGTCTACTTTTCTGGTGACCAGAGGTTTCTGTTGGGTCATAACGACTGCCTCTATTTCCTGTGTGTTTTTCTTAAGAATGATTTTTAAAAGCGCACTTTCCTTATTTACATTCATTCTTTTTTCAAACGGAGCATAGTCTGTTTTTTTTACTGTTATTTTTACAGAATCTGCTACTATTCCTTCTACAGTAAAGTGACCGTCACGATCTGTTCTCGCTGTTTTGATCAGTTCATTTTTTAAATTATAAACGTCAATATCTGCGGAAGGAACTTTTCCATTCTCAGTATCCTCTACTGAACCTTTGATGATCTGTGTCTGAGCAGACATCAACATTGGAAACAGCAGCAAAAGAAAAATTTTATACATAATTGATTTTGAAAAGCATGGATGTTACTCTGCCTGACGGTTCAAAATTCATTATTTGTAAAGAGAATTTCGGTTAATGGAAGGTTAATGATGGGTTAATGTCCATAAAGAGAAAGGCTAAAGTTTTATCTTTGTTTCAATGATGTCCAAAAGTAAATCCCTCATCGCTCTTTTCGCTGCACTATTCCTTCTTTTGTTGGGAATACAGGGATACTTTATGTACAAAACGTATCAGGTGAAAGAACGTGAGATCTACAGGACCGTCCATGAAAAAATCACTCATTATACCGATCAGCTGGAAGATCTGGGTGGAATAAAAAACAGAACAGATGATACGATCCAGAAAATTCTGATCGAATATCACGACAAAAAAATAAGCAAAAAAGACTTTCTTGAATACTTTAATAAGAATAAAAAAGAAAATGAAGCGCGCTTAAACACCTATGTAGACAACAGTTTTAAAAAAGAAGGTTATAAAATTGCGGCAAAAATTGAATACACTTCTATAGTCTATCTTCCTGACGGCTCTCCCCTAATTGAATGCCCCCTCGTCCTGTACGAGACTTCCAATAAAGTAGTCAAACCAAAGATCTCCAATACCGGAACCTGGGAAACAACCTCAAAATTTTCTCCTAAAGACGGCGGACCGAGTAAAAATGAGTCCTTTTTAGTGAAAAGCAATACAGGTTTTGAAATTTTAAATATCAAAACAATTATATTTAAAGAGCTTGCCCTTCTTACGATATGCTGTGCTGCAATTCTTTTAAGTGTCCTTTTGATTTACATTTTTACCGTTAAAAATCTCGCAAGACAACAGAAACAGGTAGAAGTTCTCCACACCGTTGTGGATAACATCTCTCATGAATTCAAAACCCCGATCGCCACTTTGAAGATCGCATCGAAAGCGTTAAAAAAGGAATGGAATCCGGAAACCCTGCCCCTTATCGACCGGCAGATTACTCGCCTTGAAAACCTGATGTCCCAGATTCATAAAGATGAAACACCAGAAACATCCCAATCTATACAACCTGATGACTGGAATTATTTTGTACAGGATATTGATTTTACCTATCCTGAAACCGATTTCGAGTTGATCAACCAGGTTTCGGAAGAACTTCCTTTTGACAAAAATTTGATGGAAACCATTATCAAAAACCTGTGCGAGAACAGTGTAAAATATGGAGCTTCTTATGTGAAAATGCACATCACCACCATTTCTCAATGTCTTAAAATAGAAGTAAGTGATAATGGTTGTGGTATAGAGAAAAGTGAACTCACTGATATTTTTGAAAAATTTTACAGGATTCAGTCAAATAATATCCATAATACGAAAGGTTTGGGACTCGGACTTTATTTCGTCAAAAATATCGTCACAAAATATCATGGTACTATAGACGTTTCCAGCTATCTCCAATCCGGAACCACATTTAAAATATCGATTCCTTATGAAAACTAAGATCCTTTTGGCGGAAGATGACCCGGATTTCGGTCTGATCCTGAAGCAGTATCTTGAACTGGAAGATTTTGAAGTCTCATGGTTTCAGAACCCTGAAGATATTGTCCGTCTTCTCCCAACGGATTTCCCATTTCACATGGGTATTCTGGATATTATGATGCCTTCAATTGACGGTTTTTCTTTAGCAAAAATGATTTTAAAGGAGAAAAAAAACTTCCCTCTGCTTTTTCTGACCGCCAAAAACCAGAAAATAGACCGCCTGATGGGTTTAAAGATCGGAGCGGACGATTATATTGCCAAACCCTGTGATCCGGAAGAACTGGTTTTAAGGATTAAAAATATTATTAAAAGAACACGGCCTGCTTATTCTCCACAAATAAAAATTGGTGAATATTCATTGGATACCGAAAAACTGTTGCTTTCTCATCATTCAGGAAATATACGCCTTACGATCCGAGAACAGGAACTTCTGCTTTATCTCCTGCACCATAATGGGACGATGATCAAAAGAGATGATATTCTGGATACTCTCTGGGAAACGAATGATTATTTTACAGGAAGAAGCCTTGACGTATTTATCAGCAGGCTCCGAAAATATTTCATCAATGATCCTGCAATAAAAATCCAATCCCTGCGAGGAATTGGATTTGAAGTTGATTTTCCCGTTACCTGATCTCTCATTAAAAAGAAAGCTCTGCCAATACAGGAAAGTGATCTGATGGATAGAGTAGATTTTCTCTTCTGTCGTTGATATGTCTCAGGGATTTTATCTTGAATCCTTTGACGAAAATATAATCAATTCTGTCTTTAGGAATTTCATTAACGTTGAAAGCGGTGAATGTTCCTTTAGGCCCATAAGGTTTCGATTCGGAATGATAAAAACTGTCATTTAAATTCTGGGAGAGTATTTTGATCGGCTCAGAATCTTCTGTCAAATTAAAATCTCCGGTTAATGTTAACGGAAGATTTTTAGTATTGATTTCTTTGATCTTTTTCAAAATAAGTTCAGAAGATTTCACTCTCGCCACATTTCCGATATGATCAAAGTGAAGGTTCATCGCCAGAAATTCTTTTTTTGATTTTTTATCTTTGAAAACTGCGTAGGTACATATTCTGTTAAGAGCTGCGTCCCATCCTCTTGAAGGCTTTTCCGGTGTTTCAGAAAGCCAGAATGTTCCGGATTTTACCACCTGAAGTCTGTTGGTATCATAAAAAATAGCTGAAAATTCTCCTTTTTCTTTTCCATCGTCTCTTCCAACACCGATGTAATCATAATTCTTAAGTCCTGCCTTGATATCTTTCATCTGCTCCGGAAGTGCTTCCTGAACTCCGAAATAATCAGGATGATAATAATTCAATAAATCTACAGCATCCTGTTTTCTTTCTGTCCATGCATTTTCCTTATCTGATGTTACCTGTAGTCTGACATTAAAGCTCATCACCTTAAGATCCTGCGAAAATCCAAGTGCAAAAAACAGTAAGGATACAATTGAAAATCTGAAATTCATATGTCTATTTTTTAATTAGAATAACAAAAATAGAACTTCTTTGCGAGAGAAGAGGACGGTTTGAAACTACATTATGATTAATTAATCTAGAGAGGAAAGTACAACCTAGTTTACATCAACAAAAAACCTAAACTTCACTTGAAGTTTAGGTTTCTCCATAAGAACCAAATCTATGTTTTTATTCTCTGGTAAATTTGTATTCTCTGTCTGCCTGCTTAAAGACAAGATCCTTTTTATCTTTGCTGAATGTCAGCGTTATTCCCGCTTCATCGAAAGTAAACTGATTACTGCCAGCATATTCAAGAGGAAACTCCGGCTGGTTACCTGCTTTGACATAAAGCTGCCCATTTTTATCAGTAAAAACCAATTTGATGGCATCACTTTTAGTCCCATAGGTTCCTGCAAATTCTTTTGTATTGACCTTTTCAACTGTTTTTGTTTGTGCTGAAGGCCAGATATTGTTTTTCATATTCACATCAGGAATCATAGAATCCGGATCAAGCATTACCTCATCAATTTCTTTATTGGAATTCACTTTCAGCGTGCATTCTGTATTACGCTTCCAGACTTCAACAGGAATTTTTAAGATTTGTTTGGTTCCGTCTTTAAATTTCACCTGAACAGTGGTAGGCATTGGTAGCTGACCAAGGTTTTCAACAGTGACCTGAGCTCCATTTTTAAAATCACCATTGACATATCTCACATCTTTAACAGACTGATCAATCTTCCATTTATTGATAAACCATCCTCTCCAGAACCAGTTCAGTTCTTCTCCTGAAACGTTTTCCATGGTATGAAAGAAGTCCCAAGGTGTAGGATGTTTGAACGCCCATCTGTCTACGTAAGTTTTGAAAGCTTTATCAAATTTTTCAGGGCCTAAAACAGATTCTCTTAAAACCTGCAGTCCCATTCCGGGCTTAAAATAAGCCAAAGCGCCGATGCTTCTTTCTTTCATATTGTCCGGCCCTACCATGATGGGTTCAAGATTGTCCCCCATCATAAAGCCTCCGGCTCTGGCAATATTTTTTTTGGTGTAATATTCTCCATTGTTAAAAGCCTTTGTGGATAACTCGTTGATAAAGGTGTTAAACCCTTCATCCATCCAGGCAAACAGTCTCTCATTGGAACCCACGATCATTGGAAACCAGTTGTGACCAAATTCATGATCCGTAACTCCCCAAAGGTCTTCACCCGCGGAATTCATATGACAGAAGACAATTCCCGGATATTCCATTCCCCCTTCATTTCCGGCTACATTTGTCGCTGCCGGATAAGTGTATTCATACCATTTTTGGGAATAATGCTCAATCGCTGCTTTTGTATATTCCGTAGATCTGCCCCAGGCTTTTTCTCCAGCACTTTCTGCGGGATACGCTGATATAGCTACGGATTTTTTGCCACTCGGGAGATTTATTTTTGCCGCATCCAGAATAAATGCCGGTGATGATGCCCAGGCAAAATCACGGGTCTGATCAATTTTAAATTTCCATGTTTTAGTTCCGGAAGACTGATTTTTTCCGATTTCAGATTCCGGACGGATCATCACCGTCTTATCACTGTTTCTGGCCTGCTCCCATCGGTTGTTTTCTTCTTTGGTGTATACTTCTTTATAATTCAAAAGATCACCGGAAGCTACCACATAATGATTCGCTGGCACTGTGATATTGGCATTAATATGACCATATTCCAAATAAAATTCAGCTGCTCCAAGATAAGGCAGCGTATTCCATCCCATTACATCATCATAGACACACATTCTCGGGTACCACTGAGCTACCGTAAATATTTTGCCGTTTTTCGTCTTCTGTATTCCCATTCGATCTGATCCGTATTCCGGAGAGATAAATGAATATTCAATTTTGATCTTTGCAATACCCCCTTTAGCTTTTAATTCTTTTGGGAGATCGATCTGCATTCTGGTATCAGTCACTGTATATTTAACGTCTTTACCATCAAGCTTTACCGATTTAATTTTATATCCTCCTTCCAACTCTTCACCATGCGCTCCGTTTCTGCTGCCCGATGCCGGAACTACCGCATTACCACGGGAGTCTTTTGCAAATAAATTCTGGTCAAGCTGAAGCCATAAAAACCCCATCTGATCAGGACTGTTATTGGTGTAAGTAATTTCAGCAGTCCCTGTAATTTCATTTTTAGCTTCATTAAGGCTTACATTCAGATCATAATCTGCAGAATTCTGCCAGTAAGCATGTCCGGGTTGTCCACTTGCAGAGCGTGTCTCGGTAGCTGTCTGAGGGTAAAAGAAAGGCTTAAATGCTTCTACATAGCTGTATTTTGGAGTATCCTGGGCCAAAGCAGATCCCGATAAAAGGAAAACTGCTGCCGCAGCTACAAGACTTGGAAGTTTATAATTCATTGGAAATAATTTATAATATTTCTATGATAAGTTACAAAAGATCCCGGAATCGTTACAAGTCCGGGATCTTTTTATGAAAATTTTAATTTAATTTGTTTTTTTTGCCTTGATCATGGCTTCAAGTGCATCCCACATTTCTTTCGGAATATCTTCAAGCATATTGAATTCTCCGGCTCCCTGAAGCCACTCGCCACCATCTATGGTAACAACCTCTCCATTCATATAAGCTGAATAATCTGAAACGAGATACGCGGCAAGATTGGCAAGCTCCTGATGTTCTCCTACTCTTCTCAAAGGAACTTTTTTCTTCATATCAAATTTTTCCTGAAGATCTCCGGGAAGCAATCGGTCCCATGCTCCTTTAGTAGGAAAAGGTCCGGGCGCAATTGCATTGAAACGGATACCATACTTTGCCCATTCTACTGCCAGTGATCTGGTCATCGCCAGAACTCCTGCCTTTGCACACGCTGAAGGAACTACATAGGCAGATCCTGTCCATGCATAGGTGGTCACAATATTCAGAACTGTTCCCGGGCTTTTGGAATCAATCCAATGTTTACCAATAGAAAGGGTACAGTTTTTTGTTCCTTTTAAAACGATATCTAAAATAGAATCAAAAGCGGAGTGCGTCAGTCTTTCGGTTGGTGAGATGAAATTTCCGGCTGCATTGTTCAATAAAATATCAATTCTTCCAAATTCTTTCAGTGTTGCTTCTTTCATCGCTTCCACCTCATCCCAGTTCCTTACATCACACGCAACACACAGAACTTTACCTCCCGTTTCCTCTTCCAGTTCTTTTGCTGTTCCCTGTAATTTCTCAAGATTACGGGAAGTGATGACCACTTTTGCTCCCAGTTCCAGAAAATATTTGGTCATTGCTTTTCCCAGACCGCTTCCGCCTCCCGTTACAATCGCTACTTTATCCTGTAATGCCCCTTCGCGCAACATAGGCTGTGTATATAAGTTCATATGATTTTATTTTTCCTAAAAATACTAAATATTGAATGGATGCCATTTAAAATAATGGGATAAATAATAATGTTATAAATAGTTATTCTCTCCACGGGAAAAACAATACTGTTTCTACCCATTCACACCCATAAAAAAAACAACCCTGTACAGATGACAAGGTTGCTGAATTTTATATTGACCGTCTGGTCGTAAAAACTGATTATGAAACAACTACACCTTTGAAAGAAAGGGTTTTAGGGGTTTTGCTCTCACTTGTCGTTACATTGACTGTTTTCATGAACGCTCCGGCAGCTGCTGCATTGTAGCTAGCTTCTACAAATCCTTTTTTACCAGGAAGAATCGGAGTTTTAGTGTAGTCTGCTGTTGTGCAACCACATGACGGAGCTACGTTTTCAATAACGATTGGCTTTGAAGAGGTATTGGTAAACTCAAATCTGATAAGCTTTGGTTTTCCCTGAGGAATATTTCCTACGTCAATAGATTCTGATTTCCATTTAATAGCATCTGCCACCATTTTTACTACTGAAGTAGTTTCACCTGGAAATACATTTGCATAAAACGGAGAGAATGCAAAAACGGCTAAAAGAGCTGAGATTGTTAATTTTTTCATGAGTATAAATTTTAATAGTTAATAAAAATCAAAGAAACGGGTTGTGATCTTTTGATGATTCAAATATAAAGAGGAAAATGATGATATATTGTTAACTGATACCAAACATTTGTTAACGAGTTGTTAATGATAAAAAATTAATAGATATTTTTGGATAATATTGCTTCTGGAAAATGGAAATTAAAAAACTCAATATTATTATAACGCTCGGGTTCATCGCCATCATCGGGATTATGATTGCTCAGCTTTTATGGACCAGACAGGCGTATAATCTTGAAGATAAAAAATTTAACCAAAAGGTTAATATCGCTTTGGCAGAGGTGGTGGAAAAATTATCCGGAGGAAAAACATCTTTCACTGAAAATCCGGTGCAAAATATTTCTAACGATTATTATGTCGTTAATATTAACAATGAATTTCATCCCGCAGTTCTCGAATATTATCTCAGAACAGAATTTACCCGTTTCCAAATCAATACAGATTATGTGTATGCCCTTTACAATTGCCACAGTGACAAAATGATCTACGGAAAATATATGTCGAAAAACCAGGAAGCTCCGAGTGATAAAGTTATAAATTTTCCAAAACATAAAAACCTGATCTATTATTTCTCCATACGCTTTCCAGATAAAACGACGTATCTTATCAGTTCATTAAGGTTCTGGTACTTGCTCACCTTTGCCCTCATCATCATTCTTTTGGTCTACGTTTATTCTATTTACACCATTATTCAGCAAAAGAAATTCTCGGAACTGCAAAGAGATTTTATCAATAATATGACCCACGAGTTTAAAACGCCGTTATCTTCTATACTTTTAGCATCAGAGGCTCTCAACAAAAACCATATCATTCAGGAAGATTCCAAACTGCAAACCTATACTTCCATCATTATCAATCAAAGTTACAAGCTCAATAATCATATTGAAAAAATATTAAACATTGCCAAGAATGACGCTTCCGGCCTATCTCTGAAGCCTCAAAAAATAGTCCTCCTTCCTTTTATTCAGGAAATAGCTGACAACCTGCAACAAAAAAATGAAGATCTCACCCTCCGCATAGACGTCGAAGATCATAGCTCCATCATTGCTGATGAATTTCACTTCACCAATATCGTTTATAATATTGTAGATAATTCGATTAAGTATTGCGAAACAAAACCCGAGATTACCATTTCATCAGGTAAAGATTCAAAAGGGTTATATTTAAAGTTTAAAGATAACGGAATGGGGATTCCTGCTAAAAATATACCTCATATTTTTGATAAATTTTACAGGGTTACTACCAAAAAAAGTGATGAGGTCAATGGTTTTGGACTGGGATTGTTTTATGTAAAAAAGATCGTGCAGCAACACCAATGGAAAATATCAGTTGAAAACAATATCGATAAGGGAATTACCATAACTTTGTTTTTTCCGTTTTAAATTAATAAAAGTCAGTAATGGAAAAATCTAAAATTTTATATGCGGAAGATGATAAGACGATCGCTTTTCTGATTCAGGATAGTCTTGAAAGCTATTATGAAATAGATCATTATCCCGATGGAAAATCTGCACTTGCGGCCTTCAATACCCAAAGTTTCGATATCTGTCTCCTGGACATCATGATGCCTGAGCTCAACGGATTTGAGCTGGCACAATATATTCGTGATAAAAATTCTGAAATCCCTATCATTTTTATTTCCGCAAAAGCTCTGAAAGAAGACAGGATCAAAGGGCTAAAAATAGGCGCTGATGATTATCTGGTAAAACCATTCAGTATAGAAGAATTAATTCTGAAGATTGAAGTCTTCTTAAAACGCTCCAGAAAAACAGATTCGTCACCGCTACAATATAAAGTGGGAAAATATTATTTTGATCCTAAAAACTACATTTTGCAGGATACAGAAAATACAGTTACCCTTACCCAAAGAGAATCTGAGCTGCTGTTATATTTTATCCGCCACAAGAACACCGTCTTAAGAAGGCAGGACATACTGAAGGCAGTTTGGGGAAATGATGATTATTTTATGGGGCGAAGTCTGGATGTTTTTATTTCCAGATTGCGAAAAGTATTTGCAGATGAACACAATATAATCATAGAGAATTTACACGGTATTGGATTTCGCTTTTCTGAAAAATAAGAAATGTTGAATATCTTTGAACGACCTTGAATTCAGGTTAAATTTCAGCAATAAATAGTTATTATTCAATTTTTAATTATTTTTACTGTTGAAAATCTATTCATTCATGAAAAATACGGCAACTTTTGCAGTTTTATTCCTTTTACTTCTCAGTCAGTATTCAAAAGCTCAGCAGTTTGAAAAACTGATCCAATATGTAAATCCTCTGATCGGCACCGAAAAAATGGGACATACCTATCCGGGAGCTACCGTGCCATTTGGAGCCGTACAGCTGAGTCCTGAAACGGATACGATATCTTATGAACTCAATGGGAAATACAATGGAGAAGTGTATAAATATTGCGCCGGATACCGTTACGAAGACCAAACGATTGTAGGTTTCAGTTCAACCCATTTCAGCGGAACAGGACATTCGGACCTTGGAGATTTTCTGATTATGCCGACGGTCGGAAAATTACAGCTTAACCCCGGAACAGCCTCCAATCCTGAAAGCGGCTACAGAAGCAGATTTTCTCACCAAAACGAAAAAGCTGAAGCCGGATATTATAGAGTTAAGCTGGATGATCATAATATTGTAGCCGAACTTACAGCCTCAACAAGAACCGGAGTTCACCGATATACCTTCCCGAAGTCTGATCAGGCACACATCATTTTAGACCTGACTGCAGGAATCTACAATTACGATGGTAAAAATGTATGGACTTATGTACGTGTAGAAAATGACGGTACCATAAGCGGTTACCGACAAACGAATGGTTGGGCAAGAACCAGAACCGTTTATTTCGCCATGAAATTTTCAAAACCTTTTAAATCGTACGGTCAGAAAAATTTTGACGGACCGCAAGCTTATAAAGGATTCTGGAGAAAATTTGACCAGAATAAAAACTTCCCGGAGATCTCAGGCAAAAACCTGAAAATGTATTTTGATTTCGATACACAAGAAAATGAAGCAGTAGAAGTAAAACTTGCCATTTCTCCGGTAAGCCAGACCAATGCACTTGAAAATCTTGAAAAAGAAACTGGAAATCTGTCTTTTGATCACATCAAAGCACAGGCTCAGGAAAACTGGAATAAGGAGCTGAATAAAATTGTCATCAAAGGTTCCGAAACAGAAAAGACGAATTTTTATACTGCAATGTATCACACGTTCATCAGTCCTACCACTTATATGGACATCAATGGGGAGTATAAAGGTTTAGATCAGAACATTCACAAAGCGGAAGGTTTCACTAACTATACGACTTTCTCCATCTGGGATACCTACCGCGCTCTTCATCCTTTCTTTAATATTATTCAGCCTAAGCGGAATAACGACATGGTCAAGTCGATGATGGCCCATTATGATCAATTTTCCATGAAGATGCTTCCGATCTGGTCACATTATGCCAACGACAATTGGTGTATGAGTGGATACCACAGTGTAAGCGTAGCAGCCGACGCCGTGATTAAAGGGAATTACAGTGGCGATCCTAAAGAAGTTTTGAAAGCCTGTATCGCTACAGCCAATAAAAGAGATTACGAAGGCATCGGATATTATATCGATATGGGCTATATTCCCGCTGAGAAAAACGGAACGTCAGTTTCCAACACTCTGGAATATGCTTATGATGACTGGGCGATCGCTCAACTGGCAAAATATTTAGGCGAAACTGAAATTTATAATCAGTTTATCAAACGTTCTGAAAACTGGAAAAACAACTTTGATCCCAAAGCAGGTTTCATGCGTCCCAGATTAGCAGACGGAAGCTTCAAAAAAGATTTTGATGTATTGAGCACGCACGGACAAGGTTTCATCGAAGGAAATTCCTGGAATTACAGTTTTTTTGTTCCTCAAAATCCCGATGAACTAATCCAGTTAATGGGCGGCAAGAAGAAATTCGCCTCGAAACTGGATGAACTGTTCACCATGCATCTTCCTGATGAGTTTTTTGCAGACACAGAAGACATTACCCGTGAAGGAATCATCGGCGGTTATGTTCATGGAAACGAGCCAGCCCACCATGTGGCCTACTTTTATAACTGGGCAGGACAGCCGTGGAAAACCCAGGCACAGATCCGTCGTATTTTAGAAATGCAGTATAAAGCCACGCCAGACGGTCTTGGCGGAAACGATGATGCAGGACAGATGAGTGCATGGTATATTTTAAGTTCACTCGGATTTTATCCTGTAGCACCGGGCTCTGAAGATTATGCGATCGGAAGTCCGGCTGTCGACCATGCTATCCTGAATCTTGAGAACGGGAAAACTTTCGAAATTGATACAGCCAACCAAAGTCCGAGGAATGTCTATGTTCAAAAGATCCTCCTGAACGGTAAAGAAATCAAGAATTTCACATTAAAGCATTCGGAGATCGTTGATGGTGGAAAACTGACTTTTTATATGAGTGCTAAACCTAAGAAATAGATCTTTTTCAACCACAAAAGTTGCAAAAGTCTTTTTTACACTTTAGTAAACTTTAAGTTGAATCCTTTTCGCATAATAGTTCACCTAAGTTTTAAGAAAAATCTTTAATTTTCTTTTTATAAATTTAATTCGATTGAGCAAAAAACCGTCACCCTTCAAACGACAGAAATTCCCCTCCCATGGAGGGGTGGCAAGAATTCAAAGAATTTTTGACGGGGTGGTTTAACTCCCACAAATCAATATCAATAAAAAAAAGACAAACGTGTAAAACATTTGCCTTTTTTTATTTCGTTTTTAGCACTCAATTACTCTCCTACTTCAAAAAGCAGTCTTTCCCCGAATTTTTCATCTGCTATCTTCCCGTTATCATACACAAGATGTCCATTCACAAAAGTATGCGTTACTTTAGAATGTAAATTCATTCCTTCTAAAGGACTCCAGCCACATTTGTACAAAAGATTTTCTTTAGCTACAGTCCAGTCTTCATTTAAGTCCACCAAAACAAGATCTGCCTTATAACCTTCTCTTACAAAACCTCTTTTCTCAACTCTGAAAAGTATCGCAGGATTATGAGACATTTTTTCAACAATTTTTTCCAGAGAAATCTTTCCTGTCTTATAGTTCTCCAACATGACCACCAAAGAATGCTGAACCAAAGGTGCTCCTGAAGGACATTTTGTATACACGTTCTGCTTTTCTTCCCAGGTATGAGGAGCATGATCTGTAGCAATAACATCTATCCTGTCATCCAGCAATGCTTCCCAAAGTCCATCTTTATCTGCCTGTGTTTTTACGGCTGGATTCCATTTAATTAATCCACCTTTGGTGTCATAGTCTTCATTAGTAAATGTAAGATGATGAACACAAACTTCTGCTGTGATTTTTTTATCTTTTAAAGGAATATCATTTCTGAAAAGTTCCATTTCCTTTGCTGTTGAAAGATGAAAGACATGAAGTCTCGCTCCTGTCTTTTTTGCTAACTCAATGGCTTTTGAAGACGATTTGTAGCAGGCTTCCTCACTTCTGATCAGGTGATGGAATTTTACAGGAATATCTTCTCCATATTCATCCATATATTTTTGGGTATTGGCCTTAATCGTAGCTTCATCTTCGCAATGAACGGCGATCAGCATTTTTGTGCTGCCAAAGATATTTTCCAGTGTCTCAGGATTGTCTACCAACATATTTCCGGTAGAAGAACCTAAGAATAATTTTATTCCGGGAACATTTCTTGGATTGGTTTTTAAAACTTCCTCGAGATTGTCATTGGTCCCTCCCATCATAAAACCGTAGTTGGCATAGGCTTTACGGGCTCCAATTTCGTATTTATCTGCCAATAATTCCTGAGTAACTGCATTAGGAACCGTGTTCGGCTGATCGATAAAACTTGTTATTCCACCAGCAATCGCAGCTCTTGATTCACTTTCAACATCTCCTTTATGTGTCAGTCCTGGATCTCTGAAATGAACCTGATCATCTATTACACCTGGCAGAAGATATTTCCCTGAGCCGTCAATGATCTGATCTGCCGCTTCAGAAATATTAGATTCTATTTTAGAGATAAGGTCATTTTCAATTAAAATATCGCTTTCAAAGATATTGCCTTCGTTCACGATTTTCACATTTTTGATTAAGGTCTTCATTTTTACTTGTATAGAAATTAGATTTAAGAGATTAGAAGTTAGGAAAAACTTTGGGTTAAAACCATGAGTGATCAAAAAATGCAACCCTTAATTTCTAACATCTAGCTTCTAACTTCTGTTAAACAACAAAATTAAGGTTTATGAATGAATTTTTTGCCTGCCGATTATAAATCAATTTCTAAATATTTACATTTGCATAAAATTTTCGAGTTTGTATAAGAAGTTATTCGGTCAGACCGCCGTTTATGGGCTTAGTTCAGTATTAGTCCGTATTTTCCCGTTCATCATTGCACCTATCGTGACAAAGGCTTTCGGGCCTGCGGCTTCATCACCCTTTGTAGACTGGTATTCTATCGCCGGGGTGATTACAGTTCTCCTTACCCATGGTATGGAAACCTCTTTTTTCCGGTTTGCTCAGGAAGAAAGTATTGATAAAAAAACATTGATTTCAACATGCTCGGTAAGTATTATCAGCATTGCTCTGATGTATCTTGGCTTAGGATATGTCTTCCGGAATGAACTTGCGGTAGCTTTTGAAACTCCAGACCAAGTTAATTATCTCATCATATTTTTATTCATACTTTCTCTGGATGCTTTTTCTACAATTCCGTCAGCTATATTAAGGCTGCAGGGCAAAGCTTTCAAGTATATGTTTTCCAAAGTAGCCGGATCTGTAGTTTACTTTCTATTGGTTATATTTTTTATCCAGTGGCTGCCAAAACATCCGGAAGGAATCTTCGGTTTGAAATATGATCCCCAATTGGGTGTAGGCTATGTATTTATTGCCAATTTGGTACAGAGTATCATTACATTACTGATTGTTGGAAAAGAATTTTTAAGCTTTAGTATATCCAAATTTGATTTTAAATTATGGAAAAGAATCATGAATTATTCATGGCCGGTAATGATCGCAGGGCTCGCAGGAATCGTCAACCAAACTCTTGACAGACAGTTTCTGAAATATCTTCTTCCGCCTGACGAAGCACGCCACCAAATTGGAGTGTATGGAGCAGTGTATAAAATCGCGACTTTTATTACAGTTTTCCGACAGGCATACCAGCTGGGTATCGAACCCTATTTCTTTTCAAGTTTCAAGAATAAAGATGCCCATAAAACCTACGCCGTACTGATGGATGTCTTTGTGATATGCAGTTGCATTATTTACATGGGGCTAATGGTGAACCTTCAGTGGATCTCGGAAAAATATCTTAGTAATCCACTTTATTATGAAGGTATTGAAATTATCCCGTTTGTGATGCTCGGAGCTTTATTTTTAGGAATCTATCTTAATCTTTCTATTTGGTATAAATTATCTGATCACACCAGAGTTGGTTTATATATTTCGGTTATAGGTGCATGTATTACCGTTTTCATTAACTTCTTCTTTATCCCGGAATACGGGTATTGGGCAAGTGCTATGGCAGCACTGATTACCTTTATGTCTATGATGGTTATTTCCTATATTTGGGGGCAAAAGCAATATCCAATTCACTATAATACAAGAAAAATTACGCTCTATCTGGTCTTTACCATTACATTTTCTCTGGTATCTTTTTATTTTTTCAGAACCAATTATATTATAGGAAATCTATTCCTGCTTCTTTTTATTGCCCTTGTAGTTTATAAAGAAAAAACTATTGTTTCCAAAATACTGAAGAAGTCTTAATATGGCCTCTAATTTGATACTAATGAATTCTTTTTAAAAAAAACATCGGTTTATAAAGATGATAAATATTACGATCAGCAATGATTTAAATTATTACCTTTAGCACAATCAAAATAAAAACTAACAAATAAAAACATTGTCATATAGTCTATGAAAATAATTGTTCCTATGGCTGGACGCGGTTCCAGATTACGTCCACATACCCTGACTGTTCCAAAACCTCTTATTCCGATCGCAGGAAAACCTATCGTCCAGAGACTGGTAGAAGATATTGCTAAAGTAGCAGGTGAAGAAATTGAAGAAGTAGCATTTATCATTGGAGATTTTGGACCGGAGATTGAAAAATCTCTACTTCAGATAGCCGAAAAACTGGGAGCAAAAGGCAGCATATACTACCAGACTGATCCGCTGGGAACAGCCCACGCAATTAAATGTGCCGAAGACTCTATGCAGGGAGATGTGGTGATTGCTTTTGCAGACACTCTGTTCCGAGCAGATTTCCAGCTGGATAAAAATTCAGACGGGGTGATCTGGGTAAAAAGTGTAGAAGATCCTTCCGCTTTCGGAGTGGTAAAATTAGACAACTATGGTTTTATTACCGACTTTGTTGAAAAACCTCAAACCTTCGTTTCAGACCTTGCCATCATTGGTATTTATTATTTCAACAGTGCTGAAAAACTGATGGAAGAGATCAACTATATTATGGATAATAATATAAAAAACGGCAACGAATATCAATTAACAACTGCACTTGAAAATCTTAGAGCTAAAGGAGCAAAATTTTCTTTGGGGAAAGTCAATGACTGGATGGATTGCGGAAACAAAAATGCTACCGTAGAAACCAACAGCAAAATTCTTGAATACGAAAGAGAAGAAATGCTTAAGTATCCTGCCTCTGCAGTTATTGAAAATTCATTAATCATACAGCCATGCTTTATCGGTGAAAACGTGAAAGTTTCCAATTCAAAAGTAGGTCCGGGCGTTTCATTGGGAAACAATACCATTATTGTAAATTCAAATATCGAACATTCATTGATTCAGGAAAATACAAGAATCAATCACGGAAATCTTTCCAACTCCATGATCGGAAATTCCGCACAGTACTTTGGCGTTTCCAGAGAGATCTCTTTAGGTGACTACTCAGTTTTAGATTTTTTATCTAAATAACTACAGAAATATTTAATACAAAACAAGATACAACCCAACCACACAACATTTTTTGTGTGGTTTGGCTTTAATATTGCAGCGTATTTTTTTTAATTGAAAGATAAATACATGAAAAACTGGATCCCGATACTTCTTATATTTCTTACCCTGTCATCGTGTAAAACGAGAAATGCTGCCAAAAACAATAATGGCAACACACAAGACAGCACAGTCGTAGAACAAGACAACAGAAATCCCAAAGATGCTAATGAACCTGTAAGAGATAAATTTTCCTTTTATGAACACGTAGTAGTTCCACTTAAATTTGATCAGGTTAAAATCAACAGTAAAGTGAATGTAGAAACAGGAAGCTTTATCCCAACCCTTGATGCTACGATCTATATTGAAAATGATAAAAAAGTGTGGATGAATCTTCAGGCATTTTTTATTGGTGTTGCCAAAGGAATTGCTACTCCTGAAGGAATCAAAGGACAGGACAAAACAAGCAAAACCTATATAGATTCAGATTTTGATTATCTGAACAGACTGCTGAATGTCAACTTCATCGATTATAAAGCACTGGAGAAAATATTGATGGGAAGAACTTTTGTGAAGATCAGCGATTCTCAGTTTACCCTGACGCAAAATGCACAGGGTTTTAAGATGGTTTCCAATACCAACCAGAAAATTGTCACCGATGAGAAAACAAGAGAGTATAAAATTGTTCTTAACTATGATACCAATTATGATTTGCTAAGTGTGAATTTAAAGGATGTATTATCTACTGATGAACTTGAAATCTCTTACAGCAACTGGAATGAATACAATGGAATCCGCCTTCCGAAAAATGTTAAAATAATTATAAAAGGCTCAAAATCTAGTCAGATTTTACTGGAAAACACGAAATTTGACTTTTCGAGGATGGAAACAGCTTATTCTGTACCATCCAGTTATAAGAAAATTGAGATTAAATGATTAAAAAATTTAGCTTTTTAATAGGTATTCTACTGTTCGGACTGCATCAGGGACAGCAGAACAAGGAACAGCTTCAAAAACAGAATGCCGATCTTAAAAAACAAATTGTTCAGATAAATACAGATCTGGCTAAAACCAGAACTGAATCCAAACTTTCAGTCGCCTATCTTACCAACGTCAATAAAAAACTTTCTTTACGAGAAAAGGTATACACCAACACTCAGAAAGAAAAAAGATTTATTGAGGATGAGATCTATCTGCGTCAGCTGGAAATCAACCGCCAGAACAAAGAACTCGCAGTTCTTAGAAAAAATTATGCTGAAGTTTTAGTCAATGCGTATAAAAACAAAGGGGTACAGAATAAAGTAACCTTCATTCTTTCCTCCAAAAATTTGGGGGAAGCTATAAGAAGAGTACAGTATCTGAAGCAATATGCAGACTATCAGGATAAAAAAGCTGCGGAAATCAGTAATGCTGCCGCTCAAATTAAAAAATCAATCGCACAAAAGCAAAGTTCTGCAAGAGAGAAAGAAAGTCTTCTGGTTAACCAGCAAAAAGATCTTGCAACTATTAATGCAGAAAGAGCACAGAAAGAACAGTTATTAGCAGATTTCAAGAAAAATGAATCTAAGCTTACAGCAGAGCTTAAGCAAAAACAGGTTCAGTCTAAAGCTTTGGAAGGACAGATCAGAGCCATTATCGCGGAAGAAATCAGAATAGCAAAAGCGGAGGAAGAAGCAAGAAGAAAAGCAGAAGCTGAAAAAATCCGTATGGCTAAACTCATTGCAGAGAGAGAGAAAGCCAGAATTGAAGCGGAAGCAAAAGCAAGATCTGAAGCATTGGAAAGAGAAAGAAAACTGGCAGAAATCGAAGCTAAAAAAGCAGCTGATTTCGCAGCAAAAAGAGCTGAAGAAGAAAGAAAACGTAATGAAGAAGCAGCAAGAGCTGAAGCCAGCGCAAAAGACGAGGCCCGAAGAGTTGCTGCAAAAAAAGCATCTGACGAAGCTAACATAAAAGCAAAAGAAGCTACTGACAAACTTGTTGCCGCCAGAGCAGCAGAAGCAGCCCTGAATAAGAAAAAAGAAGAAGAGAAAAAAGCTGCTGAAACAAAAGCTATGACCAGCTATGGAGTTACCACTACCACCGAAAGCAGTTTTGCAGACAGCAGAGGAAAACTTGGATATCCTGCAGACAGAGCAGGCCAGGTAACCCATCGATTTGGAAGACAGCCGCATCCGGTTTTCAAAAATATTGTTGAGGAAAATACAGGTATTAAAATTGCTGTACCTTCCGGTACGCGTGCAAAATCTGTATTTCCTGGATCAGTCTCTTCTGTATTGGCCAACAGTGACGGAACAAAAACCGTTATGGTGAAACACGGAAGTTATTTTACCATCTATTCTAACTTAGGAAGCGTAAGTGTATCCAAAGGACAACAGGTTTCTTCAGGTACTCCTGTAGGGACCGTAGCCCAGGATTTTGATGGATCTTATACCCTTGATTTCCAAGTATGGAACGGAAATACACCAGTTGATCCATTAGGATGGATTTCGTATTAAAAAAAGCTTTAACTTTGTAAAAATCTTAAGAGATGAATACACTAACAATATTAGCCTTATCTTGGCAACACATCCTTATCGTAGCGATCCTTTTGGTATTGCTTTTTGGAGGAAAGAAAATTCCGGAACTAATGAGAGGAGTTGGTTCAGGAATCAAAGAATTTAAAGATGCGGTGAAGGAAGAAGACAAACCAGGTTCTGAAAACAAAACCTCTTCTACCAACAACAGTAATAATACACCCAGCAACTAAAAATTTCTTTAGAATTAATGAATTTCACTGAGACTGCATGGAAAGTCTTCAATCAATCTATTGAAGACTATCACGTGTTCGATGACGTTAACGCTCTAATTAATAACCCGTTCGAAAAAGACAGTTTGGAACGGATTTTGTATGCAAAGAACTGGATTGATACCGTTCAATGGCATTTAGAAGATATTATTAGAGATGAAAATATTGATCCGGCTGAAGCTCTTCAATTGAAGAGAACAATTGATGCATCCAACCAGAAAAGAACAGATCTGGTAGAATTTATCGACAGTTGGTTCCTTACAAAGTTTGAAAATATAACTCCTAAACCTGATGCAAAAATCAATACTGAAACACCCGCTTGGGCAGTAGACAGATTATCAATTCTTGCGTTAAAGGTTTATCATATGTCATTAGAGGCCAATAGAGAATCCGCTTCTGAAGAGCACCGTGCCAACTGCCAGGCAAAACTGGATGTACTGCTGAATCAGAAAGAAGACCTATCAACCTCTATAAATCAGTTGCTTACTGATATTGAATCCGGTAATGTTAAGATGAAAGTATACAAACAAATGAAAATGTATAACGATGATAGTCTTAACCCGATCCTTTATCAAAAGGGGCAACAGAAATGAGAAAACTATTTTTTTTTGGAGTACTACTAATTATAACTTCCTGTGCAACGGAAAAGCTTAATCTTTCGCCGTTGTCCAATAATTTTTATAGCGAGACTAAAGGTTCTGATTCCAACAGAGGGGCAAAAAAAGGCTTTGAAATCAATATCAAAGAAAATGTAAATGCTTCTGAAATTTCAAATCTGATTTCTACTTTTCCAAAGTTCAAGAACAACAGTTTGAATGACGAAATAACAAGCTTGAAATATAGCCTTCAGAATTATTTATATGCCATTGATGCCAACAACTTGGCGGGAAAAAACAGAGCCGTTAAAAGCTTCGAAAAATCATATAAGAAAATTCAAAAACTCAGACAGCAACTCGAAAAAGATGATGATGAAGTTTTAAACAGATATCTGGTACGTCTAAAAACCAATATTTCTGTCATCGAAGATTCTTTAAAAGGAAATTAAAAACGAACCATTATTAATGATTAAAATTCAGGCAGAAGCCAATGTTCCTACAGAACACGGCTCTTTCCGAATGATCGCTTTCTCCGAAAACGAAAACGACTGGATGCCGCATATGGCCATCGTAGCAGAAAATACAGATTTCTCAAAACCGGTGAACGTACGTTTCCATTCAGAATGCATTACCGGAGAAGTTTTCCATTCAAAAAAATGTGAATGTGGCCAGCAATTGGATGCCGCAATGAAATATACTCACGAACACGGAGGCATTATTGTTTATCTTCGTCAGGAAGGTAGAAATATAGGAATCATCAATAAACTGAAAGCTTATTCATTACAGGAAAAAGGTCTTGATACCGTACAGGCAAATCTTGAACTCGGACTTCCCGCTGATGACAGAAAGTTCGGTGTTGCTATTGATATTCTGAACCTGTTGGATGTAAAAGATATTAATCTTCTTACGAATAATCCTGAAAAGGTAAAATACGTAGTAGAAAGCAATATTCACCTCAACTCAAGGATTCCTTTACAAATTCCTGCCAATGAGATGAGTAAGGGATATTTAAAGACAAAAAAAGATTTCTTTGGTCATTTATTAGATGATAATGACAATTAGATAAAACATAAAAGCTCCGGAAGAAATTCTGGAGCTTTTTATCTTACTATTAATGTCTGGTTATAAAGGAGTAGGCAGCTTTTTCACGGACCAGCTTCCACTCCAGTACTTCTGTTTCCATGTACCGGACTTGGTTTCCAGACTTCCAGTTAGAACAAAACCTTTTGGAGAGGTAGAAGGACTTATAGCAGCACTTCCTGCACTTTGAAGGTTAGCGTAATATACTTCCTCCACATTAGAATCGACAATCCTTGTCACCTCAATACTTCCGCTTTTAGAAACATTCAGAATTAAAGTTCCATTTATTTCTCCTGTGTAGGTACCCGTCCATTTTCCCATGTAAGGAGAGACGTAGTTTTCCTGCTCTCTTTTACGATCAAGATTGTCTTCGATCTCACTGCATGAAGATAAAAAAAGCAAGGGAGTGATGATTAACAATTTTAAATAATGGCTTTTTATCATGGCTCTATAATGAATTACTATTAGTATTTTTCTAAGCTTCTAAATTAACTCTTTTATCATATTCTGACGAAAATAAATTCAAAAGCTCCGGGAATTTCTCCCGGAGCTTTTTTTAATTATAAAAAACTGAAAAGATATTCTTAATTATTTACTTTAGTACCTGTACTTTAGATTCATCAAGATTGTAATATTTAACTACTGCATTGTAATCACTTGTATCTACACTTGCTTTTTTATTGCTACCTCCAACACCTGTAGTATTAGCAGGAACAAGTACGATTCTAAACGTTTGGTTATTTAAGTAACTTGTAATTTCGCCAGATGTAAGATCTGATGCTAAATTAAAATTCTCATCATCAATTCTGATCTCCACATTTTGAGAATTGAAAAGAAAATTATAATCAAAAACTCTGTTGGTCGGTTTACCACTTACGTCCGGCAAATAAACAGATTTTGGGATCTGCTGCCAGGCATTGCCTCCAACCAATCTGTATACTAGTACAACATATGTACTTGGTATACCAAGCCCTTGAGAAATAGTATAGTTACCAGAATTTGAAAAGGTACCTGTAATATCTTTCATTTGAGCAATTGTATCATAATCTACTGTCTGAACAGGGGTATCATCATTATTATCACAACTGTAAGCGGTAAAACCTACAGCTCCCAGAAATAAAAATAGAAGAATTTTTTTCATTTTTAGAAATGTTTAGTTATTATTTATAAAGCGTATTCAAATCATATACCAAAAGTTGCAAAAACTTTGTTTTCATCATTTTTTTAATTGTATTTTTGTTCTTATTCAAAAGATCATGAAGAAATTGCTATATACTTCCCTCTTTATTTTTTCATTAATAAGCTTTACAGCCAAAGCTCAATACCAGCCTAAAAACATTTCCAGAGAAGATTTGAAAAAGGCGCATCACTGGGTAGATAAAACCTACAGATCACTTTCTCAGGATGAAAAACTAGGTCAGTTGTTTATTGTGGCGCTTTACACAAATAAAGGTGAAGATTATATTAATCAGATCAGAAATATTGTTCTTAAAGATAAAATCGGAGGACTGATTTTAATGCAGGACGATGCAGCCAGAGAAATTAATCTGGTTAATGAGTTCCAGCAGAAGTCAAAAGTTCCGATGTTGATCGGGATGGACGCAGAATGGGGACTGTTTCAAAGAATTGCTACAGCGCATAAATTCCCCTGGGCAATGACTCTTGGTGCTATACAGGACAAGAGCCTTATTTATCAGATGTCTGCGAAAATTGCCGAAGATTGCCACAGAATGGGAATTAACTGGGATTTCGCACCGGTTGTTGACGTCAATACCAACCCCAACAATCCAATCATCGGAAACAGAAGTTTTGGTTCTGAAGTGGATAATGTGATCAGTTCCGCTCTGTCCTATTCTAACGGACTTCAGGACAACACAATTCTTGCTGCTATCAAACATTTCCCAGGACATGGTGATACAAGTACAGACTCACATCTGGATCTGCCCGTCGTTTCCCATAGTTTAGAAAGACTAAATACGGTTGAGCTGGCTCCATTTAAAGCTTTAATGGATAAAGGAATCGGTGGTGTTATGGTTGCCCATCTTTATGTACCCAGTCTGGAATCCGGAAAAGGAATTCCCGCATCAGTTTCTAAAAATATTGTTACAGGTGTACTAAAAGATCAATTAGGATATAAAGGCCTGATTATCACTGATGCTTTAAACATGGGAGCTGTAGCCAATAAATATAAACCGGGTGAACTGGATGCCCTTGCATTTAAAGCAGGAAATGATATCATGCTTTTCTCTCAAGGCGTTTCGGAAGGAAAAAAATTAATACAGAAAGGCATTGAAAATGGGGAAATTTCTCAATCAAGAGTTGAAGAAAGTGTAAAGAAAATTTTATTGACCAAATACTACCTTGGTCTTGATCAATACAGCCCTAAAAATCCAGAAAATATTAATCGTGATATTAATAATGATTCACACAAAATATTGGTGCAGAATCTATATGCCAATGCTCTGACTTTACTGAAAGATGACAAGAATCTACTTCCTATTACTGGAAAACAGGTCTATTATGTTCCTCTGGAAGAAGCCCCTTATCAGACTTTCGCTAACCAATTGGGATCTGATGTTATCATCAAAAAAGCAAACGAGATCAATACAATCCCTTCAGGCTCAACCGTCATTGCAGGAGTTCATAAAGATAATTCAACGGCCTACAAACCTTATAAAATTTCGGCAGAATCTAAGAAAATCATTGCTGATCTTACCAAAAACCAAAACGTAATTTTAAATATTTTCGGGAGTGCTTATGCATTGAAAGACATTGATATTTCAAAAATATCCACGGTTCTTGTATCTTATGAAAATAATGATGACTCAATGACCGCTACCGCTGATGCACTGAACGGAAAGACAAAAATAGGGGGCAGACTGCCCGTCCTGGTCAATGACCAGCTGAAAGCAGGAATGGGAATGGATAAAGTTCCGGCTTCTGCTTCCCATGTGAACACAACAGTTTTTACAACATCAAAACAACAATAATCTAATGAAAATAGGCATACTTTGCTATCCAACATACGGAGGAAGCGGAATCGTAGCAACAGAACTGGGAATGTCTCTGGCCAACAAAGGCTATGAGGTCCATTTTATAAGTTCTGCGCTCCCTGCAAGACTGGACATCACCAATCCGAATATTTTCTTTCACAGAGTTAATGTACAGACCTATCCGCTTTTCCAGTATCAGCCTTATGATATTGCATTAAGCTCTATGATCTATCGTGTGGTGAATCTTTATAAGCTTGATTTGCTACACGCTCATTACGCCATCCCATATGCATACGCCGCGTTTACCGCTAAACAAATGCTGAAGGAGGATAATAATGACGTCCCATTGGTAACAACCCTTCACGGAACGGATATTACCCTTGTGGGGCAGCATCCAAGTTACAAACATGCTGTAGAATTTTCAATCAACCAGTCTGATGCGATCACCTCAGTTTCTGAAAGTTTGAAAAAAGATACCCTTCAGTTTTTCAATATTAAAAAGGAAATCCAGGTGATTACCAATTTTATTGATAATTCTGAATTTGATGACTGCTCGGAATGCCAGAGAACACAGTTTGCTAATCCGGACGAGAAAATTCTGATCCACGTATCCAATCTTCGTCCTGTAAAACGTGTCGATGAAGTGCTGCAGATCTTTAAAAGTGTAGAGAAAAAAGTAAAATCGAAACTGATTATCATCGGTGAAGGACCGGATATGGAAAAGGTGAATCAGTTTCTGGAAGAAAATCCGGAACTTATCTCCAAGATCCGTCTGCTAGGAAAAGTGAATGATCTGTATAAAATCTTACAGCTTTCTGATGTGTTTTTACTTCCTTCCGAACAGGAAAGTTTCGGTCTTGCAGCTCTGGAAGCTATGGCGGCTTACACTCCTGTGATCAGCTCCAATGCCGGTGGAATTCCTGAGGTAAATATTCAGGGAGAAACAGGATTCTTGGCTGAGATCGGAAATGTAGAAGCAATGAGTAACTATACGATTAAACTATTGAGCAATGAAGAACTTTTAGCTACGATGAAAAAGAATGCGAAAGAACAGGCTATCAAGTTCGACTTAAAAAACATTCTTCCTATCTACGAAGAAATGTACAGAACAACGATAGAAAATTTTAATAAGCAGCTGACAAAAGCTTAACGAATATTCTTCAGCAAATCTGCTTTGCCGGAGAACACAGTTATTTTAATGCCTTCCACATATTGCTGGAGGGCATTTTATATTTTTAGTCAAAACAACTACAAAAGTGAAAGAACAGAACGTAAATTACTATTGTATAAATTATGTTTCTATGTATATAAAATTGTTTAGTACGGAGCTGGAAAATCTACTGATGAAGCTGATGAAAGTATAAAATTTCTATTATATTTATCATTACACTTATGACAGAAAAATTGCTTCAATATCTTTGGAACTACAAAGTTTTCAAACATTTTGACTTCAGGGATATTGAAGGCAACGCTATTGAAATCCTTAACTTCGGAAAATGGAATACGAACGCAGGACCTGATTTTCTTGAGGCAAAAATTAAAAGTAAAGGTCTTGTCATTGCCGGAAATATTGAACTGCACATTCGTACCTCCGACTGGATTTTCCACAACCATTCCCAGGATCCCAATTATCAAAACATCATTCTGCATGTCGTCTATCAAAATGATGCAGACATCGATGTTCTCAACCATAAAAATGTTCCTACTCTGGAGCTGAGAGATCATATTGATCAAAATATTCTGTGGAAATATGAAAAATTAATCAACGGAACGCAATTCATTGCCTGTGAAAATATTTTTTCGCCTGATACCATACCCGTTAATTTTCATGAATCTAATGTCATCAAGAAACTGGATGAAAAGTCTCGGGAATTCGAAAAAAGCCTAGAACTCTACAAGAATGATTTTGAGGCCGTTCTTTTTCACAGTCTCGCCTACTCTTTCGGATTAAAAGTCAACGCACAGATCTTCAGGCTTATTGCAGAATCTGTAGATTTCAGAGTCATCAACAGAATCCGTCAGAATGAATCACAGCTGGAAGCACTTCTTTTTGGTATTTCTGGATGGCTGGAAAACCCGAAAGACAGTCAAATGGTGGTCTGGAAAAGAGAATTTGATTTTTTAAGAAAAAAGTTCTGCATTCCGGATCTGAGATTCCGTCCAAAGTTTCTGAGACTTCGTCCTCCTAACTTCCCTACGGTTCGTCTATCCCAGCTGGCAGATCTTTATTTCAGACATCAGAATTTATTTTCAAAAATGATTAAAGCTGATAATATAGAAGAATTGTATGAAGTTTTTGCCCCTGTTAAAGCCTCGGATTATTGGGATTTTCACTTTAATTTCGGAACTGTTTCAAAATTTCAGCCTAAGACATTAAGTAAGGATTTTATTGAACTGGTCATTCTCAATACAGTTCTTCCTCTGAAATATACCTACCACAGATATCAAAGTGAGGAAATCACAGGTGAGATTCTGGAATTTTACAGAAATGCTGCTTCTGAAAAAAATGCTATTATTTACGGTTGGAAAAAAATGGGTTTAAACGTAAAAAATGCATTGGAAAGTCAGAGCCTGATTTATCACTACAAAACCTCGTGTGAAGAAAAAAATTGCTTAAATTGCGGTATTGGATTTAAACTTTTAAAAGAATCTTCAAATGTTTGATAATATCCGCCACAAAATGGAAAGAGAATGGTTCGGTGTTCTTACGAGAACAGGAGCTAAACTGGGGATCCCTGTATCTAAATTAAGGATCTTCTTTATCTATTCTACTTTTGCAACAGCCGGTTTCTTCTTTTTAATCTATCTGGGACTCGCCTTCACGCTCTGGATCAAAGATATTTTCATTACAAGAAGACCCAGTGTTTTTGATTTATAATTATGGAATTTTTACCGATTAATTCTGCCGAAGACTTTAGAGTACAGCAAATCTATAAGTCTTATTCCAGCACTTTCCCCGCAGATGAGCAACGGGACTGGAATCAATTTACCGCACTATTTTCAAACCCTCATGTGAAGGTTATATCCGTATTACATGAATCTCAGACCATTGGCTACCTGATCATCTGGGAGTTGAGTTCTTATGTTTTTGTAGAGCATTTTGAAGTTTTTGAAGCATTCAGAAGCCAGAAACTTGGATCGCATATTACACGATATCTGTTTGAGAATTATCCGAGAATTATTCTGGAAATAGAACCTGATCATTTGGGCGATGATGCCAAAAGACGTTATTCTTTCTATCTGAAAAACGGATTCACGCTGATTGACGAAATGTATGTTCAGCCAAGTTATGGTGAAGGAAAAAAATCTTTAGATCTTTGGCTGCTGGCCAATTATACTCCTGAAGATCTCAAGAGTATCAAAGAAGAAATTTATGATATTGTGTATCATGACTAGTCCTGAAAATCTGATACAGATTAAAGGACAAAAATAAATAATTAAACCAGAGCAAATTTGTTTTTGCTTTGGTTTTTGTTTTTATAA
>NZ_FRCD01000035.1 GCF_900142785.1 Chryseobacterium carnipullorum | reverse complement strand
AGGCGGTTTCCTGTATAATGATAGGTAAGATTGTCGACAAGCTGTGTGGTTCCTGTAGGAGGGATCGTTTCTATAATTTTCTAATATAAAAACGTAATAAAACACAAAAAACTTCGCAATTTGCGAGGTTCTTTTATTATCTGCTACGAAGTTTATAACTTCGTAGAGCGGGTCTACGGATATTCTACTGGATAAAAATATTGTGCTAAAATTTTAGATATACAAAAACTAAAAGAGAACGATAGACAGCATGTCTTCGCTCTTCTTGATGCGTTCCTTAAACAAACTAAGCTGCAAAGCATTTTATAAAACACCAAAGCCACCGCAATTGCGGTGGCTTTGGTTTAGTTATGAGCAGTTTCTAAATTATATATATCTCCGCCTTCTTTTGTACATTGTATAAATATTTGTCTTGGAATACTATCTTTCAAACTTATTTTGGTAGTTTGATTACAACTCTCATTGTTGTATTTAAAAATCAACTCTTTATTCTCAATATTGCTAGGTAATGCATCTGCAGAACCTAAATTATAAAAGCCTAGAAGCTTATTATGTACAGTATAAATATACACTTGTCCACTTCCTCTCTTCGAGTCATCATAAATACCTGTGTAATGAACAGAGTTTAAAATTTTTAGAGTATCTTTTTTAGAGGTGATTATATTCCCCAAATATGTGACTACTTGTTCATCAATTTCTTTTCCTTTTTTTGTAAATCCAAAATCTTGATTAAGAGTATTTTGTTCTAAAACTAATATTCTACAACGTTCATAATAGTCCAACTTGGTTTCAATAACTTTATTTTTAACATTTTGCTGTAAATCTGATTTATTACAACTCGTAAATAAAACTACAATTAAACTCAAAAAAAATCTTTTCATATTTTAGTAATCTGAGGGTTTAGGTTTTTTAGATTCTTGTTGCATTTGTAAGACACTTTTTTGATAGCCTGCTGTTCCACCACCATTATATGCTTCTACAGCTTTTGCCCATCCTTGAAATTTATAGGTAGCTTTTCCTGTTTTTGAATCAACTGAAACTCCTCCTTTAAATCCTTTTGTAGCTAATACTCTGGTCCCCGCATACAAAGAATTTGTTTCGCTTGTTTTTTCACCTGTAGTTAATTGATAACTGCTTTTCATCTTAGACCAATCCCCAGGAACATTAGCCTGCATAATATCTGTAATACCTGTCGTACCCGCATTCGATTCTTGAACTGTAACAGCTTTAACTAAAGTAGGATCTAAATCAGGAATTCCCTTTGTAGCTTCAGTTGGAATAGAATTCCCTCCTTCAGTTACTAAATTTAATTGTCCAGAATTTTTAGCCTGATTGAAATAACCTGTTCTTGCTGCGATTTGATAGTCATTTTCCTGATAAGCTGCGCCAGATACATCTTCATTAGACTGTGGTCTATGTTGAATTATATTAGGCATAGGAACTGACTTCCAGCCTGCAGTGCTTTGGGCAGGGTTATTACTTGCATTTGTAGATTCTTGTATATATGTTTTAAATTGAGTGTCACTTTTAATACGATGGACTTCTACACCTCGATTATTAATAAATACAATATCATTTGGCGCCATCCCATCAGGGTCAATAAATCGAATAGGATTATTAAGACTATAACTATATGGTGACCAAGCTGGGGGATTATTTAATTTTTAACTTAGGTGTCAAATCAATATAACAAAGTCCATTTAAATTATTTGTTTTAAATATATTATCCTGATCCTTACCTTTTGCGATTACCGTTGAATCATCTAATATTATTTTATTAGGTACAAAATCAAGATAATTTGCAGGTCTATCTTTTGGGATGTAATCATTCTCTTTTATTAAGGGCTCAAAAATAAATGAAGGATATGTTTGATTCACTTTAATTATATTGCAATTAGATTTTGTTTTCTTAGAAACAATTTGATATTTTTTATCACTATTTAATATGTAAATAATATAATAATTGTTCAATGAATCTATTTTCTCAACTTTGTAGGGATAATTTGAAAGTTGTGCACTTTGTCTTGGTTTACAAGACGTTGCTGTAATCATTAATACTGTGATTAAAATTAAATTAAGGTATGTGCGTGCCATCTGAATTTCTTTTTAATATTGTTCTACCATTTGATTCATAATGTAGTGCTCTAACTCTGTCCGTTGGTTTAAAATAATTCAAAGGCAAAATTAAACCAGACACATCTTCAGCTTTTTCAGTAATTACTCCTGGCTGTGGATGCGCAGCTGCATGAGCTTGAGGGTAAATAGAAGTAGGGCTCGATGAATCAGGGGATGATACACCACTTGCTTTTGAAATTAAAGCCCCCTCATATCCTTCAGTAACTTCATGCAAGATTCCTTCTCCTGGCTTAGCGTTCGCATCTGATAAAATCCCAAGAACTTTAGGGTTAACTTCTTGTATCGCTTCAACGTTTCCGCTTGGTAAAATAGTGTTTCCCATAAATGCACCTCCTATATATTTCCCTCCTGTGCTTGTGTCGACGGTATTTTCTGCTTTTAATTCTACAGTAACTGTTTTATCATTTATGATTTTAGCAACACTAGCTGCATTTCCTGATAAAGTTGCTTTGGGATCAGCTTGAGTATAAGTTACATTTCCAGTTTTGGCATCTCTTGCTAATGTTATACTGCTTCCTGCTGCCCTTTGCAATTCTTGCAGAGCTTTATCTGATTCACCGCCTGTTATATCTTTAGGACCACATCCGTTAGGATCAATAAATCTAATAGGATTATTAAAAGCGTAGTTATAAGGGCTGTGTCTTCTCATTTTCTCCGCCAACGGATCTACAACGCCCCATCTTCCAATATCCGGCATATAGAACCTCGCTCCATAATCATACATCCCCGTCTCCTGAAGTTCCTTACCGTTGTACTTATAACTATAATAACTTCCAAGATTAGAACCCATCAGCATTCCTTGAATATGATTTAATCCAAAAGGATAATAGTTATTGGTATCCGTCACTTCCAGAACACCTTCGCTGTTTTTCGCAAAACTTACCCTCGCATTGCCGAGGTGATCTCTGTACTGGTAAATATAACGGTTTTCTGTGAAACTGTAAAAACCTTCTGCGGTGTGCACGAAATCAAGTTTCCATTCATGAGTTCCTCCAAGACCAGGAAATGTTTTTCCTATATTATTATAGGCCTGCTCTTCAAAAGCAGTGTCTGTTCTGCAAGTGATGCACAGACCTCCGCCATCTAAATAGCTATACTGAAAACCATCCAGA
Organism: Chryseobacterium carnipullorum; assembly: GCF_900142785.1. Classification (GTDB taxonomy): domain Bacteria; phylum Bacteroidota; class Bacteroidia; order Flavobacteriales; family Weeksellaceae; genus Chryseobacterium; species Chryseobacterium carnipullorum. The sequence continues at coordinate 5,832 of NZ_FRCD01000035.1, read as the reverse complement.
TAATCTGTAATATGGGTGGTACCAGGTGACCCTCTTCTGCCTTGGATAATATAGTTTTTACGCAGCTTTGTTCCGTCTGCACGATACAAATACCCCAGGTTTGCACTTGAAGCCTGTCCGACCATAAATGGATCGGGCAGGATAATTGAAAAAGTATCCGGTAGGTTAAGATAATTGTAAACAATGCCCTTGATCCCTTTGTCTTTCATCGTAGTCATATTCCCGTTCAGGTCATAATCAATCATATTGTTTCCGCCTTCATATCCTGCGTCATTTAAAGAACTTTCAACAACCTGATTCAGGCGGTTTCCTGTATAATGATAGGTAAGATTGTCGACAAGCTGTGTGGTTCCTGTAGGAGGGATCGTTTCTATAATTTTCTAATATAAAAACGTCAAATGAAAAGAGACTGCCCTTTTGAGACAGCCTCATTTATTATTTCTCTCGGATTACAAATCCGCGAGAATGGGTTTAATATCTAGTATTTATAAGCTTTTACTGTTCCGTTTCTATATATATAAATACTATCTTCCCCCTTATTCTTTACTATACTGTCATTTTTTTTATATACTAACCTTTCAGAACCATTAAAACGTAATGTCTTTTTTGTTGACAAAATAATTGTTAACCAGCCATGATTGTTATGGTCAATATATAAACTATCAATTTTTCCATAAAAATTAGTATCCAAATTCTTTTGTATTATCTTTTCAGGTTTAGATTTCTGATATTCTTTATAAAGAAAATACCCCGAGGTAAAAAGACAGAATAATATCAGACCTATAACATTTTTATATTTTATCATTAATTTCCAAATTTTTTAAGTTTTGAAGAATAAGTTGTACCAAACTGCATACTACCACCAAATGATACTTTAGGTCTTTTCAAAAAATTCCAAATACCAGACGAGGCACTTGCACCACCCATTGATACATTTTGTTGTTTGTCATTTAAAGCAGTTTCACCATAATTTCCAGAAAATGGACCAACTCCCACTGCACCATTCCAGTACTTACCATTCATATTATCTGCGGTTAGTGGATCATATCCATTTTTAGTGGTATATTCATTATATGCAGCACCAACACCTACATTTAATCCATAAGATTTATACAAATTAATATATATTGAACTATCATAATTGCCACCAAAGTACCCTATTTCAAATCCAGCACCAGCACCTACTGTAAGTTCTCCTCCAATGCCTACTGTAAAAGGCTTATCAAGAACTTGTACGCCCCAGTTTCTACTAGATTCAATATTGGTGAAAAATTGTCCTCTCATACTTTCAGGACCATCAGAGGTGTGATATTCAAAACTATTTGCATCTCCTGAAGACATATTTAACCAATCACCATCGCTATAAAGTGCAACTTTACCTATCGTTTCATCGCCATAAGTCACATCAAACTTACCTTCCTTTCCTAAATATTTTCCTTGTACTAAACCTTGGTCTTTCAGAGTATTAAACTGTTCCTCTGAAGTCAGTGAAGCATCATAGGTAAATGTTTTTTTATTACTGTCCCAAAACCAGTCTGTTCCTTGTCTTCCATCTGGATCAATAAAACGTATAGGATTATTATAAGCGTAATTGTAAGTAGACCAACGTCTGGAAGTTTCCGCCAGCGGATCCACCACACCCCATCGTCCAATATCCGGCATGTAAAATCTTGCCCCGTAATAATACATTCCGGTCTCCTGCAACTCCTTCCCGTTGTACTTGTAGTTGTAATCCATCAGCATCGATCCAAATATTATACCCCTCATGTTTCAATCCAAACGGATAGTAATTGTTTTCCTCCAGAAGGGCAACTCCTCCGCCGTGGGCAGCACTGTAGCTTAATCTTATATTTCCTAAATGATCTCTCTAATTGTAAACCACCGCAATTGCAGTGGTTTGTTTTTATTATTGGACATGGTCGAGACACTATATCTGCTGGGAAATTAATTATCATCAAACTCCTGACTAAATTTCACTCCCTTTTTTAAAAGTATCTCTTTTATCTCTTTTGATTTTTGTTGTGGAGATATACGAATAACTTCATTTTTTGAATTAAATACAATATACCAGTTTTTAGAATCATAATCTATTAATTTAGTTGCAAGATTAAAGTCTTCATACTTTGTTTCTTTGAATGAATGTTTTAATATATCTGATTTATTCAGTGATTCATCTATAATCAATTTATAACCTTCAATTTCATACACTTTACTATATTTAAAATCTTGTAATAATTTTGGATTAACAAACCATACGTCTAACCAGTAAGCATTTTCAACATTCTGACTTGTACTAGCACCAATTATTAGTATATTTTCTTTTTTGCTGATTTCTGTTTCTGAATTTCTATACTTAATAAATGCCTTAACAATATTTTGATATAAACTATTGTTTTTCTGACTATATATATTGTTTTTACAACTACTTATAAGTAGCAATAAAAAAACTAATAAAAAGCAATTTTTCATATTTTTATTTTTTTGTGTTACCTATATGTTTAGCTGTCTTATTGTCATATCTGAAGTAACCGACACCTGGAGTATATTGATAGACATTTTGAATATTTGCGTTGTGGTTTTTTCGGTCGCCACCTGGCAAACCTACATCAGTTAATATCCCACCTGTTTTTTATCACGATGTGCATTAAAACCTGAAGGTCCCCATTCAGACCCTGGAGGATGAGAATGAACTCTTTCCTGCCGAATTGCATCTTTTGTAATGTGGAATCCAGAACCTCCTAAATTATTATTTTCAAGAACATCAGCAGCACTAGCACTTTCATTAATAGAATGATTAGTACCAACAATATTTGTAGAGAAACCATCGGAAAAGTTAAATGTATCTTGTCCTAATTCCACAGACGTATTATTTGCTGCAAATTCAAAAACTTGTGTTGCAACATCATAATCTTGTATCTGCATATAGGTAAACTCAGTTCCTCCCGCGACTCCGTCGTGACCGGGTGTATTGTAAGGTACTGTTTTAGCTTCTCCTATTTGTGAATCTCCTGTTGGATTTGATTCCGAAACATTTGTCCGAGCAATCTGTATAGATTTAGATTCATCTTCGTTAGTAATGGTGTCATAGGCATTGTCATCTTTTTTTCTTTCTATATTTCCATTGTTGAATATCTTAATCTTATCTTCTGCCTGTCTACCATCCGGATCAATAAATCTCAAAGGATTATTAAAACCATAATTGTAAGGACTATGACGTCGCATATTCTCCGACAGCGGATCCACCACACCCCATCTTCCTAAATCCGGCATATAGAACCTTGCGCCGTAATCATACATTCCGGTCTCTTGCAGTTCCTTACCATTGTACTTATAACTATAATAGCTTCCCAACTTTGAACTGCTAAGCATTCCCTGAATATGATTTAATCCAAAAGGATAATAGTTATTGGTATCCGTCACTTCCAGAACACCTTCGCTGTTTTTCGCAAAACTTACCCTCGCATTGCCGAGGTGATCTCTGTACTGGTAAATATAACGGTTTTCTGTGAAACTGTAAAAACCTTCTGCGGTGGGCACGAAATCAAGTTTCCATTCAGGAGTTCCTCCAAGACCGGGAAATGTTTTTCCCATATTATTATAGGCCTGCTCTTCAAAAGCAGTGTCTGTTCTGCAAGTAATGCACAGACCTTTACCATCTACTAAATAGCTATACTGAAATCCATCCAAGTAATCTGTAATATGGGCGGTTCCCGGTGATCCGTACTTGTTATAAAAAATAATCCATTTGCGCAGATTGCTTTCATTAAATCCTTTCTCTATTGCGATAGATCCAATCGAACGATGAAAATTTTTGTGGAGTTCAATACATTCTAATTTGAAGACAACGCTAAATTTTTCTTTTCTATACATAAAAAATGCCCATAAAAAGTGTCTAACTTTTTGTGGGCAGTCCAAAGCAATGGATTTTTTATTGTTAGCTCAAAGTTACAAACTTTGTATAGCGGGGGGATCAGGTGGGTTCATATACATTTTCAGGATTTTTTAATTTTTGTTCTTCAAAATCCTTTTGTATCTTCTTATTATTATCTATTTTTTGCCAATCCTTACTATCTTTCCAATATCTAATATCATCAATATTGTACTTGTCATCACTATTATTAGTGCTTGATGATCTTTGCTTAAAATAGTAATTTCTTATTTTTTTTGATATACTTTCAATATTATATGAATTAGTATAATTTGGACCAATCCAATTTAACAAAAAAGAGTCTTGCTCTTTTATTCCAAGATAGCAAGCTGCGTTATAGTACCATTTATAATTTTTATCAAGTATTCTTTGTTTGTTAATAGGATTTTTAGCAATTACGAAAACTGCAATTTTTTTATAATCTGGACTGTATAGAATGGTGTCTACTACTATTTGAGTAGATTCATCATATTCTTTAGAGTGAAAAGACTCTTGATGATTTTTTATAAAACCTTGAATTTGAAGAACAATATTTACACTATCTGAAGAATATTTTTTCTTATTTATTATAGTATTACTTACATACTCTTTGGGAGTTTCCTTATAAAACTTAAACTCATACCATCCGTAAATATATCGTAAATAAAAAAACAACAATACTAGGATTAAAATTATTACAACAATAATTATTTTATTTTTCATTTCTCTAATATTTAATGGTTACAAGTTGTACAAATCCACGAAGAACCATTCCATTGATATGTGCCCTCTTGTAATTTACTAATATCATTAAAAAATGTAAGAATTGAATGATCTGTACCATATCCAGTATTTGTATACGTGTCTTTATCACTCACTCCTTGCTCTTGTTCATTGGCAAGCCAACCCATCCCTGTAATATTATCATTGCCTTCGTGGATAAATTGTTGGGTTTTGATATTGGGATCCACTTTTAAGCTACCTGCTTGGAACGGATCAAAGTCTGCAACTAAAGTAATTTTTATTTGCTTTTGCTGTTCTTTTGGGAGAGTAGAAATATATTCTTTAAGTGCTTTTACATATCCTTTACCATAGGCTCCTCCCATACTATGAGTGATAATTTTTATAGTTTCTACAATAGCACCAGTAGTTTCATCCCTTGCCAAATTTTTAATAATTTCGGCAGCATCTTTTTTACCTTGGTCAAAACCAGAATTGATTCTATTCGTAGCCGAAGTATTTACATTACTGGTTGCAAAAAAAGTATTTGACCATCCTCCCATTGCTCCATCAACATACTTACGGTTATAATCTCCTAACTGCCTGCTTACAGAAATATCAAATCTATCATACATTGGCATTGATTGTCCTCCTGCAACCGTCATATAACCTCTAAATCTTCCCTGCCAATATTCAGGCGAACCTCCTGAACCTCCGTGTTGACCATTAATAAATATAACGAGATTTCCATCGGGGTCAATTGCATTAACGGGCGTATTGTTAGCGTAACTGTACGGTGATTTACTTAAGTATAATTCTCCTTTTCCGTCCATTGTTCCCCATCTTCCAATATCCGCCATGTAAAATCTTGCCCCGTAATCATACATTCCCGTCTCCTGAAGCTCCTTTCCATTGTACTTATAACTGTAATAGCTTCCCAACTTTGAACTGCTAAGCATTCCCTGAATATGATTTAATCCAAAAGGATAATAATTATTGGTATCTGTAACTTCCAGAACTCCTTCGCTGTTTTTCGCAAAACTTACCCTGGCATTGCCAAGGTGATCTCTGTACTGGTAAATATAGCGGTTTTCCGTGAAACTGTAAAACCCTTCTGAAGTAGGCACAAAATCCAGTTTCCATTCAGGTGGACCTCCGATAACAAGAACATCATTGATGTTTTTATAAGCCTGTTCTTCAAAAGC
>NZ_FRCD01000020.1 GCF_900142785.1 Chryseobacterium carnipullorum | reverse complement strand
TACACATAGTTTTCTCCCTGGGTAAGCTGGGCCTTTGCTGACTGAGTGATCAGCAACAACCCGATAGGAATGATTATTTTTTTCATGTCTGTGTTAGTTTTTGTAGTTGTATTTATATTCCTTCAGGATCTTACCCGTCGGGCTGTTTTCCCTTACTTCTTTCAGTCGGTTGGCGGTATCATAAATGTAGAATTCTCTGATGCCGGATGGAGGAGTGATGCTTTTTACTCCGATTAATGGATCATAGCTGTACGTACTGATCTGATACGCTGATAATGCAGCGTTATTTCTAAATACATCTAAAGCAGATATCAATAATTGCTCTGAGGCATCTGTACTGAGCTGAGCGTCATTAACAGATGCACTGACAATACTATCAATGAGTGCCTGAGGAATGTCTGAAAGCTTGGCTCCTTCTATTTTAGCAATAGGCTGAGTCTGGTTATATCCCCAGATGATGGTTGTTGAAATGCCGTTTCTGGCGGTATACTGCTGCAGATTTCCCTTGTTGTCATATTGATCATAGCTGAGTTCTGTAGAACCTGTAACAGGGTTTTGCAGATCAAATGACAAGGCAGAAGTTGGAAATAAGTGGATTGAACTGTCATATTTTGTTTCGGATTTATTGATCACCTTACCGTTTTCTTTTATTTCTGTCGCCAATGGAATACCTATCATATGAGCATTAATGAGTTTTTGATTTCCCTTTTCATGAGCATAAGCATAACTTGTTTCATTTACTTTTGCATCTGAAAAAGTGATTTTCTGTCTTATTGGACTTAAATGTTTGTAAGTGGGATCATAAAAAAGCTCAGTAAGCTCAGAAATTTGTTGGTTGTTAAAATATGTTTTTGATAACGTTTTTTTCTGCTTTACCCATGTGGAAGAAATCTGATAACGATCTATATAATAATTCGCTCTATAGGAATTTGGCATACCTGTAATCATCACAAATAATGCATAGCTTTTAATCAGAATAAAATAAGGCATTATCACCAAATTGGGATAAGACGGATTATAATCATTAGAAAACTGATTAAAATAATTATCATATTCATACTCAGTGTCAATACTTTTAAGAAGAATACTGGATGAATTGTAATATTCTTTTTTGCTAGGCAATCCTAAAGTAAACTTATTATCAAAATAAGTAAACATAGAAGAGGATAAACCAATTGGATTTTGACCGTTGATGTTTAAATAAGTATCAACAACTTTATAGTTTTCCTGACCACCTAAATATTCTGTCTCAACTTTACTATAAACGATAGGTTTACCATTAATAGTACTGGTATTAAATTTTCCCGTATTGCTTACTACGACTATAGAGCAAACAGTATTTCCTTGGTCATTGATATTTTTTGCTACAGGAGATGAATAGGTATAATCAATATTATCCCCTACATATAAACCTGTTGATTTTCCATTTTCATCTTTATAATTATATTTAACACTACTCGCTATTAAGTTATTTTCATCTTTCTTTACTAGCTTTTTTATTCTTAATCCTCCAACTTTAAGATTTCCTTTTTTAAATTCTGTTTTCTTTTCAAACCATGCTAACTGAATCGAAGCAACATAATCATCTAAATTAATGGGAAATTGACTTGGTCGTTTAACTTTTCTGATTCTTATTTTATAGGATGATTTTTTATCAACTAAAGCAGTACCTGCACCAGTAAATGTAAAACTCGCTAAAATCACATTATTTGGATCAAGAATATCAGCTACAAAGTGAGAGCCTTGGGGTAATACATTTGAGTCATTAGGCGGATTTACCGCACTTTCAAAATTGGTTTCAAATAAAATTTTATCATCATATGGGCTTACAACGTTATTAACTTGAAATTCTGCCACATAATCTACATCACTCCACGTACCCGTATTTTTCTTTTCAAATTTAACAACTTCTGTTTCTCCATAATAATCATCATCTTCGTACTCAATTTCCATACTTCCTCCTGTAGGATACTGAATTTTCTTTAAACTTCCTGAAATTGCATATTCCAGATTAGGCTCTTTATTACTACCGTCACCATATATAACTCCTTTATAATAAGTACTCGGAATTCCTTTATTAGAATCACTTCCGTTATAAAATCCTAGATGATCTGTAGCATCTGAAAATCGGTTCGGTAAGTTATGTTGTTCATGATAAAATAATCTGTATTTTGATCCATCATTTACATTAATAACTTCTTTCAATCTTAATCTCTTTGATAAAGAGGCATCATATACATTAGGACCTTCATTTGTGTTCTCAGGAAAATAGTCTTTGATTAAATTAAATTTTGATATAATATTACCCCCATTTTTAACTGTAATTTCATTTAATGAGAGCCCATTGGTAATATCCTGTCTATCATTAGAATAATTAAATTCAATGCGTTGACTATCAAATTCAATACTATTTATTACACTCTCTCTAAAAACATAAGTAGTGGTGGTATATTCTCTATACACCTTACTTTCAATAATTCCTTGACAATTCTCTGAAATCTCCTGCCTTTTATTATTATTACTCAAATAATTATATTGGGTATTAGAATAATTAAATCTTATACTCTTCCCTGAAGGAAGCTCAATTTTATCAATTTTATAATCTGTTGTTAACAATCTATAATCTTCTGTTTCAGGAATAGATCCTCCAAGACTACGGGTTTGATTAGCTCCTGAAAACATGTATTTAATACCTTGGTCATCTGTAATTTCAAATAATCCCCCCTGCAGTGCAATCTTAATATTATTATAGGGAACTTGAATAACCTGACCTGTACTACTTAAATAAAATTCTCCAGAAAACTTACCTATAGAATATGAATATATATCTGGTTGGGAATCATATTTTTTTTTGGCTGTATTATTTGGATTCATCGCATCAAAACCTGTAATATATGAAGCAAGTCCGTTGTCTGTTTCATTATAATCTGGATGGAATGAGGACGGGTTAACATACGGAATCCAACCTCGGTCATCTCTTCCAAATATTTGTTTGGAAAGAGATATTCCCCCCATGGCTAAAGACCAACCTAAACCTACTTTTGTAGAGACTTCATTTACCCTAATTCCCGAAACATGATATTTTAAATCAACTGGAAGTTGATATTCACCTGTATTTATTGTATAAATAGGAATATTTACCCCTGCTGTTCCAGTAAAAGTTGCATTGGGAATATCTGTAAATTTTGATAACTGACTTGCATCAGGTGTTTTTGGTGTAATTTCAAATTTATTTATATTTGATGTTACGGATTGAGCAAAAACACTTATTGTTATTAAAGTTAATAATAAAAGTATTATCTGTTTTTTCATTATAGTTTCTATTTCTTTATCAATTTAGCATTCGCAGTTTTATTCATATCCGTCTTTATCGTCACCAGATAAGCCCCCTGAATCAGATTCTGGGTATTAATCTTCGTTACTTTATTCTTAGTCTTCAAACTCTGAAGCTGTCGTCCACCCATATCATACAATACAATATCAGCTTCTTTAAAATCAAAGCCAATTTCTACATAAGCATACTCTGATACGGGATTCGGATAGATCTTCATGTTTTGTTTCTCGATTAACTGATCGATTTGTTTGTCGCCAAGCTTCACAATTTTCCAGTTTTCTTTTCCCAATTCTTCTGCACTGGTTCCTGCCAGAATGATGGAACCGTCCCGGTTGAGTTTTAAGTCTGACAGTCTCTCCTCTTTCTGTCTCTTATCTCCTGTCACATGTTTTCTCCATTGCTCATTTCCGTCCTGATTCAGATACAACATCCAGAACGTTTCGTCATCTGTTTCAATCCTTCCTTCTGCCTGTGTATAACCTCCTAAGAGGATTCCTTTTGAAGATTTGTCATCTGCTGAATGTAGTACACTCATTCCCATCAGGATGTCTCTGTTTTTGAAATTGAAAGACTTCTGCCAGATCTCTTCACCTCTTTCGTTTAAAGAAATAAGCCATAGATCCGTTCCTTCTTCAATTCCGACGGTTTTATTGCCTGATCTTTCAGATCTTGATTCACCACCGATCAAAAATCCCGTTGAAGTCAAAGCCAATGTTCTGATATGATCATCACCCTTTCCTCCAAAGTTCTTTTCCCATTCTACTTTTCCATCTTTTGAAAGTTTTATGACCCAATAATCTCCCTCGCCAAAGTTTTCAGTTTTCTTGGGGCCTCCAATGTTACTTCTTGAATAGATTCCCAGCAAAGCACCTCCATCTTTCGTAGGAATCATTTTTTCTACTTCATCCAATCCTTTTCCCCCTAAAATCGATTGAGATAACTCTTTTCCATTCTTATCAAGTTTTACAATCAAAACATCCTTTGAACCATACCCGCTGGTTCCCTGAGGCTCTCGAAGCGAACTCTGTCTATTTCCGGCCACAAAAAATCCCAGATCAGTGGTTTGGATAACAGCTCTGGCTTCTTCGTCTGAAGAAGTTCCCAGGGTCTTTTGCCACAGCTCATCGCCGAATTCATTTAATCTAATCAACCAGATGTCTGATCCACCTTTTGATTCTTCTTTTTTATCAAGACCTTTTCCGGAATACGAAGTACCTGAAACTAAAAAACCTCCGTCCTGCGTAGCAACCGATGCTGATAAATAATCATGATTAGCTCCGGAGAAATATTTCTCCCAAACCTGTTCGCCTTGCTGATTGAGTTTAATGAAGTGAAAATCATACCCATTATTTTGTTTATTGCCTCCAGCCTGAAGCTTATCGCTTTGAATACTGCTTCCCGAAATAAGATATTGCTGATCAATGGTCGTAGTCACCTGGCTTAGAAAATCCTGTGTAGAAGATTGAATGTCTTTCTGCCACAATACTTCCTGCGCAGAAACTGTCAGAAAAGTGCATAGAATACATGCACCATAGTAGAATTTCTTCATCTGTTTGTGTATTTTGAGTTTATGTTAGTTTTAATAAAAGTTGCGCAAATTTAACGATTTTCAACACTCCTTTAATATCTCTTCAATGAGATTTAACCTTATTTTTGTCACTTGCCCGTGTGTTTTTATGCACTGTTAAGTATGACTATAACAAAGATATAATCGGTAGACGACAAATCAGGTCGTATTATTTTTTTAAAGTTTAGTTGATTTTAAAAGATCAATATAATATTTATTTTCATCTTGGAATCATAAACAAAAAATATCCTTTAAAGAGATTTTTGCAAAGAATTTTTTTTGCTGAAAAATGTAATGTTATACTTAATCAGGCACTTATATGATGGAATACATTTAAATTGAAAAGCTTAAATAGCGCTGAAAAGCGGCTGTTAATATCTAATTATTGATGGGAAATTTTTTTATTGGGTAAAAAAGTAGAATTGTTCTGCTTTCCGAGCAGGAAATTCCAATTGGAGAGAGCTACCGGAGCCATCTTCTGAGTAAGATCAAATAAAAAGCGGCTCCCTGGGAAGCCGCTTTTCTATAATTACTTGTTGATTTAATTAATTTTCCTGTCTCTTAATCAGGTTAAGAGCAGAGCCCGCCTTAAACCAATCAATCTGCTGATCGTTGTACGTATGGTTGGCCATAATGATATCTTTCGTTCCGTCTGCGTGAACAAATTCTAAAGTCAGTTGTTTTTCAGGAGCGAATTGATCAAGATCTAAGAAGTTAACGGTGTCATCTTCCTGGATTTTATCATAATCAGCTTCATTAGCGAAAGTAATTCCAAGCATACCCTGTTTTTTAAGGTTCGTCTCATGGATTCTCGCGAACGATTTTACCAGTACCGCTTTTACTCCAAGATGTCTTGGTTCCATTGCCGCGTGCTCTCTGGAAGAACCTTCACCGTAGTTTTGATCCCCAACAACAATAGAAGGGATTCCTGCGGCTTTGTATGCTCTCTGTACAGCAGGAACTTCACCGTATTCACCCGTTATTTCATTTTTAACGCGGTTGGTTTCCATATTATAGGCATTAACAGCTCCAATCAACATATTGTTTGAAATATTGTCAAGGTGTCCCCTGTATTTCAACCATGGTCCAGCCATAGAAATATGGTCAGTCGTACATTTTCCGAAAGCTTTGATCAATACCTTAGCTCCTTCGATGTTTTTACCGTCCCAAGCCGGGAATTCTTCCAACAACTGAAGTCTGTCTGAAGTAGGACTTACGTTCACCACTACTGAAGAACCATCTTCAGAAGGAGCCTGATATCCGTTGTCATCCACTGCGAAACCTCTTGCCGGAAGTTCAGAACCTTTAGGTTCATTCAGCTTCACCTGCTCACCGTTTTCTGCGGTTAATGTATCTGTAATCGGGTTAAAGTCTAATCTTCCCGAGATCGCTACTGCAGCTACCATTTCCGGAGAAGCTACAAAGGCGTGGGTATTTGGATTACCATCGGCTCTTTTGGCAAAGTTTCTGTTGAAAGAGTGGATAATCGAGTTTTTCTCTCCTTTATCAGCGCCTTCTCTGTCCCATTGTCCGATACAAGGTCCACAAGCGTTTGTAAAGATTCTTGTATTCTCAAATTTTCTGAAAGAATCTAAGAATCCGTCTCTTTCTGCTGTAAATTTTACTTGCTCAGAACCTGGATTAATCCCTAATATCGCTTTAGGCTTAACTCCTTTTGCTACCGCATCTTCTACGATGGAAGCCGCTCTTGATAAATCTTCATAAGAAGAGTTGGTACAAGAACCGATCAACGCCCATTCTACCTCTATCGGCCATCCGTTAGCTTCAGCTTTAGCTCTGAATTCAGCTACGGGTGTAGCCAGGTCCGGAGTGAAAGGTCCGTTTAAGTGTGGGGTAAGTTCAGAAAGGTTGATCTCAATTACCTGGTCAAAATACTGTTCAGGATTAGCATAGACTTCAGCATCACCTGTTAAGTGTTCCGCGATCCTGTCAGCAGCATCCACTACATCCTGTCTTCCGGTTGCAGCTAAATATCTTCTCATGGAATCATCATATCCGAAGGTAGAAGTAGTAGCTCCGATCTCAGCACCCATGTTACAGATGGTTCCTTTACCTGTTGCTGAAAGAGATTCTGCTCCTTCTCCGAAATATTCTACAATGCATCCTGTTCCTCCTTTTACGGTAAGGATACCTGCTACTTTCAGGATAACGTCTTTTGCGGATGTCCATCCGCTCATTTTGCCGGTTAATTTTATACCGATAAGCTTAGGCATTTTAAGCTCCCAGGCCATTCCGGCCATAACATCTACCGCATCAGCACCCCCTACACCAATGGCCACCATTCCTAATCCTCCTGCATTCACTGTATGGGAGTCAGTACCGATCATCATCCCTCCAGGAAATGCATAGTTCTCTAAAACAACCTGGTGGATAATACCCGCGCCTGGCTTCCAGAAACCAATTCCATATTTATCACAAACAGAACTCAAGAAGTTGAATACCTCAGAGTTTTTGTTGATCCCTTCCTGTAAATCGGATTCTGCACCTACTCTTGCCTGAATCAGGTGATCGGCATGAGCTGTGGATGGAACAGCTACTTTAGCTTTCCCGGCCTGCATAAATTGTAAAAGCGCCATTTGAGCAGTGGCGTCCTGCATCGCTACTCTGTCTGGTGCGAAATCTACATAGGAGTTGCCTCTTTCATGTGCTGAGGTAGCATTTCCTTCCCAAAGATGGGTGTAAAGGATTTTTTCTGAAAGGGTAAGAGGTTTTCCCACGATTTGTCTTGCCGCAGCAATTCTCTCAGGGTAACGCTCGTACACTTTTTTGATCATATCAATATCAAAAGTCATATCTTAATTTAATTTTTCTTTTTTTTTAATAGACTTTTTCCGTCAATATTTCATATCTACGACGGAAAATATTCTTAGTTACAGCAATCCATCAAATTCTGTTCCTTCAATCTATAAAAGGGATAATTACAATAAATAATCAGGATTTTCTATATCTATTTTATATCTATCAAGTTAAGAAAAAATAGAATTTCTTTTGTCTATTCTATTTAAAATAATTCTCAATCAGTCTTAAATAGAAAGGTTCTAAACAAAAAATGAAAGATTTTAAAACCCGCAGGATCAAAATCTTTCATTTATGTAATATGTAAAATAGCCCTGAGGCTTATCGTCAAACCCGGTTAATGACCAACCTGAACCAGCTCTTTAATAGGTGGAGCGAATTTAGTCAGGTCAATGCCTTCAACGGCAGCTTTGTATTCATCGATATTAGGAATTCTTCCAATGATGGCAGAAAGTACAACAACCGGAGTTGAAGCTAATAAAGATTCTCCTTTTTTACGTTCAGAATCTTCAACTACTCTTCCCTGGAAAAGACGGGTAGAAGTGGCCAATACCGTATCTCCCTTAGCTGCTTTCTCCTGGTTACCCATACAAAGGTTACAGCCAGGACGCTCAAGATACATCATGTTCTTGTACTCCACACGTGCTTCTCCTTTAGGAGCCTTATCGTCAAATTCGAAGCCGGAATATTTTTCTAAAAATTCCCAGTCTCCTTCCGCTTTTAATTCATCAATGATGTTATATGTTGGAGCCGCTACAACTAGAGGAGCGTTGAATTCTACTTTCCCGTGTTGCTTTTCAATATTTCTAAGCATTTGAGAAACGATTTTTAAATCTCCTTTGTGAACCATACAAGATCCAACAAAACCAAGATCTACTTTTTTCTCACCTCCATAGAAAGAAAGTGTTCTGATGGTATCGTGAGTATATCTCTTGGAAACATCATCATTGTTTACATCCGGGTCAGCAATCATAGGTTCTACGATGATATCAAGATCTACTACTACTTCAGCATAATATTTAGCATTGGCATCCGGAGTTAAAGCTGGCTTTTCACCTGATCTGATTTCAGCGATTCTCTTATTCGCTTTATCAATTAATCCCTGAAGAACCTGGTTGTGATTATCCATGCCCTTGTTGATCATAATCTGGATTCTGCCTTTTGCAATTTCCAAGGACTCAATAAGCGTTTCGTCTTCAGAAATGTTGATCGAAGCTTTTGCTTTCATTTCGGCAGTCCAGTCTGTAAAGGTAAATGCCTGGTCAGCAGGAAGTGTTCCGATGTGAACCTCAATGATTCTTCCCTGGAATACGTTCTCTCCGCCAAACTGCTTAAGCATCTGCGCTTGGGTAGCATGAACCACATCACGGAAATCCATGTGTTCTTTCATATCACCTTTAAACGTTACTTTTACAGATTCCGGGATTGGCATAGAGGCCTCACCTGTAGCCAATGCAAGAGCAACAGTTCCTGAGTCTGCTCCGAAAGCAACTCCTTTAGACATTCTTGTGTGTGAGTCACCACCAATGATGATGGCCCACTCGTCAATTGTAATATCGTTAAGAACTTTGTGAATCACGTCCGTCATCGCATGATATTCACCTTTCGGGTCACGGGCTGTGATCAAACCGAATTCGTTCATGAATTTCATTAATTTTGGAATATTAGCCTGCGCTTTTTTATCCCAAACTGAAGCGGTGTGACAACCTGATTGGTAAGCACCGTCAACAATTGGCGAAATGACCGTTGCCGCCATTGATTCAAGCTCCTGAGCAGTCATAAGACCTGTAGTATCCTGAGATCCAACGATGTTTACTTCTACTCGAACGTCAGAACCGGCGTGTAATACCTTTCCTGGGGTTGTTCCAACAGCATTTCTGTTAAATATTTTTTCTACTGCGGTAAGACCTTGTCCTTCGTGAGAAATTTCTTTGGAAGGAGCAAAAACAAGTGGTGTTTCTATTCCTAAAAGTTTCGCCGCAAATGTTTGTAGTTTTTTACCGAATACAATAGCATACGATCCGCCAGCTTTAATGAATTCCAATTTCTGAGGCGTGAATGCCTTGGCAATGTCAATCAGCTCCTGGTCGCCATTGTATAATTTTTTTGTTTTTGTATTGATGGTAAGCACGGTTCCTGTAGCTACTGAATAGGCTTCTTCAAGAATAGGTTCTCCTGCTTCGTTACGAATGGGCTCTCCATTCTCGTCCAGTTTTTTTACCCAGTTTTTAAGATCAAGACCGATCCCTCCGGTAACATCAACTGTAGTAAGGAAGATCGGAGAAATACCGTTGGTTCCTCCAACAATCGGAGCAATATTGACAAATGGAATATACGGGCTCGCTTGTTTACCGGTCCATAGAGCCACGTTGTTTACTCCTGACATTCTTGATGAGCCTACACCCATTGTTCCTTTTTCAGCAATAAGCATAACGCTGGCATCAGGGTGTTGAGCTTGTAAAGCTTTGATTTCTTCCTGTGCCTGAGGGGTGATCATGCATTTACCATGAAGCTCACGGTCTGATCGTGAGTGAGCCTGGTTACCAGGAGAAAGTAAATCTGTTGAGATATCACCTTCACCAGCGATGAACGTAACCACTTTTATTTCTTCAGCAATCTCAGGAAGCTGAGTGAAGAATTCAGCTTTTGCGTAGCTTTCAATGATTTCTTTTGCGATTTCGTTACCGCTATTGAATGCTTCCTTTAGACGATTGGTATCAGCGTCATAAAGGAAAACCTGTGTCTTAAGAACGTTTGCAGCTTCTTTAGCAATAGATGGATTATCACCTAAAGCCAGATCCAATAATACTTCAATAGAAGGACCTCCCTTCATGTGAGATAATAATTCAAAAGCAAAAGCCGGTGATATTTCTTCTACAACGGATTCACCTAGAATGATTTCCTTTAAAAATTGAGCTTTAACACCCGCTGCGGTTGTTGTTCCTGGTAAGGTATTGTAGATGAAAAATTGAAGAGAATCCGATCGATATTCATTACCTGAATCTTTAATTTGCGTGATAATTTCGCTTAATAATTCAGCACCATCAATTGGCTTCGGATGAAGCCCTTGGTTTTTTCTTTCTTCAATCTCTTTGATGTAATCCTTATAAATATTCATATAGAAGTCTTTTCAATATTAAAAGTAGATTAATATAAATCAGTATAATCTACGTTTTTTAAATGTGGGATCATATTTTGTCCCAAAGGTGAGTATAGAGGACTTTTAGAAAATGTAAGTGACTTACCTGTGATCTGTCCAGTCGAAAAACTTGCTATGGGTAACATTCGGACACTTTTTGATCCTGTTAATATCAAAAGTTATATCTCAAACGTTTTTAAACTTATCAAACACTTAAAATGTTCCCAAAATTACGAATTTTTAATATTTTATCAGGATGAAATTATTTAGATTCTTTATAAATATGAATTTGATAATTTCTATTTTTGGCCGTAGTTTTGCACACAAATGGTGAATATGAAAAATATCCTGAATTTTTTCTGCGTATTTATATCGATTTTCGTTTTTTCGCAGACGAAATCTTTGAAGAAACTCCCAGTTAAAAATGGCACAAAAACGACCGAAAAAAAAGAATTTGCAGACACTAAGCCAAATCCTGATCTGGTTATTGTTCATCAGGATCTTCCCGTGTTGATCCCCAAAAAGGAAAATGGGAAATTTGGATATGTCAATCAGAACGGAAAATTCATCATCAAGCCGGAATATCATATAGCGGTCTTTTTTTATGAAGACTGCAATCTACTGAATTCCCCCAATCAAAAAGTACAAAAATTTGGAACGGACGAATATGCAACGGTAGAAAAAGATATGATCTCTTACCGTGTGGACAAAAAAGGGAAAAGAGTGTATCAGTTTAAAGATGCAGATCTCGGAAAGTGCAAGTTTGGAGACTATAAACAACAGCTTTATCAGGCATATGTTTTAAATGGTTTTTACGGAGTCATTGAAAAAGCAAAATTCGTCAATGCAGCCGACTACAGAGATTACAAAATTTATCCCCAATACCAGTATTTATACATTATGGAAGGTGATGATATTGAAAACCCGATGATCGTTGCTTCTCATAATGACAGATTTGGTGTAATTGATGTCAATAATAAAGTGATTATTCCTTTTGAATATTCCAACATCAAAAGAAACTTCAGCTGGAAACTGGGGAGGATGTTTGAAGTCACGAAAGATGGGACAAATTATTATTATATTGATGTAAGAAATAAGACGTATTAGGCAGAAAGCGATAGAGACTTTGATTCTTTATTTTAAAAATACTCTATTCAAAATTCCGGATTGTTCAGCACGGAAATCCCGGATTTCGTAACCCGATGCAGCGCATGCCCCATCTCGCATTTTTTTTGTAATTTCGCGGCTGAAGTAAAGGGGTGCTGTAACAGGCTGAGATTATACCCAATGAACCTGGAACGGATAATGCCGTTTAGGGAATTTTGAAAATGTACCGATAGAACAGGACAACAATACCAACTCTCATTGAAGGACTGTTAAATTAGAAAATTGTTACATTATTTAATCCGCCCCTTTTATTCATTAAATTTTAAAGATTTATAGAATGAAAGGATTATTTTTTTTAGGGCTTACTGTAGGCTCTGCAGCCTTTATCCAGGCTCAAAATAAAGATTCCCTGAAAATCAGGGAAATTGAAGCGGTCAATTTTACCAAAAGACTTCCCGTTGCTAAGGAAATTATCAATGTGCAGAAGGATATTGACAGCCGAAATCTGGGCCAGGATCTTCCGATCCTGTTAAAAAATCAAACCTCTATTATCTCTACTTCTGATGCCGGAAACGGAGTTGGATACACAGGATTCAGGATCCGTGGAGTCTCTGGAAAAGGAATCAATGTGATGATGAACGGTGTTCCTTACAACGATTCTGAAAGTCAGGGAACGTTCTTTGTCAATGTTCCGGATCTTACAAGTTCTGCTTCACAAATCGTTATTCAGAGAGGAGTGGGAACTTCCAATAATGGGGTTTCTGCGTTTGGAGCCAGCATTAACGTGATCTCCAAAGAGCCGGATGAGAAGATGTATTTTAAAACTGATGACAGTTATGGCTCATTCAATACCTACAAGTATTCGGCTGAGGCAGGTTCCGGAAAATTCTGGAAAAACAGGCTTTCCGTGATGGGAAGATATACGCGTATTCATTCTGACGGATATATAGACAGAGCTTCTTCAAATCTGGATTCTTACAATTTCACCGCATTATTTGAAGAAGGGAAAACGAGACTTCGCCTGATGGCTTTCGGAGGGAAAGAGAAGACTTACCAGGCCTGGAATGGAATTGACCGACCTACGTGGGAAACCAATCCAAAATTCAATTATTCAGGACAATATACAGATCTGTTCACCGGAGAAGAGAAGTTCTATGATAATGAGACGGACAACTACAGACAGAATCACTACCAGCTTTTATGGGAGCAGAAATTCAATGATAACTGGAGCTTGGAAACCACTTTCCATTACACAAAAGGAAGAGGATATTATGAAAATTATAAAAGGGTGGATGAAACGGATGTAGATGCAACGCATTATTCCAATTACAATTTGCCTGTACCTATCGTGAACGGATCTGCTGTAGAACAGACTGATTTTATCAGAAAAAAATGGCTGGATAATGATTTTTACGGTGCTGTTTCTACCTTATACGGAAAATTGGAAAATGTGGATCTTAACTTCGGACTAGTCGCAAACCAATATTACGGAAGACACTTTGGGAATGTGACGGGAGTCTATTTTCCAATGGTAAATGAATACGAATATTACAGAAACCGTTCAGTGAAAACTGAGGTGGCGGGTTTTGCGAAGGCTTTATGGAGAACAGGCGAGCATTTTGAATTCTTCGGAGATCTTCAGCTCAGAAATATTGATTATAACACAAAAATTATTACTGCCGGCGACGGGGAGGGAGGAAATCTTGATAAGAACTGGCTTTTCTTTAACCCAAAGGCGGGAGTAAATTACAAGATCGGAAGTGGAAAAGTTTTTCTTTCCTACGCCCATGCCCAACGTGAACCGAACAGAGATGACCTGATGAGCGATAATGATGTGAAAGCTGAAAAACTTCACGATTTTGAAGCGGGTATTGAGAAGCAATTCGGAATTTTATCGGTAACTGCGAACTTATATTATATGTATTATGTCAATCAGCTAGTACTGAACGGGCAATTGAATAATGTAGGGGCATTTATCAGAACCAACTCAGGGAAGAGTTACCGAAGAGGAGTGGAGATTGGAGCATTGGCTAAACTTTCAAAGCAATGGGAAGTGACTGGAAATGTCAGTCTGAGTCAGAATAGAAATCTTGATTTTAATATTAAAAATAATGGAACGCTTCAGAGTCTTGGAGATACCGAAATATCATTCTCTCCGAATGTGATTGCTAATCTTGGACTGAAGTATTTTCCGGACAAAAACTTCCAGTTTGCTTTGATGAACCAGTACGTAGGAAAGCAATATCTGGATAATACAGGAAACAAAAACCTGGAACTGAAAGACTATTTTCTGACGGATTTCAACGCGCAATACCAGTTTAAGATCGCCAGTAATGATATTGCATTAAAATTACTGGTGAATAACCTTTTCAATAAAAAGTATGTAAATAATGGAGCTGTTTACGATGGTGATCCATACTATTTTTCACAGGCAGGAACTAATTTTATGTTCGGGATTAGCTGGAAAATTCAATAATTATTAAAATAATTTACCAAACAGGTTTTAATACATTCAATTTTATACCTATTTGTCAAAAGACTGTTTCGGCAGTCTTTTTTTATATCCGATAAATCTCTTCAAAAAGTCATGAAAAAATTATAAATTTGCTGCCAAATGAATATTTCAGCTTACATTTTAGAATATCTGAAACAATTTGGAACTGTGACGGTTCCGAGCTTCGGTATGTTTTCGCTTAAAAACTCCAAGGCAATTATTAATTCCGAGAACGGGAGCATCCTTCCGCCCGCAAGCGAGATCGTTTTTGCGGTGGATTATGAAATACAGTCTGACGAACTTGCCGCTTTTATAGCAGCACAGAAACAGATGTCTCTGGAAGCTTCCAAAAGTGACCTGAAAATTCAGACCGATTTCTGGAAGAAAAAGCTTCAGGCAGATCAGGTTCTGGAAATTCAGAATCTTGGAGTCATCACTATTGAAAATGATAGGGCACATTTCAAAGGGAAAAGAATAGAATCAGGACATCCGGATTTCTATGGCCTCGAGGAAATAAGACTGTCGGATATCAATAACGGAGAAAAGGTCAGTACTACTGTAAACCGTGAAAAAGACTATCAATTCAAGAAGTCAATTCTTTGGATTTTTCTGCTCGCTGTTCCTGTTTTGGGAATTATTTACCTCGCCTTTACCCAACAGGAACTTCTTTTCGGAAAAAAATCTTTTGATAAAGTTTCTGTACAGACTTCTACCCACAGAATTGTAAAAGATACTGTAAAAGTGATGGTTCATACTCCGCAAACAGCCGTTTCAGATTCACTGAAAAAAGATTCATTATCAAAACCGGTCGGGAAAGGGACACCACCAGCTCCGGCCGCTCAAAACAACACTAAGACTCAATGGCAAAAGTAAAAAAAGCGTCAGAATCCCTGACCATTATGACGAATATTGTTCTTCCGAACGAAACCAACTCTTTAAGAAACCTTTTCGGAGGTGAGCTTCTGGCAAAAATGGACCGTTGTGCTTCTATTTCTGCAGCCAGACACTGCGAAAGAAGAGTGGTAACGGCATCTGTAAATCACGTTTCCTTCAATCATCCGATCCCTGAGGGGGGAGTGGTAGTTCTGGAATCTAAAGTATCCAGAGCATTCTCTACCTCAATGGAAGTCTATGTAGATGTTTGGCTGGATGACCCGATCAATCAGAAGAAAATTCACACCAATGAAGGGATTTATACATTCGTTGCGGTAGATGAATTCAACCGTCCTATTCCGATCCCGGATATGATCCCGGAAACAGAAGAAGAAATACTGAGACATGCGGCGGCCATCAGAAGAAAAGAGCTTTCTCTTATCCTATCAGGAAGAATGAAGCCTCTTGACTCTGTAGAGCTTAAAAAACTGTTTCAGGAGCCTGAAGAAACAAAAGAATCAAAGAAAGATAAGAAATAAATTCTGCCCTTGTAAAGACTTAAACACAAATAACACAAATGTCTGCACAGATTTTCACAAATGAATTGTGCCGAGTAAATGGAAAAAAAATGATAGCATCAGATATTTCAGAAAACGATATATCAAGAATGGTGTATGAAGCAGGATATCGTGTTCATAAAACCTTAGGTCCCGGACTTTTGGAAAGTGCTTATGAAGAATGTATGTTCTATGAGCTTAATAAGCATGAACTTCTGGTAGAAAAGCAAAAGCCAATGCCTTTGGTTTATGATGAAGTAAAGTTGGATGTAGGCTACAGGCTGGATTTCCTGATCGAAAGTAAATTTGTCTTAGAAATTAAATCGGTAGAGTCCCTGAATGATGTACATCTGGCTCAAATTCTGACTTATCTCCGTCTAAGCAACTGTAAGCTTGGAATGCTGATCAATTTTAATACCCTTCAATTTAAAAATGGGGTAAAAAGAGTAACCAATGGGACGCTATGAAATTCACATTTGTGTCATTTGTGAAATAATTAGTGTCATTAGTGTTTAAATTATTCGTGTTTAAAAAATGAAAATTCTCCTTTTAGATAAAAATCATCCTCTTATTACAGAACAGCTTTTAGCTAAAAACTTTGTGCTGGAAGAGGATTTCATGTCTTCCTACGATGAGGTTTGTCGTAAAATTGAACATTATGACGGAATCATCATCAGAAGCAGGATCCCTTTGGACAAAAACTTTCTCGAAAAAGGAAAAAATCTGAAGTTTATCGCCAGAGTAGGAGCGGGGATGGAAAATATTGATATTCCTGTCGCTGAAAAGCTGGGAATAGAACTGATCAATTCTCCTGAAGGTAACAGAGACTCTGTAGCAGAACATGTTGTAGGCATGCTGTTGATTCTCATGAACAGGCTTTTTATTGCTTCTCAGGAAGTGAAAAACGGCATCTGGAAACGTGAAGAAAACAGAGGCGATGAACTGCTTGGAAAAACAGTTGGACTTATCGGATACGGTAATATGGGTAAAGCTACAGCAAAGAGATTTTCAGGATTCGGCTGTAAGGTCATATTTCATGATATTCTTCCAGGACTTTCAGACGAATACGCTTCACAGGTAAGTGTAGAAGAGCTAAAGCAATCTGCAGATATCTTAAGTCTTCATATTCCTCTCACTTCTGAAACTCATTATATTATCGATGAAAAATTTATTTCAGAGATGAAAAAAGACTTCTATTTTGTGAATACGGCAAGAGGAAAAAATGTTGAAACTAAGTATTTAGTTGAGGCGTTGAAGTCAGGAAAAGTAAAAGGCGCTTGTCTTGACGTTCTTGAATATGAAAAGGCCTCCTTTGAAAACCTTGAACACGAAAACGAGGATCTCCAATATCTTCTGGAGTCTGAAAAAACAATTGTAACACCGCATATAGCCGGGTGGACCCATCAAAGTAAGGAAAAACTGGCACAGGTGATCGTTGATAAAATTATAGAAAGGTTTGCAGGCTAGTTAATAATCCTTGCTGAAGTTACTGATCTGTGTTAGAATATAGCTACAAATCTTTTTTTGACGTGATCTTTCCAAATGATTTTCAGTAAATGATATTTTTATTTTCAAATTATACAAAAGCACAGATCTTACGATCTGTGCTTTGCCATTTATTGCCGCAAGCAGTTATATTTATATAGCAAGAGGCTATTTTTTACTTATTGTTTATTTTTTTATGAGCTTGTGTATACTCTCAGATCCGTCGGCTGTTGCAATCTTAATAAAATAGATTCCGGTAGGAATTTTTTGCAGGTTTAATTGATTGGTTTCACCAACTTTATTCAATAATACTTTTCCTGAAGCATCTAAAACCTGTACCGATTTAGTGATGTATTCTGATTTTATAAAGATCATTTCCGAGGCAGGATTTGGGTACAGAAGTAATTTTGTTTTGCCTGATTTTATTTCTTCAACAAGTAACAAAGGCTCCGAGCAGCTTGGAGAAAAACTGTCTCCAACAAATGTCCAGCCCTTGTTGTTAATTAATTGATTACGAAATATTTGGCCACCGTTTCCATAAGTCCTTCCAACTGCTCCGACAAGTCGTCCAAGTGGAGAATTAGGATTTTCAGCCCAGCCTTTTAATGTTGCCCCGTAATTTCCACAATCTAAACCACTATAGCCAAAAATTTCTGTCAAATTGACTATTGGAGAAAGTGTCCAATTGCCTAAATTCTTATTAAAATTATTGTTAGACCAAAACATACGAGACATGTTGGTAACATTAGAAACATCCCAAGAGGAAATATCTTGGTTAAAACTTGGATAAGAAAACATCTGAGCCATATTGGTGACATTTGAAGTATTCCAGTTGTTTAATGGTTGGTTAAACGCCTGAGATGCTTCGAACATCAGTGACATATTCTGAACATTTGAAACGTTCCAATTATTAATATTCTGGTTGAATGCTTTCGCACGATTAAACATTGAACTCATGTTGGTCACATTGGAAACATTCCAACTGCCAATATCCTGATTGAATGCGTCAGCATAAAAAAACATCTGGCTCATGTCTGTTACTTTTGAGGTATTCCAATTCCCAATTGGCTTATTAAAAGCCTTTGCATTAAAGAATAAATTGCTCATATCGGTTACGTTGCCCACATTCCAATTGTTAATATTGTTTACAATTGATAAGTTGGTGCAACCTGAAAAAAACGAGCTGAGATTAGTAACTTGTGAAAAATCTGGAATATCAGTGGCTGTAATTTGAATATTCTCATATCCAGAAAACATTCCTGATAAATTAGTATTCCAGGTAATTTGCCCCCATTGTGTTAGTTCGACAACTTTATCTACATCAGTTCCGGAACTAAGTCTAAAAGTGCCGGTAGGCGTGATTGAAATAGTATATGTTCCTATTGAGGGAACGCTTATTTCTGTTAAACCCGTATTTCCAATTCCATTACCTGTAATAGTAGAATTGTTGGTCTTTACATATGAGTAGTTGTAGATGCCCTGCGTACTTAACTTTATTTTTAGGTTGTTAGCATCGGTCACCAAAAATTTTAATATAAGTGGCGTCTGTGCCCTTAGAGCAGTAATTACCAAAAAGAAGAAAGAGAAAAAGTAAATTTTTTTCAACATATTTTTATTTTTTTATTGAGTGCAAAAATACATATTTCCCACATACAAGACATTAATACAAAAATTAAAAATGCAAATAATCGCCTGAATTCCGTATAAATTATCTTTTGTGCGGGTGGATTTATTTAAAATATGTATTTCTAAAAAACTGTTCTTAGTAAGTTTTTGCAATTTAAAAAATAAGTACTTAATCTAAATTATAAGAAAGTTTCTCAACGTTGAGAAGATTTGCGTCATGTGATTTTATATTCTTCACAAAAGCATTTAATAATGTTAAATAATTCATAATGTATACTGCAGACTAAGAATTTATTTTTGAGTTTTATTAAATTGCTGCTCATTTTTGATACTCATGACGACGCGTAACTTTGTACTTATTGTAACTGTTTTTTTATCCCTTATTTCCTGTAAAAAAAATTCCGAATCCAAAAAGGCTTCCGCTGAAAATACAACCAATCTTCCCAACTACGGAAATGTAGATCTGGACCATGTATTTACCAAAGAAGAAAGCCAGCTTGGGGATAAAAATATAGTAACAGGATATATTGATCAGTATTATAAAAAAATCTGGGAAGGCGGAGACCTGAGTGGGGGAATCCTTGTAGCAAAAGGAGATGATATCCTGTATGAAAACTACAGAGGTTTCGGAAGAGAAGGAGATCAGATGCCTATCAATAAAAATACGCCACTGCATGTAGCTTCAGTATCAAAAACACTGACAGCGATGGCGATGCTAAAACTTGTAGAAGCCGGAAAAATTAAGCTTTCTGATCATTTAACCCAATATTTTCCAGGATTTCCTTATCCGAATGTTACCGTACAGACTTTACTCGATCAGAGAAGCGGTCTTCCGAAATATGAATATTTTATTGCCAAAATACAACCGGTTCCCGCTGAACTTTCAAAGCCATTCATTACCAATCAGGATGTCCTGAATATGATTATTAAATATAAACCAGACCTTGCAAGAGATACCGATACAGGCTTTATGTACTGTAACACCAATTTTGCGATGCTGGCTCTTTTGATAGAGAAGATTACTAAAACTCCTTTTCCTCAGGCGATGAAAGAAATGGTATTTCAGCCTCTGAAAATGGAGCATACCTACATTTTCCAGGAAAAAGATATTCCTACCGCAGCACAGTCTTTTTATTACGGCGGAAGAAAGCTATATCCTCTGGACAGGCTTGATCTTATATATGGAGACAAGAATGTGTATACCACACCGAGAGATCTTTATAATTTTTCCAAGGCTATGTTTTCCAAGGATTTCCTGAAGCCGGATCTGATGCAGATGGTTTTCACGCCCTACAGCAATGAAAAGTCCGGAATGAATAATTATGGATTAGGTTTCAGAATGAAAATCTTTGATAACGGTGAAAAACTTACTTATCACAATGGCTGGTGGCATGGGACCAATTCTGTGTTTGCCCATTTGCTGAAATCTAAAGTGACCATCGTCGCTATTGGGAACAGATATTCAAATAAAGTCTATACCGCCCTGGCGTTATCAGGGTTATTCGAGGATTTTCCGGTTCAGAAAGATAAACTGCACAGTGTAATGAACGATAATAAAGATACTTTAAATACTGGACATGAAGTTTTTGGAGAATAATGTTTAATTTTGCTTAAACATATATGAAAAGACTTCTTCTATTATTCGTTATCTGTTTTCTTGCCCATTCATGTGCAAGAGTCGGAGCTCCTGTGGGAGGTCCGAAAGATACCCTGGCTCCAAAGTTTTTAGGCTCAAATATTGATTCCACCAGAATCAATGTCAAAAGAGATATCCATGAGCTCAGACTGGATTTTGATGAATATATTACGTTAAAGGATATCAATAAAAACCTGATCATCTCGCCGCCTATTAAAAATATAAAGAGGATCCTTCCTTCCAATATCGCGAATAAGTACGTGATGATCCAGTGGGAAGATACGCTTCAGGCCAATACAACCTATAACTTCAACTTTGGAAATTCTATTGCTGATAATAATGAAGCTAATATTCTCCGTTATTTCAATTTTGCATTTTCAACGGGTGATAAGCTGGATGATCTCTACGTAAGCGGGGATATCACAGATGCATTAGCGATTAAAAAGAAACAAGGTGAAAATAAATTTGTGGTAGGACTTTATCAGGTAAAGGATACCATCAATTATAAGCAGAAACCTTACTATATCACCAAAGTGGATGAAGATGGCTATTACGAGCTTAATTACCTTACTCCAGGAAAATATAAGATCATTGCCTTTGAGGATGAAAATGGAAACTCTGTGTATGATCCCGGAAAAGAAAAAATAGGGTTTCAGAAAGAGCCGATAGACATTGAAAAATCTGTTTCAGGATTGAATTTAAAAGTTTACCCTTCCAAAAAGCCTTTGAAATATGGTGAAATGAAAGAAAGTCCGGGAGGAATCACGATGACATTCGAAGGAAATCCAGAGAATGTGAAAGTAGCTTCTATCAACGAAAAGCTTCAGGATATTAAGGTGACTCACCGGCCCAAATCAGATTCTGTCAAGATTTGGTTTGATGCTGTAAAAAGCGATGTAGGGCAGACAGCGAATGATAATCTTAAATTCAGTTACGATACCGGCAGTAAGCAGGATACGGTGTCCGTGTTCTACAAATACAACAAGAAAAACGCCATGGATCTTGAGAGTGATAACGGAGGACCCGGCCTGGCGCCAAATTCTGATTTCAGGATAAAATCGGGATATATCATCGATAAAATCAGTCCTGAAAAATGGGTTCTTAAGAGCGATAGTTTAACGACTCAGGAATTCACAGCAAAAATCTCCGAGACCAATCCTTACCAAATCGTTATCCACTCCGATTTTGTGACAGGGAAAAAATACCAGTTAACCATTCCGAAAGAAACCGTTTCATCATTCTATGCAAAGAATGTACAGTCCAAACGTTTCGATTTTGAGGTAGAGAAAGTTGATCAGTTCGGAAGTCTTGCCTTTACCCTTCAGAATGCTCCGGATACCAGCTATTGGATTCAGCTTCTGGATGCTTCAGATAAGGTGATTTACTCCAGGTATACCAAAGGCAATAATGTGAAATTTGATATCCTTAAGCCTAATGAATATGTTGTAAGAATACTGGTGGATAACAACGGGAATAAGTTCTGGGACGAAGCGGACTTTGAAAAAGAAACTTTTGCGGAAGATTCCTACGTATTCTACAAAAAAGCGATTGTAAGACCGCTATGGGAAACTAAGGAAGACTGGGATTTAAAAGACACCAGAACACTGGATAACCCCAAAGGTAATACGCCTAAACCAGTAGAACCTCCAAAAGAAGATGCGCCGAAAGAAACGGTGACGAAGGAAGTAGAAAAAGAATTGAAATCGCAATCCGGAAATGCTGTATTGACGCCGGTAAAATAAAGAGATGAAAACGGTAAAAAAAGTATTGTTCTGGACGTTGGTTGTTTTTGCGCTGATCCAGTTTATTCCGATTGATAAAGTTAATAAACCTGTTGATAAAGCAGTCAATTTTGTCGATGCTAAAAAGACTCCTGAGAAAATCAGTGGTTTGATAAAAGGAGCTTGCTATGATTGTCATTCCAATGAAACGGTGTATCCAAAATATGCAAATATTGCTCCCATTTCCTGGTCTGTTAAAAGCCATGTGAATGAAGGGAGAGAACGTCTTAATTTTTCTATCTGGGGAACGTATAATAAGGAGTTAAAAGAAAGTATGCTGAATAAGGCATCTCAAAATATTCAAAACAAGCTAATGCCTATGCCCGGTTATATAGTCTATCATAAGGAAGCTAATTTATCCGACGCAGAAAGAACACTGCTGGTTCATTACTTCGAAGATATGCTCAAAACAAAATCTTACTAGACACCACACAGACAATATAAAAATCCCGTAGATCTTACAGGTTCTGTACCCATGATTGATCATGATGCACGAATTGTAGAATCTACGGGATATTTTTTTACTATTATTTAGATATTCTTCAGATATTCCTTAAAAAACTTCTTTTGAGAGTCAAAAGCAATATCATCAAGATCCAATGCATTCAACGGAATCCAGACAGCCTCTGATATTTCCGAAAGTTCAAGGTTGACTTCAAACTTTTCCGGAACATGATATTCATAAAACAGATCAATCGTATTGTAATCAATTTCTTTGTATTGATACACATTAGGAAGACTGGTTACATACTTTAATTTTGAAATATCTATATCAAGCTGAAGTTCTTCAAAAAGCTCCCTTTTAGAAGCTTCTTCTGCGCTTTCCTTTGGGTCTACAAAACCTCCGGCCAGATCGAGTTTTCCTTTTTTAGGATCACGGTTTCTTCTGGTAAGGTAAATTTCGTCACCATATCGGATAACAACAGCTACTGCACCGGCAACATTATTGTAGAGACGGAAATCACATTTCGGGCAACTCCATTTCTTCTCACCGTCCCAGTCGAGGGTCTCTTTGCCACAGCTTGGGCAATATTTCAATAATTTCATCTGTTTACTACTATTATTTTTTCAAAGGTCAGATGGAACTTCTTTTTATTGAACAATATTAATGTTTCTCGGATGGTAATTCAGGATCACATCCCGAAGTTCTTCCGTTTTCAGATGGGTATAGATCTCCGTTGTAGTGATGCTGGAATGTCCAAGCATTTCCTGAATATAACGAAGGTCTGCTCCATTCTGTAAAAGGTGCGTTGCAAAAGAATGTCTGAAAGTATGGGGCGATATTTTTTTGCTTACTCCAGCCTTATCCGTAAGTTCCTTTATAATCAGAAATACGATTACTCTGGACATGGATGTTCCACGGCTGTTAAGAAACAGCGTATCCTCATATTTTTTATTGATCTTGTTGTTCGACCGTACTTCGTTGATGTACGTTTCCAAAAGTTCGGCAGTATAATCAGCCAAAGGAACGAAACGGGTTTTGTTTCCCTTTCCGTTTACTTTAATGTACTGTTCTTTGAAATTGATGTTCGAAATTTTAAGATCAATAAGTTCAGAGACACGCAATCCGCATCCGTAAAGAACTTCAATGATACAATGGTTTCTCTTTCCGAGGTCAGAATTGGCCTCAATGGCTGCGATAATCTTGTTGATATCAGGCAGGCTTAAGGTGTCAGGAAGATATAATCCCAATTTTGGTCCTTCAAGTAAAGACGCAGGATTATCTTCTCTGAACTCGTCCTCAAGCAGAAACTTGAAGAAAGCTTTTATAGAAGAAATCCATCTTGCCTGAGATCTTTCGCTGAATTTTTGTTTGGAAAGATTGAAGATATACTCCTGTAAGTTTTCGTAGCCGATAGCGTCTGGACCGACGTTTTCCAGTTCTACTTCTGCGTAGTCTTTTAATTTTTTGATGTCCCGAATATAGGCATCGAGTGTGTTTTCTGAAAAATTTCTTTCGAAGCGAAGAAATATTTCAAAATCTTTGATCTTTTCATCCCAAGTCATTTGTGCTTATTTTTTTAGTTCACAGTCCGATATTTGTTCTATTTCAATGTTATGATTTCTCAAGAACGCTATTCCGTCGTCGTCTGAATACTCATTAATATACACAAGTCTTGTAATTCCTGCCTGCAGAATCAGTTTACTGCATTCTTTGCATGGCGACAGCGTTAAATATAACGTGGCACCTTTTGCAGACTGAGTGGAAGCGGCCAGCTTTAATATCGCATTGGCTTCCGCATGAAGTACATACCAGTGTGTTTTACCCTCTTCATTTTCACAGCAGTTTTCAAACCCCGAAGGAGTTCCGTTGTAACCATCTGAAATAATCATCCTATCTTTTACGATAAGAGCTCCTACCTGTTTTCTCTTACAGTAGGAAAGTTTTGCCCACTCTTGGGCCATTTTTAGATAAGCTTTATCAAACTTATTCATACCGCAGCATTAGTTTTTTCGAAATAATTTGGATTAAAAATCTTAGAAGTTTGGCTTTCTTTTCTCTATAAAAGCAGTAACTCCTTCTTTCTTGTCTTGCATTTCAAAAAGCTCTCCGAAATACTTGATTTCAGATTCAAAACCTTTATCCGTATCAGACAAGTTGACGGCTTGGATAGCCTTCGATATAGCCATTGGTGAGTTATGGGCTATAATACTCGCTAATTCTTTTGTTTTGGTTAATAGTTCTTCAATAGGGTATACTTCATTCACTAATCCGATTTCTTTTGCTTTTTGGGCAGGAATCATCTTAGCGGAGAAGATCATTTCGTTGGCGATGCCTTTTCCTACCAGTTTAGGAAGTCTTTGTGTTCCTCCATAACCTGGAATTAATCCAAGCGTTACTTCCGGAAGTCCGAGTCTGGCATTCTCTGATGCATATCTGATATGGCACGCCATGGCAAGCTCTAAACCTCCTCCTAAAGCGAAACCATTAACGGCTGCAATAACAGGTTTAGATGTATTTTCAATTTTGTTGAACAGGGTATTGTGCCCGTTTCTGGCCAGTTCTTCGGCTTTTTCCTGTCCAAAATCACTGAATTCTTTTATATCGGCTCCGGCTACGAATGACTTTTCACCGCTTCCTGTAATGATAATAACTCTACAGGTTGGGTCAGCATTAAGTTCATCCATTGCTGAGCTTATCTCTTGAATCGTTTTTGCGTTTAAAGCATTTAAGCTTTGAGGTCTGTTTATTGTGACAACAGCTAATTTGTCTTCTTTTTCTAATAATATATTTTCGTAACTCATTTTTCCACTTTAAAATATTATTTTCTGCAAATTATAAATTTTTTACAAAAAAAAGGAAAAAATATTGGTTTTTTTTCCTTTTTTTTGATTTATCTTTCAAAATACTATTTCGAATGATTCATCATATTCGCATCTATATTGATATTCAGCTGTGATGCCACTTTCATGCCAAGCTCAATATTAGCCCTGAAAAAATGACATAACTGACGGTTGATAATCTCCTCTCTTTTGGGTCCCGTAATTCCTTTCATGCTTCCGATAATATTGCTGATCAGATGCTCTCTGTCTTCAGAGGTCATGGATTTTGTATACAGTAATCCCGGCTGGGTGTAATGATCGTCGTCATTATCATTTCTATTATAACTGGCAACATGGGCGCTGTCCAGCTCATATTCATAATTCTTATAGGAAGGATCAGGTTTTACATCATCAAAGCTGTTGGGGAAATAATTAGGTTTGTCCTGATATTCACTGGAGTCCGCCATAAAGCCATCTCTCTGATAATTATTGACGGCAAAAGGACATCGGTTCACTTCCAGTTGGTGAGCATTCACTCCAACTCTGTATCGGTGTGCATCAGGATAAGAGAACAATCTTCCCTGAAGCATTTTATCCGGAGAAAAGCTTATTCCGTTAACAAGACTGCTTGGTGAGAATGTAGATTGCTCTACATGGGCAAAATAATTAACCGGAACTTCATTTAGTTCCATTTCCCCGACCTCAATCATCGGGAAGTCATCATGGAACCATACTTTGGTGACATCAAAAGGATTCCATCTGAAATCTTTTGCCTGTTCTTCCGTCATGACCTGGATAAACATCGTCCATTTTGGAAAATCTCCGTTTTCTATAGCGTTGCAAAGATCTTCCTGTGCAAAATCCGGGTT
The DNA here is from genome assembly GCF_900142785.1 of Chryseobacterium carnipullorum. Classification (GTDB taxonomy): domain Bacteria; phylum Bacteroidota; class Bacteroidia; order Flavobacteriales; family Weeksellaceae; genus Chryseobacterium; species Chryseobacterium carnipullorum. The sequence goes on along the minus strand of NZ_FRCD01000020.1, from coordinate 89,170 downwards.
TTCTCCTGCCATCTTTACAGCTTCCGCATCAGTGAAATTTTTAATTCCCTGTTTTGTTTTAAAATGGAATTTCACCCAAACTCTTTCGTTTTTATCATTGATCATTGCGAAAGTATGTGATCCGAATCCATGCATATGTCTGTAGCCATGCGGAGTTCCCCTGTCCGACATCAAGATAAGAACCTGGTGCAGGGATTCAGGATTGTGGCTCCAGAAATCCCACATCATCGTCGCGCTTTTTAAATTGGTTTTCGGAACCCTTTTCTGAGTGTGGATAAAGTCCGGGAATTTTTTGGCATCCTTTATGAAAAATACAGGCGTATTGTTTCCTACCATATCCCAGTTTCCGTCTTCCGTATAGAATTTTAAAGCAAAACCTCTGGGATCTCTTGCGGTGTCTGCACTTCCTTTTTCTCCACCCACGGTAGAGAAACGGGCAAACATTCTGCATGAGTTTCCAACTTTTGAAAATAATTTCGCTTTGGTATACTGACTGATATCGTGAGTGACCGTAAAGGTCCCGTAAGCACCACTTCCTTTAGCGTGTACAATTCTTTCAGGAATTCTTTCCCTTACAAAGTGTGCTAGATTTTCCTGAAGAATAAAATCCTGTAAAAGCACAGGACCTCTCGGACCTACGGTTTGTGAGTCCTGATGTTCAAAATAAGGAGCGCCATTGCTGAGCGTTAATTTTTTAGAATCCATATCGTTATGATTTGTATGATTGATTTCCCTCGTAAACGTCTTACGCAGACGTATTAAATATCAAATTTACTTGAATTTTTGATTACTAATAGCAAAAACCTTTTATCTTTGTAATAGATAATATTAATCAGATGAACATTCAGCAACTGGAGTATCTTATCGCTGTAGATAAGTACAAACATTTTGGTAAAGCGGCTCAGGCATGCTTTATCACGCAGCCCACGTTAAGCGCGATGATACAAAAATTTGAGGATGAACTGGATGTGAAGGTTTTCGACAGAACTACACACCCTATCCGTACCACAGATGTGGGGCTTCAGATCATTGATCAGGCAAAGGTAATTATAGAATCTGTCAATGAGCTGAAAAATAAAGCCAATCTTTTAAATAATATTTTGGGCGGAACGATCAATCTGGGAATTATTCCTACCGTTTCCTCGTTCATTTTGCCTACAGAAATCTTTAAGTTTTTGGAAGAGAATCCAAAAATCCAGATGAATGTCAAGGAAATGACCACAGATAATATTATCAAAGCTTTAAAAGCCGGTGAATTGGATGCAGGGATTATTTCTACTCCTTACGATACGGCAGATGAATTTTATCAGGACTTCCTGTTTAATGAAGAACTGATGATCTACAGTTCCAATACAGAAGCGAATAAAAAGAATTCTTACATCATTCCTGAAGAACTGAATGTTGAAAAAGTATGGCTTCTGGAGGAAGGAAATTGCCTCAGAAACCAGTTTGAAAATATCTGCCATCTGAAAGAGAATACGTTGAAACCTAAAAATCTGGATTTCCTGGCGTCCAATATTCAGACATTGGTGCATATGGTAGATAAAGTTGGGGGAATCAGTATTTTGCCCGAACTGGCACTGAGCCAGCTTTCCGATGAACAGAAGGAGAATGTTTTCAGATTTAAAAAACCTTTCCCTTACCGAGAGATCAAAATCATCTATTATAAGCCGACCTTTAAGCAGAAAATTATTGACGAATTATCACATTCTATCAAAAGTTCCTTAGAGCTTAAGCTGAATTATCATATCAACCCGAAGGAATTTGTGAGCATCAAGCCGCAATGAACTAAGAAGTCCGCTAAGTGATATAAATCATTAATTTTAAGAAAATTATAATTAGTCAGCAAAATTCTTTAGTATTAAAAAAATAGTCCTTAAATTTGCAGACGTTTATCAACGAGGAAAAATTTGACCTGATTGCAACCTCTCTAAAAATATGCTAAAACAGTATTCTTTTTTCTGGGCAATTATTCTTATTTTTCTTCACTTATTTTAATCTAAAAAACAAAGAATAATATGTCTTATCTATTTACATCTGAATCAGTTTCAGAAGGACATCCGGATAAAATTGCCGATCAAATCTCCGATGCATTAATCGATCATTTTTTAGCATACGATAAAAACTCTAAAGTAGCGTGTGAAACTCTTGTTACTACCGGACAGGTTGTGCTTGCGGGAGAAGTAAAGTCTGATGCGTATCTTGATGTGCAGACTATTGCAAGAGATGTTATCAACGGAATAGGCTATACCAAAGGAGAATATATGTTCAATGGTGATTCATGCGGAGTTATCTCTGCCATCCATGAGCAGTCTCCGGATATTAATCAGGGGGTAGACAGAGCGGTAAACGACGAATCTTTCGAAGCTAAAGCAAACGCACAGGGTGCTGGTGACCAGGGGATGATGTTCGGGTATGCAACGAACGAGACAGCTAATTATATGCCTCTTGCTTTAGATCTTGCCCATACTATTCTTAAAGAACTTTCTGTATTGAGAAGAGACGGAAGCGAAATCGCTTACCTTCGTCCGGATGCAAAAAGCCAGGTAACTATTGAATATTCTGACGATCACAAGCCGGTAAGAATTGATTCTATCGTAGTTTCTACACAGCATGATGATTTCGGAACTGAAGAAGAAATGCTGAACAAGATCCGTGAAGATATCAAAAGTATTCTGGTACCTAGAGTTATAGCTCAGCAAACTGAAGAAATCAAGGCATTGTTCAACGACCAGATTAAATATCACATCAACCCGACAGGTAAATTTGTGATCGGAGGTCCTCACGGGGATACTGGCCTTACAGGAAGAAAGATCATCGTAGATACTTATGGAGGAAAAGGAGCTCACGGTGGTGGTGCTTTCTCTGGAAAAGACCCTTCAAAAGTAGACAGAAGTGCAGCTTACGCAACAAGACACATTGCAAAGAACTTAGTGGCTGCTGGTGTGGCGGATGAAGTTCTGGTGCAGGTTTCTTATGCTATCGGTGTTGCTGAGCCTTGTGGTTTATACATCAATACATACGGAACTGCGAAAGTAGATCTTAATGATGGTGAAATTGCCAAGAAAGTATCTACCATCTTCGATTTAAGACCTTATGCGATTGAGCAGAACCTAAAACTAAGAAATCCAATCTATCTGGAAACGGCTTCTTACGGACACATGGGAAAAGAACATTATACCGCTGACAAAACATTCAATAAAGGTCAGAAAAATGAGATCACCCTTACAGGTCTTGAGTTCTTTACCTGGGAAAAACTGGACAAAGTAGATGAAATTAAAGCTTCTTTCGGAATTTAATTTCGCTTAAGAAATAATAAATAGACTGCTTTATCTTTCGATAAGGCAGTTTTTTTTAATTTTACACCTTAAATAATTTAAAGATGATGAATTTTAGATCAGCAGTTACTGTCCTTTTTATATTTTTCCTGAGCATAGTGGCGAAGGCACAGTACACCATGCACAAAATGGTCAGCGTGGGGTATACCTATCAGAACCAGAGCTTTGGAGAAGTGGGAGGGAAGCTGCTTTTCCTGAAGAATGATGATGTCATTTACAGGCTGGGAGGATCTGCTTTAATGGGTTCTGCCAGTTCTAAATTTGCCATCATGCCTAAACTGCAGGCAGATGTGCTCCTTAATTTTGAGAAAAATGTAGATTTTTATCATTCCTACTATCTTTTAATAGGCGCAGAAGGCACCAATAAATATATTGCTCCGAAAATTGGAGTTACGCTTTTCGGACTTTTAGACCTTGCCGGAGGGTATGCTTTTCCGATTGGAGATGCCCGTTTGAATGGAAAAGAGATGAAAGGGCTGAATGTTAATTTAACATTAAATATCCCAACAGTCTTTATTCATGATATGTTTAAATAAGTTTTTTTAAATTTTTCTCGTAAAAATTTAATAATTGGTTAACAGTTATTAAAAAATTATTATATTTACACCATATAATAATTGTACTGCCTATTGATTTTACTTTACTCTAAAGAACTGTTTTGTATTTACAGCTAGGGCCAGATAAAATATCTGGAGAATTGCTGGTCTGCAAATTTTTTATTATTGAGAAGAGTTATGAAATTAAAAACGGACAGCCTACTAATTTCCCTTTACCAGAAAGGAGACGAAGAAGCCCTATCAGCCCTTATTCATCGTCATCAGAGAGAACTGTTTACATTCATTTTTTACAAAATTAATGATGAAGACCTTGCCAATGATGTTTTTCAGGATACATTCATGAAAATCATCCTGATGCTGAAAGAAGGACGATACAACGAAGAAGGTAAATTTATTCTTTGGGCAAAAAGAATTGCACACAACCTTATCATCGATCATTTCAGACTAAAAGCGAAAAATGTTAAAGTTTCGGAAACTACTTTTGAAACAGACGAGTATTCTATTTTTGATCTGATCAGAGAACCATCAGAAAATATTGAAGATCAGCTTGTAACGATGCAGATTCAGGAAGATCTGTTAAAGATGCTTCAGTTTCTGCCACAGAACCAGCAGGAAGTCATTAAATTAAGATTTTTTGACGGTCTGAGCTTCAAAGAAATTGCGGATCATACCAATATGAGTATCAATACTACATTGGGAAGAGTAAGGTATGCACTCATCAACCTGAGAAAAATCATGGATGAAAATAACATTGTATTGACACGATAGGATAATATTTTTAAAAAATTCACGTTTAAAGGAAAACATACTTTTCGCCTATGAAAAAAAATGATTCCTTAAAAGTGAAAACTTTGAAACCTAAGAAACAAACAATTGATTTTTTATTGAATTACTCAAAAAGTCTTGAAGTGGTAACAACCAAAAGCAAGAATTTCCCGATTTCCAAAAATTAAAATTATTAATTTTGTGCTGTATGAAAATTCAGCACATTTTTTTTGACCTGGACAATACGCTCTGGGATCACCGTAAGAACGCTTACCTTACCATCAAAGACCTTTTTGAAAAGCAGGAAATCACTTTACACTATAATATCGACTTTGAAGAGTTTCATTCCGTCTATCATGACATCAATGAAAGCCTCTGGGAAAAAATCAGAGACGGTATCATCGGTAAAGAATATCTGAGGAAGCACCGTTTCTATGATAGCTTCAAGCATTTCGGATTGGATGATGAAGTGCTTTCCCAGTATTTTGAAGAACATTTTCTGGATAAGATCCTTAATTACAATGAATTGGTAGAGGGAGCAGAATATATTTTGGAGTATCTTAAATCCAAACACTACACCCTGCACGTTATTTCCAACGGATTTCAGGAAGTGACGGAAAGGAAATGCATCCTGTCCGGAATCGATAAATATTTTAAGACCATTACCAGTGCAGATTCTGTTGGGGTGAGAAAACCCAATCCAAAGATCTTTGACTATTCTTTAGGGCTTGCAGAGGCCAAAAAAGAAGAGAGTATAATGATTGGTGACGACTGGATTGCAGATGTGGTAGGTTCCCAAAAATACGGACTCGATGTGATCTTTTTCGATGTTTATAAAGAAAATAGACAGGAAGAAGGCTTGAAAGCAATAACCCATCTTTTACAGATTAAAAATTATTTATAAAATTTGCGTTTTCAGGAGCAATAAAAAGCTGAAAATTTTTCTTGAACCATTAAGATTATTGAAGAAGTTTAGGATAATTAAGGGGAGATCAAACGTTTTTTTTTAAGTATTAAAGTTTAGAGGAAAACCTTCTTAATACTCTTACAACCTTCAATAATCTTAATGGTTTAAATATTTTTTCACTCTTCACTTTTAATTACTTTATTTTCTCACTCATTCCGCTTTTCCTAATTCTTTCCTAAATTGATTCTGACCTTTGCTTTATAACAATGACAGAAAAATTTAAGAGTATGAAAAATTTTAGAAAAATCACCGGAGCGCTTGTTTTTATTTTCTTATTGGCAGGCGGATTTATTTTTGCACAGGATAAAGCAATCAACGCAAATCAGTTACCAAAAACTGCAAAAAATTTCCTTGCCACCCATTTTAAAGGGATTGCTGTGGGGTCTGCTCTTGAAGACAGAGAGATTTATGGCGTGGACGAATATAAAGTCTATCTGGCTAATGGCGTGAAGGTAGAGTTCGACAGCAGTGGAAACTGGAAAGAAGTGGATGGGAAACACCAGAAGCTGCCTTATGGATTTATTCCCGTATCGATCAGAAATTATGCAGCTAAGAATTTCCCAAATACGTATATCATTAAGATAGAAAAAGAAAGATGGTCTTATAAAGCCGAACTTTCAAACGGACTGGATCTTGAATTTGATAAGAAAGGAAATTTCAAAAGAATTGATGACTAATTCACTTTAAAAGTATACATAAATACCTTAAATCTTAATAGGATGGTTAACTGGAATATCATTACCAGCAGTGAAGGAAGTCACTCCTCCCAAAAGATAAGAAAATGGATGGTTTCTTTTTAACAAGACATTATCCAAGTAGGGTACTTTGAAAACAGAAAAGCAAGGGAAATGAGAGGTTAAGGGCGTCAATCGTCCGGAAATAACTTCTGGTCTCCCAACCTTCCTTCCTAATTTCATATATTTGATAAGCCAATATTGCGGAATGAAGATATTAATTGTAGAAGATGAACCGGAACTGAAAGACACTGTTCAGACTTTTCTGGAAGCAGAGCATTTTATTGTGGAATTTGCCCTTACCTACACAGCCGGGCTGGAAAAAATAATTTCATATGAATACGACTGCATTCTTCTGGATATTATGCTGCCGGACGGAAACGGCATTGATTTACTACGAGAGATCAAGAAAATGCATAAAAAAGATCCTGTGATCATTTTATCGGCTAAAGATTCTGTGGATGATAAAGTGGCCGGATTAGAGATCGGCGCAGATGATTATCTGGCAAAACCATTCCATCTTGCCGAACTGATGGCCAGAATCCGATCGGTCATCAGAAGAAAGAATCAGGATGGCGAAAATACCATTGCCTACAAAAACATCAGTATTGATCCGGAAAACAGGACCGTTAAAGTCGGGAAGGAAGATCTGATCCTTAACCGTAAGGAATATGATCTTTTGTATTATTTTGTGATCCATCCGGAAAAAACATTACAGAAAACTACTTTGGCTGAAGCGATCTGGGGAGACTATATCGATCAGGCAGACAGTCTTGATTTTATTTACTCACAGATTAAGAATCTTCGTAAAAAATTAAAAAGCCTCAATGCAGAAGCCGATTTCCAGGCTGTTTACGGAATAGGTTATAAATTCATCTAATGAAAGTTTCGTTAAAATACTACACCATCAAATACATGATCGTGATCCTGCTGCTCATTATTGCAGTCTGGGCAGCGCTCTTTTACGCCTATATTCTGGACGAAGTATATGACAATGTAGATGACGGGCTGAAAGACAGGAAGATACAGATTATTAAAGCAGTTTACCATGATCCGGAATTATTGAACAGTACAGATTTTGGATTTAATGAATTTAAAATCAAGCCCATTTCAGAATCCGGCTATAAAGAGAAGAACAGACTCTATAATAAGATGTTTTATATGGAGTATGACGATAAAGACCAGCCTTACCGTGTACTTGAAACCGATTTTATAGATCAGTTCGGAAAGAGGCAAAGACTTGAAATACGGACGTCTACCGTAGAACAGGATGAGTTGGTGTACGACCTCACAACGGCTTTAATTGTATTGTATATTTTGCTTGTCATAAGTATTTTGGCCGTGAATGGGTATATGCTGAATAAGGCCATGCATCCTTTTTATACGATCCTGGATAAGCTTAAGAAATACCAGTTCGGAGTTTCTTCTCAGGAAGAACATCAAAGTTATTCGATCAAAGAATTTGAAGAACTGAATGTTGAAATAGTGGAAATGATTGAACGGAATGAGCTTGTTTTTCATCAGCAGAAACAGTTTATTGAAAATGCTTCGCATGAACTTCAAACCCCGCTGGCGATTATGATCAACAAGATCGATCTGGTGATCCAGAATGAAGATCTTGACAAAAAAAATCTGAATTTTATTTCAGAATTAAAAGGAGACCTGAGGAGAATGGCGGGATTGAATAAATCTCTGCTCATGCTTTCAAAAATAGAGAACAGCCAGTTTAATAAAACCTCAAAGGTTGATTTCAATGAAATGATTACGGAGCTGGTCAAAAGCTATGACGATTTTATTGAGTTTAAGAGGATTCATGTTACTATTGCTGAGAAAGGATTCTTTGGGGCAGATTTTAATCCAGATCTCGCGGGTATCCTGCTCTCTAACCTGCTTAAAAATGCAGTGAAATACAATAATCAGGAGGGAAATGTTGACATTATTATAGAAGACAATAGATTAATCTTCAAGAATAGTGGAAGTGGTATTCCTCTTGACAAAGCACAGATTTTCAACCGTTTTTACAAACAGGGAGCAGATCACAGCTCTACCGGTCTCGGACTTTCTATCATCAGGACGATCATAAAACAGTATCCGGGATGGGATATTGTGTATGAGTTCGAAGAGGGGATGCATTGCTTTATTCTTTCAAAATAAAAAAAGCCTTTCAAACTGAAAGACTTTCATATGGTTGGAAAGGAAAAATTAAATTCCCAGGCTTGCTCTTACTTTTTTGATGGTTTCGGTAGCAACCACTCTTGTTTTTGCTGCACCTTCCTGAAGTTTAGCCTCCAGTTCGTCCAGATTGTTCATATAATACGCGAACATTTCTCTTTCTTTTGCAAAACGCGTCAAGATCAGATTTAACAGCTCTAATTTGGCATGTCCGTAACCGAAGTTTCCGGCCAGATATTTCGCTCTTAATTCCTCCGTCTGCTCAGGAGTGGCGATCAGTTCGTAAATGGCAAAAACCTTATCTGTTTCAGGATCTTTTGGCTCTTCCAGACCCTTAGAGTCGGTTTCTATACTCATCACCTGTTTCTTCAGCTCCTTTTCAGGAAGGAAAATGTTGATGATATTTCCCATGGATTTAGACATTTTACGGCCATCTGTTCCTGGAACATATTTCGTGTCTTCCTGAAGTTCAGACTGAGGAAGTACGAAAACTTCTCCCATCTGATTGTTGAATCTTGAGGCTACATCACGGGCGATTTCCAGATGCTGAAGCTGATCTTTTCCTACAGGAACGATTTCTGCATTATACAGTAAAATATCAGCCGCCATCAGAATAGGGTAGGTAAACAGACCTGCATTCACGTCCTGAAGCCGGTCTGCCTTATCTTTAAATGAGTGGGCAAGTGTTAGTCTCTGATAAGGAAAAAAACATGATAAATGCCAAGAAAGTTCACAGGTCTCAGGGATATCACTCTGTCTGTAAAAATATGTTTTTTCTGTATCCAGCCCACAAGCAAGCCAAGCCGCAGCGATCTCGTAGGTATTTTGTTTTAAAACCTGCGCATCTTTAATCTGGGTAAGAGAATGAAGATTCGCGATGAATAAAAATGATTCATTTCCTTCCTGCTTGGAAAGTTCAATAGCAGGAATGATCGCCCCAAGGAGATTTCCAAGATGGGGTGTTCCGGTGGCTTGAATGCCGGTAAGAATTCTTGACATTTGTTTAAATTATTTATAAAAATTAATGAATTGCAAATTTAATTAATTCTCCCGCAGAATACACAGATGTTTGCTTAAAATTAAAATCCGGAAAAGTTTTCGTAAAAAAAAGACTGGGAAATCTTTTTGAATAATCATCTTACATCTGCTTTATCGGCAAGAAAAAAATTAAGGGATCAAAATCTTTTCTCCTCCAAACTTCGGTTGTACTCCGAAAAGTAAGTCCCAGTAGACTTTAGTCTTGGCCAGATATTCTCTCAGATTTGTTTTTAATCCGGCGTATTTATTCACATCATTGGCATTGTACCCGAAAGCTTCTATTGCATTCTTTCTCGCCAGAAAAACAGCTCTTTCATTGTGGAATTTTTGTGAAATAATCACCAGCTTAGTCTGTCCGAAGATATCCTTAGCCCTGACTACAGAATCCAGGGTTCGGAATCCGGCATGATCCATCACGATTCTTTCTTTCGGAATACCGTATTTCATTAAAGTCAGCTGCATGTCTTCAGGTTCATTATAGTCTTTGCTGCTGTTGTCTCCGCTTACAAGGATGTACTTTATTTTTCCGCTTTTGTAAAGATCTATAGCGGCCTGTATTCTGTTGTAGAAATAAGCGTTGGGCATTCCGTTGCTTAATGTTTTTCCCGTTCCAAGCAGCAAAGCCACCTTGGTTTCCGGTACATCAGCAATCCTGTAAGAAACAAAATCACGGCTTTCTTTTCTGATGCTGTAATTGGCCCAGGCTATAAAAATAATTCCCACCGCAAGAAGCAGCAGGAAAAATTTAAAAATATTTTTGATTACTTTTTTCATCCGGAATACTGTTTCTAAAACTCAAGTCCGTTCGGAAAAGCTTTTTTTCTGAATATTAATAGAAATGCAGCGCCTACGGTAATCGCAGAATCAGCCACATTGAAAATATACTTAAAGAATTCTAGGTGTTTACCACCGATTAAAGGGATGTTTTCAGGAACATACCAGTCTACAATAGGAAAGTGAAGCATATCTACGACACAACCTTTCATAAAGGAAGAGTAGCCCTGTCCTACAGGAACAAACTTTGATATTCCGCCATATCCGATCCATCGGTCGATACTTTGGTCATACACCGTTCCGCTGTCGAAGATCAGCCCATAAAACATACCGTCAATAATATTTCCGATCGCACCGGCAAAAATAATAGCCATGGGAATCAAAAGGTAATTGGAAGCTCCTTGCTGTAGCCATTTCCTGAACATATAAACCATTCCTCCAATCAGGAAAAGTCTCAGGATTACCAGAAAATATTTCCCGATGATTCCTCCGAAATGAAGCCCGTAAGCCATTCCCGGATTTTCTACGAAAGTCAGTTTAAAACCTGGAAGAACAGTCACACTGTCATCCAGATTGAAATGGGTTTTGATATAAATTTTCGAAGCCTGATCAATTAACAATACTAAAAATGTTATAGCTAAGATCTTTTTCATTACAATCCTTTTGGTTTAGAAGGTTTCTCAGGATTTTTCTTGTCGAAAATTTTCTTGGTCACTTTTTCTGTATGGAAAGTATTTTTGGTGTGAGCTCTCTCGTATTTGATGTTCATATCTTTCAAAACACTTTTCAGTGCACTCAGTTCCATAGGGTTTTTAGGATGTACTATGATCGATTCCATTTTCTTATCTATTTAAAATTTTACATTTTGGACAGTTCATCGAGTCTTTTCCTGTCTTTTGGAGACAAGTCGCTGATCCCGTTTTTGCCCATCTTACTCAGAAGTCTGTCGATTTCTTTTTCTCTCTCGCGTTTATCAGAATTAAACTGATCATCGATGGTGTAGTTTCTGCGTTCATCAGGAAAGAATCTGTTTTTGATCCATGCTCTGTTGAAAAACAGCAAAACTGCGGCCACGATGATGCCTAAAATTAATACTCCGCTCATGGGTATACATTAAAAATTAGGTTTATAAAGTATTCATGAATACCATATAAACCCAATATTATTTTTACAAACCTTTAATGGTTTATTTTTGCATGTTTTTCGCTTCAATGCTTAACGTAGCATGAGGAACAGCCAATAATCTTTCTTTAGGAATCAGCTTTCCTGTTACTCTGCAAACACCGTAGGTTTTATTCTCAATTCTGATCAAAGCATTTTTAAGATCACGAACGAATTTTTCCTGACGTCCTGCCAGAATAGAGTTCTGTTCCTTACTTAAAGTTTCAGCTCCTTCCTCGAATGCTTTGAATGTTGGAGAAGTATCGTCTGTTCCGTTATTCTGGTCGTTGATGAAACTTTCTCTGATCAGTTGCAAATCCTTTTCAGCCTTCTCTATTTTTTCTTTAATGATCGCTTTAAACTCTTGTAAATCAGAATCATTATATCTTACTCTTTCGTCTGACATGTTCTTTTCTCTTTTTTAATAAAATTATGAAATGGAATTTAAAAAACAATAACTATATGTTAATTTTTTTCAATATTTATCTTAAAATTAACCTCATCTATTTCGATTTCGTTAAAATTTGAAAGTGAAGATACAATTTCTATTTTATTTGACAAGACCTCAGAAGAAATATATTCTTCATTTTTCCTAACATCTTCAATGAAAGGTGAATTTTCTTCAATGGAGATTTTTATTCTGTCCGTCAGTTCAAAGTCCTTCTCTTTTCGCAGGTTCTGAATTCTGTTGATAAACTCTCTTGCGATCCCTTCAGATTTTAACTCATCTGTTAGCGTCAAATCTAATGCCACAGTTGTTTTTCCGTCAGAAGTTACGGTCCATCCCGGGATATCTTTTGTAGAAATTTCTACATCAGCAAGGGTGATTTCGTAACCTTGAACGTCTATTTTTCCTTCTTTTTCAAGACTGGCGATCTGTTCTGTGTTCAGATTGGCGATTTCTCCGCCCACCGTTTTCATGTCTTTTCCTAATTTAGGACCCAGCGCTTTGAAATTCGGTTTGATCTGTTTTATAATTAAATGAGAAGCTTCTTCTGAATTAATCAGCTGAAGTTCTTTAACATTTACTTCCTGCTTGATCAGATCTGCAACAGCTAAAATCTGTTGTTCCGTTTTAGCATCCAGAACCGGAACCAATACTTTTTGTAACGGCTGGCGAACTTTTACATTTTCTTTCTTTCTTAACGAGAAAACCATACTGGTGATGTTCTGCGCCAAATGTGTTTTTTCCACAAGATCCTGATCAATCAGACTTTCATCTGCTACAGGAAAATCTGTTAAATGCACAGATTCACAGTTTTCTTTTCCGGTTACCTTATTCAGATCCTGATACAATTGATCCATAAAGAACGGAGCAATAGGTGCTGATAATTTTGCCACGGTCTCAAGACACGTATACAACGTCTGGTAAGCAGAGATCTTATCATCAGAATAATCTCCTTTCCAGAAACGTCTTCTGCATAATCTTACGTACCAGTTGCTCAGGTTATCATTCACAAATGTGCTGATTGATCTGGCTACTCTTGTCGGTTCGTAATCTTCGTAGAATGCTTTTACTTCTTTAATTAATAAATTTAATTCAGAAAGAATCCATCGGTCGATTTCAGGTCTGTTTTCAACCTCTTTTTCAGAATAATTGAATCCATCCACATTAGCGTATAAAGCAAAGAATGAATACGTATTATAAAGGGTTCCGAAGAACTTTCTTCTGACTTCGTCGATTCCTTCGATGTCAAACTTCAGGTTTTCCCAAGGATTCGCATTTGAGATCATATACCATCTCGTAGCATCTGGTCCATAAACGGCTAACGTTTCAAACGGATCAACTCCATTTCCTTTGGATTTTGACATTTTCAGTCCGTTTTTATCCAGAACAAGCCCGTTACTCATTACATTTTTATAGGCAACTGAATCAAAAACTGCGGTTCCGATCGCGTGAAGGGTATAGAACCATCCACGGGTCTGGTCAACGCCTTCCGCGATAAAATCTGCCGGGAATGCTTTATGATTGTCAATTAATTCTTTATTCTCAAAAGGATAATGCAACTGAGCATAAGGCATCGAACCTGAATCGAACCAAACGTCGATCAAGTCGCTTTCACGCTTCATGGCTGCTCCTGAATCTGAAACAAGAATTACTTTGTCTACTACATTCTTGTGAAGATCCACCAGTTCATAATTCTGCTCAGACATATTTCCTATAATAAAGCCCTGGAAAGGATTTTCTTTCATCAATCCTGCAGCAACAGACTTTTCGATCTCATTATATAACTCCTCTACAGATCCGATGATCTTTTCTTCTTTCAGATCTTCCGTTCTCCAGATCGGTAAAGGAATTCCCCAATATCTTGAACGCGAAAGGTTCCAGTCGTTTACATTTTCAATCCAGTTCGCAAAACGTCCTTCTCCTGTTGACTTAGGCTTCCAGTTGATTTCTTTGTTTAAGTCTACCAGTCTGTCTTTCACAGCAGTCATTTTCACAAACCAGGAATCCAGCGGATAGTACAATACAGGCTTGTCAGTTCTCCAGCAGTGCGGATAACTGTGAACATATTTCTCTACTTTGAAGGCTTTATTTTCTGTTTTTAATAAAATGGCCAGTTCTACATCCCATGATTTTTCAGGCGCAGTACCCTCATCGTAATATTCGTTCTTGATGTATTTTCCTGAGAATAATTCAGGAACATTTTCTCCCTTGATAAATCTTCCCTGTAAATCTACCAGGGGAACCAGATTGTCATTTTCGTCTTTTATCAACATAGGAGGAATGCCGGCTTCTTTGGCCACTCTTGCATCATCTGCACCAAAAGTAGGAGCGATGTGAACGATACCTGTTCCGTCCTCAGTCGTTACAAAATCTCCTAAAATTACTCTGAAAGCTTTTTCAGGAGCGTCGTTTGGAGTAAACCAGGGAACTAATTGCTCGTATTGAGTTCCGGTTAATTTTACTCCTGTAAATTCTTTTAAAATTTGATAAGGAATCGTTTTACTTTCTGACGTATAATTCGCGAGATCTTCATGAGTTCCTTCCACATATTTTTTACCAAAGTTCTTTTCTAAAAGGACTCTCGCTAAAACAACCGTGATCGGTTCAAAAGTATATTGATTAAAGGTTTTAACTAAAACATATTCAATGTCTCTTCCTACAGCCAATGCGGTGTTGGATGGCAAGGTCCATGGAGTCGTCGTCCATGCAAGAATGCTTACGTCTCCTTCCACATCACTAAATAAGTCAGAAGATTCTTTCTTTACTTTAAACTGTGCTACTACTGTAGTGTCAGAAACATCGTGATACGTTCCAGGCATATTTAATTCCGCAGAAGAAAGTCCTGTTCCTGCTTTTGGAGAATAAGGCTGGATCGTGTAGCCTTTGTACAATAATTCTTTATTATACAACTGCTTCAGCAACCACCAAACGGTCTCCATATATTTTGACTTGTAGGTGATATACGGATCTTCAAGATCTACCCAGTATCCGATTTTTTCCGTAAGGTCATTCCAAACGTCTGTATATCGCATGACTGCTTCACGGCAGGCTTTGTTGTAGTCTTCAATAGAGATTTTTTTGCCAATATCCTCTTTAGTAATTCCTAATTCCTTTTCTACGCCCAGTTCTACAGGAAGTCCATGTGTATCCCAGCCTGCTTTACGGAAAACCTGTTTTCCGTTCTGAGTCTGGTAACGACAAAAAATATCCTTTAATGCTCTGGCCATAACGTGGTGAATTCCGGGCATACCGTTTGCTGAAGGAGGTCCTTCATAAAAAACAAACTCGGCATTACCCTCGCGAATCTCAACACTTTTACTGAACGTTTTATTCTGTTTCCAAAACTCCGATACATTCTCGGCTATGTCAATAAGGTTGAGGTTTTTGTATTCTTTAAATTGGCTCATTGTAAATATCTCAATATCGTTGATTAATTAAGTCTGCAAATTTACTAAATTTTGTCGGTTTATAATATATGTTTTATTTAGCTTATATCTATTAAAAAGTTCAATTTCAGAAATATAAATTGGGAAAGGAGACATAAGTGAATTGTGAATGATGAATGTGTCAATTTTTTTTCACTGTTTTTATCAAATTTTTACAACCATTTTGTTCAATGGGAGTGGGTTTTAACCCGTTTTAAAAAGGCAGGCTTCATCCTCTGGCTTTGGCCAATATCTAAATAATAAACAATTCTGTCATATCATTATTTAAAATGTTGTAAATTGAAGTGAATCCCCAAACGAAACAATGCATGAAGATTTTCCACAAACTTCTATTCATTCTTTTTTTCATTAACGCCATTACAGCACAGGCTCAGAATACCTATCTGCAAAATTATTTCCGGAACCCTTTAAATATTCCCATGCAGCTGGCCGCCAACTTTGGGGCAGTCCGTACCAATCATTTTCACATGGGCCTTGATCTGCGCACGAACAGCCAGGAAAATTTAACGGTTGTGGCTGCAGCAGACGGTTATGTAAGCAGGATAAAAGTGGAGCGATATGGTTTTGGAAATGCAGTTTATATTACCCATCCGAATGGATATACCACTTTATATGCTCATCTCAATAAATACTATGACCAACTGGATGAATATGTTAAAGAAAGACAGTATAAAGATGAAAAGTGGGAGCAGGATATCACTTTCTCTCCCGGACAGTTTCCGGTAACCAAAGGGCAGCTCATTGCTTTAAGCGGAAATACGGGAGGTTCAGCCGGCCCGCATTTACATTTCGAGATAAGAGATACAAAAACTGAAGAATGTATCAATCCGTTGCTTTTTGGGTTTAATATTCCGGACAGCATTGCGCCTGTTATCAGCGGGCTTTACTGGTATGACCGCCGATTCAGTACTTATGAGCCAGGAGCCAACGGAATTGCTGTTAAAAAGATGGGGAATATGTATACCACAGATGTAATTCAGGTCAGTTCACCAACGATTAGTTTGGCAATTAAAGCATTTGATAAAGCCAACCAGGGATTTAATCTTGGAATTTATCATGCAGAATTACTGATGGATGATGAGGTGATGTACAGCTTTTCTATTGATAAAGTGAGTTATGATGACACCCGCTATATCAATGGATGTATAGACTATCCTAAGTTGATACAAGATAAAATGAGCATTCAGCACTTATCTTCTTTGCCGAGTATGAAACTGAAAAATTACAGCCCGTCGGATTTAAACGGAATCATTAATCTTAAGGACGAAAATGTACACTCTGTCGAAATTATATTAAAAGATGTCAATGGAAATACCAGCAGGCTAAAAACAAAAGTTAAACTCAGTAAAACTTCAGATCAGATCTCTTCTACCAATACAACGGTAAAAGTTAATGAACGTAAAACAATCACGACTGAAAATGCAGAAATCAATCTTAGCAAAAATGCAGTTTATGATGCCGTGAATTTTCAAATGTCTGAAAAATCAAGCACTAACAGAGATGCCGTTTCCAATACCATCGTTTTACATTCACCATATATTCCCGTTCATGATAATTATACTTTAAAAATAAAACCCAACAGGAAATTAACCAATGAAGAAAAAGGAAAAGTGGTCGTTCTGCTAGACTACGGAAGCGATACAAATGTTGGCAAAGGAAAGTGGAACGGAGACAGGGTGGAATCAGAATTTAACCGGTTGGGAACGGCAACACTTCTGCTGGACCAGAGTATGCCATCTGTTTCTCCGGGATGGAAAGAGGGAGCACTGATCACTGGCAGTACTCTGCGATTGAAAGGAGCCGCTACAATCGGCGATATTGTTGCATTTCGTGCAGAACTTGACGGAAAATGGCTGCGTTTCGCCCGTATGAAAGATGATTTTGTTTATATTTTTGATGAAAAATGTCCCAGAGCATCAGGTTCACATACTTTAAAAGTAACTACAGTGAATGCAGCAGGAAATAAGAATACACAGACTTTTACCTTTCAGAGATAAGATTATTCCGGTTGCCAATTTTTTAATCTTTTAATCATTCAATCTTTTAATTTTAATTAAATAAATTTGTTCCTTAAAATTAAATCATTGGAATTCTATCCGGACATCGAAAGATCAGACCTTCAGGACATCAAAAAGTTTCAGGAGCAAAAGCTTCAGGAACTTCTGGTTTATCTTGAAAACAATTCACCTTTTTATCAAAAGCTGTTTAAACAGAACAGTATCAGTATATCGGATATTCAGACGCTGGACGACCTGCGGAAAATTCCCACCACCACAAAAGATGATCTGCAGCAGTATAACGACGATTTTTTCTGTATTTCACATGATAAAATCGTCGACTACAGCACCACTTCGGGAACTTTAGGTGATCCGGTTACTTTCGGATTGTCTGACGGTGATCTTGAAAGGCTGGCTTATAATGAAGCGATTTCTTTTGTCTGTGCAGGAATCCGGAAAGGAGATGTGGTTCAGATGGTCACCACCATTGATAAAAGATTTATGGCTGGTCTGGCTTATTTTCTGGGATTAAGAAAAATGGGAGCCAGTGTGGTAAGAATGGGGCCTGGTGTTCCGGAGCTTCAATGGGATTCTATATTCAGATATAAACCTAAATACCTGATCACTGTTCCGTCTTTCCTCTTAAAAATGATCGACTATGCTGAAAAAAACGGAGTGGATTATAAAAATTCCAGTGTTTATGGTGCAGTATGTATCGGGGAAAGCATCAAAAACCAGGATTTCACAGACAATATTCTTTCACAGAAGATCAAAGAGAAATGGGATATTAAGTTATTCTCAACCTATGCCTCTACAGAAATGAGTACAGCTTTCACGGAATGCGAATTTCAGATCGGAGGGCACCATCATCCGGAATTGATTATCACAGAAATTCTTGATGATGACGAAAATCCTGTCGGGGAAGGAGAAAATGGTGAGCTTACCATTACTACTTTAGGCGTAGAAGCGATTCCCTTACTTCGGTTCAGGACGGGGGATCTTGTGAAAGCTCATGATGAACCGTGTGGATGTGGGAGAAACACCATGAGACTTGGCCCTGTTGTCGGGAGAAAGCAGCAGATGATCAAATATAAAGGAACCACACTCTATCCTCCTGCAATGAATGATATTTTAAATGATTTCAATACGATTTTGTGCTATCAGATCGTTATTCAGTCTGATGAAATCGGATTGGACGAAATTATCATCAAATTAAGTACAGAGCAAGATCATGAGACCTTTGTGAATGAAGTCCGTGATCATTTCCGGGCAAAACTCAGGGTAAGTCCTAAAATTGAAATCATTGATTTTGATATTTTGTCGAAAACTGTTTTTAACCCGAATAGCAGAAAACCTATCACTTTTATAGATTTGAGATAATTTCTCATTTAAAATAAAACAAAAACGGTCTGAATGTTCAGACCGTTTTTTTATGATTGTTCCTGTTGCTGTTTTTCAAGCTTAATAAGATTTGCAAGGTTTTTAATAACCGTATCATGTTTCTTTACAAAAGGATTATCTTTATTCCAGACATATCCTGCGAGTACGGCACATATTTTTCTTTTTACATCTTCGTTTTCAGGCCTGTGGAAGAAAAGTTCCTGAAGATTGCCGGTGTACCACTCCTTTACATAGGTGGTAAAAACATCGACACCATAAAGGATGTAGTCCGTATAATCTTTCTGCCAGTCGATCTTTTCACCGTTAAGCTGTCTCAAAGCAAGTTTAGCAGCAAGCATTCCCGATTCCGTGGCAAAGGCCATTCCCGATGAGAACACAGGATCAAGGAATTCAGAAGCATTTCCTGTCAGGGCATATCCGTCTCCGAATAATTGCTTTACCGAACATGAATAATCTTTCAGATGTCTTGGCTCAAAAAGGAAATCTACATCTCCGAAACGTTTTACATAATATTCTGAAAGAGAAATTGCTTTTCTTAACGCTTCTGCGGGATCGCCATTTTCAGAAAGCTGATCTATATATTCTGTAGGACCAACAATTCCAACGCTTGTATTTCCGTTCGAGAAAGGAATGACCCAAAGCCATACCTCCGTTTCAATAATATCAAAGGATATAAGTGTTCCTTCTTCACCTTCCCCCCTGTTCGTATCTTCTACATGAGAGAAAATAGCGGAATGGGGAGCTAGTTTTGAGGGTTTTTCAAGATCAAGAAGTCTTGGGAGTACTCTACCGTACCCACTTGAATCGATGACAAATTTGGAGTGAATTTCTTTAGTGTCACCATCCTTGGTTCTTACAGTCGTTATAGAATCTGTACCGTTAAATTGAATATCAATTACCTCAGTTTCAAATTCCAGATCGATGCCTTTATTGATCACTTCCTGGGCCAGGGTATTATCAAAATCAGCTCTTGGAACCTGCCAGGTCCAGTCCCAGCCTTCTCCGAATTTATCACTAAAATCAAAAATGCAAACCTCGTCGCCTCTTAAAAAACGGGCTCCCAGTTTTTTTTCAAAGCCCATTTTATCCAAAGCAGGGAAAAGTCCAGCCTCGTCAAAATGATCCATTACTCTGGGAATTAAGCTTTCACCCACTACCAGTCTTGGAAATTTTGTCTTTTCAACAACTTTTACGTTGATATTGTTCTTCTTTAAATAGGAAGAAGATACGCATCCGGAAGGCCCAGCCCCGATTACGAGAACATCAACAAATTCTTTGCTCATCTTGATTTTTTATTTTAATAATAACTTCTATCTTTGCCGCAAAATTAGTGACAATTAATTAATATTTTACAAAATTAGCAACTATTACTTTTAATTGATGAAAATAAATAACTTTTTAGAACTGAAGGATTTTCATAAGATTATCATTGAGAACGAAAAAATAGAACTGGAAGGAGCGCTTTTAAACAGAGTAGAAACAAGTTTTCAGTTTTTAAAGGAATTTTCACGAAATAAAGTAATATATGGTGTGAATACTGGCTTTGGGCCAATGGCTCAGTTTAAAATCAGTGATGAAGATACCCACCAGCTTCAGTATAACCTAATTAGAAGTCATTCTTCTGGAATTGGAAATCCATTACCCGCTCAGGAAGTAAAAGCCTGTATGCTGGCAAGGCTCAATACCCTTTCACTCGGAAATTCAGGCGTTCACCAATCGGTGGTTCATTTGCTTAAAGAATTGATCAACAGAGATATTACACCTTTGATTTTCGAACACGGAGGAGTAGGAGCCAGTGGTGATTTGGTACAGCTTGCCCACCTGGCTTTGGTTTTGATCGGAGAAGGAGAAGTATTTTATAAAGGTGAAAGAAAACTGACCAAAGACGTTTTCGAAACAGAGGGGCTGGAACCTATCAAAGTAGAGATCCGTGAAGGACTTGCTTTGATGAACGGAACTTCCGTTATGTCAGGAATAGGAATCGTTAATGCTTACAAAGCGAACCAGTTAACGGATATTTCAATTAGACTTTCATGCGCCATCAATGAGATTGTTCAGGCATATGATGACCATCTTTCAGAAGCTTTGAACGGCACGAAAAAACATTACGGCCAGCAGAAAGTGGCAGAAAGAATGCGTGCTCATCTGGCGGATAGCAAACTGATCAGGAAAAGAGAAGACCATCTTTATACCCACTTTGAAGAACAGGAAAAAGTATTTAAGGAAAAAGTTCAGGAGTACTATTCCTTACGATGTGTTCCGCAGATTTTAGGTCCTGTTTTAGATACGCTGGAATACACTGAAAATGTTCTTGAAAATGAGATCAATTCAGCCAATGATAATCCAATCATCAATGTTGAGGATAAGCATGTATACCACGGTGGAAACTTCCACGGAGATTATATTTCGCTTGAAATGGATAAACTAAAGATTGTTGTTACCAAGCTTACGATGCTTGCTGAAAGACAGTTGAACTACCTTTTAAATGCAAAGATCAACGAGATTTTGCCTCCTTTTGTAAATTTAGGTAAATTAGGCTTTAATTTTGGAATGCAGGGCGTTCAGTTTACAGCAACCTCTACAACGGCAGAAAGTCAGATGCTTTCCAATTCCATGTATGTACACAGTATACCTAATAACAATGATAATCAGGACATTGTAAGCATGGGGACCAATGCAGCAGTGATCTGCAGAAAGGTAATCGAGAATGCTTTCGAGGTATTGGCGATTGAAGCCATTACCATTATTCAGGCTGTGGAATATCTTGGTTTTCAGGACAAAGTTTCGTCTTCTACCAAAGAATTGTATGACGAGATTAGAAAGATCATTCCTGCTTTTTCTGATGATATGGTGATGTATCCGTATCTGGAGGAAGTGAAAAAATATTTAAAGGCAATGTAATTACATATCGTAAAGAATTGTTATACACTTAAGGATTAAAAATTATACTTAAAAAAACTAACTAAACACTAACACATGAAATGTGCAATTGTCACAGGTGGCTCCAGGGGAATTGGCAGAGCAATCTGTATAAAACTGGCTGAAGAAAAAAATTACCATATACTCATCAACTACACTTCCAATGAAGCGGCAGCGAAGGAAACTCTGGCTAAAGTTCAGGAACTGGGTGCTACTGGAGAGATCCTGAAATTCGACGTTGCCAGTGCTGAAGAAAGCCTTGGTGTTTTGACGGAGTGGCAGGATCATAATCCTGATGCGATCGTTGAGGTCATTGTAAACAATGCCGGTATCACAAGAGACGGATTATTCATGTGGATGCAGAGCGAGGATTGGAACAGTGTGATCAACACAAGCCTTAATGGCTTTTTCAATGTAACCAACTTCTTTATCCAGAAGCTTCTTCGAAATAAATACGGAAGAATCATCAATATGGTTTCTGTTTCCGGAGTAAAAGGAACAGCGGGACAAACCAATTATTCTGCAGCGAAAGGCGCTTTGGTAGGGGCTACAAAGGCACTTGCACAGGAAGTGGCCAAAAGAAATATCACCGTAAATGCAGTCGCTCCGGGATTTATCAGAACAGATATGACTCAAGACTTCAATGAGGACGAGCTTAAAGCAATGATTCCGGCCAACAGATTTGGGGAAGCAGAAGAAGTTGCGGATCTGGTAGCATTTTTAGCATCCAGAAAAGCGTCCTATATTACCGGGGAAATTGTGAATATCAACGGCGGAATCTACTCTTAAAAATAAAAAATAATATAACAATATAGCAATGTACCAGTGTAACAATTTGGCTTTGACCTCAGTATGATTGTTACATTGTTATACTGATACATTGTTACATTTAAAGATAAAAACATGGAAAATAGGGTTGTAATTACCGGAATGGGAATTTATTCTTGCATCGGGACCTCTTTGGAAGAAGTCAGAGAATCCCTATATCAAGGAAAATCCGGTATTGCTTTAGTACAGGAAAGAAAAGAATTCGGATTCAGGTCTGGCCTTACAGGGGTAGTCCCGAAACCGGATCTTAAAAATCTACTCAACAGACGCCAGCGTGTAAGCATGGGTGAGGAAAGCGAATACGCTTACCTTGCGACCATTGATGCATTGAAACAGGCTGGTGTTGATCAGGATTTCCTTGACAGCAATGAAGTAGGTATTCTATACGGAAACGACAGTGTTTCTCAGGCAGTAGTAGAATCTATCGATATTGCCAGAGAAAAGAAAGATACTACATTGATGGGATCGGGTGCGATCTTTAAATCAATGAATTCTACAGTAACCATGAATCTCTCAACGATTTTCAAACTGAAAGGAATCAATCTGACCATCAGTGCAGCGTGCGCCAGTGGCTCACATTCTTTAGGGCTTGCATATATGATGATCAGCAATGGTTTTCAGGATATGATTATTTGTGGGGGAGCGCAGGAAACCAATAAATATTCAATGGCTAGTTTTGACGGACTGGGTGTTTTCTCCGTAAGAGAAGATGAACCCACCAAAGCCTCAAGACCTTTTGATTCCGGAAGAGACGGATTGATCCCAAGCGGAGGAGCGGCCAGCCTTGTGGTGGAAAGTTTAGAATCTGCCCAAAGAAGAGGAGCCACCATTCTGGCAGAGATTGTAGGCTACGGTTTTTCTTCAAATGGCGGACATATTTCAACACCGAATGTAGACGGCCCGGCTCTGGCTATGCAGAGAGCTTTGAAACAGTCTGGGTTAAAAGTGGAAGACATAGATTATATCAACGCCCATGCGACATCTACCCCCATCGGGGATGCCAATGAAGCCAAAGCAATCTATGAGATTTTCGGAAGTGAAATTCCGGTAAGTTCTACAAAATCTATGACCGGACATGAATGCTGGATGGCAGGAGCAAGCGAAGTAGTGTACTCGATTCTGATGATGCAGAATGATTTTGTAGCACCGAATATCAACCTGGAAAACCCTGACGATGAGGCAAAAAGGATAAATTTGGTCTCAAAAACGAAAACTCAAAAAATTGACGTATTTTTGTCAAATTCTTTCGGATTTGGGGGAACCAACTCCGCATTAATAGTTAAAAAATTTGATTAAAAACATGGAAAGGAAAAAAATTATTGACATCGTTAATGATTTCTTAATAAACGAATTCGAGGTAGATGGCGATGAAATCAGTAATGACGCCAACCTGAAAAAGACACTCGGGCTGGACAGCCTAGACTATATCGATATGGTAGTCGTGATCGAATCTAATTTCGGAGTGAAATTGGGAGAAGCAGATTTTAAACAAATGGTGACATTTGATGATTTCTATACGACTATTGAAAATAAAATTGCCGCAAAAAACGCATAACTATCGATTGAACTTTATTCTTTTTAATAATGTAACAATAAAAAAATATACCAGTGTAACAATGACTTCAACCGAAAGATTGTTACACTGGTATATTGATAAATTGGTAAACTGTATATATGAACAAATGGAAAGGTAAATCTAAAGGAACCATAACCGGATATAAGATATTCGTCTGGTGTATTAGAAATATCGGAATCCGGAGTTCATATGTTGTGCTCTATTTTGTTGCTTCCTATTATTTTTTATTTCTTAAAAAAAGCAATCGCTACATTTCTTATTATTTTCAGAAAAGACTGAACTATGGCTATTGGAAATCAAAAGCTTCCGTATTCAAAAGCTATTTTACTTTCGGTAAGGTTTTGATTGATAAAACTGCTATTTCTGCTGGTTTAAGGGAGAAATACACCTATGAATTTGACGGAATAGAAAATCTCAGAAACCTTTTAGCAGAAAAAAAAGGAGGCGTTCTCATCAGCGCCCATATCGGGAATTTTGAAATTGCAGAACACTTCTTTGCTGATATTGATTTTGATTGTCAGATCAATCTTGTGACCACAGATCAGGAGGTGACCATCATTAAAGAATATCTGGAAAGCGTTGCCGTTAAACAAAGCAATATCAAATTCATCTACGTCAAAGAAGATATGTCTCATATTTTCGAGATCAATCAGGTATTATCAAATAATGAGCTGATCTGCTTTACAGGAGACCGTTATTTCGAAGGTTCAAAATATCTGGAGGCTGATTTGCTGGGAAAAAGCGCTAAATTTCCCGCCGGCCCCTTTTTGATCGCTTCACGGCTTGGTGTTCCTGTAGTCTATGTGTATGTGATGAAAGAAAAAAATCTTCACTATCACTTATATGCAAGGGTAGCGAAAAATATTAAAAACCGTGATTCTCAGGGACTTCTCAATTCTTATGTACAGAACCTGGAATCAATGATTACAAAATATCCTCTTCAATGGTTCAATTATTTCGATTTTTGGGATGATATTGATTAATTTTTCTAATTTTATCACCGAAAACTGATAATAATTCAGAATTAAACCTGATGAGAGAGTTAAGATGGTTTTAAACCCAACCGTATTTGTTGATTTTGCGCCCGTATGTTTTAAAAAAACAGCTACTCAATAACAACCATTTGCGTCTTTGTGTTTAATCTTTCTATAATGCTTAATCAAAAAAACACACAATTTTTCTCCTATTGAAAAAAGAATACGACATACTGGTGATCGGTAGTGGATTGGGAGGCCTTGTTTCGGCTCTGATTTTGGCGAAAGAAGGCCTGAAAGTCTGTGTACTGGAGAAAAATAACCAGTATGGAGGAAATCTGCAGACCTTTTCACGGGACAAGCTGATTTTCGATACCGGAGTTCATTATCTGGGAGGTCTTTCGGAAGGACAAAATCTTCACCAGTTCTTTTCCTATCTTGACATTATGGATGAGCTGGAACTTCACAAAATGGATGAGGATGGCTACGACAGAATTTCTTTTGGAAATGAAAGAATAGAATATCCTCATGCGCAGGGGTATGAAAACTTTGTCGAACAGCTCACTGCCCATTTTCCTGATGAAAAAGAGAACTTAGAAAACTATTGTGAAGAAATCCAGTACGTTTGTGCGCAGTTTCCAAGATATCAGGTAGTTGGGAAGGATACTTATAATGAAGAAATTCTTCACCTCAATACCAAAAGATTCATCGAGTCTGTTACTCAGGACAAAAAATTACAGGCAGTACTGCTTGGTTCCAATTTTTTATATGGCGGAGATTCAGAAAATATACCGTTCTACGTACATGCTCTTACAGTAAATTCTTACATTCAGAGTGCTTACAAATGTATAAAGGGCGGAAGTCAGATTACAAAACTCCTGATCAAAAAGCTTCGCCAGTATGGAGCAGAGGTACACAAGCATTCTGAGGTTTCCGAATTTATTTTTAATGAAAACAATATTCTGTCTTCTGTAAAAATAAAGTCAGGCAAAGAATATATTGCCGGTAAGTTTATTTCAAACATAGAAATCCGTTCCGTCATGAAACTGATCGGGGAAGAAAGACTGAGAAAATCTTTTTCCAACAGGGTGATGAGCTGGGAACCGGTTTCCTCATGTTTCAGTGTGTATCTGGTTTTAAAACCTCAAACTTTCCCTAACTTCAATTATAATATCTACCACTATTCATCAGAAGAAATGGTCTGGAATGCATTCCGTTACAGCAGAGAAAACTGGCCTGAAACCTATATGCTCTCTTCTACAGCCTCAAAGCATCATCCTGACTATGCTGAAAGTCTTACAGTGATCTCTTATATGGATTTTGATGAGGTGAAATCTTGGGAGAAAACCATCAATACAGTGGCCGAAGAGCACGAGAGAGGATTGAAGTACGAAGAATTTAAAATGGGAAAGGCGGAAAAAATGATCTCAGCACTGGAAAAGAAAATTCCTAATCTCAGACATTCCATACAAAATATCTACACTTCATCACCGCTGTCTTACAGGGACTATATCGGCAGTTTTGAGGGAATATGTACGGTTACATGAAAAACTCAGACAATCCTCTTAAAACAATGGTTTCGCCCCGTACAAAGATTGATAATTTCTTCCTTACGGGACAGTCTGTCAATATGCACGGAATTCTTGGAGTAACCATAGGTGCATTCAATACCTGTGCAGAAATTCTCGGAAAGGAACTTATAGATAAGCGTCTGAAACAAATGATCAAGATGAATGAAAAAAAATAACCGGCTTGCTACAGTACCTGGGGGAATTTATTTGTTCCTGATTCTTTCCCTTATTTCATGCGGAGTTTCAAAATCGGTCAGACATATTCCCGATATCAGTGCTTATACGGTGGAAACTCCAAAGGTCAACAAGATCAATGATTCTACATTCAGCTTTAATCAGAATTATCTGACAAAGAATAAGCAACAGCTTTGGGAGCTCTATATCAAAGGAAACCCGCTGCAACTTGGATATAACAACGGAGCACTAACCCAAGTCCTGATGCAGCAGCAGGAAGAGATCTTCTTTTCCAAAGTCGAAGGTTTTGTTCCGTCAAAGTTTAAACAGAAGGTCCTCAGAGGATTTCTAAAATGGTACAACAGGAAAATGTACCTGAATGTCCGGGAAGATTATCAAACAGAATTATACGGTTTGTCCCGATATTCTTCAGATCAGTACAATTTTATTGCTCCCAAATATCTCAGGAGCCTGTATCTTCACGGAGCCCACGACATCGGCCATGCCATGCAGGATCTGGCCATGGTAGGATGTACTTCCCTGGCAGTATGGGATGAAAATACGGAAGATGGAGACTTGCTGATCGGGAGAAATTTTGATTTTTATGTAGGAGATGATTTTGCTAAAAATAAGCTCATCGAATTTGTAGAGCCGGAAACCGGAATTCCTTATATGTCTGTAAGCTGGCCCGGAATGATAGGCGTAGTGTCCGGAATGAATAAAGAAGGGATTACAGTAACCATCAATGCCGGGAAATCTAAAATTCCTCTGACTGCCAAGACTCCGATCTCTCTTGTGACCCGGGAAATTCTACAGTATGCGAAAAATATTGACGAAGCTATCGCCATCGCAAAAAAAAGAAAAGTGTTTATTTCCGAATCCATTCTGGTAGGAAGTGCTCATGATAAAAATGCGGTGATCATTGAAGTTTCACCTAAAAATTTCGGAGTTTACAGGGTTGAGAATACAGGCAGGATGTTCTGTACCAATCATTTTCAATCAGAAGCGTATAAAGATGATAAAAGAAACCAAAAACAGATTTTAGAAAGTCATTCCGAATACCGGTACGAAAAGCTTCAGGAACTTTTGGAGGAAAAGAAAAAACTGAATCCTGAAAAAATGGCCGCTGTTTTAAGAGATAGATCCGGTTTAAAAGACCGGAAAATAGGCTACGGAAATGAAAAAGCAATCAATCAGCTTCTGGCACACCACGCCGTTATATTTTCCCCTGAAAAAAGGCTCGTCTGGGTTTCTTCCAATCCTTATCAACTGGGAGAATTTGTATGCTATGATCTCAATGAAATCTTTTCCGGTAAAAAGGCAGTGGAAAGCTTTCAGGCAAAAACAGCACTGAATATTCCCAGAGATCCTTTTGCAGATTCTGAAGAATTTGAAAACTATCAGGTATCTAAATTAATGGGTGAAGATTTAAGTATGGCCCTAAAGGATAAAGACATCGCAATGACAAATGACCTTATTCCCAACTATCAATCCATGAACCCTGATTACTGGCTGGTCTATTATCAGGCGGGCAAATATTATTTCAGCAGGAATGAGTTTTCAAAGGCCAAAAATGAATTTGAAAAAGCACTGACCAAAGAAATTACTACAGTTCCGGACAGGCAAAATGTAGAAAAATATCTGAAGAAAACTTTAAAGAAACTAAAATGATCCCTAAACATATAAAATTACTGTTCTGTATTCCTTTCATTATTATTATCGGTTATACCGCTTATTTGCTTACTCAATATAGTTCTATTCCTGACATTATCCCTATTCATGGGTATGGAGGAAAGAATGATGGCTATGGAAGTAAGGCATTTCTTTTTGTACCTATCGCCTTGAATCTTGCTATCTTGACCTTTATCTGGATGACAATCAAAAGACCGGACAAGATTAAATTTACTTTTGAAGTGAAGGAAGAAGATCAGGCAAAAACCTATTATCAGTACCAACTGGTTTTGATCATCCTTGCAATTTTTGTAACCTTGATGATGAGTCCGTTATCTTTTTCGGATGTAGTCTTTAAATAATTAATTATGAAAAAACTTTTAACCCTATTTCTAATTGTATTGTCATTCCTGTCATTTTCTCAAAGCAGAAAAGACATCGGAGCCCAATTTATCAGGACTTTATTGGTTGATAAAAATCCAGAAAAAGCCCATTCATTTTTTGATGCTTCCGTAGCCGGAGAGATCAAAGCCACAGACCTTGCCATGGTTACTGAGCAGCTTCAGGGGCAGTTGGGTGCATTTAAAAACATTCTGGAGGTAAATAATGAAAAAGATTCCTATTACTATTATTCTGAATTTGAAAAATCTAAACTGGATATCCAGATTACTTTTACCAGCGGTGATAAGATGATCGGTTTCTTTCTGGTTCCTCATAAAATGTTTGATCAGCCGGATGATAAAAATACATTAAAGATGACCAGTGATGATATTGAACTGAAGGGAACTTTGCTTGTTCCGGCAAATGGTAATAAGAAAAAGCTAGTCATTTTTGTTCATGGATCCGGAGCAAGCGACAGAGACGAGACCTTAGGTGAAAATAAGCCTTTCAAAGATATTGCAGATGAGCTTTTTAAAAATGGAATTGCTTCATATCGATATGACAAAAGAACCTATTCCAATCCGGAAACTTTCACTGAAAAGTCAACAGCAGAACAGGAAACAATCAATGATGCAGTCAATGCAGCAGCATATTTTAAAAATAATGAGAATTTCAAAGGGTATCAGATCATCATGTTGGGACATAGCCTGGGCGCTTATCTGATGCCGAAGATCGCAGAGAAAGCTCAGATTTCAAAATATGTTTTTATGGCCGGTAATGCCAGACCGCTTCAGGAAGTCATAATGGATCAGCTTGAATACCTTCACAAAATTGACCCTTCAAAAATTTCAACCGAAACGGTAGATACCATCAAAAAGCAAGTGGCTTTTTTACAATCAGATAAATTTGATCTGAATAGTCCGGACTCAGAACTTCCCCTGGGACAGTCTGCTTCCTATTGGAAATATCTTTTAAACTATAAACCGCTTGATGAAGTTAAAAACATCAAGTCACCTCTGTTTTTTGCACAGGGTGGAAGAGATTATCAGGTGACAGAAAAAGACTTTGCCCTTTGGAAAAATCAGTTGAAAACCAATAAAATGGCAACTTTTAAATGGTATCCTTCACTGAATCATTTGTTTATTAGGGGTTCAGGGATTCCATCTCCGGGAGATTATGAAGTCAAAGGAAATGTAGATGAGGAGTTTTTAAAGGACCTCGTTCAGTTTATTGTGAAGTAAAATTTAATTTTAAAATAATGAAATAAGTTGAGCATTTTGTTTTGTAAAATGCTCTTTTTCGTGGTATAAAATAATTATTATTAACCCATTGGTATCGATAATGTAACATTTTGTTGTTTTTGCTACTAACTAGGGAAGTAAATTAAATCAAAGTAAAAGATATGAAAAGAATTCGACTAAGTGTTAAGTTTTTATTGCTTTGTTCTTTTTTCGGTTATAGCGCTTTATCTGCTCAGAAACATGAGCAGGTGATCAAAGATTACGTTAATGCTGAAAAGACATTTCAAAGAATAAATCCTGAGCTGAAAGCATTTACCATTGTGAATGTTGACCCTTCAAAAAGTCTGAAAGGTGATGTGGTAGGAATACAGCAAACCATCAATGGTGTTCCGGTTTTTGGAAGTTCTGCCAATGTTTTGGTAAGAGAAGATAAAGTGCTGAGCTTTGCTGATACTTTTGTGAAAACGTATCCTTCCCTGATAAAAGGAAAGGAGAGTGCCCATAAGGAGTCTCTGGTAGCAGAAGCAGCCAGGAAACTGAACGGCTTGACTACCGTTAAAAACAGTCAGGGAAAAGAAGAATCTTTAAAAACTAAACTTGTTTACTTCTCTAAAGGCGGAGAATTGATCCTTGGATACCAGTTCGACTTGGAAGAGAAAGGGACAGGCAACCTGTGGACTTTAATCATCAGCACAGATGACGGTTCTGTACTATACCGCGAAAATCTTACAATTTCATGTGATTTCCATGATGGCGCTCACGAGCACTTTCCAACAGAATTACCGAAAACAGAACTCAATATTCAACCTTCTATACTTCCTGTTTCTGTAAAGCAGGAAAACAGCAACCTTAACAAAAATTTTGTTTTGGCTCCTGATAATGCCTCTTATAACGTTCTGCCATTCCCTGTGGAAGCTCCTTCTTTTGGAAGCAGAGCATTGCTGAATAATCCGTGGGACTTAACAGCTTCTCCGGAAGGATGGCATTCTGATGGTACCAATCATTATACGAACACCAGAGGAAATAATGCGTACGCATATACGGATGAAAACAATACCAATACGGTTCAGTTTTCTGCCGATGGGGGAGCGGCAAGAGCTTTTGATTTCCCTATGGATGTAACATTACCTCCACAGAACTATACTTCTGCGGCGGTGACCAATTTATTTTATGTCAATAATAAAATGCATGATGTATTTTATAAATTTGGATTTACAGAAACAGCCAGAAATTTTCAGACCACTAATTTCAGTGGCTCCGGTGCAGGCAATGATGCTGTTTTGGCAGAAGCCAGAGACGGAGGAGCTTATAATAATGCGAACTTCCAGTCACCGGCAGACGGATCTGCCCCCAGAATGCAGATGTATTTATTTGAGCCTACTCAGATGCAGAATCTCTTTTATAATTCGCCATCAATTTATACGGCAAGAGTTCCAATAAACAGAACGGCACAGTTTGGCCCTGCGCTTGAAGGAAATGCTCCTGTAACTGGAAATTTAGCACTTTCTGTGCCTGCAGATGCATGTACGGCTGTAGCAGCAGGAAGCTTAACCGGTAAAATAGCGGTAGTAACTGCGGCGACTTGCGGTTTTGCAGTTAAAACCAAAAATCTGCAGAATGCTGGTGCTATAGGCGTGATACAATATCACCCCAATAGTGATACTCCGGTAGGTTTAGGTGGTACAGATGCTACTATTACTATTCCGACCATAATGATTGGAAAGACGGAAGGACAATTCTTACAGTCTGAAATTACCAATGGAGCAACGATTAGTGCAACATTAAAATACGATAAATTAAATTACGTTTATAAAGACGGAAGCTTAGACAATGGGGTTATGGCACACGAATACGGACATGGAATCACCAACCGTATGACGGGTACCGGAAACAACTGTTTAAATTACGGAACTTCCAATGAGCAGATGGGAGAAGGATGGTCTGATTTCTTTGCCTTGATGCTAACCAACAAGCCGGGAGACAACGCTTCTGTTCCCAGAGGAATGGCTACTTTTACAGCCAGTCAAACTACAAATGGAGCAGGGATAAGACCCGCGAAATATTCACCTGATTTTACCGTTAATAATTACACCTATGCCAGAACTAATGGGATGAAAGTTAACGATAATGTAAGATTAACTAATGGTACCGTAATTCCGGTTACCAGAGCAGATGTTCACAGTATAGGATTTGTATGGGCAACGATGCTTTGGGATCTTAACTGGAAATACGTAGAGAAATATGGCTATAACAGCAATGTATTGGCAGATCCGAATAGCGGAAGTGCAAGAGTACTTCAGTTGGTAGTTGATGCCCTTAAACTGCAGCAGTGTAACCCGAACTTTATACAGGGAAGGAATGCCATCTTAGCGGCTGACATGGCAAAAACCAACGGAGCAGATAAATGTATGATCTGGAAGGTATTTGCGAAAAGAGGGTTAGGCGTTAATGCAGCACCGGGAGGTTTGGTTGGAATATGGCAGGATTATAATCAGCCTGCTCCGGACTTAAGCGACCAGGTTGAAAATTTCGACGTTCCGGCTGAATGTAATACCCTGGCAGTGAACGAAGCTTCTGCTGCTTCAAAAGGAATATCCATCTATCCGAATCCGGTGCAAACTGAATTCACGATAAAAACGCCATCAGGAATGGATCTTTCAGGGATTACTACCGTTTCAGTGTATGACTTGACAGGAAAATTGGTTTCTTCGGAAAAAATCAATCTGAACAAACAGACCACTGTAAACGTTAATACGCTATTGAACGGAGTGTATATGGTGACCATCAAGGGGAATGCCATTGATTACAGCCAGAAAATTATTGTTTCAAAATAAAAGTAGAATAATAACAGTATAGAGAAGGAAGTCCTGAAGCTCTGCTTCAGGGCTTTTTTGTTGCGGATTACATGAAAGTGGATGGATTTACGTGGTATGGGGTACCGTTTTGAGGGGCAGAGTGTTTTTGGGTTTTATTGTATTTTAGTTGCTTGTTGCTAAACTTAATATATAAAGTCTCATGTCCCATATCTGATGTCTAAAATCTCCTAATCATTCTCCGGATTCAGTTTATTCAGAAAAAGATAGGTGGCAATTCCGCAAATAGCGGACATCGATGTCGCTAAAATAGCACTTCCGATTACATATTGAAGCAGATTGTTTTTAATCAGTTCGAAATTGAGCTCGCTGCTTAAAATATTACTGTCGCCATGTACAAATGGGGAACCTAAAAAGAGAGAAGCCGCAATCACAAAAGGAATAAAAGGCGGAAGACTCACGTTGGACGCCACAAAGGCCAAAACTTTATTCAGCTTAAAAAGTACGGAGAGTGAAATCACAAGCAGGGTATGAAATCCCCAGAAAGGTGAAAATCCGATAAACACACCGAGTGCGATTGAAAATGCCTTCGTCCGGTTGCTGCCGTCACTTTCCAGGACATCTTCTTTTATGAATCTTTTAAAGCTTTTTTTTTTGAAATTATTCACGAAGTTTCGCGGAATAATATAAAGCAGCGTGATGGTTACCAAAATAGTATTCAGAATGCTGATTCTGGTAAAATCTTTGAACGGTCTGAAATGAGAAACCCTTTCTGCAGGATCATATAAAACCTTGATGGGAACATTTTTTACGGGAACATGTCTCCAGGCCGTCCTGACAATGATTTCGATTTCAAATTCAAATTTCGGGGTAAAATATTTCCTGGGAATTTTTAATAGTGGATATAATCTGTAGCCGGATTGCGTGTCTTCCAGTTTTATTCCGGTCTCAAACCAGAACCAGAAATTAGAAAATCTGTTTCCAAAGCTGCTCTTTTTCGGAATTCCATCCTGAGACATATTTCTGTTTCCGATCAAAAGTACATCTTCTTCTTCCTGAATCATTGCCTCTACGAATACAGGAATGTCATCCGGATAATGCTGTCCGTCTGAATCAATGGTAATGGCATAATGATAACCCAGTTTTTTTGCCTTTCTGAAGCCTGTTTTAAGCCCGTTTCCCTTTCCTTTGTTCTCTGGCAGGGAAATCACGGTGATCTGCGGATACTGCGCTAAAATGTGAGATGTAGAATCTGTTGAACCGTCATTGACCGCAATAATGTTTTCAGTGTAATTCAGAACACCGTCTATGACTCTTTTCAGAGTTTTTTCATTATTGTAAGTAGGGATTAAAATGCAAATCTTTTTTTCGTTGATGGCATTTTGTACTTCAGGAAAGGTCATCGTTTTATTTTATAGTGGCTCTTTCTGCGTCTGTAAAGGATTTAGACTGCATCACAAACTTTTTCACATAGCTTTTCAACGTTGCGTTTTGCTTACTGTAATTACTCATCAGGAATGCTTTGTCGTCCTTGATACTGCCTCTGTAACCCACTATTTTCGGGATATTTTCCTGAACACTCAGCCTGATTACGCGAAGTTCTATAGTATTGGGATTACTTTTAATAATGCTTTCAAGACTTGTTGCTCCTGTTTTCACAAGCGCTTTTCTGTTCTTTTTGGTAATCTTGGCCTCCATAATCTGTGCCGCTGCTTTGTAACCGTTGGTTACGGCATCAGAACCCGATTGCTTTTCTGCAAGATTGATGAACGCTTCCGTATTGGCATTGGAAAGATTAGCTTTAGCATAGCTGTTTCTTAACGCTTCAATGTCCGTCTGGAAAAAGAAAATAAAAGCCGTTACAAGAGATAAGAGAAGTTTCATGATGTTATTTTTTATAGCTTACAGACATTTTTAATGCAATAGTCTCGCCAAAAGAAGTGATGTTTTTTACTTTAACATCTTCTTCATTTTCAGTAATATCCAGTTGGAGTTTCAGGTCCGGAGTCTCAAATGGATTGATGATCGCCATGAATTTTACATTTGATGCTGTTTTTAAAAATAATTTTGAACCCGTAAATTCTTCTGTCAGTTCTTTTACGATCTGCATCATACAAACCCCTGGTGTTACAGGATTTCCGGGAAAATGACCTTTAAAAATCGCATGGTCTTTATTCAGATGAATATAAGCGGTATAATTTCCGGTTTCTGCTTTTTCGTATGATTCTAAAGTATAAAAGTCTGTAAGAATAGTCTGCATAAAATTATTTTTTCATGTTAAAGGTATAATAAACTCCCGTTTGAAATGTTACATTCGTATGGTCGCCATTAATATATACAAAGCCCTTTTTAATTCTGGCTTCTACTCCAAAATTTTTGGTAATATCATATCCTGCTCCAAATAATAACCCTAAATCAGCATCTGTTGGAGATTCAATATTTTTATGATCGGTAAGAAGTTCCAAAGTCGGACCAAAATGAATATTGAATTTATCGAAATAAAATTTATTCACTACCGCTCCTCCTATATAAGAAAGGCTCACCGTTTTAGAAGCTACCGCTGGGTTTTGACTTTCATATTTGGCTCCCTGACGGGTATAGTAAATTTCCGGTTGAAGAGCATAGAATTTAGCAAATCGGATATTCGCCTGAAAACCAATATAAAAATCAATTTTTGATTTGATATCATACGTATTGCTTCCGCTATGATAATAGTTTTGATTATCAATGTAATACCAATAGTCGTGAACAGGACCATCCGAAAAATGAGCAATATTGGCGCCCACTCGTATGCCGGGATTAAAAGTTACCTGGGCAAAAGAAAGGCTTGAAATTAAAGCAATTGCTAAAAATAGAAGTTTTTTCATGTTAATTCTGTTCGGTTTCGGTTATTTGAAATAGTTTTATATTGATCTTAAAATCCTTATGCCGGAGGTTTAAGCTGTCCGCGAAGATATGTTTTTTTGCCTCAAAACTGAAATCAATTTTTTCCTTAGTGTTTTTGGTGTAAATGATGTTCTTCAACAATCTGTTTTCTTTACTGAAGAACAGATAATAAGCCTTGTTATCCGCTTTAGACAGATAGATTTTCGACTGATCATTTTCAAAAGATTCACTCACAGGATATGATCTTTTCAACAATTCACGAAAGTCATTTCTTAGAAAATTAATAACGATTTTTTTGTCCAGATCCGGAAGTACATAATTCAGTTTAAAATCATTTTCAGAAATCTCGAAATCAATCAATTTATTTCCAAAATCTGAAGTCATAGCCACACGGTGGGTTGTTTCATTCAGTTTTTTGATGATCAGAATACCACTTACATGATTTTTATAAATATCCATCTGACATTTATAAACATAATCTTCGCCTGATGAAAAATATAGATTTTCAACCGTCTTTTCCGTGCTTTGAACTGGTTTTGCATCTGTAAGCTTGTAGCTTTTACAGGAAACAAACAGTAGAATAACCAGGCTATAAATTAAATTCTGAAGCTGCAATCGCTGCATTGATTTTGGTATTTTTGAAAACAATATTGGTCGTATCTCCTGAAGCTTCCGTCATATTCACCTGCGAAACCGTAGATTGGTTTTTAGGGAAATGTAACTCGATCTGTTTGATGTATTTCAGTAATTGAGCCGATTTCGGAATGAATTTGGCCACATTGAAGTTTCCGTTTTTAAAATAGGTAACGGTAAATTCCGGGTCACTGAACATTTTCCCGTTTGAACTTCCTACGATCAGCTTATTGATCTTCTCAAACGTTTTACTCTTCGCGTCTACAGAAGACTTTTTGCCCTGGTCATTAATGAAAATTTTACTGTCTTTAAAAACAATGCTGTACTGGTAAGGTTTGGTGTACTTCCAGCTCAGCATATTAGGCGATTTTAGTGACATCTTACCGTACGTAACGATATTCTTATCCAGAAAATCCATTTTTTTGGTCTGGGTAAAATCGCTCTGAAGGGTTTTGATCTCCTGAGTTTCAGAAGATACTTTCGTCACAAATGCTTTAGCTTCTGCTCCGGACATGGCTGTCATCTGTGCAGAAATGAACCCGGAAATTAATAAAAATGCTCCGAAAGCAATATTTTTAATCATTTTTATTTGATTTTGTAATTGAATTGACGGTAAACGTCGAATATTTTTTGTCCTTCAAAAATAACAATAAATCGACCAAAACGTTATAAGTCTTTTCAGAGGTATCATGGAGAAGAATAATACTTCCTTTTTTAAGGTTACTGGTAACTCTTTTGTAAATCTTATTTTCATCGTCTGTCACCGTATCCAGTGAGCGGACATTCCAGCCGATGCTTGTTTTGTGGGTTTTTCTAATGGCTTTGGCGATATTTGGATTGGTAACCCCAAAAGGAGGACGGTATAAATCTGTTTTAAGGTGGCCCACACGGAACATGATTTCATCACACTTCTCAATCTCGGAAATCATTTTGACAGCAGATAAAAATCCGGTATTGTTTGAATGTGAAAATGTGTGATTACCAATGGTATGACCTTCAGCAATAATTCTTTGAAAGGTTTCCGGATATTGCTCAATCTGTTTCCCGATACAGAAAAAGGTAGCTTTGATCTGATGTTCTTTAAGTAAATCTAAAAATCGGGGGGTAAACTCAGTGGGTCCATCATCAAAGGTTAGGGCAACTTCATTCATTTTGGTTCTTTTGTGAGTCATGCTATTCACAAAATACCCCAACGTAATATCAAATGAACCCCATACTACCAGAACAGAAAATGCAAATAAACAGACCAGATACACCCAGAAAGTTCCATGAAACGCATAAATGAATACATTGCAGAAAAGATAAAATAGAATAAACGGGTAATGTTTCATCTTCTGTTATTTTAAATTGTCCTTATTTTTCTCCCTGTCTCAAAAAGATCTTTGCTGTTTACAAAGCCCGTTCCAATAATACCAGACTGTGATCGCTTCCAGCCAGATGATTGTAAATAAGAATAGATCGTATCTCCTCTTTTTTCGTGGCATTGATCATCATGACGTCCGGAATCTGTTGTTCTTTTAAAATATGACAAGCCATAAAGGTTGAAAAACCACTCGCGGTATTAAACTCTCCACTCAGATGTTTGTAAAAAAGCAATGCTGAATTTTGAAACAAATCCATTGCTTTTGTATAATACACATCAGATTTTGCATCGCCACTGAAACCTAAAATAACCGCATCAATATCTTCTTTCTTTACCTTATTTTTGGCTAAAAAGCTTTCAATACATGAGTTTATTTCTTCAGTGTTCAATCGGTTAATGATTTGAATATCTTTAAGTTGAGCGTAAGAATTTTCAGTCTTGTCTTTTCCTAAAACAAAGAAGGCCGCGCCTTCACCCCAGATCACCCCGTCCGTCTCCGAATGTAAATAATCAGCGGGAAGATCCTCTTCTTTTTTGATGGTATTGTTAAGACGGTATAATTCCATTGTTCTGTTAGTTTGCTCATCTGCAGCGCCTACAAGAACATTTTCAGCCTCTCCGTCGTTGATCTGAAGTTGAGCATCCAGAAACGAAAATTCCAGAGATGAAGAGGTATTGACATACGTGAAATTGTATGCATGACATTGAAGTCCCAAAGCAATCTGTCCGGCAACCGTATTGTGAGTAGACTGGATAAAAAATGTTGGCGTCAGAAATTCTTCATTATTGTCGATGACATTTTTCAGAAACTTTTCAGAATCCTGTGAACATCCCATTCCGGTTCCTACAATAATGGCGTCCGGTTTTTCAATTCCAGCCTCTTTTAAAGCGTAATTTGAAGCTACTGAGCTCATTTTTACGGTTTTAGACATTCTCCTGATCATGGCAGGAGGAATGAATTCTTTATAGTTCGGATCTATAGCTTTTAAGACCTGAACCGATGGGTCTGCCTTAAGATCCTGAAAAAAATGATCTTTTAAAGTGTCCTGTACAGAGATGCAGGATGCACTGTTGATGTATACTGCACTCATGATTTTGAGAAAATTAAAGTAGAACAGTTTCCACCGAATCCGAAGGAATTGGAAAGAACATGATTAATGTTTTTCTCTTTCAGCTCCGTCACCGGAGTTAAATCAAATTCTGCCATTTTCGTTTTAAAATTCAGATTAGGAAAAATAACATTATGCTGCATAGCCAAGATGGAGAAAACAGCTTCAATGCCTGCTGCCGCTGCCAGTGTATGTCCGGTAAAAGCCTTGGTGGAACTGAATTCAGGAACCTGTCCTTCGCCAAAGATTCTGATCATAGCAATTCCTTCTGAAAGATCATTATTTGGAGTCGCCGTTCCGTGAACGTTGATATAATCGATATCATTTTTTGATAATCCTGATATTTTCAATGCCTGCTGCATCGCTAAAAAGGCTCCCTGTCCATTGTCTGAAGATGCAGTCTGATGGTGAGCATCATTCGCATTCCCGTAGCCGGAAAGATAAGCCAGGACTTTTTTGTTTTCTTTTTTTACCACCTCATCAGATTCAAGAACGATAAAGGCTGCTGCTTCTCCCAGATTCAGACCTTTTCTATCGTTATCAAATGGAGTATTATAAGAATCTGTAAGGATCATCAGCGTGTTGAATCCATTCAGTGTAAATTTTGAAAGGGAATCTGTACCGCCTACAATTACACGGTCTAAAATTCCGTTTTTGATCAGTTTAGCGCCCATCATGATAGCATTGGCTGCAGAAGAGCAGGCTGTACTGATGGTAGAAACGATACCTTTTAGTTCAAGATAGTCTGCGATGGCCAGTGAGGAATTTCCTGCGTCGTGGGCATCGATGTATTTTTGCTTTTCAGGAAAGTCTTCGTAAGTGTAGAAATACTTCTCAGTGATATCCATTCCGGCTACACTGGTAGAGGATATCAGTCCGGTTCTGTATTCATTGATGTCAGAAATTCCGGCTGATTCTACAGCTTCTTTAGCCGCTATCATGCCTAATAAAGAAGTTCTCGTTACATTATTATTTTCAGGCAGCTGAAGCTTCTGTACAAGATCTTCATTAGACCATTTTATTTCGCCGGTTTTGATTGTTCCGGCATGGCGGGTGTCAAACATTTCAATGTCCGAAATTCCATGTTTTCCGGTCTGTAAAGAAATAAAATTTTCCTCCACGTTATTTCCGATGGAAGAAATGATGCCCATTCCTGTTATGGCAATTTTTCGACTCATTTTATCTTAAAATGTAATAATGCATCCATCTACCAGTATTACAATATTGATAAACTGGTAGATGGATACATTGCTAGATTGAATACATTATTTCGTTCTGTTGTCCTCAATGAACTGAGCCATTATTTCGATAGACTGGAAAATTTCCTTTCCTTTTTTAGGATCGGCTAATTTTATTCCATAATCTTTATCCAAAAGAACAATAAGCTCAAGAGCATCGATAGAATCAAGACCCAATCCGCCTCCGAATAAAGGATCTGTATCTTTGATCTCTTCTACAGAAACGTCTTCCAGGTTAAGAACTTCAATAATTTTGTGCTTCAATTCTGTTTTTAAATTTTCCATAATTATTTAATTTACCAATGTATCAATGTACCAGTTTACCAATTTTAGGATTGTTACATTGCTGCACTGTTATATTGTTACATTTTTACAGGGTTAGCAAATATACAAAAGCTTTA
The DNA here is from genome assembly GCF_900142785.1 of Chryseobacterium carnipullorum. GTDB lineage: Bacteria > Bacteroidota > Bacteroidia > Flavobacteriales > Weeksellaceae > Chryseobacterium > Chryseobacterium carnipullorum. Next base: position 48,594 of record NZ_FRCD01000020.1, on the reverse strand, counting down.
TAATTTTCCTGATAAAGTTCTGTCCAGCCACAGAGAACTTTTTCTGCTTTCCCGGATATCAGGATCTGTTCTGCATAATCGTTTAAAAATTGTTCATCCAATTCATCCAGAACAAAAAAAGCATTTTCCGTTTGCATTTTATGTTTAATACTGATTTCACCTACACAAATGTTAGGTAACGTGTAAACAAATACGGCAGGACTTGGGAAGTAATTCTCCTCCGAGTTGATGCTTTCCTGGTATTTAAAATCCGTATCCAGACTTGATGATCTGTTGGCCAGAACCACTGCTGTTCTGCTGTGGTCTTCCTCTTTTAAAATCATATCTGCGGCAAGAAAAGCCAGCTTGCTCAGATGATCCATCTTGTGAAACTTGGGATAATTAAGTTCTAAGCTTTTATAGGCTTCTTTCGCAAAGTCATGAAATGTCTCTGTCTGGCTCTCAAAAACAGGATTTCCGTTAACAGTTATTTTTGAGTGTTCTATGGTACAGGTGTCGGTTTTTTTCATCACTTTCATTTTAATATTTTTCCAAAACTATCGCTGCATTGCATCCTCCGAATCCTGAAGCTGTTTTTAAAATATATTGAACCGATGCCGGCTGGTTCTCTTCAATAATATTTAAAGGCTGGGAAACTCCCATTTCTTTAAAATTTTTAGAGGGAATCAACAGTCCGTGACGGGCGCTTTCCATGGAAATAATGCTTTCCAGAAGTCCTGATGCTCCGAGACAGTGGCCGTAATAGCCTTTCATACTGTTTAACGGAACATGTTGAAGTTCCATCCTGTTGAAAGCAATCGCTTCCATCTCGTCATTATACAGGGTCGCGGTTCCGTGGGCAGAAATAAAATCAACCTGCTTTGGGGTTACATGAGCTTCAGTCATTGCATTTCTGATGCTGGCATACAATCCGTCTCCTGTTCTGGATGGTCCGGAAATATGATTGGCATCATTAACGGCGGAGTCTCCCAATATTTTAAACCTAAACTTTTCGTTTTTATCCAACGCAGAAGTAATATACATTGCTGCTGCTGCTTCACCTATGTTGATTCCATTCCTGTTTTTGTCGTAAGGTTTACAGGGCTCTGTTCCAATGGCCTGGAAAGAATTGAATCCTGAGATTACAAACTCTGAAACCTCATCGCCGGCCATTACAAAAGCGTCTTTATATTTTCCGGCCTGGATCATATTTTTAGCAACCGCAATGGCCATTACACCTGAAACACAGGCATTGGAAACCACAATGGGTTTGGTTTTAAACCCAAAATGATCAGCCATCTTCTGGGCTAAATTTGACAGATAAGCACCTTCAGGCAATTCGGTCTGGTTTTTTAACAAGCTGATGTTTCCTTTGGTGGTAGATAATATGAAAGCGGTTTCTTCCGAAATTTCATGCTTTTCTATAAGAGGTTTAAGACTGAGAAGAAACATTTTTTCCAGTCTTGTAAAATTTTGACTATCAAAATTGTTTTTAAATTCTTCTTCAAGCTTTTCGGTATCAATAATGGAAGCATAAAAAGCTTCCTGATTTTCTATCACCTGATGCAGACCCACGCCTGATGTTCCTTCTACCAGATGATTCCAGTTAGAAGTTACATCAAACCCTAAAGGAGTGACGCAGTGGTAGTCTGTAATATAAATTTCTTTCTTCATCACAATCCCATTTTATCTTTCCATGCCTGAAAAAAATCAGGATTATACAGGCACAAGCTTCCGCTACTGTCTAAGAAAACCTGGATGGTTTCACCACTGCATACAAGTTTATCCTCCTGATTGAACAGTTCGTAGGTATAGATGAGTTTTGCCGATACGGAATTCACAAAAGTCGTAACAATCCTGAACGTTTCTCCATATTTTAACGGAAGGAAATGTTCACAGGTGCTTTTCACAATAGGTGTCACATAGCCTTCTCTCTGAATATCAAGATAAGTAAGGCCGTGCTCTCTTCCGAAAGCTTCTCTTCCGTCTTCGAAATACACGATATAATGTCCGTGCCAGACGATACCCAGCGGATCTGTTTCATTGAACCTTACCCTTACTTCTTCCGTACAGGTTAATATGTTTTCTTTAGACTGCATTTTGTTTTTGTTCGTAAAAAATAGAAATAGATACCATGGCAATGTAGAATAAGAACAGGAATGCAAGTTCTTTCGCAATACCTCCAATACCACTGTTTCTTAAAATAATATCGTAGTAGGCGTTCAGTCCCCAGTTCATCGGGGAAAACTTGGCCACGGTCTGCATAAATTCCGGCATTAAAAATACAGGAACCCATATTCCTCCGATAGCGGCCAAAACCACGACTGAAGTAGCTCCAAAAGGGGCTGACTGTTCCTGAGTATCTGCAATAGTTCCCAGTAAAACACCAAATCCTATAGCTGCCAATCCGGAAAACAAAGTCACCACAATAAGCTGGAACATTTTTCCTGAAACATCGAAAGCAGGCAGATCCATATATGGGAAAAGATAGATTCCCACTGCCACCATGAGTAAAAACTGAATGATACAGATGATCAGATAAGTGAATGTCTTCCCTAATATATGGACAAAATAAGGAGTAGGACTGATCCTTGCTCTTACGCTGGTGCCCTGACTTTTTTCCTTAACCAGGTTGATTGATAAAGGAACTACAATAAAAAAGATCGCAAAAAGAGTCCATGCAGGAACGTTGTGCTGAACGGAATTCGGCATGACATCTATGATTCCTTTTTTAGGGGTGATCTCTTTGAAACTGATCAGGCTTTTATTTTCCTCCAGATTTTCTTCAGTTCCGAGCTGATCCTGAAATGCTTTATAGATCTTTTTGTTTTCGATCTCAAAAACCATTTTATTCACTGAATTCATGACTGAATTTTTGAATCCCGCATTAGTAGCAGGGTCAAAATACAGATGAATGTCTTTCGCCTTTGGTGCGGTTTTTTTTACCACGGCAGAATCACCTTCCAGGCCAAATGAACTTACGATCGTCTGAACTTTGGAATCAATATTTAAATTTAAATCTTTTGTTAAATTTTCTGGAATGACGATGGCCATCTGGTAATCTCCGGAAAATACGGCATTCTGCGCTGATTGTTCCGTGTAATTCGTTAGTAACTGGAATGTTTTGCTGGTTTCCAGTTCTTTTTTTATGTTTTTTGATACCTCAGACTTGTCATTATCAATAAAAATAATCGGGATTTTTGAACCTTCCAGATTTTTGAAGGTAGAATCCTGAATTAAGGTAATCGTTACAATAAGCAGCAACGGCATAACGAAAATAATGACTATTCCTCCAATATCTCTCTTCAGAAGAAGGATTTCCTTCACGAAGCTTCTCCAAAGTTTATACAACAACATCTCTTAATTCTTTTCCTGTTAATGAAATGAAAACGTCTTCCAGGTTTTCAGCGTGGGTAATCTGTGACACCAGTTCTTCAGGTGTTCCTACGGCATGAATTCTTCCTCTGTCGATAATAGCGATCTTGGTACAGAATTCTTCTGCCTCGGAAAGGTGATGGGAGGTATAAATAATACACGTTCCGTTTTTATTCAGTTCCTGTAAGAAATCGATGATTACTTTTTTAGACTGAACATCAACACCTACAGTAGGTTCATCAAGAAATAATACTTTAGGAGTGTGAAGTGTTCCTGCGATAAGGTTGCAGCGGCGTTTCATTCCTCCGGAGAACTGTTCTACTTTTTTATCTGCAAATTTTGAAAGTCCCATCGTCTCTAAAGATTCATCGATGGTTCTTTTAAGATCCTTATGCTTTAAGCCGTACAGACTTCCATAAAACATCAGGTTTTCTTTGGCAGTAAGGGTAGGATAAAGCGCGTATTCCTGTGGAACGATTCCGATAATCTGTTTGATTTTAAAATTGTCCTTCTGGGGTGAGAATCCATTGATGGTAAATTGTCCGGAAGTAGGTTTTATCAATCCTGAAAGCATGGAAATCAAAGTGGTTTTTCCGGCGCCATTGGGCCCCAGAATTCCATAGATCTCATTTTTCTCAATATTCAGCGAGATGTCATTGACAGAAAACTCTTCGGAGTTTTTATATTTTTTATAAAGATTTTTAATCTCAATCATATTCTCTGCCATATCAGATCGCTTTTCTCAGTTTTTTATAGAAAGCTTCTTCCAGATCAGCAATGTGAAGCATAGATTTTGAAAGGTTGTTGTAGATATCACTTTTTGAATTCCTGTTTTTGTAAACACGGGCAATATCTACGGCAAAATCTCTCCACAGATCACCAATGGCGGTGATTTCTTTGGATAATTCCTTTAATTCATCATTTTTGAGAATGACTGCTGCTTCCTGAAGAAATGCTCCATAAATAAATCTGAAACCACCTCCTCCCGTCCCAATCTCTTCCTGCATTCTGATCAATTGACCAAGATAGTGATTGGTGACTTTGGTGCCTTTCTTTGCAGCCCATTTCGGGATGCTTTTGGCGACCCATCTCATGGCTTTTACACCAATAAGCGGAACGGGAGCAAGCATATTTTTACAGGTATCCTTGATTCCTTTTTTGATGGCTTCTTCAATGTTTACTTCTTCAGGGATGTAAGTAGGGTAGTACATATGTCCTTTTGGCGGAAGTGCACCTTTAGCATATCTTACTTTTTCCAGCTCGGCCTCGGATAGTGACGTTGTATAATCCATTACCGGATCGCTGATCAGGAATTTTCCGTCTTCCTTTCCATATACCACAAGGTTGTGGGCATTGAAGTGGAATTTATATTCTTCAGGAAAATAGGTAAGGTTGAAAACGCCCACCTGAAGTCCTGTCGGGATATTCTGATTTAAGTTCCGCTCTAAAGCGGACTGTGCCTCTTTAGGGTTGGAAAATTTTTCTCTTTTGATTTTAATGCCCAATCTTTTCGCTGCTTTACTGAAAATAGCACCGGGCATCGGACGATAGCTGAAGCCTGGAGCAAAATTAACTTTCAAAAATGGCAGATAGACAAAAAACAATCCGGAGCCGATCCCGAAGATCATGGGTTCACTGAGTTTTAAGCCTTTATTGAGTAACAGATTGGAGGCGACACCGTTTTCGCAATGCGCGGTCTGATGGTGTTCAAAGTTAATTTTCATTTGCTGCTTTTATCTTTTTCATTGGCGAAATGAAATTGTGCATAAAGTGTATGCTTCATTTTCCGTGTTATTTTCCGTCAAAGTTCTTTAGTTCATCCACTGAAATTCCGAATGCATCGGCATATTTTTTCAGTACGGTTTCGCTTAGTGTTTTGAATACTTTGGGTTTGGTATGTCTTTTCACTCTCCACTGCCACATTCCGACATAAGAAGAAAGAACCCCCAAATCCATTTTATTAAGTTCCATGAAATAAATAATGGGACTTACCGTGTTATTGGCAACCTCCTTTCTGGCCTCTTCAATTCTTTCATGAATAAGCTCCAGAGATTCTTCCAATGCTGCTTTTTTAGCTTCCCAGCCTATGCTGTTGGCAGTCGTATAATTGTCGTTTTCGTCCGTCACATACAAGACTTCGGTCATGTTTGCTGACTTCAGATTGCTTTCATCCTGAGGCAGGTCTTGTTTTTTCATGTAAACCGTATTATTCTTTTACTTTAAGATGAAAAATGCATCACCTTTTTAATGAGTTGGCTAAAATAGTGAAAATACATTATATGTAAATCATATTAAATCCCAATGACCCGGATCGGTATTGTCAGAGTGTAAATTCAATTTTTAAGCCGAAAATCTTAATCTCAGATTTGTAATGAATTTGCTGTAACAAGTGTGCTGTAAATGGAGACTAATAGAACTCTTAGAAATTTGGATTAAATAAATAAGACTTATGAAGAAATTTTTTATTTCTGTATCGCTTTTCTGCATGTTGCACGCAATGGCACAGAAGTTTGATACTCAGAAGGTGACGGACAGCCAGGGGTATACCTATGAAACCGTGAAAAATGATCAAACCGGGGTGAGAGTTTATACCCTGAAAAACGGATTGAAAGTGTATCTGGCTAAAAATGATGATGCGCCAAGAATTCAGACCTATATTCCGGTAAGAACGGGATCAAATAATGATCCGGGTGATAATACCGGTTTAGCTCACTACCTGGAACATATGGTTTTCAAGGGAACTTCTCATTTGGGAACTCAGGACTGGGCAAAGGAAAAAGTACTTTTGCAGCAGATCTCTGACCTTTATGAGCAGCACAAAGCTGAAAAGGATCCTGAAAAGAAAAAATTACTCTATAAAAAAATAGATGAGGTTTCTCAGGAAGCGTCCAAATATGCCATTGCCAATGAATATGACAAAGCGATTTCTTCATTAGGAGCAACAGGAACAAATGCCCACACATGGTTAGATGAAACGGTTTATAAAAACAACATTCCTTCCAATGAGCTTGAAAAATGGCTTAAAGTAGAAAAAGAACGTTTTTCAGAATTGGTATTACGTCTTTTCCACACAGAATTGGAGGCGGTATATGAAGAATACAACAGAGCTCAGGATAATGACGGACGTCTTGTCAACTATGCGATGATGGAGGCCCTTTTCCCAAAACATCCGAACGGACAGCAGACAACAATAGGAACTTCAGAACACCTGAAGAGTCCATCAATGGTTGCTATTCATAAATATTTTGATACGTACTATGTGCCTAATAATATGGCTGTTGTTTTGGTAGGAGATCTGGATTTTGATAAGACCATTAAAATGGTAGATCAGTATTTTGGAACTTTCAAATACAAAGAGCTGCCGATGAAAAAGATGGTATCTGAGCAGCCGATGGAAAGCATTGTGACAAGAACGGTAAAAAGTCCAAGTACACCGAGAATGACGATGGCCTGGAGATCGGACTCTAATGGAACTCAGAACGCGAGGTTGGCTGATGTGGTGGCAGAAATTTTAAGCAACAGAGGTGATGCCGGTCTTATTGATCTCAACATTAATCAGAAGCAGAAAGTACAAAGTGCAGGAGCTTATGAATCCCCTTTCAAAACATATGGTGCTTTTGCAATGTCTGTAACTCCGAAAGACGGGCAGAGTTTTGATGATGCTAAAAAGCTGTTATTAGATCAGCTGGATTTAGTGAAAAAAGGTCAGTTCCCGGATTGGATGCTGAAAGCAATCGTTAATGACAAGAAGGTGCAGCGTATGAAGACCTGGGAGACGGCAGACGGTCTTGCCACTAATCTTTACAGCACCTACATCAACGGAATAAGCTGGGAGCAGGAGCTTGATGATATTAACCAATATGAAAAAATAACGAAGGCAGATGTTGTAAAATTTGCAAATGAATTTTTCAAAGATAATTATGTGGTCGTTTACAAGGAAAAAGGAGTGAATGATAAACTGGTTCGTGTACAGAATCCCGGAATTACTCCGATCAAGCTGAACAGAGATGCTCAATCCCCATTCCTTAAAGATATTTTAGCGGCAAAAGTATCTGAAAGCAAGCCGGAATTTATCGATTATAAGACTGCAATCCAGACTTTCCAAATCAAAGATAAAAAAATAAGCTTTGTAAAGAACAAGTATAATGATGTGGCTCAAATCAGTTATATTTTCCCTTTCGGAACAGATAATGATAAAGAACTTTCAATAGCAGTAACCCTTTTCGAATATCTTGGGACCGATAAATATACTCCTGAGCAGCTGAAAGGGGAGTTCTATAAATTAGGAATCACTTACAGTTTCAGGACGTCCAATGACCAGATCTTTATTACATTAAGCGGATTGGAAAGTAATATGAAGAAAGGCGTAGAGCTGATGAATCATTGGCTGACCAATGTAAAAGCGGATAAAGACATTTATAGCAAGACAGTGAAGACGATTCTGGAGTCCAGAGATGCTGCTAAAAAAGATAAGACAAGAATCATGAATGCTTTGACGAACTATGCTAAATATGGAAAAAATTCCAGAATGGCAGATGTTGTTTCTAAAGAGCGTCTTGAAAGCATCGATGTGGCAGAATTGACCAAAAAGATCAAAGCGCTGAACCAATCACCTTATGAAGTTTTGCTTTACGGACAGGATCAGTCAGGTCTGGAGAAAGCGGTGAAACCTTATATTGCAACAGCGAGCCTTCAGCCTGCAACAGCTAAAGAATATCAGGAGCCTGCAGCAGAAGGAAAAGTATACTTTACAAACTACGACATGGTTCAGATGGAAATGTCTAAAGTAGCGAAAGGAAATGAAGTGAATGTAAGCAACTTCGGAAAAGCGAATGTTTTCAATGAGTATTTCGGAAGAGGTTTGTCTTCTATCGTATTCCAGGAGATCAGAGAAAGTAAGTCACTGGCTTATTCTGCTTATGTTTCTTACGCGAATGCTACCGAAAAAGGGCATGCCAATTATATCACGAACTATATCGGAACTCAGGCTAATAAGCTTCCTTTGGCAGTTAATGCGATGAGTGACCTTATGGCATCTCTTCCGCAGATTCCGGCACAGTTTGAGAACTCAAGAGGTTCTGCGCTGAAGCAGATTGCTTCAAACAGAATTAACAGAACGAATATTTTCTTTAGCCAAATGGCGCTTAAAAAACTAGGGGTTGACTATGATATCAGAAAAGATGTTTATTCTGAAATTCAGGGATTAACTTTGCCTCAACTTACCAGTTTCTATGATACTGAGGTAAAGCCGGTAAAATACAACACGGCCATCATCGGTAAAAAAGAAAACCTGAATATGGAATCTATCAATAAAATGGGAACATTCCAGGAGGTATCTCTTGAAGAGATCTTCGGGTACTAAACTTTGATAATACCAATTTTGTAAGCGGAGCAGCAATGCTCCGCTTTTTGTTTTCTGGATTTATTTTTTTTCTTCCTGTTTCCCTGTATTTAAGGTGAAGGAGTTTTAGATTGGGAGAATTTTCGGTTTTTGAATACTTCGGCAGAATAAGTCTGATCTACCTAATATTGTTATTTTTTTTCTATAAGGCTTTTTAGAAATTTAATTTCTTCATCTTTTTGTTTTAGCCTTTCTTCGTATTGTTCGATGAGTTTGTCTGAAAGATTATAGTTGATCGTTTGGTTCTGAATTACACCACTTCCATTATCATTAGAAGATTCATTGTTATTATTAACCTGAACAAATCCTTCTTCAGGTTTTAAAATATCATCCAAATTTACTTCCAATGAGGTACAGATACTTTCTATATGATTGATCCAGGAATTGGTTTCGCCATTTTCCAGCCGCTGATAGGCAGAACGTGAAATTTTTAGCCTTTCTGCGAGTTCCTCCTGAGAAAAGCCTTTAGCTTCTCTGAAGTTTCTTATTCTTTTGCCAATAGTTTTGTTCATCGGAAGTTTTTTTTAATAATGAACAAATATAATTTTTTTTTGTGATTGTCAACCTTTAATAAATAATGAAAATTTTCAATATGGCGACTGTGAAAAATGAAAAATGATCGTGATAAAAAAGTGTTTGTATAATATTGTTAACATGCATCGAAAATAGGGCAGAAATACCCTGAAAAGAGGTATTGACTTTGGATTTTATTTCACATATTTGTGGAGTAATAAAAAATATTTATATTTAGCTCACTAAAAAAAACACGCTTATGAGAAAAAAAATTATGCTATGGCTATCGATGATGGTAGTTCTGGGTTTTGTGCTTCATTCCTGCGTCCATGATGATGTGATTTCATCCTCTGATCCCCCTCTGATTTATTCTAAAGAATACACCAGTAAAAGTCTGTGGAAAGAAGATGAAACCTACATAAAAAATGTAATGAAGGTCTATCATGAAAATGAAGCTCAAATCAAGAAAGTAAATGGAATACCTCTATGGGATTATGCTATGACCATGGGCTATACCGATGAAAGCTTTTTAGTAGTTCCTGTTGCCAACGGAAAAGACATTGTTGCGTGCATAGAAGTTCCCAGATATGGTGATCAGATAACATTTGTCTATGATAATAATAAGGAACATCTTAAGTTCTTCCAGGGATATACCACTGCAAAAAAAAGAAAACCTGTAGAACAAACCAGAGAACAAAGCTCTATGGCGGGAAGATTAAAATTGTGTTCTGTTACTGTGGTAGAAATGTGGTATCCTGATAATGAAAATGAACCCAATGGTTCTGGTCATTGGGAGGTAACGGGATATATTACTAAATGTGATGAAATGCAAGGCGGAGATGGACCTTCAAATCCTAATCCTCAAGGACCTACGTATCCTTATCCCGGAGGTGGTGGTACTCAATCGCAACCTCAAACGCCTTGTGCTAAGCTAAAAATTCAGAATAATGATGCCACTTACAAAGCGAAGGTTGATTATTTAAAAACAAAAACGGGAGAGTCTTTTGAATATGGTTTTAGAGTAAATAACCCTCCACCTGGACAAACGGCTACACAATATCAGCAATTAAGTAATGTGGTAGGATCAAACACTATAGATTTTAAATTCTTTAATACAACGTACGGATATATGCACAGTCATCATGAAAGATTAATTCCTATATTCTCTCCCGATGACATTAATACTTTCATTAAACTCCTTATTAATGCTAATAATAATGGTATTCCTCAGGAAAATGTGTTTATGAACGTTGTAAACCCAGATGGTACCGTTTATCAATTAAGAGGTGATGGTATAGATGTTGCCAGTTTGTCTATATTTGATCAGAATACGATTGATACTGAGTTAAATAAGAAATATGTTAATGATTACGATTTAGCAAAAGCTAATCAATCACCTGAATTTTATCAGAAAAATTTTCTGAAATTTATGAGAGACAAAATGAATATAAATGGAGCGAAAATGTATTCTATAGATAGTAATGGTAAAAGCTCACAAATTTCATTAAATGGAAATTCATTAGCGAACCCAATACCTTGTCCTTAACTTAAATAAAATAAAACAATGAAAAATATATTCTTACTATTGATATTAATATCAAATTTAATTTATTCACAACAAATCTATCCATTATATACTGAAGGAAAAATTGATTTACCAAGTGGTTCGTATTTTAAAGATTTGAATAATGAACTGAACCCTTATGTTGGTTTATGGAAAGGAAATTGGAATGGGAAAATAGTATATCTAGAGTTTAGAAAAATAAAATACCTTTCTGGAAAATTATCAGATGTCCATTATATCTATTATGATAGAATAGTGGGTGAAAGGAAAATTATTAATTCTAATGGTGCTGTTGAGATAGATAAAATTTCAACTTTTGATAACAATCCATATCATGAATATGATGGAATTAACTTTAAATTCTCCAATCCATCCCAAAAGCAAATTTATTTCGTTACTGGTATATGTGGTAAAACAGCTAATCTGGATGTTACTTTTTTAGATAATGCCCAAACCCAAATGAGCTTACATTTGATCTACAATCCAAGCACTATAGATGATACTTGCCCGTATTACAATTCTGTAATACAGGGTAATGATTTCCCTATTAATTTTCCTAAAGATATAGTGCTAACAAAACAATAAAATAAACCTCCTTTTTGGAGGTTTTAGGATAACGCAATTATGAAAAACATATTTTTATTACTGATAGCATTATCATCCTCAATTTTTTATTCACAACAGATATATCCTTTAAACATTCATGTTGAGGATGCACCTAGAGGATCATATTTTAAAGATTTAGACGGAGAACTCAACCCTTATATAGGATTATGGAAAGGAAATTGGAATGGAAAAATAGTATATCTGGAGTTTAGAAAAATTAAAACTGCTTCAACTGGTAGTCACTCTTATTACAAAGACAGATTATATGGAGAAAGAAAAATAATTAATTCTAATGGTGTTATAGAAATCGATAAAATTACGTATTTTGATAATAATCAATTTCACGAATTTAGCGGAATACATAAAAAATTTGATTCTTCACAATCTCCCCAGCTTTATTTTGCGCCTGACAATATGTGCGGTAAAACAGCTAATCTGGATGTAACATTTTTAAATGCTGCTAAAACCCAAATGAGCTTACATTTGATCTACAATCCAAGCACTATAGATGATACTTGTCCGTATTACAATTCTGTAATACAGGGTAATGATTTTCCAATAAATTTCCCTAAAGATATCGTGCTAACGAAACAGTAAAATGAACCTCCTTTTTGGAGGTTTTAGGATAACGCAATTATGAAAAACATATTTTTATTACTGATAGCATTATCATCCTCAATTTTTTATTCACAACAGATATATCCTTTAAACATTCATGTTGAGGATGCACCTAGAGGATCATATTTTAAAGATTTAGACGGAGAACTCAACCCTTATATAGGATTATGGAAAGGAAATTGGAATGGAAAGATAATTTATATAGAATTAAAAAAAGCTAAATATTATTTAGGAACAACTCCTACCAACGGTGTTTATCAAGATAAAATATTAGGTGAACGAAAAATAATTAATGCAGATGGAAGTATTTTGATAGATAGGATTTCTAATTTTGATAGCAACCAATATCATGAATTCAGTGGGGTTAATGCTAAATACTCTAATCCATCCCAAAAACAATTTTATTTTGTACCGAAAAATATGTGTGGTAAAACAGCCAATCTGGATATAACATTTTTAGATGCTGCCAAAACACAGATGAGTTTACATTTGATCTACAATCCAAGCACTATAGATGATACTTGCCCGTATTACAATTCTGTAATACAGGGTAATGATTTCCCTATTAATTTTCCTAAAGATATAGTGCTAACGAAACAGTAAAATAAACCTCCTTTTTGGAGGTTTTAGGATAACGTAATTATGAAAAACATATTCTTAATATTATTATCATTCATATCAGTATCAATATATTCTCAGGTTTATCCTTTACATACAGAAGGGAAAAGTGATTTACCAAATGGAGCCTATTTTAAAGATATGGATGGTGAACTTAATCATTATATTGGGCTGTGGAAAGGTAATTGGAATGATAAAACAATATATCTGGATTTAAGAAAAATAAAATATTATTTAGGAACTAATCCTAATGATGGAATTTATATTGATAAAATTTTAGGAGAAAGAAAAATTATTAATTCAAGTGGCGCAGTTGAAATAGACAGAATTTCTAATTTTGATGAACAATTACCTGAATTTAGAGGCATTTCCTCAAAGTTTAATAATCCATCGCAAAAACAATTTTATTTTGTACCGAAAAATATGTGCGGTAAAACAGCTAATCTGGATGTTACTTTTTTAGATAATGCCAAAACCCAAATGAGCTTACATTTGATCTACAATCCAAGCACTATAGATGATACTTGCCCGTATTACAATTCTGTAATACAGGGTAATGATTTCCCTATTAATTTTCCTAAAGATATAGTGCTAACGAAACAGTAAAATGAACCTCCTTTTTGGAGGTTTTAGGATAACGCAATTATGAAAAAGATATTTTCAATAATAACAATATTACTAAGCTCATTGTTATTTTCCCAACAAGTATACTCTCTAAATGCAAATGGAGCAGATGCGCCCAATAACTCATACTTTAAAGATTTAAATGGAGAATTAAATCCATATATTGGATTATGGAAGGGAAATTGGAATGGAAAAATAGTATTTCTTGAATTAAAAAAACAAAAATATTTTCTTGGTATAAATGGAAAAGGAATATAAGGATATGATTTTAGGAGAAAGAAAAATAGTTAATACTAATAGCATTATTGAAGTAGATAAAATAACTAATTTTGATAATAATCAATTTCACGAATTTAGCGGAATACATAAAAAATTTGATTCTTCGCAATCTCCCCAGCTTTATTTTGCGCCTGACAATATGTGCGGTAAAACTGCAAATCTAGATGTAACATTTTTAAATGCTGCTAAAACCCAAATGAGCTTACATTTGATCTACAATCCAAGCACTATAGATGATACTTGTCCGTATTACAATTCTGTAATACAGGGCAATGATTTCCCTATTAATTTTCCTAAAGATATTGTATTAACAAAGCAATAATGTAAAGCCTCTGAAGAGAGGCTTTAATAAAATTATGAAAAATATAATAATTTCACTATCGATATTTTTATCAATTATAATATATGGACAAGAATACCCTCTAAATTACGAAGACAGATTGAATATACCACAGGGGTCATATCTCAAAGATTTAAACAGCGAACTCAATCCATATATAGGATTATGGAAAGGAAATTGGGATGGAAAAACTATTTATATACAATTTAAAAAAGTAAAATATCCTTTAGGAAAGCCCAATAGCCCTCATTTTATTTATAGGGATAGAATTGTAGGTGAACGAAAAATTATCAGCTCAAATGGTTCAATTGAAATTGATAAGATTTCTACTTTTGATGAACAATATTCTGAGTTTTATGGTGTTGCTCCAAAATTTTCTAATCCATCCCAAAAACAATTTTATTTTGCACCGAAAAATATGTGTGGTAAAACAGCTAATCTGGATGTTACTTTTTTAGATAATGCCCAAACCCAAATGAGCTTACATTTGATCTACAATCCAAGCACTATAGATGATACTTGCCCGTATTACAATTCTGTAATACAGGGTAATGATTTCCCTATTAATTTTCCTAAAGATATAGTGCTAACGAAACAGTAAAATTAACCTCCTTTTTGGAGGTTTTAGGATAACGCAATTATGAAAAAGATATTTTCAATAATAACAATATTACTAAGCTCATTGTTATTTTCCCAACAAGTATACTCTCTAAATGCAAATGGAGCAGATGCACCCAATAACTCATACTTTAAAGATTTAAATGGAGAATTAGATCTTTATGTAGGATTATGGAAAGGAAATTGGATGGGCAAAACTCTCTATATTCAATTTAAAAAGGTAAAATATTTTGTAGGAACTAACGGAGAAGGGATTTATCAAGATCGAATTTTAGGAGAAAGAAAAGTCATAGAAGCAAACGGAATAGTTTCCATTGATAGAATTGCTAATTTTGATAACCAAAAACCTCAATTTAAAGGAATTAATTTTAAATTTTCCAATCCTTCTCAAAAACAAATTTATTTCGTTACTGGTATATGTGGTAAAACAGCGAATCTGGATGTGACATTTTTAGATAATGCCAAAACCCAAATGAGCTTACATTTGATCTACAACCCAAGCACTATAGATGATACTTGCCCGTATTACAATTCTGTAATACAGGGTAATGATTTCCCTATTAATTTTCCTAAAGATATTGTATTAACAAAACAATAAACTCTAATTATGCGTAAAATATTATTTGTATTTGTCTTTTTACTCTTCTCCCAATCTTTATTTTCTCAGGATGTTTATGTGAAATTTCAACATTCAAACGCAATTATAATTGGAAAGAAGGTTGATATTTCGTTCGAAGCCTTCAAAAGAAATGAAATCATAGTTTTTGTAAAGAAAAACAAAAATATAGGATATAGTTCAAAAATCTCGAAGAAAAGATTGGATAAAATCTGTAATGCAATTCTAAGGATTAAAAATGATACAATTTCAGTGAAGAATAATTTAATGGATGGATCTTTCACAACAATAACTTTAAATGATGATTTTGGAAATAAAAAAAAATATTATGCTTCAGGATTAAACAGTAAATCTCAGAGGAGTGCATTTCAAAAAGATTTTTGGTATGCTACCAAGTTGATTGTAATGGCTGCGGGGCTTAAAATGGAAGATTTAATAGATTATAGATAAACCAAAAATAATGTTATGAAAATCAGAATAAATAGCCCATGTCCTGAACAATGGGAAAATATGCAGGATTTTTTGCAAGATAAGTTCTGTGAAAAATGTTCTAAATGTGTAGTAGATTTTACAGGCAAAACCAATCAAGAGATTCAAAATATTATCACTAATGCCGAAGGTAAGGATGTCTGCGGGAGAATTCCTTCAAAACGTTTATCTATGATTGCTGCTGGGATTATTTTGGTAACAAACCTAAATTTTTCACAAGCTCAGGTTAATAATAACTTTCCTACGGCTGCTGAACAAACAGTAACGGATAGTACAAAAATATCAGGAAGGCTTATTTTTAAAGAATCTCAAAAAGTGATTTCTAATGCGGAGGTATTTTTTATTTCTAAAAGCAAATTTATAAAAACCACTACTAATGAAAATGGATATTTCTTATTAATAGTCCCTAATGATTTTATTAAGAGTGAAAATGTATTGTACTTTAATTTTGACAAGCTTAATGAAACAAGACGAAACGATAATAAAGTACAGGATAGTATCAGTGGTTACGATTACGGAGATCAGTCAATAATTTTCTCAAGAAATGAAAAAATTGAAAATAAAAAATTTGAAATCAACTATGGAGGATTTGAAATTGGAGCTGTTGTGATTGTAAGTGATCCGCCACCAGATTATTACTTCTTTAATGGGGTAAATATTAGTCAAGAAAAATTCGAAAAATTAAGAAAAGAAAATTCTCAATATCAATATTTCTCTTTTAAAGGGAAAGAAGCGGAAATTATTGCAAATGATAGCTTTATTGACACATTATACTTGCTATATTCACAGTAGAGGTCACTCTTCAAGATTTTAGAGGGGAGGCTTTATGTCAAAAAGGAAATAGAATCAGATGATAAATACTCTTTGGTTTATGTTGATTCGGATTTTTGCAACACTACGGGAAATATGATTATCAACTTTACAGATTCTTCCAAAACACAGCTTAACTGGAAACTTAATCTAGAGAGTAACATGATGAAAACGGATTACCAATATTATAATACCATCCATTTCCACAGGCACTTCCTAAAGAAATTATTCTAACAAAACAATGAATGTTTAGAACATGTATTCGTCGGTCCTATCTATTAGAAATTCAACTATGAAAATTACATCTATTTATATCATCTTGTGCTCTCTTTTCTTGCTTTCCTGTACTTCACAAAAGAATGCAAAGGAATATATTCAGCTTAAACATGAAAATGTAATGGTGATAAAAGGAGATCAGCTTTTTGTCACTTTAATCCCTACAATAAGCAAAAGAAAAAAACCTGTGATTGTAAAGTCTTCAAAGAATAATGAACAATATGACAATAGAAGAATTACTATCGCAGAGTATAAAAAAATCTGCGAACTCATCATAAAAACTCATCAAAAAGATATAGCGCTGCCGCAAAGTCCAAATCGGCTGGTGGGTATTTTGGATGGAGGAAATAATTCAATTATTCTAAAAAAAGATTCAATCGAAAAGAAATTGTATGCTCAAGGGATTTCTGAACAATATCATGGGCGTTTTTATGAAGCGGCCAAACTTATTCTAAAAGCAGCGAAGCTTAGAATTGATGAAATTAATTAAATCTTTTTTTTCTCTACCCAAAAAGGTTTTCTTCCGCTACTAAACTTTGATAATACCAATTTTGTAAGCGGAGCAGCAATGCTCCGCTTTTTGTTTTCTACATTTAATATTAAAAAGGGTTTTTACTTCCTTTGTCTGTAATTCAGCTTGACCAGCAAATAGACTTCTTGCTTTTCAAGATCATTGCACCAGGTACGTTGTGAAACCACTGCGTCATTATACAGATAAAGGTCTTCCATATTATTGTAGTATTCTATCCTCTCGGAAGTCTGGTATTTGAAAAATGAAAGAAGATTCACTTCGTCACCTATTACCGGGGCTACCGGAAACTCCACAGAATTTTCAAACTCAAATTCAACCTGATCTGAATAGAATCTTACTTTTACACTCATGACTTTATTTTCATCAAATATATCGAAAAATAAGGGTTATTAAATATTGGGGAGAAAAGCTGGAGATTACTGGTGGTATTTCAATGTCTTATGAGGTTGGGTAAAAGAACAGTAAAAGTGGCTTTGAGAACTTCTGCTAATTCAGTATCTTCTCATTATACAGTTTCTCTCTTTACTACCTCTCAAAGAAAAAACCAACCTTTTCGGGTTGGCTTAAATATTTTAAATCAATTGATTCTTAAGATTTTTAAATATTGGGGAGAAAAGCTGGAGATTACTGGTGGTATTTCAATGTCTTATGAGGTTGGGTAAAAGAACAGTAAAAGTGGCTTTGAGAACTTCTGCTAATTCAGTATCTTCTCATTATACAGTTTCTCTCTTTACTACCTCTCAAAGAAAAAACCAACCTTTTCGGGTTGGCTTAAATATTTTAAATCAATTGATTCTTAAGATTTCACTTCCTGAATAAACAGATTGATTTCCGCTCTGATCAGCAATTCACCTTGATTAAAGGTTTCGCAAAAGATCGTACAGATATTTTCGTACTGAGAGATCAGCGAGGCTTTTGAAATGATCTTATCGCCTGTTTTTGGAAGGGCAAACAATTCAATTTTTTTGATGTTGGTAATAAAACCAATCACTTTGGTATCTGCTTCAGGATTTTCGAAAAAACTCTGTCCGAGAATTGAAGAACAGGTCTGAGCCAGATTTTCAATAAGTCCGGCTTCTACAAATTCATCGTTGTGGACAAAGATATTATCTTCTTTTATTTCAAAGGAAGTCACAACTTTTTCTT
This sequence comes from Chryseobacterium carnipullorum, assembly GCF_900142785.1. GTDB lineage: Bacteria > Bacteroidota > Bacteroidia > Flavobacteriales > Weeksellaceae > Chryseobacterium > Chryseobacterium carnipullorum. The sequence goes on along the minus strand of NZ_FRCD01000020.1, from coordinate 30,190 downwards.
TGGTCAGTTCCAGAATATAATCTGCCATCAGCATGGGCTCACGATGCGGCAGAAAGTGATGTATATTGATGAGGTCTTCCTTGATTTCCATTACAGTTATTTTACAGCAGTTTTCATTTGGGATTTTGCAATGATGGTGCCATTCAGTTTGGTTACCACGTCTACCAGCGTTACTCCCATTACTTCATTCAGGATTGCCACTTCCGATGTCAGGCGGTCTCCTGTTTCCGGAAGAGTTTCTGCTTCAAAAGACTTGATAGCACCAATATATCCGGTAGGAGCATCTTTTCCTAAAAGGAAGTACTTGTAACCGGTATGTAAAGCAACACTCTGCGCCTGATGCTCGATAAGCCCTGAAGCCTGGAAAATACCCTCCTGCACAAAGATGTTGTCTTCTTTTATTTCAAATCCGGATATGAGGTTTTCTTCATTGTATTCCATGATCTCATGGACCATGACAAATGGGAAGCGCTGCGGAATAAGACTTTCTACAAAGTTTTGGTCGGATGTGGGTAGTTGATGCTCCATTAGCAAACCGTTAATAGGGCACAAGAATAGGCAAATCTTCCACTTTCAGGAACACACAATAATACTTGCTCTCCTTTTTTCAGCTTTCCTGAATTCATCAGTTCTTCCAATGCGATAAAAATAGAGCCGGCACCAATGTTTCCTACTTCAGAAAGATTATAGAACCACTTTTCTGCAGGGAAATCCATTCCTTTCTTAGCAAATTCTTCTTTAAGACCATCTTTAAAATAGCCTGAAGAAATGTGGGCCAGAACATGGTCAATCTTTTCCGGATCTAGATTATGCTTGTCAAAAGAAGATCTTAAGCTTTCGGCTCCTTTCACCAGGATGTATTTGTCCAGGATTTTGGTGTCCTGTTTGATGGCAAAGATGGATTGTTTCAGCCATTCATCAGAAGGATAATCTGCCCATGATTTCAGGCTTCCGTCTTCCTGTTTGTCACATCCGGCATACATACATGCTTCAATCTCGTGAGCGTAAGAATAAAAATCGATGAAATCTATTCTTAAAGAGATCCCATTTTCTCTTGGCTTATTTTGAAGAAGGAAAGAACCTGCACCATCAGAAAGCATCCATCTCAGGAATTCTCTTTTAAAGGCAACAATAGGTCTTTCTTCCAATGCTTTTAAATTTTCAGCTTCATGGTTGAATTTATCTGCTGTCATCCATGCAGACATTCTTTCTGATCCTGCACATACCGCATTTTCATTCACCCCGGCTTTTACAGAAAGAAATCCGTAGTTCAGGGCATTCATTCCGGAGTTGCAGAGACCTGTAGCAGTATTGATTTCAATAGATTTGCCGATATTCAGCTCACCATGAACCATGGAAGCATGTGAAGGCTGCATCTGATCCGGAGAAGTGGTTCCTACAGATAACAGTTTCATATCTTCTTTTTTGAAATTTTCATCGAATAGTCCTTCTACAGCTTTTGCAGTCAGCTGTGCATTGGTATGAGTAGGATTTCCTTCTTTATCCAAAGCATAGTATCTTGTTGTGATCTTGTTGTTTCTTAAAATCAATGATTTTGCTTTAGAAGGAGCGTCATTTATCAGACCAAGATAAGTCTCCATTTCATCATTTGATACCGGGTTATTAGGTAAATATGTTGATGCTTTTGTTATAAATACGTCGTACATTCTATTTTAAATTAATTCCTTGTAAATATGTTTTCTGTTTTTGTCTTTTAAACCAAAATATGGGGGTTGTCAGTAAGTGTAAAACTAAGACGATAGGTGAGATAATCCATATCGCGGCCATCAAATATACCTTAAAGAATTTTATCAGCAATGGGCGCTTCTCTTTTTTCTTGATAATCAGATTAGACCATACAGTGAAGATCTTGTTTCCTACTTTTTCTACTCTTACCAGAAAAGGACGGATCTCTACAGCTCCGTTTTGTACCAGATCAGGCTGAAGGCCAGACAGGTTTCCGCTGCTGAGATGTTTCTCTATAATAGTGCCATACTTTGAAGATCCTGAAATTTCTTCATCTGAGATCCCGGCAGCAGGAAGCATTCCTGATTTTTCTTTCTTTCCTGTCGTCAGCCAGCGCAAGATGGTGAGTACACTTGTATAGTTGTCGTGCCTGTCTACTAAAGCAATATTTCCTACCAGTTTTGCTCCCAGATCTCTTAAATGTACTTTCAGTTTCTCCTGAGAAAGCATCCACATATTTCTGGTTCCCGAAATCGTAACCACATCTGTGCCTTTCATTATTTTTTCCGCAAAACCACTCTTTAAAAATGAAATGATAGGGATGGATGGGGTAAGATACCATACCTGATATCCGAATAAGATGAGGTCATACTTTTTACCCAGAATTTCTTCAGAAGGGGGAAAGATCTCTTTCGGGATCTGAAGGTAGGATTCAGGGAATGTATTGAAGAAAACATCACCCGGCCATGGGAAAGGAAAATCTTCCTTTAGCTGGATATTGTAGTAGGTAACGTTATATTCCTCCTTTTTAGATTCAAAAGGTTGGGCCATATTTTTTACAATATCTTCCAGCTGTCCGGTCTGAGAATAGTAGATTACGAGTATATTCTTTTTCATTAATATTCTTTAGCGTTTACAAAAATATGCTTTTCATATTTATTTAGTGTTTTTTGAATATTTTTATTGTATTTGAATTAAATTCTAGGGAATAATCTGAATGAGTCATCTCTGTACCGGCGGTATTCAGGAAGATGATGGTACCCGGAAGTTTCTCTAGTGTATTGAGGTCAAAGCTATGATCTGAAACCAAAAGGATATCGATACTCTTATGGATATCAGAAATAGTATTGATGTAATGCAGTTTTCTTCTTTTTACAAGATACGTTTGCATAGCGGTTTGCCTTCTTTCTTCATTCCTGATGAATGAAAAAATTCTTCTTTCTGCCTGGTAAAGAGTCAGCAATATATCTTTTTGTCCGAAATCATCGGCCATATGCAGAATAGTGGCATCTTTAGGAATATGTTTGTTTAATTCGAAATAAACAGATTTGTTGGCATTAAAATCATCCCTGACTTCCTTTACCACTTCATGATCCTTAAATAAATAGCTAAAGAATAATTTTTTCTTAAAGTAATTTTCATCTTCCAGTTCACTTCTCAGCCCTGCAAATTTCTGTCTGAAATAAGCATTGATTTTTTTCGTTCTTTCGGAATAGTTTTGTCCAAAACTTAAATCCTCTTTGCGAATTCTTTCTCCTACTTTCACCGTGATGCTTCCGTCGTAAATAATAAAATCCCCTTTTGGCAGTACTTCAGAATTTCCGTGAATATATAGTGGTAGAATATCCAATCCAAATTGTTCAGCCAAATAAAATGCTCCTTTGTGGAATCTTTTTACATCATTCGTATAAGAACGTTCGGCTTCCGGGAAAACAACCAGAGAATATCCCTGATCAATTTTTTCTTTCAGCTTTTCTATACCATTCTCTATTCCCTGCGACACAGGATAAAAGCCCAAAGCCCTTACCAGTTTTCCAAAAACAGGAGACTCATACACCCAGTCATTGACCAAATATATAATCTTATGGGTAGCCATAGAGATTGCCAGGGTATCCAGAAATGAAGTGTGATTGGCAATGATCACGGCAGGTTTACTAAAATCTTCTGACGGATTTCTTATTACTCTTTTTCGTACAAAAGGAGTAGTATAAAGTACTGATGTTAAAAATTTAGCTAAAATTAATTTAATGATATCTAAAGTTTTCCCTTTCGATCTTTTGACAAACAGGCTTCCGATCAGCGAAAAAATAAATCCACCCAGTCCATAATAAAAGAAGCAAATAACAGATCTAATGAATAGTCGGAAGGTAACAGGCGATAAACCTTTCTTTGCCCTGTTTGTGATCAGTAATCTAAACCAGAAAGGATATAGGGTAGAGGTAATGATAATGACAGAAAACATCCCGATCAGGGCAACCAATGCTAATGAATGTAAAGCAGGATGTTTGGCGAAAATCAAGGAACCGATAGACAATATCGTTGTGAAAACAGCCAGAATAATTGAGGTTCTGTACGTGGGAAGTTCATTTTTCCCGGTCGTATGTTCCTTTTGCATAGCTTTGGTAAGGAATATGCTGAAGTCATCTCCCACTCCGAAAACCAGGGTACAGACTACGGTACTGAAAATATTTAATTCCAGTCCGAGGAAATACAGGATTCCGGCCGTTACCACACCCGTGAGAACAATGGGAAACATGGTAAGAACGGTAAGTTCAAAATTCCTGAAAAAAACAATAATGGTCAATACGATAGCCAAAAGGGAATAATTAATCAGGGTACTGAAATCTCTCTTCAGAAGCCCCAAAAAGTTTTCATTCATCTGTTGGCGGTCGATGGCCAGTGCATCATGATTCTTTTCAACATCCCTTATGAAAGCATCTCTTTTCTTTTCATCTACTTTTACCACATTGGTGACTGTATAAAATCCCTTTTCATGGCTCAGAAACTCGGAGATCTGTAATGCTTTTACTTTCTCATAGTCCTTAAGATTTAAGGCTGTATAATTTTTATTTAAAACTTCATTGAAATTGTCAAAAGCACTGCTGTTGAACCCAAATTGAGTACCGCTGTTCATCAGTTCTGAAACAGTTCTGCTTTTTTTACCGGCATCCCAGAATTGATTCCATACCTCAATTCTTTGTTTCTGATCTTTTTCAGACAGGACAACGTTTCCGAGTGAACTGTAGCTAAGGATCTTTCCTTCTTCCTTCTCTTTCTCCAGGAAATTACTCAGACGGGAATTTCTTGTCAGTGCCTCTTCTTCCGAATTTCCGTAAGAAATGGTATAAATAGATTTTGAAGTGATGTCAGAAAGCTTCTGCAGTTTTGCTTCACTTATTTTTAATTCTTTCGGAATAAAATTAAGAGCGCCTATATCTTCATTGAATCCCACATGCCTGAAACCAAAAATACAGGCAATGATAATGACCGAACAGCCAATAATCAGAGGTTTGTTTTTTTCATACGGGTAAGATCCTATCCTGTCAATAAAATTGGTGTTGTGATGCTCTTCCTTCTGCTTTGGCTTGTAAAGTTGAGGCACGATGATTAATGCGGTAACGGACGATAAAATAACAGTAATAGCAGCGAAAAGGCCAAGATCCTTCAAAGCTTCAGAGCGGACAAATACCAGACACAGAAAAGATACGGCAGTCGTGGCGCTGCTCAGCACGATGGGTTGTGTAATTTCTTTATAAAGCTCTTCTATATTATTGTTATGCTTATAATGCGTAAGAATATGCAAAGCATAATCAATCGTAATTCCGATAAGGATAGCTCCCACGCTTAGAGAAATAGCAGAGATTTTATCTTTGATAAAATAAAGGATAAGGAGAGCCAGTAAAACTGAAAATACAGTCGGGAGGAATACAATAATAGGGGTGAAAAAGTTTCTGAAATAATAAATCAGCAGGACTAGGAGAACGGTCATGGAGATCATAACTGTGTTTTGGATGTCCTTTTTGATCTGCTGTGCATTGGCTACTGCAATAACGGGTGAACCGAAATAACTGAGTTCCGTTTTTCCTTTGAACTGTGTATTGATATGGTCTTTAATCTGATTGAGCTGGTTAATAAAGGCTTCATTACCTTTAGTATCATTACTCTTCTTTTTAGGATCAATGAAAAGGAGAAGGTTTTTGCCGTCCTTCGTGACAATATAACTGTCTTCAAGCTTAAAGTCTTTGCTGATATTTAAAGCATTTAATTTTTTGATTCCTAAGTAGGTAATTCCCAGCGGATCTTTTTTGATGAAATCTTTCATCACAAGGCTCGTTGGCGAAACCAGTGAAACATAATTATTCTCTACCTGTTTTGAAATGCTGTCTTTTTGAAGTTTACGTTCAATTTCCTTATAATCGTTTTCATCAAGAAAAAGAGGGAGATTCTGGTTGACAAAATCAAAGGTTTCTGAGATCTCACTGTCATTCACCTTTCCCTGTACGGAACCAATGTGTTTTTTAAGAGGCTCTATCTTTTGCAAAAAAGTATCGGCTGTTTCAGAAAGAAGAAAGCTCTCTTCATCGGATTTATTTTCAATAATCACAATGATCTTATCAGAAAAATTGAGTTGTTGAAGAACTTTGGCTGTAAGATCTGATTTTTCATTCTTAGGGATGATCTGGTTGATATCCTCTTCAAAATTAATTTTTGAAGCAAAAAATCCGCATAATAAGGCTATTCCTAAAGCAATAATTGCAGAAATAATCCTGTTTTTAGAGATCAGATAATATAAAAATATAAAAAAACGATGCATTACATTGTGAAATCAAGTCTGCAAATTTAATTTTTTCGGTAGTAGTTCAAAACATTTATCTTATAAGTTTTGTCTGAAAATCAACAAAATATTCTAGGCAGAATAAAAAAATAATCTACTTTTGCAAAAGTTCCCTCTCAAAAATATATTTTAAATCAATATTATTATTAAAGAAATAAGAATCTGTTTTAGATATGTTGAAAAAAAATGATGAAAAAATAAACGGATTTCTATGGACCATAGTATTCCCTTTTCCACTGTATGCGATACCTTATTACAGGTCTGGATCTTCTCTGTGCAGATTGCAACAGTTTAAAAAAATAGTAGACTAGCATGAGTATATTACACCCCTATTTTATAGTTGCGATCGCCTACATGTTTTTTTTCAGTGTACAGGAAGTTTTTGGAAAAAAAGTAGATAAAAAATGGTTTTGGTTTTTAGGAATCTACCTTATTCTATTGGTTGGTTTCAGAGATAATGTAGGGCCGGATTACGGAAGTTATCGGGGGCTGTACATTTATTCTGATACGAAAAGTTACACCAGTATATTTATGAAGATGCTTCATATGGAAGGCCCGGAGCAGCTCGATGTAGAATGGCTGTACACCTTGATTAATAAAATATTGTTAGGAGTTTTCAATGCTCCTTTTTATGTCCTTACTTTGGTGATGGCTATCTGTGCTATTTTCTTTAAGATAGAGTATACTGAAGACAATACTTTTTATCCTTTTACTTTCACTTTGTTCATGTTTGTTCCCTATTTTTTTGTAGGAGAAAGTGGGCAGATCAGACAGAATCTGGGAACATTTATTGTTTACTTTGCGATACGGTATATCAAACAGCGGAAACTTTGGCATTATCTCTTCTTTATATTCATCGCATCCGGGATCCATACCGTGAGTTATTTGTTTCTTCCTATGTATTGGCTGGCCCGTATTCCTTTAAGCAAAGCAGCAATGCTGATTCTGATCATCATCTCGATATTTCTTTCGCCCTTTGAGGTATACAGGGTTTTCGGAGATTTTTTAAATGGCATGGCCTCGGATAATGTTTTGGTGGCAGGTTTGAATGGCTACATGGAAGAGTCTGTTGAAAGACTGAATGGTGGCTTCGGAATTCCTGAGGCGATGATGATGATTCTAACCTTCTTCCTTTTTGTTTTCGATAACAAAATGAAAGAGTTATACCCCTATTATGAATATCATAGATGCTACGCCGTTATCGGGATATGCTTTTATTTTATATTCAGAAACAATCCGGTTTTCTCCTCCAGACTTGTTGGTGCATTTATTGGGTTTTCGTACGTGCTGATTCCTAATACAATGTACGTAGTATCAAGTGGCGTCAAAAAAATGATTTACGCGTTTATCATTGCACTTGTTATTTTTAATTTTGTCGTTTTCTCTTCTTTTAATAATATAAAAATTGGAAGATTTACCATTGAACTTTATAGAAATCATATTCTTCCTTAAGAAACTATTTATTCTTTATATAATTTAAAAGACAGCTTTTTGGCTGTCTTTTTTTTGTTTTGGAAATTCTTTGTTTAAAGATTATTTGAAAAAAGCCATCCGCTTATTAGTGTTTAGTTAGAGATTTATTTATATGTATATAATGATTTATTAATGATTTATTCATGATATAATTAATATCTTTGTAAAATAAAATCAATGATATTTATATTATCAATTTTTTATTGACAATAAGGGTTTGAAAATTGTATTTCTAAGTAATAGCACACAAGTTCAAGAATATGAAAAATTTAGTTAAAAATTTTGCGGCAATTTTTTGCTTAGTGTCGATGGGTACCTATTCGATGAATAGTAGGGGATTAAATGAAATTCCGACTTCATCCAGATTTGCAGAGAGAGCAATGTTGAGGAGTGATACTTTAGTTAGTCCAAATAGCAGAGTAGAGGTAGTCCCGGATTGGACCAAAGCTCCTAATAGTTATGTTTTTGACCCCATCCAAAGCGGTGAAGGTCTTCTGGTCCCGGTAAGAAAAGCTTACGCTATGTGGAAGGAAGATAAATACATCAAGGACGGCGGAATTCCAGCCGGCCCGGTAACAGCAGATGTGTTGTGGGAAGATACCCATGGATTGATTAAATCAGGGCCCGGCTACTCGCTGGAGATTATGGATTCTGATCAGAATGCCAAAATAAAAGTTCCAATCAATAAAACCAAAAAGGGAAATGCTGTTATTGTTATGAGAGTCAATAACGAGATCTATTGGAGCTGGCATATCTGGGTGACGGATGATCCTACTAAAGGATCTGTTTATAAAAGTTTTGACAGTATCACAAGAATGAAAACAGATGGGACGGTTGAGCCAATTCCTGATTCCGATTGGCAGTGGATGGACCGTAATCTGGGAGCTTTAAGCAATTCCATTACTTCTTCGGACTGGAACAGAAGCATTGGACTCCTTTATCAATGGGGTAGAAAAGATCCTATTCCACCTTTGGTAACAAGAGGAAATGACTTTTATGAGGTGTCCGGATCGGTAGGGAGAGTAAGGCATAGGGGAGCGAAAAATTTTAACGGTGCCGTAAGTATTGATAATCTGACAAGATTTGTTTCCCTTGCAAATGCCGAAATAGGGAATAATATGAGGATTTCAGTAAAGAATCCCCTGAGCCTAATCTATGTGAATAAAGATGACAACAGTGGACAGGCATATTACAACAACAACCTGAATCTTCCTGTCAACTGGTTTGGCCGTTCAGCTAATCTTCCGGATAACAGGCTGTCAGAACTTAATCTTTGGTCCGACAATTCTGTGGGGACCATCAGCACAGGGTACAATAATGATAGTCAGGCCCGGCCTTACAGAGACAAATCCCCTTACGATCCATGCCCAAACGGATGGAGAATACCATCCATGCTTGTGGCCAATTTAGGCTCACAGTCCTACATTGATGATATAAGGATCGATTTTTCTCCTTTCGGTGTCAGAACCAACATGGCTAAAAATGTTTTCGAAACAAATAAATACCATATTATAAAACCAAATGATACAGGAACTCCCGCATTCATGACGGGATTTCGTATCTATCCGAACCTGGGATTCGATCTTTCGAATGTAGGAGGAAATAATATGGGTATTTTTCCAGGAACAGGACAGTTGATCCGAAATGCCCATCTGGGACAGTACACCGATCAACACCATACTGCCTTATGGACCGCGACGATGGCCCGACACTTTGATGCTTCTCCGGCTGTAAGTGTCAGAGGGCTTTATATGATTCCGGACAAAGGGCAGCCCGATATTCCGGATCCTAATTATCCTGCTATCAAAGGTAGATATTTTTATATGCCGATGTCAGGAATGTATACATCCGAAGCCAATGGATGCCGGTGTATTAAAGATCCGCTTTATATTGTAGACCGCTATGATTTTCCTTCTGAATATCTTGCTCCTCCTATGGAATACAGAGAGGGAATGTACAATCCCAATACGTATCAGTCTATTAAAAATACACAGCCTTACACCATACAAATTCCTGTAAGTAAAGCGTTTTCGGTACAGAGTCAACTTTTAAATAATCAGGAAATACTTAATCCTTCAAGTTTTAATAATCTAAAAGCAAATGTACTATGGACCACCAATACAGTTTTAATAAACAGAATTTCAGTCGTTAATCCTTCTCCTTCATCACTCCAGGCTATTGGTGATACCAAAATTTCAGTTGAGATCACGCCGAACCAAAGTGGGAATGCTGTAGTAACACTCCATAATGGGAGTATTGCTTCCCCGGTATACTGGAGCTGGCATATCTGGATAACAGATTCTTCGATTGGATCCTTTACTTATACAACTGAAGCTCCGGTAGCGGATGCTGTAAATTATGTGAACTATGTAAGTAAAGCTGATGTTGTACTCCAGACAGAATTTATGGACAGGAACCTGGGAGCAGTAGAAACATTTCCTATGGTGGCCAATGCACTTACCCCTACAACTGCAGAACTGGCAAAAATAAGAGCTTCCACAGGACTCCACTACCAATGGGGAAGAAAAGATCCGATTCCTACATTTCAATATGCCGATAATAAGGCTTCTTTTAATGTGTTTTTAGGATCCGCAACAGACAGTGGAACGATTGCATACAGCACCCTTACGCCGGCTATCTACAATAATATGTCAGGGAGTTATATTGTTCCTTACAATGCCTATGCAGCTGCTTCGAATGTGCAGATTGCAGACAGACCGGCAGATAAAATTGCCAAAGTATTGTCCTATTCAGTAAAAAATCCTCTGGTATATATGATTCCCAGTTCTTTTGCTCCATATAACAGTACAATACCTAATTATACCAATGGAACGGACTGGCTGGCCGATGAGCCTAATCTTGCTCCTGACAGATGGGGGCGAGGAGGGGAAAAATCACCTTTTGATCCTTGTCCTGAAGGATGGAGAATTCCGGATATTACAACTGCAGCGTTAATATCTAATCAGGATTTTGGACAGTCGCCCTGGTATAAAAAAGATAAAAATGTAGCTACTTTTTATAGTGTGTCGGCAGACTATTCAGGGTTTAGGGTAAGAAATCCTTCAACGACTTCTACGATAGGTTATATGTTTGTAGGTCCGTCATATATCGTTGGGAATTTTCCGGACTCAGGATCTCGCGGGTTCAGAAGTGTTCTTGCCAATCAATCTCCACAGGGAACTTTTAATACGGTTAACTTTCAGTATCCGGGGGTGTGGACAGGAGCGTTGGCAGCGAACTATCTGGGAAGATCAATCAATGTCCTATTTGATGCAGCAGCTACAGCCAACCGTTTTATCGCTTTCAATGATAATAATGATCCGTATCTGGGAACAAGCTGCCGATGTGTGAGAGTGAAATATGATGCCGGAGGAAATGAAGCAGGCCCGATTCCGGAGTTGCAGGTTGCCGTATTGGCTTCAGGTAAACAGGCTGAGATCCTAAGCAGTGCGGAGGTAAAAGAAAAAGTAGTTCAAAATAGTATTTCTTTCTTTCCAAACCCTGTAAAAGATGTTCTTCATATCAATGCGCCGGAAGAAAATGGTTATTACTATCAGGTGTATAATATGTCAGGGCAAATTGTGAAGAAAGGGAAGTTTGAAAACGGAAAAACAGATCTTTCCACTCTTACTTCAGGAATCTATTTAATAAGAATTAATGATTCTGAAAAGATGGTGAAAATAATCAAACAATAGAATTAAAAAATCAAAAGCAGAGCAGAATAGGAAACCCTATTCTGCTTTTTTATGGCTTCTATATGTTTTACATCTATAATAATTGATGAAAAATTCTATATGATCTATTTTATTGAAGCTGAATTTTACCCTAAACCGTACGCTCTAAAGGACTTGATATCCTTAAAAAGGCCCTTGGGAACGCATCTTAAACGCATCTAAATATCAAATTAAAACGTTTTAACAAAAAGTATATAATAAAAAAGCTTTACTTTTGCAAAAAATTTTTTTAGAATGTCGAAAAATTTAGTAATCGTAGAGTCCCCGGCAAAAGCAAAAACTATTCAGAAATATTTAGGGAAGGATTTCGAAGTAAAATCAAGTTTCGGACACATCCGTGATCTTCCAAAAAAAGGAATGGGAATAGACCTTGCCACATTCAGTCCTGATTACGAAGTTTCGGCTGATAAAAAGAAACTGGTAACAGAATTAAAGGCAGCGGTAAAGAAAGCCGAAATGGTATGGCTCGCTTCCGATGAGGACCGCGAAGGTGAAGCTATTGCATGGCACCTTGCCGATGAATTGAAATTAAAGCCTGAAAACAGAAAAAGAATTGTTTTCCACGAGATTACTAAAAATGCCATTCTAAAAGCTATTGAAAATCCCAGAGATATTGACCAAAATTTAGTGAATGCCCAACAGGCAAGAAGAGTTTTGGACAGGATTGTAGGTTTTGAAATGTCTCCGGTTCTTTGGAAAAAAGTAAAACCGGGCCTTTCTGCAGGAAGGGTACAGTCTGTAGCCGTAAGATTAATTGTAGAAAGAGAAAAGGAAATTCGCGAGTTTATCCCGAAAGCAAGTTTTAAGCTGGACGGAATCTTTTTAAACAAAACCGAGCAGGAAATTTCGGCTAAACTTAAAAAAGACTTCGAAAAAGAAGAAGAAGCAGAGAAATTCCTTGAAAAAGCAAAAACTACAGAATTTAAAGTTCTGAATGTTGAAACAAGACCGGGAACACGTTCAGCATCTGCACCATTCACCACATCCACACTACAGCAGGAAGCCTCTTCAAGATTAGGATATAATGTGACCAATACCATGCGTCTTGCACAAAGATTGTATGAAGAAGGATACATTACCTACATGAGAACAGACTCTGTGAACCTTTCGCAGGAAGCTATTGAAGGCGCTAAAAAACAGATCACTTCAGAATACGGAGCTGAATATTCTTCCCCAAGAAACTATACCACAAAATCTGCTTCTGCGCAGGAAGCTCACGAAGCAATTCGTCCCACTGATTTTGCCGTAAAAAGTGTAAGTGATGTACAATTAAACAGATTATACCAATTAATATATAAAAGAACACTGGCTTCACAGATGGCTAATGCTAAAATTGAGAAGACCGTGATTGAAATAGGAAATGCATCATTACCCCAGCATTTTGAAGCACAGGGTGAGGTAATCATTTTCGATGGTTTCTTGAAGGCTTATGGGATCGTAAAGACAGATGAAGAGGATGAAGAAAATAATGAAAAACTTTTACCTAAAGTAAGTGTAGGCGAAATTCTAAGCTATAAAAAGATCACAGCTTCAGAGAAATTTACAAGACCTAGCGCAAGATATACGGAAGCAGGATTGGTGAAGAAGCTGGAAGAATTAGGAATTGGACGACCGTCTACCTATGCGCCGACGATCCAGACCATTCAGAACAGAGAATATGTAGATAAAAGAGAGATTGATCCTCACACCCGTGAAGTCGTCAAAATGTCTCTGATAAAAGATAAGATCAAAAAAGAAGTTCTTGAAGAAAAATTCGGGGGCGATAAAAATAAATTTGTACCTACAGATATCGGTGAAGTCGTTAATGATTTCCTGACCGATAATTTCAAAGAAATTCTGGACTACGGATTTACAGCAAGAGTAGAAGAAAGTTTTGACGAAATTGCCAACGGAGATCAGAAGTGGAAAGAAATGATGACCAATTTCTATTCAAAATTCCATCCAAGAATTGAAGATGTAGAAGAAAATGCAGACAGAGCGAATGGGGACAGACTGCTTGGAGTAGATCCTAAAACCGGTAAAAATGTTCACGCAAGAATCGGAAGGTTCGGAGCGATGATTCAGATTGGTGAAACTGAAGATGAAGAAAAACCTATTTTTGCTTCATTGATGACCGGACAGAATATTGCGACCATCTCTTTAGCTGAAGCACTGGAGCTTTTCAAATTACCATTTGAACTTAATGAATTTGAAGGGCAGGGCGTTTCAGTAGGAGTAGGAAGATTTGGACCTTATGTCAAATGGGGCGAAACATTTATCAGCATTCCTAAAGGCGAAGATCCTCTTTCTGTAAGCCAGGCGCGGGCAGAAGAGATCATCAACGAAAAGAAGAGAGCAGATGCACCCATCGCTACTTATAAAGGAGATCCGGTAACTAAAGGAACAGGAAGATTCGGACCGTTCATCAAATATAAAGACCTCTTCATTAATGTTCCGAAGAAATATAATTTCGACAATCTTTCACAAAGCGATATCAATGAGCTGATTGATGCCAAGCTGGAAAAAGAAGCCAACCGATACATCCAGCAATGGGAAAAAGAGAAAATCTCTATTGAAAACGGAAGATGGGGTCCTTTTGTTAAATTTGGAAAAGCAATGTTCAAGATTCCGAAGAAAAAAGATGATACAAAGTACGAGGCTGAAGAGCTAAAGGAGGTGTCTCTGGATGAGGTGAAAAAATGGATCACGGATCAGGATAAAAATGCCTTTGCAGAGAAAAAGAAGCCGGCCGCCAAGAAACCTGCTGCTAAAAAAACAACGGCTGCCAAAAAACCAGCTGCCAAAAAGAAGTAATATCAGAATCAATATACAAAGCCGTTGACAGGAGTGTTGACGGCTTTTTTATGCACAAAAAACGACAGGGTAGATGAACTTGCTCCGGTTTTTTTGTATGTTTGTTCGATAAAGCAATTAATACATTAACTTATTCTCAAGTTTTCAGATTATAATATGGATTTTGAAGATTTTATCATTTCACCACGAAATTTCAAAGCAGAAAGCTGGCAGATAGGCAGCCGGATCACGAAGGATATCAAAGAAGACAGCATTGTTCTTCTCTTTGTTTCGGATTACAGAGGAGCGGGAGGCGATGCGGAAGTGCAGGATTTCACAGCCGTAAGAAAAGAATTTTATAAACTTTCACAATTGGATTTTGAAATTCCTGTAGTAGATCTCGGAGATCTGGTTTCCGGAAAATCTGTTCAGGACTCCCATTATATTCTTCAGGAGGTTTTGTCGGCTTGTCATAATAAAAGAGCCATTCCTGTTATTATCGGAGGATCCAATGATTTTGCTTTCTCCCTATTTTCAACATTGAATTTTCATAAGAAAAATATCAATTATACCCAGATCAGCAATATTATTTCCCTGCAGCAGGGGGAAGCTATCAATGAATATACTTTTTTAGGAAAGATATTGGGATCTAAAAATTTTTCCATTAAAAACTATCACCATTTAGGATATCAAAAACATTTGAATGAGGCGGATTCAATAAGGCTTATCAAAGAAGTTGAATTTGATATCATACGCCTTGCCGAAATGATGAATTCTACGGAAAAGACAGAACCTTTTTTCAGAAAAACAGATTTGGTAACACTAAATTGTGACGCTATTGAAAGTTTCAGCGAACCTTTCTCTATGAATCCTCAGGTCAATGGCCTGAACAGAAGAGAAATCTGTGCCTACATGAAAGAAATAGGATTGAGCGAAAATTTAAAGTCTGTAGGAATTTTTAATTATAATATTTATTCAGAAAATCAGCTGAATCATCAGTTAATGGCACAAATGATCTGGTATCTGATCGAAGGAATTAATATCCAGCGCTCACATCCCCGAGAAAGACATTATGAGCTGTTCTATGTCTTGATTGATGAAGATCAGTATGCTTTCAAGAGAGATACCTTCAGTAATTTATGGTATTTTGGAGATGACGATAATATAGAAAACTGTATTCCGTGTTCCAGAAAAGATTTTGAAGACGCAAAAAGAGGAACGCTTAATCCCAGGCTGACCTTTTAAGTATACACAAGATGAAAAAAAAAATAGTATTAAGTATTGTTCTGTTGAGCGGAGTGTTCTGTGTCATCTATTTCTGGAATAAATACTCCTATGCCCCGGAGGAAGAATATTTTCCTTCAGACACAAAACCGGAAACGGGTTTACAGATTGGTATTATTGGAGATAGCTGGGTTGTCCGGCAGAATCTTGATTCTCTTCTGGAAAAAAAGCTTCTGGATAAAGGAATTCAGACGGAGATTTATTCATCCGGGAATCCTGGCGCTAAAACCAAAAGGATCTATGAAAACCTTTTCAAGGAGAATGTAGAAGAATTCTCTTCCAGAAAGGTAATCGAAAAAAAACCGGATTACTGCATTGTGATTGCCGGTGTCAACGATGCTGCAACCCATGTCGGCCCCGATTTTTATGCTCATCACATGATGATGATCATTAAAACATTACTGCATTATAATATCAAACCGGTGGTGGTCTCTCTTCCTGAATTTGGAATTGAAGAAAACTTTAAGAATAAGAATATAATAAGCAGCCTCAGCAATAAAAGTGCGGAATTATTTTTAAATGGAGGTGCTGAATTTAAGATACAAGAGTATAGAAAGGCGCTACTTGAAAATGTAAAGCATAATGGACTGGATAAAAAAGTAGTCATCTTAAATTTCGATGAAGTGACCGTTAATTTTGATAAAGACCGGAATTTATACGCAGATCCGCTTCATTTAAATAAACAGGGATATCAAAAGTTCAGTGAATTTTTAGCCAAAGGGATTGTTAATTTAGCAGATAAGAGATGATGGTTTCAATTATAGTTCCCGTATATAATGTAGAGAATTATCTTGCTAAATGTCTGGATTCTCTGGTTAATCAAAGTCTTCAGACGATTGAAATTATCGTTGTAGATGATGGGAGTAAAGATGGCTCCGGATTGATTATAGAAGAATATGCCCGGAATTTTCCGGATAAGATAAAAGCTTTTAGCAAAGAAAATGGAGGTTTAAGCGATGCCCGGAATTTTGGGCTGGAAAAAGCATCAGGAAAATATATCGGTTTTGTGGATAGTGACGATTATGTGACTGAAAAGATGTTTGCAGAAATGATGCAGCTGGCGGAAAAGCATGAAGCCAAAATGGTGATCTGTAATATTCAGAAAGTGGATCAAAATGGAAAAGTCACTCAAAAGCTGACCCAGATTCCCAACATGCCTGAAAGAATAGAGCTGGATAATCATTTTTCCGTTTTTTCAGATCTTAGCTATTTTGCATGCAATAAACTGTTTAATAGAGAGCTTTTTGCTCATAAAAGATTCAAAGCGGGAGTGCACTTTGAAGATATCCAGCTGATCCCACAACTTCTTTTGGAATGTAAAGTGTTGGCTCAGACGCAGAGTTTTCATTATCAGTATCTGGAACGGACAGATTCTATTACAAAAACACATACAGAAAAGGGGCTCGATATCCTGAAAGCTGTACAAGATGTAGAATCCGTGTTTGAAGGATCAGAATATTCCTATAAAAGGAAAGAATTGAAAAACTTTCAGATTTTTGAAGGCGTGTATTCTTTTCTGGCTTATGTAGCTTTTGTAAAGAATGAAGAAATTTTCAATAAAATGGTTCATGAGCTCACTATTTTCAGGAAGGAAAGAAAAATAAAAATTCAAGATATATTGAGCTATAGTCGTTTTGGTAAGAATTATCTTTTATCTTTGCCGTTGAAAAAAAAGATTTTTTATCTGTTATTTTTTGCAGGACAAAAAAAATTGATAAGAAGAATGTTATAACACAAATGATAAGTACAATTATTTCGGTCAATACTAAAACTTTGACGGAAAGCCTCTTGTAAGGCACTGAAATAAGTTTTATTGGAGGGGTGGATGATGTGCTTGAAAAAAAAAGAATGAAAAATTTTGAATTGTTCTTAAGCGAATCAGGGATTTCTATTTTTTACGTGAAAATAGGGTTGGGCTTTCTGTTTGCTTTTTTAATTACCTTTTTCTCTATTCCCACCATCATTAAAATATCCAGAAGAAAGAATCTTATGGATGAGCCGGGGATAAGAAGCTCTCACCTTAGGAAAATCCCCAATCTTGGCGGGATTGCCATTTTTTACTCGATCGGGATTACGGCATCTATTTTTGCTTATGAACTCTTTGACCTCTATAAATTTTTATTTGCTTCATTAATTATTCTCTTATATATTGGAGTGATGGATGATATTGTCGTAATGCGGGCATATAAAAAACTTGTTGCTCAGATCGTAGTATCTTCTCTTATTGTCATAGGGTCAGATATTAGGATCAGAAGCTTATTTGGAATATTCGGCATCTATGAACTGGGGTATATCATCAGTATAGTGTTTAGTATTATTACTTTTATAGTTCTGATTAACGCATTCAATCTGATTGATGGAATAGACGGTCTTGCCGGTGGATATTCCGTCATTTGTAGTGGTCTCTTCGGAATAAGCTATTATAGACTCGGCGAATACAATTATCCTCTGGTTGTTTTATCAGTGATCATTATTGGTACCGTTCTCGCATTTTTATATTACAATTTATCGAATTACAGAGCCAATAAAATATTTATGGGAGATACCGGATCCATGCTTCTCGGTTTTCTGCTGGCTTTTACATCCATATGCTTTATTGATATTTTTATTGATAAGGAACTTCCTAATGTTCCAAGGTATCACCTTCAGTCGGCACCAGTGGTAGCAGTAGCTATTCTTATTCTGCCCATCGTGGATACCCTGAATGTAATTATAATAAGGATATGCAACAAAAAGTCGCCTTTTGACGCAGATAAAAACCATATCCATCACAAACTTTTGAAATTAGATCTTACCCATAGACGTTCCACTTTTTATATTATTGTTTATTATCTTATGATTGTAACGGTGGCCTACTATTTAAGGCATATCAATATAAATCTACTATTACTGATTGTCCTTTTTTTAGGCTTTTTGGGAGCTTATCTACCAGATGTGATTTATCGTTTACGAAATAATAAGAAAATATCAATTTAATTTTTACTTTTGCAAAACATTCAAACATGATGAAGAACTTAAAGTATTTATTTTTACTATTACCCTTTTTTATTACCTCCTGCATCACCAAAAAAGATGTAAGGTATATGCAGCCCAGCGAAAGCCTGGTGATCAACGAAGAAGGACTTGTTCCCTACAATATTCCTACCTACAGGATTACCAAGAACGATATACTTAATCTCAATATTGTGACCACTCCCAAGGGAGATGCAGCTCAGTTTTATTCATCTCTGAATTCATCCGGAGGAGGCAGCTCTTCATTGATGGGTACGGGGGGGGGAGCCGGTACAGGAGGGAATATGAGTTTCTATTTCAACGGATTAAAAGTTGATTCCAAAGGAGATATTAATGTGTTCGGAATAGGATATGTCAAAGCTGAAGGAAGAACATTAGAAGATATTAGCCAGGAGCTTCAGGAAAAAGTAAATGAAAACTTTCAGGAAGGAAAGGCTGAAGTAAGGTTAAACACAAACGGAATAACGTACTATATTTTGGGAGACGTAGAAACCACAGGTCTTTCTGGAGAAAAAGTAGTACACAAAAATACACTTACCATCACTGAGGCACTTGCTATTAACGGGGGTCTGAACAGAACTATAGACAGAAAGAACATCGTCATTCACAGAAAATTACCGGAAGGAATCAAAACAGCAAAAATAGACCTTACCCGCGAAGATATCATGAATTCGCCTTACTATTATATACAGAATGGCGACGAAATCTATCTGAATACAAGAGGAAAGAGCTTAAACGGATTTGGAAAAGATCCTGTACAGACCTTAACTACTGGGGTGTCCGTGATTACGACAGCATTATCAATTTACCTGCTTCTTAAAAACCTTTAATCATGATTCCAGAGAAAGACACCAAAGTAGGTAAAAACGAGCCCCAGAAGGATAAGTACGGATCGTTTGCATTATTTGATATAGAACATTTTGTAAGAAGAATACTCAAAAACTGGTACTGGTTTGTATTGATGCTGTTTATCGGTTATGTTATTTCCTGGGTATACAGTAAATATTATGCACAAAGCATTTATGCTTCAAACCTTTCTTTAAGCATATCAAACAATACATCAAGCTATTTTACCCCTAACCAGTCTATCAATTTTATCTGGGGACAAAATGGAAATCAGGACGGAGTTTATCTTAAGAAAATGTTATTATCAAGATCTCATAACGAGTTTTTGGTAAAAGAGCTTGATCTTTTCGTGAATTATTCGACCAAGGGTATCATCAAATCAACATATATTGATAAAACCGACTCACCAATTTTTCTGCAGATCGATAAAAAACATCTTCAGCAGATTAATTATCCTATTACCCTGATTCCAAAGGGAGGAGACTCTTATGAGGTAGTTCTTCCGGAGGAAGGTCAGTCTACCAGTTTGTATAGTTATGAATCCGAAGGTTTTCAGTCTATTAACGCATATGCCAAACCTGCGAATAAAATTATAAAGATCAACGAATGGTATAATTCCCCGAATCTTAGATTTAGGCTCCTTAGAAATACCGAAACTCCTAAAATAAAAGTTGACAATATTATTGTGACTCTTGGTTCTGTAAATCAAAGTGTGAATGATATCGTTTCTACCATAGGGGTAGAATTTGACAAGGAGATAGGGACAATTATGATTATTAATAAAAGAGGATTTAATCTTAATAGTACCGTCAACTTCTTAAATAAATCGGTAGCCGAACTTCAGAAAAAAAGACTGGCTGATAAAAACATCGTTAACAAAAACACGGACCTTTATCTGCAAAACAACGTAGATAATATCCGTAAAAAGCTGGATTCAAGTGCAGCGGTTCTGAACTATCTGAAAACTTCGGAAAAACTCTACAATATCAAAGACAGGGACGAAAAATCTCTAGATAAAATAAAAGAGCTTGAAGGGAGAAAAGCCGATATCGTGAGCAAGATTAGTTCTTTGAATAACATCAAAAATACACTGCAGGCTCAGGATTTCGAGAAAATGATCAGCACGAATGCTGCTGGTTTTGAAGATGGGTTCTTCTCTGCCTCTGTGACAGAGCTTAAAGCTTTATATGCAAAGAAAAGAGAAATGGCAATGATCTATAAGCCAAATTCTGAACCTATTAGAGAAATAAACAGGCTTATTGATGAGGCTAAAGCTGGATCATCCGGTTCTCTGAGAAATTATTATACGAAATACTATGATGAAATCAATAAAATAGATCAGCAGGTAGCAGAAGCCAATATTGATTTGAATTCATATCCTGAAAAAGAAAGAAAATATCTTGATGCAGAAAGAGGATACAGCATGATCGAAGCGACTTACAACAGTCTTTTAGGAAGGCAGAATGAAGCGCAGATGAAGGTGGCGACCAACCAGTCTGACATCACGGTAATAGACCCGGCAAAAAATCTGGGACAGGCTCCGATAGGTCCGAATGTGAAAGCAATAAAGATGGGAATTATGACCGGACTGCTATTGCTCCCATTTTTATTTATCCTGATAGGAGAAGTATTGGATAATAAGATCCGTAACATTAAAGAATTGTTGAGTGCCACAAAGATTCCACTTCTTGGTGTCATTGGAAATAATAGTAATGAAAATATGCTTACTGTTTTAGAACATCCGAAATCATCTGTTTCAGAGGCCTTCAGAGGAATAAGGGCAAGCATGAGATTTCTGATGGAGAATAATAGAGAAGACGGTAAAGGGAAAACGATTTTGGTTACTTCATCCATCGGAGGAGAAGGGAAAACATATATTTCTATCAACCTGGCTTCCGTAATAGGGTTAAGCGACAAAAAGACCATCCTGCTTGGAATGGACTTGAGAAAACCTAAGATTTTTGGAGATTTTAAAATTGATAATAAATATGGTATTTCAAACTATCTTACAGGAGAAGTAGGAATAGAACAAATCATTAATAATACCAATATTCCTAATCTTGATGTGGCTACTTCCGGACCTATTCCTCCCAATCCTTCGGAACTTTTAATGAGCAAAAGAAACATCAAATTTATAGAAGAGCTAAAAGAGAAGTATGATTTCATTATTATAGATTCGCCTCCGGTAGGTTTGGTAGCAGACTCTTATGAACTGATGAAGTATTCTGATGCCAATATTTATGTGGTGCGTCATGAATATACTGAAAAGTATATGCTGAAAATGATCACTGAAAAGTACCATAATGAGGAGATTAATCATTTAGGTCTCATTTATAATGACTATAATACAAAACAGGGGTACGGCTACGGTTATGGATATGGGTATGGATATGGTTATGGATATTTTGATGAAGACAAAAATTATGAAGAACCACTATTGATAAAAATACGAAATAAGATACAGACAATATTTAATAAAAAATAGCGTTTTAAACCCTCAGCAAATGGGGGTTTTCTTATACTGTCAGTATTTGGAATCTAAGGAAAAAAGAATATTTTTGGCACTTTGCCGTTTACTTTATAACAAATTATGTTTTTTTGTTTATTTTTAACTATACATTAAGAATATCATTAATATAAAAATGTTTTATATTTGCAAAAATTAAATTTTAAAATAACCATAAATCCATATTCTTTTATGAATAAAAAATTATTGTTTAGCTTTCTTGCCTTCCTTGGAATGGTAAGTGTTAAAGCACAAAGAAACGAATTGGGAGTTCGTCTAGGAATGAGTAACCTAGTTGGGGACGTAGGGAGGACCAATTACATTTTACAAAAGCCGTTGGATTTAGACAGAGTGTCAGAATGGGGATTCCCATTTTATGGAGGTTTATTATACAGATTTAATTTTAACCCGCATCAAACCGTTAGATTGGACTTAGGGTACAACCAGATCCAGTTCAGCGATAAAGCTGCGAAAGAAGAATATAGAGTGAATAGAAATTCATACGGAAAAAATAACGTATACGAAACCAGCTTAATGTTCGAATACAACTTTTTCCCTATCAATAACGAGCAGGTAAGCATGGTAAGCCCGTACATCTTCGGAGGTATTGGTGCTTTAATGTTTGATGCACCTAAAGCGAATCTTGTAAACGACTTTAGAAGAGATGCAGACGGAGTAGCACAGGCTCCTCTTAATGAAATGGATTTTACAAGTACTCCACAATATACAGTAGGAAAAAAAGTAACGATGCATATCCCTTTCGGGGTAGGTTTAAAATATAAGTTCAATCATAATTGGTCTATATTTGCAGAAGCTACATTTAGATATACATTAACAGATCAGTTGGATCACAGCAGGATTATGCCTAAGGATGTAACCTCCAGCTTTAATGCAGATATTTTAGATCCTGCTACTGGCGGTTCGCTGCTGCAGTCCGGAAACTATTTTGCAGTCTCTAAAGAAAGAGAGCAAGAACTTATTAACAAAAGAAATATTGGTGATGAAAGGTCTAAAGATTGGATGAATACAGTTAGTTTAGGACTCAGCTACTCATTCGGAAGACCACCATGCTATTGTGATTAATTAATATGTCGTTGATTAAAGATAAAATAAATTCTGAGAATTTACCGAAACACGTCGCCATCATTATGGATGGCAATGGAAGATGGGCAAAAACTCGTGGCGAAGAAAGAACCTTCGGTCACAAGAATGCCATTAATGCAGTAAGAAATGCCATTAATGCCTGTAATGAGATTGATATACCCTATTTAACACTGTATACATTTTCTTCTGAAAACTGGAGCCGTCCTGCAGATGAAGTAAGTACACTGATGAATCTGCTGGTGGAAACCCTGTTGCTGGAAGCTGAAGAAATTTTCAGCAAAGGACTCAGAATGCATGTGATAGGGAATCTGGAAAAACTGCCTCTCCTGGTGAGAGAACAGCTGGAACGTGTAGTAGAACTTACCAAAGAAAACACAAAAGGTAATTTAGTGCTGGCAATAAGCTACGGTTCACAGAATGAAATAGTAGAGGCTGTAAAAAATATCAGCTCCGATGTCAAAGAAGGAAAAGTGGATATTGAGAATATTGATGAAAAATTATTCGAAAGTTATCTTTATACAAAAGACTTTCCTCCTGTAGATCTTCTGATCAGAACGAGTGGTGAAATTAGAATAAGCAACTTCCTCCTTTGGCAGATTGCTTACGCAGAACTACAATTTCTAAATGTCCTGTGGCCGGATTTTACAAAAGATATCTTCTTCCAATGTATTGTTGATTATCAAAATAAAGAAAGAAGATACGGATTAACTGGCGATCAGATAAATGCCCAATAAATTTAAAGAAAAGAAAGACTCGATAAAATGAAGTTTAGACTATTACCCATCATAATGTTTGCTGCTTCGGCGCATTTTTATGGACAAGTAACTCCTCAGGACAGCACTAAAGTAAATAGTGCAGTACATGCCGAAAATGAAGCAGGAACTTACACTCTTAAAGACATTGTTGTAGATGGGGTAAAAAAATATACGCCAGCACAGATCTTACGATTTACGGGCTTAACAAAAGGCGAAGTTGTAGATATTCCAGGACAAAAAATCAGCAACGCTGTTAAAAAGCTTTGGGATACCCAGTCTTTTTCAGAAGTTGAAGTATATGTTCAGAGTATTGAAGGGCAAACCATAATTTTAAGATTCTACTTACAAGACCTTAAAGAACTTGGAGAAGTAAAATTCACAGGTAAAGGAATCGGTAAATCTAAAAACGAAAAACTGGTTAAAGACAATAATCTGAAGCCGGGAACAAAGATCACCCAAAACCTGATCTCCGGACTTAAGACAAAAGTCCCTAAGGATTACGTGAAAAAAGGATTTGCTGATGCCAAAATTACCATTCAGGATAAGGTCAATGCAAACGATCCGTCTATGGTAGACTGGACCATCAATGTAGAGAAAGGGAAAAGAGTAAAAATCGACCATATCGAATTTGAAGGCAACCAAACGGTTACTGATGCACAACTTAGAAAAAAAGCCTTCAAAGAAACCAAACAAAAAAGATTTGGTATCGGAGGAATTCTGAAATCTTCTAAATTTATTGAAGAAAAATATCAGGAAGACAAGCAGAGCCTTGTAAGCTACTATAACTCTTTGGGATATAGAGATGCTGCTATTGTTTCAGATTCCGTATGGAGAAATAAAAGAAATAACTACGAAATCAACGTAAAATTAAACGAAGGGAAGAAGTACTATATCGGAGATGTTACATTCACCGGAAATACCGTTTACCCTACAGAATACTTACAGAGATTGCTAGGATATAAAAAAGGAGATATCTACGATGCGGTAGGTTTCAACAAAAAAGTTGGAGAAGACGGAGGTAAAGAAGACGATTCAGACATCAAGTCTATGTATATGAATAACGGTTACCTTTTCTCTAATATAACACCGGTTGAAAAATCAGTATCAGGAGATGCCGTAAACCTTGAGGTTAGAATCAATGAAGGGGAACAGGCTACCTGGAATAAGGTAACCTGGCAGGGGAATACCACGACTCATGATCATGTTATACTTAGAGCTTTAAGAACAAAACCGGGACAGCTTTTCAAAAAGACAGAAATTAAGAGAACCTATTTTGATCTTGCAGGGATGTCTTTCTTTGATCCACAACAGGTAGGTCAGGATATTC
Source organism: Chryseobacterium carnipullorum (assembly GCF_900142785.1). Lineage (GTDB taxonomy): Bacteria > Bacteroidota > Bacteroidia > Flavobacteriales > Weeksellaceae > Chryseobacterium > Chryseobacterium carnipullorum. The sequence goes on along the minus strand of NZ_FRCD01000020.1, from coordinate 5,076 downwards.
AGCCAAACCAGCAGGATAATACAGTAGATATCAATTGGAAACTGGTTGAAAAAGGGTCTTCCCAGGTGCAGTTACAGGCTGGTTACGGTGGTAACAGCTTTATTGGTACCTTAGGACTTACCTTCAACAACTTCTCTTTGAAAAACTTCCTTAAATTTAAAGACTTTAAGCCAGTGCCTCAGGGAGATGGTCAAACTTTATCCATTCAGGCACAGGCAGGACAGTATTTCCAAAACTATGGCGTTTCATTTACTGAACCTTGGTTATTTGGAACGAGACCTACTGCCCTTTCGGTAAGTTTAAATACTTCCAGAGTAAAATATAGTGACAGTAGTGGTGGTAGCCAGAAGCTTAACATCTTCTCTGCATCAGTTGGTCTGAACAGATTACTGAACTGGCCGGATGACTATTTCTCATTATACACCGGAATCCAGTATCAGAATTATAAATTCAGTAACTATCCATTCCAGTTTGGGGATACCACAGAATACTATGGGGATGCCAATAACTTAAGTCTTAACTTAGGTTTAAGCAGAAACTCAGCAGGTATCGACCCTATCTTCCCAACAATGGGATCAAATATCGAAGTTTCCGCTAAGTTGACCGCACCTTACTCTTTGTTCAGTAACAAAGACTATTCTACAATGTCTCCTGTTGACAAGTACAAGTGGATGGAATTCTATAAAATCAAGTTCAAGGCTGATGTATATAACGAAGTTGCCGGAAAACTGGTGTTGAGATCTTCTGCTGAAATGGGATTTATGGACGGATATAACAAAAAACTGGGTGCTCCGCCATTCGAAAGATTCTACGTTGGTGGTACAGGTTTGTTTGGAGGTAGATATGACGGTCGTGAATTGATTCCTTTAAGAGGATACGAAAATGCATCTACATATGGAGGAGAAGTGGATGATATTACACAAAAAGGAGGTGGTACAATCTATAACAGATTTACACTAGAATTAAGATATCCGATCTCGATGAATCAAACCGCTAAAATTTATGCACTTACCTTTGCTGAAGGAGGTAACGTATGGAACTCATGGAGCACATACAACCCATTCCAGCTGAAAAGATCGGTAGGTGTTGGGGTCAGAGTATATATGGGGGCTTTCGGTTTGATCGGATTTGACTTTGCTTATGGATTCGATAAGACCGTTTCCGGAACAGAGCCATCTGGATGGAAAACCCACTTCTTGATGAACCAATCATTATAATTCATACCTATGAAAAACTTTAAAATCATTTTCACATTTGTACTTTTACTGCTTTTCGGGTTTTCAAATGCCCAGAAAATAGGAGTGGTGGATACAGAGTATATTTTAAATAAATTACCTCAGTACAAAGAAGCCGAAGCGAGATTAAATTCACAGATCGATACCTGGCAGTCAGAACTTCAAAATCTGCAGTCTGAGTACGAAAGAAAAAGAGCGGCATTTGAAAGTGAAAAAGTTTTGCTTATTGGAGACCAGCTTAAACTTAGAGAAAAAGAAGTAGTAGATCTTGATAAGAATATAAAAACGACTACAAGCTTACGTTTTGGGACCAACGGGGAAATTACAAAGTTGAGAACAAATCTGGTAGTACCTTTCCAGGATCAGATCTGGAGCGCTGTTAAAACAGTGTTTGAAAAGAACGGATTAGGCATAGTTATTGATAAAAGCAACACTAATGTGATTATCCATCAGCCCAGATATGATTATACAGAAAAAGTATTGGATGTCTTGTTAAAAGGATCAAAAGGATCTGATAAAAAAGAAAAGACAAGTAGTAAAAGTAAAAAGTAACTTTTTTAAATTAACTTTTACCTTAAATTAAAATCTAAAAACAAATTAAATTATTTATTTTACCAATTATGAAAAAATTAAGTGTATTATTTGCCGCGGTAATAATGGTTGTATCGGTAAGTATGGCAAAAGCTCAGAAATTAGCTACTGTAGATTTAATGGGGGTGCTTAATGCAATGCCTGAAAAGAAAAAAGCAGATACTGATATAAAAGCTTTCTTAGATGCAAAACAAGCGGAGATCAAGAAAAAAGCTGACGCAGGACAAGCTAAATTAAAGCAGTACAGCGAGGAAGCTCCTAAGAAAACTGCTGATGAAAACAAAGCTAGAGAAGCAGAATTACAAAAGATTCAGGAAGAAATAGCTCAAATGCAGGATAAAGCTCAGAAAGATCTTCAGGCTAAACAAGATGTTGCTTTCGGACCTATCGAGAAAAAACTGAACGATGCTATCGAGAAAGTAGCTAAAACTAGCGGATATGAATTCATTATGGATGCAAATTCTGCAGCATTGGTTTACAAATCAGGTGCAGATGCTACAGCTGCTGTTAAGAAAGAATTAGGGATCAACTAAGAAATTAACAAAGTTTTATAAATTAACCGCCTCTTTTAGGGGCGGTTTTTTTATTTTTGCGCTATGGAAAGAGAAGTATCAACAACCGTAAAAGTGAGGTTCAGCGATTGTGATCCGATAGGACATTTAAATAATGTGAAATATCTGGACTATATGTTCAATGCAAGAGAAGATCACGTAGAAACATTTTACGGATTCACCTACGAAGAGTATACCAAGAAAACGGGATGCACCTGGATTGCCATTCAAAATGAGATCGCTTATTTAAAAGAAGTACGATACAATACTCAGGTAGTCATCAGCAGCAAGACTATAGAAATACAGGACAGAACAGCCAAAGTAGAAATACTGATGAAAAGTCTGGATGAAAAAACAGTTCATGCTGTATTATGGGTTACTGTAATCTATTTTAATATTGCAACAAGAAAATCTGAAGTTCATCCCGAAGATATAAAAGAGACTTTCCATAAGTTCTTTGTAAATCTGGAGCAAAAAGATTTCCAGCCAAGAGTAAAATACTTAAGATCTCAGAACGCAAAAAATTCTTAATCAGACAACGGAAAAAATAATCTTTTGCGATGAAAGGATATATTTTCTTTAGCAGTACCTTTGATAAGTAAAATAATAAATTACAGATGAAAAAAATAGCAGTAATAGGGAGTAACGGACAGTTGGGTAACTGTATCAGAAAAATAGCACCTGATTTTGAAAATTCCTACGAATTCATATTTACAGACTCTCAGACTTTGAATATTACAGACGAAAGTCAGATCAATGACTTCTTCTATGATAATAAACCTGATTACTGTATCAATGCTTCAGCCTACACAGCAGTTGATTTAGCCGAAAAAGAAAGTGATAAAGCATTTGCTGTCAATGCTGATGGAGTAGGATACCTTGCTCAGGCATGTGCAGATCATAAAAGCATTTTGATTCATGTTTCCACAGATTATGTATTTGATGGCGATACCAACCTTTCCTACTCAGAAGACGATTTTACAAATCCAACGGGAATATATGGTGAATCAAAGAGAAAAGGAGAAGAATTGGCCTTGGAACTTAATCCTAAAACCATTATTTTGAGAACCTCTTGGCTCTATTCAGAATTTAATAAGAATTTTGTTAAAACAATGCTCAACCTCTTTTCTCAAAAGAACGAACTAGGGATTGTTGCAGATCAGTTTGGTCAGCCTACCAATGCAAATGATCTTGCAGAAACAATCATGAACATTATCCAAACCCCCAACAAAACCTTTGGTATTTTTCATTTCTCCAACTATCCGGAAACGACATGGTTTGAGTTTGCTAAAAAGATCGCTGAATTTTCAAAAACTTCAGTAAAATTAAATCCTTTAACAACCGACCAATATCCTACTCCTGCAAAAAGACCGGCCAGAAGTACCATGTCTTTGGATAAAATAGAGGAGATTTATAAAATAGAACCAAAACATTGGGAAAATAGCCTCGAAGAAGCTGTCAGAACAATTACACAACAATAATATGAAGAATCTAGCAATTGCCCTTTCCGTATTTTGTATACAGTTGTGTTATGCACAAAAGGTGTATCTTTCAAAAATTGAGAAAACAAATGACAATACAGATAAATTCCTGTATAAAAAAGCGGACGCTATAAAGGGTGCCGAATATTTGGGCGAAATTGATGTTCAGGGATTCTCCAATGATGATGCAGCTGTTTTCTCTTTAATATATAAGAAGGCAAAAGAAATAGGAGCCAATACATTTTCATTTAAACCTTTTGAAAATATAACGGGCATTCCGCAACCTCTTAATCCGGCCAATTATAAAATTGCCCTGTACTATACTCCCAAAGAAAACTTAGCAGGCCAGAAAGGAATGCTTTACGTTTTTGCTTCTTCTGATAAAAATCAAAAAATTAACATCAATGAGAAGGATTATGTGTTAACCCCAAGATCATATCTTACACAGGAGATCATTCCCGGAGAAGTATATACTATATCAACAAAGAAACTTTTGGGCTCTACAATTAAAGTTCAGGCAAAAAATAATGACGAGAATCTATATTTTCAGGTTTCTTCCGCAAAAGTTAAATCAGATACCTCAGGAACAGGAGGCTTAAATCTAAAGTCTGGTGATATTATTGGGTTGGAAAGGTCCTATGCTGACTTTTTAAGCCTTATCTATGTACAAAATAAACAATAGGGCTGCACTTTGTATTCAAGTAGACTTTAAAACTAAACATAAGTTTAAATTTTTCTCTCTGCCTGCCAGTTGTTTATGCATTAATATGACGGGATGATGAATTTTATGTTAAATAAGTTTGTTTTGCGTTGTGATAAGTTGCTATCTTTGCCCCACTGAAAAACGAGAGTTGATTAGTAGCACAGAAGAGCTTTTAGGTAAGCGATACTATTTATGAAAAAGCTTTTTAAGGGCTAGAAAATGATCTGATTAATTTTTAGAAATAAAAGTTGCGGGATTTAAAAATTTTAGTATCTTTGCAGTCCGGTTAAACGGAGCGCAGAAGCAGTAAGGACGGATGTTTGTCAAGAGGTTAAGGTTACTTAAAAAACTTTAAATTTTCTTTGGAAAATATTTTGTCATTTAGAAATAAATAATTACTTTTGCAACCGCAAATAGAGGACAGAACGACAGAAAAGCTTCTCTATGTTTTGCGGAAAGAAAAAAGATCATTGACATACAATATACAACCAAGTAAGAAAAAAACTAAAGCGTAA
>NZ_FRCD01000047.1 GCF_900142785.1 Chryseobacterium carnipullorum | reverse complement strand
GCTTTTGAAGAACAGGCTTATAAAAACATCAATGATGTTCTTGTTATCGGAGGTCCACCTGAATGGAAACTGGATTTTGTGCCTACTTCAGAAGGATTTTACAGTTTCACGGAAAACCGCTATATTTACCAGTACAGAGATCACCTTGGCAATGCTAGGGTAAGTTTTGCTAAAAACAGCGAAGGCATTCTGGAGGTTACGGATACTAATAATTATTATCCTTTTGGCTTGAATCATATTCAGGGAATGCTTAGTAATTCAAAGTTGGGAAGCTATTATAGTTATAAGTACAATGGCAAGGAACTGCAAGAGACCGGAATGTATGATTATGGAGCGAGATTTTATATGCCGGATATCGGAAGATGGGGTGTGGTGGATCCGCTGGCTGAACAGTATCGTAGACATTCCACTTACAATTATGCTGTAAACAATCCAATCAGATTCATAGACCCCGATGGTAGAGGTGTTGTAGAAACTACTTCTGGTACTACATACACAGGAGCAGATGCTCAATCTGCATTTTTACAATTAAGGAGCTCAATGTCAAATTCATCTAGTAGCTCACCTGATTGGCACAAAGACAAAAATGGAAATTTAGTTAAGGATAAAGGCGACAATGCTAGTACATTATTAAGCTACGTTAATAATAACTATAAGGACGCAAAGCTCAGTGAATCTGCTGCTAATACTTTATACTCTACTCTAGAAGATGGGAAAGTCGATTTAAATCAATTAAATCCAGAGACCTTAAATAAGAATTTATTTGGATATAATTATCCCGGTGGGAAAAACCCAAGAAAATATAATGGCGAATCTGATTATTCAGTACCACCAACTGAAATAGAAGTTCCAGCTTTTATTCATGATAAGGATTATGATAAATTACACGCTGTAGGAGCGGGTGCATTATTTAACAGTACGGCTACAATTACAGCAGATGATCGTTTTGTTGATAGTATGGGTAAATTAGAAGAGAAGTATAGAAAAGAAGGAAATAATAAACTTATGATTCAGGCAAAAATATTAGGAAGGGGATTGAATAGTGCTTCTCAGCCTAAAAGGCAAACTATAAAAAGTATTTTGAAACAAGCTATAACATTTCCATCACTAAGATAATATATGAAAAGAAATAAAATTTTATTCGGTACAATGCTATTAAGTTTAATATATGTATTGTTAGGGACTTTAGTTGTTTTGGTTAGTTTCCCAGAATACTCTTTGTTTGGCTTCGATTATAATAGCCCCCTTTGGACACCACTCGTAATAATTACTTATCCTGTTAATATTTTATTATTTGGATTAGTTATGGTTGATGTCTCCTTTTTATCAATATTCATATTGCAAACAATAGTTTTTCTAATTTTATGGTTTATCTTATATAAGTTGGTTTTATACTACTTAAAGATAAAAAATAGAAAAAAAAATTAATAACAACAAGAAAGCCACTCATTGAGTGGCTTTCCTGTTGTTACTTATCAAACTGTTCATCAACAAGGTCGAGAAAACCCTGCGCCAGTTCGTCGAGGATAGATAGGTGTTCTTCTTCAAGATAACAGAAGTTCCTGTAAAGGTTTTTGGATGGGTTTAGGAACTCGAAGAAATCGAATGGCAGTTTTTGGATAAGGTAGTCAAGGTTTTTTACCTTGGGGTCAATGTGTTCGCATAGCTTCCAAAGGATGCGGATGTTGATTTGATTGGGATGGTATCGCAGGGCGACATAGATAAATATGACGCAAGCCCTGTAGAAGAACCCACTCAGCATCAATCCCAATCCTTCATTAGCGGTCTGGTCTTCCTGTGAGCGTAGTAGTTTATAGTTTTTTTGCAACTCACTACAAAGTCTGTAGTAGATGCCCTCGTCAGTGTCTCCGTTCGTATCTATTGTAACCCGCTCTACGAAGTTTGTAACTTCGTAGCAGATAATAAAAGAACCTCGCAAATTGCGAAGTTTTTTGTGTTTTATGACGTTTTTATATTAGAAAATTATAGAAACGATCCCTCCTACAGGAACCACACAGCTTGTCGACAATCTTACCTATCATTATACAGGAAACCGCCT
>NZ_FRCD01000050.1 GCF_900142785.1 Chryseobacterium carnipullorum | reverse complement strand
GTAGTCGTTCCTTAACAAAACCCACTATTTAATTTATTTTTAAAAACAGGATTAGAAAACAGCATAATTTGTATCTTACAAAATAAGAAAATAATTTTCTGTTTCAGTAGTTCCATCATTTTCTTCATGTTCCAAGCGGTTGCAGCTAGTAATGCATTGATTTGTGGTCCCGTTTCTCCGATGAAGTAATTTTTTGCCAGCCTAAAATCGGTTTTTAAATGTCCGATGATAGGTTCTATTGCCGCTCTGGTTCTAAATTTTTTGCGCTTTGTCTGCTTTTGATAAGCAGTGTCTTTTTTTCTTGGAGTGCTTGGGATGGAGATTTTCACGCCCTTTATTTCTGATTTTCCTCTGCCACCTCTATCGTAAAGGAGTTCTTTTGGGAGCTTTTGACCACCGGTTTCCATCTGTTCCAAAAGTGGTTCTATGGTGTGACCATCGTAAGGAGTTTGCAAAAACGCTTTAATCCCGAGAATGATTTTCTTGCCTTTGTTGGCGGTGGTTATCAAACCTACCTTATTCCCAAATTCATACTGGCTATGCGCTTTTCCTTTGGCAATACATCGGGTAAAAGGCTTGTGAATGCTGTAAATTTTATCGGCATCGTTTCTTTTTTGTGTGACAACCTTGGTGTACAATGTCATTAAATCTTTATAAAATTCTTGCTGTTCTGCATTAAAATTCCGTTGCAATTCACGAATCAGTCTCATGGCGATGGTTTTGAGCTGTCTTTGAGATTTCCTTGCCGCTTTTGCCCGCTTGGGATGTTTTCCGTTGTAGGTGTTGCGCACCATTTGTTTGCTGACTTTTGTGTAGCGTTGTCTTTGTTTTATGCCTTCATTTCCGGCTATTTTGTTGCAATAATCGATCACTTTTTTGCACAATTTTGCATCGGTAGGAAAAGAGGTATTATTCTCCTGAACGGTAGTATCGGACAAAACAAAATTTGAGGTGTTCGTCTTGGCATCGTGCATTCTTACGCTGTAGGCAAAGATTTTTTCGATACCTTTTTCGCCAATTCTTTTTCGGAAATGAACAAAATTACTCGGGTCACAAGGAAATTCGTGTTCAAAGAAAACCCTGCCACAAAAATGCTGCATATAAGGATTCATGATCCAGGCTTTTTCCAACGTCTCATCGCCCAAATTATACAAATGTTTCAGTAGCAAACAACCCACCATAAACCGAATCGGATGGCTCGGATTGCCCACTTTGGAATACAAGGGCGAAAATTCTTTCTCAAAATAATTCCAATCTATTTTTTCTGAAAGTAGAACAAGTTCATGCTCGTGGTCAATAAAATCCACCAACATTGGGCGGAATAATTCTGGCTTCTTTTCTGGATTTTTCCCCAACATATTTGCAAGGTTTTAAAGCTCTAAGATACAAATTCTTGCAATAAAAAACAAGCTATTTTAAACCCAAAATACTAATAATCAGTAAATTATAGGTGGTTTAAGGAGAGACTA
>NZ_FRCD01000052.1 GCF_900142785.1 Chryseobacterium carnipullorum | reverse complement strand
ATGACTAGTCCTGAAAATCTGATACAGATTAAAGGACAAAAATAAATAATTAAACCAGAGCAAATTTGTTTTTGCTTTGGTTTTTGTTTTTATAAGTTTTCATTTTGATTTTCTTTTGTTGATGCATTTGATTTGGGGTTAAATAATGATTTGAAAAATGAGGTCGTAATTCATTGTAAATTCCAATAGCTTCATTTACTATTTTTCTTCTGAGCGAAGTTTCAATATCATATTTATCGATATCAAATTCTTGTTTTAAAATACCATTCACTCTCTCTGCTACAGCATTTTCATAAGGATCGGAATTCTGCGTCATACTGCATTTTAATTGATATTTTTTCAAAATCCTTTGATACTCATTTGAGCAATATTGTAAGCCTCTATCAGAATGATGAATCAGTGGTTCTTTTTCAATGTTATTGTTTTTTAATGCCTTTCTCAATGCTACGAGACTGCTTTCTGTATTAAGGTTGTCTGCAACATGATACCCAACGATTTTCTTTGAATAGGCATCGGTTATCAAACTTAAATAACTCGGCTTTTTTCTGTTCCCGATATAAGTAATATCTGCCACCCAAACCTGGTTGGGTTTGTTTATACTATAATCCAGAATCAGGTTTTTATGCTTTCTGAATCGATGATGAGAATTCGTTGTGATATGATAGCTCCTCTTGGGTATTATGAGCAAATGATTGGCTCTCAAAATATCAAAAAACTTATCCCTACCTATTTTCAGGGATCTTAAAGGTCCCTTTAATAGAAAATACAGCTTCCTGCCTCCTAATTTTGGCATTTTTACGCGAATATCTTCTACGAGTTTTATCACTTTTGAAGCTTTAGTTTGTGAGTTTTCATACCGCTTGATACTTCTGTAATAGACTTGTCTATCCAATCCGAACAATTCGCAGGTAAAGATTAAGGTTTCTTTCTCTTCACTGCGGAAGCTGGTGATTGTCCGGGTGGTAAGTTTTTTCTGATATCAATATCATATTCTTTCTCAGCAAGATTAATCATCATATCGAAAAATATCACCTTTTTATCCGCGATATAAGCCTGTTTCTCTAAAAATGCTTTCTGCTTTTCCAGCAGTTTAACTTCAGCTTCCAATTCCATAATACGCTGTTCCGGAGTCTTTTTCATGGTAAATGAATTTTGATTTTCCCAATCAAAGTTACCATATTTTCTAAGCCAACTAACAATCGTAGAGCGTGCTTGTATACCGTATTTTTTCCGACAGTCGGTAATTCCTGATTTTCCCGCTTCTATTTCTCTTACTATTTGAAGCTTCAAACTCAAATTGTAATCTCGCTGCGTACGCTTGACGTACTGGGTTTCTAAATGTTCTTCCATAACGATGCTTTTTTTGTGTATCGATATTTCAGGACTAGACA
>NZ_FRCD01000053.1 GCF_900142785.1 Chryseobacterium carnipullorum | reverse complement strand
GTTTTAAATTTCTTAGTGTAGAACATTTCAGATTTTAAAGTCCCAAAGAAGTTTTCTATTACCGCATTATCCAGGCAGTTTCCTTTGCGGGACATACTTTGGATAATTCCTTTTTCTTTTAACAGATGCTGATAGGCTTTCATCTGATATTGCCAGCCTTGATCAGAGTGGATAATGAGGTTTTCAGTATTCTTGATTTTTCTAAACCCCTTTTTGAGCATATTTATGACCTGTGCAAAAACAGGTCTTTCCGAGAGATCGTAACTCACGATCTCGCCGTTGTACAGATCAATTATCGGTGAAAGGTATAATTTACTGCCCGAGACGTTAAATTCTGTCACATCAGTGGCCCATTTTCTGTTGGGCAGATCTGCCTTAAAGTTCCTCTCAAGAATATTTGGCGCTATCCTGCCTTGCTCTCCCCGGTAAGATCTGTATTTTTTAACCCTAATGATACTTTTCAATCCCAGGGTCTTCATTAATCTCAATACCGTTTTATGATTGATTATAATTCCTTGTTGTTTCATGACCAAAGTGATACGACGGTATCCCAACCGTCCTTTATGCCTATGATAAATCTGTTTTATCAAAGCTTTTATCTCTCCATATTTATCCTTTTTCTTAAGTACTTTCTGATGGTAATAGAAACTGCTTCTGGCCATACCTGTACAATCCAGAAGGACCGACAGATCATATTTTCGCCTTAATCCTTCGATGGCCTCTGTTTGTTCTTTTTGAGAGTTAAGGCGTCTAACTTTTTTAGAAAATCAATTTCGGCCCGCAGCCTTTCGTTTTCCAATAAAAGTTCTTCTTCTCGGGTTAATGGCTTATCGGACTTTCTTTTCTTACGTTTGTAATCGCTCATAATGCGGGGTCTTCCTTTGGGGGTATTCTTTAACCCTAAAATACCACTTTTTTCATAATCCCTTTGCCAACTCAACACAGTAGACTGCGCTGCGATATCGAATCGGATACATGCTTCCCTTTGTGAGAGATGTTCTGTTTCGATGGCTTTCAAAACTTTAATCTTGAAATTCAACGAGTAGCTCCTGTTTTTTCTTGGTTGTAGTCCCAAGGTTCCGTACTTGTTATAAAAACCGATCCACTTGCGCAGATTGCTTTCATTAAATCCTTTCTCTGTTGCTATAGATTCAATCGAACGATGAGAATTTTTGTGAAGTTTAATACATTCTAATTTGAAAGCAACGCTAAATTTTTCTTTTCTATACATAAAAAATGCCCCTAAAAAGTGTCTAACTTTTTGGGGGCAGTCCA
>NZ_FRCD01000054.1 GCF_900142785.1 Chryseobacterium carnipullorum | reverse complement strand
GTCAAGAATATTGAAGATGATAACTGGACCAAAAACTACACCTATTATGATCTCAAAGGACGAGCGATTGGCAGTCATTCCATCAATCATCTGGGAGGCTATACCAAAACAGAATCAAAACTTGATTTTGCCGGAGTAGCACAGACTGTCATTACGAAACACAAAAGACTGACTACAGATACAGAAAGAGTCATTACCGAAAACTTCATCTATGATCAGCAGAACAGACTTCTGGTCCACAAACACCAGGTAGACAGCAATCCTGAAGAAATTCTTGCCCAGAATAAGTACAATGAACTTTCTCAGCTTGAAAACAAGAAAGTCGGGGGAATCAGCATTGGATCACCGCTTCAAAGCATGGATTATCAATACAATATTCGGGGCTGGATGACCAGGATCAATGATCCGGACAATCTTAACGGAAAACTATTCGGATACTCCATGAGATACCAGGATCCCGCTATTCCTGGTACATCAGTTCCCCAATATGGAGGAAATATTGCAGAAGTACACTGGAGAACCGCTGATGATGTTTACAAAGCATACCATTATGTCTATGATAAGCTGAACAGACTGACAGATGCCATTTACAGAGAAGCCTACACGACGGCTCCCAATAATTATTTCTTTAATGAAAACTTGACGTATGACCTCAATGGGAATATCACTACCCTGCACAGAAACGGAAAAGCGCCTGCAGGAACAGCACAGCTTGTCGACAATCTTACCTATCATTATACAGGAAACCGTTTGAATCAGGTTATTGAAAGCTCCTTAAATGATGCAGGATATGAAGGCGGAAACAATATGATTGATTATGACCTGAACGGGAATATGACCACGATGAAAGATAAAGGGATACAGGATATTGTTTACAATTATCTTAACCTGCCCAATACTTTTACGATCACCCAGACCGATCCATTCCTGGGACAGACCATCAATGCTAGCTTGGGGTATCTGTATCGTGCAGACGGAACAAAACTTCGTAAAAACTATATCAAGCAAGGCAGAAGAGGGTCACCTGGTACCACTCATAGTACAGATTATCTGGATGGCTTCCAGTATAGCTATTTTGAAGGAGGTGGTATATGTTTAACTTGTAGAACAGAGACCGCTTTTGAAGAACAGGCTTATAAAAACATCAATGATGTTCTTGTTATCGGAGGTCCACCTGAATGGAAACTGGATTTTGTGCCTACTTCAGAAGG